>CBDETI010000022.1:152500-804034 GCA_965242775.1 Cyclobacteriaceae bacterium
GCTGGCCGCTTTCAAGTATACTTCCTAAGTCCTCCTGATCCCCAAGTGCCGGTTGGCTTCATGTTTTGGGCCACATGAGATGAACTTAGCTGGAGGGGCGACCATCAGCCGCGAAGAGTTTACCTGCTGCTGGGATGGCATCTTTTTTTACATTTGCAGATTACCATCCCAAGAACCAGCTGTTTTTTTTGAACGCCAGGCTTGAAAGAAGAGTGGAATACAGCCCATACCCTAAACCGCAATGTGTGGGCCATGTCATCCCAGCCTAATTGGCCCCTCTTCCCAGATGTACCGTGCTGAGCCCTGTGGCTCACATGAGCTACGGTCAGTATTGGCTTTATTTTGGAGCCCTAAACAGTGGACATAGGGGTCCCTTTTGAAAAAAAACATGACCATTAAACTGTGCCGGAAATATTGATTGTGGCTCACATGAAGCTCCTTCTTTGGGCTTGGGTCCTTACAAGTTAGAAGGAGGCTTGCATCTAGGAATGGGGCTGCAGCCGCACCCCTTTTGCACTGGGCGAGCGGGAGAGAAATCTGCAGCTTCAGTGTTCTTGTTGCTTTGCGGCGTTGCAGGGTGATACTGCTCCCTTCCCTAGATAGCAGTTTCCATTCTAGTTTCCATTATCCCAACACAACCCCAGTATAACCCTAATATAACTCCAATATAACAATAGTATAGCCAGGTTGGTAGGATTAGCTTGGCATCCAAGACTCCATGTGGAGTATAGAGATTGATCTGAGCCATAGTCCAGAAACTCCTAGTACCCCTCCTGATAAGCCCTACAACAGTCCTTTATAGAATCCGCTGTATGGCCCCTTTAAGAAGTTTAGACCCTGAACCCTAAACCCTGTATAACCCCTTTCAGGAGTTTGGACTTGAGCTGTAGCTCATATAGGGTAGCCCTAAACCCTAAGCCCTAAGCCCTAATCATGAGCCTAAGTGTGACATGATAGCAGGCTCCAAGAACATCTCGCCCAGATCATCGTCCTGCCCTTAGTCCGCTCTCAGAATATGAGGGTTTAGGGTTTAGGGTCGGATTTAGGGTTTAGGGTTTAGGTTTTCGGGTCTAAGCTCCTTATAGGGGGTTATATAGAATATAGAGGCTTTTATGAGGTTCTGAAGGGGGATACTGGGAGCTTAGACGAGCCCCCAGATGAAGATATCCCTCACAGGGCGTGGACAGGGCAAGCTGCAACTGGTTTCAGGGTTTGCTTACTGGTTCTTAGTAGTGAACATGCTAAGAATCATATAGGAATTGTAATTCCTTATTCCCGACTAAGAACGAGTAAGTTTAGGACAAGTAGGATTTGACTGGTTACCCACGTAGCAGTCGTGTAGAACGCGGCCCTGGGCCAGCGCACTTGGGCCAGGTCAACTTTTATTCTTGTTTACTTGGAGGCCCATGGGACTCAGTAACTACTTATAACTGGGGTTATAGCCTTACTTATAATTGGGGTAAGCCCTATAAGCCATTTAGGGGAATTGTAGGTAGAGGTATAAGCCCAGTTATAAGTAGTTACCAAGTCCCATGGGCCTCCAAGTAGGGTTCAGGGTTTGAGTTTAATCATAGGTGCCCGTGCCTTGACAAGGGCCTTAGCAGTCAAAACTCAAAAAGGCGATTGCACAGGGGACTAGTATAAGGGTTACTAAGGGGGATACGATGAGCTTAGACTATGGTTCTCATGTGACGGTTATAGTGTCGCAACAACTTTGTGCGCAATAGCCTTAAACCCTAAACCCAAACCCCATACCGCAAACCTTAAACCCTAAACCCAAACCCCATACCGCAAACCTTAAACCCTAAACCCGATACCCTAAACCCCATACCCTAAACCTTAACCCGAAACCCCATACCCTAAACCTTAAAGCCAGAATCTGCGCTTTAGACGGATCCTGTTGAAGGCTCCGTGGGTGGGAGCAGTGTCCCTAAACCTTGAAGCCTAACACCAAAAGCCTAAACCCTGAACCCTAGTCCTAAAATAAAACCCTAAACCTTCAAACCCCTAATCCTCAATCCCAAACCTCAAAGCCTAAAAACCTAAACCCTAAACCCTAAAACTTAAACCCTAAACCCTATATAACCCTGAACCCTAAACTCTAAACCCTAAACCCCAAACCTTAAACCCTTCCTCAGCCCTAAATTACTTACTTCGTCCCTAGCACCAAGGATGGAGCCGACATTTCGCCCTTCGGGTCGGTTGTGAATGGCCGGACCCCGAGTGATTTCGGATCTACAGGGTTTAGGGGCCTAGGGTTGCAGGGATTAGCGTTTAGGGTTTAGGGTTTAGGGGTTAGGGTTTAGGGTTTAGGGTCTACAGGGTTTTGGGTTCAGGGCTTAGAGGCTTAGAGTTTAGAACCTACAGGGTTTAGCGCTTAATTAGGGGTTAGGGCTTCGAGTTTAGGATCTACAGCGTTTAGGGGTTAGGGGTTGAGGATTAGAGTTTAGGATGTCAGGCGTGAGAATGGATGACACGTCATGAAGTGACATCCCAAAACCCTAAGCCCTAAACCCTAGAGGGGACGCCGCCTTATGAGAGCTGACGCTTGATCGTGGCTCAAGCATGCAAGACTGAGTTGCTGTTAAGGAACTTATTTTAAGTGACTATATTGCGGAAAACCTATTATTTACAATGTATACCCATCATGGCAACTTAGTTTAAGTTCCTCAGCAGCAACCCAGAAAACAGATGCGTTGAGCAAGCATTCCTTGATGCATGGGTGCGGTGGTTCACTACCGCGTGAGGCTTGGGGTTAAGGGCCTCAGGGTTTAGGGGTTAGAGTTAAGGGTTTAGGGTTTAGGGCATGGGGCTTATTAGGGCCTTAGGGTTTACGGCTTAGGGTTTAAGGTTCAGATGTAGGGTTGCTGGTGCTCAAGGGGAGCACGTCCCCGTGCTAGTCCTTTTGTAAACCCATGCAGTTGTAGTCAACGTAGATACCGCAATCATTGCCAAGACTATTCCCTTGTAATCCTGATGAAAGTAAAGTTTAAGCTATACCTAAATCCTTTTCGAAGTAGTTCCGCTCCCACAACATGTTCACTCCCCCTTGAGCACCAGTAAGTAGTTTAGGGTCAAGCACCTTTCTGGACACCAGTCTAATGATGACCGGAGCTTTGAAAGCCGTGTGAGAAGAAGAAGAAAAAAAGAAGAAGAAGAAGAAGAAGAAGAAGAAGAAAAAGCCAGCATGTATTTCCAGCCTAGTATTCATTGTAATAGTCAGGTTTCGATCATCATGCAAGTCTTCTAGTAGAAGAGAGCCAGAAGTAGTCAGAGCAATGATTTCGGATAAAGAATCGCACAGCTAGTTGTTGGGGTAATGTAGAGGCGGGATACAAGGTAACTATAACTCCCCTGCACATTCGAAGCTTGTCTTCATTGATACCGCGTTGGAATTGTCCAGCGGTAAGCCCTACAGCCCTAGATCCCGGACCCTCAACCTTGACCCCTAAAATCCCACACCCTGATCCTTACATGCACGAACCCAAGGCCAGTAAACCCTTAGACCCTGCAACCCTCAACCCCAGGCCCCTGACTCTGCTCCGACTCTAGCCAGCCCACCCCAAACCTGGAACCCTGTAAGGCCTGGTCAATGTTGCCCATGACTTGTCTTCTATTAAACTCAATAAGTATGACTTTTTACTCATAAGCCGCGGTAAGGATGACGCACACTTGTAGCTTTAAATCGAAAGCCGACCCACTTGGAGCGACATAACAACAGCAGATATCCCCATTAGTCACCTACTTACGAAGTCCCCCTAAGCCTCCAAGTAGTATGATATTCATATTAACTGCAACATACGCCCAGTTTCCATTTCATCTTACATTGTTGTGTCCATTTGATCCGTCATTGCGCAGCCCTTCCAAGGAGATTCCTAGCCCCTCCGACAGTAAGTCGTGTCGTGAGAGTCATGCAAGGCTTTTGGACACCAACGAGCGACGTTGATGTCTGTGCTCCTCAGCGTACGTGAGGTCAATCATGGGTATATTGGGGTGGTGAGGCTTAACTACGGTTAATTAAGAGGTACTTACGGGGCTAGTGTAGGGGGCGTAGTAGGGGAGCCCATGGGTTGGGGCAATTAAGGGTTATGGGTTTAGAGTCTGAGGTCACGGGTTCAGGGTTTGGGAGGCAAGTCTGGGCCACTTGGTAGACCATAATCTCTAGGTATATGTGTTTGCGGGGGGTCCGCAGCCAGGGTTTTTTCGGCCTAAACTAAACCTAAACCCTGAGAATTTAAACTAAGTTGTCATAATATGGAGGTATAGGTATAGTCAAAAGTACAGCTTCTCGATGATGATATCTTATCTTAAGCTCCTTGACAGCAACCGGGGACAGTAGGATGCGTCTTGAAATTACGGTGAAAGGTAATGTCCTGCGCGACCCAAAGTACAGGCGGTGTTCAGCTAAATAGGATCATGCAGGATGTTGCGCTTTAACCATATTTCCCTTCGTGGTGCTGATTATGTTTGTTCCGAACTGGTTCACCAGAACCCTAAACCCTAAACCCTAAGTTCACCATGTAAGCCAACTACAGGAGGGGAGATACCATGTGAGGAGTTCACATTTGCCGCTTATACCCGTATCTATGTGCCTGTTGTACAAACTTCCCAGGTGAGTAAACCATTGTTCCCGAGACACTAAATTTCAGTCCTCACGTCTCTATATAGCTCCTACACAACCCCAATCCATTTCACCTTCCATTTTCTTGTTAATTTGATTCTCCATTCTCTCCCTATGTAGGTTTAGCCACCCGCCTTTCAGAAAGCTCATGCTTGGATGTCAAATGCCAAGATGCATTGCAAGAAAGAAGGAGGGTTCTGATCATGTAGTGCAAGAATCTGTGGCTCAGAGGATGAAAACACCGATTTTCACCTGGCTTTAGGTCAAGCATTTAAGGAAAACCCTAAACCCCAAACCCTAAACCCTAAACCACAAGTACGTAGGCCCTGGAATCATAGGTTTCAGGTCTAAGCATGCTAAAGAGACGCCGCCCTCAAACCGGACCGTCATGCACTGGAACGCCTTATAGGCCTTATCACTAAACCCTAAAGGGTTTAGGGAAACACTACTTGGAGTCAGGGGGATTTAGCAGACTAAAAACCCTTAGAAACTATGTGACATTCTCAGCTGTCCCCATTAGAAACGTATTTACTACGTCCCTCAAACTCTCCAAGTAGACCCTAAACTGTGCAGGCTCTACGAGGAGCCTTCCCGATCCCTTTTTGCCAAAACCCTGCTTGAAGATTCAAGAGTATGTACTCAAGGGGCTTTTGGTAGGTTATCTCAAGTAAAACCTACTTCCATCAATGAACCTCATAGCTTGTTTTTCTTTCATTATGAAGTACTTTGATACAGTCCTTGGAAGCGCGATTGTACCTGCGAACCTCCAAGTAGACCCTTGTCCCACAGGCATATGTAAACCTAGTGACCAGGCCATTATACAGAAGTTCTCTCTGAGGTGTCAAAGCGCCTATGAGGCTGCACCTTCCCTTATAGTAGGGTTTAGGGTTTAGGGTTTTGCTTGCGAATTAGACTGGTCGTCTAAGACGGTGCAGCCAATCGTATGGCCGAATTAGGCGGATAGGCTTCTCTTTTGCTGGGGATGCGCTTTGGAAAGTTGACAACATCGAAGGAAGGCTGCTCAGCGTTCGTTCTTTCCCAGTAACAAACCCATTTTCAATTTATGGGGATGTCCATAAAGAGAAGCCTAAAAGCTGGTCCCACTATATTATGACTCGTATGTTCGTAAACTTCCATATTCATTACATCCAACTATTCAATTACAGCCCTTCCTACAAGATTCATTGCGTCCAATTAGGGCTAGCGATTCTAACCCTGATGTAGACGCAAACTGTACCATTTGCCAATATTGGCCCTTGCGGCTGCCACATAATCATGCCGTAACACACCCCAAAACCTTCTTGGAATTATTTAGGCCCCTACCTTAAAATCCAGGCACTAATACCTAAGCATGTTTTGCCCTTCTCAGGTTCGTGTGCCAGGATGGGGGGGGCGGCTGCTTGCGTGTGCTAAGTTGAGGGTTTCCCTAAACCCTAAACCCTAAACCCCAAACCCTAAACCCTAAACCCTAAACTGCCGGGCTTTGGGGACTTCCCAGCAGTGAGATTCCTTTTCAAGGAAGTCCTGGTACTAAGGCTCGGGTTGGGGTTTAGAGTTTAAGGTTTAGGATTTAGGGAGGCGCACATTGAACATGTAAGGCTGGCCCACCATTCTTGGAAAAATCAATATGTGCATTTCTCACAAGTAGAATCCACCTATACCCGGCACATGGCATAATCCCCCAAAGCCAGGTTCCAAATAGGCTGAGAATTTCGAGACGCCCCTACAATGATTTAGTGCCTTTCAGGTCTCGGATCCTGACATAGAGTAATTATAAGCGCTATCGCACGCCCGCCTCGGCTGGCGGGGCGCGGAGTATGGTATGTAGTTCACACGTGGAGTTTAGGGTCGAGGGAGTAACGGGGCAAGCCTCACTTCAGACGTGTTTGTTGCATGCGTGTTCCAGCATTCATGCAGGGGGTTGGCTGGGCTTAGTCCATCAGCCTCTAGTGAGGGAGTGGTCGGAAACTGTTAAGTGCAATTCCGGAACCTCAATCCTACCCTAAGCCTAAACCTTTCTGGGGGTAGGGGCAGTGGGACTCGGATGAAGGCGCGGGGGGCAAGAGAGAGGGGGGAGGGGGGGGGATTGCGGCCACCATCGGAGCGGTGGGGGTCGCCAGGAAAAGAGGTGGAGTAGAGAGGGTTTTTCAGGGTTCCAAACGTCCTGAGTCTGGATAGCCTCGGCGAACATGGGCCTGAGGGGTGAAGTTTGAAGTCGTGCTTTTGTGAAATATACATTTGGGGGTGTCCCAAAATTAAGGGTACTTTTTTGGGGGTCCCTATAATAAGGACTATAATCTATTGGGGTCTATATTGGGGTCCCCTTATTTTGGGAAACTACTATTTGAGGCCAGCTTAGGAAGTCAATGAATGAAAATGCAACCTTCTCTGGGGGTCGCAGTGTCTTGGTTTTCTGGCTTCTAGTTTAGGTAGGTAATACTGATATAGTAGGAATATAGGAGGGCCCTACTATAATCACCACTATCCCGTATGGTTACTATCACTGGGCTGGGGGTCCACCTAAGTCGTACTTTGGTTTTACAGCATCTAGTAAAGGTGATAGAGCTTGTGGTTCAGGGTTTCGGGTTCAGGCTTTAGGGTTTAAAGTCTGGGAGTTGATGTTTAGACGTGTTTAAAGGTCTAGGGGAAGAAGTACAAGTATGATTATAGCAGATAGGTGCGCCAAGCAGCATCCTGTTTCATGAATTGTTCCTTGAACTTCCACCTGAAGGGTCAGTTTGCTATGGAAACCCTAAACTGTCAGCCTGAACAAATGAACAGACATCTGACTTGAGACAAGCATTCTCGAAGACGCTCTGCAAACTAATTATCGCGTTCAGGGTTTGGGGCTTAGCACTTGGGGTTTATGGTCCAGGGTTCAGGGTTGGGGGCATTGCAACCCAGTAGCCCTTGCTGCAAAGCCTAGTGTCTGTGCAGGAGCATCAACCCGCAACGCACAGATCCAGGCCGGAGGCTTCAGGTATAGCGTTTTACATGGTCGAGGGTTCATGGTTTAGTGTCCGGGGTTTAGCACTTATAATGGAGAGCAAAATGGACAAGAAAATGGAACATGGAATGGAAGTTGGGGTCATATTGGGGGTATACGGGTGTAATATTACTTGGAGGGTCAGGAGGACTTAGCAGGTAGGTTATTGAGGGGGACAACTGGGGATATCATACAAATACGGCTTATGGGCGTTGGTGCCCTACTTACAAAGTCTCCTGATCCTTCAAATTACAGTTAAGGGCTTAGGCCTAGGGTTTAGGCTTCTGAAGAGGCCGCCCTCCGCCTGCTAATTGCGGCAACATGGAAATAGTTTGTTAGCCTGGTATACTTTTAATTGTCCTTTGCTGTCATTGTTATTGGTTGGTAGGATCACCTAACGTATACCTAGACCTGGACCTACCAACAATTGCCAATGTATGGACATAGCCATTATTTAGAGGTTGCAGGCCTTCATTTGCGGGTATGAGGGTATGGCAGTCCATACAGAATCTCGAATGTTGATCTCCAAGCTCCAGTCTGTCTTAAGCGCCAGGGAGAGAACTCCATGTGGGAGGCTTGGAGGATTTAGTTTTGCAGGATCCTTAAGTAGGACCCTCTCCCCAATCTGCTTGTAATCCCCTAAGGAGTCATATCCCCAGTATCCCTCACGGTACCCTCTTCTGAGAAAAACCTACAAGTGAATAATCATGATGTTTGGGTAATGTCTGCTGAGCCCAGGAGGTGATGCTCATTCAACTTTCATCCGTAAAGCCTGGAATCCCAAGGGACCAGAAGTCTGAAATCCCCTTCACTTACCCTTCCTGAAGTGAGCATGGGACTCCCCTAGGTCCGCTTCAAATGGACACCAGTCTTTGTAGGTTTATTTTGGGGGGGGTTGCCTGTTTGCTTCTGAAGGCCGTTGTTTCAAGCTTGCCCGTCCCGCGCTGCAGGCGACTGACCCAAGTCAAAGTTGCTGTACCTGTTGCGATTAGGGTGAAGAGTCCGCACAGGTGGCCTTTGAACGGCAAACCTGCGTTTCTAGTGGTGGTTTCTGCTGAAAGTCTGGATTGTTTCATTGGCCAGTCCACTGTCTCTTTGGCCAAGGTTCCTACTCACAGTGCCCACATTGTTGTCTTCATTCACAGAGACCCAGCGCAGCTCGAGCAGAGGGAGCATCAGTGCCCCGGTCAATATTGATATGCTACAGGTGTGGAAGGCGTCAGGGGATGCGATTCTTGCAAAGTCGATGGAAGAGCTGAGCGATGTCCGTGCGCTGAAGCGACAGCTTCAAAGGTTGTGCGGAGTGCCTAGCTTCCAGCAGCGACTCCTGCATGGCGGTGTCATTCTGGATGAAGACACTCGGCTGGATTCACCCATTGATGTGGAGCTGGTCCTAGTGCCTTTCTGCAGCGCTTCGCTGGAGGAGGTCATCCAGCTCAACAAAGCTGCTGCTCGCGGCTGGGCGTCCCAGGCACTTGGAGGGTCGGGGGAGCTGAGTAGCTAGGCGTATGACCCTTATAAGCCATATGAAAACAACAGTTACCCCCGTCACGAACTTATTATCTAAGTCCCCCTGACCCTGTAGGTAGAGGAGATGTTGCTACGGCCTCAAAACCCAAACTTGGAGCTGGACCCCGACTGGATTCCTGATGAGGACGGCAGCCACCTTGACAGGTGCAGAAGGGCATGGCGTGTATTTGCTCAGGTTTAAGAGTAGGGCCCTAAACTCTAAACATTAGGTTGGAATTATGCACCTAACTTTTCCACTCTTGAGACACTCCACTGGACAGGTACCGGCCTCGCCCCTTGTATGCAGCATCCCGTGAAGGTTATGTGGAGATCGTACAATTATTGTTGGAAGCTGGTGCCAACGCTGACATCTATGAGTGTATGCACATGGAATCCGCTATGTGCATAGCGGGCGAACAAGGCCACATGGAAATTGTTAAGTTGCTTTTGCAAGCCGGTGCCCCAGCGGATGGTCTTGTTGGAGAAAGATCTCCTCTTGGCGCAGCGTCAGATACCGGGCGTCTGGAAATTAACCGCTTTCTTCTGGCAGCCCGCGCGGACCCAAACGGTCTTGACAGCAATGGAGAAACACCACTTTGCGCGGCCTCAGCCTCTGGGCATGCGGACATGCTGCAGCTGTTGCTGGAATCTGGGGCTACTGTAGACGCTTTTGATGCACATGCAACTCCTACTTCAGCGTCTCGGAGCGGATATCATCGACGTCCGCATCACTCTTGGAATGATAGTGGGACCGCCTTGTGTGCGGCTGCAGCACACGGGCATGTGGAAGTTGTGCAGATGCTCCTGCAAGCCGGCGCAAGCATGCATGTTCATACTGCATCTGGACAATGTCCAGTATTTGTGGCAGCTGCAGCAGGTAGAATGGAAATAGTTCGCCTCCTGATGGCATCTGGCGCAGACATTCACGTGCTGAGCGCACAAGGAGAATCTCCTCTTTGCGCAGCATCAGGATCTGGCCAAGTGGAAATTGTGCGCCTGCTGTTAGACGCAAGCGCCGACGCAGACATGTTTGACGCTACTTGAAATTGGCATTGCGGTTTCGAATTGGGCGGGACGCCTCTTCATGCAGCCACGTGGAGGGCGCATGCCGCAGTTGTCCGGTTACTCTTGGAAGCCGGTGCAGACCCAACAGTCTGCAACAAACATGGCGAAGCCCCTGTTTCCTTGGCTGATAGAAGAGGCTTTACGTGTATTGCCCGGCTGCTTCGGGCCAACGCGGGGAATGGCAGGGCCCGCAAAATGTCAAGAACTGTAGAGCCAGAATAGTCCTCGATTTGGTGCTCCTTGCTTCCTTGTATAAGTACGGGTACCGCAACTATATGACAAAATGAAATGCGAAACTATCTAGGCACCTACAGGAGGTAGCTCAAGGAAAAGCAAAGTCCTGCATGTTCAAAGTTTGACGAGCGATGGTTGCAAACCAAGTCCGTGCCTCTACCGGGTTGCTGGTTTAGCGTTGGGGGGATTGCTGGTCAGGAGCTTGAACTGGAGAATCGGATGAGCAAATACATGAAAAATGAAATGGAAGCTGCTTAGGATGATAGGACTTCTATCGGATTTAAGGGATTCACATTACGTTGCCAAATTATGAATTCATTTCTTACTCATTAATATCCTGTTAACTTGCCTAGACTTCCCAAGCAGCAACCCAGTCTGAGCAGTGCAAGATAGCAAAGGGAAAGTCAGATTGTAGGCGGGTACATCTTGCACGTCAATGATTCCTGACCTGCCCTAAACCCTAAATTCTAAACCCGAAATCCTAAACCCTAAATCCTAAACCCTAAACAAGTAAACCCTAAACCCTAAGCCCTACACCTTTCTAGTGTTAGGGTTTTGGGTCTATGGCCAATGAGTCGAGCAGAGTTGGTGCACCTATTAAGGTTTGCCTGGTGAGTGGCTGGGCTTAGGCAGTGAGGGGTATACAGGGATATATAGCGGTCCCTTTAAAGGGCTTTAAGGGGGTATATACGGGTATATAGGAATATTGCCTGGTGTAGTGACAGGGGGTGTAGAGTTTACGAGTATATAGGGATATATAGCGGTCCCTTTATCGAGTTCAGGGCTTCCCAAAATTAAGGATATATAGGGATGTCATTGCTGTATCGCAATGACGGAAAAACCGAATGAAAAAGAACATGGAAAATGCAACGGAAAGCGGGGCTATGTAGGGGGTTCTGAGGATAGTTACCAGCGGGATAGTTGTCGGGCGGTAAGTGCACATGGGGTTCATTGTTATATATATATATATAGAGCGTCCAATCGGACCAGAAACAAGCAGCATGGTTCAAATCCTAAACCAGCCAAATCCTAACAGGACCATGGCCTGGTTGATCTACTTGGGGCCATAATGATTTAACTTAGTAACTCGGTTTTATATAGTAATAGTAGCAAGAAATGGAAACCATTATATATATATATACTTCAGGGTTGAGGGTTTAGGGCTGAGGGTTTTAGGGTTTAGGGTTTAGGGTTTAGGAGAAATATTGGGGCATTTTGGGAGCATGATTTTGATTAACTACTATGTGGAATCCTAAGGTTAACCTTGCACCAGCTCATGCACTTTCATAACTTCAACTTTCACGTCTACCATAACCCTAAACGACGCAGCCAATCCGAACCCGAGGCCACTAATCCCGCTCCTGTGAGCCCAAACCTCTGCACTCCGAAGTTCTAAAGCTTGTCTCAAACAGTTTAGGGTTTAGGGTTTCGGGCTTAGGGTAAGTACTTATAATCCTAGCCTGTAACCCCCCAAAAACAAAGGGTATCTAGGCCATTATTTTGGGTCCTGGGAGGTTTTAGGTGAACCCTATAAAATTGAAACCCTCAAACCGAAAGACTTGAAACCAGGAAGCCATAGCCCCTACTACACTCTAAACCCAACGTGCTAAACCCTAAACCCCAGACCTTAAACCCTAAACCCTACACCTCAATTCCTAACCCTAAACTCTAAACCTTAACCCTAAACCCAAACCTTAGGTCCCAGGCATCCCAGCACCTCCTCCCTTAAGTCATAAATTCCCAAGCTTCAGGCTGTTGCTATTGAGGGCCATAAATTAAGTTGCTATACTAGGGTTTAAGATATAGGGTGTAGGGTTTAAGGTTTAGGGTGTAGGGTTTAAGGTTTAGGGTGAAGGGTTTAAGGTTTAGGGTGTAGGGTTTGGGGTGTAGGGTTTAGAGTTTAGTGGTTTAGCGTTTAGGGCTCATATGGGTTGGGTCATGCCCCTCTACAGTAACTGTCCTTAAGGGGGTGTTCAGCAGTCCTATAACCTATTGTGGCAACTCTTACTGCAAGGGGGAATGACCCAAACTATGGGTATATACTTACTTACTAATACGATTTCTTGACTTTCCTCGTCATGGTAACTAGGTTTTTCACAGCGGCCCACCCGAACCCTAAAGCCCCAAACCCAAAGGCTCTAAACCCTAACGTCCTAATTAAACCTTAAGCTGCGTGGCAAACATTTTGCAGCCAGGTCCTTCGGCAGATTTCCGCTGAGCTGGTCAAGGAATTCCCAACTGGGGGTTCAAGGGTTTCAAGGTCTACGGTTGTTTAGGTGTGGAGTTTAAGGGTATAGAGGGTGTCAAGATTGAGAGCCTAGGGACTTGGGGGGCCAGAGGATTCAGGGTATAGGCGTCTGTCGAGAATTTTGGAGGGTTGAGGGTGCAGAGTTTAGATGCAGCCTGTTTAAGTCAACGCTAGATCAACCCTAAGCCCTAAACCCCCTAACCCAAAACCCGAAATGGCGCATGAGGTCTCCGTGGGCACATAGGGGCTAGTGTACCGTAGGGGCAACAGATAGGTGAACCGAACCTGCGCAGACCCACAACTACCCTAAACCCTCATCCCTAATCCCCTGAACCCTAATCCCGTGCACCCATCCTGCAAGCAGTTTGCATCTCTATTCTTCCAGTTCTGGGGCTCTGGAGTCTAGGGCAGCTCAACTAGAGTCAACCGCTTTCGTACGTAAGCCGTCGGCATAATTATAGGGTTACCGGGTCATAGGGTTTATAGGGTTTAGGCATTTAGAGCTTAACGTTTTGGAACTTGGGTCTGGGCCTTACAGCTTACAGGGTTGAAGCTTTAGCATTTAGGTGTAAATGCATCATGGTAGTCCGTGTCTGATGTTGGAGCATCTCTCTATTTGCTTTTGCCAAGCCCTAAATCCTAAAGCCTACAACCCTAAACCCTACAACCCTAAACCGCATTTGTGCGCCATCTCCAGGAGCCCCTGAGTGGCGGTTGCCAGTCTTTTAGGGTTCAGGGTTTAGGGTTGGCACCTGGCAGTTGAGCATTTCTATCATTCCCCTGTACAAGTAAACATGAGTCTGGTACTGTCTAGTTTCCAGGGCTGCAGATGATATCTTTCTGGTGTGAGTAAGTAGAGAATGACATGAGCTGTCGTCTAAACTCCTAGTATCCCCTTAATAACCCCTGTGACACTCCCCTATATAATCCCCTGTATAACCACGGTTTGGAGTTTAGACCAGAGCTCAGATGATACCCTGAAGCTCGAGCTGTCTGCCAAAGACCCTGACACCTGGGATGCAAAACCCCATCCTCCTCATCCTATAGCAGCCTCCGAACTGTGCGTTTGTAGCAAAGCTATGGGCTTGAAAGGGTCCATACCTGACTGTTATAGCTTGGGCCTTTACCCGTGTAAGCTTGCCCCAAATCCAGCTTCCCCCCCCTACTGACATGGGAGCCCGTACAGGCCCAGTATGAAAGGACCGTTCTCTTTTAAAGGCCCTTGTGAGCTTGAATGGCAGTTGGATCCTTAATCTGTTTTCCTTACCGCCACCCTCTAGGTTTCCCCGTAATTGGCTGAAATTAGCCATAAATAATCTTGATGGAAGGGGACCCTGCAAAGTATCCTAAACCGTAAACCCTAAACCTTAAACCAGATCTAAGGAATTTCAGCTGGGTAGTTTGCCCAATATACGCCTCCCATGGGCCTCATCATTTTTAGTGTCTCTATATAAGACTTACATAAGCTTCATGTAAGGGTACCCACTTCCCACCTGAAATTTTCTGTATACGTATACATATTTACACATAAATCCAACCCTAAGCCCTAAACCCTAAAACCCTAAACCCTCAAACCCTAAACCCTGAATCAGAGGCCAAAACGCATTATGTCGAAGCGCGATTCGGAGCCCAGGCCATCTGTAAGCTCGGAGTGCATATTGGGAGTCAATTGTATAGGTTAGGTGGACCCCACCCCCAGTGATAGTGACTGTAGGGGATAATAAGGATTTTATTAGGGTCCTCTTATATTCCTATTATACCACTATTACAGGGTGGGCCTCCCAAAGTATAGGGTTTGGGGTTTAGGGTTGCCCAAGTTTCCCTCGGGCTCCAGTTACCTAAATAGTGGGAACTGGGTTCTATATACCCTACAGGTACATAGCCCAGTAACCTACTGTTTAGGCAGCTGGGGGCCCTAGGGTTTTGGGGCACCCAGATTTTTTCTGGGCCCGTTTCTGGACCTAAAAGAAGGCCAACAGTTGAAAACCTGCGGAGAGCGTCGCAGCGTCGCTACTCCATTTTGAACCAGCCTGTTCACGTCTGACGTGCTTGTTATTCTTACCGCCCTAACGACGACACTGCCACCGCCAAGGCTGCTAATCGCTGCTGCTAGTAAGATAGCTGCTGCCACCAGCATCATCAGGAACCCTAAGCCCGAAATAGTAGGGTTTAGGGTTTAGGGTAGTTTCCGTTTTCTTTTCCATTTTCCCAATAGATCCCCCTATCTAACCTTCATATAACCTCTAGATTAAACCCTTATATCAACCCCACATAACCCCTATAGTGTGAGTCTTGTCTTGTGAGCAGCAAGGACCCAAATGATAGGGCTTTAGGGCCCAAATATTGCAACATTAAAGGTATTTGGGCCCTCAAGCCCTATTGTTTCAGTCCTTGGACCCTGAGGATCTTAAAGCCAGGTGCCTATCCTGCATTGGGCTCCCCTGAGGCAGGGGCCTCGGACACAATCGTTCCAGCCTTTTCTGGGAACCCAGGTATTGTCCTTTGGGTGGAAAGCATTTTCAACTTTGCTTTTTTTCAGGTTGTTGGAGTCTAGGTATTTTCATTCGAGCTTGATTCCGAGCTTGATTGCGGACGGTAGCTACACTACCTCTGGATAACTGTTCCGCCTTGCCCTCTGGCTATATGAATTTTATGTCCATCTGGACATATTTCAGGTTTGCCTAAAGTCCGCCAATCCATTGCCGTGTGGGCCTGATGCGGCCGGATTCGCTCAGCAGGCCCCTGACCATTCCCGAGGTTGATTGTATCGTGCCTCCCCTGGCTGCTGACCTTCACAACCATGATTAGTCCCCAAATATGTAACACCCCATCCCCCTAATATTAAATACTCCCCATCGTGGTATATCATAGTATATTGAGAGTGTTTATTTAATATTTGGGTTGTGTTTATGTTTTTTTTTGGTGGTGGGAGGGGGGGGATTGCTGCAATTCCTTCTTTTACCTGGATCACTCCCATGCTTGTAATGGCATTTACGCAATTTTTTCCTAAGTTATGTCTCCTCCCCTACCATTCATGAATCTCCCTGGAAACCCAAGTCTGTCGGCGGACACACATCAAAGTTGTGAAAGGTGTTTAAACATCAGGGTGCTAAACCCTAGACCCTGAACCCAAGCTATTGCCCATGTAGGGCGCAATACCCTAAACTAAGCCCTAAACCCTAAACCCTAAACCCTATACCCTAAACTAAGCTCTAAACCCGAAACCCTCACCTCCAACCTCCACCACCATGGCCTTGAACGCAACTGAAATATGCCCCTAGATGCTCTTCAGTTACGCCTAATTTGGGCTTCATGGACTTACGGTAGTATATAGGGCTTGGGGTGGTTTAGAGTTTGGGGTTAATTCCTATCAGCTACGCCGTGTTCGGGCCTTGTGGTAGTAAAGGAAGCTATCACAACGCTTACTGTAGGCCCGGCATGGTTTCGTGCGACATCAGCGTGAACAACGTGCTGGCGGTTGTGAATTCCAGGTAGGTCAGCCTGAGGGTCATTGGACCCAAAGCCCTAAAACCCTAAGTGGTTTGGGGTTTCGGGTTGAACCCTAAACCCCTGAACCCTGAACACCAAAACCCTAAAACTGTAAATGTCTGGGCTTCTGGAAAAAGTCGAATTGCACCTGGGAGTTTCTCGAAATCACGCCAAAAAAACTTTTCTGAGGGACTCCCGCAGGATCTAAACTCCCTAGTTAGGGTTCCTTCCTTCAGGATACCAATAATGGAGAGTCAAATGGAAAAGAACATGGAAAATGAAATGGAAACTGGGATTATAGTGTAGTTTATAGGGATTGTGGTTTTTCCTTAATTTTCATAAAGCCGCGGGGTCTCCCGTTTTTTTCGAGAAATTCCCTACGCCCTAAACTATTTCCTTGCAACTGCTCGTCCGAGGGCCCCCTGAAAAACTATCAAGCCGCGCAAGCGAGGGTTCTCAAGTACCCAACAACTGAATACTCAGGATTTGGAAATTCTAGTCTAGGTTTTGGGGAGTGAACCCTAAACCTTAAAGCCTGGGGGGGGTCATATTTGAATGTTGAGTACTTGGACCCAGGTTTCAGCGCTCAGAGTTTAGGGGGTTTAGGCTTCTGAGGTTTCTAGGGCTTCGTAGGGCACTGCGGGGCAAACCGGTAGTAGAGTGAAAACTCGCAGCCTGAGCAAGGGTACATGTTCCCTCTGGTCCTTTTGGTCCTTGCCCTCTTTGACAACATGAGCTATCGTCTAAACTCCTAGCATCCCCCTTAATAGCCCCTTCAATCTTCTCCTAAAAGATCTTATATAACCCCCTTTAAGGAGTTTAGACTATGGCTCACATTGGCTTCATAGTTGGGCTCGACTTTACGGAAGAGATGGTTAACGTCATCCTCTCTAAGCCTTAAGCGTTAAGCGGATTCCGGGGTTTAGGGTTTAGGTTGCTTATGGCAAGATGTTCTTGCCTCATAGAGGGTACTTGGCGTGCAGTACATGTGTTGTGAAGAGTTTTTTTTAATACCAGCCCTGAAGGCCTTCAGGTTCACCAAAATGCCGGGAAAGGAAGCAGAGGATTACTGTTGCTTAGTAGGGAACAAGGAATAGGATTCCCACATAATCCCTATACAAAATATCCCAGTATCCGCTGCTAATCCGCAATAAGGAGGGCAGATGCAAGGCGTATTACTTAACATGACATTTCGTGGCCACTTCGGCTGGGAGCTGTCCTAGATTCATAGTGCTCGAAGGGTCCACCTACTCAATATTCATAAGCCGTCCCGAAACCTGTGCTACAATTACTGTTACCCAAATCCGAAGTACCCAATCATTCCGTACTTGGACCTTTACGGGTACTGGTCCAGCATTCGTCTGCATTTGGAAAGACTGTGCTTGTACATCGGTATCTCCATCACTGTTTGCATTATGTGCAGCGGAATCACCAATCACAGGCCACCGTATGACCATGCTGCCGCTGTCACAGCACTTGTTCTGATCATTTTCCTTAAACCTAATGTAATCCCAAACCTTAAACCATAAATCCTAAACCCGAAACCCAATGATAGGGCCACGGGCTACAGATTGACTGTACCGAAGTCAGACAGGGCACGCAGCTTCATGTCTTCTGCCGGGATAAGAATTATACATATTCCCCGATAGTTCGATAGAGGGGTTATATAGGACATCATAAGTTTAGGGTTCAGGGCTATGGATCTATTAATGTCGGTCGAGTTATTTAGGGCTGGCGAGCACGGGATTTAGAGCCCAATAATGGAGAATTAAAGGGAAAGGGAATTGGAACATGAAATGGGGGGAGGATATCGGAATATGTATGCGGCCCCTGTTCAAAGAATATGAGCAACACTAGTCGCAGATGCAGAGCGCGGAGGCCTCTCCACGTGAGTGTGTGACGAAATGCGCGATTTCTCAATGGTTAGTTTATAATAAGGATTATCGTATAGTGGAGTATGGACCTAAACCCTATATTGACACTGCTGCGTGTGAAGCATGCTGATTCTCGACTAATAAACTAGCCCACGGCAGGGTTCGCCAAGTTCTTACCAACCACCCATCTACGCGACAGAGAGAGGCTGCCTAGAAACCCAGCCTAAGCGCCAAACCTTAAACCTACACTAAATCCTAAGCCCTGAACTGTCACCCAACATTAATGGCTGCTCGGAGGGTCAGGGAAACTTTGCAAGTGGCTGAATGAAACCTAGAAGCCACATAATCACGCCAACTATCCCCATTATTGGCCTACTTACGAAGTCCTCCTGACCCTAGACCCTAAACCCTAGAACCTTCACACTAAACCCTATGCTTCCTACGGCGAATACTAAGAATCTTGCATGACTTTAGGTACCTTATACCTCAGGAGTTATGGTACTACAGTATACTAAGGTATTGCAGGATTTAAAGTATCAACAGCATGCTGTAGTAGCTGGAATTTTTCCATTATCTCAATAGAACACCCCATATTACCCTATATAACCCATATATAACCCCTTTATTAGCCTATATTACCAACAGTAAGTCGCCATGACCCTATATTACCCTATATAACCCCTATGATACCCATATAGTACCCCTATATTACCCCTAGATCACCCTATACTACCCACAGTAGGTCGCCATGACCCTGGAAATGGAACAGGCTGGTGGGTCATTACGTCCGCCTCGATGACCGCGTTCGGACATTGGGGCTTTGCATCAAGGCGGAGCCACTTGTTCAGGGTTGAGGGTTTAGGGTTTAGGATTTAGGGCTTAGGGTTTAGGACCTAGGATTTAGGGTTTAGGGTTTAGGATTTAGGGTTTAGGATTTAGGGCGTAGGTTTAGGGTGTAGCCTTTAGGACTTAGGATTTAGGGCTTAGGGTTCAGGGTTCACCTGCCCCTCCCCCACCACTTGCCTCCCAGTGATCCTCAATACTAGATGGATATCATAGGACAAGGCTTAGGATCTAAGGGTTCAGGGACTGGGGTTATGTAGCGATATTAGTTCTCTCCATGACTAGCCTACTTGCTAAGTCGCCCTGGCCCTCAACCTCAAACCCTAAACTTTACGTAATATAATAGCTTCCATTCCCTTTTCCATGATTACTAAGTCCCCCTGGCCCTCCAGGTAGGATTTAGTGTTTAGGTGAGGGACTGTAGGGACACTCTGGGGTTGGGCGCTGAGATTGCGCCGAAGCATTTCAGGAAAGTGGGTTTAGGGTTTCGGGTGGGGGGACACAGAAAACCACAGCCTCAAACTCATGGCCCGAAAGTGTGATTGAACAGATATACAAATCCGATAAATCGCATGTGTTAAGGAGCCTGCTTCTCCAGACAAAAGCTCAACCAGACACAATGAAAGAGTGAGTGTTATCACAGTGCAAGCGGGGCATACTACGTATTGTCATCTCAGACTTGATGTCGCAGAGTACACGTTGAGATAGAGATATGTGCAACTTGGAGTCAGTGATGTGACATGGTATGATATTGACATTGTTGTGCTACTCACTTGAGATGACATCTCCATCCCAGTTCGCAGGTGATGCTAATGGCCAGTTTTTTCTCTTTTTTTGAGGGGGAGAGGTGTGGCGTTTCCCGCAGCTTGGGGATTTCTACCATGTGAGGATTGTGTAAACGGTTACGTTTGAGTCGTTTGTCGTGCCTTGTGTCGGGACTGCTTGTTTCCTAGACGTTTCGCTGTTAGTTTGAAATTTCCTTTCTGATGTTCCTATATAAACCTCCATATCCTATAGTAGTTTCCATTTTGTTTTCCATCGCTGCTATAAAATCCTCGTGGGACATTACTAGAAACTTGGGTGGCATAAAAGGGTGGGCAGGTAGGAGCAACGGAGACATGATTCGCGCTACAGCTTTCTGGTCTGGGACAGACTCTCGAAGCCTAAACCCTAAGCCCTAAATCTTAAGCCATCTTGAACCCTGAGCCCAAACCCTAAATCCTAAATCCTAAACCCTAAATCCCAAGCACTAAACCCTACATCCCATACCCTAACCCCTCCAGAACCCTAAGCCTTAAACCCTAGAAAGCTATCCACCTAGATATGGTAGTTTGCCAAAATACGAGGACCCCCATATAGACCCCAAAAAACTATAACCCTTAGTACAGGATCCCTGACACTGAAAATGGTACCCATAATTTTGGGAAACCCTTAGATATCGGGACTTTCAAGACCCACGCCGGGCGCTTATACCAGAGACTGTGCTAGACTTTCAGCGGATAGGCACCCCAGTTTTCCAGTTTTCCGACAAACCCCTAAACCCTAAACCCGAAGGATTTAGGTTTTAGGGTTTAACCCTATTTGAAGAGGCATGGGCTGCAGCCCGTCGCATCAACGACAGGAGCAGGATTCTTGGTCCGGCTGTTGTCCAAGCTGGGGTTTAGGGCTTGGGGAGTGCGTCCTGGTATGGTTTAGGCTTGAGGGTTTTTGGGTTTTGGGAGTGCGTCCTGGTATGGTTTAGGGTGTAGGGTGCATGGGTATATATATTAGCTTCCATAAATGGGGGCTCTTGATCGAGACCCCAAAATATTAGAATCTGTAGTGTAGCTGCCCTCTAAACTGGGCCCAGAATTCTTGGACGCCACCACGTACGCCTAGAATGGGTACCTGCCATCATATTTCACTCCCCAGGCCACCCCTCAAGGCAAGTATGTTGTATGCTGTCCAGGGTGGAGGATCAGGGTCTGGGGTTTCGACTTGTACTACTAGGAGGCTGGGGGACTTAGAAAGTTGGGTGTAAAGGGGTTATTGTACAAGCAAGGTAACCCCAAGTGAGGGGCCCTCAAAGAAGCGCACCCCAGAACCTAAACCCTAAACCCCACCCACATGGGGGGTGGGTCCGAGGATGATGGTTCCTGCTTGAGTTCCCGCTGTAATGATGTAATACGCTCCCCAATCTATGATTTTGACAAGCTTCGAACATCCTCTTACCTCTCAACCCTACAGCTAAGCCCCGAACCTCAAAACCTAAGCCCTAAACCCTAAAGCCCCCAAACCTTGCATCCAAGTCCTAGCCGTGGCCTTTAGTATAGGCCCCTACCTGTTTCCTAGGTCCCAACTTCGTGCCGCCAATTGGGGTTGAAAGGATATATAACAGGCAAAGAAGGACCCCAATGTGAAGGGCCCATACCTAGACCTCCATACCCTGCCCCCCTTTTTGGGCTACTTAATGTTGTATATAGAACATACTAGACGTAAAGTTAGGTATCCTAAGAAAGGGTAGGGTATAGTGGACTAGGTACAAGGGGCAACCTTGGACTACCCTTCAACTTGAACCCTAAGCCCTGAACCCTAAACCTTAAACCCTAAAACCCAAGGTCGAGGCACCATCTCTTCCTTCACGTTGGCGCCAAATCTCAGATGGAGCGTTGCTCTTTTTTTCTTTTTTAATAGTGCCTGGATTATGCTTCCTTGAGACCCTAAACCCAAAATCCTAAACCCTGAACGCAAATAGTACCTGGATTATCAGTTCTTGAATGTCTTTTTTGGTTTTCGGATGTTGTGGGTAACAAGCTCAGTTAAGCAGACGATGTTTGCTCCCAAGCCTACATGCAAGGCTCCGCTGACGCAACTAGCCACTCCTTAAGGGGTGGGGGCTGGGGAGGGCGGGGTCATATGGGGACTATATAGTGGAGTATTTTCGGCATGAACAAGGGGGATACTAGGAGTTAAGACAAAGGCTCATTTAACCCACCTCCTGAAAATCAAGCTCTGTTCAGGTGATTGTCTTCACAGTCGGTGAGCTCATGGTCCTACGATGGATGGAGGACATCTTGCACCACTTAGGATTCCCAAAATATTTTGACTACTGGGGTATAGGCTATTTAGGTGGTGCACGATTGCCTCCATCCATAGTAGGTTGTGGCATAGCCACGTGTTCTTCATTGATGGTTTCTATTGCCATAAGATGCACCATTGCAAGGTGATGCCCTAAACTCCTCGTCCCTGGCTTGCGTTAAGGGGTTAGGGTTTAGGATTTAGGGTTTAAGGCTCACGTGATGTTCAGAACCTGGCGACTTCTCTTCGTCGACGGTTGTTGACAAAGTGTAGAGGCCTTGCATGGTTGTAATCCCGTGTTTGTCGACTCTGGCACTTGGGTGGGGAATCAGAAGCCGCTTCTACAAACCTGGGTATGAAAACATCCAAGTTATGACTCAGCACGAAGGTTTCTCGAATCTCCCAAAGGTCCCGCAGTGCGACACAACTCTTCTTGCTGGTTCGAAGTGGGGATGGTGGAATGATAAAGAAAGTGGACACTACTACAATGGGTAATCAATTGGAAATGGAAAGAACGTGGACAACTAAATGTAAACTGGGCTTTATACAAGGTTTACACCACTTACCTTTGGCTAACAGCGTATGAAGGAACGGAACACAAAATGTACCCTATTTTATGGCTGGGGATTCTAAAGGGGCTGCTCTTGGGATCCAGTCTTGAACCACCAATAATCATTTTACCAGGAACGCATGAGGGAGGATTCCATCTATGCAAGCAGTGATGTTGGAGGGGGTCTGTGAGTTCCCTGTACAGTAAGGTGGCGAAATTCCCATGAAACTCGCATACTTTTTCTGCAGGTTGTACCTTTGCATCTTGATTTTGTGACTGAAGCTTGAAGTGCTAAGGTGTTGATGCTGATCCACTTTCTTCAACGCCGGGAGCCTCCCATCCTTCCGTCCCTGCAGGCGGGCTGAAAGTGGGTTCAGATTGATAAGCCCAGGGTCTAGGGTTTATGGTTTAGGGACCCCTGTATCAAGGACTTTACGTTTGTACCCTTAATGTTTGTACCCCTAAGTTTGGGGTTCCAAATACCCTTATTGAGGGACATATTCCATGGTTTAGAGACCCAAAACCCAAGGGTACAAACCCTAAGGGTCCAAAGGAAAACTCCCTGACTGTAGCTATGGGGGCTCAGCAGCCTGTTTGGACAAGCCTCCCGTATCTAGGGCTTCATTGGTGTATGAACTCCCCCGACTGCGTTAGCATACGCTCATATAGCATCGTGGGCAGGGCTAAATGTGAATTCTCCTCCAACTTGATTTCAGAAATTGTGGTTTATAGAACATGGTCTCATTTTTGTTTAGTTTGAGGTCAACTACTTGCAGCTCTTAGGGTTGGATTGTGATTGTGCGACCAACGTTAGCAGCAGCAGCAGCAGCAGCAGCAGCAGCAGCAGCAGCAGCAGCAGCAGCAGCAGCAGCAGAGCCCGGATGTTCCCCCAGCACTGTCTGCAGCATCCACCCTGGATTCTTTGCAGAAGAGCATGGAAGCAGCTGTCGATTTTGGAGTAAGTCGATGCATTCTTGCAGTCAGAGGGTGAAAACAATCTGTCAACCCGCACCTTCTCCCAATTCCCCAGGCGAAAGCCTACCGTGCCGGAATTTCAAGACCCTAAACCCTAAGTCCTCCCAGCAGATCAAGGCCGCATACCCTAGGGCCTCCCTGAATACTGATTACATGTTGCGCAGGACATTGCTTTCAGCCAGAATGAGAAGCCAAAGTTCGTAAATGGCGTAGACTGCCGGTCGGCGACTTACTGCATCACTGTCACGGGCTAGATTAAGGGGGGAATATGATGGGGGTTTGCCAGAGGAGTATCATATCTATAAACCCTAAACCCTAGATAGTAGTTTCCATTTTCTTTTCCATTATCCCAATACAACCCCTACAAACCCCATATCTACTTAAGGGGGACTCATGAATCATTAAGGGTTTTGTCCAGGGCACTGCCACACTGAAAGAGTACTTTGTACAGAGGTGGAAGCTTGTCAAAATGCTCCTCAAGGGGACCTGTGTACCCTAATTCCTCAGGGTTAAGGGTTTAAGGTTTACGGTTTAGGGTGTAATTCCTTTTGATCCCTAAGGTCTCCAATGATCTGCCTTTCTGCGAAGCCCAAAGGTAGGACCAGCTACAAAGACTAAGTAAGTATGGGGACATGTGGTTTAGGGTTTAGGGGCTTTGGTTTAGGGATTATAGTATACCCTAGAGCTCCAGTTGCCTAAGCAAAGTGAATTAGGTTCTATATACCGTATAGTTACATAGCCCAGTCGCCTGCTATGTGGGTAACTGGGAGCCCTAGGAAGAAGTATACTCACGACATTCTCAACTATCCCCTTGAACTGAGGAGCTCGGATCCTATTGCTGGATGAATTCTGGAATCTTAAGAAACCCCGAAGGTTGGACTGCAACCTAGATCATAACGACCTGATAATACTTCTTTCCTGCATCATTTTTCGGTTCGGTAGCCTTCGCTTCCAGTGCCAGAAAGCCAATTACCAAAGCGAACGGAACAGCTTTTCTCGTTAGTTCTTTAAACCTTTTCATAGTTTTTTTCATCGAAGCTAAATGGCAATACCACCGAAAATGTATTGTACCGGCCCACTGGGCGGAGGACCCATCTCAATAGCAAAATACCGATACCGAGTACCTGATGGTTGGTTGGTTCAGTCCCCATGGTTCGTAAATACGGTCACTTGATTCTTACCTTTACCGGCAGTCCCAATTTGTGGCGGATGTCCACTGTTGGGTTATAAAAGCAATCAGAATTACTTTCGCTCTACAGCCTGGACCATGAAACAATCAAATTTGTTATCGGCCTTTTTATCTCTTACGCTATTGGTCGCATTTATTGGATGCCAGGGTCCTGTATCGGAAAATCTGTCCGTGCGATGTTCTCCAATTGCCGGAGCAGATCCATTGTTAATTCCTGGCAAGGTCATTCTCCTGGGTGAACTGCATGGAACCCGTGAAGCACCTTATTACACCGGCCTACTTGCTTGCCTGGCGCTGCGAAAAGATATGCCGGTAACCGTTGGCCTGGAGTTACCCAGGTCGGATCAGTCGGCAGTAGACGAGTTTGTGAATTCGGAGGGTTCCGAGTCTGACAGACAAAGTATATTGAATTTGCCCTTTTGGGCTCGGGATTACCAGGATGGGCGCGCAAGTCAGGCCATGCTGGAACTCTTGGATGAGGTTCGCATCCTGAAAAACTTGGGACATCCTATAAGTGTATTGCTCATAGATCAGCCATCGGCGAGCGATCGGGACCTGGCCATGGCAACAAGAGTCATCAAATTAGCCTCCCAACAGACGAAGAATTTCGTCATTGTCTTGACTGGCAATTACCACAATATGATCAACAAGGGATCGGGAAAAATGGGAACATATATCCTTGCTGATTTGGGTTTGGAACGAGTAGTCTCATTAAAGCAAAATCACATAGGGGGGTCTGCGTGGCTTGACATTGCTGGAGTAGGTCTTGGTCCTGCGGTGCTGAGAGGTACCGGTAACGGGGGCGTAGGGATTCGAATCGACGAATTCGCCGGGAATTATCATGGAGTTTTCGAGATGGACAGCATCCACCACTCCAGGCCCGCGAGAGAATTATTGGCGCAATAATATGGAACAGTTGATAGATCACAACTTTGCAGCTCATGCTCAAAAAGTGCCTTCTCTGACCCCAGGAATGCGGGTTTTCGAAACCGATCACCTCTCCTATACTGACAGTGGGCTTTCATGCGATACATTCAATATCATACATATTCACGACGGTTCCAACCTGGATAAGACCGAACTGGAGACCGCAGTAACATATTTTCGCAGTAGAAATAGGGAATTTTGCCTGTGGGTCCACAACCAAAACCTCTCGCCAGAAACTGGACGCAACCTCAGCAAACTGCAACTCGTTCGACAAAACTCCGAAATCGGCATGAGCCTGGATTTGAATACTTATGCACCTATTCACTCCGATAAACATGAGCAAGTAAAAAGCGTGTCTGATATCCATCAGTTGGAAGAATACAGCCAGGTAATAGCCGCAAACTGGCAGCCTCCCGACACCAACGTGGTGGACTATTACCGACTTACCTCCGATCATTACCTCAACCACAAGCTCGGTATTTCGCTATTCATCTTCTTTGAGAAATCCCTTCCGCTGGCGACAGTTGAAATGTTTCCCTCGGACTCAGAAACCATCGGCATTTATGGCCTGGCCACCCTGGAGGATGCACGGGGAAAAGGCATTGGTTCTGCATTAATGACCTATGCCCTGAATACGGCAAAATCAAGGAACTATAAACAGGTAGTCCTGCAGGCTTCGGAAGCGGGGGTTGGCATTTATCGCAAACTGGGGTTTGAGGAATTTACCACCTATTACGAATTTGCTTAAAGGCAATACTTTGAAAGACCATCCTACATCATGCCCGCATCAGGCAGGTTACAGGTATTGGGAACTCGCAATTTTTAGTAACCGAGCCGGCGCTACCACCTTGATGGTCCGGTTATGAACCTCCACGAGGCCCTCTTCTCTGAACTCTTTCAAAAGACGACCCAAGCTTTCCCGTGCAGTACCAATTATGTTGGCCAAGTCCTCTCGTGGCAATCGGATGGCTCCATCTTCTTCCAGGTAGCGCTCGTGTAAAACGAGCAAGTACAAAGCCAAACGCTCCCTAAGTGGCTTGTGAGCCAACACGGTAATCGTGTTGACCATCACACCGAACTCGTGACTCATATTTTGAATGAGCAGTCGATTAAGGTTGCCAATACGACGGAGTAGACTATCGAACTTGACCTTACTGATGAATAAAATACTACAATCTTCCAAGGCCTCGCACGAATCCTCGTATTGCTCCTCACAAAGCAATGCGTGATAGCCTAGCAAATCGCCCCGTTTATAGACATAAAAAATCTGATCCCTACCATCCAAACCCGTCTTGTAAATCTTCGCTCTGCCCCGGTCGATTAGGAAAGCACCGGTGGGAATGCCGCCTTCGTAAAAAATCAACTTTCCTTTCTTAAATGTCAGCTGGTCCGCATGATCCAAAAATAGTTGGCGATCAGCAGGAGGCAAGGACGACAGAATTTTGTCGCTCTCGAAATCAAATTTGCCTATATCAACTTTCATAGAACCAAATTATGTTACATAAAAATGCAACATTTATCACATTAAATTATAATTTAAGTCCTGTTTTTTCTAATAGGAAGCCCGTTGATTTGTCCCGTGATCAGGCATCGGTGCATACAAGTTCTTTTGTCCATCCTCCTGCTAGGAGCACTCTCCCTCGTTGAGTCCAGAACCTTGTACTTTGAACTTGAGGATCTCGTGGAAACGAGAGAAATCGAACCTGAGAATTTGAAAGAAGGCGCAGAACTGGATCGGGATACTTCGAAGTACCTCTGGTTCGGTAGCGCCGCTTTCATGGTTGGAGAAAATCCTGGGATCAGTGCCGCCCTTATTAACGCCTGTGTTCGCGAAGAAGCGCTCATCTACGGGGCCCGCAACCAAGCCAGGCCTCTTTACCTACTGCATCAGCAACTCAAGATTCACATTAGCCAAGTCTAAGTTCTCTGAAACGGGTTTGTAAAAACTCGTCAATACCTATTGTAAATATTAATCTAACAATAGGTAAAAACTACCTATATCAAAAAACTTTGACTTTTCTAATTATGATTAATGAGACACTATCTGCTTCACTAAAAAATATAAAAAGAGATGCCCTCGCGGGAACGATTACCGGACTGATGGCTGTGCCGCTGACTGTGGGCATCTGCCTGATGTCCGACTACCCTGTAATGACAGGGCTTTATACTGTCATATTTGCCGGCATTGTCAGTTTTGTCACTTATCTCTTCAAACCTGGTAATTACACAGGAATGCCAGGAGTAGCCGCTGGCCTGGCGCCAGCATTGGCATTGGGAGTGCACACCTTTGGCATGGAAAATATGCCTTTCGTGATCCTTTTGACTGCCCTTTTTCAAGCCTTGGTTTGGTCTTGTGAGTGGGAGCGGTACATTCTCCGGATTGTACCACATTACCTCGTTGAGGGTCTTCTTGCCGGCATTGGACTAAAGATCGTCCTGAAGTTCATCCCGTTTTTATATGATATCGAACATGAGACCGATCAATGGCTCAACCTAGAGCGAGAACTCGTTCTGATTCTAAGCCTGGTATCCTTTGTTAGCTTTGTACTCCTGTACAAGTATTACAAAAAACGCTTGCCGGCATTGCCCTACGTGCTCATTATGTTAACAGGTTTTGCCCTCAGTTTTGTCATGCCATTGCCCAGAATTTCGATCGAGACCATTCCATTTGAACTTGCAGTTCCCACCCCTAATCTTTCGGGCTTGAGCAGTGTCGAATTGGCCATTCTGTTCCTTAAAATGACTGGTTACGCAATTATGCTAGGTACCATCGATGTTATCGAGCAGGTCATGAGCAATGTGGCCATTGAAAAAATGGATCCTAAGCAGCGCAAGACCAACACGAATAACAGCCTTTTGGCGATATGGATAGCAAACCTTGGGGCCACCTTCTTTGGAGGTATGACCAATCTGGACGGCTTGGCGAAAAGCACGACCAATACCGTCGCCGGGGCTGTAACCAAATTATCAAATGTATTCACATCAGGTGTGCTACTTCTGGTAGTGTCGTTCCCCATCATCCTTGCGCACCTGCCGGAATACGCGCTGGGTATCATTATGGTTTATTCCGGATGGAAAATGATAGCCAACCTGGCGAATGTCAGGTCGGAAGGACGCTATGCACTGATCATGGCAGGTATCTGTGGACTATTGGTATTCGAACTTGGCATTTTTGAAGGCCTGCTGCTTTTGTTGATTGTCCATGCAGCGATCCAGTTTGTGTTTATGAGGAAAACAGGGAAATCTTCCCGCGAAATCTGGCAGTTCTTTCTGAAAACCGGTGAATCTGGTGTTTTGGAAAGATCTGTAGAGCGAGCAGATATGATTGACGAACCACATGTTCCGATACTTCGCAAGTGGATTACCGCCTTCAACAGCCATGACCTTGACAATCTCATGAAGATCTACCACGAGGATGCCGTGTTCATCCCTACCTTGGCTCAGGCTAGCTATAAGAAAGACCAAATCAGTCAGCAATTTTCGGGGTTGTTTGATCAATTCCATCCGCTTGTAAGCCCTGGAGACATCCATACACAAAGGATCAATGGACTTAAAGTTGATAGTGGTCATTATTATCTCCAGACTCAGGAAAAGGGTCATCCCGTCGAAAGCATTGTACGGTTTTCATTTGTTATTAAATATGGGAAAATCCTAACCCATCACGAGAGCATTGATCCAGCGGCTGATGCATACCTGATTGGCCACGAAAGACAAGCCGAGTCCACTACTTCCGGGCGATGAGTACTTCTCCTCACAGGACCTGCGAAATAGCCTCTTACTTTGGCTATTTCCCGGGTTCACGTCCGGCATGGCTAATACTGCTATGTCTGATCACTGCCAAAGGTTTATCTCAGGCGATAAATGTCGGGCAACAGGAAGTCTCACAACGAAAGTCACTTGTAGCATCAGTTGTAATCCATTTATCACAATCGCAATTCCATCGCGTTTTCAGTGGCCACCATGGAGAGAGCAAGACTTGCTTTGTTGTTGGGATTAGCAGCAATGGCAAGCCACTGATTGTATTTCGGGAGGATCAGAAACCAGGTTTGTCTTTACATTGGGTTTTTCAAGATGGGTCTATTCAGAAGTGGGAAAGCGGGTGGAACAGTAAACAAGGACACGGCAGTCAACTTCGTCGGGCTTATCAAACCTTTTTTTTGGCGGATGGTAAAGCCAATTGGTACAACCTTCTTAATCTTCATGCTGCCTACGGCAATGGACCGTTGCCTACCTTCAACTGTTGGCTCTATCAGGTATCTCGGGATCGCACAACTCCAACAAAACACCACTTTATAGGCTGGGGCTTACCGGTGATTGCCACGAATACTGATTGCAGGTCTGATCCCGAAATAGTAAAAATTGGCCTATCTCTAAATCCAGAAGATGCTGACTATCTTCATCGCTCTCAGCAGGCCTTTATGGGGACAGGCGATCCAGTGACCGTCTCACCAGCCGAGGCTTTTGACCTCAAGATATCCGGAGAAGAAGCTCCCAGGATACATTACCTGAAGATACGCGACGAAAACTTAGCCGTGAATGAGAAGCTCACTCCAAATTTCTTAGGGATCACCCGGTCTTTCGACACGGTGACCGTCGTTTTTCGCGAAACGCTCTTCGAGCCTTAATGACCGTACTTCAATCTAGTGGTAGCGTAAGCCATACCCAAAGGAAAAAAGGGGATTTTCCGAATCAAAGGGGACGTCTTCGTTTTGTCTTTCAACCGCTGCCATTGACGATGGCATTTCAAAAGGCAGTTTGCCCTCTGGCGCACTCACGCCACTAATTAGGTTAGCAATTGCCTCGTCAGAAATGCTGAAATGGCCCAAAACCGCTGAAGCCTCTTTCACGATCTCGGGGATAACGATAGGGCGCTCCAGATAGACAGATATAACGGTCGGCTTGGCTTTCATTATCTTGGTCAACCTTTCGATCTCCGCATTCGCATATGCCAAAGTCCCTTGATGCAAAAAGCCCTCCAATAGACCCTCTCTTGGTTCGAACGGCGGGTCAAGATTTAAGATGACAAAATCTGCTTCTTCTACAGTAGCGACAACATCAAAATATTTTTCAATCGCAGCCACTTCTATATTCTCTACAAAGACTTTTTTTCGACTTCTGACTGGAAGCAGATCGTTATTCTTCAGAAGCACCGTAGAGCGCATCATCGTTTCCATGCCCAATCGCACATCTTCCGGTCTGGCTATTTGCTGTGAAAGATTTTCCTCGGACACAAACGGATCATCGAATAGCCCCAACACAAACTTCTGCTTCAGGAGTTTTCTTACTGATTGATCAATTCGATCTTCAGAAATCCGCCCATCTTCTACCAACTTTATAATCAACTCGGGATTATCGTTTCCTCCGAACTGATCAATCCCTGCATTGATGGCCTTCTCCGCCTGTGCATAAACATCGAGGTTCTCCACTCCATGATCCATTGGTTCCAGAAACCTGTTCATTGGATTGGCCGGATCCCGAAGTATGACCCAGTCTGAGCAGACGATACCTTCAAACTTCAGGCTGTCTTTTAGCAGTTCAGTAATAATTTCTTTGTTGAAGGCAAAACCAACGTCCTCACTGGTTTGTCCCATAGGTATACCATAGTAAGGCATCATTTGGGCAGCTCCCGCCTTAATAGCGGCTCTGAAAGGGATCACATGATACGCAAAATTGTCTCCCGGATAGACCTGCTCCTTTCCATATTTAAAATGCGCATCCCAGCCATCCTTTTGTGGCCCACCGCCGGAAAAGTGTTTTGTCATGGTGGATACGGAATGTCGATGCAGCGAGTCTCCTTGCATGCCCTTTATGTAAGCTGCAGTAAGCTTGGCGGAAAGATATGCATCCTCTCCAAACGTACCTGCAATCCGGCCCCAACGGGGTTCAGTAGCTAAATCAGCGACGGGATGCAAAGATGTGTGCAAACCAATCGCTCGATATTCGCGTCTGGCGATCTCCCCAAATTTTACAGTAAGTAGCGAATCCCCAAGTGCCGCCAGCCCGGTTGCATCCGGCCATTGAGAAAGGCTCTTCATAAAAACGGCTGCTCCTTTCTTATTGCTATGGCGTGGATCGGAACTAAATGAGATAGGAATACCCAACCTTGTTCGTTCCGCCAGTGCCTGAATATCATTGACCCATCGCACGTGAACCAGGGCATCGTCCGGGGCCAGGGCAGAAGTAAGGTGAGAAATATTACGATTAATGACATTGTTCTCTGGCGGGTTCAGTCTGGCCATGATCCGCATGGGCCGCATTCGACTTTGTGTAGACCATTGAAACGGTTGAAACATTTGGCCTGCTTTCTCTGCGATAGTCATTTGACCCAGCAGGTCCTCCACCCGAGCATCAAAGCCTACTCTGTTGTCCTCATACGGGTCCAAACGGCCATTCTTATTCAGGTCCCGAAAAGAAAACCCATCGACGGTAAGGCTTGGAGCCGGGTCTGTCATCTTCTCCGCCACTTCACTTTTTATTTCCCAGACACCCCAGTACAGAAAGCCAAAAATTCCGCCCCCCACCAGCAATACCAGCAGCAGAAGGCCCAGCAGAATTCGTTTGAAAAGTTTCATGTGAACGTAGTTTTAGAGCGCCACTTTTATTATTAAGTGGATGCTATCTCATTGTGACATTTCGCCACAATAATAAAGATATTTTTCATTGTGACAAAATAACACAATGGTTAAATTGCGCTTCAAATGAAGCTGCCAATAGGAACCAAAGAGTTTATAGAACGAGGTGATCAGATTTTTTTGCCGCACCTTTCACTGGATTGTGTCATTTTCGGGTACGAAGAATCGCAGCTCAAAGTATTGCTTACGGAAATAGTATCGGGCAAATGGATGTTGCCGGGCGGTTACATCAAACAGGAGGAATCAATAGGTGCCGCTGCTCATCGAGTATTGAAAGAAAGAAGTGGCCTGGAGGGGCTTTTCCTTCGACAGTTCCATACATTCGGCTCAGAAAACCGTTCTTTCGAAAGCGAAATTGCACTGATCTCGAAAGTCCTGGGTCACGCGCTGGAGCAACAGCCTGTTCCCTGGTTTGCAAGACGGTTCGTTTCAATTGGTTATTACGCTTTGGTGAGAACAAATGAGGTCCAACCAGCCGACGGCATATTTGCTGGACCCTATGCATGGCACTCAGTGAAATCATTACCTGAAATGGTACTGGACCATGCACACATCGCTTCCACAGCATTCGAATTTCTGCAAGCAGCCGTGCAAGCCAATGATGCTGCGCACTTCCTCCTTCCGGAGAAATTCACAATGCCGGACTTACACAGGTTGCACGAAGTAGTTTTGGACAAAAAACTGGACAGAAGTCGCTTCCAAAAGAAAATGCTCTCGTTAGAGATTTATGAAAGGCTCCCTGACCTCAAAGAGGGTGTAGCGCATAAAAGACCCTACCTTTATCGGTTTAAATAGGGTAATGATCAAATTTTTGAAATGGGCAGGCGTTTCCGTCTTGGCATTGATTGGGTTGCTTGTACTAGTTATTTTCCTGGCCAGTGAAGAAAAGGCCACTGGAAAAGAAGGCCATGCCGCGGAGGCGTTGGCCGATAAAATGCTTCTTGCTTTGAACGTTGAGGCCTATGATAGTCTTGAGGAATTGAGGTGGTCTTTCCCACGTGGACATCATTTCGTCTGGAACAAGAAAGAACATACGGTCAATGTGAGATGGTCTGACTTTGAGGTAGACCTGATACCTGACAAATTAGAAGGTACTGCCCTGAAAAACGGGAAGGAGATTTCAGGGTCCGAAGCAGCGGAGGCTGTTGACAAAGCCTGGTCACTATTTGCGAACGATTCGTTTTGGCTGGTGGCTCCTTATAAGGTAAGAGATCCTGGTACAACAAGAGAATTGGTTACCATGGAAGATGGATCTGAGGCATTATTGATAACTTATCACACAGGAGGAGTGACCCCCGGGGACAGCTACTTGTGGATTCTGGGAGACGACTTTCGGCCAAAAAGTTGGAAAATGTGGGTGAGTATCATACCGATCGGCGGCTTCCATGTTACCTGGGAAGATTGGCAGCAGCATGCGGGCGCCTGGTTCGCACCAACACATCTCGGGCCTGGTCCTGTCTCCGTTAACCTTAAAAATCTCAACATTCGCTAGGCAATCACTGGTCAGTTGACGTAATCGTCTCTATGGCAAGTGGATTCGGCGGTTCGTTCTGTGCGAGCAACAACTCAAAATGCTCTTCGCGGATCAGCGCTTCCAGGTAGCATGTTTCTCCAAACTCGCGCTTAATAATTTGCAGTTCAAAAGCACCTAAAAGCGTCTCGACACGACTGGTTTGGTCATACCCATAATTGACTCGGAACCGGGTTTGTGGGAAGATTTTGACTTTCTTCGCGGCTTTCAAAGCGTCCTCCGTCGCAGATTTGTAGGCCTGCACCAATCCCCCTACTCCCAGCTTCGTACCCCCAAAGTACCTGATAACCACAACAAGTACATTAGTCAGCCCGTTTGCCCGAATTTGACCCAAAATAGGGTCACCTGCAGAATGATTAGGTTCCCCGTCATCATTCGCCCTGACTCGTTGACTCTTGAGGCCCAGTATGTAGGCATAACAATGATGGCGGGCATCAAAATACTTTTTTCTCAACTGCTCTTGGGCTGCTTTGATCTCACTTTCGTTGGATACCGGAATAGCATGAGCGATGAACCTACTACCCCGATCTTTAAAGAAGCCTTCGCTCGATTCCTTAAGCGTTAAAAAGTCAGTCATTCCCTCAACAGTTGCCTGGCTTCTTTTTTAATGTCCTTGGTCTCGGCAAACTCAAGTGCTTTATTCAAATACACTTTTGCGGTCTGGGGACGCTCTGATTTCACCACCCGGCCCATACCCAGATAACCCAGGCTTTTATAAAATTCGCCGTGAGCAGGAAGCGTTTTTCCTTCCTCGATTCCTCGGGCATAAAAGGAAAATGCTTTATTCGAATCCCGGTTTATCTTCTCCTCATACAAACCTTTGAATATGTTGCCAACCATTCGGAAGTAGGGTCTGTCGCTTTCAAGAAGCTTCCGGATACCTACGGGATCTATTTCACTTACAAACTGCTCTCCTCGCATCGACTCCAAAAATTTTGTAAGTAGATACAAGTTATTAGGGTATTGCCGCACCAGATAGGAAAGATATTCCTGGGCCTTTTCCGGGGTATCTTCATATCGTAAATAAATGTACGAGATATAAATATGGGCTTCGATTCTGGAGATAATGGTGGTCCTGGTAGCTTCATCAAGTTGACTCAACCCTAGCTCCTGATTGCCACTTTTAAAGATCCACACAAACGGCTTATAGACAGGATATACCTGAGGGTACTTCTCCCGGAAATAATTGTAAAGTCCCGTAGTAAATAGAAATTCATTGATCTCGCTTGTCTTCTCAAAGCCAAGTTTTACAAGTTTATACGCTTTGTTCGCCTCGCCCAACGCTTTCATGTACTCACCCTTATCGGCATAATACTCGGCCATCAGGCCCCGGGCCGCTAATTGAAAAAAGAGTGCTTCGGCATTTTCCTCATTATCACCTAATGCCTCCGCTAGTGCTACCGTCTCGATCATCTTACCGATAAAACGGTTAAAAGTAGTATCCGCCAGCACTGGTAAATGGGTCCATAACAAATTGACACCCTCTATGAGTGGCACCATGGGGTGATCTCCCATTTCGTCCCGAATCACCTGCAGATAGAATTCAGCTGAGTCTTTTTCTAAATTGTAAATGAAATCACCCGTTTTTTTCACCAGACTCATCCGTCGCTCATTCCCAAAAAACTGGAACTGGGCGTATGTCCGAAATCCTGCCAACCCAAGCAGCAGTAAAAAAAGGAGTAATCGCAGTTCGCGCATAGTTTTTAAAAAAACAAAGACGATTGCAGTTCCGTTTGCACAAACGCTAAATTAGCTCCTAACAATCGGTAGTCGTATTGGAATTTAGAGAACGCACGGATTTTGCAGAAGATTGCCCTGTTTCGGGCGATTGCCTCTATTTTCAACCTGACTATTTGCGAATCCAACAACACAAGCATCTTAGAATCTTTGAGATCAGAAGCAGAGATCGTACCATATGTACTTTTCCGATCAATTTGATGGGTAAAACTGCAACCAGCATACCTGGAGCTCCTTTTGGTTCAGCAGTCCTTTCCACAAAAATTTCAGAATCCTTACTAGAAGATTTTCTCACCTTTTGTTTGAGAAGCTTGGCAGCCTCTGGAATCGATCACCTGCAGGTGGTGACTCCACCGGCTATTTATGACTCCTTCATTTCGGGAAGCTGCTTGGAAAAAGTGGGCTTCCAACAGCAGGCAGTCGATTTGAACCAACACCTGTGGTTGAACCGTCCACTTGCCTTGCACAAGATGCAGCAACGAAAACTGTCAAAAGCTAGTAACCTGGGTGTTAGAAATAGGTTGATGACAAGTGATGAACTTCCCGCAGCACACGACTTCATAGCCCAAGCCCGGATTCAAAAGGGAATAAAAGTGAATATTAGCCTGGAAACCCTGTCGTCCCTCGTCTCAACCTTCCCAAACCGGTATAAGATTTTCGGCTCTTTTCTCGAAGATCAATTGATTGCCGCCTGCATCGTGGCGCTGACAAGTGATCAGATTGCCTACTATTTCCTCCCTGCGATGGACAGAAACTACTCACAAGTAAGTCCACTTGTGACACTCATGCTATTCATCGCTGATCAATTGAGATTTGCTGGGTTCGAAATACTGGACTTAGGGGTGTCGTCCATCAACGGCAAAAAGCAGAAGGGGCTGTATGAATTCAAGGCCCGGATGGGCGCTTTGGAAACACCGAAAATCACCTACTCGTTAGCTATTCACCCTTGAATAACCTCGAGATAATATGAACGCAGTTTTTCACAAACTACTTGCGAACCAAATTTTTTCAAGAATTCACGTCGAATTTCATCAGAGTCGTAATTCTCATGTGAACTGTACAGCTGTTGCATTGCAGCACTTAACTCAACAACATTTCCATTTTCCACCAGGATCCCGTTGGCAGGGGTAATCATCTCCTCGGGGCCTCCGCAGCGAGTGCTGATAACCGGCAAACCACTTGAAAGTGCTTCCATAATCGACACGGGCAAATTTTCGTAGCTACTGGTCAGCACGAACGCCCCCGCCCTGCTCATTTCTGATGCTACCTCCTCCTTGGACTTGAGACCAAGGAATTCTACCTTTTCTTCCAGACCGAGTTCGCTGGCCGCATTTTTTAGCTCGGATTCCATCTCTCCTGCTCCTATTACTCTTAACCGAAAATCAAAAGTAAGTCTCGCCGTAGCTTTCAATAACAAAAGCTGTTCTTTCTCCGGAGCTAATCTTCCTACATGCAAAAAAGTGAAATTCCGCGATGCCTTATCCCCTGGCACAAACTGCGACTCATTAATGAAGTTATTGCAAACCTCCGCCTGCAAGTTGTGCCGGGCCAGCTCAGCTTGCAAAAAGCGAGATACGGCCAGCAGCTTTTTTGCATCTCTCAATGGCTCGAAGAGGCGTTGGTCAAGTTGTCCATCAACATCAAAAGAAGGAAACGGAAAAGGCCCCATGTGCTCAGTTACCACGTAAGGAATTCCTAGCTCTGAGGCAATCTCCCTGGCAACAAATCCCGCCGGATAGCCCACCTGGGCGTGAATAACATCTGGCATACCCACTTCAGATGTAAATCGTTGAATATTGTCACGGGTAGCCTTGATAAGTCCGCGGATGTTTCCATCCCGAAACCTTCGTGTCCAAGTAAAAGTCGGCTGAAAGTACTCAACAAGGTTGTCAGCCGGGGCCAACCGGCTGGGCCTCATCATTGACCCAACAATCAATTTTTTGGACCATCGCAGGATGCTTCGCTTGTCCAACAGCAACATCGGCTCATTTGGCCCCCAATGTCCGATACCTAGATTATCCTCGGGATAGTGCAGGGCATAAGTGGCAGCCTGTTCGCGGAAAAAAATTCCTGTGGCAGGAAATCTTGACGAAGGATACCAGGAAGGGACTATGAAAATATTCACTCTTTCACTGGGTATTTAAAATAAAACAGCCACTTCCCCATTTTCTTCATGCAAATATGCAGTTGGTCGCGGGTTAATTGGTCCTTCCAACGGCCGATGGCTTTCGTTGTGATACCGGACCTTAAAGACCGATGTTGGTCTGCCTCAAAGAAAGGATCCCGGTCAAGTGTACCTAGATAGTTGTCCCATAAGGCACTTTTATCAGGCACGTCCAGGTATTTGTACAGGGCGCCGAGCACTTCTCTTGGATTTTTCACCAGGTCCTCATAGCGAACTATGTGTACATCCCCTTTTTTTGACAGCCAGAGATACTTGCGAACAGCCAAAAGCCAGTAGTTCACCTGTGCTTGAAAAGTTGGAAGATGGTCAAACGAAGTTGGATAATCCTGATAAGATGCCACCGTATCGCGACCATCCCTTATCAGAAAAACGTATTTGGCCTCGGGAAATGCCTGATTTATTGTTTCCAGATGAGCCGTATTGACAGGTGTAGTATCGCCCCAAACTTGATCCTTCGATAACGCACCATATCCCCTGACCAATCCATCGTAGAAAGAAGCAAAAGAATCGGTGATCTCGGGTAATTGCGACGCGCCGAACTGCGCCCAGGTACATAGGTCTTCGCGCTGCAGAATAGCTGCTAATTTATCTTGAAAAGGCCCTGCATTTAGGTGATCATAGAAAACATGCCGATAAATTAAAGGGGCAAGAAAATACTGCTCAGTGGGCAGGAACAGGTCGGGATGTGTATTAAGCATCCTATTCAACAAAGTACTCCCGTTACGTCCAGAGCCAAAAACAAAAAAGGGCTGTTGCGCTAATCGTGCGTGCAATGGTCTCCGCAATGGAAACTGCAGGCGGATACGAAATAAAAAGGGGGCCAATGCTCGGCGAAACACAATCAAAAGTATCTCAATTCTAGCAACTAGATTTGGGGTCTACAAAATTGCAATTTTCATTGTCCAAGCCGCTAGTTTCCGTAATATGCCTATGCTACAACCACAGGTCATTCGTTAGAGCGGCCATTCAATCGGCCTTGGATCAAACCTACGATCATCTTGAAATCATCGTGGTTGACGATGGCAGTACGGATGGAAGCAAGACCATTATTTCCGAAATCCTGGCCGAAAAACCAGAGGTCAAATTCATCAACCTGCAACACAACATCGGCAATTGCCGCGCGTTCAACATGGGTTTTCGTCAAAGTAAGGGGTCTTACATCATTGACCTGGCCACCGACGACATTATGCATCCGACTCGGATCGCGAAACAAGTGGCTCTTTTTGAGATGCGGGATCGGCATTATGGTGTCGTCTACACCGACGCCCTTTTCATCGATGACATGGGCAAATTTCTGGGACAGCAGAGCACTAAATACCGACCTGTCGAAGGTGATGTCTATCAGGATATTATTCAACGCTATTTCGTGTCACCACCAACCATGATGATACGCCGCGAAGTGCTGGAGGACCTTGGTGGATATGATGAATCATTAGCTTACGAGGATTTTGATTTTTGGGTCCGGTCGTCTCGGAAATTTCATTATGGTTACCTAAATGAACCTCTCACTACCGTCAGAAGAGTTCCTAAATCCAAATCTGGTGATTTTTTCTCAAATCCCGCCAAAATGGCCCAGTCCACTTTGCTGGTATGTCGAAAGATCAAGGAGCTCAATAAAGACCAGGAAGAAACTACCAAATTTCAGGACAGACTTCAATATGAACTGCGGCAGTTGGCTATGCTTGGTCTCGACCACCAGGCCAAGGCTCTTTTCCAATTGATGGAACCTTCCTTCATCCGCGGACAAGATCGGTTCTGGCTTTTCATTGCGAGATTGAGGATCAACTTTGGTGGGCTCGTAAGGTGGGTAAAAAGAGCCAAATATTAACGACGGTTGTCATCCCCAAGCAGCATACTCAGATAGCTATCCATCCTGCTGATGGATATGTCGCCCTGCTCAGCGGCTTGCTGAATAACACACCCCGGTTCATTGACATGCAGGCAATTGTGAAATTTGCATTGCCCCAGCAGGTCTCTCATTTCCGGAAAAAAATGTGAGAGTTCTTCTGGTTCGACTTCCGCAAGACCCAGTTCCTTGATCCCAGGGGTATCGATGACAAAGGTAGTCGGATCCAGCTTGAACATTTCTGCAAAAGTGGTGGTGTGCACCCCTTTATCCGAGAATCCGGAAACTTCCTTAACATCCTGACTGGCCTGCCCCGATAGGTCATTGACAAGGGTCGACTTCCCAGTACCTGAATGCCCCGAGATCAAAGTGACCTTCCCCCCTAACACCTCTCGAATTTCCTTGGTCTCCCCTTTGATCACGGATGCCAGGAGCGTCGGGTAGCCCAGCTGCTCGTACATCCATTTAAGCGCCTCGGCGTATTCCATGTCGTCCTGACCATACAGGTCAGTTTTATTGATTATCAGAATTCCGGGAATCCTAAACGTTTCGAGTGTCACCAGAAATCGATCAATAAATCCCAGAGAAGTGCGTGGCTGCCGCAAGGACGTCACCAGCATCGCCTGATCCACATTGGCCGCAATCAAATGAAAATGTCCTCTTTTGCGAGGAGAAGCCCGCACAACATAGTTTTCACGCGCTTTGATCTCGGTTATAACATAATCTTCCTGATTGACCTGCTCTATCTCAACATGATCCCCAACTGCAATGGGGTTCGTCATCTTATTGCTATCCAGCTTGAATTTACCCAGCAATCTTGCTTCACAAATCTCCCCATCTTCATTTCGGAGATGGTACCAGGATCCAGTGGATTTTTGTACTACCCAGGTCATCTCAGTTTCTGCTCAAGGTATTCAACAATGGTAGTCGTAGCCCCAGCTTGTGCTTGAATGTAGGTTCGGTTTTTTTGACGGGTACGATCATAACGTTCCGGGGAATTTTCCATTTGCCAGATCTCATCGATCATCTCGCTGCCATCAGCTCCCGTTACGAAAACCCCGTTTTCTTCTATCAATTCCGCAATTTCCTTGAATTTCAATATTGCCGGATGACTCCCCACAAACACCGGCAAACCGTAGGCCAGTGCTTCCAAAGTGTTGTGTACCGCTCCCTGAAAGGCGCCGCCAACATAAACATAGTCTGAAAGCCGGTAGAGTTTTGACAGGATGCCAATGCTATCAACAATCAAAACCTCTTCAGCAATTACATCATCCCAATTAGAAAGAAGCCGGGTTGGAACTAAAATTTTTTCCTCTACCTCCTTGATCGAAGAGGCATCAACCTCGTGCGGCGCCAATAAATAACTGAAATCAGGAAAAGCCGCCATGATAGCATTCACCAGCGGAAGGTCAGAAGGCCAGATACTCCCAAATACTATCACTTTCTTCCCTTTTGTAAACTTTGAAAGGCGTTTGTTCTGCCATTGAGTACTGGCTATCTCTATCACCCTGTCGACCCTCGTGTCACCAGCCACTTCGACATGCTCGATCTTGTGGTTCTTAAGCAACGCCGCCGACGATTCTCCCTGGACAAAGAATCTATCTATCTTTCTAAATAGGGGTAGAAAAAGCCGCTTACCGCGATTGAAATAAACCTGATGAGACCTAAATAAAGCCGATGCATAGACTATGGGGATTCCCCGCTGTGTGCATTCATGAAGATAGTTATACCAAAAATCGTATTTCACAAAAAGTGCCAGATCCGGTCTGACCTGATCTAGAAACCACCGAGCATTTTTGGGCAAGTCAATGGGCAGATAGCAGATCAAATCTGCGATTTTATCATCTTTCTTCGCTTCAAATCCAGATGGAGAAAAGAAAGTAAGAACTAATCCTATCTGCGGCATTTTCTCTTTCAAGGCTACCATGAGCGGGCTCGCCTGCTCAAATTCACCAAGTGAGGCAACATGGACCCAGACCACCTGACTAAAGCGCTGCATATCCGCCTCAATGATCCCTTATGTCTGTTTGCTTTCGCCCTTGTATGAAGCGACTGGCTTTCTCGTTAAAAAAGGAAAAAACCCAGATCACCAATAAATAGAGTCTTATAAAAAAGTTGTAAAGTACTACACCCACAGGTGGGTAAATATGACACATTATTTACGAACTGCCATACTTCATAAGACAGCCAAAAACAATAATATTTAAAGAAAAAATTGTATTTTATTTATTTAAGTATTTAATTTGAAGAGCAACTAGCATTCAAAAATTTCAATCCTAAATCGTTGGACAGTATGAAATTCTTCAATGCTAACACCTGTCTTCTCGCTGCCATAGGCATGCTCTCTTGTGGAGAAGCTGGAATCCAAGCCAATATCTCCAAAACTGTAGAATACACGTATGAAATTTCGGCCAGTGATGCTAATGCAAATGGTGGGAACCTCAATATTGAGGAAAAGATTGATCTGGGGACTCAAGAATTTGATCGATTCGATATTGCAGAGGTAGTTATCAACTTTGTTGCGTACGAGATTTCGGGATTACCTGAGGATTTCCGGAGTAATTTCTCCATGAGCTTGTCGGTAAGTGACGAGGAAGCACCTCCGACCTATTTAATGGCAACTCCCGAAGCCTCTAACCTGAGGAATTCGGATGAAACAATCCTGATGTACTCAGCCATCAACCCCAGCCAACTGATCAACTTGGAAGCGGTTGGCGAGGTGGAGGAAATTATAAAAAGAGGTAACGATTTCGACATGATCATGAGCACAGATTTTCCGGATTTATCTCAGGATTTTACAATGAAATTCTACTTTGATGTACTCGTGAAAGTACGTGAATGAGGTATATCTGCTGCCGGTAGTCGAAGAAGAAATGGTCAACAATGATCGGAATCACTCTAAGAATCCTCCCATTTCTTCTGGAAAAATGTCATATTTGGATATATAAATCACTTATTTAGAATTGATACTTGACAAATTCTGCACTATGATTACACCGTACAAGAAAAACCCACTATCGCTGCTTCTAGCAATATTGGTGTTAACCCTGACCTTCTCCTGTGGGGAAGAAGGTATAGGTTTCAATGTTAGTAAAGAGTTCCCTGTGGATGTTCCAATATCCATCGATATACCGGATCCTGATGTCGATCCTGGTGCACTTGACTTAATCAATGACTTACTGAATGTCAACCCGCCAAGCGAAACTATCGACTATAATCTCAATGAGGTTGGCGCGTTTGACGATGCGCTTGACGGTTTGGGTGACGAAGAGAGTATTCAGGTCAATGGCCTCTTTTACGAGATATTGGACGTAAGCGCCAACGAGGAAGTTAACCTGGATGAGTTATCCATAACGGTGAATATTGCCGGATCAGATCTGACACTTTTAGATATAACCTCCCGACTAACGAATGTGGAGAAGACAGCCATCTCGCTTACCGAAGCGCAGCGATCTTCGATCATCGGAGAGTTGCGACAATCAGAGAGAATCTCTTCGTCGGTTGTTTTTGACCTCAGTGAAATTCCTGCTGACAACTCCGATCTTGAATTTACTTTCAGGATGTATTTCGATGTTACGCTACGTGCCAGAGACCTATAATTCACCGCTAAATACCAGAAAAAATGAAAAAACTTTCACTAATAATTTCTTTTGCAGCAATCTGTAGCTTCACTGCAAATGCGCAAATAGATCTTGGCACTTTCCTGGAAGGTGGTATTGAAGATGGCAACAGGCTTTTGGAAAACTATATGGAACCGGCCTTCGTAGGATTCGGAACTGGATTGAACAGTGGCTGGTACAACACCGGTAAACCGCACAAATTACTTGGATTCGACCTCACGGTAAATTTCAATCTGGCATATGTACCTTCCGATGCTGAATTTTTCACTTTCAACAATGCTGACTATCAGAATGTTGCGCTGGTCGACGCAGGAAGGAACGAATTCCCTACGCTATTCGGTCCCAACCTGAGCGCCGATGACATTCCTGAGCTAAGCTTCCGGGATCCTGATTCACAAGAGGAGCTATTAAGAATAACCGGACCCACAGGACTGGGACTGGACGAAGACCTTGGGTTCAATGCAGTACCAACACCTATGGTGCAATTGGGAATAGGATTGATCAAGAACACCGAGTTGAAACTACGCTTGCTACCGGAACAAACGTTTGGAGATCCCGGAGAGGAATTCACCATAAGCATGTTTGGCATTGGGATAATGCATGATGTCAAGCAATGGGTACCAGGAATGAAGCTGCTACCGTTCGATCTGTCTGCATTCTTTGGATTCAACCAGTTGAAAACAAGTTTTAACGTGGATTCAGACAATCCCGATCAAGTCGCCAAGTTGGACGTTAATGGATACACCTTTCAAGGGGTTATCTCCAAGAAACTTGCCTTGCTGACGGTATATGCTGGTCTGGGATTCATTTCTTCAACCACCGATTTCACGCTGGAGGGAACGTTTGATACAGAGGCCGGCACATTTGAAAATCCAATCAATTTCGAATATTCTTCCGGCAGTCCCAAGCTTAATTTTGGTGCACGGTTGAAACTACTCATTCTGACCCTTCACGCAGAATATGCGTTACAGGATTACAACACGCTTACTGTAGGCGTAGGCCTGAGCGTCAGATAACAGAGATAAAATATTATTCAATTAAATGAAGAAAGTCCCGACCATTGGCCGGGACTTTTCTTTAGATGTCAAACAGGTGTATGAATAAATTTGTGTTATGCTTTTATTAATACAGCAAACAGCAAAAATGTAACCCCCTAATAAAAAAAAATTGAAAATTCTTTTCGTCTGCTTAGGAAACATCTGCCGATCACCCATGGCTGAAGCTATATTCAACCATAAAGCCCAACACCAAGGCATGCTTGCGGATTCCGCAGGAACAGCCGCCTATCACATAGGTGAAAGGCCTGATAGCCGCACCTTGCAGGTACTAAGTAATGCCGGAATTGACACCCCACATACTGCCCAGCAGGTTACCCGCGATGATTTCAACCGGTTCAATTACATCGTTGCTATGGACAACTCCAACCTGCAGGACCTAAAATCCATTGCAGGTTCGCAACAGGAAAAACTGTTGTTAATGAGAGATTTTGACGGTGAAAAGAAAGGGGCTGACGTACCCGACCCCTACTATGGCGGTCTGTCGGATTTCGAACATGTCTATGAAGTTCTTGATCGATCCATAGATGCTTTCATGATGTTTCTGGAAAAAGAAAAATGAATGCCGAAACGGAGTTTTTCGAAAGCATTCTGTTTCAATCTCTTGGCAAGCACTTAAGTCTGATTTCATTTCAACGACTGGCCGGTGGTTGCATTGATCAGGTAGTAAAATTGCAAACTACAGATGGTATCTTCCTGCTCAAGTGGAAAGACCACCTATCCGACCAATTCGATAAAGAAAACCAAGGCCTGGCATTGATTGCCAGCACCAATTCCATTCAAGTCCCCAAGGTTTTGCATCATGGATCGTGCAACAACTGCTCCTTCCTACTCCTGGAATACATACCGCCGGGCACCGGCAGCAAAAACTTTTGGGAAACGTTTGGCGCACAGCTGGCCAAACTCCACCAGCATATCCACGAGACAGGGGATTATGGCTTATCACATAACAATTACATAGGCAGTCTACCCCAGAGTAATACCAGGCATGCTGACTGGCTTCAGTTCTTCATCCACGAACGATTGGAAATGCAACTTCAACTGGCACATTCAAATCAACTCATTCCCCACCGTTTGATGGATAGATTTCGCGGTTTCTATAACCTGTTACCAGGAATACTCTCCGCCGAACCCCCTTCACTGCTGCATGGTGATCTCTGGAGTGGCAACTATTTAGTAACTCAAAATGGCCAGGCAGTACTTATTGATCCTGCCGTGTACTATGGTAATCGGGAAATTGAATTGGCTTTTACGCAGTTGTTCGGAGGGTTTGACTCACGATTTTACCAAAGCTACTTTGATACCTGGGCTGTGGCTCCGGGCTTTCGGGAAAGAGCTGACATCTATAACCTGTATCCACTGCTGGTTCATGTCAATCTATTTGGCACCTCCTACCTTGGAAGTATCGAGCAAGTTCTCCGAAGATACTCCTGATCGCAACAAGCTACGGCCGATAAAGTCGTTGGTAATTGTACCTTGTGATTTGCTCCAACAATTTCTCCGAATACACTGGCAGTAAGTCCAGTGACTCCTGGGAGTAATTTTTTACGGTTGCCAAGCGAAGGCCGGAATTGTGATAAACCTCAAACGTTTCTTCAAAAGCGTCATGCAACTCCTCAATTTTTCTCGAGTCATCATCGACACAAAAGGAAAAGGTCAAGGCCGATATCTGCATAATATTAATTTGCACCTGCATCTGGTCCAGCTTCGTCAACAGGCTGGTAAGTACCTTTTCAGTCATAAACTCATTACTTCGGCTTTTAAAGGTCACCAGCGTCTGATCATATCGAAATACAAAGGTCGGATGAACCATCCCGCGCTCATCATTGGATATCTCAGTTCCTTCCAGCGATGGGTCCTGAAAAGACCTTACCAGTAAAGGGATACCACCTTGCGCCAGCGGCTTGATTGTTTTTGGATGAATCACCTTAGCTCCATAATAGGTCATCTCCGTCACTTCCCGGTACGATAACTGATCGAATTTCCTAACCCGAGGATACAGTTTGGGATCCGCGTTCATTATTCCAGGCACATCCTTCCAAAACACCACCTGATCCGCTTTCATACAACGCGCGAAAATCGCGGCCGTGTAATCAGAACCTTCCCGGCCCAGGGTAGTCCTTCTGAAGCCATAAGTACCGCCAATGAACCCCTGGGTGATCACAATACGGTCCGTTATGCTTATTTGTTGGATGCGAGCCCCGGTCTCGTCCCAGTTAACTTTTGCATTGCGGAAGCTATGGTCAGTGGCAATTAGTTTGGTCGCATCCATCCACTTTACCGGCAGCGCATTTCCCAGAAATTCCGCGATGAGGCGTGTCGACATGAGCTCACCGAACGGCACAATCTGGTCGTAGTACTCATCATAAGGGATATTCCTATCTTCCAGGTCACTTCGAAGTTTTTCAAACAGCTGCTGCAGGACTTCCGGAATTTCTTGCAGCAACTCGATCGCTGCCTGTTGATGAAATTTGACAATATCATCATACAAGGTATCACTCAGCCCATCACCCTTATAAAAGGAGGCCGCCAATTTTTCAAGATGGTTGGTAGTTTTCCCCATAGCCGAGACCACAACCAATAGTTTCTCGTCTTGATACTTTCCAATAATGCTAAGTAAATTCCTTATGGATTGTGCGTCTTTTACTGAAGCACCGCCAAATTTGAAAATTCTCAATTATGCAAACGTTTGAACCTGAATAAAAGGGCTATTTTCGCATTTTCTAAGTTTGAGCAAAACTCCCATGAACAAAATTAATCTTGGACTACCGATAGGCACTACCCTTGATAGATTTATCAAAAAGAAACAGGATGAATATCCCGAATCTACCGGTGAATTGTCTCAACTTCTCAGAGATATTGCCCTGGCTGGCAAGATCATCAACCGAGAAGTTAATAAGTCGGGTTTATTGGATATAGCAGGGGCCTATGGAAGTCAAAATGTGCAAGGAGAGGAGCAGCAAAAACTTGATGTAATTGCTAATATCAGATTTACCAGAGCCCTCCGCAACGGAGGCATGACTTGTGCGATCATCTCCGAGGAGGAACAAGAAATAGTCCACCTCAACCCCAATTGCAGGTATGTCGTTGCAATGGATCCCCTGGACGGCTCTTCCAATATAGATGTCAATGTGTCTATTGGCACCATCTTCTCTATTTACCGCCGAATTTCTCCCGTTGGCGGACCTGTTCAACAAGAAGACGTTCTTCAAAAAGGGACGGAACAGGTTGCAGCTGGCTATATTCTCTATGGATCTTCTACCATGCTCGTCTATACTACGGGCAAAGGCGTCCATGGATTTACGCTGGAACCCTCTCTCGGTGAATTTGTCCTCTCACATACACAGATGACTTGTCCGGAAACTGGCAAGATATATTCCATCAATGAGGGCAGTTGGCACGAGTTTGAAGAAAGCACCAGAGCGTACATAGAATATTGCAAGAAGGCGGGTTTGACTGCCAGATATATTGGCTCGTTGGTTGCCGACTATCACCGAAACATGCTCAAGGGAGGTATTTACATTTACCCAAAGACAGCAAAAGCACCCAATGGCAAATTGAGATTGCTTTACGAGTGCAATGCTCTGGCCTTCATCGCGGAGCAAGCTGGCGGTATGGCCACGGACGGTTATGGTCGAATCATGGAAATTGACCCCAAGGAATTCCATCAGCGATCACCTTTTTACATTGGATCTCGTTCCATGGTGGAGAAAGCAATGAGTTTTATCAAGTGACGACTAACTATCGCGATTGACCAGTCGCCATTCAGAAGTCGAAACTGACTTTAGCCAACCGGCTTCCATACCAGGAGAAGGCCTCACCATCCACTAGTCTCGTCCTGGCAGATGGAAACATCTTTCGAAATTCGCTCAGGTGTTTTTCCTTGAAGGGGAATGGTTCTGAACTTAAAAAGACCTGATCAGTTTTGAGTTGTTTTAGTATATAATCATCGATTTCCGGGTACCGCTTCTGAAGAACCACATTCTCATAACCCAAATACTCCAATATGTGGCTGATAAACGTACCCCTACCAGCCACCATGTATGGCTTCTGCCAGATCAAATAGAGAACACGTCCGGAGTACTTCTTGTAGTACTTTTTAAAGTTTTTCCGGACTCGACCAATCCACATTTGGGCTTGCGAAGACGTGCCGGTGATCCCTCCCAGCGCTTGCATCATCTCAAAGTTCTGGCCCATATCATGAATATCACTCATCCAGACAGGATAATCCTTTTCAAGCTGCTCGATACCCTCCACGTAATTTTCTTCCTTATTGCCGATGATCAAGTCTGGTTCCAGCGCGGCAATTTTGTCAAAATGAAACTGCTTGGTACCTCCTATTTTCGGTACTTCCGACAATGCCTCGGCAGGGTGGACACAAAACTTGGTACGTCCTACCAATCTGCTACCAACTCCCAGGTCCACTAAGTATTCAGTGATGCTTGGTACGAGGGAAATGATTCTCTGAGGGGATCTTTTAACGAACAGATCCCGGCCCATCTGGTCTTTTATCCAATACTCATTTGATGTATCTGAAGTCCTGTCCATCCTCAATTCGAAGCAACGTCTGATAGATGAGTGCAATTACCCGCTCAACATCCTCTTTGTGGACCGTCTCCACGGTAGTATGCATGTACTTCAACGGCAAGGAGATGAGAGCGGATGCAACACCATCCGATGAGTAAGCAAAAGCGTCCGTATCCGTACCAGTAAACCTGGAGCTTGCGAGACGTTGAAACGGTATTTCTTCCTTCCGTGCTACCTCAATGATCATATCTCGCAAATTGTTCTGCACCGCAGGCGCGTACGACAAAGTAGGCCCTTTACCACAAGATATATCACCGCTTCGCACTTTGTTGTACATCGGGGCATTGGTATCATGCGTCACGTCCGTGATGATGGCAACATTGGGTTTTATCCTACGAGAGATCATCTCTGCACCTCTCAACCCAATTTCCTCCTGAACCGCATTCACAACGTATAGACCAAATGGCACATCAACTTTGTTTTCTTTCAATCTTCGAAGCACCTCCGCAATCATAAAACCCCCGATCCGGTTATCAAGTGCCCGGCCGACGAAAAAACTATCGTTGAGTTCCATTAACTCATCATCAAATGTAACCACTGAGCCCACGTGAATACCCATTTCTTCAACGGCTTCCTTCGAATCTGCACCTACGTCAATAAAAATATTATCCAGCTTCGGAACCTCTTCTTTCTCCTTACGAACGTGTATAGCCGGCCAGCCAAACACGCCTTTGACTATGCCGTTATTGGTATGAATATTCACCCGTTTTGACGGAGCAATTTGATGGTCAGAACCGCCATTGCGAACAACATAGATATAACCCTTGTCATTAATGTAATTGACAAACCAGGAAATTTCATCTGCATGTGCCTCGATCACCACCTTGTAGGGATGGTCCGGATTCAAAACACCGACCATAGTTCCGTAGGTATCCGAAATGTATTCATCAATGTATGGCCGCACATAATCCAGCCATATCTGCTGCCCACTACTCTCAAAGCCAGTGGGTGACGCATTGTTCAGATACTCGTACAAAAATTTCCTGCTTTTATCGTCCATTCTTTGCTTGATTTTGACTACCGAAATTAATAAGTAAACTGGTACTGGCAGGATGGAAAATGATCCTAAATACAGATGACCATATTACTAAGACAAACACCAGCGGCGTTTCAGAAAACACTCACCACCGATATTAAATTCCGTTGACTAGACCTCCGTCTACGACGATATCTTGACCGGTGATATAAGCGGCCGCTCTGGAAGCTAGAAATGCTACCGCGTTTGCCACTTCCTCCGGCGTACCTTGCCGCAGCATTGGAATCTCATTAATCGTCTCTTCGTCAGCCGGATAACTGGTAATGAAACCTGGCAGCACATTATTCATTCTCACGCGCATGGCGCCATATTCATTAGCAAATAGCTTAGTGAAGGACGTTAATGCCGTGCGTGCCACCGAAGACACAGGAAAGTTCAAAGAAGGCTGTCTGGCAGCGAAAGTCGAAATGTTAACAATGGAGCCCCCATCTTCCTGAGCTCCCATTACAGGAGCCACGATTCTCGCCATGCGGATTACATTCAATAACAAGAGCTCAAAACCGTCCAACCATTCCTGATCGGATATTTTCAGAAGATCACCTTTCGCAGAGTGTCCGGTATTGTTTACCACAACATCAACCTGGCCATATTTCTCGAATGCAAGTGAAACCACACGTTCCAAATCCTCTTGCTTCTGGACTGAACCCATAATGGGTCTTGCCGACACCTCATCAGCTATTTTAAAGATAGCCTCCGATCGAGACATGACCACCAACTTGTAACCCTCCGCTGCCAACTTCCGACAAATAGCGGCACCCATTCCCTGGCTTGCGGCAGTTACAATTGCCACTTTCTTTTCCATAAAGCGAATCTAGGGTCTGGAACAAAAAGCAACATAGCCATTGTGCAGTTATTTCGGGGGTTAGTTCCTTTTCGGAAACGGAAAAAATTTATCTGAACTAGCTGGCACGACTCGATAATAGGCCATTTTCGTATAAGTCCGCTTCACCTAAAAGAAACAAAGCCTCCGCACAATTGAATAAGCATTTATGTTAACTTGCGCCCGGTAAATTCTGATGGAGATTTTCATGAAAGTAGGCATCATTGATATGGGCACCAATACATTCCACTTAGTGATAGTGGAAGTAGCGAATGGCCACTTCGATTTTGTATACAGAGACAAGCGAGCGGTCCGGCTTGGAAAAGGGGGAATAAACGAGGGTTACATTACAGAGGACGCACGGAATAGAGCACTGGCAGCCCTCGAAGCCTTCAAGCAAGTGCTCGACCACCACGGAGTATCAGAGATTCATGTCACTGCTACTTCCGCAGTACGAAATGCAAAAAACGGCCCTGACCTGGTAGCTGATATCCGTAAGAAAACGGGACTGGAGGTGACAGTGATCTCCGGAATTGAAGAGGCTGAGTATATCTATTTTGGAGTAACTGAAGCACTTGAAATAGGAAGAGAGCCGGCGTTAATCATGGATATCGGTGGAGGAAGTATAGAGTTTATCATCGGCAATTCGCGAGAGGCATGGTGGAAGCAAAGTTTCGAGATAGGCGGCCAGCGGCTCATGGAGCTATTTCATGAAAATGATCCAATCACACCCAGAGAGATCGAAAACATTGAGAGGTATTTAGCCGAACAGCTGGATTCCTTATTTGCTTCATGCGCAGAGTTCAAGCCCAAGACACTCATTGGCTCAAGCGGAACCTTTGACACACTAAGCGATATTCATACCCATAACGGTGGCAAAAGCAGGGACGTCCATTCCACGGAGTACCCGTTGACCTTGGATGGCTTTAGCCATATCCACCAACAGTTGCTAACAAAATCAAGAAAGGAACGTCTGGCTATGCCGGGCATGATCGAGCTCCGGGTGGATATGATCGTGGTGGCCTCTATATTGATTCAGTTTCTAGTCAGAAAACTAAATATCGAAAAGATCAGGGTCTCGGCCTACGCGCTGAAGGAGGGTGTGATGTTACATCACCTAAAAACCAAGGGAGAAATCTCCTCATGACAATATATAGCGCCCATCAGTTGCGGTCATTTGCGGAATCTATCTTTCAAAAGATTGGATGTACGGAACATCACGCCAAATTAGCTGCGGAGGTGTTGATCAGTGCCGATTTAAGGGGAGTGGACTCGCATGGCATAGCCAGGCTGATAGGATATATCAGGCTTTTCGAGAAAGGCAGGATTAATCCAACGCCTAGTATTCAGTTGATCCATGAAACACCAAGTACAGGTGTCGTAGATGGAGATGCGGGACTAGGACTGGTTGTGGGCCCGGAAGCCATGAAATTGGCTATCGGAAAAGCGCGTGAAGTTGGTTCTGGCTGGATTTCCGTTCAAAACTCCAACCACTTTGGTATTGCAGGGTATCATGCCATGCTGGCGCTTGAAGAAGATTGCATCGGCATTGCCATGACAAATGCCAGTCCACTTGTATCGCCAACTTTTGCTAATGATAGACTCTTAGGGACCAATCCTATTGCAGTGGCCATCCCTGCTGGACAAGAGGCGCCTTTTGTTGCGGATATGGCCACAACAACAGCTGCTAATGGTAAACTCGAAGTATTGCAGCGCAAAAACGAGTCAGCACCCGCGGGCTGGATTCAAGATGCCGACGGGTACCCCACGACAGATGCGCACGGGGTAAAAAAAGGTGGGTCACTGCTACCGCTGGGAGGGGACAAAACACATGGATCCCACAAGGGTTATGCCCTTGGGTCAATAGTAGATATTTTCTCGGCTGTGTTATCCGGAGCCAATTATGGTCCCTGGGTACCTCCATTCGTGGCTTTCCTGGAGCCTTCTTCCAATCCCGTGGGTAAGGGCATTGGTCACTTTTTTGGAGCTATGCGTATTGACGGTTTCCGAAAAGAAGAAGAGTTCAAAGCGCATATGGACACTTGGCTGCGTCGATTCCGTGACGCAAGAACAGTACCTGGGCAACCCCGTGTATTAATACCCGGTGATCCGGAAAGAGAAATGGAAAGTAGCAGGGCTCAAGACGGAATTCCAGTATTACCCGCAGTGGTCGAGGACCTAAAAACGTTATCTGACAAATACGACGTATCTATTTAGAAACCTACGGCTATACCTGCCCGAATCACAACCGGGCTGTTGTAAGGAGAATTGGTACCATCTTCATACAGCAAGTTGTAGAGGAAGAGCACATTGAATGCGGCTGCTCTACCAAGGGGCTGCGAGAGTCCTCCTCCTACCAGAAGGCTGTTGAAACTTTGACTGTTAGCCTCGGCTCCCGAACCGGGGATATCTACTTTGAAAGTAAGAAACTCATACTCTGCATGAGCGAATAGCGGGCCAGCAAACTTGTATCGAGCAAATGGGCCTAAACCGTATGCATTGATTGTGATATCTGACTGATTGAACTTGGTGTATTGGTAGGTGACCCTGAGACCCGCTGAAAGCGCATCTGTGACTTTGTAACCCGCATATGGCGAGAGGCTATAGCTCAAAACATCCGTACCCAGGTTGAAGCCCAGTCCGCCTCCTACGTAAATTTTATCCGTAATCTGCCAGGTTTGGGCTGAGGATGAGAAACCAATAACAAAAAAAACGCCTAAGAAAAGTACTTTTCGCATAAACTGATTTAACAGAATAAGTATCAACGGTGATTACGCAATCTTCAGGCCAAGGTTTGATGGATGTCCGTCAGTCTTCTTCAACAACGATGAAGACATCTTCTCCCTCTTTTTTCATAAAATACTTTTCCCTGGCAATTTTCTCCAGCAAGACTTCATTATTCAGAAGCCCCTCACGGTCACTTTTCACCTCCTCGATCTTTTGCAGATAAAATGCCTTGGTCTGTTCCAACTCTTTCTGTTTTAGACTCAGGCTAGTTTGAGAAACAAGGTCATTTGTATCAAAAAACAGAATCCAGGCGATAAAAACCACGCCCGTGATAACGTAAAAGTTCTTGAATTTTGAAGAAAAGCGTTGCCACAAATCGGAGAGCATGGGGTAAAAATAAAAAAAGAGTTGAATGTAATCCAACTCTTCCAGTCTTTTAGGCTTGGGAATCAGGCCTGAGGGTACCGTGCAGTCTCACCTAGCTCCTCTTCGATTCTAAGTAATTGGTTGTACTTAGCCATCCTGTCAGATCTCGATAGGGAGCCTGTTTTTATTTGACCCGCATTGGTGGCTACGGCGATATCTGCAATCGTATTATCCTCCGTTTCACCACTTCGATGGGACACTACGGCAGTCCAGCCCGCTTTGTGCGCCATCTCAATCGCTGCGAGGGTCTCCGACAATGTACCGATTTGATTCACCTTTATCAGAATAGAATTACCGCACTTCTCTTCTATTCCTCTCTTCAGGAATTTGACATTGGTCACGAGTAGATCGTCGCCAACCAATTGGCATTTATCCCCAATGCGTTCAGTGAGCAATTTCCATCCTTCCCAATCGTTTTCGTCACATCCGTCCTCGATGCTGTCGATAGGATACTTTTCAATCAAGGAAGCCAGGTAATCTACCTGTTGCTCACTTGTTCTTACCTGGGCCGAATCTCCCTCGAATTTTCTATAATCGTAATTGCCATCAACATAAAATTCTGAAGAAGCACAATCCATGGCAATGGTGATGTCTGATCCAGCTTTGTAACCAGCATTTGCAATGGCTTGCAATACGCTATCCAAAGCTTCCTCGGTTCCACCAGAGAAATTAGGAGCAAAACCTCCTTCGTCGCCCACTGCTGTGCTTAATCCCTTGTCCTTAAGGATTTTTTTCAAATGATGGAATATTTCCGCGCCCATCCGGAGCGCTTCCGAAAATGACGGAGCGCCGACTGGTCTTATCATGAACTCCTGAAAAGCAATGGGTGCGTCGGAGTGCGAACCACCATTGATTATATTCATCATTGGAACCGGTAACGTGTGGGCATTTACCCCTCCCAAGTACCTGAAAAGTGACTGCCCGGACTCTTCTGCCGCAGCCTTTGCTACTGCCAGGGATACACCTAAAATAGCATTTGCCCCTAACTTGGCCTTGTTGTGCGTGCCATCCAGATCAATCATTACCTGATCGATCAACTTTTGGTCAAATGCCGAAAACCCTACGATCTCAGGTGCAATGACTTCATTCACATTTTGCACAGCTTTCAATACACCTTTTCCGAGGTACTTCGATTTATCTCCGTCTCTCAACTCCACGGCTTCATTCTCCCCTGTGGAGGCTCCCGATGGAACAGCCGCCCTACCAATAAATCCGTTTTCTGTAGCTACATCAACCTCAATGGTTGGGTTTCCCCTGGAGTCAAGGATTTGTCTTGCATGAACACTTTCAATAATACTCATGATTTCTGTTTCTTTAATAGTTCTAAAAAATCGTCAAATAAATAGGTAGAGTCATGTGGCCCGGGGGAAGACTCTGGGTGATATTGGACACTGAAAGCTGGTTTTCCAGCTATTCTTAGCCCTGCCACTGTATTATCATTTAAGTGTTGATGTGTCATTTCAGCATTGTCGGATTGCTGCAATTCTTCAAGACTTACAGCAAACCCGTGGTTCTGTGAGGTCATTTCGCCAGTGCCTTTTTCCAGGTTCTTTACAGGGTGATTGAGACCTCTATGACCATGGTGCATTTTAAAAGTTCCGATACCTACCGCTCTTGCCATTATCTGATGACCCAGGCAAATACCAAATAATGGCTTCTCAGAGTCAAGCATTTGTTTCGCGGTGGTTACCGCGTAAGCAGTAGCCTCCGGATCACCTGGTCCATTGGAGAGAAAGTAGCCGTCGGGATTCCATTTTTCCAACTCCTCAAAGGAGGTCTGAGCTGGGAACACCTTCACTACGCAATCTCTCTTTACGAAATTGCTGAGAATCGAGGCTTTGACCCCTAGGTCCAAAACTGCTATCCTAAAACCTTGTCCTGAATTATTGAGCTCATATGCCTCGGCGGTAGTGACTTTTGATGAAAGCTCCAGTGCTGCCATGTCTGGCACTTTGTCTAACTCCTCCCGCAGCGACTCACTGGTGATGATATCTGTTGAAATAATGGCATTCATGGCGCCTTTATTTCTAATGTGTCTTACAAGTTTGCGGGTATCTATTCCTGCAATACCAACGGTTTCATTCTCTTCCAAATAGCTATTCAGGTCCCCGTCCGCAGTATGACGACTATGCTTAAATGAAAAATCGTTGACCACCAGGCCTTTGATTTTTGTCTTGGTTGATTCTTGCTCTTGACTATTTACACCGTAATTGCCAATGTGGCTTGTCGTGTTTACGATGATTTGTCCAAAGTAGGAAGGATCCGTGTAGATCTCCTGATACCCGGTCATGCCCGTATTGAAGCAAATTTCACCGCCGGATGTACCTTTTTTTCCTATCGAATACCCTTGAAATGACGTGCCATCTTGAAGTAGTAGCAGTGCGGGTACCCTTTCAGGTTGGGAATCGTGTTTCGTCATGAGCGGCAAAATTATAGTCAGATAAATGATAGCACAAAAAAAAGGGGAACAGATACTCTCTGTTCCCCTTGCATATTCTTCAGTTCAACCTTATTCAGGTTTTTTCTCTTCCTCGGCAGGAGCATCTTCCGCACTCTCGTCGGATGCTGGCGCTTCTTCGGTAGCCCCAGCATTAGCCTCTTCCTCTACACTTGCCTCAGCTTCTGTGTTTTCCTCTGCAGCAACGTCAGCGGCCTCTTCCTCTACCGTTTCTACCACCTCAGCTTCTTCTACCACCTCAGCGCTTTCAGCAACCACGGTCTCTGTAGACTCCTCTGCTTTCTTGGACTTGCTACCTCTCCTGGACCTTCTTGTAGACTTAGCCTTCTTCTCAGTACCTTCTGAAAGCAGCAGCTCGTTAAAGTCTACCAATTCCATCATACACATCTCAGCATTATCTCCCAATCTGGCACCGGTTTTGATAATCCTCGTATAACCACCTGGTCTTGCTGACACCTTATCTGCCACAGTACTGAAAAGCTCGTGAACTGATTCTTTGTCTTGCAAGTACGAGAAAACCACTCGTCGCGAATGCGTCGAATCACTCTTGGCTTTGGTGATCAAGGGCTCTACGTATTTTTTCAGGGCTTTCGCCTTGGCAACTGTCGTGTTGATCCTTTTATGAATGATCAGTGAAGATGCCATATTTGAGAGCATCGCCTTTCTGTGTGGCGCCTTTCTCCCTAAATGATTGAATTTCTTACCGTGCCTCATTTTATTCCTCGTCCAATTTATATTTTGACAAATCCATGCCAAAAGTCAACCCTTTATCAGCTACCAGCTGCTCCAATTCAGCCAATGACTTTTTACCAAAGTTTCTGAACTTCATCATATCAGAAATTTCCAAAGAAACCAAGTCACCCAGTGTTCTCACATCCGCTGCTTTCAGGCAGTTGTAAGCCCGTACAGAAAGGTCAAGGTCATTCAATGAGCTCTTCAGAAGCTTTCTCATATGTAGCAATTCCTCGTCCACTTGCTCGGGTTCTCCTCTTTCCTGTGTCTCGAGGATCATGTTTTGATCCGAGAACAGCATAAAGTGCTGAATCAGGATGTTCGCTGCACCTTTGAGCGCATTCTCCGGATGAATAGAGCCATCAGTTTCTATATCCAAAATGAGCTGCTCATAATCCGTTTTCTGCTCGACCCTGGTATTCTCCACGCTATATTTCACGTTCTTGATCGGCGTAAAAACCGAATCCACGGCGATATAACCAAAGTTTTGCTCAGCTGGCTTATTTTCATCTGCAGGAACGTAGCCTCTACCCTTTTCAATGGAAAGTTCCATTTCGAACTGGGCAGTCTCATCCAGGTTGCAGATAACCAACTCCGGATTCAATATCTCGAATGAGGTGGTAGCTGCTGCAAGGTCTCCGGCAGTTAGTTGCGTTTTGCCATTTACTGATACTGTAATTGCATTGTCAACTACGTCGGTGATTTTCTTAAACCTTACCATCTTCAGGTTGAGAATAATCTCAGTAACATCTTCTACGACCCCTTCTATGGTAGAAAACTCATGCAATACACCTGGAATCTTTACACCGGTGATCGCATATCCTTCGAGAGAGGAAAGAAGTATTCTTCGAATGGCATTACCAACCGTGACGCCATACCCTTTTTCCAAAGGTTTGAAGGTGAAAAGGCCATGGAAATCATCCGCCTTTTCCATCACGACTTTCTCCGGCATTTGAAATGCTAGAATCGACATATCTTAAAGTTTTCTAGTTAATTAAATGATTACTTAGAGTACAATTCGACGATGAGTTGTTCCTTGATATTCTCAGGAATTTCCTCTCTGGCCGGGGCGTTTAAGTACTTCCCGGTCATCGCCGTAGCATCCCACTCTAACCATGAAAATTTCTTTGCGACAGTTGCTGCCAAGCTATTGGTAACTACTTCCAGGGATTTTGACTTCTCTCTAACTCCTACTACATCATCACTTCTGAGTGTAATAGAAGGAATGTTAGCAATTTCCCCATTCAGTGTAATGTGCTTATGCAGGACCAATTGTCTTGCCGCCCTTCGAGTTGGCGCAATACCCAATCTGAAAACAGTATTGTCTAGCCTTGACTCCAGCAGTTGAAGCAACACTTCACCAGTGATACCACTTTTTCTAGATGCCTTATCGAAGATGTTTGAGAACTGTCGCTCCAGCACGCCATAAGTGTACTTGGCTTTTTGCTTCTCAGCAAGCTGAATAGCATATTCAGATTGCTTTCTTCTTCGGCCTTTTCCATGCTGTCCTGGAGGGTAGGCCTTCTTCTGAAGGGCTTTGCTAGGACCGAAGATCGGCTCGTTAAATCTTCTAGCTATTTTGGTTTTGGGACCGGTATATCTAGCCATTTGTCTCTTTGAACTTTATTTCTTTAAACTCTTCTTCTTTTCGGAGGTCGGCAGCCATTGTGCGGTAGAGGCGTCACATCCTTGATCATAGTCACATCTATCCCTACATTTTGGATAGTACGGATTGCGGACTCTCTGCCTGCGCCAGGTCCTTTTACAAAAACCTCAACCTTTCTCAGGCCAAGATCATAGGCAGCCTGAGCGCACTCCGTGGCAGCAACTTGCGCCGCATAGGGGGTATTCTTTTTAGAACCCTTGAATCCCATCTTTCCTGCGGATGCCCAAGAAATTACCTGACCTTGTAGATTGGTCATGGAGATAATGATATTGTTGAAAGTCGCCTGAATATGGACTTGTCCAGTTGGCTCTACAACAACAACACGTTTTTTAGCTTTGTCTTTTCTTTTTTGTGCCATCCTAATTCTTATTTAGTAGCCTTCTTCTTGTTGGCAACCGTTTTTCTCTTTCCTTTCCTCGTCCTTGAGTTATTCTTTGTTTTCTGTCCACGAAGCGGCAGGCCTCTTCTGTGGCGTAAGCCTCTGTAGCACCCGATATCCATCAATCGCTTGATGCTCAACTGAATCTCTGACTTAAGGACACCCTCGACTTTGTGATTCTCCCCAATGATTGTTCTGATCTTGCCAGCTTCCTCATCGGACCACTCTCCGCATTTCTTATTTCTATCGATACCAGCTTCGTCCAAAATGCGCTGGGCGGTACTTTTCCCAATGCCGAAAATGTAGGTAAGACCAATCTCACCTCTCTTGTTATCTGGGACGTCTACTCCTGCAATACGAGCCATATCTTATCCTTGTCTTTGTTTAAATTTTGGATTCTTCTTGTTGATCACGTAAAGCTTTCCTTTTCGTCGGATCACTTTGCAATCAGCACTTCTCTTTTTGATAGATGCTCTTACTTTCATCTCTTTATCTATTTGTTCCCCAAAGGGTTATTTATATCTATATACAATTCGTCCTTTGCTCAGGTCATAGGGAGACATCTCCAATTTGACCTTGTCACCTGGTAAAATCTTGATATAGTGCATCCTCATCTTTCCAGAGATGTGGGCAATCACCTCATGACCATTTTCCAGTTCCACCCGAAACATCGCATTGGACAAGGCCTCAATGATCTTACCATCTTGCTCTATCGATTGCTGCTTCGCCATTACGCTATCGCTGTGTTTTGGGTTCTACCTTTAACCTTCCCGGACTTCATCATTCCCTCATAATGCCTCATCAACAAATAGCTCTCAATTTGCTGCAGGGTGTCCAGAATAACCCCAACCATAATCAAAAGCGAGGTTCCACCATAGAAGGTGGCGAAACCACGGTTAACGCCTGCCAGAATTGCGAATGCCGGAAGGATTGCAACAATTGCCAGAAAAAATGATCCGGGCAACGTGACTTTAGACAAAACATCGTCTATAAATTCTGATGTCTGCTTACCAGGTTTCACTCCTGGGATAAATCCTCCATTTCTCTTCATGTCGTCAGCTATCTGACTTGGATTGATCGTGATAGCTGTGTAGAAAAATGTGAAAAGTATGATCAATAGTGCAAATACAACATTATATGGCCAGGACTCGATTTGTGAAAATGTCGTAGCAATGTATTGTGCTGTATCACTTTCATCCGCCCAGAAACCAGCTACAAGGGAAGGTAAGAACATCAGAGACTGAGCAAAGATGATTGGCATAACTCCTGCCGAATTCACCTTCAAAGGAATATACTGTCTTTGTCCTCCGTAAACTTTGTTACCCACAACCTGCTTCGCATACTGAACAGGAATCCTACGGATCGCCTGAGTCAGCGCAACAGTTGCCATAACAACAAAGAAGAGGGCGATCATCTCTATAATAAAAATCAATGCCTGACTCATACCCCTTGACAGGGCTTCCGCGATAATACTGGCGGGAAATCTGGAGATAATCCCAATCATGATTAACATCGAAATACCATTTCCAATTCCCTTATCAGTGATCTTTTCTCCCAGCCACATGCAGAATATAGTACCTGATGTGAGAATGATCATAGACGAAACCTTGAAGAAGAAAGGGTTGCTCAAGACAATAGCTTCCGCAGGAATAGTAGCCGAAACATATCCAAATGATTGCGCGATACAAATAAAGATCGTTAATACACGCGTAATTTGATTGATTCGCTTCCTCCCGCTATCACCTTCCTTCTGCAGTTTCTGGAAATAAGGAACCGCTACGGTCATCAACTGAAGAACAATCGAAGCGGAGATATAAGGCATGATACCCAGACCAAAGATGGAGGCTTTCAAAAAGGCTCCGCCCAGGAAGGTATCCAACAGACCGAAAATACCCTCCGCCGATCCGGTCAACTTCGAAGAATCAACACCTGGCAGGGTAACAAAAGAGCCTAGCCTAAAAATGATAAGAAATCCTAAGGTATTTAGGATTCTTACTCTAAGCTCTTCTATCGAGAAAATATTCTTTATGGTCTGTATAAACTTCTTCATTTACTCTTCGACAGTAATTGAACCACCGGCTTTTTCAATAGCGGCTTGAGCCGTGGCCGAAAATTTATGTGCGCTTACTTTGAGAGAAGCCTTCAACTCACCTCGTCCAAGAACTTTTACCTGATCTTCTTTACCCACAAGACCATTATCTTTTAGCACCTGGATGGTAATTTCTGTTACTTTCTTGTCCTCGCTAAGCTTTTGCAAAACATCCAGATTAATCGGCTTCATTACAACCTTATTGTTGTTCTTAAAGCCGAACTTTGGAACTCTCCTTTGAAGTGGCATTTGACCACCTTCAAACCCAATTTTCCTGGAGTATCCAGATCGAGACTGAGCACCTTTGTGACCCCTGGTGGAGGTTCCTCCTCTTCCAGAACCCTGGCCTCTACCGATTCTTTTTCGGGATTTGGTAGATCCCGCAGCAGGTTTTAGTGACTCAAGCTTCATCTTATAATTCTTTTACTTCTACTAAGTGTAATACTTTATTGATCATCCCCTCTATCTGTGGGTTCAGTTCCTTTTCAACAGTCTGATTGATCTTGCTCAATCCTAGCGCCTGCATGGTTCTCTTTTGCTTCTCTGGGCGCTTGATGGTACTTCTCACCTGTCTGATCGATACTTTTCCCATGTTCTTATCCGTTGAAAACTTTGTCCAATGTTACACCTCTTTGTTTCGCTACAGAGAATGGATCTCTCATCTTGTTGAGCGCGTCAAAGGTAGCTTTCACCACATTGTGTGGGTTGGAAGAACCTTTAGATTTGGCCAACACGTCATGAATACCCGCACTTTCCAAAACTGCTCGCATCGCACCACCGGCAATAACTCCCGTTCCTGGGGATGCAGGCTTCAATAACACTAATCCTCCACCGAACTTACCAAGCGCCTCATGCGGTACCGTGCCTTTCAAGACGGGTACTCTCACAAGGTTTTTCTTAGCGTCATCAATTCCCTTGGTAATAGCATCCGTAACTTCATTGGCTTTACCCAAACCGTATCCTACCACTCCATGCCCGTCACCAACTACTACAATGGCTGAAAAACTAAATCGACGACCACCTTTGACCACCTTCGCCACCCTTTTGATAGCGACTACTTTTTCTTTCAGATCAATTTCGCTGGCTTTTACCGCTTTTATATTACTCTGTGACATTCTTCCTTAGAATTTTAGACCCCCTTCTCTGGCTCCTTCAGCCAGCGCCTTAACATTGCCGTGATAAGGGTATCCTCCTCGATCAAAAATGACGACTTCAATACCGCTACCTTTTGCCTTCTCAGCCAATGATTTTCCAACTTCCTTAGAAATTTCAATATTCAGGCTCTTCTTCCCAAGATCAAAAGATGAAGCAGCAGCCAAAGTCTTTCCCGCAACATCATCGATTACCTGCGCATAGATGCCCTTGTTGCTTCTGAAAATAGAAACCCTAGGCCGCTCGGCGGTTCCGGAGATTTTTCGTCTGACCCCCAGTCTGATCCTCTTTCTTCGTTCAATTTTTGAAATTGCCATCAGCTAATTATTTCGCAGCTGTCTTACCAGCTTTTCTTCTAATTTGTTCACCTACAAATCGAATACCCTTTCCTTTGTAAGGTTCGACTTTTCTCAATGACCGGATTTTCGCAGCCACCTGACCAATCAATTGCTTGTCGTGGCTCTCCAGTGTTACGATTGGGTTCTTTCCTTTCACTGTCTCGGCTTTCATCTTCACCTCACCCGGAACGGCCAGATAGATACTGTGAGAATATCCCAGGTTCAATTCCAAGACACTACCTTGGACATTGGCTTTGTACCCAACACCCACAAGTTCCAACTTCTTCTCGTAGCCAGTTTTCACACCCTCTACCATGTTGTTAATAAGCGACCTGTACAAACCATGGAGTGCTTTGTGCCTTTTCTGATCTGTTGGTCGTTCCACTACAACCTGATTTTCTTCCACTTTCGCAGAAATTTCAGCTCCAACATCTTGTGTCAATTCCCCTTTGGGGCCTTTCACGGAAACGATGCTTCCCTTTATTTCTACTGTAACCCCCTCAGGGATATTAACCGGTGCTTTACCTATCCTTGACATTTCTTTCTTTCGTTAGTAAACGTAACAAAGCACTTCCCCACCAATATTCTCTCTGCGTGCCTCCTTATCAGTGACCACTCCTCTCGAAGTAGACAATATGGCTATCCCGAGTCCATTGAGTACTCGAGGTAAGTCTCTCGAGTGCGCGTATTTCCTCAAACCTGGAGTACTAATTCTCTCCAATTTGGTAATAGCCGATTGCTTAGTCTCAGGATTATACCTCAGCGCTATTTTGATAGTACCTTGCTTGTCGTCTTCTTCAAACTTGAAATTTTGGATAAATCCCTTTGAATGAAGCACTTTAGTAATCTCTTTTTTGAGATTCGAAGCTGGTACTTCTACCACTCTATGATTCGCTTTTATAGCGTTTCGTAGCCTAGTTAAATAATCTCCGATAGGATCTGTTACCATATTGAAAAATTTAAGCCCCTCGAAAAGGGCTGCAAATTTAGTTATTGTTTTCTGTTATGGGAAAGAAAAGAAGAAAAGAATTACCAGCTCGCTTTGGTCACGCCTGGTATCTTACCATCTGAAGCCATCTCCCGGAATGTGACCCTGGAGATACCGAATTTCCTCATGTATCCTTTGGGTCTGCCAGTGAGCTTGCATCTGTTATGCAACCTTACTCTCGAAGAGTTTCGTGGAAGCTTGTCTAAGGCGGCATAATCACCTGCCTCTTTCAAAGCTTTTCTCTTCTCGGCATATCGAGCTACAAGCTTCTCTCTTTTTCTTTCTCGTGCTTTTATTGATTCTCTAGCCATCTAGACTCAGTTTTGTCGATTTACGAATGGCATTCCAAATGCCCTTAACAGTGCAAGGCTTTCTTCATCGGACTCGGCACTGGTCACAAACGTGATGTCCATACCTGAAATCCTGTTGACCTTGTCGATACTAATCTCGGGGAAGATGATTTGCTCCTCAACACCCAAAGTATAGTTACCTCGACCATCAAAACCTTTTTCTTTGATACCTCTGAAATCTCTTACCCTGGGGAGCGCAATAGTCATCAACCTGTCCAGAAATTCATACATGTGATTTCCTCGCAGTGTAACTCTTGCTCCGATCGGCATCCCCTCTCTCAATTTGAAGTTAGACACAGATTTCTTGGCCTTAGTAGGCACCGCCTTTTGCCCTGCTATCAATGATAGCTCTTCAATCCCTACATCAATCAACTTTTTGTCAGCTACTGCTGCGCCGATACCCTTATTGATGGATATCTTCTCGATCTTAGGTACCTGCATGACTGACTTGTACTCGAATTTCTCTTTGAGTGCAGGTACGATTTCATTTAGGTATTTATCTTTTAATCTCGGATTAGCCATTGGTAATGAACTGTTCAGATTTCTTAGAATATCGTTGCAATTTGCCGTCATCATCGGCCTTTCTCCCTACTCTTGTAGGATCCCCCGTAGATGGATCAACCAACATTACATTACTGATATGAATAGCAGCTTCTGTCTGTTGAATGCCTCCCTCGGGATTCGCAGCTGAGGGTTTGTTATGCTTAGTAACCAAGCTCACACCCTCCACTATCACACGTGACTTTGCCTTGATCACTTCCAGTACTTTCCCCGACTTTCCTTTGTCGTTTCCTGCAATAACCTTTACAGTGTCACCTTTTTTAATCTTCAACTTCGCCATAGTTATAGTACTTCTGGGGCCAATGAAACAATTTTCATGAACTGCTTTTCTCGCAGCTCGCGAGCTACAGGTCCAAAGATCCTGGTACCACGAGGCTCATTGTTAGCACTAAGAAGAACAGCGGCATTGTCATCAAAACGAATGTATGAGCCATCTCTTCTTCTTACTTCCTTGGTTGTTCTCACAACTACTGCCTTCGAAACGGTTCCCTTCTTGAGGTTCCCGGAAGGCGTCGCCGATTTCACTGATACTACGATGGTATCACCGATTGAAGCATATCTCTTCTTTGTACCGCCAAGTACCCTGATACAAAGAACTTCTTTGGCTCCGCTATTGTCTGCGACACTTAATCTTGATTCCTGCTGTATCATTACTTCGCTCTTTCTATGATCTCAACCAATCTCCACCTCTTATTCTTACTGAGGGGTCTGGTCTCCATTATTTTCACTGTATCACCGATATTACACTCATCTTTTTCATCGTGAGCAGTTAGCTTGGATGTTTTGCGAATGAACTTTCCGTATATCGGGTGTTTTTCTCTTCTTTCGACAGTAACGGTGATGGTCTTTTGCATTTTGTTGCTGACCACCTGACCAACACGTTCTTTTCTTAATTTTCTTTCCATCACTCGGCTTGTTGCGTCTTTTTCTTATTCGACAATTCGGTTTCTAATCGAGCAATGAATCTTCTGGATTCACGAATCTTCATTGGGTTCTCAATGGGTGTGATAGCGTGGGCAAACTTCAACTTCCCGTAATTTTCTTTCTCTACAGCAAGTTTGCCTTCCAGCTCCTCTAGCGAAAGCCCTTTTATTTCAGAATTTTTCATGCCTGATAATCCCTTCTAATTACAAATTTTGTACTGATCGGCAGTTTTTGTGCCGCGAGCCTCAAAGCTTCCTTCGCCAATTCTACATTGACTCCTGATGCTTCAAAAAGTATCGTACCAGGCTTGACCGTAGCTACCCAGTACTCCGGAGCTCCCTTTCCTTTACCCATCCGTACCTCTGCAGGCTTCTTAGTCACAGGCTTGTCTGGAAAAATCCTGATCCAAACCTGACCTTCTCTTTTCATGGCTCTGGTCATGGCAATACGAGCAGCTTCAATTTGCCTACTTGTAATCCAACCTGGCTCTAAAGATTTTATTCCAAAAGTTCCGAAAGCGAGTGTATGACCTCTCTGGGCCAGACCTTTCACTCTACCCTTCTGTCGTTTCCTGAATTTTGTTCTTTTAGGCTGTAACATCTTTACCTACTTTTTATCGTTTACGTTTAGCCCCTTCGCCTCTTCTTCTTCGGGAATTACCACCTCCGCTGTTGCCTAGGCCACTATTATTGCCTAGTCCTACGTTAGGAGAAAGATCTCTCTTGCCGAATACCTCTCCCTTGAAGATCCAAACTTTGATACCGATCTTACCATAGACCGTCTGCGCTTCAGAAACCGCATAGTCAATATCAGCTCTGAGTGTATGAAGAGGAATTCTTCCCTCTTTGTACTGCTCAGTACGTGCCATCTCTGCTCCACCTAGTCGACCGGAACACTTGATCTTGATACCCTGAGCACCTACACGCATCGCTGAAGCAATCGCCTGCTTCATCGCCCTCCTGTAGGAAATTCTAGCGCTTAGCTGTTGAGCGATGGATTCACCCACCAGGACAGAATCCAACTCGGGTCGCTTGATCTCGAAGATGTTGATCTGCAGGTCTTTGCCTGTAATTTTCTTCAACTCCTCTTTGATATTATCAACCTCTTGACCTCCTTTACCAATCACAACACCTGGTCTGGCAGTGTGTATGGTCAAGGTGATTCTCTTGAGTGTTCTTTCGATGATAACTTTAGAAATACCTCCTTTAGGTATTCTCGCCTTGATGTACTCGCGGATTCTGTGATCTTCGACAATTTTCTCAGAGAAAGACTTTCCACCGAACCAGGCAGAATCCCATCCTTTTACGATTCCTAGTCTAAGACCGATCGGATTAACCTTCTGTCCCATTACTGATTATTTTCTGTTTCGGTTTGAACATCTGAACTTTCTGCATTGAAATCATCCACCGATATAGTGACATGATTACTACGCTTTCTGATTCTGTGAGCCCGGCCCTGTGGTGCTGGCCTTAATCTTTTTAGAATTCTCGCGCTATCCACGAAGACCTCTTTCACGTACAGATCAGCTTCTTCTATCTTCACGTCTTCGTTGGCTAATTGCCAGTCTGCAATGGCCGTAAGCAACAGTTTTTCCAGCGTGTTGGAAGCATGCTTATGATCGAACCTGAGGATGTTAAGTGCAACATTCACTCTTTCGCCTCGGATCATGTCAGCAACTAACCTCATTTTCCTTGGAGCTGTGGGGATATTTCGCAGAGAGGCAGTTACTGCGCCTTGCTTACCCTTATTGGCTTCCTTCCATTCCTGCTTCGCTTCTTTTTGAAGTCGAATTCGAACAGACTTTTTAACTTTTTTCTTTTCAGTTGCTTCCATCATCTTCTACCCTTGTCTTTTTTGGCAATATGACCTCTGAAGTTTCTGGTTGGCGAGAATTCGCCGAGTTTATGGCCTACCATGTTTTCGGTCACAAATACTGGGATGAATTTGTTTCCGTTGTGCACGGCAAATGTATGCCCTACGAAATCCGGGGAAATCATGGAGCGTCGCGACCATGTTTTGATCACCGACTTCTTGCCTGACTCATTCATTGCGTCGATTTTCTTCTCCAGTCGAAAATCGATATAGGGTCCTTTTTTAAGTGATCTTCCCATTATTTCCTTTTGCTAACAATCAATTTATCAGAGTACTTATTTGGTCGTCTGGTCTTCTTACCTTTTGTGTAAAGACCATTTCTTGACCTTGGATGACCTCCCGAGGAGCGGCCTTCGCCACCACCCATTGGGTGATCTACCGGGTTCATAGCGACACCTCTTACTCTCGGTCGTTTTCCGAGCCATCTGTTTCTACCGGCTTTACCTAACCGCACATTCATGTGATCCGTATTGGACACAGTTCCGATGGTAGCATTACAGGTAGTCAACACCATCCGCATCTCACCTGAAGGAAGCTTCAATGTGGCATATTTACCTTCACGGGCTACAATCTGTGCATAAGCACCCGCACTACGGGCCATAGCACCACCCTTGCCTGGCTTAAGCTCGATATTGTGAATGATCGTACCTAAAGGGATCTTAGACAATGGAAGCGAGTTACCCACTTCCGGAGCCGCTTGGGATCCTGAAAGGAGTTTTGCGCCTACAGTGAGTCCTTGAGGAGCGATGATGTAGCGCTTCTCACCATCTGCATAGTGCAGCAGGGCTATCCTTGCCGTCCGTCCTGGATCATACTCGATTGCATGCACAGTTGCCGGGATACCCTCTTTGTCTCTCTTGAAGTCAATGACTCTTAACTTCTTCTTATGACCTCCGCCAACATTGCGGACTGTCATTCTACCTTGATTGTTCCTACCCCCCTTGCTCTTGTGTGATTTAAGCAACGATTTCTCGGGTTTGTCTTTGGTGACATCATCAAAGACGGGAGCTATCCTAAATCGTTGGCCTGGCGTAGTAGGTTTAAGTTTCTTAACCGCCATTATTATATTCCACTATAAAAATCTATAATATCACCATCGGCCACTTTCACAACGGCCTTCTTGAAGGTTTGAGTTCGACCCGAAATAACACCTGATTTGGTATATCTGGACTTACTTCTTCCAGGGTGAATCATTGTATTCACACTTTCGACGGTAACTCCGTAGGTCTTCTCTACTTCTTTCTTGATCTCTACTTTATTGGCACTCTTGGTAACAATAAAGCCGTACTTTCCCTGCTCGTTCATGGCAGAGAATTTCTCGGTTACTAAAGGTCTTACTAGGATTCCCATTAGTTCAACCTATTTGATAATGTTTCCACTGAACTCTCGAAGAATATCACGCAATCAGCATGGATCAAGTCATAGGTATTGACTTCATCGGTTGTGATCACTTTTGCATTTGGTATATTTCGTGAAGACAAGTAAAGATTGTCATTCTCAGAGCCCATGATGAACAGGGCCTTGTCAACGCTTAAAGACAAGCTGTCTAAAACAGCTACAAATGCTTTGGTTTGAGGTGTTTCAAAAGTGAAATCCTCAATTACCTTCACCTGGTTGTCTTTGATCTTCTGCGCGACAACTGACTTTCTAGCCAGTTTCTTCACTTTTTTATTGAGCTTGAAACCAAAATCTCTTGGCTTAGGGCCAAAGATTGTTCCACCACCTCTAAAGATGGGGGACTTCAAGCTACCTGCCCGGGCTGTACCGGTACCTTTTTGCTTTTTGATTTTCTTGGTAGAGCCAGCAATCTCGTTTCGTTCCTTGGTTTTCGCGGTTCCTTGCCTTTGATTGGCGAGATACTGCTTTACATCAAGATAAACTGCGTGAGAATTAGGCTCAATACCGAAAATATCGTCATTGAAGGTTACCTCTCTACCAGTATCCTCTCCTTTGGAATTTATGACACTGATCTTCATTATTTCTCGAGAATTACGTATGAATTTTTCGCCCCGGGAATAGATCCGCTGACCAAGATGAGATTCTTGTCAGAGTAGATCTTCATTACCTTCAGGTTCAATACTTTCACCCTGTTACCACCTGTCCTTCCGGCCATTTTAAGGCCTTTGAACACGCGTGATGGGAAAGAGCATGCTCCGATAGATCCGGGCGCTCTTAGTCTGTTGTGCTGTCCGTGAGTGCTTTGTCCCACGCCTCCAAAACCATGTCTCTTTACGACACCTTGAAATCCTTTACCTTTCGATGTACCAACTGCGTCCAAAAAGTCGTTTTCCTGAAATACATCTTCGATGCTAATTTCTTTTCCTAAAACAACCTTGTCTTCAAATTCTTCCCTAAAGTCACGAAACTCGACCACCTTCTTCTTGGGACTCGTCTTCGCTTTTGCAAAGTGTCCTCTCAAGGATTTCGGTGTATTCTTCTCTTTTCGTTCGCCATAGGCAAGCTGCACAGCTCGATATCCGTCAGTTTCCGGATTTTTAACTTGCGTAACGACACAGGGTCCTGCCTCAACGAGGGTACAGGCAACGCTTTTGCCATCCTCGTTATAGATGCTGGTCATTCCAATCTTTTTACCAATTAATCCAGGCATTCCTTAATTATTTAATTAAAACCCCCTCTTTTCTACTTTTTTCGAAAAGGACTGCAAAGATAGCAATTATGCTTCATGAAGCAAACCTTCCCTTTAACTTTCCACATAAAAAAAGAACCAACGAAACATTGGTTCTTTCCTTTTATCTAAAATTTAAAATCTTATACCTTGATCTCTACGTCGACGCCACTAGGTAGCTCCAATTTCATCAACGCATCAACCGTCTTCGCACTGTTTGAATAGATATCAACTAGTCGCTTGTAAGTGCAAAGCTGGAATTGCTCGCGAGACTTTTTGTTCACGTGAGGTGATCTCAATACTGTGAACTTTTCCTTCTCTGTTGGCAAAGGAATAGGTCCGCTTACAACCGCGCCAGTGGTTTTGACGGCTCTGACAATCTTCTCGGAAGATTTATCCACCAAGTTGTGATCGTAAGATTTAAGTTTAATTCGAATTTTCTGATTCATGGCCTTCTAATTTAGGCGGGTTGTCCTTTAACCTTAGTAATTACATCTTCCGCAATGTTTTGCGGTACTTGATCGTAGTGTGAGAACGTCAAAGAAGCAGTAGCTCTTCCTGAACTCATAGTTCTAAGATCAGTTACATATCCGAATAGCTCGGAAAGCGGAACATCGGCTTTCACTACCTGGGACGTCCCTTTGGTATCCATCCCTTTCATGATACCTCTTCGCTTGTTCAAATCACCGGTAATAGAACCTGTATATTCGTCTGGAGTAACTACCTCCACACTCATCACTGGCTCCAGCAATACTGGTTTAGCCTTTTTACCTGCTTCTTTGAAGCCTAATCTGGCAGCTAGTTCGAACGAAAGCGAATCCGAATCCACATCGTGGAACGAACCATGGAACAGTCTCACCTTCATGTTGTCGATTGGATAACCTGCAAGAGGACCATTCGACATAGCCTGCTCAAAACCTTTCTGAACAGCAGGAATAAATTCTCTTGGAATTACACCACCAACGATGTTGTTGACGAATTGCAACCCAGTTCCTTCGTGATCTTCATCTTTTGGTCCGATTTCGAAGACGATATCGGCAAACTTACCACGACCACCAGTCTGTTTCTTGTAGACTTCTTTGTGCTCAACAGTAGTTCGCAACGTTTCTTTGTAGGCCACCTGAGGTGCACCCTGGTTGATCTCTACCTTAAATTCTCTCTTCAGCCTGTCGATAATGATATCGAGGTGAAGTTCGCCCATTCCCTTCAGGATCGTCTGACCAGTATCATGGTCCGTTTCCACCTGCAATGTGGGATCTTCCTCAACCAACTTGGCAATCGCTATTCCAAGTTTGTCAACGTCGGCTTGTGCCTTTGGCTCAATGGCATATCCGATCACAGGATCGGGGAATACCATGGATTCTAGTACGATCTTTTTCTTCTCGTCACAAAGCGTATCGCCAGTCTTAATGTCTTTGAATCCTACTACAGCCGCAATATCACCAGCGTGGAGCTGATCGATTTGATTTTGCTTGTTGGCATGCATTTGGAAGATCCGTGAAATCCGCTCTTTCTTACCAGTTCGGGTATTATATACATAGGAACCAGAATCCAACGTGCCAGAATAGGAACGAGTAAAGCAAAGTCTACCTACAAATGGATCCGTGGCAATTTTGAATGCCAGGGCTGAAAAGGGCTCATCCGGAGAGGGCTTCCTGATAACTTTCTCTTCACTATCAGGATCTGTGCCTTCGATATTATCTCTATCAAGTGGTGAAGGCAGCAACTCCATGACATAATCCAATAGGGTCTGAACGCCTTTGTTTTTAAAGGCGGAACCGCAAAGCATTGGTACGAATGCCAAATCGATTGTAGCTGCTCTAAGGGCTGCTACGATCTCATCACGTGTGATGGAGTCCGGATCTTCGAAATATTTTTCTAACAGGTTTTCGTCGTACTCGGCAACTGCTTCTACCAGTTTTCCGCGGTATTCTTCCACCTCTTCCTGCATATCTTCGGGGATATCAATTTCCTCGAAGGTCATACCCATATCTTCCTCGTTCCAGACTATGGCTTTGTTTTCAACCAAATCGACCACACCCCGGAAGTTCTCCTCTGCACCGATAGGCAGTTGCAATGGCACAGATTTGGTGCCAAGCATCTCCACTACCTGATTACATACATTCAAAAAGTCTGCACCAGCTCTGTCCATTTTATTGACAAAACCGATCCGAGCTACTTTATAGTTGTCTGCCAATCTCCAGTTGGTCTCAGATTGTGGCTCTACTCCGTCAACGGCACTGAATAGAAACACAAGACCATCCAAAACACGAAGTGATCGATTCACCTCCACGGTGAAATCAACGTGACCTGGAGTATCGATAATATTGATGTGATATTCCTTGTCTTTGTAAGGCCAGAAAACAGTGGTAGCTGCTGAAGTAATGGTGATACCTCGCTCCTGCTCCTGCTCCATCCAGTCCATGGTTGCAGCACCGTCGTGGACTTCTCCAATTTTGTGACTTACGCCCGTGTAGTACAATACCCGCTCGGTGGTAGTTGTTTTACCGGCATCAATGTGGGCAGCGATACCTATATTTCTGGTATAGGTAAGATCTCTTTTCGCCATGAGTATTTCTTCCTGAGGATTATTTAAGGTTAGAATCTAAAATGTGAGAAGGCTTTGTTTGCCTCGGCCATTCTGTGGGTATCGTCTTTCTTTTTGATAGCCGCTCCTTCACCTTTTGAGGCTGCAATTACTTCGGCTGCCAACCTTTCTTTCATCGTCTTTTCGCCACGTGTCCTTGCATACTGGATCATCCATTTGATCCCCAGGGCTATTTTTCTGTCAGGTCTTACTTCGATAGGCACCTGAAAAGTGGCCCCTCCGACCCTTCTACTCTTCACTTCGACCGCAGGCATGATATTATTCAATGCATTCTTCCAGGTCTCCACGCCGTTTTCGCCTGTCTTTTCTTCTACAATCTTGATTGCATCATAGAAAATACCATAGGCATTACTTTTCTTACCATCTACCATCAGGCTGTTGACAAATTTCGTCACCAGTGTATCACTGTAAATGGGATCAGGAAGAATGTATCGTTTCTTTGGTTTAGCTTTTCTCATTGTCGTCTATCGTAATAAGCTATTTTTTCTCTTTCGGCTTTTTAGCACCGTATTTAGACCTGCCCTGCAATCTGCCACTTACTCCTGCTGTGTCAAGGGCTCCCCTAACAATATGGTATCGAACACCCGGAAGGTCTTTAACCCTACCTCCTCGAATCAGCACAATAGAGTGCTCCTGAAGGTTGTGACCTTCACCGCCGATATAGGCGTTCACTTCCTTGCCGTTGGTCAATCTCACCCTTGCCACTTTTCTCATCGCCGAGTTTGGCTTCTTGGGAGTAGTGGTATACACCCTGGTGCAAACACCTCTCCTTTGAGGGCAGCTGTCCAAGGCTGGTGATTTCGACTTAGAAGTAAGCTTTTTCCTTCCCTTCCTTACTAATTGCTGAATAGTTGGCATTATGCTTTTGTTCTATACCTAAAATTTTGGGAACGCAAAGATAGATATATTGTGATTTTATCCCAATAAATTTTTATCAATTACGCTTCACCAATTGTTCCCCCAAAATTCATAGGGAACTTTGGCGCCTCTTCTACTTGCTTAATAGGGCCGAATGTGGCCTCATATTTATTTACATTTTCTTCGAGCGCTATCAGGAGCCGTTTAGCGTGTTCGGGAGTAATTACGATTCGTGATTTCACCTTCGCTTTTTGTACCCCGGGCATCAAACGGATAAAGTCGACGACAAACTCGCTGCTGGAGTGGGCGATCATGGCCAAATTGGCGTAGATGCCCTCAGCAGTTTCTTCTGAAAGCTCAACGTTTAGTTGATTCGGGTTCTTCGACTGTTTTTTCTCGTCTGACATGGTCACTCAGCTACGTATTCCTTGTTTTTCTCAAAATCCTCCCGCGAAGCTACCAACGTATCGTACTCTTCCTGAGAAGCCACGATGTACTTCTGGAACCTTCTTCGTCCGGTTCCAGCTGGGATCAAGTGGCCTACAATCACATTTTCCTTCAAGCCCATCAGGTTATCGGACTTTCCTCGAATAGAAGCCTCGCTTAGAACTTTGGTTGTTTCCTGGAAGGAAGCTGCGGATATGAATGACTCAGTACCGAGAGACGCTTGGGTGATACCTTGCAAAGTAGGTTTTGAAACCGCTGCTTCAGCATTTCGTACTTCGACAAGTTTCAAATCTCTTCTTTTCAGATTAGAGTTTTCATCTCTCAATCTTCTGCTTGTTATGATCTGACCGGGTTTCAAGCTTTCAGAATCACCTGCTTCGACGACTACTTTCTTATCAAGGATGTCATCGTTTTCCTCCATGAAAGCGAAACGATCAACTACTTGGTTAGTAAGGAAGTTGGTATCACCTGCATCGATGATGATCACTTTCTGCATCATCTGTCGAACGATCACTTCTATGTGCTTATCATTGATTTTCACACCCTGAAGTCGATAGACTTCTTGGATCTCATTCACCAGGTATTCCTGTACTGCTGTAGGTCCTTGGATTGCCAGGATATCAGCTGGAGTAATTGCCCCATCAGATAGTGGCTCGCCTGCCTTAATAAAGTCATTGTCCTGAACCAGAATATGCTTCGAAAGAGATACAAGATATCTTTTCTTCACGCCATCCTTTGATTCAATGAATATCTCTCTGTTACCTCTTTTGATCCCTCCGTAAGTAACTACACCGTCAATTTCGGTGACTACTGCCGGATTTGAAGGGTTCCGTGCCTCGAAGAGTTCGGTAACTCTTGGAAGACCTCCGGTGATATCTCGAGACTTTCCGGTCTTTCTAGGGATTTTCACCAGTACCTGGCCGGCTTTGATCTTATCTCCTTCATCTACAGCAAGGTGTGCACCAACCGGAATATTGTAGGACTTGGAATTATCTTTTCCGGCCACAACAATGGCAGGGTTTTTTGTTTTGTCCTTGGTATCAATGATCACCTTCTCCCTGTGGCCCGTTTGCTCATCAGACTCCTCTTTGTAGGTAACTCCTTCGATAACAGCATCAAATTCGATCGTTCCATCAAATTCAGAGAGGATCACGGCATTATAAGGATCCCAGAAGCATAGCTCATCATTCTTTTTGACCTTGGCCCCATCTTTGATCTTAAGGAAAGCTCCATAAGGAACGTGATTGCTGATCAGGGACTGCTTGCTCTTTGGATCCACAATTCTGATCTCTCCGGAACGACCCATTACAACGGTAATATCATTCCCCTCTTCATCGAGGGACTTGATTGTCCTAAGGTCCTCAAATTCCACAACCCCGTCGAATTTAGCTCTGATACTTGCCTCAGTAGCAATGTTGGATGCAGTACCTCCAACGTGGAAAGTTCTCAACGTCAACTGCGTACCAGGTTCGCCAATGGATTGAGCCGCAATTACACCAACAGCTTCTCCATTGTGAGCCATGTTACCCGTTGCCAGGTTACGGCCGTAGCATTTCGCACAAACACCACGCTTGGTTTCACAAGTCAAAGCAGATCTTATTTCTACTTCTTCAATACTGGTGGTATCGATGTAGTTGGCAATTTCCTCGGTAAACTCGGCTCCTGATGCTATGACCAACTCTCCGGAAATAGGGTCGTAGATATCGTGTACAGAAACACGTCCGAGAATTCTCTCCGAAAGTGCCTCCACTACCTCTTCATTGTCCTTCAAGGCCGATACTACCAAACCTCTGAGTGTACCACAATCGTCTTCATTTACCACAACATCTTGTGCCACATCAACAAGTCGACGAGTAAGGTATCCCGCATCCGCAGTTTTCAGTGCGGTATCGGCAAGACCTTTTCTAGCTCCGTGTGTGGAGATAAAGTACTCGATTACATCGAGACCTTCCTTGAAGTTCGAAAGGATCGGGTTTTCAATGATTTCACCTACCGATCCCTGCAAGTTTTTCTGAGGTTTCGCCATCAGACCTCTCATTCCTCCGAGCTGCCTGATCTGTTCTCTTGATCCCCTTGCTCCGGAGTGCATCATCATATAAATGGAATTGAATCCCTGATGATCTTCCTCCAATTGCTGCATCAGAGTGGATGTAAGCTGGGTATTGGTTCTGGTCCAAATATCGATAACCTGATTGTATCGCTCATTGTCCGTGATGAGACCCATAAGGTAGTTTTGCCATACTGACTCCACCTCTTCTTTCGCCTCGGCAACCAACTTTTCTTTGGCTTCGGGAATTTGGATATCACCCAAGCCCATTGAAAGACCGCCTTTATAAGCCATTTGGAAACCCAGGTGCTTGATATCATCCAGGAAGTGGGCAGTCCTTGCCATTCCTGAGATTTTGAATACCAAAGCGATGGTTTTCTGCAGTGTTTTCTTTGTCAATAGCTCATTGACATATCCTACTTCCTCGGGAATGTGCTGATTGAAAAGTACTCGCCCTGCCACGGTTTCAATCACCTGATCCTCAAGCTCTCCTTCCTGGTTACGTACTTTGACTCGTACTTTTATATAAGCGTGCTTAGAAACCTGGCCTTCATTGAGTGCGATAACTACTTCGTCAGCGCTATAGAAGGTCATTCCTTCACCCGCAACCGGGTGGTCTTTGGTGCTTCTTCTTCCTTTGGTCACATAATATAGACCCAATACCATATCCTGCGACGGTACTGCAATAGGTGCGCCATTGGCAGGATTAAGGATATTATGCGTCGAAAGCATCAACAGAGACGCCTCAAGGATGGCCTCATGACCCAGCGGAACGTGCACCGCCATCTGGTCACCATCGAAATCCGCGTTGAATGCAGTACAAACCAGCGGGTGGAGCTGAATCGCTTTCCCTTCGATCAGTTTTGGCTGGAACGCCTGAATACCCAATCTGTGAAGTGTTGGAGCTCTGTTGAGCAGCACAGGGTGCCCTTTCAAAACATTTTCCAGAATATCCCAAACTACGGGATCTTTCCGGTCTACAATCTTCTTGGCAGATTTAACAGTTTTCACAATACCCCTTTCGATCAGTTTTCTTATTACGAAAGGTTTGAACAGTTCTGCTGCCATGTCTTTTGGCAATCCGCACTCGTGCATTTTCAGCTCCGGCCCCACGACAATTACTGATCGTCCGGAGTAGTCGACCCGCTTACCCAGAAGGTTTTGGCGAAAACGACCTTGCTTTCCTTTGAGCATATCACTCAAGGACTTAAGTGCGCGGTTACCGTCTGAACGGACGGCATTTACTTTCCTTGAATTATCAAAAAGCGAATCAACGGCTTCCTGGAGCATCCTTTTCTCGTTTCGAAGGATCACTTCCGGTGCCTTTATATCAATGAGTCTTTTAAGACGATTGTTCCTGATAATCACTCGTCGATAGAGGTCATTCAGGTCGGATGTTGCGAATCTTCCCCCATCCAAAGGCACCAACGGCCGAAGTTCGGGAGGAATAACAGGAACCATACGAATGACCATCCACTCAGGTCTGTTTTCGATTCTTGTTCTGGCGTCTCTAAATGCTTCCACTACCCGGAGCCTCTTCAGAGCCTCAGCTTTACGCTGCTGGGAGGTATCTGTCGCCGCCTGGTGTCGTAACTGGTACGAAAGCTGATCCAGATCAATTCTTGATAGCAACATCTCCAAAGCTTCGGCACCCATCTTCGCGATGAACTTATTGGGATCATCGTCATCTAACAACTGATTCTCCCGAGGAAGTTTATCAAGAATGTCCAGGTACTCATCCTCAGTCAGGAAGTCAAGTTGATTAACACTATCTTCTTCCTTCACACCTGGCTGGATCACTACATAGCGTTCATAGTAAATGATTTGATCCAATTTCTTGGTTGGCAGACCTAGCAGGTAGCCGATCTTGTTGGGCAGCGACCTGAAATACCAAATGTGAGCGACAGGAACAACGAGTTCGATATGCCCCATTCGCTCCCTTCGCACTTTCTTTTCAGTTACCTCAACGCCACATCTGTCGCAGATAATTCCTTTGTATCGGATTCGCTTGTATTTACCGCAGTGGCATTCCCAATCTTTCACCGGACCGAAGATCCTCTCACAGAAGAGTCCACCCATTTCAGGCTTGTAGGTTCTGTAATTGATGGTTTCAGGTTGGGTGACTTCTCCGTGAGAACTTTCGAGAATAGACTCGGGAGAAGCCAGGCTTATTGTGACTTTTGAAAAGTCGTTGGTCAATTTTTTATTTTTTCTGAACGCCATATCAGTTATATAAAAATGTCCTTGGACAGTTATTTTAAATAATTAATCAAGGGTGATTTCAAGGGCCAATCCTCTCAACTCATGCACAAGTACATTGAATGACTCTGGAATATTAGGCTTATTCATGTTCTCACCCTTCACAATCGCTTCATAGGCTTTGGCCCGACCGATCACATCATCGGATTTGATGGTCAGGATCTCTTGCAGGACATTGGCTGCGCCAAATGCTTCGAGCGCCCACACTTCCATCTCACCAAATCGCTGACCTCCAAACTGAGCTTTACCACCGAGTGGCTGTTGCGTGATCAATGAGTATGGTCCAATAGACCTTGCGTGCATCTTATCATCAACGAGGTGACCCAGTTTCAGCATGTATGCAATGCCTACCGTAACTGGCTGATCGAATTTGTCTCCGGTTAATCCATCGAACAAGTAGGTACGTCCGAAAGAGGGTAGACCTGCTTGCGCCAATTCTCCTTGAACGTCTTCCTCACTGGCTCCATCGAAAATAGGCGTAGCATACTTTTTGCCTAATTTCAGTCCGGCCCACGCGAGGACGGTCTCATAAATTTGGCCAATGTTCATCCTGGAAGGTACACCGAGTGGATTCAACACGATATCCATTGGCGTGCCATCTTCCATGAAAGGCATGTCTTCCTCCCGTACGATCTTAGCGACAACACCTTTGTTACCGTGTCGTCCAGCCATCTTGTCCCCAACCTTGAGTTTTCTCTTCTTGGCAACATACACTTTTGCAAGCTTGACGATACCGGCAGGTAATTCGTCTCCTACTTCCAGTGTGAATCGCTCCCTTTTGAAGTTACCCGAGATCTCGTTTCTCTTGACAATATAATTTTTGATCAATCTGAAAATGAGGTCATTGGTATGCTCATCATCAGTCCAGTTATCGATGGTCAGGTCACTGATCAGATTAGCCTCCTCCGGAACATTGTAGGTGCTTTCATCCCGATACACATTCTTGGCAGGGAAGAGGTTGTTTTCAATATTTTGGGCATTGAATTTCACGCCCTTGGACATTACCTCTTCGCCAAATTTGTGTCTGATACCATTACACGTTTTTCCTTGAAGTAATGCCACCATTTTCTCTACCATTGCGGCACGAACTTCGGTCAACTGCTTACTGTATGTCCCTTTAAGAAGTTCCACCTCCTTTTTGGACCTTGCCCGGACATCCTTGTCCTTCTTGGGTCGAGCAAATAGTTTGGTATCAATGACAACACCTCGGAGTGAGGGTGATGCTTTCAATGATGCATCTTTTACATCTCCGGCCTTATCTCCAAAAATGGCTCTCAATAATTTTTCTTCAGGAGTGGGATCGGACTCACCTTTTGGTGTGATCTTGCCAATAAGGATATCTCCTTCCTTGATCTCCGCACCAATTCTAATAATTCCGTTCTCGTCCAGATTCTTGACCGCCTCTTCACTTACGTTCGGGATTTCCGAGGTAAGTTCTTCCTCTCCTCTCTTTGTATCTCTTACTTCGAGTTCGTATTCATCGATATGAATGGAAGTGAAAATATCCTCACGTACGACTTTCTCAGAAATAACTATCGCATCCTCGAAGTTGTACCCCTGCCAAGGCATGTAGGCCACCAACAGGTTTCTACCCAAGGCTAACTCACCTTTCTCGGTCGCAAACCCTTCACAAAGCGGCTGACCGGTCACCACCTTTTGGCCTTTGCTGACGATTGGCCTCAGATTGATACAGGTATCCTGGTTAGTTCGGCGGAATTTGGTAAACTCATATTCTACTCTGGAGTCGTCGAAGGATGTAGCTACTTCGTCCTCGTTGCGATCATATTGCACAATCACTCGCTTCGCGTCGACATAGTCGATAACTCCATTGCCTTCTGCCACCACAAGGGACCTGGAATCTAGTGCTACTCTGCTCTCAAGGCCAGTACCGACAATTGGAGCCTGAGGTCGAAGCAAAGGCACTGCTTGACGTTGCATGTTAGATCCCATCAAAGCCCGGTTGGCATCATCGTGCTCAAGGAAGGGGATCATAGAAGCGGCCACGGACACAATTTGGTTCGGTGCCACATCCATGTATTTCAAATCCTTTGGCCCCACCACCGGGAAATCTCCTTCGAACCGCGCCTTCACACGGTCGTTCACGAAATTGCCACTATCCTGCAATGGCGCATTCGCCTGTGCGATATTGTGTGTATCTTCCTCTTCTGCGGTCAGGTATCTTACATTCCCGGACATATCCACTTTGCCCTCAACCACCTCTCTATAAGGAGTCTCAATGAAGCCCATCTGATTCACTTTTGCGTGAACACAAAGTGAGGAGATGAGTCCAATATTTGGTCCTTCAGGGGTCTCAATGGTACAAAGTCGGCCGTAGTGTGTGTAGTGAACATCCCGCACCTCGAATCCGGCGCGTTCTCTTGAAAGTCCACCAGGCCCCAGGGCTGACATTCTTCTTTTATGCGTTACCTCGGCCAATGGATTGGTTTGATCCATGAACTGAGATAGCTGATTCGTTCCGAAAAATGAATTAATGACTGAAGAAAGCGTACGGGCGTTGATGAGGTCAACAGGTTTGAAGTCCTCATTGTCCCGGACATTCATCCGCTCTCGGATGGTTCTGGCCATTCGAGCCAAGCCTACGCCGAATTGGCTATAGAGCTGCTCTCCTACAGTTCTAACCCTTCTGTTACTTAGGTGATCTATATCATCGACCACTGCTTTACTATTGATCAATCCGATCAGATATTTCACGATCAGGACAATATCTTCAGTAGTAAGCACTCGTCTGTCATAGTCAACAGAGAGGCCTAATTTCTTATTGATCCTGTACCTACCAACTTCACCTAAATCGTATCGTTTGTCACTGAAGAAAAGGCTTTGGATAATATCCCTGGCAGTTTGCTCATCGGGTGCCTCTGTGTTTCTCAGCTGTCTATATATCTGCTCTACCGCTTCTTTCTCCGAGTTGGAATTATCTTTCTGCAGCGTATTATAGATGATCGAATAATCCGTGACATTGACATCTTTCTTGTGCAGGATAACTGATTTGGATCCAGAATCAAGAATGGTGGCAATATCATCTTCGGTAATGATGGAGTCACGCTCCAGGACTACCTCATTCCTGTCAATGGAGACCACCTCACCGGTATCTTCATCCACGAAATCTTCTGTCCAGGTGCGAAGTACCCTTGCTGCAAGTCGCCTGTCAACAATTTTCTTCAATTCCTTTTCGGTCGCCTCGATTTCTTCCGATAGTCCAAAAAGGTCCAGAATATCCTTGTCAGACCCGTAGCCAATGGACCTTAGCAACGTCGTAATAGGGAACTTCTTCTTTCGGTCGATATAGGCATACATGACGTTATTAACATCAGTTGCAAACTCGATCCATGATCCTTTGAATGGGATGATCCTGGCGGAATAAAGAAGCGTCCCATTGGTATGCTTACTTTGAGCAAAGAATACCCCTGGAGACCTGTGCAATTGAGATACGATAACACGTTCGGCTCCGTTGATCACAAACGAACCCTTTACCGTCATGTAGGGAATATTCCCTAGAAATACCTCTTGCTCAATGGTTTCAAAATCTTCATTTTCTTCATCATTGCAGAGAAGACGAAGTTTCGCTTTTAATGGAACAGAATAGGTAAGCCCTCTTTCAATACACTCTTCAACGGAGTATTTCGGTGGATCTACGGTATAATCGATAAATTCCAGGACAAAATTTTCCCTTGAATCTGCGATAGGGAAGTTTTCCTTGAATACCTTGTAGAGACCTTCCTCCTCTCTCATTTCAGCAGGCGTATCCAGCTGAAAGAAATCACGAAAGGATTTCAATTGGACATCCAGAAAATCGGGATAGTCAAGTACCGACTTAATGGATGAAAAATTTACTCTTGGATTTATGATATCGTTTGCCAAGGCTTTAACGTGTTTTTGTTATCGGAAAATTGATGGTAATCTGTATAAGTATATACAAACAGCAAAAGACCTGATCCCGAACCCCGCTAAGGGATGGGAGCCAGGCCTACTCCTTTGATCGATGTTCGATCTTATTTTAATTCTACTTCAGCTCCTGCTTCTTCCAGTTGCTTTTTCAAAGCTTCTGCTTCGTCTTTAGCAACTCCTTCTTTCACAGCTTTAGGAGCTCCGTCTACCAGCTCTTTAGCTTCTTTCAATCCGAGGCCAGTCAATTCTTTTACAAGCTTAACAACAGCCAGTTTAGAAGCACCACCAGACGTAAGGACTACATCGAAGGCACTCTTCTCTTCGCCTCCTTCTCCTCCTTCGCCACCGGCACCGCCAGCAACCATTACTGGTGCTGCTGCAGCCGCGGGCTCTATACCATACTCATCTTTCAAGATGTTTGCCAATTCATTAACCTCTTTCACACTCAGGTTAACAAGTTGTTCTGCAAAGTCTTTTAAATCCGCCATTTCTCTTAAATGTTAGTTTTTTCGTTCGTCAATAGTTTTTTTATTCTCTCTCAGCGAGAGTTTTCACAATACCTGCAAGTTGATGCTCACCACTTTGAAGTGCCGAAATAACATTCTTAGCAGGAGATTGCAGCAAGGTGATGATTTCACCGATGAGCTCTTGCTTAGATTTAAGCTTGCTCAGCTCATCAAGTTGATCTTCACCTAAAAATATATCTGTATCAATGGAAGCAGCCTTAAACTTGGGTCTCTCCTGTGGATCTTCTTTCCTGTACTTTTTGATGATCTTGGCAGGAATATTACCATTTTCATCAATGAACATGATCCCAGATGTGCCTTTGAGCACATCATAAACCGGAGAGTAGTCAGAGTCCAGATTTTCAAGCGCCTTTTTGATAAGGGTATTCTTGAAAATTCTATACTCCACACCTTCTTTAAAACACATGCCACGGAACTTATTGACTTCCGCCACGGTAAGTCCTGAGGTATCTGTCAGGTAAAAATTGCTTCCCTTAAGCTTCTCTGTCAGGTCAGCAATGATCTGTGCCTTTTCTTCTCGTGTCATGATTATACTAAAGTGCTTTTATCAATTGAAATTCCCTTGCTCATCGTGGATGAGAGATGGATTGACTTGAAGTAAGTTCCTTTTGCAGATGATGGCTTCAGCTTGGAAATCGTGTTGATCATTTCCTGTGCATTCTCCTGCAACTTCTGAGCATCGAAAGATACTTTTCCTACGCTTGTGTGGATGATGCCGAATTTGTCAACTTTGAAATCAATTTTACCTGCTTTCACTTCTTTGACGGCTTTGGCGATATCCATGGTAACCGTTCCTGATTTTGGATTTGGCATCAAGCCTCTAGGGCCCAACACTCTACCAAGCTTTCCAACTTTGGCCATAACAGTAGGCATGGTAATAATCACGTCGATATCGGTCCATCCTCCTTCGATCTTAGTGATGTAGTCATCCAGACCCACGTGATCTGCTCCAGCTGCCTTAGCTTCCTCTTCCTTATCAGGTGTGCAAAGTACAAGCACCTTGACATCTTTACCGATGCCGTGGGGCAACGATACAACTCCTCTTACCATTTGATCGGCTTTGCGCGGATCAACTCCCAATCGTACGTCCAGGTCTACAGAGGCATCGAACTTCGTAAAAGTGATATCCTTCACGATTTTCGCGGCATCCTCAAGAGTATATTCAGTGGCAGCATCAAATTTTTCAGCAGCTGCTTTTTGGTTCTTTGTCAGTTTACCCATTGCTTGTTGATTTTTTAGCTCCAAGGAGCAGTTCCTGAAACCTTAACACCCATACTTCTCGCGGTACCTGCTACCATTTTCATCGCAGACTCTACCTGGAAAGCGTTCAGATCAGGCATTTTCACTTCTGCAATTTCTTTGATCTGATCCCAACTGATCGAGCCTACCTTGGCACGATTAGGTTCGGATGACCCTTTCTTCAATTTGGCAGCCTGCATGATCATCACAGCAGCCGGAGGAGTCTTGATTATAAAGTCGAAAGACTTGTCCGAATAGATCGTGACTACAACAGGAAGTATTTGCCCTTGCTTATCCTGAGTTCGCGCATTGAATTGCTTACAGAACTCCATGATATTCAGGCCTTTAGACCCAAGTGCCGGACCCACTGGAGGTGAAGGGTTAGCCGCCCCTCCCCTTACTTGTAATTTTAAATATCCGGATATCTCCTTTGCCATCGTTAATCTTGTTTTTCGACCTGAATATAGCTAAGCTCCACAGGCGTATTTCTTCCAAATATTTTAACTGTAACGTTCAATTTTTTTCGATCCTCAAATACTTCTTCGACAGTGCCGGTGAAGCCACTGAAAGGACCATCCATTACCTTAACCGATTCTCCCACTATAAAAGGTGTATCAAGGACCTCTTCGTATTCCTCCGCCTCATCTACTTTCCCAAGAATTCGATTCACCTCATTTTGGCGTAAGGCAACTGGATCTTTCGCGGCTCCCATGCCACCAGCTCCCAAGAAACCAATTACTCCAGGTATATTGGTTATTGTATGTTGGGTCTCGCCTCCTGACAGGTCCGCGGATATCAATATATATCCAGGAAAGAAGTTCCTTTCACGGACTCGTTTCTTTCCATTCCTCATCTCATATACTTTCTCCGAAGGGATAAGCACTTGAGGAATAACATCCTCCATCTTCCGGCGACCAATTTCTTGCTCCAGATAGTTTTTTACCTTCTTTTCCTGGCCGCTGACGGCCCGAACGACATACCATTTGTGCTCAGCCATCTTTTAGAAATTAGTGTAATACCAGTTCAATGCATTGTCGAAACCATAATCTATTACACCTATAAATAGTGCAAAGATCAGCGACGCCACCAGCACCAAAATGGAAGAACTTTGCAATTCGCCAAATTTGGGCCAAGACACTTTTGTTACCAGTTCCTGGTAGGACTCTTTTACAAAATTTATTAGCTTCGACATAAGTCTTTTCTCTTGCACGGGAGGAGGGACTCGAACCCCCAACCAACGGTTTTGGAGACCGCTACTCTACCAATTGAGCTACACCCGTAAAAACAGCAGCCCAAAAAGGACTGCAAATTTAGATTAATAAGTCTTTAAAAACAAATGCGCTCACAGAAAAACTATGAGCGCATTTTGCTAGTATTTGTCTTAGTCGAGAATCTCCGTTACCTGACCAGATCCGACGGTACGGCCGCCTTCTCTAATCGCGAATCGAAGACCTTTTTCAAGCGCGACAGCATTGATAAGGTTAACCTCGATGGTGACGTTATCACCAGGCATAACCATTTCCACATTATCAGGAAGCATGATCTCTCCCGTCACGTCTGTAGTTCTCAGGTAGAACTGAGGTCGATACTTGTTGAAGAAAGGAGTGTGTCGACCACCTTCTTCTTTTGAAAGCACATAAACCTCTGCCTTAAAGTGAGCGTGAGGTGTAACAGAACCAGGCTTACAGATGATCATTCCTCTTCGGATATCGGTTTTTTCGATACCTCTCAAAAGAAGACCTACATTATCACCAGCTTCACCTCTGTCAAGAATTTTTCTGAACATCTCAACACCAGTCACAGTAGACTTGAGATCTTCAGCACCCATTCCGATGATATCAACCGCGTCGCCAGAGTTGATCACTCCTCGCTCGATTCTACCAGTTGCAACAGTACCTCGACCAGTGATTGAGAAAACGTCCTCAACTGGCATCAAGAAATCTTTATCAACTGCTCGCTCAGGAAGAGGAATGTACTCATCCACTGCAGCCATCAATTCGTCTACTTTAGCCACCCAAGTAGCCTCGCCGTTCAATGCACCAAGTGCTGATCCTTGAATAACAGGAATATCATCACCTGGAAAATCATATGCTGAAAGGAGCTCTCTGATTTCCATTTCTACCAACTCCAACAATTCTTCGTCATCAACAAGGTCAACTTTGTTCATGAAAACAACCAAAGCAGGTACACCAACCTGACGAGAAAGCAGGATGTGCTCTCTTGTTTGCGGCATAGGACCGTCAGTCGCAGCCACAACGATGATGGCACCGTCCATCTGCGCAGCACCAGTAACCATGTTTTTCACATAATCCGCGTGACCCGGGCAGTCAACGTGCGCATAGTGTCTGTTCTCAGTTTGATATTCAATGTGAGAAGTATTGATAGTAATACCTCTTTCTTTCTCTTCCGGAGCATTATCAATAGAAGAGAAATCTTTTTGTTCTGCGAGACCTTTGCCCGCTAGCACCGCTGAAATAGCAGCAGTCAAAGTTGTCTTACCATGATCCACGTGACCGATGGTACCAATGTTTACGTGTGGTTTGGAACGATCAAAGGTTTCTTTAGCCATATTTGATAATCCTCAGTTTAATTAAGTCAGTTTTTATTAATCTAATTTTATTTCAATACTTTCTCAGAGCCAACGACGGGATTTGAACCCGTGACCTCTTCCTTACCAAGGAAACGCTCTACCCCTGAGCTACGTCGGCTTGAAAAGAGCGGGTGACCAGGTTCGAACCGGCGACCTACAGCTTGGAAGGCTGTCGCTCTACCAACTGAGCTACACCCGCTTAAAGAACTTTCAGAAAGAACAAAATGTACTCTCCCTTTCAGTTCTATATGTGCACTCTCCTTGAGATGCACTTGCACTCCTTCGCCTTGGCTAAGGCGTGCGCTGTGGGGGGAGCAGGATTCGAACCTACGAAGACATAAGTCAGCAGATTTACAGTCTGCCCCAGTTGGCCGCTTTGGTATCCCCCCGGAATAAAAGAACTACCCTTCTCCACGGAAAAAGGAATGCAAAATTATACGTATTTTTATTTTAATCAAAGAATGTTGATCGACAGAACGAAAAATATCTTAACAGCGGGTTTTGTGGCATTTTTTCATAGGGAAAAAACCGTTTCAAGGATCATCTCCGAGCACCAATTCAACTTATGATTGCGGAGATCAACTTATTAGCAAAACAGAATTTAATCTTCATGCAGGGAAGCGAAATGTTTGCATGCAGGATGTAATCCGTTTTCCATTTTAGGCTTAATACTTATTGATATATTTGCCCGCAAAATATCCAGCATGAAATATCGGAGAATTCTCTTGAAACTAAGCGGAGAGGCGCTCATGGGTGATCAGCAGTTTGGTATCGATGCCAACCGGCTTGACCAATATGCCAATGAAATCAAAAAAGTCCATGACGAAGGTCTGGAACTTGCGATTGTAATTGGTGGGGGCAACATTTTCCGCGGTGTGCAGGCCGAAAGTGCTGGAATCGATCGGGTGCAGGGAGATTATATGGGGATGCTTGCCACCGTAATTAATGCGATGGCATTGCAGAGCTCATTGGAGAAGCATGGCATGTACACACGATTAATGAGTGGCCTGGAAATGGAAAAGGTGTGCGAGCCTTTTATTCGCCGAAGGGCCATCAGACACTTGGAGAAGGGTCGGATCGTTATATTCGGAGCAGGATTAGGAAATCCTTATTTTACAACCGACTCTACCGCCAGCCTTAGGGCGATCGAAATTGAAGCAGAAGTAGTATTAAAAGGAACGAGGGTTGATGGTGTGTATACTGCAGACCCGGAAAAAGATCCTGCTGCTACCAAATACTCTTCTATTACTTTTCAGGAGGTTTATGAAAAAGGACTCAATGTGATGGACATGACGGCCTTTACCTTATGCCAGGAAAATGAACTGCCGATTATAGTTTTTGATATGAACAAACCTGGAAACCTTGAAAGAATAGTTCAGGGTGAGGAAGTAGGCACGTTAATTAAATAAGAATATGGAAGAATTGGATTTTCACTTGGAGCATGCGAAAGAGAGCATGGATAAAACTGTATCTCACACTGCTTCTGAGTTAGCAAAAATCAGGGCGGGCAAGGCCAATCCAGCCATGCTTGATGGCTTAATGGTGGAGTACTATGGGAATCCGACTCCTATAAATCAAGTCGCTGCTGTCAATACCCCTGATGCCCGTAGTGTTGTGATCAAACCTTGGGAGAAAGCCATGATAGGAGAAATCGAAAGGGCTATCATCAACAGTGATTTGGGACTGAACCCTCAGAATGATGGCGAACTGATTCGAATCAATATACCGCCTCTAACGGAGGAGCGACGTAAGACATTGGTCAAGCAAGCCAAAGCTGAAGCAGAAAACGGAAAAATAAGTATCAGAAATATCCGAAAAGAGACAAACGATGCGCTTAAGAAGTTGTTGAAGGACGGACTATCAGAAGACTTGGTCAAGTCAGCTGAAGAGGACGTTCAAAAAATAACAGATTCGCATGTCAGCCAGATTGATGAAATCCTCGCTAAGAAGGAAGAGGATATTATGACGATTTAAGTCTTTCCAGTGTTGTTTAGCAAGATCAGTCGGCGTGAAATTTAACGCAACGGCTGCTCAGTCTATGGTAGTTGCCAATTACTTCATGGAAAATTTCGCCGGTACCCTCCTCCAGTGTGATGATGCCTGCGGATTCTGCGCCTTTAAGCTCTGAATCCCACCAATTACCGCTTATGGTAATGTCCTTGAACACATGACCCGGTTCACCAAAACCTCCATATAACATATGCATATTACTGCCTCCTCCTTCTATGAGAATTTGACCTGCCTCATGTCTTCCTCCGAAGTGCTCGAAAAGGTGGTTCCATTCCCTGATTGTCGGTAAATGCCACCCCTCAGGACATGATTGAGAGGCAACCCGATAATTATACAGGCGTCCATACTTTTCACAATACGCAGGCTCGTCATTGTAGCAATAGGATCCCTGGGAAGCATAATTCAGGTTTTCTGCCAACCAGGTACGCTCCACAAAAACACCTTCCTGTATCTGACGTTTGAAAGTGATCGTTTTGTATGTTTGACCATCTCGAGAATCGGTGTAGGTTCCATCCGAAAATTCGTAGGCTTGCCCTTCTGTAGAGAAGGAAATCACAGAAAAAATTGCGACACAAAACCAGTTTGTTAGGGATTTCTTCATAATTGATACGATTCAAATATATCAAGGAATCCAAATACGTGGGTTAGAAATAGAGTTTTCGGGATTCTATTATTTCTAAGACGGTATCCGGAACCAGGTATTTCGGTGATTTACCCTCCTTAATAAGTTGGCGGATGTGAGTTGCTGAAATAGCCATTTTCGGGGCTTCAATCCAAACGATATTAGGATGTTCCAGCGTTGAGCCTGAGGTCTCTGGTCGTGGATAGACAATCAAACCAAAGTTGTCTAGAATATGTTCGTGGTTTTTCCACCTTTTAAATGAGGTCAGATTGTCCTCTCCCAGTATTACTCTAAAAGTGTGATGCGGGTAGCGCTCGGTCAGCGCCGCGAGGGTATGACTGGTATAACTTGGTTTAGTCATGCCAAATTCTATATCCGTCGCCCTTAAATGGGCATGGGAGTCAATCGCTTCCCTGACCATGTCTATCCGATCAAATTCGTGCGCCAGGTTCCGGCTTTTTTTTAACGGATTTTGCGGAGATACCACAAACCACACCTCATCCACTTCAGTTTGTTCATAGACCAGATTGGCGATAATCAGGTGTCCAACATGCACCGGATTGAATGACCCAAAAAAGAGGCCGACGTTCACAACGCTAAAAAATTTCTGGTTAACTGCTCAGCCTCTAGAAAGGCCTGGTCGATTTCGTTGTTGACAATCACCTTGTCAAATTTAGTCTCAAATCGCATCTCAGATTTGGCCTTTTCGACTCTGGCCCGAAGGCTCTCGCTGGTTTCGGACTGGCGCTTTTCAAGCCGATTCTGTAAGGTCTGTATGTTGTCAACACGAACAAACACAGATAGCGCAAGGTCACCCAGCTGCGACTTGAGATTCACTCCTCCTTCGACATCCACATCAAAAATGACGTGCTTGCCGAGGGCCCAAATTCGGTCTAATTCAGACTTTAAGGTGCCATACAAGACATCCTGGTATACTTCCTCCCATTCGAGAAATTCACCTGCCTCCAATTTTTGGCGAAAGTCCTGGATCGACAAAAAATAATAGTCCCTTCCATGCTGCTCGTTTTGACGCTTCGGACGTGTGGTAGCGGAAACCGAAAAGTCGAGGGACTGAAAAGTCTGAATTAAATGACGCACGATTGTAGTTTTTCCAGCACCTGACGGAGCGGAAAAAATCAGTGCCTTGCCTTTTTTCATGCGGGCGAAACTAAGGCTTTTATCTTAGTCTCTATGGTTTTTACTAACTCTGCCGGCACTTCTTTTTTTTCAATTTTCTTTCGAATTATATCTCTAAACTGTTTCTCGATTTCCAAGTGCTGGAAGCAAGGGCTACATTCATCAATATGTTCTGAGATATAAGTTTCCTGCGACTTGTCAGTTTCATTGTCCAAAAGCAATTGTACAAGTCCCAGGAACTTCTCACACGCTTTGTGGTCGGTGTTCTTTCGTTCCATGCGTTTTTTCGTGTATCAGGTTCTATTTATAGCCCATGCTCTGGGCATAGTTATTCAGCCTCTCTTTAAGCAGGTTCCTTGCTCTATGTAGTCTCGACCTTACTGTTCCGATAGGAATATCCAAAATTTTGGCCATCTCCTCGTAGGTAAAGCCCTCAAGATCGCATAGAATGATCACCGTACGAAAATCAATTGCCAGGGAGTTCAAGGCATTACTCACCTCATCCCCGATCATGTCTTTCACCGCATCGATGCGCAAATCCACTGTCTTGTTGCTATCAACATCATCCGAGTTGTAGAAGTTCTCGACCTCCTGATAATCCACTTTGGAGGGTTCCTTGCTCCGCTTTCGGAAGTCGTTGATAAAACTGTTTTTAAGAATTCTATATAGCCAGGCCTTGGCGTTTGTACCCTGTTGAAAGCTGGTCACAAAACGATACGCCTTTAAATAGGTATCCTGCACCAGATCTTTGGCATCGTCTTCGTCGAAAGTCAAACGATAGGCGAAGTTGTACATCGAATCAATGTGTGGCATAAACTCACCATTGAATATTCGTAGTTTGTCGCCTTCCGTATACGTATATTTTGTACTTATATGCTCCTCCTCTCGATCCATCAGAGGAGTTTCTGTGTCTACTATTTCCATTACCTTGAAGTCAATTACATGTCGCTACATGGTTCTTACGAACTCCTGCTGGTTTAGTTCCTAATCCAAGGTCGTGGTTTTTACATTCACTAGTTTTGATTCATAAATATTAGATATGCAGCTTCGAAAATACCTGTCTGAGAATCTACTTATTCTATTCTGCGTATTCCTGCCATTGTCGTCGATCGGGCAATCTGATAGCCTCACTGTAAAAATTCATACTGAGGCAGCATTTGGAACCAACGGTGTACTTCCTCATTGGCTTGTGTTTAACCGCTTCGGTTTTTTTGAATCGAATAAGGCCGGAGCTTTTGTTCGTGGTGAGATCACTCGCCAATGGCGTCTGAAAAATGGTCTGACAATAACCTCTGAGTTGGATGCCCTAGGTGGTACTGCCGACATTTTGCTGCACGAAGCTCACTTGAACTTCGACTTCAAAGGATTTAGCCTTCAAATGGGTTTGAATGAAGTGCAAAACTCCAATTTCCCAGACCATCTCAGTACTGGGCATCTGTTTCTAAGCCAAAATGCGAGGAGTATTCCGAAAATTTCTGCCGGTTTTTTCGATTACGTGGATGTGCCACTAACTAAAGGCTACCTACAGATCAAAGGAGTGCTCAGTCAGGGGATCCTGGAAAAAGACAGGGTTGTTGAAAGACCATTGTATCATGAAAAGTGGGGCTATCTACGAACTCGCCAGTTGCCGGTTAATGTTCATTTTGGTTTTTCAAATGTTGCCCTCTTTGGGGGGGAATTGAATGGCGTCAGACAGTCGACCAATTACCTTGAGGTTTTTTTGGGACGGGCCTCATCGACTTCCAACGTAAATGGTGATGCTATAAACGCCGCCGGCGCCCACTTCGGTATTTTCGATTATGGCGCTGAAATCGCTACCGACGATCTAAGTATCAACGTTTATTATCAGCAGCCATGGGAAGACCGTACTAGTCTCAAGAATTTCTCCGCAGGTAATAAGGATTACCTGATCGGTATTCACCTAACCTTTAATAATCAAAAATGGATACAAGAGATTTTGTATGAAAACCTCAATAGTACCCACCAAAGTGGTGAAGGGTTACCCGATCCGATAGTTAACGGTATAGGTTACTCGTTCGTCGACTTGCGTCCCCTCGATTACGACCAATTCTTGTTTGATGAACTGGGCATCGTAACCAGTGGTATCTCCTTCAACGAATTCATTGAGATTATCCGGTTTGAGACTAATAATAATTTGGAATTTGGTGGTCGCGATAGCTACTACGTAAACAGGGGTTATCCCGACGGCAATACTTTTCATGGCCATGTGATAGGCAATCCGCTGTTTCTTACCGCCAGCAGGTTGTTTGATTTAACCGGATACTCCGCCCTCGATGCTAGTACCGTAGTGAATAACCGGATACGGGCACAGCATTTTGGCATCGCTGGAAATCTCGTTCCCTGGGACATAGACTATAGATTGCTACTCACGTTCACCCAGAACCTGGGTACTTATGCCGGCAAATACGGAGGCAACATAACTAGTTGGAATTTGGACAGAAACTATCTTTTCCGAAATGGAATCAATTCTGATTATTTGATGCTGGAGTTACGAAAGGATTTGGACAAGGTGCCGATCCAAGCACGCCTTACGCTCGCCCACGATCAGAGAGGTTTTGGTAAATTTTCCGGCGCCATGTTGGGATTGACTTATACCATTAAGTGAAGGTACTCCATATCAACACCGAGATTGGCTGGAGAGGTGGAGAGAAACAACTTGCCCTACAGCTGCGATATAGCTCATCGGATGTCGAGAACTTTCTGGTCTGTCGGGAGTCCAGCGCCATTTCGAAAATAGCCGATATACCTTCTAGCCACCTATTCAATCTGCAATTGGCTCATGGAATGGATGTAGGCTCGGCCGTCAATATCCGCAAGCTATGCAAGCGCCTCGGGATCCAAATCATTCATTGTCATACGCCCAAGGCATTGGGTATCGCTGTAATTGCCGGACTGCTTGGATGCGCCTGCCACATCGTTACCACCAAACGAACTATTTTCCCTATAGGGCGTAACATCTTGTCGAGGTACAAATACAGGAAAGCTGATCTGGTCATTTGCGTATCGCGAGCTGTCGAGGCTCAAGTTTTACGCCAACTACCTACGGTCCGAACGTTAATGATCCCGAGCGTTGTAGAAACAATTAAGCCCCCATCCAAAATCGATTTGGATACGCTCTTGTCTATCGGCACTGAAAAGAAAATAATAGGTTATGTAGCAGCATTAACAAGGGAGAAGAATCCAGAGGTGTTTTTGCAAGTAGCAGAAGAGATGGTGAAACGAAATGGCAATGCGATTTTCGTCTGGATTGGAACAGGTTCGTTGGAAGCCTTTGTTCAGGAAGAGATTCATAAAAAAGGTCTTTCAAAGTCGGTTTTTCTTGTAGGCTTCCAAAAGGACATCCATCAGTGGATAGCGGCTCTTGACATTCTATTTTTTCCTTCCTTGGCAGAAGGTTTTCCTACAACCATCCTCGATAGTTTTCAGGTGGGCACCCCTGTTGTAGCCAGCGAAGTGGGCGGGATTCCCGAAATGATACAGCATGGGGAAAATGGCTTTCTTCATCATGCCACTGATTGCGAGGGTTTCGTACAAACCATTGAAGCACTGATACAATCAAAAACGCTCAGCACCACCATTTCGGAAAACGCCAAAAAAACGGCGGCAGCTTTTCAGGCACCTTTAGTGATTCCCAAAATCGTAGATGCCTACAAAAAATTGACATCCAGTTAGGTCTTGCCGCGCAAGCTCTTCCAAATTCCGCGCACCCGGTAGAAGTTTTCACGATAGTGGTAGTAAGCCTTAAAGGACATGGATGAATTCCTGGCTCCAGGCACCAGGACGTCATTTATTCTGTGGCCTAGCAATTTGATCCATTTACGACTTCTTCGACCGTCGACCCAGTCGATCAAGGCGCCCACATCAATGCTATTTCCTGTATATCCTTCTTGCCACAACCGCTTATTAATGATCTTGCTCGCTGCACCAGCTGTAGGGATAACTAACTCCACCCTTGCCGCCGCCTCCTGCACCTGCGGCCACCATTGCTCAATTTCTCCGTAGGCATTTCGCATTGGTGTGCGGATGTATTCGTCAATTGGCCCGAAAAGTCGTTCAGCAACAGCTTTGTCGACTCCACCTATAAATAATTTCTTCCGGGGCCTTATGTGGTCATTAAAAAATTCCTGGAATTCCACCGGTCGAAACAACGCATAATAAGGAAAAGTGAAATGATGCTCAAATTCCCATGTATGATCCGGGGCGTAGGTATCTGATAAGAAATTGGCCATTTCGTCATTATCAGGATACCAGGTAAAGAGTCCGGCACCCATTCCGGGATCCAGATCATAATTAACACACATGGCTTTGACATAGCCGGGATCAGCAATGAGAATGGAGTCTTCCATTTCCTTTCTAATCTCCTCGTTGAAGCGGTGATTGCGATAGCTTTTGCCCATGAGTAAGTACAAATCACCATCTCCGAAGCGAGTATAGAAGGTTCGACAACCTTTGTCGAGACGGTCAGACAATAACTTGAAGGTGCTTAGGGTGCTCCGTGTCGAAATGGGCATTATTTTGGTTTCTAAACAGAAGTAAACTTAACTTGAAAGTTTATTAATAGTGACGTTGTTATGTCGTCTCTTCCATCGAAGATTACCAAACTCTTTTGGCAAGCCTCTACCCTGGGCCTGAAAAAGTCCTATAGACTCTCGAGATTCTCCCTATATGAGCGTTTGGCTAGTTGGGGATCTCAGCTTTCCGCTCCAGAGGCAACGATTTTATCCGTTAGTCATTCCACTAGACTCGCGAAGGTACTGGGCCTTGACGCTGGAAATATAGTGGAGGCTAACTACCCAAAATTCGACATCTTGAATCTGCCATTTGAGGATGAATCTTTTGGCTGGGTCCTATCCGACCAAGTTTTGGAGCATGTGGCCGGAAATCCACTTCAGGCGATTGACGAATGTCACAGAGTTTTGAAACCAGGGGGCATCGCGGTTCATACAACATGTCACATCTATCCTATCCACGGCGAACCCAACGACTTCTGGAGATTTACACCTCATGGTTTGAAGTTGTTGCATCAGGACTGGTCAGAAATTGTGGATGTTGGCGGCTGGGGCAACCAAAGGAGTCTTTGGGCTATCAGAAACAGTATACACGCGGTTAAGATCCCTACGGCAAAATGGCATCCATTACATCGCTTAGCAACACGCAATGACCGGTCGTTGCCAATTGTCACCTGGATAATCGCCAGAAAATAGGATCAGTTCTTCGTCAACAAAACAAATATCCGCTCACAGGAATCCTCATCGGCGGCTAGCAAATGATGACGTTTGTAACCATTGAAAATCCACTGGAGTAAGGTCTTATTATTTAGAAGGAAGAGTTTGTTTTTCAACAGTCGATAATAGAGGTAAAGCCTCCAATCCTTCTTCTTTTCCAGAAACTGTACACGCTCAACACGGAAGTCACTCTGAAAATAGTCCAATAAAGAATCTTTTGTGAAATGCTGAAAGTGCTTGGTGGATAAAGGCAGATTGTGATGAGGCACGGTCACCATGAGATGCCCTTTGGGCTTGACCATTTTGGCAAGTTGAGTAGCGAAGCGCTGGCAATCTGCCACGGGTATATGCTCAAATACCTCGATCAGGGTCACAAGATCAAACTGGGAAGACGGATCTTTACTTAAAATATCAAATTGTCGGTAATCACCGTCAGGATTGATCCCTTTGGCCAGATGAATTGACCGTTCGGAATAGTCAACGCCACAAATTAACTTATCTGGGAAGTCGATGTTGAGTTCTGCAACTAACCGGCCGTCACCACACCCAACATCGCAAAGCGTATGAAAGGAAAGATCTTTGATCTGTTGCAAGATCCATTCCAGGGAGGTGATGTGCTTAAGCCCGTATCTGACGTAATAGGTAGACTTGAAGCCCTTACGAAACTGGGCTACATGATGATAGGGGAAGTTATACTGAAGCTCTTGCTTTAGCTGTTCTTCTTGCATAACTCCCCCTATGGTTTTAGTATCTGTAGTATTCCGGTTTGAAAGGTCCTTCAACCTTCACACCAATATATTCAGCCTGATCTTCAGTGAGTGAATCCAATTCAACACCGATCTTCGACAGGTGAAGAGCCGCTACTTTCTCATCCAGGTGCTTAGGCAACATGTACACGGCATTGTCATATTTGTCAGCGTTCTGCCATAGTTCAAGCTGCGCGAGCGTCTGATTAGTGAAAGAATTGGACATTACAAATGACGGGTGGCCGGTGGCAACACCCAGGTTCACTAATCTTCCTTCGGCAAGGACAATCAGGTCCTTCCCATTGACCGAATACATGTCAACCTGAGGCTTGATCTCTACCTTGGAATCACCATGGTTATCATTTAGCCACGCCATATCGATCTCATTATCGAAATGACCAATATTACAAACAATGGCTTTGTCTTTCATTGACTGAAAATGCTCTGCACGGATAATGTCCTTGTTTCCAGTCGCAGTGACGATAATATCAGCTCTGGGTACACTGTCCGTCATTTTCTTCACCTCGAAACCGTCCATCGCTGCTTGAAGGGCACATATCGGGTCGATTTCGGTAACTATTACCCTTACACCAGCACCGCGAAGTGAAGCCGCTGAGCCTTTCCCTACGTCGCCATAGCCAGCTACCACCGCAACTTTACCCGCAAGCATGAGGTCAGTTCCTCTCCTGATAGCGTCTACCAACGATTCTTTACAACCGTATTTGTTATCGAACTTTGATTTGGTCACAGAGTCATTCACATTGATAGCAGGCATGGGCAGTGTGCCATTCTTCATTCGCTCATACAATCGATGGACACCCGTAGTAGTTTCTTCGGAGAGACCTTTAATATCCCCTACGAGTTCGGGATACTTATCAAGCACCATATTAGTAAGGTCACCGCCATCATCTAAGATCATATTCAAAGGCTTATCATCGGCGAAGGCAAATAAAGTCTGCTCAATACACCAATCAAATTCCTCTTCACTCATGCCTTTCCAAGCGTAAACAGGAACACCTGATTTGGCGATAGCCGCCGCCGCATGATCCTGCGTGGAAAAGATGTTGCACGAGGACCAGGTTACTTCCGCTCCCAATGCCGTCAGCGTCTCTATCAACACAGCCGTTTGGATTGTCATGTGCAAGCAACCCGCAATTCTGGCCCCTGCCAATGGCTTTGAGTCGCCATATTCCTCTCGCAACGCCATAAGACCTGGCATCTCGGCCTCTGCTAATGCGATTTCCTTACGGCCCCAATCGGCCATGGCAATATCTTTTACCTTGTATTTTTCTGTAACCTCGGACATGATTTTTGAATTAGGCCGCAAATTTAGAGAATCCTTCTCAAGAAATAAATTTCAACTCCTTAATATCGAAGGCATATTCCTTGCCATCAAAGTCTAGGAGAATACGCCCCCGATCATCGAGGCCCTGGATAGTGCCCTGGAAGATGCCAAGCTCTGAACTTTGAAAGGTCCTAAGTTCACTTTTCCAGCGCAAAACCGCATAATATGAGGCCATCAGGGCTTCTTTTTCATCATTTATAGCACTTAGGAGAGGTTCAAGTTCTATACAAAAATTCTCCATAATGATCCAGGGATCTGGAGCATCGATTCCCTCTTTAACCAATGAAGTTGCCATAGGATAAGAAAACTGGGTTTGGGTCGTATTCAACCCCACACCAATGATCAACCACTCGAGTTGCTGCGAAATGATGCTAGCCTCCACTAATATGCCCGCAACTTTCTTATTATTGAGGTATAGATCATTGGGCCATTTGACTTGCAAAACATCAGCTACCTTCACATCATCAGACAATGCCGTATGTAAAGCAAGGCTAACGGCAACATTCACCAGGTACTGTTCTGAAATTTTTAAAGCGGGACGATGGATATACACCGAAAAAAGGAGGTTTTCACCTGGTGCCGACTCCCAAGTATTTCCCCTTTGGCCTCGCCCCATGGATTGACTGTCAGTTTGTACAATAGTGCCATTTTCGACACCTTCATTTTTCGCCAAAGCGATTAAAAAGTCGTTAGTGGAATGACATTCTGTCAGAGAAATGATGTTTTTCCCTAGAAATCTAGTTTTGGCAAAGAATTTATGCACCTTTTTATTTAGTAGTTTTGAATCGAAAATAATCAGGTGAATGACAAAAACTCCTCCGCAGGCAATCAAATCTGAAGCGTTGTGCGAATTAGTGAAGTTGGGAATGCAGGAAAAGAAAGCCTCGGATATTGTGGTCATGGATCTGAGAGACATCAAACATGCAGTGGCAGACTTCTTTGTGATATGCTCAGGAAGTTCTGATACGCAGATTGATGCGATATCGGACTCAGTTGAAGAACTGGTAAGAAAGAACTCCGGTCAAAAACCTTGGAAAACCGAGGGAAGGAGTAACAGGGAATGGGTACTGATCGACTATGTAGATGTGGTGGCACACGTCTTCAATAGCGAAAAAAGGGCTTTTTACGCACTTGAGGAACTCTGGGGCGATGCGAAAATTACAGCATCTCAGGACTAGAACTAAAAAGGTGCCTACGCGTTTTAATAGAAATATTTTAGAATAAGAACAATAGATGGGAGATAAACCGAGACAGAAAAAGGGCCTGATGGGTGGACCGGGGAGGAATAACTACCAAGTCTGGGTAATAGTGATTTTGATCGCTTCCGTATTTGGATTCACGTATCTGAGTAACAACAACTCCGCGATCAAAATTTCGGACAGAAGATTTGAGCAGATGATGCTCAGCAACGATATTCAGCGTGTGGTGCTCATTAAAAACAAGGACCTGGTTGAGGTCACCTTGAAAGACGAGGCACTCCAGAACACCAAATACAAAATTGAGCTTGAGAACACCAACCCCTTCAACAACAATACGGGGCCACATTACAAGTTCAAGATCGTAGATACCAAGATCTTCGATGATGATTTCAATAGGATTGTCGATCAGCTTCCCCAGGAGCAGCGGATTGGTTATGAGGTAGAGGAGCGATCTGACCTTACTGACTTCCTATTCAGTTACGGCATCTTTTTCCTATTCATTTTCGGCTTTTGGTTTTTGATGCGACGAATGACCGGAGGTACTGGGCCTGGTGGCCAGATTTTCAACATAGGCAAGTCACGTGCTGCCCTATTTGATGCTGAAAACAAGGTAAGGATTACCTTCAAGGATGTTGCCGGATTAGATGAGGCAAAAGAGGAGATCAAGGAAATTGTAGATTTTCTAAAGAATCCAGGGAAATTCACGAAACTGGGTGGAAAAATACCCAAGGGTGCCTTGCTGGTCGGACCTCCCGGTACAGGTAAAACTTTGCTAGCCAAAGCAGTAGCTGGTGAAGCCGCAGTACCCTTCTTCACACTCTCGGGCTCTGACTTTGTGGAAATGTTCGTAGGTGTGGGTGCAGCCAGGGTAAGAGATTTGTTTAAACAAGCCAAGGAAAAGGCCCCATGTATCGTATTCATCGATGAAATCGACGCCATAGGTCGATCCCGTGGCAGAGGCCAAATGCCGGGCTCCAACGATGAGCGTGAAAATACCCTAAACTCGCTGCTGGTAGAAATGGACGGTTTCAGCACAGATTCAGGGGTGATCATACTTGCCGCAACCAACCGACCGGATGTACTGGATTCGGCGCTGCTTCGTCCCGGCCGATTCGATCGACAGATCAGTATCGACAAGCCTGATATCGTTGGTAGGGAGGCCATATTCAAGGTGCACCTGAAGCCTATTAAGCTTCATGAAGATGTAGATCCCAAAAAACTCTCTGCTCAAACGCCAGGTTTTGCAGGCGCTGAAATTGCTAACGTCTGCAATGAAGCTGCTTTAATTGCCGCCCGAAGGGACAAGGAAAAAGTGGACATGCTTGACTTTCAGGATGCAATTGACCGGGTAATTGGTGGACTTGAAAAGAAAAGCAAGATCATCTCTCCGGAGGAAAAAGAGATTGTTGCCTACCACGAGGCAGGGCATGCAGTAGCCGGCTGGTATCTGGAACATGCTGACCCATTGGTAAAAGTCAGCATTGTACCCCGAGGAGTAGCGGCGCTGGGTTATGCCCAATATCTGCCAAAAGAGCAATTCCTCTATCAAACTGAGCAATTACTCGATGAAATGTGTATGGCACTTGGAGGTCGAGCGGCCGAGGAAATTGTTTTCGGTAAAATTTCTACTGGCGCATTGAGCGATTTGGAGAGAATTACCAAAATGGCTTATAGCATCGTCACCGTATACGGCATGAATGATAAGGTGGGCAATCTGTCATTCTACGATTCTAAGCAATCGGAATACAACTTCACAAAGCCTTATTCCGAAGCTACCGCTGAAATGATTGACAAGGAAGTAAAGAAGTTGATCGATCAAGCATATAAGAGAACGAAAGATATGCTCATTAGCAAAAGGGAACACTTAGAAACCCTCGCCAAGGAACTACTCGAAAAGGAGATCCTTTTCCAGAGTGACCTGGAGCGGCTGATAGGTCCTCGCCCATTTGATCGAAAAACGACTTACGAAGCGTTTACTCAGCAAGACGATACGGAGGAAAAGAGTGAGGAAAAGGAGGCACTTCCTGAAAATGGCGTAGAACCCGAAAGCAAAACCGAAGAAAAAACCGAAGATACTTCGGTCTAATATTATTAGATAAAGTTATTTTGAAGGAGCCTCTGTGCTCCTTTTTTTATGATTGTCAATACCGATTTCAACGAATTGCCGACGGGCAAAAAGCTATATTTCGCAAGTGACTTTCACCTGGGAGTCCCTACAGAGGAAAAGAGCTTGGTTCGCGAGAGAAAAATAATTGCGTGGCTGGATTCAATTTCCGATGACGCAGCGGCTATTTTTCTTGTGGGGGATGTCTTTGATTTTTGGTTCGAATACAAAAATGTAATCCCAAAAGGGTTCATCAGATTCCAGGGAAAGTTGGCTGAACTTCGCGATCGCGGGCTTCCGATCTTCTTCTTCACTGGCAATCACGATATGTGGATGTTTGACTACTTTCCCACGCACCTCGGTATCCCAGTCTATCGCGAGCCAATAAAACTTGAGGTCAATGGAAAATCTGTTTACATCGGGCATGGCGACGGACTCGGGCCTGGTGACCACTTTTATAAGTTTCTCAAATTTTTCTTTAATAGCCGGTTTTGTCAATGGCTATTTGGCTGGCTCCATCCCAATATCGGAGTAAGTATGGCCCAATTTTGGTCTTCAAGCAGCCGTAGCAAGAATGAGGGCAAAGACGATTCATTTAAGGGTGAAGATGAATGGTTGTACCAATTTATTCTTGACATGGAATCGAAGCAACATCATGACTATTACATCTTTGGTCACAGACACCATCCCTGTGAAATCACTAAGGCGAATTTCAAATATGTGAACCTGGGAGAATGGGTAAATAATTTCTCCTATGCGGAATTTGATGGGAATGAATTGCTACTTCGAAAATATGAGGTTTAGTATCCTCATTGTTCTCCTTGGGTTATACTCCCCAGTGCAGGCACAGGAGTGGCGGTTATTGCATTCGCGCGATATGGGCTCGCAAATCACTTCCCTAGCCGCGGACGTTTCCAACAAAATTTATATCACCCTGTCCAACGGGAAGTTCGTACAACTAGAATCCGTTGACGCAGTGCCACAAACCATATCTGTTCCTAATAGGAATCGGATCCAATTGATCAATGTTCAAAATCCGCTGACCCCCTTTCTTTTTTCAAGGGAGAATCAGGAATGGCTTGTTTTTGATCGCTTTTTGTCCAACCCAGTGGTTTACCAATTATCACAGTTGACAGGTCGATATATATGGCTCATGGCACCATCTCAGGATCAAAATTTCTGGTTAATACAAAACACACCTCCGGCGTTGATCAAAATAGACCGACGTACCGGCTCACTCCTGCAAGAGTCCCGACTGCCGGTAGATTCAAAAATCGAGGACCTGGTTTACCTGGAAGCTTTTAAAGGATCCGTTTTGGTGGTAGATCAGGGTGCAGGGGTTTACCTGTTTGATTTGTTTGGGAATGAACTGGCGAGCATTAAGACTCGAGGATGCAGATACGCGCAGCTTATTGATAATCAGGTTATTACTTATGCCAACGACTCTTTATTCCATTTATCTCTAGACCAATTGGCAGTAACCACCATTCCCGGTCCCAAATCATATGAGCTGGGATTAGTCAATGGGAAAACCTACCATTTTGTCAAAGGCTCCCAACTCGACAGTTTTCTACTTATTGATTAGAGGCGCGGTAGAGCTCGAGGATTCTCCTTCTTAGAATGATGCTATACTTCGCATTAGCAAGCTGTACTTCCGCTCTATTCTTGTTGTTAAGGCTTTCCAGGTAAGTATAGAAGTCCGTATTACCTGTTTGAAATCTTCGCTCCATAAAATCAAAACTCTGCTGCAATGACTCAAGGTTTTCACTGGCTGAACGGTAGGTATTTTGTGCAGCCACCAAATCCAGATAGACTGTCTGTGTCACATTGGTTGCAGTCAAACGTGCTTGCTGATTGTCCAATTCGGCATTGGCCATGGACAATTTGGCCGTTTGTATAGTGTTGTGATTGTTGAACCGGGTAAACAGGGGAAGACTAAAGCTGAAACGCAAAAACTGAAATTCATTGTAGCCCAGTTGTTCAAGGAAAGTGGCATCCGTTTCGAACGCGTCGGTATCAGGATTAAATGCCCCGTTAGAAGAGAAGTTACTACCGTAAACTCCCAGGACAGAAACTGTTGGCAATCTCAAGCCCTGAGCTGCGCGGTATTGAAATAAAGACGCTCGCCTACTGGCGTCTGCAGCCTGTACGGCAGGATTGTTGTCCAGGGCATCATTTAGAATGGCAGCAAATGCATCGGGTTCAGCAAGCAAATCTGCATCGGTGATAGGGTACGATTCCACTTCGTAATTGGCAGCGGTAGGGTCGAGTTGCATGGCCTGCAGCAAGGCCAGCTTGTTCCTTTCGTAGGTATTATTCAAGTTGGCAAGGTTAAGTTGCTCGGTGGCCAGTTGTGAACGGAAGTTAAACACATCTTCCATGTTCCCAACCCCCACGGACTCTCGCTTCTCTGCGCGATCCAACTGTGCCGTGAGGAGATCCACACGTTGCTGCGAGATCTTGATATTTTCTCGGCTAAGAATAACATTTAAGTAAGAGGAAAGAATACTTGCTTCGGTTGACAACTCAGCATTTTCAGTGGTCTTTACTGCTGCTACATATTCATTCTCTCTTTGTTTTCTCCTATGAAAGTTGGAAAGTCCCTGAAATACAACCCAGTTGGCTGATATGTTGGGATTGGATCGCTGCGTAGTGGTATTAACAACCTGACCAGTGTTGTTGTCAAATGTGTTACCAACAGATATATCATAGTTGATATCTGCTGAAACGGAAGGCAGAAACTGCATCAGCGACTGAAAATTATTAGAACGGGCTATGAGCTCGTTGTTTTTGGCTCTCTTCAACTGAATATTGTTCTGCAAGGCAGTATTTATGCATTCATCGAGCGTCAGAACCCTGTTTTCTTTGGTCTCCTGAGCCATCGAAAAAAGGCATAGCAGTAGCAGGCAAAAGGTCAAAACGACATTTTTCATCTTCCTAAAATTTTACGAATTGAAGAGCGTCTTAAAAAGGCTATCCGAATCGAATAGCCCTTTATTGGACATGTAACTAGGTAATTTTTGAGTTTTTAGACCTTTGGGTTTTAGGCAAAGGCACAAAATGTCGGGCTCCGGCTTATACTAGCGCAGAGTCCTTTGAATTTATGTTTTCTGAAACGATCTGACCATCGAATAGGTGAATGACGCGATGGGCATATTCAGCATCAATTGGTGAGTGCGTCACCATGATAACTGTGGTCCCATTCTCATTCAATTCGGTAAGCAGATTCATTACTTCCTGACCGTTGGCAGAATCCAGGTTACCAGTCGGCTCATCCGCCAGGATAAGTTTTGGTTTGGCAATCACTGCACGTGAGATAGCTACACGTTGCTGTTGTCCACCGGATAGCTGCTGAGGGAAGTGATTTCTACGGTGCATGATCTTCATCTGCTCCATTACTTCCTCCACTCTTTTCTTTCGATCAGCAGAACTGTACTTCAAGTAGATCAATGGCAACTCGATGTTCTCATAAACAGTGAGTTCGTCGATCAGGTTAAAGCTTTGAAAGACAAAGCCAATGTTGGCTTTTCTTAGATCAGCGCGCTTTCTTTCCGAGTACCCGGAAATTTCCAGTTCGCCAAAGTGAAACTCTCCTTCCGACGGGTTATCAAGCAAACCAATGATGTTCAACAAGGTTGACTTACCGCAACCAGAGGGACCCATGATGGCCACAAACTCTCCGGAATTGACGGTCAGATTCACCCCAGCCAAAGCAGTGGTCTCGATTTCGTCGGTGTAATAGAATTTTTTAAGTCCTGATGTTTTAATCAGTTGCTTCGCATTTTCCATTTTGTGCTATTTAGTAATTATATAGTTGATTTTCGATTGGCTTATTTAAATACTAGGCGGTCTTTGTCTTCATATCCTTCATATGAAGAGACAACAACTTTCTCATCAGGTTGCAATCCCTCCAATACTTCGTAATATCGGGGATTTTGACGACCTAAACGAATATCTCTTCTCACGGCGTACGATTCCGAGCCGTCTACAACGAAGATCCAGTTGCCCCCGGTAGTCTGATAAAAGCTTCCTCGTGGTATTTGGATCGCTGTAATTTTCTGGCTCAGCTGTAATCTGATTTGCAGCGTCTGCCCTCTGCGAATCCCTGAAGGAGCTTCTTCATCGGTAAATTCCATGTCCACCGAAAACAGGCCTCCATTTACTTCAGGGTATATTTTGTTAATTCTTAAGCCATAGTCGTTCCCGGCAAAAGGGAAATTACCGTTGAGGCCGTCGTAGATCCTACTGATATAGTGTTCATCGATGCTGGCACGCACCTTGTAGCCGTTGAGATCATCAATTTGACCAATATTTTGTCCCGGAGCGATGGATTCCCCAACCTCTGCGTTGACTGTCGACAGTCGGCCCGAAATAGGAGCCCGAATGTAGAGATTGTCCAAATTGGCTTTGATCATCTCCAGATTGTCCCGCGTTCGTCGCAGTGTAGACTCAGCCTGGGCAATTTGCAACACGGCATTCATAGAATCAAACCGGTTGGATTCGATTTGAATCTGTCGAGTGGTTTCCAGTCGTTCAAACTCTCTTTTCAGATTGAGAAACTCTTGTTCGGAGATGATCTTGTCATCAAATAAGGGCTTACCTCTTTCATAGGCATCTCTGGCCTGATCAATTTGAAAATCAAGCTGGGTAATTGCACGTCTCAACTCAAACTGATTTCGTGTCAAACTCAGTTTAGTATTCTCCAGATTGTTCACCAGAATAAATCCTTGTGTTTCCTCGCGAACGAAGTTCTGTAGTAAGACATCATTGGATAGCTTCAGGATGGTATCGCCCTTTTCAACCAGGATACCGCCTTCATAATATTTCTTCTCAACAACACCACCGACAATGGCATCGAGTCGAATGGTTTTAATGGGCATGACGCTGCCGTCCACTGGAATGGTTTCCATAAACTCGCCCTCTTTTACCGTGGCCACGTTTATTTTTTCCAGTTCGACATTAAGTCGGGCACCACCTTCGGCGAAGACGAAACTATAGATCACGAAGAACAGAAATACAGCCCCTCCACCAATTGAGAGCAACCGTTTCAACGTCCATTTCTTCTTTTTAATTTTTCTATCCATGTGGAAATATGTGCTTTCTGATTTCTGACATACCGCCATGCCAATTAGAATGCCACTATTTATAAGTTACTGAAAAACAGCTTCTTAAAACGCCAAAAAAATTCTCAGAGAAATGCGATTTGTACAGATTGATACAAAAAGTGTTCGATTTCGAGCAAAAAAAAAGGTTCAGGCGGTCAACCTGAACCCAAAGGTCAAAAACTCAAAATAAAAGGACTAAATAAAATTCTTAATCCACAACAACTCCTCGAAGATAGTGAATATTCCTAATTATCGAAGAAAAACGTGCAAACATTTACAAAACCTTTTGCAGGTACTTTTTGTATTAATAGTAATACTATTGAATTTGATAGCATATATTCTATTTATAAAATGCTTGCTCTTCAACTACGACTTAACCATAATCTTTTCCTAAAGGACCCTCAAACTACCGAACTAGGTCTCAAGATTATCAACCGCAGCATTGATATCATCGACAAGATCGGTTTCGAGGCCTTCACCTTTAAAAAGCTGTCGAAAGAGATTGACTCTACTGAAGCTTCTATATACAGGTACTTCGAAAATAAGCACAAACTGCTGCTTTACCTCATCACTTGGTATTGGGCCTGGACGGAGTATGTGATTTCCTTCGAGACCCACAATCTCCTTTCGGCCGAGGAGAGACTATTGACCGCTCTGAGGGTCATAACAGAGAAGAAAAATTATGATGAAAATTTTCCGAATGTAGATGAAATGGCACTACAAAGAATTGTAATGGCCGAGTCTGATAAAACCTATTTGACCAAGCAGGTCGATGAGAACAACAAAGAAGGTCTATTCCGTGGATACAAGACCCTATGCCAGGTCATAAGTGCTTTTGTTGAGGAGATAGACCCGGAATTTCCCTTCCCGAATGCACTGGTCAGCACTTGTCTGGAAGCTTCTCATCAGCAGATATATTTTGCACACCACCTGCCGTCACTCTCTGAACTACGAAATGCTCCCGATCCCTATCATGAGAATTTCTTGTTTCTAAAGACGCTGGTCTTCAACACCATCAAAGCAAGAGGGTAAATGAACAACAACACCATTTTGAACATTTTGCACGAAAGTGCAGGGCTCCTCAATATTGACCTGGATAGTCAGGTACTGAAATCAACGGAGAATCTCCTACGTCACTATGAAATAGACGAGCTCGGAGAATTTGTTCGGGATTTGACGGAGATAGCCAACGATGCCGGAATTGTTTTTATCCGGAAGGAAATCAGCTATACGGAATTCGAAATTTTCGTTGAGAATTTCGACTCGCCAATGGTTCTCTTCCTCAAGAAGGGCAACAGTGCCATCCCGGCCATCATCCACACCAACCGGAAGGATCAGAAGGAAATTACAATTATCACAGATTACGGCACCCAAGATCGGCGGTTGGACCTAATACCTCAGGATGAGTTTCTCAAAACGGAAAATGGCGAAGTAATATTCTTGTCGGTCTTTGCCTATGAGAGTGTGGTAGGTAGTAACCTGGGGGGCAATACCGAAATAAAAAAACTTACCCCCGTCAATCGGCTGTTCCGACTTTTGGCTGCCGATAAAAAAGATATCATGTACGTGTATATCTATGGTGTGATCATAGGTATTACCAGTTTGATCCTACCGTTGGGAATTCAGGCCGCTATAGAACTCATTTCGGGCGGCGTGTTCTTCAGCTCCATCTATTTCTTGATTGGCGTAGTGATTTTGGGGGTTCTGGGTTCAGGCGTGCTTCAAGTGCTTCAGATAACAATTGTGGAGTACCTGCAGCGTCGTGTATTCACAAAAGCCGCTTTCGAGTTTGCTTTTAGGGTGCCCCGTATCAAAATGGAGGCTGTCCTCAATTTGCACTTCCCGGAGTTGATGAATCGCTTTTTTGATGTGCTTACTATTCAAAAAGGGCTACCCAAACTATTGATTGATCTCTCGACAGGATTGATTCAAATATTCTTTGGGCTTATCCTGCTCTCATTCTATCACCCGTTTTTTGTCTTTTTCGGTGTAGCACTGGTATTGATTTTGTTCGCGATATTCTATATCACTGGACCCAAGGGCCTTCAGTCGTCCATCATCGAATCAAAATTTAAATACAAGGCCGTGTATTGGCTGGAGGAGTTAGCACGGGCGCTACTCAGTTTCAAACTCTCTGGCAGCACAGACCTGCCTTTACGGAAAACCGACTACTTTGTCAACAACTACCTAAAAAATCGGAAGAACCATTTCAAGATACTGATCACCCAGTACTCGTATGTATTACTCTTCAAAGCGGTGATCACGGCCGGTCTGCTAATTATAGGGACCATCCTGGTTGTGCAGCGTGAGATCACGCTCGGACAGTTCGTGGCCTCGGAAGTGATTATTATCCTGATCCTAAGCTCTGTAGAGAAGATCATCATGTATACCGATGTGGTTTATGATATGCTTACTGCTGTCGATAAGATTGCACACGTTACTGATCTCCCCCTGGAGCGGACTGGGGGAATCGATATTCCAGCAGAGCCCGATTCTTGCGAGGGTTTCGACATTGAAACCAAAAATCTGACGTACTATTTCCCGGGCTCCAAGAAACCTTCTATAAGAAACATTGATTTAAAGATTGAAAAAAGTCAGCGCGTATGCATTAGCGGTGTGGGTGGGTCAGGAAAAACCACTTTGACCAATTTGATTGCTGGGCTCTATGCAGAATTTGAAGGGTCAGTAACCTACAATAAATACTCCCTTCGGGATGTAGATCGCGTCTACTTGCGGGATCGAATAGGCAAAAACGTGTCAGCAGATGATATTTTCGAAGGAACTATCCTGGAAAACATCCTCGTGGGCAAACCATTTGCTGATGAGATGAAAGCGATTGAAGCATTGGAAATGGTGGGACTGATCGACCACATCAACGGGCTTCCCGAAGGATTGAATCACCCTATCTTGAGCGCCGGTAAAGGCTACTCGCAAACATTTATCCAAAAGCTGATCTTGGCTCGATGTTTAGCAAAAAGACCTCATGTACTCATTCTAAACGACTTCTTCAGCAACTTCCCAAAAAACGAAAGGTTAAGTTTGATCCAAATGCTCACAGAGGAAAAGAATCCGTGGACCTTGCTTGTAGTCTCCAATGACCCGTTGATAATGGCTGCCTGCGATCGGGTCATTTACCTGAAAAATGGTGAAATACTAGCCGACGGCACACTTGAAAAAATATTGTCTCTAGACGAAATAGTCGAAAACATCAACTGAGATGCTGAACATATCTAATGACAAAATAGATGACTTGCTTGCAGAAAAGCAGCTTTATTCGCTGAAGACACTGCGTACGCCCAGATTATCTATCTACCTGGCCAGGGTGCTCTTGGTACTTTTTTCATTGATAACGATAGCCTTACTCATGCCCTGGCAGCAGAATATCAATGGTTTTGGAAGAGTCACGGCTCTCAATCCCGCCAACAGACCTCAGACATTGGAGTCAGCAATCCCGGGAAGGATCGTGAAATGGTATGTGCCGGAGGGCGCACTGGTCGACAAAGGTGATTCGATTATTCAACTGGCGGAGGTGAAGGACAAGTATTTTGATCCCAATCAGTTGCAACGACTCGAAGAGCAGATTGACGCAAAAGAGCTGAGTTTACTTGCAAAAAAACTAAAGAAGGATGCTTACGACAATCAAATCACAGCACTGAAAGCCGCCCTGAAAGCCAAGCTAACACAGGGAAATAACAAGGTGTTGCAGAGCATCCTGAAAGTCCAAAGTGACAGTATCGCCTACGAAGCTGAAAAAATTAGCTATGCCAATGCGAAGAACATCTTTGACAGAAATAAAAGGCGATATGAAAATGGCAACATTACATTGACCAAGTTTCAGGAGCTAGAAACCAAATTCAATACCGGGCAGGCCAAATTGCTTGGGAAAGAGAATAAGTACTTGCAATCGCAGGGTGATCTGAGCATTGCACAAACCGAACTGTCTGGAATCCAGGCAGATTACGCCGAAAAAATAAGCAAGGCCAATTCAGACCTGCAGGCCACACTTTCCGAAATCAACGAAACGGAAGCCTCGATCGCCAAACTGCGCAATGAATACAGCAATGTGAGTATACGAAAGGAGCAGTATACTTTGATCGCACCTCAGCGAGGTTACGTGGTTCGGGCTTTGAAAGCAGGCATTGGAGAAACCATCAAAGAGGGTGAGGCCATCGCGACAGTAATGCCTTATGAACCTGACCTGGCCGTGGAAATGTACATCCGAGCTATGGATGTACCGCTGATTGCCAAAGACAGACAGGTCCGTATCCAGTTTGACGGTTGGCCGGCTTTACAATTTTCCGGATGGCCAGCCGTGTCGGTAGGCACATTCGGAGGCCTGGTCCAGGTGGTGGATCGGGTCAACAACGGAAACGGCATGTTCCGAATACTTGTAAAACCAGATCCTGAGGACGATACCTGGCCTCATCAACTTAGAATGGGCTCAGGCATAAAGGGTTGGGTGATGCTCAACAACGTTCCAGTTTGGTACGAGATATGGCGACAACTCAATGGCTTCCCTCCGAGCCTTTATGAAGATCCTGGTGGCGGGGATTATGTAAGGGCAAGAGATGAGAAGCCCAAAAAAGAGGGAAAATAACCCTGACATGAGAAAGATTTTTTTTCTATTGGTTTTTCCCATGTTCGGCTATGGTCAGCAGGACACCACCAATCAGGTGCTGCCCCTGGACGATTATATACAGCTTATCCTGGCTAACCATCCCGTCGTAAAACAATCGGAGTTGGTCACTCAAATGGCAGCGGCCAACCTACGAACTGCCAAGGGAGCTTTCGACCCTAAGTTGAGTGGATCCTATGATCTCAAAAATTTCAAAGAAACTGAATACTGGAAGTTACTGAATGCCACCCTCAAATTCCCACTTACGGTTCCAATTGATCCTAAAATTTCATTGGACAGAAATACCGGAGACTTTATAAATAAGGAAAGGTCCATCCCCTCCAGTAACGGAAACAGGCAACTGGCTGCGGGAATTTCAGTGCCCCTTGGCAAAGGACTGCTCATAGACGAAAGGAGAAATACGCTCAGACAAGCAAGAACCTATCAGGGAATAGCCCAGGCCGAGCAAATAAAAATGACTAATAAGATCCTCCTAACCGCGATCAAGGACTACTGGGAATGGACATTGGCTTACCAAGAAATTGTTTTGCTTCAGCAAAGCGTCACTATCTCACAGGAGCTCTTTAGGCGTATTTTGCTTGATCACGAAGTTGGTGAAGCTGCGGTTGTCGATACGATCCAGGCTAAAATCACATTGCAAAGTAGGTTGATAGATTATGAAAATGTCTTATTGGATTACAATCAATCCAGACTCAGTTTGGAAAACCATCTTTGGTCAACTGATCAGCAGCCTTTGTTACTAGGAGACAACACGTTGCCTGACACGCTGGCTGATCTGGGAAATGTACCTACGGAAGCCTCTCTGACTACACTTCTTGACCTGGCTACCAGGGAACATCCAGATCTGCGAAAAACGGCAGGGAAGATCGACCAACTGGATACCGAACGAAAGTGGAATGCGGAGGCGCTGAAACCACAGCTCGATCTCGAATACTCATTCATAGATGCACCGGTCAATGCTTCCGGCGAAACCAACAGCCTGAGCTTTGACGATAACTACAAGTTTGGCGTAGGATTTTCCTACCCACTTTTCCTAAGAAAAGAGCGAGGGAAACTCCAGAAAACTAAGTTGAAACTTCGCGATCAACAATATGAGCTTGAGCGCAAAAGATTGGCAATTAGAAACAGCGTGAGATCGAAGTTTTACGAAATACAAACCTCCCAAACACTCACATCACAATACCTGCAAATGGCCACGAACTATCGTTTGCTATTTCAGGCAGAACTCCTAAACCTGGAAGTCGGAGAAAGTGATCTTTTCAAGCTCAACATTCAACAGAATAAATACATCGAATCACAACTGAAGTACTTGAAGACCCTGACCAAATTCAGGAAAAATAAGATTGAAATACTCTATGAGGCAGGTATCCCCTACTTGAACCTGAACTAAGCAAGAGTTTCAATCGAAGCCTCCAACAACGAATGCCGCTTGGGCTTTAATCCCTCCCGAGCACCGGGATTTGTCAAAAAAGCTTACAATCACAGGTCTCTGAGCAGAAAAAAATGGCCCGGTCATTAAATCTTCATTCTGTACGCTTTCGTACAATTTAATTCTCTAAATTTCGGTTTTCTGTGCCTAGAACGGCATGGCACAATTTGTGAACAACCTACAAAAAGCAATTTAAGCGGTGGAAAAAGAATTAGGCAAAATACTAATCATAGACGATGACGAAGATGTGCTATTAGCAGCTAAAATGCTGCTAAAAAAACATGCGCAGGAGGTAACGATTGAGAAGAATCCAAAGAAAATACCCTTTCTGCTTAATAACAGCAGTTTTGATCTCATTTTGCTGGACATGAACTTCAGCAAGGACATCACCAGTGGCAAGGAAGGATTTTACTGGCTAGAGCAAATCTTAGACAAAGACCCGCAGGCAGTGGTAATTCTTATCACGGCATTTGGCGACGTAGAAATGGCTGTGAAAGCGCTCAAAGCCGGGGCCACCGACTTTGTGCTGAAACCCTGGCAAAACGAAAAGTTGCTTGCTACCCTATCCAGTGCCGGCAAACTCAAGAAATCCTATGAGGAGGTTTCACAGCTCAAACAGACCAAAAAACAACTGCAGGACGACAGCAACTTAGCGTTCAAAGACATTATTGGCAAGAGTCAAGCAATCACAGATGTATTCAAAATAATCGACAAGGTGGCCAGTACCGATGCCAACATTTTAATTCTTGGTGAGAATGGAACCGGCAAAGAGCTTATCGCCCGTGCCATTCATCAGAAGTCCCTTCGGAATGATAATGTTTTCATTGGGGTGGATATGGGAGCAATCACGGAAACACTGTTTGAAAGTGAGTTATTTGGCCACAAAAAGGGAGCTTTCACCGATGCCAAAGAAGATCGTGCCGGCAGATTTGAAATAGCCAATAAGGGCAGCTTATTTTTAGACGAAATCGGCAACCTCAGCCTGCCATTGCAGTCTAAGCTACTGACAGCCATCCAAAAGAGAGAGGTGACCAGAATTGGCTCCAACAAGGTGGTCCCTATCGACATTCGGTTGATCTGCGCCACCAACATGCCAGTCTATGACATGGTAACCGACAATACTTTTCGGCAGGACCTTCTTTATCGCATCAACACCGTGGAGATACAGCTCCCACCTTTACGAAATCGGATAGAGGATATTCCCTTGTTGACCGATCATTTTGTAGAAAAATATTCCTCGAAATACCGCAAAGCTGTATCCAAGATTAATCCAGCAACGGTAAAAAAATTGCAGAAATACAGCTGGCCAGGCAATATACGCGAGTTACAGCACGCCATTGAAAGAGCCATCATCATGTCTGATTCTGATACGTTGAATCCTGAAGATTTCTTTTTTCTTTCCCAGAAGGCCGAAAACGCCAACATGCCGGAGCCTGAAACCTATAACCTCGACGATGTAGAACGAGGTGTCATTGAACGGGTGATCAACAAGCACAATGGCAATATTTCCAAGGCCGCCAAGGAACTGGGTCTGACCAGGGCTTCGCTTTATCGCAGACTTGAAAAATATGGTCTTTAAGCAGTTTAAGATCCAACTGCTACTCCGCCTGGGAGTTTTAGTCCTCACCGTATTTCTACTGGTGGACCTTATCTACTCGGAAAGTGCCACGTTCACACAAGGCCTGGTGCTCATATTCATCGGTGTACAGGTCTATTTTCTCTATCATTTTCTAGAAAAGGTCAACCGAGAGATAATTACGTTTCTTAAGAGCATTCACTATGATGACTTTTCCCTGACTTACCCTGAAAAGAGCACAAGATCCAGTCTTGATGAGTTGTATAAGGAGTTTAATAGTGTCATTAAGAAATTTCGCGAAATCAGGGCAGACAAGGAGGCGCAATACCAATACCTTAAAACCATCGTCCAGCACGTGGGTATTGGTATTATCACCATTGACCGAGCGGGAGAAATTCAGATCATCAACACCGCAGCCCGAAAACTTCTGGGGGTAAAGCAAGTCAAGAATATCTCACAATTCACCAGCATTTCCGCCCCACTGGTGGCTGCCATTAAGGACTTGAAAACCGGCGGTCGTGATTTGATAAAGATCAATAAGGACGGAGATGAGATCCAGTTGGCTATATATGCCATAGAGTTGTCGCTGAGAGCCAAGGAATTTAAGTTGATTTCCATCCAAAATATTCAAAGTGAATTGGAGGAGAAAGAAATGGAAGCCTGGCAAAACCTGATCCGGGTATTAACACACGAGATCATGAACAGCGTAACACCCATTTCTTCGCTGGCGGCAACGGTTGAAACTGAAATGAACAATTTCCTCAGTGAGGATGGAGATATCAATCAAATTCCCAATGAGGATATCGAAGATTTTCACTTGGCTGTACAGACCATTCACAACCGTAGTGAGAGTCTGATCAAATTCGTGAGCGATTTCCGAAATATGACACGAATCAAGCTGCCTACCATTGAAGAACATAAGGTTTGTGATATCTTGAAACACATAATTTCCTTACTCAAATACGATATAGAACAATATGCCATTAACCTTGACTACTCTGTAGAACCTCAAGAGTTGACTTTCCAGATTGACAAGGAACAGATTGAACAGGTGGTTATTAATATGGTCAAAAATGCCATTCAGGCGCTCGCAGAGAACGATGAAGATGGTAAAGAGGATAAAATACTGGAAGTAAAGGCCTATCCAGGTGAAAACGAGAACGTCTACATCTCCATCAAAGACAATGGGCCAGGGATCGAAGAAGAAGCTCTCAAAAAGATCTTTATTCCATTTTTCACTACGAAAAAAAATGGCTCTGGTATCGGCCTGAGTCTTTCCAAACAGATTATGCGTAACCACAGGGGCAATATCACGGTGAAATCGGTGCAAAATGTAGGTACGGAATTCCTATTGAAATTCAACGTCTAAGACCTGATGAAAAAGTCTCAAACCACTTCGCTCGGAAAAGGTCCTGACAAGATCCTTACCTGACCCTCTGAAAGGCAGCAATACAAATGAAATATCTATTTATTGTTCAAGGGGAAGGTCGAGGCCATATGACACAAGCCATTTCCCTAAGCCAGATTTTGCGTGAAGCCGGGCACGATGTGGTGAAGGTTATCGTAGGAAAAAGCCCACGGCGCAAAATACCTGAATTCTTCCATGAGAAGATAGGTGCTGAAATCATTGAATTGGATAGCCCCAATTTCGTAACTGACAAAAACCAAAAATCCGTTAAACCCTTCCGTACGCTTGTCACCTCATTGGTCCGAAGCCCGGAATATCGCAAGAGTATTGGGACCATCAATCAGGTAGTCCGACATGAAAAACCGGATATAATTGTGAACTTTTACGATTTTCTGGGTGGACTTTATAATTTCTTCGAGCGCCCAAGGAGCAAGTTTGTTTGCTTGGCACATCAATACCTTATTAGCCATCCGACCTTTACATTCCCAACAGGTCGAGCCCTTGACAAGGCCTCCCTAAAGGCTGGAAATCGCATCACGGCATTAGGGGCTGATAGGATTTTAGCGCTCTCGTTCCAGCCGTTCGAGCATCTACCAAAGAAGAGGATCTTTGTGGTCCCACCACTTCTTAGAAAGGAGGTTAAAGCCCTAAAACAAGCTCCTGGAAAGTCTATTTTAGCCTATATGGTCAATCCTGGATATGGCGAGGAGGTTGAGCGCTTCCACCAGGCCAATCCGGAAGTGGCATTGGATTGTTTTTGGGATATGAAGGGTAAACCCAAGGAATGGAAAGTAGATGAAACCCTCACTTTTCATCAACTCGATGACTTGAAGTTCATCCAAAAAATGGCGAGCTGTCGCGGATACATTACCACCGCTGGATTTGAGTCAGTTTGTGAAGCTATGTACCTGGGTAAACCTACCATGATGATACCGGTGCAAGGGCATTATGAACAAGCTTGCAACGCCATCGATGCGCAAAAGGCAGGGGCCGGTCTTCCTTATGATGCTTTTGACATAGGTAAGCTCGTAGATTTCATTCCGAAATATGAGGACACCTCAACCTGGTTTCGACCCTGGGCCGACAGGAACAGGGAGATGTTTCTGAAGTACCTGACAGCATGGGACTGAAAATCATCCGCATCGGTGTATACATAACTGAATCCATTATAAAAAAAGGTTCAAATTTCATTTGAAACGCTAAGAATGCACCCCTCAAAATTAAAGGTCCCTAGGCAACTGTAGGGAGGCAATGACTTCCTGCAGTTGTTGTATAATTGGATCAAACTGCGTCTTGACGGCTTTCCTATTTATACGGGCAATAAATACCATAATGCCTACCGTAACGAGGATGGCCACGGCAGTGGAACCGGGCGAAGAGCTGACGCCTAAAAGAAAGAAAAGTTGACTTACAAAGGCTGGCAAAATATACCACCAAATTACGTTCTTGATTAGTTGGCGCTGGCTTTTCATGTATTCCAGGTAGTCATTTAGAAAAACAATACTTGGCTGGTGCATACTTTTCGGGTGTTTCCGTCGAAAAAACCTAAGCACCACAACTACCCAGATACCGTACAACACAATCAGAACTGCGCCGACCTGTTTTAGGCCAGTGGAGAAGATTGCGACAAATGTAAAGGCGACGGAAACCAACAAGCCAACAGCAATTTCAAGCCTGTCCCTATTTTTGATGGCCTTGTCCAGCCGCCTAGCTGCATTTTTTGTAATTTCCAACATCGTCGTTGTTGGCACTTCGCGCAACTGTTGCTGACTCCAGTTGGTTATCAATTCTTTATCAGTCATGGCTCTTTGGAATTTATGCAGGTCTTCAGTTTTTCCCTTATCCGTTTCATTTTTACAGCTACCAGGTTTTCACTAATTCCCAGTATTTCCGATATCTCACGATACTTGACCTCTTCTAAAAAAAGCAGGACGATGGTCTTCTCATCATGACTCAATTCCTGGATGCAACTTCTTAATTGCTTTGTTCGAGGATCAGGTTCTCCAACTGGCTGAAACAATGTCCTATGATCCAAGGAAACATGGTCGCGTCTCCTCTTATGCTCTTTCACTCGATGTTGGAGGCACGTATTCAATGCGACCCTATAAGCCCAGGTGGATAGCTTCGATTCCCCTTTGAATGTGGGGAGGGACTTCCAAATGTTTGCAAATGTTTCCTGAAGCAGGTCCTTGGCATCATCCTCATTTGCTGCATAACCGCAACAAATACGATAATACCTATCCTTATAGTCGGTGAAATGTCCAAGAAAGACGGTATTAAGCTCCTCCTGAATCATGAATATCTTTTACTGGATTCTCTACATGAGTTAGTGTAGACCTCAAAATATGACAATTGCCAGTGAATATTCTTCTCCGGAGCCTGACAACCCTGGACTTTTGACCCATCAGTCAGCTGCTCGCAAAATCATTTTTTTCAAGACCTTTACTCCATGGCGATCATATCCAGGAAAAAAATAGCTTATCACATAGATAGCTACCTACGGTCCTATTTAACCAAATATGCACGGGCCCAAGACCTACCTATCGAATACCAGGACCTGTTGAGATACAACAATTCCATACCGCAATATGACAGCCAGGACAATGATACACTTTGGGAAACGGTCTTTTACCCACCTGCGGATATGGCGGCTATTCACGAATCTTTGAAAGAGATCTATGCGATCATGAAGGCAAGCGGCGATCTCTCGGTCATGGAACACTTGTTTATCGATCGCGTGGACTTGTGCGTGTATGGGAATACACAACCTTTTCGGGTCCGTGTGGTCAACCGGATCAATGACAACTTTGATTATTTCTATGTGAAAAATGCGGATGCCTCAAGGATTTACGGATTGGAACTTGAACACCTACTGTCTCCCAACCGCATCGATTATCTCGTCTGTAAGGACACACTAATAGAGGAGCACATCGTCGGGATTCCCGCCGATCAGTTTATCAAGACACGGATGGAAGATCCGCATTTGAACGAAATCCGATTAGCCAAGGAATTTGTCAAATTCAATGAGCGATGTTTTGTTCGGTTGTTGGGAGATATGCATTCTTCCAATTTCGTAATTGACATTACTCCGGACTTTGAGGAAATCAGTTACAGGCTAAGGGCCATTGATTTCGACCAGCAATCGTTTGAGGGAAGAAAAGCGATATACATGCCGCAATATTTCAAACAAAACAATCCGATCATCGAATTGGGGCTTCGGCATATGACTCCCGAAACGGTACGACAATACCAACGTGAGGAACGGTCCCTGATCTCTAATAGGATGAAAGTAGAGCGTGTCAGGACCGGAGAGCTCCTCGGAACAATGAAAAGATCGAGGATATCGACAGATGAAAATGTCCGAAAACTCAGGAAAGATCTTGCCAGCTTCTACGAGGAGAAGGACTTTCTAGCATGCGAGAACATGGGAAGCATTGTGGAACTCAGCCTCGAAATGCTGGTGCGAAAGCCCGATTTGTACAAGGACCAATTTTGAAGTTATTTGGCAATCGATTTCAGCCTTCCGGTACCGGCATGACTTTGCTATCCTTGAAGGTTGAAAGTATTACCATAGACTGCATGCTGTCTACGACATCTATTTCACTCACACGCTCAAGCATTAGCTTTTGGTAGGAAGCAATATCACTGGAAATTACTTTTAGCACAAAATCGCCAGATCCAGTAATGTGATGACACTCAATTACTTCAGGAATGGAGTGAATCTTATCCAGGAAGAGCTCTATATTTTTCTTGTTATGTCCTTTGAGAGATACCTGCACGAATGTACTGACCCCAAGGCCTATTTTGCTTGTATCAAGTTTGGCGTGATAGCTTTTTATTATACCTGAAGTTTCGAGTTTTTTCACCCGCTCCAATGTTGGAGCCGGAGACAAGCCTATATCCTTAGAAAGCTGGGCGTTTGTGATCTTTGCATTTGACTGAAGGATCTCAAGAATTTTTCGATCAGTGCTATCGAGTTTCACGGAGGTAGAGTTCACTTTCATTTCTGAGCAATTGGGGTAATATGTTTTCGAACCTTTAGATTATTGACTAAATCAGAATATTATTTGCTACAAAATTAAAGGATATATTAAATATTTTGGATAATCATAATCAAACTTAACTACGAGGAATGCAAATTCCGAGTTTATTGCTTGATTATTCTTGTGATTTCTACAGTACCCGCGTACTCAATCTTGATAAAATACATACCGGCATCGTAGGGAGCTATCACAACTGGGAAAGCATGGAGCCCGGCTTCAAGGTTGGGGTATGTTTCTGAAATTTCCGTTTTCCCCGACAGATTTACAAGGCTTATGGTCACATCTCCTGCGACTGGTAAAATGGTCCTCACAGTGGTCTCATCACGCGCTGGATTTGGAAAGGGTGGCTCAAAAATGGCTTGCGGTTCATTATTGAAACAACTCTCATTATCAGCTGGGCTCATATCTTCAGCGTCATAAACCGCCGACACTTCCACGCAGATGTATTCCGCAAGATTAGGAACACCGGCATCCAGCTGGATGACCCGTGACCCTCCGATATCTAAAAATCCCTCTACTACATCGCGTGTTGGCAATTGGTCTTCCACCTGGACAGTAAATCGGAGGTTGTCGACAGGCAGGTTGCTATTGTTGCGAACAGACAACACGATTGATGAAAACTGATCATCCTGGGCCACGAGCGTCATTTCCTGTATGACCAGGTCAATTTCGGGGTTACGGATTAAGACATCCACCGCCGCAGTATCCGCGCACCCTTCGGAGGAGAAAGCCAGGAGCATCACCTCATAATTGCCCGCAGCTGTAAATACACGAGACAGATTCTCCTCGGTAGTGACCTGAGTCTCATCAATATACCATTCGTAAGAATCGCTTTCTTCTGAGAGATTCTCGAATGATACTGCAGTTCCCGGAACACCAAAAGTCGTATTGGTCTGGAAGGCCGCCCGAGCCGCTGGTAGTACTTCAATTTGTTTATTCAATTCATAGGAACATCCGGAGGCGGTATTTACGGTCAATGTCACGTTGTTGATACCAGCGTCGACAAATCTATGTACGTAAGAAGCACCGTTTCCTACAAGCAAATCGTTGACATACCAACTTCTGCTAAGTACCGAATCTTCGGAAGTAACGGTAGTATCCGCCAGTAGTGAAAAATCGTTTTGGCAGACCAATTCATTCTCAAATCCAAGTCGAGGTGCCTCTAACACCGTAATGGTATCTTGGTAGGTGGCCGTACAAAGGTTTTCGGTAGTCACGGTGAGGGAGACTGGAAATTTCCCAAACTCGTCAAAAGTGTGTTCAAACAGCGAATCTTCATACATAGTCCCATTCACAAGCCAGGACCTTGCTATGATGCTATTGTCGGCACTTTCAGTGCTCAAATCAGCAAAAGAAAAAGGCTCTCCGTCACAGGAAGTTGTAACGCCAAAATCTGCTTCTGCAGCGTCGGAAACTACGATCTGCTTGGTCACCTGTTGTTCGCATCCGGCGGTACTTCGGACAACTGCCGTGACCTCATACGCCCCAGGGTCGTTGATATCCAACTCCGGGGATTGCAAGGTAGACTGAAGATCGCCAGCCAAAAACCATTGCCATGATTCTATATCCGCGTTGGCTACCGAGGAAGTATCACGCAACGTGACTTCACCCTCGCAAGGTAGTGCCACCTCGAAACCAGCATCCGGTATGGCGCCAACTTTTACAGTGTCAACAACAGTGGTAGCACAACCAGCTGCATTCGTAGCTACAAGCGATACCGGAAAATCTCCATCGTCACCATAAAGATGTTGAGGGGATGATTGCGTGCTTGTAAGACTATCACCAAAATCCCAGCTATAGGTTGTTGCGTCAGGAGTCGAATTCGTAAAGGAGGTGATCTCCCCAATACACGTTGCCGAATAGGAGAATTCAGGATTTGGCAGGTCATTGACGGTCAGAGCCGTACTGACGACATCTGATGTACAGCCGGGGATGGAAGAGCTTGCCTGGACAGTTATGGAACCTACGGTTGCAATGTTAAAAGACGGATCGGCACCTGAAAGCTGATGACCAGTCTCGGGAATGGTCCAGGAAAATGAAAGTTCACCGTTATATACTGTAGTATCAGTGCTATTCGTGAGATTAAATGCCAGGTCTTTGCAGTAATCGGTACTGGCAAATGAATATGTGGGGTCAGGGGGCTCGGGATAGATCGTCGTTTGCAGCACATAGCTATTGCTACAGGAGCCATCGTCTACATTGAGCACAATGGATTTATCCCCGGTTGACGAAAACTGGAAAGATGGATTCTCCTGGCTACTGGAACCTTCCCCGTTAAAGTCCCAATCGTAGGTCAATCCTGAGGAACTAGAAGTTGAGGTAAAGTCGTTGGAATTAAGGATACAACGTGAATCGTCGACTGAAAAAGTAATATCTGGTGCGGCATCTGATGACACGGTAATTTGGGTTGTGGTGCTCACGACCGCCCCATCTGTATCGAAGGCTGTGAGGGTGATGTTATAGGTACCACTTGTATTAAAATTGATCTGTGTTGGTACTGTCGAGGTGGATACTGCCGTATTAGCAGCACACTGGTTATCAAAATACATCCGCACCATTGTATCCGAATCCCGATCGCTCGTAAGCAGGTAATGATCAGACCCAATTTTAATTCCATCCAGCATCAGCAAATCACTGAACAACGAGAAATTACCCAAATCTGTGACTGTGGGTGAGGTATCGGTCATATCCCCAAAATCGACCCGATAAACATTTCCTGAGACGCTGGGAACAAAGCCAATATTACTTCCCAGGTCTCTAAACATGACTAGGTCACGGGCATTGGTAAGCGTTATGGACGGGCTAAGTTCTTCCACGGTGGCCGTCGGACTGTCAAGATTACTACCCAGATTCACGCGTGACATTTCCCCAAGTCCCACTGCCAACACAAACCAATTGCTGGACTCACGAATGGCCGAAATGCCGAATATTGAATGACTTACTCCTAAATCTGTAGCGGTGGCATCATCTTCTGAGAGGTCGGTTCCCAGGCTCAACAACAATGTCACGTCACCCCCAATCACAGCATAGTACTTGCTCCCCTGTTCTATCAGCCTGATTCTTCTGGGGGAATCTATCGACTCACCGGTGACTGCTAACTCGGAAACCTCCGTAGGGTCTGCATTGATCCCATTGCCAAAGGTCAATTTAATAATCTTACTGTTGACCTGACTTGCAATGTATCCGTACCATACACCTCCATCTGAGATCAGATCCAGGTCATAAGGACCGTCCAAACTGGCAATTGTCCCCAGGCGGACCACATCAGGTGTCGTATTGGTAATGTCTGCGCCATACTCAACTCTATGTATGCGATTGCTCCCGAAATCAGTTATGAATTGAAAATACTCCCCTCCTGAAACCACGGTAGCTGTTCCAAACTTATCATCAAAGTTCAGGACATCCATGGTAGTGGTTTGTGGCACCTGCGAAAGCTCGCCTTCGCAGAAATCCCATGAATAGCTCGAAGCGTTGAAGGAATTGTTGGATATTACCAGATTCTCCTCCTGGCAGTTGGTCGTCGTGGTAGAAAAGAGTGGTGTGGGCTCGGTCGGAGTAGAAATATCGATGGTTCCGGCCAATGTTCCGGAGCATCCAAGGGTAGTAGTGATGTCCACCGAATAATTGTAGGTACCAGCATCACTGAAAGTAGCGGTCGCCGGGTTGACTGTTTGTGCAGAGTGGTTGTCGATGGTCCACGAGTAGCTCACTATTCCGTCACTGGAATTGGTCAGGTCGGTCACGGTCATTTCCACGGGTCCATTTTCTACCTGATAGCCGCTTATAGCTACTTCACCCAATACTGAAGTGAAGTCTATTTCTTTGGAGATAACATTGCTACATCCACCGGAGGTTTCTACTGTGAGGCTGACGGTGTGAGGCCCTGTGTCAGCATGCTCATAATCTACTGACGACAGACTTGCGCCGCTCTGCATATTCCCATCTCCAAAATCCCAACTATAATTGGTAATGTCCGTCGCACTTGTAACTATTGAAAAAGTCACCGGACCGATCAAACACTCCGGAGTGTATTCAAAATCTATCACCGGTGCCACATCTGTAGTCACGGTTACCTGCTGAGTCAAACTCACCACCGAACTATCTGAGTCAAATGCGGTCAAAGTCACATGGTAGGTGCCATCACTTGAATAGCTAATGTTGGCGGGTGTTTCGTCAGAAGAAGTACCCACACTTGCCGTACAGCCATCATCAAAGTACAATCGGAGTAGGTCGCTGGCGTCTTCATTGCTACTTAACAGGTAATGGGCACCGTCTATTTTGATACCACCCAACATTTGTACACTTGCCAGTTCCGAAAAATTTCCGAGGTTAGTCGCGGCCAAAGTACTCCCGGTCATGTCCGTAAAATCTATACGGTAAATATCCCCGCCGCTCGTAGGTACAAAGCCTACATTAGAACCCAGATCCCGAAACATTACTAAATCCCGGGCATCAGAACTGAGTGAGGATGAATACGCAGGTGTACTGATCGAAATGGTGGGAGAACTTAGGTCATTTCCAAGAGAAACCACGCTTACCGTGCTCAGACCTAATGCGACCCCATACCACTCACTACCTTCTCGTACAAAGGATAGACCAAACACTGATCCGGAGACTCCCAAGTCCGTGGAAGTGGCATCGTCTAAAGACAAATCTGTACCCAAAGACAATAACAGGGTATTGTCCCCGGCCAGTAGTGCATAATAAGAAGAACCACTTTTTGTTAAAATAACCCGACGCGGAGAATTGGGGCTCGTACCGGTAATGGTAAGATTCGATATCCCTGTGGGTGCGGAAGCTATGCCATTCGCAAATGTCAGCTTGATTAGGCTATTGTCCAGCTGGCTTACCACGTACCCATACCAAACACCATCATCTTCGATCAAATCCACATCGAAAGCGCCATCTAGTCCGCTGATGCTTCCCAAACTTTCTACAGTAGGGTCCTCATTGGTGATGTCGGCGCCATAACTCAGGCGATAAATCAGGTTACTGCCATAGTCAGTGATGAACGCGTAAACATTCCCGTCAGATTCTTCCAGGCTTATGCCGAGCTTGTCATCAAACCCGACAGATCCATACACAGACGATGTGGGTGTAACCGATAAATCCCCCTCACAAAAGTCCCAAGAGTAGTTTGTCGCATTGAAAGAATTATTGGTAAACGCGACCGCTTCATTCGTGCAAGAAGAGGCAGGAACATCGAACAACACGGTTGGCGCATCGGCTGCAGAAATATCCACGGTACCAGCAAGGGTCTGCATGCAACCCAGTGTCGTGGTGATATCCACCGAATAATTGAATGTGCCAGCACTGCTGAATGTAGCCGTCGCCGGATTGGTCGTTTGGGCAGAATTGTTGTCGATAGCCCAGGAGTAACTCGCTATCCCGTCACTAGAGTTGGTCAGGTCCGTCACCGTCAACTCAATTGGTCCATTTTCTACCTGATAACCACTTACTACCACCTCACCCAATTCGGCGGAGAAGTCTATTTCTTTTGAAATAACATTGCTACAGCCACTTGAAGTTTCTACAGTAAGGCTAACCGTATGTGGACCAGTTGTCGCGTGCTCATAATCTACCGAAGAGAGGCTGGCGCCACTTTGCATGTTGCCGTCACCAAAGTCCCAGGCGTAGTTGGTAATATCTGTAGCACTGGTTACAATGGAAAAAGTCACTGCCCCTATCAAGCATTCCGGGGTATATTCAAAGTCAATGACGGGTGCTTCATCGGTGGTCACCGTAACCTGCTGAGTCAAACTGACCAGCGAACTATCCGAATCAAAGGCTGTTAGCGTCACGTTGTAAGTACCATCACTTGAATAGCTGATGTTGGAGGGCGTTTCGTCCGTGGAAACCCCTGTGCTTACGGTGCAGCCGTTATCAAAATATAACTGGAGCAGATCTCCCTCATCTTCATTGCTACTTAGCAGATAGTAGCTACTTCCCAATTTAATTCCTCCTAACATTTGGGCATTATCCAACTCTGAAAAAGCACCCAGATTGGTCACGGTCAGGGAGCTGCCGGTCATATCTGAAAAGTCTACGCGATAGATATCGCCACCACTAGTCGGTACAAAGCCAATATTTGAACCCAGGTCACGAAACATCACCAAATCGCGAACATTAGAGCTTAGTGACGTGGAGTAGGTGGGTGTGCTCAAGGATATCGTCGGCGAATTGAGGTCGTTCCCAAGAGAAATTACATTGACTGTGGTAAGCCCCACTGCTACCGCATACCAGATACTCCCCTCCCGAACAAAAGACAACCCGAATATTGATTCGGCGATACCCAGATCCGTCGATGTGGCATCATTTGATGACAAATCACTTCCCAAGGACAGCAGCAGGGAATTATTGCCTGCCAGCAGCGCATAGTAAGAGGAACCATTTTGCGTCAAGATTACCCGACGAGGAGAATCGGGGCTTGTTCCGGTGATCGAAAGACTCGACACCCCCGTGGGTGCAGAGGCTATACCATCGCCAAAGGTCAACTTGATCAGACTATTGGTTACTTGACTCACAACGTATCCATACCAGACGCCATCGTCCTCGATCAGGTCCACATCGAAAGCCCCATCCAGCCCGCTGATACTTCCCAAACTCTCGATACCTGGATCCTGGTTTGTGATGTCCGATCCATAACTCAGACGATAAACCAAGTTGTTGCCATAATCCGTAATAAAAGCGTAAACTTCACCACCGGATTCCTCGAAGCTCATTCCCAATTTATTGCCGAAGCCCACAGCTCCATAGACTGAAGATGTGGGTGTAACAGACAAATCTCCCTCGCAGAAGTCCCACGAATAGCCAGTAGCATTGAATGAATTATTCGTAAAGGAAACGGATTCATTGATGCAGGATGATGCTGGCACATCAAACAGTACAGTGGGAGAATCGGCTGCAGTGATTTCGATCGTACCGTCTAAGGTCTGCATGCACCCAAGTGTGGTAGTGATATCTACCGAATAATCGAAGGTACCTGCACTAGTGAAGGTGGCTGTCGCCGGATTAGTGGTTTGGGCGGAATTATTCTCGATGGTCCAGGAATAACTCGCAATGGCATCGTCGGAGTTGGTCAGGTCAGTGACCGTCAGTTCTACCGGACCATTCTCAACCAGATAACCCGTCGTTGCCACCTCGCCCAATTCCGAGGTGAAGTCTATATCTTTTGCAATTGAATTACTACAACCACTGGAAGTTTCGACAGTAAGGCTTACAGTATGGGGACCGGTTGTCGCGTGCTCATAATCTACTGAGGAGAGGCTCGCACCACTCTGCATGTTGCCATCCCCAAAATCCCACGTGTAGTTCGTAATATCCATGGCACTTGTGACGATCGAAAAAGTCACCGGACCTATCAGACACTCCGGTGTATATTCAAAATCAATCACAGGTGCCTCGTCGGTAGTAACCGTCACTTGTTGGGTCAAACTCACCAGCGAGCTATCAGAATCAAAGGCAGTCAAAGTCACATTGTAAGTGCCATCGCTCGTGTAGCTAATATTGGAGGGTGTTTCAGCAGAAGATACACCTGTGCTGGCAGCACAGTTATTATCAAAAAATAAGCGCATCAAATCTCCTTCGTCCTCATTACTGGCCAACAGGTAGTGGTCTGTACCAAATTTTATACCCCCCAGCATCTGGGCGTTGGTTAGCTCGGAGAAAGCCCCCAGGTTGGTTACTGGCAAACTACTACTGGTCATATCAGAAAAATCAACATGATAGATATCGCCACCGCTGGTCGGCACAAAGGCAATGTTGGAACCCAGGTCGCGGAACATGACCAGGTCACGAACATTGGAACTAAGTGATGCGGAATAAGTGGGTGTACTCACGGAGACTACCGGCGAGCTCAGATCATTCCCAAGTGAAACCACATTTACCGTAGTTAGTCCTACTGCTACTCCATACCAGTCGTTCCCCTCACGTACAAAGGACAGTCCAAACACGGACCCTGAGACTCCCAGGTCCGTCGATGTGGCGTCGTTCAAGGACAAGTCGCTGCCCAAAGAAAGCAACAAGGTGTTGTTACCTGCAAGAAGCGCGTAATAACTATCACCGCTTTTCACGAGTTGCGTCCTTCTGGGGGAGGTGGGACTGGTGCCCGTGATTGAAATATCTGATACCGCGGTGGGCGAAGCGTCAATACCGTCACCAAAAGTCAGCTTGATCAAACTGTTAGTCACCTGACTCACTACATAGCCATACCAAATACCATCGTCTTCGATTAAATCCACATCGAAAGCTCCGCTCAAGCCACTGATGCTTCCCAGGCTTTCAATTAAAGGGTCCTCATTGGTAAAGTCTGTGCCATAACTCAAACGGTAGATCAGGTTGCTTCCATAGTCTGTGATGAAAGCATAAATCTCACCTCCGGATTCCTCGATGCTGATGCCCAGCTTATCATCAAACCCCACTGAGCCGTACACCGATGAAGTGGGTGTCACTGATAAATCCCCCTCGCAGAAGTCCCATGTATAACCAGTGGCATTGAAAGAATTGTTGGTGAAGGTTACCGATTCATTGATACAGGACGATGCGGGGACATCAAACAACACAGTCGGTGAATCTGCAGCTGTAATATCTACTGCGCCATTTATGGTTTGCATACAGCCTAATGTCGTGGTAATGTCCACGGAATAATTGAAAGTACCGACACTATTGAAGGTAGCAGTTGCCGGATTGGTTGTCTGGGCAGCATTATTATCTATGGTCCAGGAGTAGCTGGCTATCGCGTCGCTGGAATTGGTGAGATCAGTAACCGTCAGTTCCACAGGTCCATTTTCCACCAGATAGCCACTCGCGGCAACTTCTCCTAATGCGGAAGTAAAATCGATCTCCTTTGATATCACGTTGCTGCAACCTCCGGAGGTTGCTACTGTCAGGCTTACGGTGTGGGGGCCCGTATCAGCATGCTCATAATCTACTGATGAAAGGCTCGCTCCACTTTGCATGTTGCCATCACCAAAATCCCATGTGTAGTTAGTAATGTCCATGGCGCTGGTGACAATCGAGAAAGTCACCGGACCGATCAGACATTCAGGGGTGTATTCAAAATCTATCACCGGGGCCTCGTCGGTGGTTACCGTCACTTGCTGGGTTAAGCTCACTATTGAACTGTCTGAATCAAATGCGGTCAAAGTCACATTGTAAGTTCCGTCGCTTGTGTAGCTAATGTTTGACGGTGTTTCCTCGGTTGACACTCCAGAGGTGGCTGCGCAGTTATTATCAAAAAATAGCCTAATCAGATCTGCTTCATCCTCGTTGCTACCGAGTAAATAATGGGAAGTTCCAATCTTTATACCACCTAGCATCAAGGCACTCGTCAATTCCGAGAAGCCTCCCAGGTTCGTAACCGGCAAGCTTCCATTGGTCATATCGCCAAAGTCTACGCGATAGATGTTGCCGTCCTGGCTTTGTACGAAGCCGATATTAGATCCCAGGTCCCGGAACATGACCAGGTCACGCGCATTCCCGCTAAGGGAGGCTGAATAAGTAGGCGTGCTGACAGATATAACCGGCGTGCTCAGGTCACTACCCAAGGACGCTACGTTCACTGTGGTGAGCCCCAGTGCCACGCCGTACCAGGTACTACCCTCCCGCACAAATGACAAGCCAAACACTGATCCCGAAACTCCCAGATCCGTTGAGGTGGCATCATTGAGCGACAGGTCGCTACCCAACGACAACAATAGGGTATTATTACCACCAACCAATGCATAGTAGGAACCATCACTTTCGACCAGAACGGCCCTTCGAGGAGAATTAATGCTGGTCCCAGTGACCGAAATTGTGGATACTGCAGTTGGTGCAGAGTCAATACCGTTACCGAAGGTCAATTTGATCAAACTGTTGGTAACCTGACTGACCACATACCCATACCAAACGCCATCATCTTCTATCAGGTCTACGTCATAAGCCCCATTCAAGCCGCTAATGCTCCCTAAACTTTCGATCAGGGGGTCTTCATTGGTTACATCTGTGCCATAACTCAGGCGATATACCAAATTGCTCCCATAGTCGGTGATGAACGCGTAAATCTCGCCATCGGCCTCCTCCATAGAGATACCCAACTTGTCATTGAAACCTACAGAACCGTAGACCGAAGATGAGGGAGTAACTGAAAGATCCCCCTCACAGAAATCCCAGTGGTAAGAAGAAGCGCCTGTTGATGTGTTGCTAAGCGTGAGTGATTCGTTTTGGCAAATGGTAGCGTCATAGGTAAAGTTTGCAGTCTGTGCAATTACCTCTGCTTCTAGCCCACCCAACAGTAAGCCTGCCAACAACCAACCAAACCTCTTAATTTTTATCATTAGCCCGGATCCTAACGACGCTTACAAAAATACGATTATTTTAATATTTTTTATAAATATTCCTTTTCAGCCAGTCTAATTAGCCACTGACCAGGAATTTCCATGAGCCTACCTAGTTTGTGCATTACCAACGCGTAGCTCCGTCTTCTGCTTTTCGCATCTGAGCGCTTTACAAATTTCCATCTATTTTGTAATACTCTACTCCAGTATTCTTCCTGTTGTTGCCTGGCAATAATTGAATCTACCCATGAACTGTCAACTGGCGTACCAGATTCCTCCTGCTCCAATTGAGGAAGAAGGTGTTTATTCTCCTCGTATTTTCTTCTGAAATAATTGATGTCTACTTCCACAGCATCCTTCTCCACCATGCCTATTGCAAAGCCTAGAAGCGCTACCTGATAGGTTATATCGGCCTCACAGTGCCGAATCCAGTGATTAACGAGGATTTCGCGTTCGTGTGTATGCTTCCTGGCATAAAAGAAGCCTTTCCTGAAGATATCCGAGTAATGTTGTTCAAAATCGTGAACACCGTATATGGCGATATCGTGATAGTAATGGAATCCATCTTGCGCCATCTGTTTGTAAGTGGCTGATTCCGGGCGAGGCTCAGAGGGATCATTCGTCAAATGCGCCAATGCCCTCGACAAAAGGCTGGAACGGTACAGGTGCGGTCCCCCTGTCCTTGGCCTACCAAAGAGCTTATCGGAAATAAAGCCTTGATAGTTGAAAAAGGAATCAGGCAACGATTCAAACTTATCGGCCATCTTTTTAACAGCATCGGACGCCAACAGAATATCCGCATCTAACGCGAGTGTCCATTTTAATCCGCTCTCATAACCCAACTGGAAGTTCTTTTCTACCGCCTTCCGAAAAGGCACCTCTTGTATCGTAACGATATTTTCAAAAGGTACTTGTTCCTGTACAATATCTTTACACGATGCGAGGGTTCTCTCTTGGGCAGATCTGATTACAACAAGAACGTTCTCGACCATTTTCTTCAAATTAAAATGTATAAACACTCAAGCCGTCAAGCAGGATGCTATTTAACTCCTTAGAATTTGCTTTATTCCTGCCGGTGGTATTTCTCATATACTGGTGGTTGAATTCATTTGGCGTTCGCAAACAAAACCTTTTTCTAATAACCGCAAGCTACATTTTTTATGGTTGGTGGGATTGGCGCTTTCTGTTACTTATCGTTCTTAGCTCTGCCATAGATTTTTGGGTAAGTAGAAAATTAGCCGCGGCTACCTCCTACTTAGATCGGAAAATACTACTGGGAGTCAGCCTGGGTGCTAACCTGGGGCTACTGTTTTTCTTTAAATACTACAATTTCTTTCTGCAAAGTTTTGTCGATGCCTTCCTGTTTTTTGGGAGTCCCCTGGAAATGAATACGCTTTCCATTGTACTGCCAGTCGGAATCAGTTTCTATACCTTTCAAACGCTTAGTTATTCTATTGATGTCTATAATAGACGAATTGCGCCGACTAATGATGCTACAGCGTTCTTTGCGTACGTCTCTTTTTTCCCACAGCTGGTTGCGGGACCGATCGAAAGAGCGCGGAATTTTCTCCCACAGTTCACCGAGGAAAGAAGTTTCAAATACCAGACTGCCGTTGACGGGCTACGTCAAATGCTTGGAGGGCTATTTAAGAAAGTAGTAATCGCCGATTCCTGCGCCACCTACGTAAACGAAATATTTGGTAATTATCAGGATCACTCGGGAAGCACCCTGGTACTTGGGGCCATTTTCTTTGCCTTCCAGATATATGGTGATTTTTCCGGTTATTCAGATATCGCTATTGGATGCGGAAGGTTGTTTGGGTTCAGCCTATCTAGAAATTTTGCTTACCCCTATTTCTCCCGAAATATTGCAGAATTTTGGAGGCGCTGGCATTTGTCGCTTTCCGGCTGGTTCCGGGACTATGTCTACATTCCTCTTGGAGGTAACCGTGGAGGAATCACGATCCAGCTCAGAAATGTGTTCATCGTATTTATTGTTAGCGGATTGTGGCACGGTGCCAACTGGACGTTCATCGCCTGGGGTTTGATTCACGCACTTTGTTTCCTTCCCAACCTATTGATGGGACAAAACAGAAAGTACCTTGATGAGGTTGAGATTAAATCGCTGGGCGAGGGCTTTCGGGTCGCAATGAGTATTCTGACTACTTTTTCAGTAACAACGATCGCCTGGATCTTTTTCCGGTCGGAAAGCATCGGTACCGCAATTGGATACCTGAGAAGGGTCTTTTCTATGTCGCTGCTCGAGTTCCCAGCATTGCTGCCAAAAACACCACTAATATTGATAGTTTTATTGGTAGCTACGGAATGGTTCCAAAGAAAGAGACCCCATGCACTGTATTTTCTAGCTTCCTCACCCAGGTGGTTGCGCTGGTCGACATATCTGGGTTTAAGCTTATGGATTTTGCTCTCCTGGGGCGATCCTCAGGAGTTTATCTATTTCCAATTCTAAAGTGAAGAAGCTCATAACCAATTGTATCGCTTTCGGAGGTCTGCTACTGCTAGCAATGACCTTTGTAGTGGTAGGTACTGCCAAGTACATTCGAGATTGCGGTAGCTTCAAAATTGCCAGCGGCAACAGGCATTTACTCGTAGGCCACTCGCATGCTGAGACGGGGGTAAATCCAAGGCATACTCCAGGCCTGGAAAATTTTGCAGAAGCGGGTGAATCGTACTTCTACACTTACACTAAGTTGAGGCAACTGATTGAAGCTAATCCCTTCATCGAAAATGTATACCTGGAGTTAAGCAACAATCAAATCACTACCCGAATGGAAACTAAAATTTGGGGTGATCAATACCTTTCGAATTTTCTACCGAGATATTTTCCATTTCTGACCCTCGAGCAACACTGGCTGCTCTTGCGTGAAAATGCGACTGCTTATTTTGGCACCATACCCTTTTTCGCTAGAGCCAGCTTTCAAAGAATGGTGCGGGGAAACATGGATTTTTCGTCTGAGATTGGCGGCTATCGTCCTTTCAAGGAAAGTCACGCTGATTCGTTGTTAGCTGTTTGGGAGGAATGGAGAGCCGCTATTGACCCCAGTCATTTCTCAGCTGAGAATGTCCAAGAAAGTTTCACCTTGCACTACATGCAACAAATTGTGAATTTTTGCAGAGAAGAAAGAATAAACCTCTTTTTTGTCCGCCTGCCAGTGCACGCCAAACACGTGGACCTGGAAAATGACCAGATCTTTCAAAGGATTCGAAAGCTCATTGCTCCGGAAATTCCCTTCTTGGACTTCCAACACATTCCTGTCGCGACACATCAATGGCGTGACCTGGGGCACCTCAATGCGGAAGGGGCTACTTATTTTTCGAAAATCCTCAATGACACCCTGCACCGTCACGACCGGTTTCGACAGGACACATCAGCAGATTAACGTTAGTTAGTGCGAAGGTTAAAGAAAATTGTATCTGAATAAATTACATGCGTCCCAAGGTCAGGCGCTAAGATTTCTTCGCTAAAGACAACTCCCGCCCTATCGTATTTTCTCAGGTCTGGAGTCTCAAAAGTTAAATCCTGGTAGATCGAATGGAAAGGTGTTCCGATCCCTAATCTATTACCCGGGGATTCGGCCCGATTGTTCACAAATTGCCGAACAAAGTCAATGAACTGCTTGCCATCAGCCTGGTCATACCGAACAGGAAGCCCATAATCAGCTCGTAATCCTTCCAAAGCGGATTCGCCACGACGATCACGGAAATATTCAAGAATCTGTGGATGCATACACGCACCAAAAGTGCCACTCAAGAGACTTCTTTGCGTCAGAAAGTAAAAACGATTTTGTGCAAAGTTGGAATCGTAGGGAGCAAAAAAGGAGGCATCCAATCGGACTGTTGGTTCCTCGGCATCCCCCACCAAAATGATATCGTATTTGGTTAATACGCCGCAATCAAGCCATCCCAACTTAGTCTTGGCAAACACGAAATAGGTGAGGAATAACACAACGAAATAAGTAAGACGAAAAGAAGATGAAAATATTTCGGCTCCCTTATTGCCATACAAACTGATGGCACCGATAATAACAAGCTCCAACGCAATCCACTTCCAAAAAAGGATGCCACTCACAGCAAAAACCAGCAGGTGAAATGCTATGAACATGAGTAATCCGAATATAAGAAAGCGGCGATTCCAAACTACGAGTAGCGGAACTGCCACCTCAGCAAAGTACGTAGCATAGATGATCAGACCCTTGGTAGAGCCTAAGGCATCATACAGGTTCAGGACCAATGACTCATCCGCAAAAGACAGCCAGCCATATTGGTAAGTGGCTAGCATCAACTGCGACAAGTCGTTGTACCGATGCCAACCAATTTCCAGTTTGCCCATACCTGCCAGAAAATACCACCCTCCTATAATCGCCAACCAGAAGGCAAATGCATTGTTCCATGGTAGTAATCTTTTAAAAAGAGGAACACTCCTCAGGCAAAAAAACAACCATGTGATAGATACCATGTCAAGCAATATTTGCTTGTCGGTGTAGGAATAATCAAAGAAATCCGCGGTTTGAAAACTGGTGTGCTATGATGTGAATTTGAATCAGAAATAGCAATAAAACCTGCGGATAGAAGATGGAGGCAACTCCCAGGCAGAAAAGCAATAGGCGATCCCAAAAATGCCATTGGTTGAAATAAGCGTTGAACTGGTACAGCCCAAAAGCCCAAAACAGCAACGCGACAACACCAATAATGATGATTCGGTGTAAAAGAGGAATGTCGGAGCGATCCTGACTAGTCTTCCAGCCTATTGCAACAGCTATTCCTAAAACCATTAAAGTGAGAAAAGTAGCCTTCTTTCCAAGGCCAAAAAAATTCAGGAAAAGCGTAGACTGAAAATAGTATTCCTCCGGAAAATGTATTCGCAGCAAGAATCTGATCAGCAAGTGTAGACCAAGTATCAACAAGGCGCCTGCTAGGGCCTTGATCGCCGCGTTTCCGAAGGTATTCTTGTCAACCACGAATTTTATGTATTAGCCGCCGAAAGATGCTTTGCTTTCCAGCGTTGGCATAAAGATCGTTCTGTATGGCATGACAACCAATCCAATTATCAAAACCATCATTGGCCATGGTCTCATCAACTACCGTATAATGGTGGGGTATTGACTGCTTCCACTTTTCCGGATTTTTAGTTGCAATGCAAAAGACGTAGACCGAAGCATTCTGATGGGAGTTGAAGCTTAGATACTGAGTCGTAAGACCTTGCTCCTCAAACATTCTCTTGATTGTGGAGGGGGTAAATCGCCAAAAGTCGCCATACTCCCCGTGCATTTGTTGTAAGAACGGCACAACTACGATCACCACATCCCGTGACATCTGGCATAAATTGAAAAAGGCGGTGCGCACATCATACACATGTTCCAACACGGTGTGATTGAAAACCACATCAAATTTTTCGTTGAGGTCGGCGGGCAACGGTTGGGTCAGGTCCAGAAAAATCTCACCTTCCTCACCCTGGAATCCACGGGCTTCACTGACGTAATTGGTTATGGTATAACTACTGGCCTGGGAGAAGTATTCACGATAATAGCTGCCCTCTTTGTCCTGATCCTTCCAGCCACTGACATTGGCCACATCCCCTTCGAAGAGCTTTGCGAATTTCCGAAGTTCCTGATTACTCCAAATTCTTGGTAGTCTGAATTTCCGATCTATATCCTTCCTCATAACTTATTTTACCGGTGTGGGGATCGACTGACGATAGGCCTGAAGTAAACGCAATACTTCGGACATATGCTCAGGTGTGCCCACGGTGATTCGAACAAACCCCTCCATATTCTTAAGATTACTTCTATCCCTAATAAGCACCTTATGTCGCCTGAAAAACGACACAAGACCCTCCGCGTCCTCCACCTTCAGAAGGATGTAGTTTGCTGATGTTTCCTTGGCATCAAAGCCGAGAGTTTTCAAATCGTCAACAAACTTTCTCTTGGTCTTATTGACAACTTCCACATAGGACTTCATATAATCCAGATCCTGCAAGGCGGCAATTGCTCCTATCTGAGCAAGATAATTGACTTCTTTACCGTTGCGCAGTTTATTAACCAAATCGAGGTTCTCCAAATGACTTAGCACATACCCCAACCTGAGCCCTGCGATCGAAAATGCCTTGGAGAATGTCCTTGTGACCACCAAATTGCGATACCGCTGTGTCAGATCCGCAACGGTCACCCCAGCGTATTCGTAATAGGCCTCATCCACAATAAATATCGGATCTGGGCAAGCATCCAAAACGTAGGCAACATCTTCCTGGCTCAAGAGTGTCCCGGTAGGATTATTCGGATTAATGAGGTAAACGATCTGAATTTCCTCTGTCCCATTTATCCGTGCTATGAAGCTATCCAAATCCATTTTTGGAGACGGGTCCAACTCAAAAGTCAGCAAGCGACCATCAATTGCCTGGATAAGAGGTAAAATTTGGGAATAAGTCGGGTCCAGAACCAGCACATTGTCCCCGGGATTGAGAAACGTCAATAGTAAACATTGGAGCGCCGAATCCGATCCATTGAACACTTCAATATTTTTGGTTTCCAACCCGGTATAGCGACCCAGGTGAATTTTCAATTCCGAGCAATTCGAATCGGGGTACAGGTTTATATCCTCAGTAACTGCAGCCTGCAAAGCACTTCTTACCACTTCAGAGGGCGGGATCAAGGATTCGTTCCAATCTAATTTGAGAAAATTCCCATCCGATTCCATGAAAAACCGATCTGAACTTACATAGGGCGAGACCTTCTCCAGGTTGCGGTTGTATTTCTTCTTATTTGACAACATACTTTTCGGCCATGTTGATTTTCAATTCAAGTGATACGATCTCACTTATCATGCGGAAATTAGCTCTTTTCTCTTTTACTAAATCCCATTGATGCTTAATAAACCCATCTTGAAGTAAGCGGCGTTCAATTGCCTGATGTAAGACCATATCGACTTCCTGTGCAAAGTTTTTATGATTATGATAATAGTCCAAAAAGTTGGGTTTGAAAGGGGCATGAGATGGCGTTTTTCGAAATAAATGATACTTGATCGCTCTTTTCCTGGCGATCCTTTTCGGAACAAACCCTTCGTTGTAGGCAGTAGATTCCAAACCGGCAGCTACCGGGTATTTGGACTGCAAAAACTTCTTTATGACCATTCGACCCTGCCTGAGATCATTGGAAGTTCGGCTTATAAGATCCGCAAACCGATTGTCATGAAATGGCAAAATATAACTAAAGATATCCCGATGAGGCAGCACACCAAACTGGGTCATGTTGCGATCTCTGATATTGAAATACCAATTTTCAAAGCCAGTTTCCACGGCTTGATCTTCTCCCACCAGACTCCCCTCGACCAGCTTCCGCACATCATGCATTGTCATGTCTGTCATTACCTCGTCCACGGGGACTGGCAAGTGGTAATATTTCCTCATGACGTAATCCGACATTTTCTCGTCAGTTGCTTCAGGAATCTTGGTACCATTCAAAACATCACCAGAAAAGCCGCTCCAGTAAAATTTCGAATGGTCTTGAAGAGCTCTAAACTGCTGTGTGGACAATGTATGGCGCCGCCAAATGCATCCAATCCTCCATGATCACATTTTCGGACCACTTGCTCATAGCAAGAAAACTTTTCAGAGAAGGCCTCCACCCTCGGTTTCAGGCCTATTCTCTTGCAAAGATCTTTGGCAACAGCTACCTCGAATGATCCCTGAGCACCATAGCAGTAGGTCACAATCCTTTCCCGCTCGACTTGCCGTATCAACTCAAGTAGGATCATTCTGCTATCCAAGCCTGCAGAGATAGGTATAACAATCTGCTTGTCACCAACCAGTTGCAAATGGTTGTCGATGATTTCGGGCCAAGCAGCGGCCAATTCCGATTGAAATTGACGCTGATCCGTGATGACCTCAATGTCTTTTTCTGGTGACCGATAGGTTAGTGACTCTATTTCTCCAATTGACGACAGCTGCAAGCACTCCGCTGAAAATAGCCGTCTGATCCCGCGAAAAATTGTCTTTGTCTTATCAATAATGAACCCGAAACAAACAAGTTGGCGGATAGCCGTTGCATCCAATGCCTCCGCTGGTCGCTGCCCAACCAAAGCAACTAGTTTGTCAGAAAATATATGGTGCTTTTGGTCATAGCCCCGATAGAACATCTGATGAGACCCTCTCCGGGACGATATCACCTGAAGCTGCCTTGTAACCTTGTGAAACCTGAAAATGACAAATGCGCCATTAAGTTGGCCTATTGACTCCAAGGGCAACAGCGTATCCGCCGATTTGAGTATTTCCTGACCTTGAATCAGATATCCAACCAGAATCGTCACATGCTGATCCGTTTCTGTTATACCTGGAGCAACGCAAGGTGATTTCTGATACAGTCTTAGGTGATCATCGACGGTTTCATCATCGGAGATAGGCACGGACTGCTCCTCCCCAAAGCCAAGGAAACTTCCTTTTTCAGACGCGTACTCTAATGCCAGCATATTAAGCGATTATTTGCCACTGAAGCTGTTCTGCTAGCTGTTTAAGCTCCTTACCATCCGGATTTACAATTATTTTCTCATCTGCGTAAAGCAACATGGGGAGGTCGCTAATCGAATCAGTAATAGCCGCTCTATGTGATAGTTGCAAATGATGCTGTTTTTCAAAGGCCACCATCTGTAGTAGCTTGTCTTCTCTGAAAAATGCTGCTGCATCAGGAATTTCGGCTACCCGTCCTTGCTCGTAGGTGAAAGATTTGGCCAATATGACATCAATTTTCATTTCTCCTTCAAGGTAGGTTATGTATTCCTCCAGCCCACCAGAAGCCACGACCACTATCGAGTCGTCGGATCGGCTGTTGACCAGATCGATGACCTGCCGATTCAGGTTAGGCTCAATGTGGTTCTCAAAAAATGTCCTGGCAAGTGCACTTACCTCCTCTTTCATCATTCCTTTGAAGGACAATAACTTCTCCTCCACGGTTTTCTCTTTGAATAAGCTCTTCCTTCTAACCGAGGTGTTTAGGAAGACTTTCAATGTCGAAAAACTTGTTAGTGTTCGACAAAAATCAACGTAGACTATTTTGGTCAAATGGTTTCTTTCAATTCCCATATGCTTTTGGTTAGTAAAAAACCATGCTTGTCTGAAGAGTACATCTTACCCGTATCATAGTGATCAGTTTTTTCTACTGAAAAGCCTATGGCACGTTCAATGTAATCAAACTGCTGATTGCTGGTCCCAGCCCAGATACTTAAGTAATAATTTCCGGGAACCAGAGATAATTCCGGGACGAGACATGTGAGAAGGGCATCACCGGTTACCTCGAACGCCTGATCGGAAGAGATACTGGCGTCAAGGGTGGTGATCAGCACGCCTAGTTGCGAGTAAATATTAAATGCAAATTCAGACTTGACCTGAAGGGCTTTTTCAACAGAAATGTAAGCTTCAATTTCAAAGGGAATTCCGGGATGAAGGCTCGACTGGATTTGCCGGTCTTGCCTAAATCGGATGCGCTTGAACTTAATCTCCCCGGTTCCTAGTCGATGCTGACTGTTCAAGTCATCATCAGAAATATTTTCAGGAATTTGAGTGTATTGCTGGATTGCCTGCCTGGTGGGACCATCAAACACTTTCCGGCCGGATTTCAAAAGTATGGACTGTGGACACAACTTCTGGACGGCAGCCAGGTTATGGCTCACAAACAGCACTGTTCGACCTTGGCCTGCCACATCTTCCATTTTGCCAAGGCATTTCTTTTGAAATTCCGCATCCCCAACTGCCAGTACCTCATCTATTATGAGAATTTCCGGCTCCAAATGCGCTGCTACGCTGAAAGCCAACCTTACTGTCATTCCTGAGGAATAAAATTTGACCGGTGTGTCGATGTGTTTGCTTACTCCTGAGAAGGCAACGATCTCGTCAAATTTGGCATCTATTTCCCGCTTACGCATACCGAGAATAGTACCGTTCATGTAGACATTATCTCGCCCAGAAAGCTCCGGGTGAAAGCCAGTCCCAACTTCAAGCAAGGACGATACCCGCCCTCGGATTTCGATCTCCCCGGTGGTTGGCTCCGTGATGCGGCTGAGGATTTTTAATAATGTGCTTTTCCCCGCCCCATTGTGGCCAATTATTCCTAAAACGTCCCCTTTCGGAACGTCAAAATTGATATCACGCAACGCCCAGAAAACTGTTGGGTCGTCTTCCTCACTAAATCGTGTGAGATTGGCAATCCGTCGGAGGTTTTTAATTGGGTAAGTCAGCAGGTTACCCAATTGCTGACCAAAGGTGTCAGCTCGATCTCGCTCACCGATTCGGTACCGTTTTGAAAGTTCCCTTACTTTGATAGCTGTCTCCATAGTATCAGGCAATGTCGGCGAAACGCTTTTCCATTTTTTTGAAATACAAGGTACCAAACACGAAAATCACGACTGATACCCCTAAGCCCGTTAGGATCAGATCCCATGGAATGGTCCTGGTTCCTAAAAAAGCAGCTCTCATGCCTTCTATCACCCCAACCAATGGATTTAAACCATAGATGAGTAAATACTCCTGAGGAATAACCTCAATTGAGTAGACCACAGGGGCGCCATACATGAGGATTCTAACCAAAAAAGGCATAGCGTAATTCACATCTCTATACTGTACTGCCATGGCCGATAGGATCATACCTGCCCCCAGTGAGGAGAGGATCAGAATCAAAAGGAGCAACGGAAACAACAGAATCTCTTTGCCGGGGAAAAAGCCGAAGTAAAAGAAGAGGCCGATCATCACGAGCAATGAAATAACAAAGTCCAGAAGTTTCGAGAAAACTGCTGAAATGGGAAGAACGAGTCTGGGAAAATATACCTTGCTCAACATGGTCTTGTTCTGCACAAGACTATTGGAACTCTCCGTAAGGATATTACTGAAGTAAGTCCATGGAACCATCGCAGCAAAACTGAATAAGATATAGGGCACTCCATCGGAATGTACCTCTACCAGATTCCCAAATATCACGGTAAAAATTAATGTCTGAACTAACGGCTGTATCACAGCCCAACCCACACCCAAAACAGATTGGGCATAGCGCGCTTTAATCCCGCGGATCACCAGGAAATAAAGCAGATCGCGATACTCCAGGAGCTCTTGCACATTCAAAAGCTGCCAACCCTTTGTAGGTCTTATGCGGTAAATATTCGATTCTGCCATCAGGATAAGGCGGTATATATTTCTTCGTATCTGTCTACACCAAGATCAAGTGAAAAATGTTCCTCGCAGGCTCGCATTAGCAAGGGCCTATCCACTTTTAGCATTGGCAAAGATGCGACAGACTTTTCAAAAGCCGCTGGATTATTCAAATCGATCAAATCACCCATTCCTTCCAGATAAAAGCGCTCTGCATCTCCAACACCTTGGTTGTAGATCATTGGTATGCCCATGGACATCAACTCAGCCTGCTTGGTGGGTGATGAGGCCTGCTTCGAAAAGCTTGGCCGGATAAAAAACAAGGCAAAATCAGTTATACTTAGGTAACGCGCCATCTGCTCACGTTCAACCGGTCTTGCGACCCAGTCACTTGCGTCCAGATGATATTTTTTTTGCAAAACTGACAGTTGGCCCGGATCATCTTTGGTATATATCACAAAACGTGCCTTGTCGTTGTGTTTGCGTAAGGTTGAAAAGTAAGCAAACATGTCATCAAGTAAATACCAGGTGCCCAAGGATCCGTGATAGGTGATCACCAGCGCGTCTTTCGGCAATCCCAACTCCACCCTGATCTTCGAACGTTCTGTTTCCTTGAATTCTGCCTGAAAATCGTTCCGGTCGACACAGCAAGGTATCACGCTGATGTGCTTAGACTCGACGTTGACAGGCCAAGACAGAATAATTTCCTTGGCTTTATGTGTTAAGACGACTATCCGATCCGCGTGATCCAGAAAAATTTTCTCTTTACGCTTGAAGTAATCGTAAATGGTTTTGAAAATCCAGGTTCCAGTATTCCAGATACCGCCTTCTTGCCTTTCATCTGCCCAAAATCCCCTCATATCAAACAAGAATTTCACCCCCCATTTCTGCTTCATCCTAAGCCCAATCAGGGCCGACAAATAGCTACGGCAGTGTGCAATGGTAATAGATGCCCTATCCGGATGGGTGCGTATCGACTGCCACATCCTGTACAGATCCCACAAGGTCGAAATAATCGGCGGGCTTTTGGTATAGGAAATAGGCAGCCAGGAAATGGGCAACCCTTCAATAAGCGCCCTTACTCGCGATTCGCCTTCTTGGAAGTTGGCTTCCTTTTCACAGCTAATGATCAAAAACCTGCGATGATATTTCTTTGACAAACGGAGGATGTAAGGCAGTATCTGCGATCTCCCCAGTGGATCGGTAAGTCCGTCATAAGTCAGATAGAGTATCAAGGTAGGCCCTATGTGGTTGGTTTTTTACCTCGTACGACCTGGACACTATTGTCACCTGCATATTGTACTATTTCTCCTTCCACGGAGGTTAATCCGTGTTTTAGAAATCTCTTCTTCACATCCTCCATACGCTGTGGCTTGTCATAGGCTGGAGACAGCATGTTGAATGTATCCAAAATAGCCCATTGCCTACGCTGCTCCTTAGTAAGGTCTGCGGGGATGGTAGTGGCTATATCGCATATTGGCAAAAAACGATTTACAAGCTTATTAAGCCCCAATTTGGCAAAGAAGTCGTAACACGTCATCAGCCAGTCGATGTTCCTTTCGATCATGGACAATAACCTGACATGGTTGATCCTGGAAGTAAATGGTCGGAATATATACTTGGCATGAACCTTGGTCCACCACCCTTTTTTTGGAAAAAAATCTACCACTAGTTCTCCACCTGGAGCAAGCATTTCGATCAGGCAATCAACGGACTTTTCAGGGTCAGGCGTGAATTGCAAAACACCAAAACAAAATATCTTTTCGAAAGAACCTTTGGCAAAAGGCATCTCATAAATACTGGCCTGGAATAAATGCAGCCGGTCGTCGGGGCCGTTATTTTTGAAATTGGCGGTTACCGAGTCAGAGAAATCAAAGCTATGGAGCTGCAGATCCTTTACGTTTTTTAGCACGACCGAAGTAAACCTACCGGCGCCACAACCAGCCTCCAGCACCAAATTGCCCTGCATGGATTCGGGAGTCCAGCCAGTAGCTTTAAAAAAACGCTCATCTGTAATTCCGGAACCCGACAAGTGGTCGAGTTGCACTTGCTGAAATTTATTCCATTGGAAGCCGAAATTATCGGTATAATTCGAGTCTTGAACCACTCGATAAGCCCCTCCCACCATGGGAAACTTGTTTCCTTCTTCGTCCGCAAGTGCCTCGGCTTCCAAGGTCAAAGACAAGTTGTTGTAAGGATTAATTAGCAAATTTTTGGTCACCTGATTTTGGAGGTTAAGTACCTAAAGATCGGTTTCGGATGTTTAATCATGGAAGTAAGCACGTGGGATAATCCGGTCAGGTATTGGTGCTGGTCGCCCACGTAACACAACCCCAAAGTTAAATGCAATTTGGAAACACTCTTTGCGTGAAGCGCCTCATTATCATAATAGCCTTGTTTGTGAAGACTAGCAACGGCCGGTAGCATTTCGGTCTTCATCGCATCGATGTTCATGTGCATTTGATGCTCGTGTATCCGATACCTCACCAGTGGCTCCTGTAAAAAGCCCAGTTCAAACTGTTGGGAAATGCGTACCCAATACTCCCAGTCAGCGCAAATTGAAAGCTGCTCATTGAATCCGCCAATTTCCTCCGCTACTTGCCGGCGCATTACGACGCTAGAGGGGCTGTGAATCACGGTTTCTTCCAGCAGCAGAAGTAACTCCAAGACTTTACCAGCTTTACCGGTACTAGTGCTTAATTTTCGACCAGTTTTTGATTCGAAAACAATCTCTTGGGAGTGCACCCAGGCCAGGTCCGGATTGTCTTCCAGAAAGTGCACTTTCTTTTGCAGGTTGGAAGTTTCAAATAAGTCATCCGCGTCGAGCCAACTAACGTATTTTCCCTTAGCCACCGCCAGCCCAGTGTTCCTGGCCTTGCTGACGCCATGATTGCTTGTTTTGATGTAGTTGATGCGAGGGTCTGATATGCCCTGAATCATTGTCTCCGAATTGTCAGTAGAACCATCATCCACCACAATGACTTCCAAATCCCGCAAGGATTGATCAAGGACCGACCGAATCGTTTCACCAATAAACTTCTCAGCATTGTAGCAAGGGATTACCACTGAAACAATTGGATTCGCACTCATCAGGTAAAATTTGGTTCGCTTACCCAAAATTCTCCAACGGTTCGGATGGACAGTGTATCAAAAAAAGGTTTGATACTTGAAAAATAGGCCAAATGCGCTTTTGGGCCATGCAGCTCGACGTAAAACACACATTTCGGAAAGACCTGTTCCGTGAATTTGGCAGCGTTCAAAAACGGAATTTCTGAGCCCTCGATATCCATTTTTATCAGGTCCGGAAATCCAAAATCTCCAATCAACTGCTCCCATCCCAAAACTGGCACGAGCTGGCCCTGGTCGCTTTCTTCGGCAATCACGTGGGAATCCCAACCACTACTTTTTTGAAGCAGACGCAGGGGTTTGCTCTCAGGATAAAAGATGGTCTCGCATAGCTTCACTCGTCCTGATTCCAGGAGCCGTCCGCAATTCATCCGAAAAATTGCGGCATTATTGGCATCAGCTTCTATGGCACAGATGGCAGCCTGCGGGAATTTCCTTGCCAGAAATAAAGTCGCTAATCCAATGTTTGCGCCAGCGTCTACGATAGCCGATATTTTGTCCAAAGGAGTCGCTACAGGTGCTGCGAGTTCCTGATAAATCATATGCTGAAGAAAGACATCCAGATCCGCGGTGTGAGTTCTTATAAATAACCGGCCATGCCAGCTGTGCCGCAAAGTCAGGATTCGTTGCTTCTTCATCAGGGAATAAGCCAGGTATTGGATGGCAAATAACATACCCAAGAGCGTATTTATCTCCGAGGTTCTGAAAGATCCAATGATGAAAAAAATCACTTTCCTCAACAGCTCGTACGTGGTGCTGTAGTATTTCACTGTCCGTTTTGGTAAAGCTGCTCCAATTTGGTGATCATCTCATTCAAAGAAAAGAATTTGTGCACATCTTCCTTTGCCTGGCGAACCATCATTTCTACTTCCTTACTGTTTTCCATGGTCCATTCTATTGCCTGCTGGATCTGCAGGGCATTTTCAAAATCCACGACTTTGGCATTCTCCTCGTCTACTATGAACGACCTGGCGACACCAGAAAGTGTCACCACCGCTGGGATCCCCGCTGCCAGGGCCTCTACGTAAATTTGGCCAAATGCTTCAGCCTCTGCATCGATGGGCACGTGGACGAAGACGTCAAATAGCTGGTAAAGGGCCTGGATATCGGCTTCATGCACAATTTGCACATAGCTTCCATCTGGTAATTCATTCAGTTTTATTTGAATATTATCAGCCTCCTCACCCTGAGCATTGGCCAACACCAAGAGGGCATTGGGGTATTTTTTCACAAGCCCTTGAAAGGCGTCTACTATGAAGTCCACTCCTTTCCACTTTGTAAATCGACTAATAACACCTACTACCGGAAAATAGGTGTTCTCGATGGAATGTTTGGTCCGGACAGCCTGCACGCGTTCTGAAGGCACCTCAGAAAAAGAGCTCAAATCAAAACCGTGGTGGATCAGTGTTATTTTCTCAGGAAAAACGTCCTCCTTCTTCTCCAGGACGTTCCTTACATTTTCACTGATGGCTATGATTTGTGTGGCCTTGCCATTGATCCATCTATCTACCTTGACACCCTTAGGAAAGTATTGATGGTGAATCGTAGAATAATGCCGCGTATAAATTCGCTTTTTCACTCTCAACAGCCAACCTGCCGTAATGCCCACAATTCCGGCATCATATAAATGGCAGTGAATCACATCGGGTTTTATTTGCCTAATGATAAAACAGGTATGAACAAAAGCCCGAATCCTACTGATCCCAGAGCTCAAAGGTATCGTCCTTACGGTTGCTCCGAGTCCGGCAAGTTGCCTGGCCAATGGCGGCTCTTTTTCATTCAGGAAAAGAAAGGATAAGTCAAACACCTCCTGGTTGATGGCATCGGCAATCCATTCGAAGGCCTTTGCGTACTCAACGCGGGAAATAATGTAAAGTACCTTAATACGCTTGTTCATAGGCTGCGCTTCGGAAAATATTTCGAAAACCCAGTTACTATCCAATCATAAACCCGATACCTTCCTTTAATCGGTAGTAGTTGCAACCAAGTTGTCTTGGTCATTACAACGAACCAAAACCTCTGCGCAAACAATCCATAAACCACCTTTTTGAACCCGGAAATTGGCGCGGTTGATGTGGCCAGGCCCGGTTTTAGGGCGATCAGCCGCTCATGGCTTAACCTGTATTGGCGAAGACGTGCTACATAACCTCTGGGAGTGATGAAGTCGTCGTGCCAACCCACTATATCAGGGCTAAAAAATATGGGCACCTCCTTCTCGAAACAACGCACAGCCAAATCGTAATCCTCTGTGTCGCTCAACCGCTCGTCGAAAGCGCCTACTTTATCAAAAACAGACTTAGGAATTGAGCAATGGGCAGCCGTGATGAAGGGTGATTGCTCTCTACCCAATTCATCGGTTTCGACCTCCGCCATCCACTTTCTACTTAGAAAGGCCTTATACCTCTGAAAATCGGTTTTCATGAGCTTCAAGTCTTCCATTTGCGCCCCGACCAGTACAGAATTCGGATGCTTCCGATGGTGCTGCACGTGTCTTCTGAGAACATTTGGCTCAAGCCGCATATCATCGTCAACAAAAAGCAATATTGAATCCTTCGGCGTGGATTTTGCCCCAAAATTCCTAATAGCCGCCCGGCCCCTGTTCTCTTGCGAAATCACTGTCAATTTCAAGGGTGTTTTCAATTGTTGCAGGTATTGTTCTGAGTCATCGGTGGATCCATCTATGGCCACAGTCACCTCGAAATCACTATGATCTTGTGTTTCCAGTGAGGAAAGTAAGCGCGGTAAGCGCTCGCGGCCATTGTAAGTAGGTATAATGACTTGGATTTCCACTTAAGATCGTAATCGAAATTTCAAGAGACGCGCCAACACTTTTATAAGACCTACTGCCATGGGGTGATAGTATATTCTCAGAAAATCAGCTTCATTTTTGAGCATCCACTTCTTTCTCGCTCCCGCTTCTAAATTCATATCATGAATGACCTGCGCCTGGGGCTCATAGGCGATGATGAACCCTGCTTTTCGGATGTGCCAACACCATTCCACATCCTCATAGTACATAAAAAAAGTTTCAGGTAATACCCCATCGGGCATTTTTGATAGCAACTCACGGGGAAACATAAAAAACGTCGCCCAAACCCAATCTGGTTCTGCGTAGGACTTATGATCAAAGAAAGCCCCGTAAAGTGTACGTCCGCGCTGGGCGGTGTTCATCAGCATCTGGAGTCTGAACAGTTCCACAAGTTGATATCTGATCGAAGGGAAGCGTTGACATACATACTGGAGTTTACCATCAGGAAATTCCAACCTGGCTGAAATCGCTCCGATGCGGGTATTTTGTTTCAGTTTTTCATGCAACAAACAGATCGCATTGTTTTTCAACATCGCATCACTGTTCATCAAAAGAATATATTGGCCGCTGGCGTGTTTGATACCCAAATTGTTTCCTCCTGCAAAACCGAGGTTTTGATCACTTTTGATAAGCTTAATTTGAGGTCCCAGATCCTGCAGTTGCGTGATGGACTCGCTAGAGTCATTATCCACCACAATGATCTCGTAGGTACATCCCTCAGTGTAATGGACTATGCTACTCACCGCTTTAAGGGTGAGCGCGGTAGTGTTGTAGTTGATAATTATGACGGATACGTCTTTCACCTTATCCCTAATCGCTGAAATAGATGTTTGACTCGTGCTAAGTTGCGGTTGTTACGCCATTGCAACTGGCGGTCGGAAAGCGGAAACCTGGGAGAATCAAAATCTTCGAGAAACTCGTCAATATTTCGCCCTTTCGAGTAATTCAGACCCGGCCAAGCGGCGGGATTGGTTGCGTTGACATTTTTAAAGTCACGATAATTGCTCTTGTTCAGGCTTTTCCATCGATCAAAATATACCTCTTTGGCCCCTTCCTGATTAAGTTCTTCGGCGGCATGTCCCCAGTTATTGAGCTTAAACCAAAGCTGTTCTTCGGACCTGGCCCAGGTCTCATGTACCACGTAATAGGGAGATATTACATTAAAAAATCCATTGTGCCTGGCACGGTCGTATTGTGGTCTGGTGGAGGCAAAAGGTGCCATTTCAGGTAGTTGGCCTTCAAAATCAACGTAGAGGTAGCCATCATCCAGTTTTTTATATAATGGAATCCAATTAGCTAAAACATTAAAAGGCTTTTCCCGGCCCGTAGGCGATGGATTCAGCTTCTTAAGAAATTCTGTAAATCCGGGAAAATCCAGAAAGTACTCGTCAGAATCAACTTGAATGTGCCAACCTCCGGGGCCCAACTTGTCTGCAATCATGGTGCGATGCCTGTTGCAATTGGCACGTGCATTATTTTCCTGGACAGAAAATTCATCTTGGTATATAATCACCTTTTGATGATGATCCACGGATTTAACAAACTCCAAAAACGCCTGTTCATCAAATTCGAAAGGCTGCATTCCCCAACTCATTCGATTGGCATCTACGGCTAAGCATATCTTGTCAGATGCCTCATAGACCCGAGGCAATGAGTTTTTCAGAAACTGCCAATCATAGGAAACACAAAATCCAGTTTTGATCATAAAGCAGCTATCAGGGTCTTCCTAAAATTGCCTTCCCTATCCGAATTACCAGAGGAGGAACAAGTTCTTTCAAAATTGCCTTAATCGAAATTCCAGATGGTTCTTCCTGAAACGCATTTTTGTCGGCGACACTGTCCTTTCGCTCCTTGAAGAGGGTACTATGGACTTCCTGCCCTTTCACAATTTCTTCGGCTGGCCTGCCCGTGGAATAATAATATAAGGCCAGGGATTTGCGGCTCCGGTCATCCGGGCAATTGAGCGGGTCGGGGTGACCGTGGTAGCTATAAGAGGTAGTGGAAAAAATAGCCATTGTGTTGAATTCCGGAAGGATCTTTGTCACACAATGTGTCATCTCCTGATCCCAAAGCTCGAAATGCCCACCATATTCTTCTTTCCAGTCTTTGTTGAGATATACCAGCACATTGACCCTGCGATCCAGGTCCAAAAGGGCATGCTTGTTAAAATCCGAGTGGACTTTAAGTAGTCCACCTCTTTTAATTTCGTGTTGACCGGCACCTTCAAAGTAAGGATCGCCTATAAGAGGCTCCTGAATTCCAGTCAGTGTTTGAATGAATTTCAGAAAAGGTTCGGAGTTCAAATAATGCATGAACTTTCGGGTCTCGGGACCAAAAAAACGCTCTCCCTTACCTGCAAATTTAATTTCCTTCGCAGCGTCGAACTTGATAGCGTCCTTTTTAGATAAGTCCGGAAACTCCTCCAGCACTTTATCCAGCACCTGTTCATTAAAAAAGGATGGGATGGCAATACTTGGAAAAGGGGCCGCGTTTTGGTACGTATCTGCATATTTCAACGCAACCTGCTCCAAGCTCTCCTCTGAAGGATTTAGGTAATTGTCCATTTACTAGTCGTTAGTTTCTTCGGTTCTACCAGTCATCAATCTGGTAAGGTAAAACCATACAGTCTTCAAGGGATTCAGGCGCAATGACCTCAGGAAGATTTTGGCAGCCTCTCCTGCCCTTCCATTCTTTCTGGCAGCGTTGAAGAGGTACTTATTATATTCTATCTCGTTGTGCTTGTACATCTTCCTGTGCCTCCCGCGCGAAAGAGCCCCCTGACTCTTGTAATAATCAAAAATAGCATTTCGAGTCTCAAACAGGTTCAATTCCGATTTTCCCTGCTTTATTACCTGCTGGCGGGTAAAATTGGCCGACCAGATTCTGTGATGATGCATCACCTCAGCCACATAATAGAGCTTGTGATGACAGCCAATTCGATACCACATTTCCGTATCTCCACCATCAAGCAAGGTAAAAGGTCCCAGCTGTTTAAAAAGCTCATACCTCAACAGACCAATCCCCTGTCTGGCAAATACATGTGCAAACATCCTCGTGGGGCCTTCCAACACCCTCAGTTTCAAATCAATGATTCCCTCCTGACTTGGGTCTACGGTTCTCCGTAGCAATTGGTCATTTTCGTCAATTTCATCAAATCCGGAACAAACCATCCCTACTTCCTCGTGCTGTTCCAGCGCTTCGACGCATCGTTCAATAAAGTCTGGCTCCCACCAGTCATCGGCATCTAACTTCCCCCAATATTGCCCGCGACAAAGTGTCAGCCCATGATTCCAGTTGGGCATCATACCCAGGTTCTCCGGATTTTGAAAAAATTTTATCCTGAAATCCTTCTGGGAGTAGGCGGCACAAATAATAGGAGTTTCGTCGCTTGAACAGTCATCAACGATCACCAACTCTAAATCCTTGAAGGTTTGATCAAGTATCGACTCTATAGCCTGTGCTATGTATTTCTCGGTATTGTAAACCGGTATAAAAATCGAAACCTTTGGATCCTTGGCCATAGCGGCAGAAGTAATTAGGAGTTTCTTCTGAATAAAAGGGAGCCGATTTCCAAAATAATGGAGTCAGGAACTATGCTAGAAATGGCATGATCGGAGCATTCCAGGTTACCATCATGAAGAAACCCGGGATTCACGTAAATGAGGTGTTTCAGAAAGTCGCCTTTAGGATATCGCACAAAATCCGGCTGCTCCCAAAAGGGTGAATAGATTTTCTTTATTAAACTTTTCATTATCTCGTGGCCTCCACCACAATCGTTTCAACAAAATTGGGGATTTCACCAATTTCTTTGGCATGCTGCTCAATCCCTTTTAGGTGATCCATATCACTTTGACCTACCTGGCAACGGCGAAAGTCCCGAAATCCCTGTTTTTCCAGCAAATAACGTAAGCTCGCCTCGCTATGGATAAACCGGTGGTGAAATGAGTAAAAAAGCTTATTTACAACAAAGACCGGGTCTTTGGGTAATTCATCAGGAAAAAATCGCTGAAAATAGGCATCGATATAGGTTGCATGATCCTGTTCATTAGGTGAAATCATGAGTTGGGCCAATTTTTCAAGGTTGGGTGTCGCAATTCTAATTGTCGCGCCCTCCTTCATTATGCGAAAAGATTCTGAAAGCATGTGGTCCGCCTCCTCAAAACTGATATGCTCGATCATGTGCTCCGCAAAAACATAATCGAAAGCACCGTCAGCTATAGGAAAAGGTTGGGTAGCATCCATGTACGTCACATGTGGCTCCTTTATATCGATATCCACGTTGAACCAACCTGATATACTATTGGATTGTGCACCTATCTGCAGCTTCCGCACGCTGTTTTCGGTCAAGTATTTTTCGATCCGACCAGGTCGCTCTTTTAAAGCCTGGCGCACGGAGAGGCTTTCCGGAGTGATTCCCATCGCTCCTCGTCCGGCTCGCACTATTTTCGTAACGAGGGGTATTTTCTTAAGTAACGCTCTCATAAATCACGGTATTTGGATGGCGGATATGCTGCTTCGTAGTGACTCACTCCTGATTCATGTGCGCAATAGGCCTCCTCATACTGGCACAGCTTCCCCCAAAACCCCTCCACACCGTAGTAGCTAACATCTACCGGAGTTTCTTCAATTTTGTTAAGTAACAAGTTCAAATTAACAGAAACAAAGGTGCCCCGATACCAAAAATCGGAAAATTGGTAGGCATGTTTTCTTTCTCCCAGCGAAGGCTCGTACCTGCTTAAATTTACGCCATACAGCTTATAGCCCGAGGCAAAGGATTTTTCCGTCAAATCATGGCGCTGCAATACGAAATACTTCATCAGGTTTCGCCAATCCGCCGTTTTTTCATTCCCAGGTTTGGTCACCCCTTTGCTATGTATGTATGTAAATAGGCCATAAGTAGACAAATCGACATGTTTCAAAAACTTGATCAGGCCTCGTGATTCGGCGACCTGAGCATGGTTTCGAGAAAAAATAACTGACCGTACTTTAGGGTGGCGTTTGAAGAAAAACAGGGCATACGGAACCCAAAATATATACCGCAGGTCAAACGAACAATGTACAACAATGTCATCATAGGGTACGTCAGCCAGCAAGTCCTGAGAAAGTTCACGCCAGTGATTGACCATATAGACGTTGTAAAATAGAATTTTTCTCATTCCATTATGGCTGAATACAGATTGGCATAGGTGTAAGTTTCGGCATGTTTTTTTGCAGCGAGGTAGGTCTGCATTCCCAAATCTCTTCGCTCATCGCCATTTTGAATCAGCGATACAACTTTTTTACCCATCGCATTCACATCGAAGTTAGGGATGATCAGGGACTCGCTTATCTGCCGAATCAATTCCTGGGCCCCTCCGTTTTCTGCAAAAGTGATAATGGGTTTTTGCAACAACCCAACTTCGACATTGACCAAGGGAAAAGGATCTTCGCGAGATGTCATCAAGAAGAGATCTATGGCTTCGTAGTAATCATAGGGATTGGCCACTTCCCCCGCTAAGATCACGTGATCCTGCAGCTCATAGTCCGCGATCTTCTCTTCTATCTCTTGCCTGGCCTGGGGTTGTAGTTCTTTACCCAGCCACAAGAATGCTATATCCTGGTCTGGTAATTTATCCACCGCATAGCGCGCTACCTCCACGAAAAGATCTATGCCTTTACGCCAATTGATGGAACCAGAGCCGCAGACAACCACTCGACTGCCGAGGTTCAACTTACCACGTACATTTTTGTCTTCTACCGTTATGCTGTTCTCCGATACCGAGCCATAAAATACCTTGGACCTGTGCTGTGGCAATCCAAGCTCTGCAGAGACCAGCCCCTCCCTCACCGCCTCGGACACGGCGATCACCAGTCTTGTTTTTGAAAGCGTCAAACAAAGCGATTCCTTCAAATTTCTTAAGGCAAAACCCATTTCGGCAATCCTGCTGATTAAGGTTCCTTCTTTTTCCAGGTAAGATAGGATCTCCCCATTGCTACTGGTGTTGTTAAATACCAGGTGCGCTTTGTTCAGATATTTTCTAGCCAATAGCCGATGCCAGGCACCAGTGGTATCAAAGCCCAACCGATGCAGAATGCGGTCCATTAGCGTATTGCGATGCCAGAGGTAGGTTTTTGTAATTTTTCGATATGCGCCTAACAATTCGCCGCCACCACGCAGAATCACTACTACCTCCTCTTCTTGGTTGTGTACCAGCCAATCTGCAAAATTGAGCAAGTACCGCGGTGCTCCGGTTCTGGAAGCATTGTGACCAACAAGGACAATCATCTGCCTTTGACCATTTGCGTTTGACTTAACAGGATGTAAATTGCACTTAAGTACAACGGAATTAGTGGTATTCGATACCGCATAAGGGACCCGAAATTGTAGGTAGAAATACCTATGGCCAAGGCAAAAAGCAGGCAAAATACCAGGCAAAACAGCGTGACGGGATTACTGATCAACTGCCGGATCGTTTTTACTGCACCAATTCGAAATAGAACAAGGCCCGTCAGAGCCAGGAAAAAGAGAGACTCCAAGGCAGACAATAGCATTAGCGGGTTGCCCGCTTCCCACAAGTGCGGACGAAACAAAGACGTCCAGATAGCCAGTGGCGCCTTTCTTAAAATACCTGCAAAAGAGAAATCAAAGTCCCCGAGTGTATAGACTGAGCCTCCCTGCGATTCACCCACATAAGCCAGCCACCGAGCGGTACTTTCAGCTGTATATTGTAGACTTTCTATGGAATAGCGTGCGTTGCCTTCACCGACGCTCAAAACTGCCTGGTATCCGCCGATAGCAGCAATGAGAATAACCATCGGTGCAACAAACGCTTTTACAAGCCTCCACCTAATCTTTCGCAGCAATTGACTCGAAACCAGGGCAAATGTGGCGGCCAAGAAACAAAGCAATATGTAGATTTTTACCACGAACAGCACGTACGTCGCAATCAGACAAATCAAAATCGTCCAGACGCTGACCCTGTTGTGGAAAATGATAGAAAAAGCACCAAAAGTCAACCATCCAAAGGCGCTGAAAGTAATGGGGTCCTTAAGAATACCTGAACCCCAAAACCACAGGGACGGTATGAATAAGCAGGCAAGCGCAAAATTTTTATGGAGTGATGGGTAAAGCTTATGAAAGCTCAGAAAAAGTGCCCAAACGCCTGTGAAACTAAGAACGGCGAAACACATAGCAATCGCATAATAGGATTGAAAAGTGAACAACCCGAAAAAACCCACAAGCTTGGCCACAAAAAAAGTAGGCACGTCACCATAGGTAAATATCCTGGACGACCACAAGTAAGTTGCCGGATTGATTTCCCCACTGGACAAGATCAGTTGTAACCAGGTGATCGGTGAATCCCAGAAACTATTGGCTACGATGATTCCTGGCTTAAAATAATAGTTGAACGTGTCGCCGCCGTAACCATAGTAAAACTCATAAATAAGACCCAGAGCCACTGCGCCAACCAGCTTGAGGGTTAACGCCGGCATGAAATAAATTCTGGTAGCCCCATCGGTCACATAAGGCCGAATTAAGAATGCCAAAAGATAAATGACACAAAAAGTGTAAATCGGTGAGAATAGTTGCGCCATGCAATAGGCAAAATTAACACGACACCAAATGGTACCAGTCAAATTTCCTTTCTAGCTCATAATTTTTGTTTCAGAGTGTTGGTGCCTTCAATCACACTTTGACCAATATTGGCCTAGATTTGACCGGCCGTAATTATGCTGCAGCTACGATTCCAGTGAAAATCCTATTTCTCGTACCGTACCCTTTAGATGAGGCGCCTTCGCAGCGTTTTCGATTCGAGTTGTTTTTTCAGCTTTTGCAGGATCGGCAGTTTCAGTTTACCAGCCGGTCTTTTCTTGAGTCTAGAAGCTGGAAAAAGCTTTACGACGGTCACCTCCTTATACGCGCCTGGCAATTTCTATTTAATCTGGCCAGAAGGTGCCGTCATGTAATATCAGCTCGAGAGTACGATATTGTCTTTATCCATCGTGAGCTAGCGCCGGTCGGACCGCCAGTGTTTGAGTGGTTTATAGCCAAAATTCTGAGGAAAAAGATTATTTACGACTTTGATGATGCCATTTGGCTCCCGGACCCAAATGAGACCAACCGCCTATGGCAAGTAATCAAATGGAAAGCAAAAGTGCGGCAGATTTGCCGTTGGAGTTGGAAAGTATCAGCCGGAAATAGCTACCTGGCGGCCTATGCACAAAATTATTGTTCTTCAGTACACATTATACCCACGGTTGTAAACACCAGGCGCCATACGCCAGCAGGCATCGTGGGAAATGAACCTGTCAAGATTGGCTGGACTGGCACGCACACTACCTTACCCTACTTGACCCCTTTGATCCCCGTCCTGGCGGCCATTGAAAAGAACTATAGTATCCACTTGATCATCATCGCTAATCTTCCCCCATCAATCCCGATAAACTACCAGTTCATCAAATGGTCAAAAGCGACGGAAGTAACTGATCTGCAAAAAATGGATATTGGCCTCATGCCTTTGACTGATGACCAATGGTCTCAAGGAAAATGTGGTTTCAAAGCCATCCAATATGGTGCCATTGGCATCCCCAGCCTTGTCTCACCTGTTGGAGTAAACAAAGAAGTCGTCATCGACCGGGAGACTGGCATTCACTGCCATACCCCCCAGGAATGGTACGACGGTTTGGTTCAGTTAATCGAAAGTGAATCTGCCCGTAAGACCATAGGGGAGGCAGCCCGAGCGCATATAGTCAAACGCTATTCCGTACAGGCAATTGAGGAAGTTTTCGTGAGTTTATTCACCTCACCTTAGGCGCTTGAGCGCTTCCCGGGCTTGCTTATTGGCAGAATGACTTCTCTTGGTAACTTTTTTCACTTTTTTGTAAAAAGTCTTGGCCACTTCGAGCCGCCCATTTTTCTCTTCTATTCGACCCAGGTGGAGTAAACTAAAATAGTAATATCCACGGTCAGTTGCCCCGATTTGCTCCGAGTAGAAAATACTTAGATCAAAGTATTTCTTTGCCTCCTCATAATTGTATTTCAGTTCGTTGATATGACCCAGGAAAAAACTGGCATACCGCGCAGTATTGGATTCATATCCAGGCAGGCTATCGACGCGATCCAGGATTTTCAATGACTCCTCGGCTGCCTGGGTATACCTGCCAGTCTGGTAGAGGAGTCGCGTGTAGAACCGATGAAAGTAGGAATTATTAGGATAAGTTTCATGGAGATAGGAGGCCACGCGCACCGCCCCTACCAGATCGTTCTCTTCCAACGCCAAAATCCTCATTAGATAGTATTGAGCCTCTGTCCGACTATAGAAAGCGTTGCTTGCAACTTCTTTAAGTTGCTCAATGCCCAGCTGTTTGTTGCCCCGGGGGAAAAGCGTCATAATTGGCCTCAACAGTGGGTAGTTTTCACGTATCCATACAGCATAGTAGTTAAAAAGCGCGTCACCGAAAAGAAGCTCGGGACTGTAAGCCTCATTACCCCGAACTTCATTCAGATATCTCAGGGTACTTCTCCCTGCGAGTGCTGATTTGGTATATTGGCGCCTGTCGGAATAGAGGCGTCCTTTAAAGGCATAGCACGCCGCTAAAAAAAATGCCCCTTCTATTTCATTAACCTCTTCGTACAAGCGCTCGGATAGCACCAACGCTGTATCCATTGTAGCCAGAAAAACTTCATCATATTGCTCATCCTGAATATTCGGAATGATCTGCCACATGTAGCTAAGTCCCTTTAGGAAGTAAGGCAAAGGGTGCCAGCCATATTGTATCTTCAGCGCATTGAAACCAGCTCTCGCTCGCTTGAAGTTGAAATTGTACATGTCATCAATGGCTTCTGTAGCTTCAAACTGGACATGCGGGTTGGTAAGAATGGAATTATTGGCGCTATCGATTGGTACCATCCATTGCTGCGCCTCAACTTGCAGGCATAGTACGGACAAAAGACCCACCAAAGTAAATTTGGAGGTCAAGTGCTTTAAATAGGTTGCTGGTGCCAGTCGGAATGGTTTCATCCTAATACCTTGCGAAAATAAACGGAGGAATATGCATCAAGTGAAACAAAAGGGAGAAAAGTTTCTGGCCGATTGGTATAATTTCAACGTACTTACCTTTTTTCTGTTACTCTGCTTCCTGTACATAGCGCTTCTTTTTCTGAAAAGAATTTTTATTATTGACGACATTGCTGCCTTTGAGGTGCTACAGACCCGAGGAGAATTCTGGATAATCGATCTTTTCTTCGGATTGCAGTACCTGTCGGTTCCTGTCTATTTATTGTGGAAATTTTTATTCACCACTTTTTTGTTGTGGATCGGATGCTTCATGTTCGGATACAAACTCACGTTTAACCAATTATGGAAATGGATCCTTTTTTCTGAGCTGATTTTTATTATTCCTGAGGTTCTAAAGGTGATTTGGTTAACAGTGGTGGTCTCGGAACCCTCATTTGAGGACTATCAAGCCTTTTATCCCCTGTCGATGATCAACATTATACCTTACGAGCAGGTCTCCGCCCGATGGCATTATCCACTAAAGGCTCTAAACCTGTTCGAGGTGGCCTATCAATTGATGCTTATCTTCGGCATTTTCATACTCAGTGGAAAAAAGTTGCGTATCTCTACCTACGTTGTTTTGTCTACATATTCTCTTTTTTTTATCGTTTGGCTTGGTTTTTATGTTCTCGTCTATGGCTGATCAGCTACTTGAAGCTGTAAGCAGGGATCCCGCTTTCATCACAGGGTAGATCTCAGCGTAGGACATTACCTGATTCATACTGGTCCTCCTCAATATATGTTTTCTTCGAATCTCAGAAGGGGAAGACAAGCCGGTTGCTGCCAACATTTCGACAAAAGCTTCGATGGTATTTTTATGATAATTCGCTACCCGTTTTCTCTTGCTTCCAGGATCCAATCCCTTCATCAACACTGTGTCTTGTGTTGCCACGCCCGTGGGGCAGGTATTGGTATTGCACTTGAGTGCTTGGATACAACCAACGGCTAGCATCATTCCACGGGCAGAATAGCAGGCGTCCGCACCTAAGGCCATCGCCCTTATCATATGAAATGCAGAGAAAATTTTTCCTGAGGCCAGCACCTTAACCTCTTTTCGTAATCCATAGCCTTTCAAGGTATCGTGTACAAAAGAAAGGCCATCTCTCAAGGGCATACCAAGGGAGTTAGAGAATTCCACCGGCGCCGCTCCCGTGCCACCCTCGCCTCCATCGACGGTAATGAAATCAGGACTAATCCCAGTCTCCAGCATGGCTTCACAGATTTCTACAAACTCCGATTTACTCCCAACACACAACTTGAATCCGACAGGCTTTCCCCCTGAAAGTTCTCGCAATTGTCGGATGAAAAGCATTAGCTCCGTAGGATCAGTAAATGCGGTATGCGAAGGGGGAGAAAACACGGTGGTCCTGGGCTTGACATTTCTGATTGCCGCAATTTCCGGAGTGTTTTTTCCAGCAGGCAAAATACCTCCATGACCTGGCTTGGCTCCCTGAGAGAGTTTGATTTCCACCATTTTCACTTGATCATTCTGCGCTTTTTCACCAAACAGCTCTGGTGAAAAGGCTCCTTCCTCATCGCGGCAGCCAAAATATCCAGTGCCAATCTGCCAAATTAAATCTCCCCCTGGCTCCTGGTGATAGGGGCTGATGGCCCCCTCTCCCGTATTATGGGCAAAGCCACCATCTTTTGCACCGCCATTCAGCGCCAGTATCGCATTTTTACTCAGTGCCCCAAAACTCATGGCCGAGACATTGAGCAGGCTGCATTCATACGGCAACTGACAATCCCTGCCTCCAATTGTCACACGAGGATTATGATCCAGGTCGGCGAACTGCTTGGGGTACATGGAGTGCTCGAGCCATTCGTATCCTGTGTTGTAAACATCCATCTGTGTACCGAAAGGAGTGGTATCATTAACAGCCTTGGCACGTTGATAGACCATGGACCTGAATATCCGATTGATGGGCCGTCCCTCCGTGTCCGTTTCCACAAAATACTGCATAATCTCCGGACGTATGGATTCCAGAATATATCGACCTCTGCCAAGGAGCGGGAAGTTCTTTCTAATCGCGTGTCTGCTTTGCAGTGTATCGAAAAGGCCTAGGAGAAAAAGAGGAACCAGAACATACAATACCCACCATGTTGGGGATACAAGCAACGAATAAGCAATGGTGGCCCCAAAAAGGATAATCGAAATCAGGAAAAATGCAGGTCTAACTTTCATTGTGATAATACTTGCGAATTGCAGTTAAAAATACCGATTCAAAGGATGTGCAACTCAACAGAACTGTTGGCCTTGTGACATACTCGTCAACAATGATACTTGTAAATTATTGTTAATTGACTTCTTCTCTACCAGCAGGAAATCCTAATTAGGCATTATTTATCTAATTTCGCCTCTCTGATTTAGTACTTAAGAATGGGTTATCAAAAGATTAATATCATAGCGGGTTGGGCCGCTTTTTTATTCTCATTGGTTGTTTATTTGATCACCATTGAAGATACTGCCAGCTTTTGGGATTGTGGAGAATTTATCGCCACCTCCTATAAGCTAGAGGTCCCTCACCCTCCTGGTGCCCCATTTTTCCTTTTGACAGGTAGGCTATTTAGCATGCTGGCGATGGGAGATGTTACGCAAGTAGCTTATTGGGTCAACTTCCTAAGCGTCCTTAGCGCTGCGTTTTCCATTCTCTTTTTGTTCTGGTCAGTTACCCATCTGGCCAAGCGAATCCTGAAGGTCGAAGATGGACAGGAAACACAGGGACAGACCATAGCCATAATGGGTGCAGGCATCGTTGCCGCACTTACCTGCACATTCTCAGATTCATTTTGGTTTTCTGCAGTAGAGGCGGAAGTATATGCTATGTCCTCGTTCTTCACCGCGTTCGTGTTTTGGGCGATGCTGAAGTGGGAAAATATTGAAGACGAAAGTTATAGCAATAAATGGCTCATCATGATCGCTTATATGATGGGGCTCTCCATCGGCGTTCACCTTCTAAATTTGGTCACAATCCCAGCCCTTGCGTTGATCTATTATTTCAAAAAGTACAAGAATGTTACTCCAATAGGTATTCTGACAACCCTTGCCGTCGGAGGAGCTTTCATTATCCTGATCAACAATATTATTATCCCGGGATTGCCTTCTATGGCCGGCAATTTTGAGGTCTACTTTGTCAACAGCATAGGTCTACCTTTCGGGTCTGGCACAGTTATCTTCTTAGTGCTACTCCTCGGCGGATTAATTTTTGGGATCATTTATTCTGAAAAGAAAAGCAAGCTCGTTCTCAACACTATTCTACTCTCCGTAGCTTTTATTCTTATTGGATATTCAAGCTATACAGTGGTGCTGATACGATCCAACTTTGATACACCCATAGATCAGAACAATCCGGAGGACATCATGCAGTATGTGTCCTACCTCAAGCGGGAGCAATACGGAGACCGCCCCTTGATGAAGGGACAGTACTTCACGGCTGAGCTGATCAGCCAAACCAAAGGAAACCCGGTTTACATGCGAGGGATTGACAAGTATGTGATCAAAGACTACAAGGTCAAATACGAATACGATCCCAAACAAACAACCATCCTTCCCCGGATGTATAGCAAAAGCGCTGATGGAAGTCATCAAAGGCGTTACAGGGAAATCACAGGGTTGAGAGAAGGCCAAAAACCAAAATTTACTGATAACCTCACCTTCATGTTCAAGCATCAGCTTGGCCATATGTACTTCAGGTACTTTATGTGGAATTTCGCCGGGCGGGCTTCGGATATTCAGGACGCTCCCTGGATAGGTCTGAACGGCGCCTTCGAGGAGCTCCCGGCGGAACTTGCCAATAACAAGGGTAGAAATATTTATTTCGGGCTACCTCTGCTGCTAGGACTATTGGGTATGTTTATCCAATACCGAAACAGTAGAGAATACTTTGGAGTGACTGCACTGTTATTCTTTCTTACAGGGGCCGCACTGGTGCTCTACCTCAACTCCCCTCCGGTAGAGCCACGAGAAAGGGATTACATCTATGCAGGCTCCTACTACGTGTTTGCAATTTGGATAGGCTTTGGGGTCCTGGCTCTTTTTGATTGGCTCAATAAGCTATCCAAGAATGCCAAAATCACCGCAATTGTAGCTACAGCCATTGGGCTGGTAATACCAACTATAATGGCTTCTGAAAACTGGGACGATCACGACAGATCAGGTCGATATTTCTCGATTGACGCAGCCAAAAACTACCTGGATAGCTGCGCCCCAAATGCGATTTTATTCACCGGTGGAGACAATGACACTTTCCCACTCTGGTACGTCCAGGAAGTGGAGGGTTACCGGACGGATGTTCGCGTGGTAGTACTTTCCTATTTCAACACCGACTGGTACATAGAGCAAATGATGCGTCAGGCTTACGAATCGGAGCCACTACCCTTTGGACTGACACTGAAGCACTACCAACAAGGAGGACTCAACGATTACTTGCCAGTGGTAGAAGATCCCAACATTAAAGGGCAGGCCATCAACACCCGACTATTTCTAAATTTGATCGATCAGGAGCACCCGGGATTGCAAGTACCGACCTCCATCAGTGCCTACAATCGCATTCCTTCAAAAGCAATGTTTTTGAATCTGGACCTGAACAACGCACCTAGAACTGATACCGAGCTTTCATCTATCCCTGCAGAGACCTCCGAACTTGCCAGGTACCTCACCAATCGGTTGTCCTGGAGAGTCAAGGGCAGAGGGTTGGAAAAGAAAGACCTGGCTATCATTGACATCATTGCCAATAATAACTGGAAACGGCCGGTATACTTCAATACTACGTCGCTACGGAGCATCAACATGGACCTCAACAAGCATGTCGTACAGGAAGGCCTGACCTACCGCCTGATGCCCATAGAGTATCCTCCGCAGAATGGGGAATTCATGGTGAACCTGGATATCATGTATGACAACCTGATGAATAAGTTTCACTGGAGGGGGTTGTCGGATCCGTCCACCTACAACACAGAAGATTATCGCAATTTCTGCCTGAACCACCGGTCCGCTTTCAATTCATTGGCAATTGCCTTATTGGAAAGAAATCAACCAGATCGAGCTAAGGAAGTGTTGAAGAAGTCACTGGAAGTAATGCCTGATGAAGTCATCCCCTATGATTTTTTCTCTGTTCAAATGGTTGACTTGTTGATGGAAGTGGGTGAACGAGACCTTGCAATATCCATCAGCGAAACTGTAGGCACCAAGGCGGAAGAGTGGCTGGAATATTATTCGTCACGGTCTGCCGTGGACCAGTTCGAAATGCAGCGAAGGCTTCTTTCGCTCAACGAGATAAGCCGTGCGCTTCGTTCACATGGAGAAAACGAGCTTGCAGCCAAATACGCCCAGGTACTTTCTACCTATTACAGCGGCTAAGGACCACCGTCAGATTTTCGGATGGTAAGGGATCCCTAGCCCCTCCCGGAGTGAACCCGACAAGGAAAGGCGCTGGACCTAACGAAATAAGACTCCCTCCTCAGAGGTGGCGGGGTACATAGCCAGGCGAGACGGGTAATACCTGGCCTATTTTAAATATACCAGTTTCAGCAAGCTGGTAATGCTGGCCAACTAATAAATAAAACCTTGAAAATAGATCAGTTTGATTTGAGGAAGCGGAAAGCTTTCTTGAACCTCGTAGCCTCATCTTTCACGATGATGAAGTAATATCCGGTGGAAAAGTCCTGTACAGGAAACCGATATTTTCCGGCGCCTAGTTCTTCAATTTGTACATGCATCTCGGACCCAAGCAAACTTCTCACTTCAAACTTCACATCTCGAAGCTCCGAATTGGAAATCTGTACCAGCAGGAAATCCACGGCGGGATTGGGATATACCTCAATTTTATTCTTATTGTCAAGCTGCTCTGTGATCGTCAGCGCTTGCTCCGGCGTAGCGATTAGCGGATCAGAATTTCGCTGCGCGTGAGTCAGAAAGGCACACGAAATCAGCAAGATGGATAATATCGTTGTTTGGCGGGTCACTGTAGATACAAAGTACGCAAATTTTTTGCCAATGTTTTAGGAAGATACTAAAATTTTAACGAAAAAGAAACGTTAAAAAGGGTTAATCATATTATTTGCTATAACAAATAACAAAATCGTTTTGTTGCATTTTTTAAATAAGGAATTGATTTTTAGCAAGTTACGATTAGAGGGCTTGAAAAGCCTTCGGAAGAAAATCGATAAGGTCTCCTGCGGTGAGACTCAATTCTCCATTTTCTTTTTTTGCCAAATCTCCGGCAAGTCCATGAACATACACTGCCAATCGCAGTGCGTCGCCAGGCTTTAAACCCTGTGCTACAAGGCCAGCAACTACGCCACAAAGCACATCGCCGCTACCTCCTGTGGCCATACCAGGATTGCCGGTGCTATTGAAATGCACGGACCCATCCGCCAGCACCACAGCAGAGAATGCACCTTTCAGAACTACATTGATCTGATATCTTGAACAGAGCGCTCGCAGCAATTCAAGTTTATGAAAATCATTCTTCCAAGGCCCTACCAATCGTCGCAATTCGCCAGGATGAGGTGTGAGAATAGTCCCCTCCGGCAAAAGTGTCAGGAGCTCCTGGTTCTTCGACAATATATTGATCCCATCCGCATCGATGACCAAAGGCGCTCGACGATAATTTTTCAAAAACTCCTCAACTGCCCTACTGGTTTGTTCTGCTGTACCTAGCCCCGGCCCAAAGGCCACCACATCTACATCTTCGTAAAAGTCCGGTGATTGAATATGGTCCTCTCCCGGATCCTGGATCACCATGGCTTCGGGTACTCCAACTTGCAGAATTGCCGTACCACAGCGCGGCGACTTCATAAACAGCAAACCCACGCCTGACCTGAGGCACGCTCGGGCTGCAAGTTGCGCTGCTCCCATTTTGCCTGTGCTACCTGCCCAGATTTGAACGCTTCCAGCACCCCCTTTATGTAGAAAAGTATCTCGCTCTACCAAAAGGCCATTTAGGTCCTCTCTATTTGTGAAGTAAAAATCACCAGCCTGCCTTTCAATGAAATCCTTGCTAAGACCTATATCCACTACCGTCCACCTACCAACATACGCTGACATCTCCGGCTGAAAGAAGGTGAGCTTAGGAGTCTGAAAAGTTATGGTCCGATGGGCTTTTATAGCAATTGTTTTAGGAGGAAGTAACTCATCCGCGAACAATCCTGAAGGAATATCCAGTGCCACCCTTATTGCGTCCAGTCCATTTATCCAACCCACTACCTCCGCAACTAGCCCTTCCAGCGGACGACTCAGTCCTGAGCCAAAAAGTGCGTCAATCACCACACTTTTTTCCTTTACTTCCGGGAAGTCAGTGGCATTTTTGATTGACACGATTGACGTTGGATGACGTTTGCGGTTGATTTCAAAATCGGTGGTAGCTCGTGTGGTGTCGCCGAGAACATACACCTTAATAGAAAAATTTTTGTTAGCCAGTAACCTGGCAACAGCCAAGCCATCACCCCCGTTGTTTCCTACCCCCGCGAACACATATACTGGAATTTCGCAATCATAATATTGGACGAAGCGATCCACAAAAGCCTGGGAGGCGCGTTCCATTAAATCGATGGAAGCGACAGGTTCGTTGGCAATCGTGAATTGATCAGCATCCCGAACCTGCTGGGCTGAAAGCACTTTCATCGGTCAACTTCCCCCATCACAAAATCGATTGAGCCGATGATTGCTATTAAATCAGAGATCATTACGCCTCTGCTTATTTCACGCAGCACGGAGAGGTTCACAAAACTGCAAGCACGGACTTTGCACCGAAAGGGAATGTCTGATCGGCCATCTGATCGAAAGAAAAAACCCAGTTCGCCCTTGGGATTTTCAGCTCTTACATAAAAGTCTTGTGCCTTAGGCCGAATTTTCTTAGGTACAACACTCCGTGGATCAAAATCCCGTGTGCGTCGATGATCACCGGTCAATTGCCGAAGACACTGACGTATTATCTTCAAAGACTCCCGACATTCCTGCATGCGAACCCAGGTCCGGTCCCAACAATCTCCTATGGTGCCCATTTTGCCCTCACCGATAGGGACGTCAAAGGACAACTCCGGATAAACACTGTAACCATCAACCTTCCTCAAGTCCAGCCCAATCCCAGAGGCCCTCAGCATCGGACCGGTTACCCCATAGTTGATGGCCAGGTCCATGGGAAGTGTCCCAACATTGGCGGTCCTGTCTATAAATATTTGGTTGGATATGAGCAACTCCTCAACGTAATCCACTTTTGGCGTCAGGTAATCTATAAATTCCTGGCAGCGCTCTTCAAATCCCACAGGGAGATCATAAAATAATCCGCCTACCCACATATAATTGTAGAGCATTCTTGCCCCGGAGACCCATTCCAATAGGCGCATAAGGTGCTCTCGATCGCGCATCATCCACAAAAAGGGAGTAAAGGCCCCTATGTCCAGTCCATACGTCCCCACCGCCACAAAATGAGAGGCGATACGATTAAGTTCTGCGACCAGTACTCTAATGTACTCAACCCGCTTTGGTAGGTCTCCTTCAATACCCAACATACGCTCAACACCCATGGCATAGGCGTGCTCGTTGTTCATGGCTGCCACGTAATCCAGACGGTCTACATAGGGAATGATCTGGTTATAGGGAAGCGACTCGGCGTGTTTTTCAAAACATCGATGCAAATACCCCAGATGGGGGACAACATCCACTACAATCTCGCCATCGGTAATGACCTCCAGTCTCAGTACTCCGTGGGTTGAAGGGTGCTGAGGTCCAATGTTGAGGATCATCTCTCCGCTCTTCAAGCCTTTCTGGTCATAGACCAGAGGCTCTGAGTTTTTCAAATGATTGGGATGATATGTGTACTGGACCTTATTCATCTTTCCTGCCTACCCGATTGGTTAGTACTTGACCTTTATACCATGATAATACTCCTGAGAATTGTAATCCTTCCTCAGCGGGTGACCTTCCCAGTCGTTAGGCAGCAAAATACGCCGCAGGTCCGGGTGATCTGCAAAACGAATTCCCAATAAATCATATGCTTCTCGTTCGTGCCAGTTGGCGGTACGCCAAATACCCGCTACGGAGGGGACCGTGGGATCCTGACGATCTACAGTCACAGCAATACCTAACCGCAGGTTGAAAGGAATTGAATAAAGGTGATAGAGCACTTCCATGTATCCGCTTTCAGCTCCTCCATCAATGCCGGTTAAACAGGATAGCATATCAAAATAGAGTCGATCGTCTGTTTGCAGTTTCGTCATCACGGTAAGCAAATCTTTGGATCTAATCTCAAAAGTCAATGGCGTGCTGGACTCCCGCACGCTCACTACCGAGTCTGGTACCAGCGATGTTACAATTTTCGTTAGTTCTTCCGCCTTCATGATTCAACCGTCTTAGCTGCGAGGATTTTCTCAATCATTGCTGGCTTCATCAGGCTTTCAGCACGAATTTTTTCTTGCAATTTCATAATTCCACCGATGAGGGCTTCTGGTCTGGGGGGACATCCCGGAACATAAACATCGACCGGAATAATCCGGTCCACGCCTTTCACCACATGGTATCCATGTTCCCAGTAGGGACCCCCGCAATTAGCACATGAACCCATGGAAATCACATAGCGAGGCTCGGCCATTTGTTCGTACAGCCTGCGCACCCTATCGGCCATTTTGAAAGTAACCGTCCCCGCCACGATCATCACATCTGATTGCCTGGGGGAGGCCCGTGGAAAAACACCCAGCCTGTCAAGGTCATATCCACTGGTCATTGTCGACATCATCTCGATCGCACAGCAAGCCAATCCAAAACCCATTGGCCAAAGGCTGGACAACCGAGCCCAGTTAATAACATCATCAACTTTTGTGACGATAACACCTCCATTTTCAAATTGCTGATCGAGCAGTCCCATGCTTATTTTTTCATCAAATGTTTGTAGGCAGTCTTCGGGATCTTTGATTGAAAGTCACTTGCACGCGGCTGTGGTTTGATCCAGTTGAGCATACCTTTTTTCCAGACGTATATCAATCCCACCGCGAGTAGACCTACAAAAACAAAAGTTTCCAATAGTGAAAATTTACCCCACAATCCGTTGGTGGCATTATTGAGCTGATTATCTCCAAATACAATGGCCCATGGAAACAAGAAGATCAACTCCACCTCAAAAAGGAGGAAAATGATACCTACAACGTAAAAACGAACGTTAAAATTTCCCCATGCAGATCCTACGGTCTCCTCTCCGGATTCATAGGTTGCCAATTTCTCGTCGTTCGGTCTGCGGGGCCTTAATATCCAACCCACTAATAAAGTGACTAGCACAAAACCTACACCGCCTATTAAGAATAGAAGAATGACATTATAGCCTGTCAGCTCTGGCATGATCGTTGAAGTTATCCTCGAAGTTAGCGGCTAGATTAGAATTTCAGTGGATCAAGATGCTTGAAATGACCATTGAGTCTTATTCTTTCCCTTGCTTGCTCCGCTCTTTCCAGGGCCGGTAGAATCTTTTTCAGATGGTTGATCATATAGACTTGCCGCTCTTTCTCCGTGTTGAGCTTCAGCAGTGCATATTCCTCTTCAAGCTTTAGACCTACCTTATGCGCTACCTTAAAGACCGAGAGGGATTCATCGACCGGTACATGCTCCGTCATTTGTAGCCAGCTAAAAAGCTCAGAGCAAAGTTCAATCAAGTCCCCTTTGAGCTCCCGATCCTCATCAAGCGACAGGCACAACATCTTCACTTTTCCACCAGCGTACAATTTGTTGCCCCATGGGTTGTCGAATCGCAGCACCTCAAAAACGTCTTTTGCTACCGTCTTGATGTCCATGCGACCATCAGCATATTCTTTTGTTACTTCTACAATCTCTACTTCGGTCCCCAGTTCGATTTTATTGAGGACGTACGATGGGATCCCGAAATGGTGGTCACCATTCAACACATCTTTTATCAACTGCTTGTATCGCGGTTCGAATATGTGCAAATTGACTTCCTCACCCGGAAACACTACAATGTTTAGTGGAAACAGAGGGATTTCTTTTTCCATGGTTATTATTTAACTCTCTTATCATTTTTGGGTTTTGAAAAAATCAAATTTGAATACAAAGAAAAATATTGTTCGTATCGGTCAAGGCCGATGGATTCCATGGCCAGGAAGGATCGGGTTGACGCTGCTACTTTTTGGCCTATTGGCAGCTACGTTGCAATACAGCCAGACCCTGGGAAACTTCGCGACGGTTGCCGCTGTGACCTTAAGCGCTTTGACCCCAGCCATCTGGACAGCCAGGCGCATTTTGGAAATTAACGCAGACACGAAGTATGTACACCGATACATATGGACTATGGGCAAACGTTTTGGAAGAAAAAGCTGGAATTACCAAAAGCTGGAAGGAATTGATTTGGTGGAGGGAAATGGCAGATGGACCGCCAACCTGATCACTGACAGCACGCCCCTTTACCTATTCTCAGCGAGTACCAGAGAATCACTCGACGAGATATTGGCACCTATCAAAAACAAACTCGAATTGTAAAGTTGGAGCCTCCTTGAAACAAAACGCAAACGATTTCTATTGTTCTACTAACATGAATGGGGGCAGAACTACTACAATTAAGATATTCCGATTTTCTTTGTGCGAAATTTGACGACTTTATTCATGATCATTCCGAAGGAGCCCAAGCTCACTCCCCAACAGTTGAAGGAGGTAGAGGCTATTGTACATGAGTACGATTGTAGCATCCAGCCCATAGAGGGTTGGCACAGGACGATCTATGCGATCCTCGGAGAGGAGCGACGTGAGATCATGAAAAACAGGATTCTGGGTCTGGACTACATCGACCGCATCGACTCCATTGATTCCCCATACAAGTTGATGGACCGGACTTCCGAAATGGCTTACCACAAGGTTCAGGTCGGCGGCAAGATCGTTGGTGAAGAGCCGTTTATAATCGGTGGCCAGTGTACAATTGATCCGGAGAATCCACAACTGTTTCTGGAAACTGCTCATGCCGTGAAGGAGGCAGGTGTTTTAGCCATCCGTGGCGGAGTATGGAAACCGCGGACTATGCCCTATTCATTTCAGGGTGATGATCGCTCCATGAAGATATTGCTCGAGGCCCGGGATCAGACCGGGCTTCCTGTGGATACGGAAGTAATGGATGATTATCAATTGGAAATCGCGTTGGAGGCTGAGGTAGATGTACTACAAGTAGGTGCAAGAAATGCGCTTAACTATTCGTTGCTTCGAAAAATCGGCGAGAAAACAGCGGACAAAAAGATGGCTGTACTTCTGAAAAGGTCTATGTCTATGGGGCCTATCAACGAATTCATTGCCGCAGCTGAATATATTGCTGCTGGTGGCAACCCTGATGTTATGCTGTGCCCTCGTGGCACGGTACCCAAAATGGACGGCTATCGGAACTATCCGGATGAAAGCATCACGCCGCTATTAAAAGAAAAAACCTGGGCGCCCGTGATTGTGGATCCATCGCATTCTGTGGGAAGAGCCAAGTACGTACCTTCGGCCGCACTGGCAGCCATTGCCTACGGAGCGGATGGACTCATTATTGAATCACACATCGATCCGGCTCATGGTATCGGCGACGACCCTAAGCAGTCGGTAACGCCGGATGAATTGAAAAGGATCATTGACCATAGTAAGGCCATCTGGGCCATGCGAAAAGAAAGTGAAGTCATAGCATGATGGAAAGCCTGGGACTAGCCTGGTCCCAGGCTTTTTATGTTTATTAGCTGCCTCTTAGCGCTGCCAGTTTCTCTTCGGCGTGTGTATTTTTTGGATTGAGGCTAAGTGCCTTTTCATAGCTCTCAATAGCTGCTTCCAGGTCTCCTGAAGCTTCCAGGCCTTCTGCGAGACTATCATGTATGTTGGGGTCGAACGGATAGATGGCCTGATTCAATCTAAAAGTCAATACCGCTTCTTCGATTCTTCCCGATCGCAGGAAAACATATCCCAACGTGTTCAGTTCGCTGGGCTTTCCGACCAGGTGGTACACAGCTCTCACGTGCGTTTTCCAATTTGTCCCAATTTCATCCATCGACTGCTCTTTAACCAGATTTTGAACATAGGAAGCCGCTGGATAACTGGGGCTGGGGGCATAGCCAAGTGCAATTTGTGCGATATCTGTTTCCAGGTCAGTACCTGGAAATTCGACGATACGTGCAAACTCCATTCCTTCCCGCTTGAAAATAAAAGTGGGCACGCGGTGGATGTTCTTCCCGATTTCCTCACCGTTTGGGCCCTGCTTATATCGTTCGGTACCGTTGTAAAGTGTGGTGAGTTTAAGTTGCGCTCTTTGCAACCCAAGATCATCCCAGAGTTTGACGAATCTCGGTACCCAACGTTTAGAATCGCCGCACCAGGTACCAAGGTATACCTCTACTTCAACGTCTTTTAGCTGTTTCGACCATTTTTTCCTGGCATCCGAAACGGCAAAATCCTGATATCCCTTCTGAAACCATTCCAGATAATCGCCCTCTTGCAAATGATTGATCTCTATGGGGCCGGCCAACTGTGTGTTGCCCCGGCTATCTGTGTATGACAAAGGTTGAGCCATCAGATTTCCGATGGCAACAACAAATAGAAAAGCGAGCGTAGTTTTCATGGTATTTTTTCTTTTTCTCGCTAAGCTATTAGCACCATGAAGCACACCCTGTTAACAAGTTCCTAATGACTTTTAATGAGATGTTAAGGCACAAAAAAAGGGCCTAAATGGCCCTTCAATTAATATCAGGGTGGAGGTACTTACTTCCCCTTCACTTCTGCAATGAGATCTTCGTTTCTCTTGATATAGCCAAAATCACCACCTTCGTTGGCTCTGGCTTTTGTCAAAGAATCTTCCGCCGTGGCAATAGCTTCCTTGTCTTTTCCAAGTTTCGCAAGGATCCTGGCTTTGAGATGCACATTCCAAAATTGACGGCTATTCTCTCCTTCTGCAAGGTACATATTGATCCATTCTAATGCCTGGTTCAAATCTTTGTCCGCACTGAAGTAGTAATTGGCTGCCTGAACGTAATTGACAGGATTAACCTTCGTCTTTGAAGCTATCTCGTCCATCACAGCTTTGTCGAAGCTTACCGAGAAAGGAACTTTAAAGGAGGCATCAGCCCATGCAAAATGGATGCTCGCCTGGGTGTTGTCTTCGCTGACGTCCGAAATATTGAAGGTCATTGTCTCTACCTGATCAGAAAGCTTCGTTGGAGTGACTTTCACCATCGCAGCAACTTTTCCCTCTTCAAACCGGCTCATATTTCCTCCTATCGAGGGGTCAGAGTACAGCATAAAATCCCAAGATGCTGCACCGGGTCTAGTTAGGATCATGTATTCTCCTGCTGCGACAGTTCCATCGCCAATCATCACATCTGTACTGAAAGTTATCCTCGTACCTCCGTTGGCTCCGGTTCTCCAAAGATCTCCATACTGCTCAAGGTACTGATCGCCTGTTCCAAAGATCTGACGTCCCTTCACTTTGGGGCGGAAATAGTTGATTTCAACATCAGTAAGACCTACCCGGGTACTTACCGATCCTGCTGGGCTCGGCTGTGGCATTGTGATCTGAGCTTCTGCCATAAAGAAGCATACCACAGCAATAGGGGCTAGTAATAGTTTTTTCATTTTTCGATTCTATAGGTTTTGATTCGATTCAAAAAAGCAGACGGAAAATTAGCTCTTTGGGTTCAATTGAGAGAATACAACCGACGAATTACATCTCTCTACATACCGATGACAATTGATGACATGCCTTTACCGGTTGATGACAAAGCCTTTGAGTAATCGCCGTTCAATCCCTCATATCAGTTAAAAATTCAAAATAAAGGCTAAATAATCATGAAAAGAACAACCACATTCCTCGCAGCGCTTTTAATAGTTATTGGTGCTGCTTTCGCTACAGAAGGTGAAAAAACAAATGAAAGCAAAATTTCAGTCGTACAATGGAATGAGCACACGCACCAACTTTTCTACCTTGGGAAAGAAGAAGGCAAGGTAATTGTTAAGGTGATCGACGAAAGCGGTAAAACACTGTTTAGACGAGCAATTAAAAATGAAATCGGTTTTGCATTACCGCTAAATTTTAGCAAACAAGCAGATGGAGCGTACAATGTGCTGGTCCAAGATGGCGAACAAACATATAGTGCGGAATTTGAGGTGACAAAAGATTAACAATCAGGTAATCATAGTTCAAGTTGGTATTGACAAGTTTGCAAAACCAAACTAGCATCAGATAAAAACATCAAACAAATACTTCTTTATACTATTACAGAATCTCTCTTCCTTGGGGAGATTTTCTGTTTTTAGGGGGAAGCAGTTTTTTCTTTATCGTTACATCTTTTTACAATCGTTGACCCCCATATGACTTGGATCTGTCGTTAGCATCGTAACATTGAAGAAGTAATTTTGATACAAGTACTGCGGTATGGAGACAGTGAAGAAAATACTAATTATCTATGGCCTTTTGTTGCATTTGAGTGTGGCAGGAGCCGATCGCTGGGACGATCGCATCATCAATCTCCGAGGGGTATGGAAGTTCAACATAGGCGACAACATGGAATGGGCCAATCCTGACTATAACGATAGCCACTGGGAGGAAATATACGTACCATCTGCCTGGGAAGAAGAGGGCTTTCATGGCTACGACGGATACGCTTGGTATCGTGTGGCATTCGAGATCAGAGGAGACGTGGATTATTCAGCGCTGAGTCTTGAATTGGGCTACATCGATGATGTCGACGAAGTGTACATTAACGGGGAATTGATCGGCTTTACCGGCGGCTTCCCTCCGAGATTCTATACTGCCTACCAGTCTTTCCGCAAGTACCCTATCCCCGAGGAGGTCCTTAATAAGGGGGGGGTCAATATCATTGCGGTACGCGTCTATGACACGGTCCAGGGTGGTGGCATTATCAAAGGAAGTGTCGGAATTTATGAAAGTGATAATCGTGCAGCCAAAAGCCAACTGCTATCAGGGCTCTGGAAAATTAATGAGGGCGACGATGAGGAGTGGAAAGAACCGTGGTATGACGATACGGATTGGAATCGAATCATGGTTCCGAGCTTTCTACGGAGCTTGAAGAAAAGTTTTCGTCGCAGATCCTCTGACATATGGTACAGAAAGGAATTCGAATTGAATGACAACCTGAAAGACGAGGAGGAGCTGGTTCTTGTTCTCGGCCGAATCGATGATTTTGACAAAACTTATCTCAACGGAAAGCTCATAGGATTTACGAAGGATAATAGGCCTTATGGCTCCTCAGGATCCTATCGGGAATACCGAGTTTACGTACTCCTAAATGAATACCTCAACCGGGAAGGTAAGAATGTGCTTTCGGTCAGAGTAGAAGACCTGGGCGGCGAAGCGGGCATATATGAGGGGCCGATCGGCATTGTCCCAATTGACGATTATGAGCGTTTCATTGATTAAATTTCTTGAAGTGTTCGCGGATCACCTCTTCCGCGGGCTTTCCCTGCGGAGTAAAATCGGGATTGCCAATACCGCCGACATCCTCTCTAAGATGCCACTTCCAGAAAAATCCTCCTGCAAACCACTCTTTGCGCCAAAATGTATTGAAAACCGCACGGTAGGCATTCGCTTGCACTTCCATGTTGATGGAGTTGTGTGATTTGTCAATCTCCCAGTGATTGCCTGCTGCTTTGTTCAGACTTTGATAACCAAACTCCGTAAATAAAATAGGCCGATCGTACTTCGTACTGAAATCCTGGAGTCGCCTCGCCTCCTCTTCCCAGCCTGCTTCCAACTGATCCATCGTAGGGTTCGTTTCGTTGCTGATTGGAAAATAAGCGTCAATTCCAATATAATCCAGCAGGTCCCAGAACTTCACTTTTTGATAATTATCCCAATTCGCTGCGTAGGTCACCTTGCCATGGTAGATCGATCGGACCTCCCCTATGAGCTTGCGCCAATATTGCTCCCGTTCGACTGCAGGAATTCGAAATTCCGTACCGACGGCAAACATTTCCACATCCAAAGAGTCCGCAATCCTGGCAAAGGTCAGGATATAGTTGCGATAGGTAACCTCCCACTCACCCCAATCCGCTTCACTCTCCAGGTCGTACTCTCCGGGCCAACCTTCACCAGTCACCCATACATGAGGTTTCATGAGAATTTTCAAATCGTATTTCCGTGCACAGCCCACAAGTTCACAGCTGCCTTCTGTGCGCTCGCCCCACCATTGTCGTTGGTGATTGAAAGTGATCTGCGGAGAACCTCCCCGTGAAAAGGCATAAGGGATGATCGCCACCCAATTGGCATTCAGATCATGTAGCGCCTGAAAATTGGAGGCCGAAATTTTGGTTGGAGGTGATACGAGGCTAGCTCCGTTGATCTTACTTTCCAGGGCAGGGGAATCCGAAAAATTATCGTGAATGAAGCCCCAACTAAGTAGGGAAAGACCAATGAGCCCTAGTAAGTATTTGATCAAGATTAAAATCGTTCAATTTTCGCTCCAAGCGCATTCAAACGACTATCTATTTGCTGATAGCCCCTATCGATCTGCTCTACATTATGAATAATGGAGTCGCCTTCCGCAGACATGGCAGCTATCAATAGCGATACACCCGCCCGGATATCCGGAGATGTCATTTGAATACCTCTTAAAGGAAATGCACGATTTAAACCGATTACGGTTGCACGGTGGGGGTCACAAAGGATGATCTGAGCGCCCATGTCGATAAGCTTGTCCACGAAAAACAACCGGCTCTCAAACATTTTCTGATGAATCAGGCAAGTACCTTTCGCCTGCGTAGCGGTCACGAGTACCACACTTAGTAAATCCGGCGTAAAACCTGGCCAAATACCATCTGCAATTGTCAGGATCGATCCATCGATATAGGTATCCATCTCATAGTGATCTTGTGCTGGGATGTGGATATCATCACCTACAATATTCACTGTAATACCCAATCGCCTGAAAGTCTCCGGGATCAGCCCCAAGGCCTGTACCTGAGCATCTTTGATGACTAGATCGGATTGAGTCATAGCAGCCATACCTATAAAGCTTCCAACCTCAATCATATCCGGCAGCATGGTATGCGTTGTTCCATTCAATTCTTTTACCCCGGTGATCTTGATCAAGTTGGAACCAATACCTTCAATTTGGGCGCCCATCCGATTGAGCATAGCACAGAGTTGCTGGACGTAAGGTTCGCAAGCGGCATTGTAAATGGTAGTCTCTCCCTCGGCCATGGACGCAGCCATCACGATGTTGGCGGTTCCGGTCACAGAGGCTTCATCCAGATGCATATAAGTGCCCTTTAACTTGCTTCCGTCTACACTATAAAACGACGTGCTCGTATCATAGTGAAACTCCGCACCAAGTTTTTGAAAGCCAATAAAATGCGTATCTACCCTTCTCCGACCAATTTTGTCACCACCGGGCTTTGGCATCTTTCCTACCCCGAAGCGCGCAATCAGCGGCCCCAGGATCATGATAGAGCCACGAAGGGAGGCTGCCTTATTTTTAAATTCTTCTGTTTCAAGAAAATCAAGATCAATGTTAGCCGCACGAAATCGATAACTCTCAGGTCCAAGCTTTGTAACTTCAACACCAAGATCCGACAATAGATCAATCAATTTGTTGACGTCTCTAATGTTGGGTACTTTATGAATTTCAACAGGTTCGGCTGTCAGCAGTACCGCTGAAACAATCTGAAGCGCTTCATTTTTGGCTCCTTGAGGAGTAATGGTGCCTTTGAGGCGATGCCCTCCTTCAACTCGAAATGATGCCATTGAGTGTGGCTGAATTAATTTCTCCTTTTCTTTCTTTTGCCTCCCTTTCTTCGGAAGCTGTGATCGCGAGGACCATCATTGCGGTAGTTGTTTTGCTTGCTGGTCTTGGATGAGTCAAACAACTTATACTCTTCAACCTTTTTCAGATCTATATCTAGTTCTCCCTTAGACATGGACCGGATGTGATCGAGAATGATCTTGTCTTCAATACTGTCCTTATTCCAGGTATTGAAGAAAGATTTCATCAGCCTGCCGATACTTACAATCGCGCCTTCCTTTACTTCCGGATCTTCCATGGCAATGGCCTGTTCGATCATTACCTCCACGTTCCTGCCATAATGCTTGAAACGGATCTCGTTGGATTTATAAGGTACCCGATTCGGCTTTTTATCCAAGGTTTCTGCACTAGGTGTGGGGAATGGGCTTTCCACATCCAGCGTAAAATCTGAGATAATAAAAAGATCATCCCATACCTTCTGATTGTAGTCGTTGGAATCTTTCAGATTAGGATTGATCTGCTTCATCAGCTCGACCAATGTTTCCGCATAGCTATTCCTTTTCTCTTTATCCTCAACGTCTTTAATTCGGGCAGCCAGGTTTTGAATGTTTCTCCCATACTCCCGTAATTTCAGATATCCCTTATCTGTATTGTATTCCATAAAATTTCTTTGATGCCCTAAAATTAAGTGAATCCAAACATAGTGTGAGGCTGCAATGGGGTCACTAGCTCATTTTCCAAGAAACTTTTCAAAAATAAGTCGGCTTTCTTGAACCTGTTGCCTCGGTTTAAAATCCATCAGATCAAAATCATGAGCCATGGCAAACCTAATCATCGCCCGATGCTGATTCCTGGTTTTGAATTGCAATTTCAAAAATCCATTTCCGCGACACCAATGCTCCATCGCCCGCTGAAGTGCGGACGCAATCCCCTGATTTCGAAAAGGAGCTAAAACACCCCCCAGCCAACTGTAGAATACCACCGTACCCGGGTACCTATCATAGCCTACTTTGAACCCAACCGGTTGTTTACCTTTAGTCGCGATGAACACGACATGTTTCGTGCTCGCAAAGCGACGGACATATTCCGCCGCATCCGGAGGACCGATGAATGCTTCAATTTTCCTGGATAAAGTCACCGCTTCGTCGATAGTACCCTCACGTATTTCCAGGGGCTCAAGCTCATTCAAAGTTGTAGCTGAGGAGTTCTTTTTCAAGGAGTTCCGGATCGTCGATGTTTCGAAGTATTTTTTCAAAAGAACGCGTATTGTGGATATAAACCAATTTTTCCGCCACTTCCAGTACGGGTTGCATTCTGCGAAGGGTTTGAATTTTCATATAATAATCGCACTCAGCCGTTACTTTGAGTTGTTGAAGATAGCGATTGTATAGCAGGGTATAAGCTTGAAAAATGGCTCTTTTTTCCACGCTTGTAACCTCCCGTTGCAACATCAGCACTTGACTTCCAACAACTTCCTTAAAAGTAAAAAGATTGTCAACTCGTTTCTTTTTTCTGACCACAGCATCCCATAGTCGAAAATATTCATCGGCTCGCGCCTCGCTCTCCCGTTCTAAAGCCTGGAGTAGCTCATGTCCATATTTTATGGCATGGTATTTTTCAATGACCTGCTTAGGCAGCTGATAACCTCCTTCTCGCTGATATTCTGCAAGGGCGTTTTTCAGGACTAAAATATCCTCCCTGAACAATTGATACTTCTGATCAATATATTGATCCAACAGGACCTGCAACTCTTGCTGGGCATGGGTCACATCAAAGTTTTGAAAATGGATCAAAAGCGAAACAAGGTAGATTTTCAGGGTCATCATGGTCAACATACCAGGAAATGCTACTCAGGTTACCGCTTATAAAAGTGGACCCGCAAGCATTTTGGGAGGGCGGAACCAGCTGGCCCCAACTAACCCTATACCTGAAGGGTCACTTTGGTCGCTTTTTTTATAATTTGACATCATGTCTGAAATAAGCGTAGTGCTAGTCCAGGACGCTCCTGTATTATTTGATCTGGAAGCATCTCTAAAAAAAGTAGAAAGTCAGCTAAGCAAAGCCCGTGAGTTCAACCCGGATCTGGTTTTATTTCCAGAGGCATTTTTACCAGCTTATCCGCGAGGATTGAGTTTCGGCACGGTGGTGGGCAGCAGGACCGACGCAGGAAGGGACCTATGGCTTACTTATTGGCAGAATAGTGTGGAAATACCTGGTCCAGCCTTTGAACAACTAGCACATTTGGCTAAAAAGTTTGGCGTACTACTGGCTATCGGCATCATCGAGCGTGGGCCATCCGGAACATTGTATTGCACGCTGGTGTACTTTGATGAAAAGGGGCAATTTCTGGGAAAACATAGGAAACTGAAGCCTACGGCGGCGGAGCGCATCGTTTGGGGCGAAGGAGATGGCATGGACCTGGGGGTTCACAAAACTGCAATTGGCAATGTTGGCGGCCTTATTTGCTGGGAAAATTACATGCCCCTTGCTCGAACCTGGCTCTATCAACAAAATATTCAAATCTACCTGGCTCCTACCGCCGATCAGCGCGACAACTGGCAAGCCACTATGAGGCATATTGCGGTTGAAGGCAGGTGTTTTGTCCTCGGTTGTAATCAATTTGTGGGCAGGGCAGATTATCCGGATCAACTTCCCGGAGAAGATGTAAACGCCCTTCCAGAGGTTCTGAGTAAGGGCGGTAGTGTAATTGTTGATCCTCTTGGAAATATTGTTGCAGGACCCCTATGGGATGGCCCGGGCCTTTTACATGCCCGATTAAATTTAGACCTGATTGCGAAAGCTAAATTGGATTTTGACGTGGTGGGACATTATGCCAGAAACGATGTTTTTAGTTTAAAAAGAAATAACCCGTCTGGCCAGGATAGCTAAAAAACAGGCTTTTCACAGGTTCTTCCTCTGGCTAGTTTCTTTTTATAATACGTTCCAAAGTAGCTCTCTCCTGAATGACCGTAATGCTACACCCAATCAAAACAATGATGGCATAGGCAAACAGCTGGCCACCATCATTCTCAACGACAATACCAAGAGAGGTGAGATGTGACATAATGGCCCCACCCATGAGTGCTACGCCAATAAGACCTCCCACCGCGGCGTAGCGAGGCACGAGTAACAGTATTCCTGCAATTAACTCCATAACACCTACACCGATCCGGCCATGTGGCTCAAGATCAAGCTTGGTGAAAATATAAACCGATTCAGGTGCAGCAGTGAATTTGAAAAAAAGTGTCTGAAGGAGGATCAATGCCGCGATAGATCTGGGTAACCAGTAGAGGAGCTTTTTTAGCATGTACAAATATTTTGTAGTGAAGATAAATTGGATAGGCTGGTCATTTTACAGACTCACTCATATTTTTGGGTGCTGGAAATTCAAATTTGAATAAAACCAAAATCCCAAACTACCGAAAAGGTTTTAATTACGAGCGCTATCGTGTTTGCAAGAGCTGCGGTGCCGCTTTCACGGGAAGGTTTTGCAATCGATGCGGAGAAAAAGTACTTGAAAGAAGTGACCGGACCATCAAAAGTCTAGTCGCGCAGGTTATTCAATCCCTGACATTCGCTGAGAGCAAATTCCTTAAAAGCCTGATTCTCCTATTAAAAAAGCCTGGCCTACTTTCCCGGGAGCTGACGCAAGGGAGAAAAGTAGCCTACAGTAGTTTGGTTTCTCTATTTTTTCTGGCTAACCTCATTTATTTTCTTTTCCCGCTTTTCGAGACCTTCAATACGCAACTTCAAGTCCACATGACCGGTCAGTTTTATAGCTCGCCGATGGATATCGAACACCGGGTACTTTCTAAAATAGCAGTCTTACAAATACCACTCGAAGCCTATCAAATGGAGTTTAATCAAGCTGTGGCAACGAATTCAAAACTTTTGCTGGTCGTTATTGCTCCGCTTTTCGCGATGGTATTGAGCCTAGTTTGTTACCGCCGAAATGCACTCTTTGCGGATCATATCGTTTTTTCGCTGGAACTACTAACATTCAGTCTTTGGTTCTCCACAATCACGGTAAGTTATGTTTCGTTTCTGGGGTTCAAACTGCTTGGAGTTCCTTCGTTTAATCTTGAACAGGTTTTTACAAGCGTCATCACGGTGCTCACGATTTATTTCTTAATTTCCGGTCTTCGGCGCTTTTACGGCTACTCGATCCGATCATCAATTGTCCGTGGGATTTTCTTATTGGCAGGATTCTTTTTGGTCGTGCTTCTCTACCGGTGGATACTGTTTGAGATCACCTTTTTTACGCTGTGACAATATTCCCGACCAAACTGGTTTATGATGCAGTCAAATCTTCCTAATATAGCATCTGGAAAATGGACAATTTTGTAGTATCGGCCCGGAAGTACCGCCCATTGGGTTTTGACGAGGTAGTAGGTCAGTCTCACATTACCACAACCTTGAAAAACGCCATCGACACCAATCAATTGGCGCAGGCGCTATTGTTCTGTGGACCTAGGGGCGTGGGCAAGACTACCTGCGCGCGGATCATGGCGAGGATGGTCAATGGATTTGAAAATGCAGAAGCTGAGGGCACGTCCAACTTTAATATATATGAACTCGATGCTGCCTCCAACAACAGTGTCGAAGATATTCGGAATCTGATAGATCAGGTACGGTACCCGCCGCAAGAAGGCAAATACAAGGTCTATATTATTGACGAGGTGCACATGCTGTCAAACCAGGCCTTCAATGCCTTTCTAAAGACCCTGGAGGAGCCTCCTTCCTATGCCATCTTCATTCTTGCGACCACCGAAAAACACAAGGTGATCCCTACCATTCTTTCCAGATGCCAGATTTACGATTTCAATAGAATCGAGGTTGGCGACATTGTCGTGCAACTCCAGAAAATTGCGGATAGCGAAGGCGTTACAGCAGAGGAGGACGCGTTACATCTGATAGCGCAGAAAGCCGATGGTGCCCTACGAGATGCATTATCCATTTTTGACCTGATTGTCACTTTTTCGTCCGACAAGGAGGTGACTTATCAGGGCACTATCAAAAACCTCCATATTCTCGATTACGACTATTATTTCAGAATTGTCGATTACTTCAAAAGCGAGGACATGGCGGGAGCGCTGCTATTGTTTGATGAAATTCTCAAAAATGGCTTTGACGGTCACAACTTCTTAGTGGGACTTCAATCGCATTTGCGTGATTTGCTGGTATGCAAAGACCCCTCCACCATTGGCTTATTGGAGGTTTCTGACACAGTGAAATCCAAATATGCGACCCAGGCACAGGAAGTTTCCTCCTCTTTTTTGCTGAGTGCTTTGAGTCTGCTTGGCCAAAGCGATCTGAACTACAAAGCCTCTAAGAATCAGCGAATGCATGTAGAGCTTGCATTAATGAAGTGCGCGCATCTCTCACGGGCCGTCCAATTACAGACTGGGGGTCCGGAGGCTGAAAAAAAAAAGTTGAACTAGCACCGGGACCTGGCGAGGCTTCCAAACCACCTACTATTGAGAAAGAGGAGGCTCCTACGCCACCTCCTCCGAAAACACCTCCCGCCCGGCCAACACCAGACACACCGGCAGCCCCACGGGAAACCCCGGATATATTCAACCGTTCCAAGAAGCCTGTTGAATCGTCAAAACCTGAGATTTCGGAAAACCGAAGTAAACCTTTCAATCAGGAAGAGCTGGAAAAATCATGGACTGCCTTCAAAGCGCTTAAGACGGAACAGGGACTCGGTGACATGGAGGCCATCGTTTTGAATCGGCAGCCGTCCCTGATCGAGGGCGGCCCCAGAATTCTGCTGGTATTGTCGAGTGCGTTAGAGATCCAGATCCTTGAAAGATTTGAAGCCGATCTGGTGACCCATTTGAGGGACGAATTGCTCCATGATGGTATACTGATCGAGAAGAAAATTGAGGAATTAAAAGAAGGCCGAAAGCTGTATACCAGCAAGGATAAGTACGACTATTTAGTTGAACAAAATCCCGCTATCAAAGACCTCAAGGACCGGCTCGGCCTGGATTTCGAATATTAACGACTACCAAAAAGGACGGAGCCTTACCATTCGTCGAAGAATCCCGGATATCTACCGAAATAGCGGAGTGTGTAGGCGCAGGCTTTTCCATATTTGATATTGTAATAAAATCAGACTATGAGCTTTTCCTTCTATCAAACCGCCACAAGAACTTCACCTGAAGTTCGAATCGATGGCGAGTGCGGCACGATTCAGTTAAAAGGCACTTCCAGCCCAGAGAATGTTCAGCGTTTTTTCGACCCGGTTTTCCGAGCGGTGGATGATTTGGAAAAGAGTGTGGCCGATTCCATTATCGCCACGTTTGATATGATCTATTTCAATACTGGGACGTCCAAATGCTTTTTCGTAATTCTGAAGAAGCTAAAAGATTTGGAGGGCAAGGGAAAGGATGTCAAAGTCAACTGGTATTACGAAGAAGATGATGATGGCATGTATGAACTGGGAGAAGACTACCAGGACATGCTTGACCTTGACTTTGAGTTCAAGGAGGTAAGGTTTGACAATTATTAACATCCCCTCACTGGCACTACCCTGCCCCACATGCTAACTTGTGGGAATGAAACAATATTTCAATAAGGACATGGCGATTCTCTCTTTGAGGATCGCTTTTGGTTTCCGGCTGATCTACGGCACCTTGGATAATATCATTTCATTCGAAAGGATGAGGGAATTTGAGCATTTTCTGGATTCCATGGGATTTCCGCTCCCTTTAGTCGCTGCGATCATTTCAGTTTATGTACAGTTTCTTGCCGGTTTGAGTTGGATTGTTGGATGGAAGGTGAAGCTGTCCTCGCTTCTAATGATTTTGAATTTCGTGGTAGCCATTGTAGGCGTTCATATTCTACATGCCGATACTTACCTCAACACCGCTCCTGCAATACACCTGATGGTAATCGCTTTTTTCTTATATACAAACGGACCAGGTAAATATGCGTTGAGCGCAAATTGATTCCTTTTTGACTCGGGTGAGGTAGCTTATTTATTAATTTTCGGTACCCAAACAATTGTATCGAAATGAAAAAACTCTTCGCGCTGTTTCTTATTGGAACACTGATCCTGGTTTTTCAGTGTAGTCCACCCGAAAACGGGACCGACGCTATTACCTCCTTTCAGGTTCCGGTAGACTATTACAAACTGGACAATGGCTTGAAAGTGATACTGTCTCCGGATAACACTTCGCCGACTGTCGTCGTAGCGGTTTACTACAATATTGGTTTCAGAATTGAGCCAAAGGACCGTACTGGATTTGCACACCTATTTGAACACATGATGTTTCAGGGAACTCCTACCTTTCCAAAAGGCGAGTTTGACAAACTTACAACCCGAAACGGAGGAGTCAACAACGGCTCTACCCGGTTCGATTTCACCAACTACTTTGAAATTGTGCCTTCCCACATGTTAGAGCCTTTCCTATGGGCAGAGGCTGATAGAATGAAGCATCTGGACCTGAGTCCGGAAAATCTCAAAAACCAACAAGACGTAGTAAAAAATGAGGTGAAAGTGAACGTATTGAATCAGCCTTATGGCGGGTTTCCCTGGCTAGACATGCCGCAATATGCCAATGAGAATTGGTACAATGCGCACAATTTTTATGGAGATCTGGAGGATCTGGATGCTGCCAACCTCGAGGATGTAAAGACATTCTTTGACACTTTCTACGCTCCCAATAATGCAGCGCTGGCGATTGTAGGTGATTTTGATCCACAACAGGCGAAAGAATGGATCCAGCAATATTTCGGGGCTTTGCCATCCTCCGAGTTACCCGAGATACCGGATGTCTCCGAACAGCGTCAAGAAGAAGAAAAACGATTTGAAAAAGAGGATAAACTCGCTACCAAGCCCGCGCTGGCTATTGCCTATAAAATGCCTGAGCGCAATACCCGCGAATACTATGCTATGGGCTTACTCGATCAGATTTTGGTTCAGGGTGACAATAGCCTGTTGCACAAATCCCTGGTGAAGGAGAATGGCTATACCGCTGGTGTCGGTGGAGGCATCAATTACCTCGGCGACATGTTCAACTACAATGGTCCGATGCTGTGGATGTTCAACCTCACTCATGATGGTGAAGTCTCCGCCGATTCGATCATTGCCAGTGTGGACCAGGTAATGATGGATCTGCAAACCAATGGTGTCACTCAGAAGATGCTTGACAATGCCATGATAAAAATACGATCTTCCATTTACGATAAAGCCGGTGGCTTTTTTGGTATGGGAAAAGCAGATCTGCTTTGCAGCTTTGCGTTGTTTGATGACGACCCTTCACGGATAAACAACCTCGAAGAAGGATTTAAGCAAGTGACAAAGGAAGATATTTCGCGTACTATTTCGGAATACCTGAGATCCACCAATCGCACAGTCCTCGCACTGAAACCAACCGCCGACCAAAATTGATCGAATCATGAAAAGAATAACATTCACGCTTTTATTTTCAGTCCTTGGGCTCATCGTATTCGCACAAGATGGACCGCCTGAAGGAGGGACTCCCAAGGGATTCACATTACCTGAAAAAGAGACTTTTACATTGGACAATGGACTGAGTGGTGTCATGGTTCCCTGGGGGAAAATACCAAAAGCTCAAATTCAGGTGGTAATAAAAACGGGTAACATCAATGAAAGTGCCAATGAAGTATGGCTAAGTGATTTGGTCGGTGACCTGATGAAAGAAGGAAGTGTCGATAAGACTGCCAATGAAATTGCCGATCAAATTTCCGGAATGGGCGGTGAGCTCAATATATCGGTGAGTCCTCATGCCACCTATCTCTCTGCATCGGTCCTTTACGAGTTTGTACCCGATGCTATTGCACTTTTATCAGAGGTACTGACGCGACCCTTGTTCCCTGAAAGTGAAGTGGAACGACTGATAAATGATCGAAAGAGGCAGGTAAATATTGCCAAGACCAGGCCACGAGCGCTGGCGGCTGAGAGCTTCTACGGTAGCATCTATCCCAATCATGCGTACGGCCGGTACTTCCCCACCGAGGAAATGCTGGACACCTACGACTTGGCAAAAATCAAGGGGTTTTATGACAAGAACTTCGGAGCGAAGCGGACGGTTGTCTACGTGGCAGGAGTTTTTGACAGGCAAAAATCAAGAGAGGCTATTGAAGCATCCTTCAGTGGATGGCTCGAGGGTCCGGCGGTTAATTATCCGACTGCTGAAGCGGTTACCTCCAAGGGTGTGCAAATGATCGATAGACCAGATGCTCCCCAATCCACGCTGATGCTGGGATTACCTGTCGTAGACGCTTCCAACCCGGATTATATAGCGCTGAGTGTAATGAATTCTATGCTTGGAGGTTCGTTTGGATCCAGGATCACACAAAATATCCGTGAAGACAAAGGCTACACTTACTCACCTTTCAGTACCATCGACGACCGCTACCAAAGTGCTGTCTGGTACGAAAGAGCGGACGTGACAACCGCCGATACCGGAGCAGCTTTACGTGAGATCGCCAAGGAAATAGACAGGATACAGAATGAGGAGCCATCCGAGGAAGAGCTCACCGGGTTCAAAAACTATGATGCGGGCATTTATGTATTGAGAAATGCCACGTCTTCCGGCATCATCAATCAACTAAACTTCTTGGATCTGTACGGACTGCCGGAATCTTTTCTTACCGATCGTGTCAAAAACATTCATGCGGTGACGCCCGCAAAGGTCAGTGAAGTGGCTAAGAAGTACATTCGCCCTGAAGATATGACGTTAATTCTGGTGGGGGATAAAGCAGTGATCGAAAAACAAGTAGAGGAGTACGAGCAGGCCTTGAAAGACAAGAAATTCTAAATATTGATGGCCATCGGCCTTCCGTGTCGATGGCTTCTTTTTATACCCTCAGGGTAGTCTGTCACATAAATTCCTGCAACTTGTGACGATAACCCCTCGTCGATTTGATTTCCTGGCCATTTTGAAGCTGAAGCAACAAATCTCTTTGCGAATAGGGTTGGATAGCTGAAACCATTTTCATGTTGACCAAAGCCGATTTGCTCACGCGGCAGAAGAAATAGCCAGCAAGCTTTTCTTCCATTTGCTTTAATGAGCTCCGGATAACATGAACTTCCTTTTCACAGTGAACTTTCACGCAATAATCATAGCCTTCTATCCAAAAGATCTCGTCAAATCCAACAAAGGATATTTTGTTTCCTGATTTAATGGCGAGTCGGTCCCATGGCGTCTTTTTTGGATTCAACACTTCGGCTGGGTTTTCCTCAACGGTCGCTGACGGTAAAAGGTCGTTCACTAGTTTTTGGATAATGGCCAACTGGCTTTTCCCATCAGATAAGCACCTGCGCGCATGGTTGAGTACCTCCAAAAATCGACCGTCGCTAAACGGCTTCAAAAGGTAATCCTGCGCGTGCACTTCAAAAGCTTTTAGTGCATACTGATCGTAAGCTGTCACAAAAACCGTGTGCGCAATATCATGCTTGATATTTTTGAGCACCTCAAAACCGTTGACCTTGGGCATCTGGATATCAAGGAAAACCAAATCAGGTTTTAGCTGGTCAATTTTTCTAATGGCGTTCAGTCCGTTTTTGCAGCAAGCAACCACCTCTATGTCCTCTTGTGGTTCCAGGAGCAACACCAATCCCTCACGGGCCTCTGGTTCATCATCCACTACTATGGTTCTGTAACTCATGTCAACACCGGTTTACATGGTATGGAAATCTCCGCCACTACCAAACCTCGCTCAAGATCATTGAAAACACGAAACCCGTACTCGTCAAACAAATAGGACAGCCTTTTTTTGACATTGGACAACCCGATCCCAGAATGACGTTCCAGCTCCCATTCCGGCTGAAGCATATTCCCATTATTCATGACTGAAAGTATCAACCTGTTGCCTGTTTCAATCGCTTCAATATTGATGGTTGCTTCATCCAGATTCTCAGTTACACCATACTTAAAGGCATTTTCGATGATAGGTTGCAGGATCATATTTGGAACCTGGCACCGCTCGGCTTCACGCTGAACCTGAATATTTATAGTCAAACGATCATTGAACCGTTCTTGCTCTAACTCCAGATACTTGGTTACAATCCGCATTTCCTCGTTTAATGAAATCAAGTGGGTGTCTTTCAGCTTTAGCGTCATCCGGAGCATATCACTCAGTGAAGAGATCATAGATACCGCCTCATTATTCTTTGCCTTGCGTACCATCATCGAAATGGTATTCATCGCATTAAAAAGAAAGTGCGGGTTGAGTTGCGCCTGCAAGGCCTCCACTTTGGACCTTGATAATTCTCCTGCAAGCTCCGCTCTGAGCAACTGCTCTTCCTTAAATTTTTCGTAAAAATCCAAAGCTGCAATAAGGCTTAACAAAAAGAAGGCGACGACAGAGCCGATAAATATGGCAGGAACGAAAAAAACAATATTCCTACTGAAAACTTCCTCAAAGGGATCTTTGTAGCCTACGATCACTTCGTATACCAGTAAATACAAAGCTTGACTCATCAAGGCCTGGGCGGTAGAAATAAGCACGATAATTCCAAGAAATAGCATACTGCGGGCCAATGATGGTTTTGTTCTCCACCACTTGTATACTTGATAAAGCAGAATAGTAATGAACGCCCACAGGAAATAATCGGTAGTCGAATTGATAATACTGGCAGACCAAAAAACCTGACTCGTCTTGCCGGTAGCAAAATAAGACCAACTCCTGGCCTGCTCAAACAAGATCTGGAGCAAGAAAAAGCCGGAAAAAACCGGCCAATATTTTTTAAAAAACCACCAGGTATTTTGTCTCACACTTCTGGGTCCAATGCTACCATGTTGAAAGATACTTCTTTGTTCTCAACCCAAGATAGAGTTTGCCATTTTCGCGTCGCTTGATCACGACGAAGTGGTCATCATCAAAATTTTCCAGTTGCTGGACAGGTCCCGGAAAAAGTTTGAAAGGTACTCCCGTGGAGCCTGTTTGATAAGAGTCGGATCTGCGAAATTGTCGTCTCCTTTCTCGAAGGTCACCATCAAATGATCGGATGTCATCAAGTTTGTACTGTGCTAATCCCCTACCGGAAAGCGAAATTAAAGCGTACTCCGTACCTTGATAATTATAGACGACCATGTCCCAGGCACTTGAGGCTCCTGGCCACATTTCACTTATTGACTCACCTCTGATCAGCTGGTCGTCTTCGAACTTCTCCAAGTTGAATGACACCAGGGGGCTGCAGTAGTAAACCGCTAAAACTTTCAAACTATCGCCATCTTCATACACATCAAAAACATTCACCGGAGCCCAGGTTTCATATTTCCCATGTATGTAGTGGAACATCTCTAGTTTTGTCGATTTCATTTCTGAGTCGAATGGGAAATCAACTGTTCTAAAAGTAGAACCAAAACTTTTCTTTGACATTCCGGCGAACAGTAGCTTGCCATCGTGAAATTTCATATCCGTCACCGTGGTTCTTCGTCTACCCACCGAATCTTCATGGGGCGCGTGATCTATAGCTATTTCACTGAATTCTACGTTTTTAAGAACAAACTCTGAAATCTCCAAAGTCTGAACATTGACTTTTATCAACAGCGTGGAATAATAGCTGTAATTAGGCTTGAAGTTGATACTGTTCCATTCCTGGCGATTCAAAGAAACAGACAGGTAAAGGTTTTTCGAGATCGGATTAACTGCCAGGTCATGAAAGAGGATATCTTCCTTGGCTATGCCAAGCCTAGTAGCCACTTCGGATTCTATATCTTCAATCACGAACTTGTCGATGGGTGGTGCGGCCAGATTGTCTTTGGTATTGATTGCGAAGATTTTTGCTTTCGCTGCATCCGCAATAAAAAGCATGCCGTCGGGGCCAAAAACCATTTCATTCATCGATCCTATCTCAGGATTACCTCTTTGCAGATTGTATTTAGCGGCCAGGCCTTTCTCTCCTGATAATGCCAAGTGCGATATGAGCACCATCCAAAACATTATAACATTTCTCATAATATGATGTGGGTTTTAGTCACCAAAAACAGATAGGTATTTCTTTTGTCTAAGGCGCAGGTCCAGGTTGCCGTTTTCCATCCGTTGTAGCGCGATAAAATGGTCAGCACTATAGTCATCTAACTGTTGGACTGCTCCGGGGAAAACCTTGAACTCGACACCCACCTTGGTGGTATGATAGTTTTCGTAGCGAGTGGTCATTTTTTGGCGTCGAGCTCTCAAGTCTCCGTCAAATGCCTTGATATCTTCGAGTTTGAATCGAGCGAGACCTCTTGATGATAAGGAGACCAGTGCATAGGACACATTTTGATATTCGTAAATAAGCATATCCAGCGGATTGCTGGATCCGGGCCAGAGCTCGCTGATGGTCTCACCTCTCACGAGCCCTTCGCCGTTGAGTTCATCCATATCAAAAGTGACCAGGGGTGTGCAGTAGTAGACCGCAAGCAACTTATCCTGATCCCCGTCATTGTAGAAGTCAAAAACATTGATCGGCGCGAAAGTTTCGTAGTGATTATGGATGTAGTGAAATACCTCGAGGTTGGTGGTGACAGCTTGGTCGGTAAAAGGAAATTCAATGCTTCGAAAACTTGCTTTGAACCCGTCGCCGGAGAGCCCTGCGACATGGATCTTTCCATCTCGGAATTTCAGATCCATAATTGTTATTTTCTTCCAATCCACTGAATCCAATGTCGGTGAGTCTATCCGAAAATCGCTATAGTGGAGGTTTGTCAAATCAATTTCGGATATCTCCTTCGATTGCAAGTCGACTTTGATCAGCATGGTGGGGAAGGCCAGCCCATTTGGACTTCTCCAGGCACTGTTCCATTCTCCTTTGTTAAGGGAGAGCGATAAATAGACATTTTTAGATCTCGGGTGCAAGGCCATGTCATGGAAAAGCACATCCGCTTTACTTACTCCCAAGCGCTGCGCCACTTGTGACTCAAAATCTTCCAATTTGAAAGTTTCGAGCACGGGATTGCGCGCCTCATCCTCGACATCCACAGCTAGGACTCGTGCGGTGACAGGGTCCCCAATAAACAGGATTCCGTCGGGACTAAAAGTCAATTCATTCAGAGAGCCTATTTGCGGATTCCCTTTTCGTAAATTGTATTTTTCAGCGAGCGTCTCTTCGGGGCTGCCCGTGTTGCAGACTAGAAAATTTAGTAGAAGTGCCAGGGTATACATTTCGGTTATAATTGACTGGTAAAACAATCTTTTTTTCGATGGTAAAGGGTGATTTGTATTTAGTTAGATGCGGTTCCTCAAATGCCTTCCGGAATGAATTGCCACTTATGTCTTCGATCTCCGAGGATATTTGTAAGGTGTAGGTACCTCTCGTGAGTGGTGCATCCGATCTGAATTCGAACAAGCTGCTCGATTGGGCCGACCACTGTCCATTCAGGCGCTGATTTCCCAGGAAAACCGTGAGGCTTTTGATCACTTGAAAAACATTCATCTGGTCCCCAAATCGTGCGTAAAGCTGACCGTCTTTTTCACCGAAGCTTATTTCTGCTTCATCGGGTTGAATGCGATCCGCTTCCTGAATCTCAAGGACATGCAGGTAATCAAATCCCAATCGATTTCCATAGATATCCTGCCAATCTTTTGAAACCACCAAACGATAACTTTTTCCCGGCTTCAAAGCCATTCCCATCTCCTGATTGGCTCTCAAACCGGTTTTTATTCTGGCCGGATGGAAATATAGGGTTAAAGAGGTCTGATCGTCATCCCACAACTCGTATTTCATGTCTCGAAACACACCTGACACCCGATCGCCGGTAGCATCATCTACCAATGAGATATGTTGGAGCGCTTCTCCCTTCCTCATGCTGGTAGAAAACTTGAGTTGCAGCCTGAGCAGATTCTCAGGCACAGCCAATTCGTGCGGATAAAACGCCAGTAACTTTGGGGTAGGCACGGCACGTGCTTCGGGCTCCAGATAAACCGATGCTAATAGCCGGCCGCCTTGTTTGAGAAAAAGGACATAGTCTTGCTCCGTTTGCAATGGAACACGTGGGGCAAAACAAATTGTCTCCGACGATTGGCTTAGCGTCCCCCAAATAGGGTGCTCCCCGGCCTTGTTACGGACGGCCAAATCACCTATCGACACGGACTTAGGAATCTGAGTTGAGGGAAATCTTAAGCATGTAGAAGTCTGCTGGGCCTGTGCCACCTCAACAAGACCAACCAGGCAAAAGGATAACAGCCATTTCACATCAGCAAACTACAATGACCCAAAAATGGACCAAAGCTCATTGCAGGGTACCTGTCATTTTTTGCGGTATGGTGTGAAAACGATGCAGTGAACTTCCAAACTCTTACCTCGAGAAAAAGTCACGCTAAGGTTCACAGTTTTGCGCCGTACGTGTAAACTTATTCCGTACTTTTACCTTAGCACGAAAGATTATGGCACATTCACATCTCACGGCTGCCATCATATTTGGAATCGGCTCCCTGCAAGGCCTAATAGTTGCCCTCAATCTTTTATTTATTCGGCGAGGCAATCGCAAGGCCAATCTAGTGTTGACCGCTCTTATTCTGGCGATTTCGCTTCTAATCTTTCAAAATTTCATAGGAGTCAGTGGTCTGTATAAAAAAATGCCTCATGTCATTTTTCTATTCTACCCATTGAATGGGTTATTGGGACCACTGTTTTTTTTATACGTGTGCCATCTACTTCGACCCAACCGCCCCTGGCGATGGACAGACCTACTTCATTCGCTGGGTTTTGTCGTTTTGCTTGCCTGGCACTGGGATTACCTTTTTATAGCCGGAGACCGTAAAATAGGGTTTGCCGAGTACATTTATTATCAGCAAACCTCGGTTCCTCGCCAGGCATTTTACAGTATTGTCCTGCTCCGACTCCATACTTTTGGCTATGCCTTAGCAGCAATTTTGAAGTTGCGCCACAGCATCAAGTATCTTAAATCTGACTTCTCAGATTCTAACATTCTCTACATTTCGAACTTTCAGGTAATGGCCTATCTATTTATGGGTTATGCCCTCCTCTCGGCAGGTGTTACGAGTTATGGTTACCTGTTTTCGATGGATCTTGGTCTTTTTGAGATCTATGGCCATGTAGTCAATTCCGTGTTTATCGTGGTGGTGGTGACCTTTACCATTCACTTCCCGGAGCGATTGTTTTTTACCCTCAGTGCCAAATCTGCAAAGATCATTACCAATAGCCCCAGGAATGGTCCTGTTAAGCTACTGCTTGAGCACATGAAAGAACATAAACTTTACCTGAACCCCGAGTTGAAGTTGCACGACTTTGCCGGAAGCCTCTCGATGGCGCCACATAGCGTTTCTGAAAGACTCAACCAGGAAATGGGTATGAGTTTTTTTGATTTCGTGAATCATTTTCGTGTGGAGGAGTTTAAAAGTCGTGCCCATTCAGAAAAATACTCGCATCTGACGCTACTCGCCATTGCCTATGACGTTGGTTTTAATAGCAAAGCATCATTTAATAGGATTTTTAAGCGGTCTACCGGGATGACTCCCTCACAATTTTTGGCCGAAAAGGTCTCAACTTCCGAAACTGAGACGATCAACGCCTGAATTGTCTCCAGCATTGGGTTCAAATTCAAAAACTCGATGCTGAACCTAAGAATTTTCCGTTGTGTCATTGCCGTACTTTTTCTGACGCTATTCAACCGATGTGGAGGTGACTCAGAACCACCAGCTCCTGAAGCCGTCGACATTGTCTCCACACAGCTTTCAGATCTGGGAAACGCCGGCAATGCCAGTGACCTTTTCCTGGAGGTTGTCCTGACCGGCGATATATCCACGCTCACGAGTTTAAGGGTGTACATCGTCGAGGCCGCACAAGCTGGAATTGGTGAAACAATTGAATCTGAGTTTTATCAAGAACTTGGAATCGCCTCTTCCATTAGGGTTCATTTGGATGCGGCCACCACTGATATCGATGGTAATAATATAGCGGAGAACAGCACTTACAGCGCCTATATACAAGCGGTAGCCAGTAGTGGTACGGAGCTCTGGGACTCTTCGGAGCGTAGTACCCTGCAAAATGAGAGCATTGTGGACACGCCTTTCCTGGAGGGTGTTTTTGATGCCATGGAAGATGTGGTAATTGATGCGCGCGGAAATATTTTCGTCGCAGGAGGTAGCCGCAAAAGTTCGAGCATATTCAGGGTGACATCAGATGGTAAGAGTCAAGTTCATTCAAATGGACTTAGCCAGCCGGTAGGTCTGGCACTGGATGAAGATGACAATCTTTATGCTTCCAATTTTGAAAGTAACGTGATCCATAAAATAGCCGATGGCCAGCTTTCCCCCTTTATTTCTGACACGCGGCTCAGTGGCGGAGGCGGACTGGCAATCGACAACAGCGGAATTTTATATAACGCCTTTTACTCCACCCCTACGGTCTACAGGGTGGTGGATGGAGTCCTCGAGGAGTTTGTCTCCAATGCTGCCTTGAATGGTCCTGTTGGGATGGCATATGATCCTCAGGAGGATCAACTTTATGTAGCCAGCTTCAATTCAGGCCAGGTATTTGCCATAGCCAGTGACGGGACCCTAAGCGAAATCGCAGATACCCCTTTAAATATCGGTCATTTGGCTTATCACCAGGGCTCTTTATACGCTACCGGATGGAATCAGCACCAGGTGATGGAAGTTTCTCTCTCCGGGGAGATTACAAATACTTGGGGCACCAGCGCCCAAGGCAACAGCGACGGGTCCCAGGGGCAAGCCACCTTCACCTCTCCCAATGGGATTGACGTGACACCAGATGGCACTTCCCTTTATGTAAGTCAGGGAGACGGAAAGTTGCGCCGTATAATCTTAAAAAGAAACTAGGTTTTAAAATCAGATAACAATTTGTTGGGCAGGGGATTTCGATCCCTTGCCTTTTTTCGTTACCCGCCCTTCTTGAACACCTTCAGCTCTTCGCCAATGTCAATGTCACTGTTTTTTTTGTTGTTGAGCTCTATAAGTTCGCTCACTTCCATGTCGTGGGATTTAGCAATCTGATACAATGTATCTCCCGGCTTGACTAAATAGCTGGTTGTTGGTTTTGAGGAGATAGTGTTGGTTACTTCCATTTCTATTTTCCCCAGCGCTAGCTTCTGTCCCGGCTTGATTGGATCATACTTGGTAAGATTGTTCCACATTCGGAGATTTTCAACACTTAGGTCATACCTTCTGGAGATGGCCCACAGTGTCTCGCCTTCTCTGACCCGATGGTATTGTGCCCCCGATGGAACAGGTTGTGGAGCCTGTTTCGTTGGTTTTTCAGGTTCTACTTCCGGTGCTTCAGTGGGAGGAGACATGTCACGCGCAGCAGGCTTATCAGCAACTACTTCTGTCTGTTCAATCTCAACATCGTCTATTGCGGGAGTCCCTTCTATGACATTCTTGGGAATATTCGCTGGCCTTTTCTTGCTCAACCACATGACCTGTCCCGGGATAGGATCGTCGATAATTGACATCCTGTTCATGGCTGCGAGCTTTTTTTTGCGAATCCCGTATCGATGGGCAATGCTCCACAGGCCTTCACCTTCTGCTGTAATGTGCTGGCCCAATCGGGATTTACTTTTCTTTTTTGCCACAAAATAGGTTTCACCGGCATCGGGAGTTGGCGGCGCTGAAAGCTCATTGAATTTAAGAAATTTCTCCCTGCTCATTCCGGTTCTCCGCAATATCGCATTGAATGAATCTCCAGCTCGTACCACCACTGCCTTAACACCATTTATTTCCACATATTCTGGTTGATCACCATTAAGTCCGGGTTTGATCTCACTTGGGAGCTTTAGCGGCGTTTGTCTTGGAGGCGGGGCCACCGAAGCCACCGGCCTGGAAGTTTTCTTCGGGGGTATGGATTCTTTGGCAAGGTTACGCGCCCGACCCACATTCTTTTTCACTGGCACGACTACCGTATACCTTTTATCTGTGGGAATTTTACCATGCAGCAACCATTTATTGTAGTGCTGTAACAGTGCTTTTTCCACCTTGAATTCCTTAGCGATCTTGTCCAGGTCCTTTCCCCCTCCCTTCTTGTACTCTACGATGGATAGTCCCTCAGAATTTCGATGATCCAACTCATTTTGAAACGCGATCTTATGAGCTAAAAATCGTTTCAAATACCAGTGACTTTTGGGCGTGATGACCATTTTCTTCGAGCCATGATCTTTAGGAGAGGTGTATTTTTTTATACCTCCAAGACCAGTCATGTGGGCAGTGACCGTGTGGGCCCAGTTATCCAAGTGTTTTTGATGATTTTTAAAATATCGCGCCGCGCCATAGGTAGCTGATACAATATTCTTTCGTTCATCAATTTTTTTGTCAACCCGCATGCCTACCTCGCGGGCGGTAAAATCTTTGAATTGCCAAAAACCTACTGCCTTACTGGAAGAGACCGCATCTGAGATAAGTGCACTTTCCTGAATTGCCAGATATTTCAAATCACCGGGCACTCCCTCTTCCTTGAATATTCGCTCAATGACAGGCATATAAAGTGCCACTCGATCCAATTTGATCTTAAAGAACTTATCACTGGATCGAAGCATTTTTATATCCTTCTCAATGTCTTTCTTCGCTCCGTCCGTGATAATCAACTTCATGTCGGCTAATTGCATCTTGGAGGGCACCGAAGGTAATTGTGCGAAGGCAAAGCCCGCAATCAAAACCGCAATGGATGATAATAGCTGTTTCACTTTTTTCTAATAATCATGAGTCCGTCCCGAAAAGGGGCCAAAACATTTTCTACGCGGGGATCATCTTTTATTTTCTGGTTAAACTCCCTAATCGCAACCGTGTCCTCATCAATGACAGATTGGTCAATAACCTTGCCACTCCATAGCACATTGTCAGCTATAACGTATCCTCCTGTCACAAGCTGATCAAAGATCAGATCGTAATAGTTGCCGTAGTTGACCTTGTCCGCATCTATAAAAACCAGGTCCCACGCTTCTTTGAACGTGGGAATAAGCGCCAAAGCATCTCCCGAATAAAATTTAATGTGCTTGCCAAACCGGGACTCAGAAAAGTAACTTTTCACACGGGTTATCAGCTCCTCATTTTTGTCAACCGTATAAATCAATCCATCTTCGGGAATGCCTTCGGCAATACAAAGCGCAGAGTAACCAGTATATGTCCCAATTTCAAGGGTTCGTTTGGGAGCGATCATCTTGCTGAACATGGACAATAATCTGCCTTGCATATGACCGCTGAGCATGCGTGGCTTTAAGACATGGAGGTGAGTTTCCCTATTAATCCGAGCCAGAAGCTCAGATTCCTTGTCAGAGTGGTTCTCAGCGTATTCTGCGAGCTCCGCAGGGAAAAAGTCCATTTGACAAAGCTAGCTGATTTTTAGTGTAATTAGTCAAAGTTATTCCTCGGGTTCAAAGATGAGGGAATTGAGATGCTCGGGAAAGATCTCAATGGCGATTTCCTGCAGTTCAGCCCCATGGATATTGTCGATTTTCCTGAAAATCTCGTTAAGATCTGGCACACGCCCAAGATCCAACAAGCTTTTGGCCAGCATCATCATGAGTGCATTATTATTCTCTTCTGACATGGCAAGATGTCCTTTGATCTGTTGCTTGGCCTTGTTGAGTGCAGTAGGGCTCAGCGGTTTTGCCCTAAACTGCCCAAGCTCCTTGAGCGTCAGTCTTAAGCTTTTCTTCAAATGCCGGGGATCTGTTGCAAAAAAGATGGAGCACAATCCGGTATCGCAATACGCGTTGTAGTTGGCTTCTACGCCGTATACCAAACCGTTCTTTTCGCGTAATGCCATATTGAGTTTTGAATTCATATAAGGCCCGCCCAACAGGTTGGTCAATAGGAAAAGAGGGATTCTACGTTCATCCTCGAGGGGATAAGCAATACTCCCAAGTGCCACATGTACCTGAGAAATTGGCCTGGTAATCACTTTTTTTGCAACCGGATTGGAGTCGAATGGAATTCGCTGTTTTGTATGGTTCTTGTAGGGGATTTCTGCAAGATATTTCCGTGCGATTTTCTCAATTTTCGCCACATCATAGTTACCAACACTAGACATAATAATGCGAGAAGTATTGAGATTACGATCAAGGAAAGCATAAAAATCCTTTTGTGTAAAGCTGCTGACGGTATCCTGCGTGCCTAAAATGTTCTTTCCAAGGGAGTGCCCGGCAAACATCAACTCATCAAATTCATCCTGTATGGCATCCTCGGGCGTATCCCGGTACATAGCCATCTCCTCCAGGATGACCATTTTTTTCTCGTTCAATTTGATGTGACGGGAAAGTCGCGTTAAAGGTGATATCCACCAGCAGCTCAACGGCTCTCTCCAAATGCTCTTGGAGGACCGATGCGTAGAAGCAAATTTTTTCTTTGGTGGTGTAAGCATTCAATTCACCACCTACAGACTCTAAACGATTCAGGATATGAAATGAATTTCTGCGTTTGGTCCCTTTAAAGGCCATGTGTTCCCAGAAATGTGCAATACCCTGCTCATCAGGAAGCTCGTCACGGCTGCCAACATCCAACATGATACCTACATGGGCAATTTTGGTGTTGGTACTGGCTCTGTGCGCAATCCTTATCCCGTTTTCCAGCTCTACTAACCCGTACTCCATCATAGGGCGGCAAATTTAGTAGTTTTAAACACTGGCCAACCATTTGATTTTGATTGTTGAACTTCGTGGCAATGTCAGACAACATTCACATCGGCTTTGACGCGAAGAGATTCTTTAACAACCGCACCGGACTGGGGAATTACAGCAGGACACTCCTGTCCAACCTCGCAAGATTCTTCCCAGGCAATAGCTATGTGTTGTATACCCCCAAACTGAATAAAAACCAACTGACAGCACCTTTGTTTCAAGCGCCTTACCAGGTAGTATCACCAGCAATTAACTACCCGTTTTGGAGAAGTCAGCGTATTTCCAGGAGATTACACAAGGACAATATCCAAATATATCATGGTCTCAGTCACGAGCTTCCCAGAGGACCTGTCTCCGATCGAGTGAGGCAAGTGGTCACCATACACGATCTGATTTTCAAAATTTATCCAGAAACATACAAGCCCGTCGACAGATGGCTGTATGAGCGGAAGTTTAGCCATGCCATCCGGCAATCGGATCTGATCGTGGCGATCAGTGAGCAGACGAAGCACGACATCCTTAAGTTTTACCCGGAAACTCCGGAATCGAAGATCGAGGTGCACTATCAGGCTTGTGACCCAATTTTTCTACGAGGAGATGACAATGGAGGAAGCCCGGGAAAAATTACTCCACCTTAACCTTCCAAATGAATTTATACTCTCCGTCGGGTCCATTATTCCAAGAAAAAACCTGGTCAATCTGATCAAAGCACATGCTTTGTTGTCAGCCGATGAACAGATTCCCATTGTGGTGGTGGGTAAGGGCAAAGGATATTGGAGGAAAGTTCAATCCACCTCTCGACGATTGGGCCTGGCCAACAAGTTGATTCATCTTTCCATCGAGGAGACGAGGCTACTGCAAGCGCTGTATATGCGAGCGACAGTGTTGGTATACCCGAGTCTCTACGAGGGCTTTGGATTACCGGTGGTAGAAGCCATGCTTTGCGGAACTCCTGTAGTAACCTCTAATCTATCCAGCCTTAAAGAGGCGGGGAAAACCATGTGTGCTGGTTCCACCTGATCAGGTGGAAGCCATTGCGCAGGGAATTTCTCGGGCAATACAAATGCGAAATGATGCTGAGCACCTTGCCAAGGTCAGGCAGGATACGCACAGTAGATTTCATCCGGAAGTCCTGACCAATGCCTTGATGAACAGCTACCGTGCCCTAATAACCTAAAGAACAGAAACAACTATTTTTTCTTCGATCCAGTCAATTTCTATGACCCGGTCATCGAGTAGTACGCTTGTGAAATCACAGTTTTTCGTGACGTCTGACTTTTACATGATTTTTGTCAAGCTTCTCAATTTGTCGCTGCACTACATGGATACTATCCCCTTTGTGATAAAACACCACTGTTTTACCTTCATAGGCTCCTCGAAGCGTGACAGTCGATTTCTTCGAACGCAAAAACAATGGTTTCATTATTAGAGGTATCTTCCAATGCCCTCCAAATAGCAGAAACGGTTGGCACTCCATATCCTACGTAGTTGTTACCATAGGGATAAAAGTTGCCAGCCTGTTCGATGAGGGATTTTATTTCTTGTGCACCAAACTCAGGCTTCAGTTGCATGAGTCCTGCCGCAAGGCCCTGTAATAATCGGAGCAGAAAAGGAAGTACCTGAAGTGGAATAGGCGGAAATGTTGGGTTTCAAAACGAAAGTGATTCTGGCCCAATGCTACTGTAATCCATTTTGTCCCAGACCCGCAGTTTGGTGGCGCCTACGGAAAGTGCCCCCTTTGCATCTCCGGGAGTAGAAACAACTCGCCAGCCCACATTAGCCCCCTCGTTGCCAGCGGAAACCACGACCAGCATATTTTTTTCATAAAAAGCATGATCCACAGCCCGGGCGATCATGTGATGTTTTTCCATCCATGTCATCAGGTGAATAGTTCTCCGCGGGATCACTATAGCCATCGGCATAGCCTAGGGAAATGTTTACCAGCCTGACACCCTCGGACTCCATCCACTCCAAAGCAGAAATCAGGTAATCTTCCTCCAGTCGCTTTTCAAAACTTCCATGATCGGTACGCGCCAGATAGTAAGTAGCTTCCGTCGCAAGTCCATATTGAATGCCGTTTTCGGTGTTTTTGCCCCAATCATTCGCCACACCTGGGTACCGTGATCATCATCCAGGCTATTGGAACCAGCATATTGTTCAGAACCTGGATTAATGTAGTCCTTGTAGCCGGCCACGAGCTTTTGTTCAAAAAAAATGCCCAAGGCTCGGATCTTCTGGCGCATGAAGGAATCCTCATCGATAATTCCAATCTTGACTCCCTTCCCGGTAATTCCGTCGATCAATGAGCAGGTTGCCTTCTATTTGCTCCCATTGCATAGCCCAAGTTTTTTTGGTCATATCGCTGGACTCCAAAGGACAACACAGGGTGGATTTCAGGGACAGTAGCTTCCAGCTCAGTAGTAAGTCGATAGGAACATGAACCTAACCAATCCGAGCAGACTCGCGGCTCAAGTTCTCCCCAACAGGTAAACATGCTCCTTTGGCACCCAAAACCAGCGCTCATCCGCACATTCTCCAGCAGGTAAAAGCTGGCAGCCTGCCACATATGTGTAGAAAAATGATAAAATGAATAAATGCAAATGCAACGTACTGGTGGATGGGTTTATCTTAGGTTAAAAATTAAGGATTTGAGGTATAAACCACTTTCAGGAGATTTTTATAAGGCAAATAGAAAAGCCGTTTCACAAGCATTGAACCCAGCATCCGTTGCCGTCATTCTCTCCAACGATCAGTTCCCTACAAATGCCGATGGCCACCACCCGTTTAAGCAAAACAATGACCTGTTCTATCTAACAGGCATAGACCAAGAGGAAACGATGTTACTCATGGCACCGGATCATCCGGATCCGGCAATGCGGGAAATCTTATTTCTAAAAGAAACCAATGAGCATACAGTGATCTGGAAGGTCGGAAAATGACCAAAGCAGAAGGATCAGAGCGGTCAGGAGTTGGCACTGTTAAGTGGAACCACGAATTTGACCAGGTACTTCATGGTGCATTGTCCTTTGCCAATACTATTTACTTGTATAAGAATGAACACGATCGCCTAAGCTCTGACGTGATCACCGCCCATGACCGGTTTGCCAATTCCTGTAGGCAAAAGTATCCTGCACATAGCACCCAGCGATTGGCCCCATTGGTTCATAAGTTGCGAACGCGGAAAAAGAAAGAGGAAATAGAGGCGATCAAAGCCGCCATTAGTATTACTCACAAGGGATTTGAGCAGGCATTCGTTGACTTGAAGCCAGGCATGATGGAATACGCATTGGAAGCCCAATTTTCCAAAACGTTTATCGAAAATGGTGCCTCCGGGTTTGCCTACGAACCGATTGTGGCGGGTGGAGCCAACAGTTGCATTTTACATTATATAAACAATGATCAACCATTGCACGATGGCGACTTGGTGTTAATGGATATCGGTGCTGCCTATGGAGGATACAATGGAGATGTTACGCGTACGGTACCCGTCAACGGGCGATTCACAAAAAGACAGCTGGCAGTCTATTCAGCAGTATTGGATGCGAAGCAATTTGCGCAAGATCTGTTGGCACCTGGAGTCATTCTCAGGGATTATCAGGAAGAAGTGGGCAAATACATAGAATCTCTTCTCGTGGGACTTGGATTGCTGGAGCATCAGGATATCGCAGATCAAGACCCTGCCAAGCCACTGTACAAAAAATACTTCATGCACGGGACATCCCATTTTCTAGGATTGGATGTCCATGACGTTGGTTCCCGGTTCGAACCCCTAGAGGAGGGGATGATACTTACCGTGGAGCCAGGCATCTATATCCGCGAGGAGGGCATTGGTATCCGACTGGAAGACGATGTATTGATCACAGCAAATGGCTGCTCGAATCTATCCTCAGCCATACCCATTTTGCCTGAAGAAATAGAGGATCGGATGTCGTCCTGAGATGGCAATTTCTAGCCAATTGACTGAAGTTTGCTTAAACGCTTTAAGGGAAACACTCTAATTTTGCGTCTCTCCTTTTTGGGGCTGACTGGAATCGACAGGAAGTGCGAGTGATGTACTTGCATGCCGGGTGTTGAGGGTGCATCCGTAATCAATACGCTCGAATTATAATTGGCGAATCTAATTACGCCATGGCTGCCTAATTCGACTATTTGTTGAATAGACAGGCTTAATAGGTTGAGCGTCTAGCGACGTTCCCTGGCCACATCCCACCATGCCCTGGTCTTTTGGGTAGGATTTTGGGGTGTCGAATTAAAAGACTGGTTTTGCCGATGTTGCTAAGGCAAAATGAGACTATAGCAACTGGCTAGTAGGTAGGTTGTTCTAGCACCAGCCTGCTAGTAAGATTAAAAGGTAGAACTAAGCATGTAGACGGTCCATGATTTCCTTCGCTGGACGAGGGTTCGAATCCCTCCAGCTCCACCTTCGCCCGCCGAAGCACGAAAACTTTGTTTGAGTGCGTAGGCGGGCTTATTGTTAAACCTAATGCGATCAACGTGCATCCAATGACGGGCTCCGGCGGAGAAACTCCACCTTCGCAACTTGATATCAATTCCTACTACGTCTATATTTTGAGGTGCAGCGACGACACCCATTATGTTGGGTGCACCAATAATCTGAAAGGGCGGATGCAAAGGCACCAAATGGGTAATATCGCTTACACAAAGACTAGATTGCCTTTTCAGCTTGTCACTTATGTGGCCTTCTCCGATAAGTACAAGGCCTTCGCTTTCGAAAAATATCTGAAGTCCGGTTCGGGGAGAGCCTTTGCCAAAAAACGATTACGCTAAGCACGAAAACTTTGTTTGAGTGCGTAGGCGGGCTTATTGTTAAACCTAATGCAATCAACGTGCATCCAATGACGGGCTCCGGCGGAGAAACTCCACCTTCGCAACTTGATATCAATTCCTACTACGTCTATATTTTGAGGTGCAGCGACGACACCCATTATGTTGGGTGCACCAATAATCTGAAAGAGCGGATGCAAAGGCACCAAATGGGTAATATCGCTTACACAAAGACTAGATTGCCTTTTCAGCTTGTCACTTATGTGGCCTTCTCCGATAAGTACAAGGCCTTCGCTTTCGAAAAATATCTGAAGTCCGGTTCGGGGAGAGCCTTTGCCAAAAAACGATTACGCTAAGCACGAAAACTTTGTTTGAGTGCGTAGGCGGGCTTATTGTTAAACCTAATGCAATCAACGTGCATCCAATGACGGGCTCCGGCGGAGAAACTCCACCTTCGCAACTTGATATCAATTCCTACTACGTCTATATTTTGAGGTGCAGCGACGAAACACATTATGTTGGGTGCACAAATAATCTGAAAGAGCGGATGCAAAGGCACCAAAAGGGTAATATCGCTTACACAAAGACTAGATTGCCTTTTCAGCTTGTCACTTATGTGGCCTTCTCCGATAAGTACAAGGCCTTCGCTTTCGAAAAATATCTGAAGTCCGGTTCGGGGAGAGCCTTTGCCAAAAAACGATTACGCTAAGCACGAAAACTTTGTTTGAGTGCGTAGGCGGGCTTATTGTTAAACCTAATTCGATTCAACGTGCATCCAATTTTACCCAAACATTCCTGCCTCCAGATATAGCAACACCTCTTAGATCAATTCTTCTCTAGAAAAAAGTAAAAGGACTTTTTGTACGTCCTGCTAATCGGTAAAAATTCACCTGCTATCTTAACCTGGTTACCTGAAACCCTTTGGATGCAGTTTTTATTGATAATATAAGACTGATGAATCCTCGCAAATATATCCTGCGGTAATTCGACCTCAAGGTCCTTCAACGCCATTAAAGTCATGATTCTTTTATCTTTCAACCAGAAGGTCACGTAATCACCAGCTCCTTTAATGTATATTAAATCGGTATATGCAATTTTAACAAGATCCCTCCCATCTTTGACAAAGATGTAATCTCTTTCGATCAAATTGGAAATATTAATTCTTTTGCTATTTGAAACTTTGTTAATCGCTCTTAAGAACCGCGAGAAATCAAATGGCTTTAACAGATAGTCAGTTACATCTAAATCAAAACCGTCCAGCGCATATTCGGGAAAGGCCGTAGTTATTATAATGTGAGAATGATTGTCGATTATCTTAATCAGATCCAATCCAGACAGGTCCGGCATTTGTATATCTAAGAAGATCAGGTTGACTTCTTTTGTTTTTAGAAACTCGATAGCCGACAAACCATTGGAAAACTCTCCCACAACTTTGATGGTTGGAACCAGCTTGCAATGGTCAATAAGTAGACTTCTTGCCATTGGCTCATCATCAATAATAACACAGCTTAACATACCGAAAGCTTTAATTTAAGATGAACCGAAAAGATCTTGTCTGTGCTGTTAATATTCAATTCGTAACCATTAGGATAGCTTAAGTCCAGTCTTTTGCGAATATTGGCAAGGCCAAATCCCGAGCTGGTTTTTTTTTCTTCAACTGGATCTACAATACTATTTTCCAGTTTCATTATTACCGCTTCTTCGTTGGAGCTCATTCTGAAGTCCAACCAACTATCTGGGTCTTTGTCTTTGATTCCATGTTTGAAGGCATTTTCAATGAATGGCACTAACAGCAGCGGAGAAATTTCTATTGATTCATCCAGGTCTGAAGTATCAAAATCAATTCGGAATTCATTATTCAGTCTGATCTTTTCCAGGTCAAGATAATCCCGAACATATTCAATCTCCTTAGATATAGGAACTCGTTTCTTATCTGACTCTAGAAGCATATAACGCATGATGTTTGATAGTTTGATAACTACAGACGTGGATTCATCCTTTTTAGCTTGAGTTAGATAATTCAAATTATGCAATGTGTTAAACAGAAAGTGTGGATTGACTTGTGCTTTAAGGAATTTCAATTCTGCGTTAAGCTTTTGATTTTCCAGCTCCTTCTTCCGGTTTTCCAGTTCAAACCAATCCACGGCAAACTTGATCATACCGGTAAATATCATGAAGCTCATATGGTCCCAAAAGGTACTTACTAACCTCACGTAACCTACAGAAAGATAATAATTGGAGCTTGTATACAATGGTAGGATTTTATTCTCGGCTACAATACTTAGCGACATGATAATAGCCAGTGTGGGTATCAACCGAGCCAGATATGGAATAAGTTTTTTGTCTTTTAACAATCTTGGCAGGATTAGAAAGTAATGCGCATAGCTGAGTAGGATATGAAAGATCATGGGCAACCCAATGCGAACCAAGGCTGTTTCCACGCTCATGACAGAGGTGTAGTCATACAATTTATAGCTAAAAAATAGCAGCCAGAAGGACACGTTCAGCCAGAAAATTCTATTTGTTAGAACTTGCGGGTTCATAATCTAAAAATACGCCAACCTAACCTGTATTTAACTTGCCAAATCGATAACCAGGCTGTTTTAGTCGGTAACTCTCACTTGTCAAGTTGAATACGTCAATTCTCGATTAACGCATCCCTATTGTAGATTGATACGATGGTTTTAAAGAAATTGATCTTATTTGACGGGCATGAAAAATCAAGTTCTCATTCATGTCATGTCCTTATTACCTTTTTTGGTATCAGGACAAAGTGCCAAAGAAATTATACGCGCATCGTTTGATGCAATGGGAGGTCTTGAAAAATGGCGGGAAATCCAATACATCCAATGCTCCCAGGTTGGTCATAAGTACTGGCTAGAACAATCTGAAAATCCGGAGGGCCCTTTTATCACATCTTACGAGATCATTAAACAAACTAGAGGCGTGCACTCAAACCAAATCTCCCAGCAAACCACTACACATCAATTTGCATCAATGGGGACTTCTGAGTCAGCCTTTATCATTAATAATGAGAACTCGATGATGCTACGTGGCTCACGAGCATTTCCTATTCCGCCTTTCTTTGAGCTTTTGTACAAAGAAAAGGCTAGATATTCCCCTGAACGTCTGTTGTTAACCGCAATCAAAAGCGACTTGACGCTTTTGGAAGAAATAGAGTTAAGTGGTACACCGCATTATGTGATTACTTTTTCACAAGATCGATTAGCATATCAGCTATTCATCAACCAATATACGAAAACCCTATCCGAAGCGAAGATAGAAAGCTTTCAACCCTACAGCTTGTATGATTATTCCTGGGGCAAGTACTTGACCACCATCAAGTATTCTCTCTATTGGCTATACCAAGGTGGAATCAGGTATCCCGCGCAGTGGGATGTATTCAAGTTAGGTAAACCTTACATGTCCATCACACATCTTGCAATTGAATTTAAAACCACCGCTGATGAACGGGAATTTGTTATTCCCGACTCAATCAAAACTGCGTCAAAATCGGCACCCAAACTGGTTAATGAGATTCGCTTCCCTTCTGAAAACCTAATCGAAGTAGCTGAAGGCATCAATCTAATCCCGGGAATGTGGAATGTAGGTACTATTATTCAAGACGATGGAATTCTCTTAATTGAAGCTCCCATTTCTTCTGGCTACAGCCTGCAACACCTGGAATGGGTGAAAAACAAGTATCCCGATAAGGATATTAAAGGTGTGATCTCCACCTCTGACGCCTGGCCCCATATCGGTGGTATTCGTGAATTTGTTGCAAGAGAGATTCCAGTCTACACGTTTTTCTTGAATGAAAAAATCATTGAGGATGTTTCCATGGCTGACCATTCCATCATCCCCGACCTACAGCAGGAATTGAATAAAAAGCCAAAAATTAAACCCATCAGCAAGGTGATTACCATGCAAGATCCGAATGTCCCTATTCAAGTGATCCCGTTTAACGGAGAGGGGGGTGAACGAATGTTGGCTATATATTTTCCCAGACAGAGACTTTTATATGCCAGCGATCTAATTCAGAAAGTTAGTGCCGACCGGTTCTTTTCTCCTCAATACTTATCAGAGGTGAATGCAATCGTGGAAAAATACAACCTAGAAGTAGAATTCATTTTTGCCATGCATGCCAAACCTACTCCCTGGCGGCATATATTAGAAGCAATAACGAATTGAGTGGACGTTTACACTAAGCGCGAGAACTTTGTTTGCGCAGGCGGGCTTATTGTTAGACCTGAGGTGAACAACATCCATCCAATGAGTTACTCCAAACCATAGGTTGCCAGAAGATTTATAATCTCTAGATCAGCGGGCTTTATTGGCAAATTCCAACCCCAGGTTCGACAAGAGACGAAGCCAGAGCCGGGTCGCTCGTCAAAGGGTTTCACCCAAACACTGATCCTCCCAAATTCATCAAAGGCAAGCGGAACAACTCCTTCCTGAGGGGCAATAATTGCAGCTGTACTTTTGAACCAATCCGGTAAGCCCCAGTTCAAACCATCCTGTGTCGCCCTGCTATAATAATTCCCGCTTTCGTTCACGTTTTGAAAATTGACTCCCAGTAAGGTACTTCCCGGTTGAGGATCCCGCTTGAACTGGTCATTTTGATCTAGCTCATAGTAGTTTGGAACATCCCCAAACCACAGGATCTTGCCACCATGATCGAGATATTTCCTTAACAGCCCATCTGCCGGGTCTTGACCAATAATCTGACTGGGCACTAAAGGAAGTGCAAAAACAATAACACTGGGAGTTTGATCTGCGATCCTAGCTTCTATAAATCTTAGCAGTTGTAGAGAGTCCAGCTGGGCGAACCCTTTTTCTACGAGGTACGGAGCTACCTTTTTATCAACGACCAGGTATTGTGCATTTCCTCTAATCTCTTCTGGCAGGTAGACCACCTTCATGGGGGGTACAAGCTCCTTAATCGCATATAAAGCGCCATCGTCGGCACCAAAAATGATCAAATCTTCAGCATGAGAAGGTGATGAATATATCTCTGCGCCTATTTCAACAGACCACCGCTCCTCGCCATTGTTTTTATCAAGCCCATAAATGTTGCCATCGGCCGAGCCAAATACGACAGTTGATTCAAGTGGTAGCGCCTTGGTATAATTGTGCGCTCCAAGCGTTCGATCCCAAAGCTTCTGGCCAGAGGCCAAATCATGTGCCGAGACCTTATTGTTGGTAGACCACCCAACAAAAACCACCGCTTCATCTACAGAATTCGACATTGCCCAGGTAGAACCAAAAGAAAATCTCCATTTCTCCTGCTGGGTCTTTACGTCCACCGCATAAGTATTGCCATCTCTTGAACCAAAAACCAATAAGTTGTCTGCCAAGGTGGGTTGATTGTAAATACCTCTTTTTATCAACCCAAGATTCCCATTGTCCAACTTCGTGGCGTCAGTTTCGAATTGCCACAGAAGCTGTCCTTCCATGTCGAGAACGTGAATATGACCGTCATTGGAGGGCAGGTAAATCTGCGTACCATCCAGTACCGGCGCTGCCCTAATACTTTGCTCGGTCTCGTACTTCCAGGTAAGTGTACCCTCGACCAGGCTAAGGGCATACAATGCACCATCTCCAGACCCAACATATACGTGATCTTCCCAGATCACCGGCGACGCTCCGAAATATTTCCATCCCCCAATCGGTCTACGCTGGGGAGTAGCCATATCAAATGACCAAAGAATCGAACCGTCTTGCTTATCTAGTGCATACACAGCCCGGTCCCTGCTCACCACAACAACAATACTACTACTAGCCGCTGGAGCAGCCACAATTGCCCCTTTCATTGCCCGTTCCCATATCTTTTTGCCATTAGCATCCAGACAAAGGAACTGACCAGCGGAATTCCCAAAGTAGATCCGATCATTTTCAGCCAGGATGCCAGATCTTATCGGCCCATTGGTCGTGTATTTCCAGGCAACCCCATACTGTTTTCCATGCTGAGCATAGGATGAGATAAGCATCGAAAAGAATAGCTGCAGGATGAAGATTTTTCTCATTCTTTTTTTCCGCCAATATTGTAGGAGTTAGTCGAGACGCATATGTTTGGAAGCGAACAAGTTCTTTCAAATCCGTGCAAATCCGCAACAAGCCATGAATTCCTTTGAAATCGAAAATTTCCTTCCAGCTTGCCTGCGTATGATCGAAGACAAACTGAATTGGGGAAATTCGGAATACTGGACCACCAGTGATTTTGAAAAGTTGCGATCGTTAATATTAGAATCCACCGGTGTACAATTGAGCGCAGCAACGCTCAAACGAATCTGGGGAAATTTGCAGTACTCCAGTAAGCCCTCCATCACCACACTGAACACACTCGCCTGCTTTGTTGGATTTGAGGACTGGAGAGCTTTTGCTGTCTCCCAAAGGAGAGGTCATACAGAAGCAATTGCTGCAAACAGGTACTTCCATAGGTCAAAAGCCCTAGTGGGCAGTCTGCTTGTGATTCTTCTATTAATCATAACCACGCTTTCGGTGATTTCCGGAAGGGTCTCCAAGTCAGACTTTGGCAAGATCACTTTTAACAGTAGAAAGATGCTTCATGCGGGCGTTCCCAATTCCGTAATTTTCGAATATAACCTCGAGGAGCTACCTGCTGGTACTCCTGTTTTTATTCAACAATCGTGGGATCCAAGCCGCAAGCAAGCCATCGCGCCAGGAAGTACGTTCCAAAGTTCGATCTATAATTTTCCAGGGTTTTATCTCGCGAAATTGGTTGTAGAAGATCAGATAGTAAAAGAACAACCGCTATTGATTCGATCAGACGGTTGGCTTCCAATAGTAGAGTGGGGTGAAGAAATAGCTTATGGGGACACATTGCTGGCTCGAAAAAACGGAACGCTGGGGCTCTCTGGTGAGGATGTAGCGGCCATGGGTTTGTCCACCAAGCCTGGAATACCTTGGGTATCCTATCATCTGGTGCAAGAATTCCAGGGCATCACATCCGAAGACTTACGTTACCACACTAAACTAAGAAATGACCGGTCAAGCCAGGATAATGTTTGTCAGTTGATCGAAATACACCTGCTTTTTGAAGTTGGTGCAATCATGATACCTCTTTCTCAACCTGGCTGCGTATCAAAGCTTCAATTTGTAGATGCCGATGGTGAAATAGAGCCTTCCAAGTTGGGAGTTGCTACCAACGAGTGGGTGGAGGTAGATTTCCAACTAAAAGGAGGTATTGGCTCACTGCAGTTAAATCGCAGGCATGTTTACGACATTTCTTATCCCTATCCACGAAAGCAATTTGTAGGTATAAGATATCGCTTCAAAGGTGGTGGCCAGGTAGACTCCTATCGCATTACTGATTCGAGCGGGCAGGTCAAATTTGAGGACGGCTTCAACCTAATAAACTAAGATAAAGGGGGTGCCTCGCCAAAAATTTGCACCAAACCCCACCCCATAATTCCCGGGTGGGTGCCATTTTGCTATCTTGAGTCAAAACTCCGAAGCCATGAGAATCCCCTTCCTTTTCTTGCTTTTGACCATTGCGGGTGTCAGTTACTGCCAGCAAATTAGATTAACCGCCGATCAACTCTTTGATGGCGTCGAAATGCATAAAGGGTGGGGGGTAGTCATCTCAGGTAACACAATCGTAGAAGTGGGCCCGGCGCCGACATTGAAATCCGACGTGGATTCCACTGCTCATTATGCGGGTGGAACGTTGATGCCCGGAATGATAGAAGGGCATTCACATGTGCTCCTCTATCCTTATAATGAAACCGGTTGGAATGACCAGGTCCTAAAAGAATCCAGGAGCCTGAGAGCGATCCGGGGAGCCAAAATGGCTACAAGAAACCTCCTTGCCGGATTCACTACGATCCGAGACCTGGGCTCCGAAGGCGCTGGATATGCAGATGTAGCGATCAAAGAAAGCATCGAACTGGGGATCATCCGAGGCCCGAGAATGCTTGTCGCCGGCCGGGCGATTGTGGCTACGGGCAGCTACGGCCCAAAAGGATTTCATGCTGATTTTGATGTGCATTTGGGCGCCGAAGCATCGGATGGTATCGACCTCCCTCGGGTGGTCCGTGACCAAATAGGCAAGGGAGCAGATTTCATAAAAGTGTATGCGGACTATCGATGGGGCCCCAACGGCGAAGCAAGACCAACTTTTTCGGTCGAAGAGCTAAAATCCATCGTGGAGACCGCCGCCAGCAGCGGCAGAGTAACTGTGGCCCATGCAAGTACCGATGAGGGCATGCGCAGAGCAACATTGGCTGGGGTAAAAACAATCGAACATGGCTCAGAGGGATCCGAAGCTACCTTCCGGTTGATGAAAGAACGTGGCGTCGCACTCTGTCCCACACTGGCAGCCACAGCATCAATCCAACAGTATTTTTACGATTGGGATGGTAGTAGCGCCAACGAAACACAAACCATAAAAAACAAAAGAGCCATGTTTCAGCGGGCACTTGCAAGTGGTGTGACCATCGTTGCTGGTGGTGATGTGGGGGTTTTTCCACACGGAGAAAATGCCAGAGAGCTAGCGCTCATGGTCGCCTACGGCATGCCGGAACTGCAGGTTTTGAGGTCTGTCACCTCTGTAAATGCAGCGGTCTTTGACCTTGACAATCTAGGCAGCTTACAACCTGGAAAGTTGGCTGATATCATTGTTGTTGATGGAAATCCGATCACGGACATCAGCAGTCTTTTTAAGGTACAAGTTGTGATCAAAGACGGGGAATGGATAAAATCTGAACGCGATTGAAAGGTCTCCAGGTGGTACCAGGACCCACCTCGCCCCGACAATTCACTTCAGTGCACTCAAATCCTGCTGGTATTGGGTCAATAGTGGGTCGGAGGTCTTTTCGGCCACTTTGATTGCTTCCTTGAAGTTGTTTTTAGCAAGCTTCCTTTTATTCTGAAGAAGGAAAGTTTTAGCAAGACCATTATACATGGCCGCTAGCTGCGGTGCGTCAGGGTATTCAGCAATACCTCTTTCGAAGTAAATAAGGGCATGTTCAGCGTCGCCATACTTTAAATAGAATTGGCCCAATCGGTTTTGCCAGTAACCTGATTGGTACCTAGCTGTTGGTAGTACCTCCTTAAAAATTTCCATGAAATGACTGAACGCCTCAAAATTGTCGCGCCTCCAGGCTAACCAAATAAGCATGTTCTTAGCGCTGTTATCTACCGCCGTATCTAAGCCAAAGCGCTCACCACGAGCTTTGTAATACTCCCTTAAATAGTCAAGCCCTCCTAAGTCTTCATATTCCTGAAGGCTGGGAAACACCACTGATGGGAAGTTGTCATAGTATTCATTCAACCCATGATAAAGTGTCAGATATGCCAAGGACTCATGAACTTCGTCATTGAATAACTCATACTTCCATTTTAGCTTTTTCGGAGACTTCTGCTTCAGAAGATCAGCCACTCCCTCACTACTATTAATAGTAAAAATATCTTTCCGCGAGTTAGCAAAATACAGGTATGTCTCCGCGGCAGTTCCATCCTCGTATCGGGCCAACATATCCTCGTCCAAATAGGCTCCGTTACTCATAATTCCAGCTGAAAAAAGTTGGCTCGGATGAATAAGTTCAAAGCCCACAAAGAAGGCAGCAGTCTCCCAGCCAAACAGTATTCTGTCATTGGAAGCCCGAAAGTTCTGCTCAATAAAGGGCATCATCTCCTTTTCCAGGAATGCGTGGAATTTATCGCGATCCCCCAAGAACAACGTCCTGCGAAGAGGATTTTGGTTTTTGATGCCCACCACTATCATCTCAGGCAAGCGGTCCGGAACTCGCAACGACCTCTGTATTGCAACGCCATTGGTAAAATGCCACTGGCCATCCAGGATAAACAAGACAGGATAGCTGGCATCCCCGGCTTCATAACTTTCCGGGAGATAGACCTGGATCTCACGTTCTTGTTCCAATATTTCAGAGTTGAGCGTATAGGTATCGCCAATCTCGATCTGTGCGGACAAGATCTGGGTAGTGGTTAGCGCTATAAAAAACAACAGTCTGGACTTCAACATTGATTTCAAATAAGGTTCGGCGCAATCTGTTAAAAGAAAGAGAGGCTCCACAGAGCAAGCCAGGATTTTAACAGATCGTTAACAAGGTTTGACAACATAATATTGCTATCGCCTCGTTCCTACCATCATCACTTGACGCAGCCGTGTGCCCCTTTCGTTTATAATCGTAACACTATATGGCCCCGGCACTAGATCAATATTCAGTTCAAAAACTCGTAGGTCATTCACTACATAAGTAGCGATGAGACCACCCCGAAAATCATGGACCTGCACAGTCCCAGTCAGGCTCTGTGGCAACTCGATGGTTACAAAGCTATCTTCTCTCCGCGTAGGATTTGGATAAACAAGAAAGTCCCCCTCAACCTTCAAATGAACACTCGCAGTATCTGTGCAGGCAAATTCGTTACTCACGGTTACCAAATAGGTAATGTCTTCCAATGGTTGACTAAGTGGTCTGCGCAAAGAAGAATCATTCAAGTAGGTGGCTGGTTCCCATAAATACTGTTCGCCTCCAGACGCCCATAGCTCAACAGTCTCCCCGATCTTCACGGTCTGGTTCGCTGCGCCCGCGAGCGCATCGACCGGCTCAAGATCAACCTGGATCAGACTCGTAGGACTCTCACACTGGCCATCGTATATGGACACTTGAAAAAAGCGACCTGCGCGTAAGGTATCTGTACGAAATATTCCTGTATTCGTGGTGTTAAGCAATCTACGTGAGCTATCGTACCATCGATATTGCTCATTAGTTCTTGCGCCACTGGCATTTAAGACCGCCACGCCCGAACCGCATAGAACCACGTCCTCAACGGTCAGTTCGTTGAACTGCTTTACCTTGATTGCTACCGAATCATACACAACCCTATTGTTATAGGCATTGGTAATTCGAACTGAAACTACTTGTTCCTCTCCGACCGTGACTGCACTGGTAGTATCGCCCGTGGACCACAAATAAGACAGGCCTTCCTGTTCCAGAGAAAGCTGGACGAACTCACCTTCACAAATCGTTATATCTTCCGGGAGCTCTACATTGATAAGTTGATCGTAGTTGACTAGTAAGGTGTCTGAATTGACACACCCATTTTGATCTATAACCTGCAATTGGACCTGCCCAGGATCGGAGACTTTCAGCGAATCACCCCCGGAACCATCTGACCAAATCACTTGGTTAAACCGGCTACCATCAATAACCAGATAGGTAGTATCTCCATAGAACAGTTGCAAGTCCTCACCGAGATTCAACTCCGCAGGAGTATAAACTGTCAAGGCATCCTGAATTGTCTGTCGACTGCCCGAAAAATAGAAATCCGCCGTAACCAGATATTGGCCCGCCGCATTATATACATGAGATACTTCCGCTCCAAAAGGAATGATGGTCTCATTTGACCCGTCACCAAAATTCCAGCCAATACTGTCCACTCCCGATATCGAGGTGTTATAATCGAAAGCAGCAGCATCACCCAGGCAAATGTTAGGCACTTTCATTTTCGTAGGGCTCGCAATAGAGGCTTCAAATGACGGTAGACCTTGCAATGATTTTCTTCCACCAAGAAAAACACCATTCTTTAAATAACCACAAGCGGCACCCTGCTGATCAGGAAACTGGATCACTCCCAAGGAATCACTTCCTTGAAGGGCCATGTAAATCTTGCCATCCGGCCCCATCTGAACGGCTCCTACATTATAATTGACTATACTGTCCAGCATATACATCGACCCCTGAATTGTTGACTGGTCTGCTGAGGAAATATCGAATTGATACACTCGGTTGTAAGTAGGTGATCGCGTGTGATCCGTACGCTCTGTTACATATAAATACTGCTCGGTAGCAGAAAACTCTACGCCGTAGGGTCCATCGCCACCATCGAGGACATTTGTTAAATTGAAAACCGGAGTTCCGACCTTCCCTGTGCTATTGTCAAAGGGTAATAGCTCCAGTACTTCATCGGGCCTTCCTTGATTCGCAGCTGCCAGCCAGTTGCCAAAAGGTGAAATCTTCAAGGTGCCACGGTGGTTCATATTAGCTCCAACTTCGCTGATCACGGGCACTGAATCATTCAATCCTTCGGCGGTAAATCCAAAGGCATGGTATCCCCGCACGCGGCCATTCTGAAACGATGACTGGTAGCCAATGATCCAGAAGCCAACTTCATCTGCCATGGGCGTAGCGGCCACCTTTTCAACGGTAACCCTCAGCAAGTCATTGTTCTTCGAGATGACATCCCCAAGGCCCTCATTTTCATTCATATTGACGATCGAATAGGTGATACCCGTACCGCGCGGGAAAGCAGGGTCAGTCGTGAAGACATAGTACAGGCTATCACGGCCAGGATGTGGTACAATAACCGCGGATTGCGTGGATGAAGGATCACCAAAGAGAGAATTGCCATTGGGCATCATTTCATGTCGGGCATTGTAGACCTCAACTCCGTTGGTGTAGAAGAGCAGATTTCCTGAGGGATCTGATATAGTGGCACAACCCTCAAAGGTGTTCAGGGCGCCATCATCTAAAGCGACGGGAGTACCGCTTCGGAAGTCCAAGCCAGCGTTCTCCCCAAAATACCAAAGGCGGCTCTCCTCCTGCGCTTTGACGCTCAGCAGCGTTGAAAAGGTTAGTAAAATCAGCAAATATTTCATGCCATTTCCAAGCGGATATAAAATTAGCATGAGGCCAAAAATTTTCTCCCTAAAAAGCTTTAAATGGCAGTGCCACGACCCTACTCAGGAAACAGCTCCAACTGCGTCGGCAGCAATTGAAAACTCATCCGGTGCAAAGGGGTAACCCCCTGCGCTCTGATACCGTCCCTGTGAGCAACCGTGGGATAACCAAAATTCGTCTCCCAGCCATATCCCGGGAACTCGATCGCTTGTTGCTTCATCAGCTCGTCCCGATAGGTCTTTGCCAAAATGGAGGCTGCAGCAATGGAAAAATACTTACCATCTCCCTTGATGATACATTCATAAGGTATATCACTGTGTGGCTTATAGCGATTGCCATCGATAAGTAGCAATTCTGGCTGCTGCTTCAATTGGTCAATAGCTCGATGCATTGCCAGATAGGAAGCATTCAGTATGTTGATCTCGTCAATTTCACCAGGAGAGGCAACCCCAACACCGTAAGCTATAGCGGCTTTGACCACCTCCTTGCGTAATGCAGAGCGATCCTTCTCGGTCAGTTGTTTTGAATCGTTGAGTAACTCATGCTTATAGTCCTTTGGCAGGATCACAGCCGCAGCAACCACCGGGCCCGCAAGGCAGCCACGACCCGCCTCATCACAACCGGCCTCTATCTTTTCAGGATCAAAGTACGCTTTCAGCACAGTTCAAATCTCCGCACAAAAAGAGGAAAAAACATAGTCCATCAGCAATAAACCATATGGAAATACTACCTCAGAGGTGATCCTCCCCACAGCTTGGCATATTTTTCACAATGCACGATTATAGTTTGAAACTCGTTTGGATCAATACCTGATGGAACGGGTATATCAACGCTTCCCTTATAGGTCGACAATGGAGCCACCAGCACTGCCTGCGAAGCGTCAGCCGCATTGTCTCCGTCAATTTCGTCATAAGGCAATTTGGAAAAAAATACCTTTAAGTCTGGTGCCTTTTTTGCCTCAAAGTTCTCCGCAAATGTTATAAGCCATTTTCCATCTTGCCTGGTGATCTGCCAATCGCCTTCGAATTTTGTAAAGTAACTATCTGCATCGAAGCTCCCCTGGAATTTCACATCCTGCCCATTCAGAACAACCGTCAGTAGGCTGGTTATCAGTAGAAAAAAAGACCTCATTGGAATATTTTTACTGCAACTTCGGCTTTTTTTAAAAGAAAATTGGTCCGCCAGTAAACCCTTGCGGTTTTATCCCGTCCCTTCTGCAAAAGATCAAGACTCTAATAAAATTCTCAATTACTCATGACTCGACTTATCTGTTGGTGCGTTCTTTGTTTTCTCTCTTTCGCTTCCATTGGACAACAACTAACTCAAACGCTTAAAGGCCGGATTGTTGATCAAGTTTCAAAATCTCCGGTAATAGGTGCCACTGTCGTGGTACAGGGCACAGATCCTATCATCGGCGGTACGACGGACGTTGACGGCTACTTTAATATCAAAAACGTTCCCATTGGCCGAGCGACGATCGTCGTATCCTCGGTCGGTTATGAACAGCGGACTGTCCCCAACATTGTCATTGAATCAGGAAAAGAAAAATTTCTCAACCTGGATATGGTAGAAGCACTCATCGAAATGGAGGAAGTGGTCATCGTGGCAAACAAGCAAGATCAAGGCAAACCGCTAAATGAATTGGCCTCCGTAAGTGCTATTTCGATTTCTATCGAAGAAACCAGTCGATATGCGGCTACTTTTGATGACCCGGCTCGGGCGGCATTGTCATTTGCTGGGGTCACCACAGGTGGGGACGACCTACTCAACGAGATCGTCATTCGGGGCAATACCCCCAAAGGTATCCTGTGGCGGCTGGAGGGCGTGGAAATTCCCAATCCCAACCATTTTGGACAAGTGGGATCATCTGCTGGTGGGATCAGCATGCTCAGCAACAATGTGCTCAGCAACTCTGATTTCTTTACTAGTGCTTTTCCTTCCGATTATGGCAATGCAACTTCGGGAATCTTCGATTTGCAAATGCGCAATGGTAACTTTGATACCCACGAACACACCTTTCAGGCAGGATTGCTTGGAATTGCAGCAGCTTCCGAAGGACCAATCAATCGTGAAGGCCGCTCCTCTTATCTGGTGAATTATCGCTACTCGACGTTAGCCTTATTTCAGAATCTGGGTATCAACATCCTTGGGGATCAGGAAGATGTTACATTTCAAGACCTCTCATTCAAGGTAAATGTTCCGGGCACCAAACTAGGCACATTCACCCTCTGGGGCCTGGGTGGGCACAATACTTATACTTATACTCCCCAAACAGAATTCGGAGAATGGGACTTTGAGGATAATGTTCAAAAAATGGGCGTCGGGGGCCTCACACATGTGGCCTATCTCAATGAAGATACTTACATTAACTCCGTTTTGAGCTTCTCTTCATTTGATACGCATTATGATTATGATTCTTTAAGAGTCCGGGTCCTGGAGGATGAGGACGTGACCGAACGAGCCGTCAGGTTTTCCAGCGCATTTAACCACAAGTTCAGCGCCCGTAACTCCATCCGGATAGGTGGTATCTACAGCCGGCTTGGTTATGACTTGCAATACAACGAATGGAATAGAAGTTTGGGGCGTAGGTTTACTTATCTGGACGAAGATGGCAATACTAACTTCTATCAAGGCTACACCAACTGGCAACATCGACTCAATGAAAATACCACGTTCAATGCTGGTCTGCACACTTCCTATTTTGAGCTAAATGAAGACCTTTATGTTGAACCCAGGTTGGGTTTAAGATGGACCGTTAGTCCAGGCAAAACAATTACGGCTGGCGCCGGTATGCATAGCAGAATGGAAACCTTGGCACTGTATATGGGCCAGCAACAACTTGAGAATGGAACATCCATTCAGAACAACAAGGATCTAGGATTCACAAGAGCGGTACATGCAGTGCTTGGTTATGAGTGGATGCTGTCTCAAGGTCTGAGGTTTAAATCTGAGGTCTACTACCAATACCTGTATGACGTACCTGTGTGGCCGAGCGACACCACTTCCAATGATTACCTAAGAACTTTCTCCCTACTCAATACTTTGGATGGGTGGACCAGCGACCCCCTTGTCAATGAAGGGACAGGCGAAAACTACGGTGTGGAGTTCACACTGGAAAAATTCCTGGATCAGGGGTATTATTTCCTTTCTACACTTTCATTGTACAAATCAAAGTACACTCCAATCGATGGTATCGCACGGAGCACGCGATTCGATGGCAACTACATTTTCAATGCCGTCGGAGGAAAAGAGTGGACATTCGGGTCTGCACAAAACAAAATCTTAAGTATCAATGGGCGTGCTATATTCTCAGGAGGCAAACGGGAAGCACCCATTTTGATTCCAGAGTCGAGAGAGGCAGGCTTTACGGTGCGGGACTTTAACCGCAATTTTGAGACGCGACTTGATGGCTATATGAGGTTTGATATTGGAGTGAGCTGGAAGGTCAATCGGGTTAAATCCACCTCTACCATCTCAATGAATATCCAAAACGCTATTGGTCGTGCCAATGAATTTGGCAGATATTATAGCGGATTTGCAGATGCGGTTGTAGCAGAATCGCAAGTGGGTATGTTCCCGAATCTTAGCTACAGGATCAGCTTCTAGCCGCTGCTATTTTGAACCAAAATGGGTAAATAGCACTTCTAATGAGAGAACCCTACTACCATGAGAAGTGCTATTTTAATTTTACTGATTCCGATATTCTTAAGCTGTGAATCCTACTCTCAATCCAACCAAACCAATGCAGTAGACCCAATAGATCAAAAAAAATTCAATGACTACTGGTATGCAGGCGAAGCGGAGCTTGCGAGCTACGACCTGCAACAGGTCCGATACGGAGAAGTCCACGAAGGCCATGCAGTGCTTGTTTTTGTCACCGAACCTTTCTCTAAAAACAAGCAGGTCAAACTCGACTACCCAGGGCGAGCGGGGGACGACAATGTCACTGTGTTGAAACTAAATTTCACAAAAAAGTTTCTTACAGGCATTTATCCCTATTCGATGATGCAATCGATATTTACACCCGTTTCGTTCGATCGCTTTCCAAACAGCCTGAAAGTCACCACCTCCTCGCAGGAATGGTGTGGGCATACTTTTATGCAACTCAACCTCAACAAGAACGACTACAATCTGAAAAGCTTTTCTTACTTCGAATCCGAAGGTGACTCGGAAGCGCGTGTAAAGAAAGTACTCCTTGAAGACGAAGTGTGGAATCGGATCAGGCTCAGTCCTGGCTCCCTGCCAACAGGTTCGGTCGAAATACTACCAGGTACTTTTTACCTACGACTCAAACATCAAGAGACAATGACGGTGAAAGCAAATGCCTCGATAGAAAAGTTGAACGATAGCGAATTTTCGGAGGCGTCACACATGCGATACAGCCTCCATTACAACAACAGGAAACTGGCCATTTATTTCGAAGAAGCGTTCCCCCATCGGATCATTGGCTGGGAAGAAGAATACAAAAACGGATCCAAGGACGAGCAAAAGCTTTCCACGAAAGCCTTTTTAAGAAGCTCCTTAAAAAGTCCATACTGGCAGAAAAATAGCAATGCCGACAGGGCCCTGAGAAAAGAGCTTGGCCTTTAATCTGATCGTACTATTAAAAAAATTCACCTCCACCGCATGATTTAAAGCCCAACGTCATCTAACCAGTACAAATTCAAAATATAATGATGATGAAAAAGCTAACACTGATCATGGCGGGCTTATTAGCAGCCGCCACACTTTGGTCTCAACCCGCACCCAAAGAACGAGGTACGAGAAGGCATGGTGATCAGCGAATGGAGCGCAAAGCGCATATGGAGGAGCGATTAGGCCTCACTACGGAACAAAAAAGTAAAATTGAAGAGTTGCGGACAGCTCACAAAGGGAGTGTCTTGTCGGTTAGAAACAACCTGGACATAAAACATGCAGAACTTCGAGCCTTGATTGCTTCTTCGGACACTCCGGAAAAGAAACAATTAGATAGATTGATCACCGAGATAAATCTGCTGGATGGCGAAATTTTCAAGAAGAAAATTGAACATCGGATTGAGGTCAGATCTTTACTTGATGACAAGCAAAAAATTTTGTTTGACGAGATGGAACGCCATAGAAAGCGAATACGAAAGAGAAATTTCTGAGACTGTTAGAACTAAGTGATCGCAGAAGATTTTAGCACACTTGTTACTCTTTACAAAGACAAGGTATTTAATACATGCCTTGGCTTTGTGAAAAACAGTGAGGATGCCAAGGACCTGGCGCAGGAGGTATTCGTAGAGATCTATAGAAAAGGCACGAGCTTTCGTGGCGAATCACACCTAAGTACGTGGATTTACCGCATTGCTGTCAATAAAAGCCTTGAATACATCCGAAAGAACAGTCGACAAAAGCGAAACGGATCACGCGAAGCTATGAATCCAGTCTTTGAGACTACCGAATTTAACCACCCGGGCGTAAAGCTTGAGAATCAAGAACGGAGCCGACTCTTGTTTGCCGCCATTGAATCCCTACCAACAGATCAAAAGGTAGCGTTCACCCTACAAAAAGTAGAGGGACTCACGGTGGCAGAGATCAGTAAGGTGATGGCTAAAACCACATCATCCGTAGAATCGCTACTACACAGAGCAAAGGAGAACTTAAGAACAAAACTAAAGACCTACTATGACGAGCAATGAAACCACAAATAAGATCGAGCAGGTTTTGAATTCACTGGATGACCTGCAAAAAGCAAGGGTAGGTCCTGAGTTTGAAGAGGAGCTGATGCAAAAGATAAAGTTCCTGCCCCGGTCGCGTTTCATGCAAACCATCGCCTACGCTACTGCTGCTATGGCCATCCTCACATTGGGAAATATCCTCACACTGATTACATCGGTCGAGGCTGATGAAGTTGAAAGTTCCGCCGAAGCCAGCATAGGTGTATTATACGAATCTATCAACTACGATGAATTTGAGTAAGATGACAAACTTTCAGAGAATAATTGTTGGCGCATTGATCATCCTGGTGGTGGTAAATCTTGTCCTGATTGTCATAATTTGGGGAGGTCGGCCATCAAGGCGAATAAAAATGAAAGCCCCAAAGGCCCACGAGCGAATTGAGCGGTTTTTTGATCGTAGCATCGACCTGGATGCGAATCAGCGCAACGATTTTAGACGTCTACAGAGAGCGCACAGGGAATCTATGGCTGGGCATAATCAGCAAATTCGCATCCTTAACAAAGCCTTTCACAGAGCAATCGTACATGGCGACAAGGAGATAGAACAGCAAATAAGCCTTCAAATGGACTCAGTCCATGCACTTATAAAATTAGCAACGACCGAACACATACGATCATTGGCAAATATTTGTAGTCCGGATCAAAAAGAACAATTGCTCAAGGCACTGGATGAGGTACCCAATAGGCAAGGTCACCGGGGTAACCCTCGGCGACGTAAGCACGATTAGCTAAATCCACGCAGTTCCATGGCTCCGTATCAAATCACCGCAAGAAACAGCTCCAGGCAGATATCAAGCCATTACTTTTGGCGCATGGAGAACCCCTGGACACGACTTTCGAGGAAAAAAATATACGATAACCCCTGGATCACGGTTAGGGAAGACCAGGTGCTGAACCCGAACGGTGGCAAGGGAATATACGGCACTGTGCACTTCAAAAACCTTGCGATCGGCATCGTCCCAGTAGACAAGCAACAAAACACCTGGCTGGTGGGCCAGTACCGCTATCCACTGGATGAATATTCCTGGGAAATTCCCATGGGTGGAGGGGCACTTGAAGTAGATCCTTTGGACTCGGCCAAACGAGAATTGAAGGAAGAAACAGGCCTCACCGCCACCTCCTGGGAAAGGTTCCTGACACTACATACCTCCAACTCTGTGACCGATGAGGTGGGTTATGCCTATCTCGCTACCGACCTGACACAAGGTCCGACGGAGTTCGAGGATAGCGAGGATCTTCAAATCAGGAAACTCCCACTGGCAGAAGCCTTCAACATGTGTTTGCAGGGCAAAATCACTGATAGTCTCAGCCTCGCCGCATTGCTAAAACTTGGCGTCATGAAATCATGGAAGTAGATGGTTAACCGGGATCTTGCCCCAAAGCCGTACGAGTTATTCGCTTCTTAGGACTTTTGTGGGATTGGCCAAAGCTGCTTTCACTACCTGATGACTCATGGTCACCACCACTAAAACAATCAATACCAATGAGGCAGACAAGAACATCCACGGATCCATGCTTAATCTATAACTAAATCCCTCGAGCCATTGCTCACCGATACGGTAGGCTATGGGCCAGGCGATAATACTGGCGATAATCATAAGCCACAAAAATTCGTTGGAGAGAATAAATAGCAGATTCGAAACAGGTGCTCCCAGAACTTTTCGGATGCCAACCTCTTTGAGGCGTACTCGAATGGAAAAGGTGATCAATCCGTAAATCCCCAAACACGCCAAGACAACAGCCAACAAGGCGAATACCGAGACCAGCTTTGAAAGACGAGCCTCCTGCGCATAGAGGGCATTGATGGTATCATCCAGGAATGTTACTTCGAAAGGTGACTTACTGAATCCGGCCTCCCACTTTTCCTGCAAAACGTCTAAAGCTTGTATTTGTCGACCTGCTTCCGTACGAATCAAGACTGTGCGCAGCTCAGCAAAAGGCATCACAATTCCCATCGGACGAATGGGTGTGTGAAGTGAGGAAATATGGAAATCCCTCACAACGCCGATCACCCGCCGGTCCCTATTGTTAAACCGGATTCGCTGACCCAGGGGTTCGTCAAAACCAAACTGCCGGACGGCTGTCTCGTTGAGTACGAGTGCTTCGGCTGTGTCGTTGGGAAAGGCCTTGGAGAAATACCGCCCGGCCAATAACTCAATGTCCATCACATCTAGAAAGTCATAACCCGTTTGGTAGTAGGTCATTTGGATTGACTCGTCCTCAGGTGCACCAATCACCAGCGCGGGGCCACTACTCGACCCGCCTTCAAAGGCATGGGAGCTCCGACAAACCGAAGCGATCGCAGTGTTTTGCAGTAGCTCATTTTTCAATTCGGTATAACCCCCACGCATATCCTCCAGAAAGAGGTTAACGCTCAGAATATTTTCCCTATCGTAGCCCAGTGGCCGATTCCTCATGAATTCACTTTGGCGGACAATCAATAGACTCACAATGATCAAACCGATGGAGATGACAAACTGCAGCGCAACGAGTCCTTTGCGAACAATGCCTCCTGACTGAGGCGTACTTAACTTGCCTTTTATTGACTCAATAGGACTAAAAGCTGATAGTATGAAGGCCGGGTATGTTCCGGATAGCAATCCGACCAACACAGTGAAAAGAATGAACATGGGGACCACCCCCAGGTAGGTGGTGAGGCTAGCAGGAAGCGCTACACCAAGTAGCCCGGTGACGTAAGGGCCAACCAGGGAAAAGACCCCTGCCGCCAGCACAAGGCTCAACAATGCAAATATCACAGACTCCACCAAAAACTGCTGACGGATCATCCGCTTTGGCGCACCTAATACTTTTCTCATACCAATCTCCTTGCCTCGACTGATGGACATTGCCGTTGAAAGATTCATGAAGTTGAAGCTGGCGATCAACAGCACCAACACAGCTATGGCCGTAAGCGCATAAATCGTCGACCGGGACCCAACTATCACCGCCTCACCACGGTTGGTAAAATCTGTGAACCCAAAATACAGCTCGCCAAGTTGTTGCAATGGCGCACCCACCTTTGTATCACCACGCGTGTAATTACGGGCCAATAGATCGGTAATCGAGGACTCCATTGTATTCACATCAGCACCTGGTTCCAAAAGGAGATAAGTATAAAAACCTCCCCAACCCCAGCTGGTCAGGTCGGCCAGGTAGCCATCAGGCACTACATAGGTAGAAAAGGACATTAAAAAGTCAAATTGTAAGTGACTATTGCTTGGTACATCCTTCAAAACACCTGTTACCTTCAGATCCTTTTGATTGTCAAATCGCAATGTCGCGCCAACCGGATTGGTATCACCGAAAAACTTCCTGGCCACCGTTTGACTTATTAAAACGGAGTTGGGCTCATTCAACGCTGATTCCCTGTCCCCCTGTAGAAGCTCGAAATCGAAAATTTGAAGAAACAATGAATCGGCATAAAGGCAGTGGGCCACATTAAAAGATCTATTGCCCAAGGACACTACATTCTCTCCCTCGTACCGGAGCCGGGTAACAGTTACTCCAGGAAAATTGTCCCTGATGGCGGGCGCCAGTGCAGGTGGAGTCCTTACCCAATGTGACGAACTATTGGCGCGATCGAAGGTATTAGCCACTCGATATATTCGCTCTCCCTTTTCATGAAAATTATCAAATGACAACTCATGTTGCACGTAAAAGAAAATCAGCAAACAGGCTGTTAGGCCCACGGCCAACCCTGTGATATTGATAAATGCAAAAACTGGTTTGCGTTGGAAAGTACGAAATGTAATTAAGGCGTAACTTCTTATCATAGTCGAACGGTTTTTTCGGATTTGTTGGTGGGTGGATGACCGCATCGTAAAGCGACTGGGAAACGTCAGGACATTGATCCAGTACCTACGTCGAGCCCGATGAAGACCATACTTGTGTACGTCAAGGGCAAATTGCTCATGCAAGTCTCCCTGGATACTGTCAAGCAGACCGTTACGACAGTAGCCTTCCAAGAGCTTGTCGGCCCATTTTGGGGGTTGCGGATCAGCCATCATGCCTCTCCCAGATCCAATAAATTTTTTGGAATCTGATCCCATAGTTGCTGTCGCGCCTCTTGTGACACTACCAGCGCTTTTTTGCCCAGATTGGTAATCGAAAAGTGACGTTTTTTGCGTCCTCCTCTAGTGGTTGTGGTATCGCCGATACGCGACACGACCAAGCCCTTTTCTTCAAGCCTGTAGAGCGCCGTATGAACACTACTCAGTTTGACCGGTCGCAACTGCTCTTCAATAGCAAGTGTCACGGACAGGCCATACGCCTGGTCATGTTGCGCAGCAACCACCAGCAACACGATTTCCTCAAATTCTCCGAGGTGCGTTCGCATAGGTTTTTATTATTTTGTAAAACAACCTAACGCATAATTGTTGACAAGGTTTTCGAAGCCTCTTGGTCTACACCCTAGTGAATAGACGAAGGCTTGATGATTTGGCCCTGTTTTAGGACATAAACCTGTGACCTGACATTGGCTATATCCTCCGCCGGATCGTCGGATAGTACCAGCAAATTGGCCACCTTTCCTGCTGTAACTGTCCCAAAATCATCTAATCTTCCCATGGCCCTTGCACCATTTCTTGTTGCCATTACAATCAAATCGCCTGGACTTATACCTATTGCCTGCATGGCCAGCAATTCCTCAAAAATTGACACCCCATGCAATGTGCCAGGGTTGCCAGCGTCAGTTCCAACAGCGAGGACAACACCCTCCTGATAGAGCATTCTCAAATTTTCTGCTATGATGCTATCCTCTCTCGCGACAAATCTCCTCATCCTGGCCACCCGACTCCTAAGGCCTTCTAAGTCAACGTATTTTTGAAATTGAGAAGCACCTTCCAGTAAACCTCTTATCCGATCGTCGACAGTATTATACGGGTCCATGATCTCAAAATCCTGCGCACCCAGAATCGCCTCCATGGTCTTCAAATAGCCTGATGAAACAATAACCGTTGGTACCATAATGACATCCTCCTCCTTCATGAGTTCAATGAATTCCTGATCCACCAGATCTTCATTTACAGCATGCACCAAAACCTTTGTTCCCAGCCCAATAGCGGCCTTGGCTGCTTCTAACCCTGTAGCATGGGTAATCAGGTAATTGCTTTGGGCCTTTACCTCCGAAGCAATTGCCTGAAGAATATCTTCCGCTTTCAAGTCCACAGGCGCTAAAGCCCATAACTTAATACCAGTGGCTCCATCTTCACTGTTGCTGCGAATCCATCGGCGTGCTTTTTCCGGCGAATCGAGGGACACGATCATGGTGTCTCCGGGTAGGTGAAAGGTGGTCAGAAAATTCGGTGGCGCAAGCGTCAAGAGAGGCCCTGAGGCACTTATATGAGGTATGTTGGTCGCACGTTCCCCATCTTCCTGCAAAGCCAAACTCCAGGTAAATCCTCCAACATCATAAACCGCGGTAACACCCGATCGCAAATAGGCTGTATGAAATTTTTCTACATTTTCCCGCAAGTACTTCTGCACCTGCTCGTAGGGCAGGCTGTCTCTGAGATCGACAGCATCCGGCCGTGCATCGTAGAATCCACTTTGCCCATAATGCACGTGCGCATCTACCAACCCCGGCATCATAAATTTGCCTGAAATATCGAATACCCTCGCATTTTGGGGGATCGGGAGCCCAGTACCCACTGTATCTATTCGAGTTCCATCGACTATGACCGTAGCCTCGTGAATCACGTTTCCCGTGCCATCGTAGAGCGTAGCGCCCTGAAGCACAAGACAGCTTTCGCACGATCGCGGTTGTGGGTCACAACCGGCAAGAAGCGCCGCCATGAACAACAAAAAAGGAGGAAAAAACTTCACTTGATCAATTTTCTCTCAAGATAGCACTTCCAGGCCCGTTCTCGGATTCTCAACAACCCCTCATGCAACCTTCATGGACACCACCTTGTCCATTACTGAAACCCCTGACTATGTTTCAGAATTTCTTCAAAGTAGCACTTAGGAATTTACGTAAGCGCTTGAGCTATTCCCTCATCAATATTTTTGGTCTCTCTCTCGGATTGAGCTCCTGTTTATTGATCTTTCTTTTCGTCAAGCAAGAATTGTCCTATGACCGGTTCCATGACAAATCGGATCGGATATTCCGGGTTACGCGCCAAGCCACCAACAGCGGTCAGCTGAGCCATTATGCTCCGGTCAACTATACCCTGGCCGACCTAATCAAAGAGAATGTCGCGCAGGCAGAGCAAGTCACAAGATTTGGGTTTACTCGTGGGTGGATGAGCAATGTCGAAGGAACCAAGCGCTTCGAAGAGCGACGGATTGCGTTAGCAGAGCCAAGTTTTCACCAGGTTTTTGATGTCGATTTCCTGTCGGGTAATCCCGAATCTGCGCTCGAAGGCCCAGGCAAAATTGTGCTGACCAAGTCCACCGCAATCCGGTATTTTGGCGACGAGAATCCCATGGGCCAGCAGCTAGTGCTGGATCAAAAGCGGGAGTTTTTGGTGACTGGTGTCGTCGCGGATTGGCCCACCCAATCTCACTTTCAATTTGATTTTTTGGTGAGTCTGGAAAGCACCAAAACGGACTGGTATGGAGAGTCAATGTTCAGGCACTGGGGTAATATTTGGGCCTATACTTACATACTTGCCCAACCCGGAACACCTGCCGATCTACTTACAGGAGAAGTTGACAGAGTGGCCTACGAGTTTGGTCCTCCGGTCCTGGAAAATTTTGGAGCCACATTTCCATGCCAGCCCCTGGAAGACATATACCTTCATAGTGATGTCACTTCAGAGCTAGGTGCTAATGGGAGCTACACATTTATCAAAGTCTTTATAGCTGTGGGCGTCCTCATCCTTTTCATCGCCTGTTTTAATTTCATCAATTTGTCTACGGCCAGAGCCTCATGGAGAGCCAAAGAAGTGGGCATGAAGAAGGTACTAGGCATTAACAAATCCAGCCTCGTGGGGCAATTTTTGGGAGAATCCATCTTGCTGACCAGTCTTTCTGCCCTGATCGCCGTTGTTCTGGTAGTCATCATTATTCCTTCGTTTAATACTTTCAGCGGTAAGATCATCAGCTACAGTATGCTCTTTTCCGGTGATTTAATTCTTGGCCTCTTGATAGTGCTGGTGTTGGTGGGATTTACAGCCGGAAGCTTCCCTGCCTTTTACCTTTCATCTTTTAAGCCACTCAAAGTATTGAAGGGCAACAACAACCTGGGTGACACGAAATTTGCTGGCAGGTTGCGACGCAGCTTGATTGTTGTGCAGTTTTCCATATCCATCACGCTGGTGGTAGCCAGCATTACTATTTACAATCAGTTGAAGTATTCGCGGACCATGGATCTTGGCATGAATGAAGAGCAGGTCGTTGTGGTAGACTTTTACAATAGAGGATTAAGAGAACACATACCGGTGCTCAAAGAAAGTTTTGCAAGCCTGAACGGGGTAAAATCTGTAGCGGCTACCTCCGATACGCCGCCAAGGTCACTCAATTCCTGGTGGATGAAAGAACTAAATAATCCTGAAAGCAGCAAGGAACTCATCTCGATCATCGCCGTGGATCATGATTTTGTTGAGACCATGGGAATGGAGATGATCTCCGGTCGGGATTTCAGTGAAGATTTTGCGACGGACGCAGGAGGCGCTATCATTATTAATCAACAGATGGAGAAGTACTTGGGACTTCAAAATGCTGTGGGAACGGGTTTCGATATGTCTGAAGGCGCCAGGGAAGTAAAAGTCATTGGCGTGGTGAAAGATTTCCATTTCGCCACCACCCGTCAGGCCATTGAGCCAATAATGTTGTACGTATGGCCTACATGGCACGACCATCTTCTGGTGCGCATACCGCCGGGAGATTATGCGCAAACCATCGACCTATTGAGAAAAGAATGGGATTCTGTATTGCCCAACTGGCAGTTCAGCTATCACTTTCTCGATGAAGACCTGGACAAAGCCTACAAGAGCGATCAGCGATTAGGTCAACTGGTCATCACATTTGCTGGCCTGGCCATCATTATCGGTGTGCTGGGACTATTAGGATTGGCAAATTACACTGCTGAGCAGAAAATGAAGGAAATAGGTATCAGAAAAGTACTGGGCGCCCCAATCAGGGATATGGTATGGATCCAGTCCAATAGTTTTTTATTACTTGGCTGCATCGCATTCGGGCTCTCGATACCTCTTTGTATCTACTTTTTGAACGATTGGCTGGCTCAGTTTGCCTATCATATTGGCTTGGAATGGTGGATGTTTGCCCTCGGCGGTTCTTTTACCCTGATTATTTCACTTGGAACTTCAGGGTTTCAATCAGTAAAAGCGGCCTTAAAAAACCCGGTTGAAACCCTCCGATCGGAGTGATTCCATCACCCATACGAGTGATTTCAAATGCTAAACTCGAAGTTACACCCTCGTTTTCAGGGCTTTTCCAGACGAAATAGTAACTTGGACTCTTGATAGTGAGTTTGACAAGAAACTCCATAGCTGGTTCTTAGAAGGGGATACTACGTATTCCCTTCTTTTTTTGCCCAGCCGCTAAGTTGAGACCAAAAGCTGTTTGCGAGAGCAAAATTATGCCGCACATGGCTGAGGACATCAAACCGCAGTGTTAAAACAATTCAAAGCTTTAGCGGGCCTCTTCGCGTGTCACCATCTCATGGTGAATCTCATCCCAGAGCATCATAAAAATGGTGAACTCATTGTTTGCACTCAACTTCTCCTTGATCAGCAGATCAAAAACTATTTTTTGCATGTCATTAAGCTTGGTGCGTAACTCAACGGTAGGAATATCCTTGACACGCTCTTTGATCTCCAGCAACTGATGGTAATAAATATCCATCCTGTCCTTTTTCTTTTGATTGACTGTGGCTTTCAAACTGGCAAAGAGACCGGCCATTACGATGAATACAGAAAGAATAAAGCCCATGAATTCGGAATACCGCTCAACGAAAGTGGGTTTATCACGATTTACATAGTCAATGGTGCCATCATGAAAAGGGAAGCTTAGATTAATATCCTGATGATTGACTTCAAAAGTGTAAGAGTTGGAAGACTCAAAGATGGGGACGATATGATGCTGGTGAATGGTACCGATCAAGTCGTATACTACCTTACTTGGCAGATCCGTTGTGGTGATCAGCAGCTCATGAACCGCCAACGTGTAAGTAGGCTTGTCCAGACCAACACCAAACGCAAACCTGGAAAGGATATAGGGGGTAGTCTTTTTGTAAGATTGGCAAAACCCTTCTATGAACGAGCCTTGACCAATGGTCTCGTTACGATCCAGTGAATACAGATACGCTTCCTTTTGAAATAATAATTGGCCAAGCTCGTAATTTTCGAGCGCGCTGAAAAACAGCAGCACTTCATTATTAGCAAAATCTTCCATCAGGTTGTAATGATTCTCCAACCGGTAATTGATAGCGGTATCACCCGTAAAATTGGGTATCAGACGTCTGAAAAAATCCAGCTCATCCACCTCCTTGGTCAGGACCATATAGCTGCCATTTCTTATCAATGAGTCTAATTCATTTTGAGACATCTGCCTCCTGGAGGCTACGACCAGCACTTCATGGAAAAAAGGGATTGCGGTTCTTATATTCTTTTTCGACGCGTGATAGTCGAGGGTGTTATCAACGGTGGTCAGATCAGATTCCCCCGCCAGAAGTCCTTGAATAGAGGCCACCTCGGTAAGAGAGTCCTTGCTTACGACCGCAATATTAAAATCCGAGTGGATATTGATCTCCTCGGCAATTTTTGTCATGACCGGAACATCTTCTTCGGAAACCAGAAGCTTCAGGTTATAGTCAGTCATACAGCTGGTCAAAAGCAGCAAAGACAAACAACAAAAATTGACAAATAACCTATTCATGGGAAAGTTTCTGTAAGGCATAGCTGCGTGTTGAAGCATCACAAATGAAGTGAATTGTAGGCTCAATTACTAATCGGTAGGTGGTAAGGAGGCGCAATCCTTACTTAATATTAAATAATTGCAAAAGACGGAAATATAGTAGAACTTAAAGACATCACAACCCTTACAATCATGAGAATCGGCACTTTTAACATTGAGAATCTAGACACCAAAGACAATGAATACAATCCGACGCTGGCCGAGCGAAAGCCGGTTCTACAGGCGGTTTTGAATAGACTCAACGCTGACATACTCTGCCTGCAGGAAGTTCATGCGCAGGAGCGACCCGACCATACTTCTGATCGACCTTCACGAGATCTAAGTGCGTTGGAATTCGTGCTTCAAGGAACTATGTACGAGGACTACCACCTGGCCCATACCCACACCTCAAGCGACACTGCCTATGACAAAAGAAACCTTGTGATCCTTTCTAGATACCCAATCGCTGAAGTCCATGAATACCGGCACGATCTCATCGAAAAATTGCAATATCGAAAAGTAACGGCTTCTCCCAAGGAAACCAGCAAAGACATCAGCTGGGAGCGGCCAATCCTGCATACAAGGATTGACCACCCCCAACTACGCGACCTCCATGTGATTAATTTGCACCTAAAATCCAGGCTGGCATCCAATGTCTCCGGACAAAAGGATGGGTACCGATGGAATAGCGCAGCGGGATGGGCAGAAGGGTATTTCCTTTCCTCGATCAAACGAGTGGGCCAGGCGATTGAAACGAGAATACTAGTCGATAAGCTCCTACAGGAGGACCCTCACGCCCGAATAGTCGTTTGCGGTGACTTCAATGCAGAACCCGGGGAGGTGCCCGTGGAGGCGATCTGCGGCACTGTCGAAAACACTCAAAATCCTGATCTTAGGAATCAGGTCTTAATTCCTTGTAGTGCCGGTATTCCCGCCTCAGTACGATATAGCCATCTACATCACGGTCAGACCAACCTATTGGATCATATGCTCATCTCGCAAGGGCTTTTACCTTGCTTCCAGCAAGCCAGAATTTTTAATGAAAACCTTCACGACGAAAGTCTTCCATTTGCCGGCGATATTAAATTTCCGGAATCTGATCATGCAGCATTTGTGGGCATTTTCGACATCCCAGCTACGGGTTGACTGCCGCTCGCGCATTTTGAAGGTTAGTACGAAAAGCTTCCAGACGACCATCACCATTCGCTTCAGCCAGACTGACCGCTTTGGTGAACGCATCCAGTGCTTTCTCTAGTTGGCCACATCGCATTTCTCCTTCACCCAGGCTATCCCAGACATTGGGGGAATGAGGAAATCGGTCTGTATTTATTCGAAAAAGCTTAACAGCTCTTTCGCATTGATCGTCCAGCAAACGATAACCCAACCGGTTTAGAGACGATTCTGATAAGGTATAGGTCGTCAGTAACACTTCCCGTAAGCTATCCGCTTTTGTATCAAGACCCTCTTCATAGAATAAGGACATAAGTGAAGCGATGGAATGATCCGATGGCAAAACTTCGTACCCACAAAGGTCCGATAATCGAGCAAAGTAGTTTTTAAAGGCTAGCTCCCCACCACCTGATTGAAAGGACTCAAAAGAGCTTCGATCAGGGTAACCGGTCATCCGATAATCATCTCCTTTGTCATGGGCCAGATAGATCCGATGGGTCAATTCCGGGTTCTTCACAGGCCGGACGTTTGCCAGGTAGATAATTGTAGTGCCATCGTCGTACAAATTGATTGACGCACTGTGACCAAACAGCGCCCCGCCATGAGAATAGACTTGTACCTCCGTGTTTCTTTCCAGCAACTCATCCCAGTTCCTGAACCAGCCATAGCAATAGCCGCTCGTATTGGGAGTGAGATACAATCGATGATGTATGGAATCAAGGAGAGCTCCCTCCCGCACTGCCTGACTCCATATGAATAGATCATCCACGGTTGAATGCATACCTCCCGTAGCGTATTTACTGGATTGAGTCCTGAAATCAGCAGGAGCAATGTCACCGCCGAATTTTCGAAAGAGCATCATAAAGGTTTCGTCCTCAATAAACCTATGTCCGGCGGCGACTTTATTGGCAATGAACTCATCATTCGCAAAACCTGTATTCTGAAGCCCTAGTGGACCTGTAATGCGTTGTTCCAGGAGTGTGGCAAAGTCCTTTCCTGTGACCTCTTCAATAATCGCTCCAAGCAACATATAGCCAAGGCTACTGTAATAGAATCTTTCTCCCGGTGCAAATACCGGCTCCACAGAGCTAACAAGGGCCACCAACTCCCGAGGGGTAAACTCAGAATTGCTGAATACTTCTCTTGTATATCCGTTACCTATAATTCCTTCATAATGCGGAAGGCCGGAAGTATGGGATAAGAGATGATGTATAGACATAGCACCTCCATTGGGGCCCGAGTAATCTGTCAGGTAGTTGGTTACCGAAGCATTGAGATCCAAGGTACTTTCCTGTACCAGTTGCATCGCCAACATCGCGGTGAATTGCTTAGTGATTGACCCAATAGGAAACAATGTTGTCGGGGTATTCTTTTTTTTATTCTCCCAATCACGGAAGCCATAAGCTTCCCGGAAGATTACCTTGTCATTTTGAGCGACAAGCACCACTCCCGAGAATGGACTGCTTATTTTTCGGCGACCGTGTTCCGCAAAATGATCGAGTAGCTCGGGCAGTGTGTCGGGTTGCTGGCAACCGAGCATCGCAATCAGGGCGGCCAGAAGCAAGTTTTTAGTCATGGTCCTTCTATTTTGAATTTTGGACCAAAGCTATCCGCGATCGACAACCAGAAGGGTGTCAAATACCCGTCACTCTTGCGTCAGTTGGTACGTCAGAAGAAGTTAGGAATCTTTTTGTAAGACTTATCAGGTGCATCTCCTGCTAAGAACGTAAAATATCCCAATGCAGCAAGATTGGCGGCAATCATCAGCCAATACACCGTCATAGCCACAAATAAAGAATCACCCCGCATCGTCGAGGGTCAGGTGAGAAATGGCAATGGACAGGAAACACATGATCAACAAAAGCACCGACCACAGGATTTGAAAACTCAGCGCCCTGCCAAGGACCGTACCACGCAATTTTAACCGTGCCACTGCCACATAAATCCCCGGCACTATGATGTTTAAAGGAGGTACGGCCGTGGTGAGTAGTGCCAGCAAGTTTATCCGCTTAATCCCGCTTTCGCTAGCACTATTTTGATCATCGATCAGTAATTCATCCAATTCGATATTTAAAAACTGAGCCAAAATATCCAACGTCGACCGTCGTGGGACCACCTGACCTTTTTCCAGCCGCTGGATCGTTCTGAGTGAGACGTTGGTAGATGAGGAGACCGCTTGCTGAGAAAGACCAGCTCTTTGTCTAGCTTCCCGTAATGCCACTCCAATCTGATCAGGAATCATAACTGTAAACCTATCCATTCTACCAATATTCCACTATACGTGAAATCTGCCCATCGCGGAATTCAAATAAGGTAAGTCCTCGGTCCACCTCCGTTTTCAGGCCTTCCTGCGAACGCTGTATGTATGCGCGCTCAACGGCAACGGCATTTAGGCCTGGGATTTGTCCATAAATTCGCACATCAACAATGGAGCCATCGTAACCACCACGGGCCTGATTTCTCAAATAGCCCTCATAGAGATTTTGCCTACTGTAATTTCCTCCGTATTTCTGGTGGTGGTACTCAAAGTCGACAGTAAACATCGAAAATAGTTTATCGATATCCTGAGGCTCGGAATCCGCGGAAAAAATTAGGAGATTCAGATCGTAGTATTCATTAACTACCTTCAGCAGTGAATCTTTATGTGCAGGGGTAGCTTCCTGAGCAAGGCCGCAAGTCGACCATACAAAAAGAAGAAGCGCGCAATAGTATCGCATGGGAGAATCTAGGTGAAACTATATGGCCTAACGAGACATTCAAAAAAGAGATTCGGGTATGCCGCGCAATTTAAGAGATGGTAAAAGCCGATCTTATTCGTTGAGCTTCGACAAGTATCGGATAATGACGTCCTCACTGAGCTTCTCGGTCTCTTGGGAATAGGACTGTTGAAGAACTGGTTTTGGCTTAAGCAATTGAAACAACGACTCTTCTGTGAGGTACAGGAATTGTCCGCCCTGCGAATCAAACACAAAAGGCAGCCGGGTCGTGGCCCGCTTACTCCCGGACATCCGGTTTGAAGAGTTGCCAACGGCCGCACCCCCGTGAACATAGGCAAGCCCTAGTTTTCTTTGAACTTGCTTGTCCAAAGGAAATGGAAATTTCACGAAATCATACCTGCCGAGTTCCATCACACGGGAGTACCACATGGTCCCCATCACGGGTTTTGCATTCACATAAAGTGTGTCATTCTTATAAACACCCCATAGGTCACGTTTTACTTTCCCCTGAGGGATGTTTTTCGTAGCAGAAATGATTCTAAAATCATTGCCGCCCCCCCAGCACGATCTCAGCTTTGGACCGCTTGTAGATCTTGAAGAAATTTCCAGCGTAGGTGGGACTGTTATCGGCAAACTCCTGAAACGACAGGTACCCCCCTATTTGTTGTTGGCACCAAGCTGTCAATGTGAAGAAAAGGCCGAGAGCGGAAAGCTGTAATTTGATCATGACGCATGAAGATAATACGCTTTATAACCAACCAGCTAGTCAAAACCCGCCTACCAACAGGAAAAATCTCATGGCACGGGCACCACATCGCAACTAAGTAGGTCAACCGGCTTTCTCAACTGTGAGCTTCACAATTTTCTTATTTTTCTCGGTAGTCACCTGGTAGGTTGCGTTCCAGTTGTCGTCTCCAACCTGGAAATTCCAGGAATCGCCACTCTTCATCCAATGTTGTCCTTTGCCCGCCTGATAGTCGATAATCGACCTGATCTGGGCTGCCGTAAGCGGCGTATCCAACGCTACCTCCAGATACCACCGGGATTCGTCTCCCTCATAGGTCAGCCACTCACGATCAAATTGATCGATAAAACTGCCAAAAGATTGAATATGCATATCGGCCAGCTGGGCCCTTACAAAACCTTTATCCGGACTCCATTGGTATTCCAGGTGTGTTGCTATTCGTTGCGCATTGCCAAGACCTTGGTACTTGCTCACCAGGTAGATGGCGGCATCAATTCCGCTGGACAAACCTGCGGAAGTCAAAATTTTGCCATTATCGGTGAATCGCTCATCCGAAACCACGTTGGCTTTAGGCGCAATGTCCTTCAAGCCCGGAATGAGGGGAGCAAATGTAGTGGCAGTCTTCCCATCCAAAATGCCCGCCGCCCCAAGAAAATAAGCGCCATTACATACCGAGAGCGTTTGTTCTTTTTCCTCCACTTGCTTTTTGAGCCATTGGAGCACCTGCTCGTCGCTGGTATCCACATTGCCTCCCGGAACCAGTAAAAAATCGGCCTCGGGCGCATTGTTAAAAGTGTAATGCGGCTTTACTTGCATACCCATTGCCGTTTGTAGCACTTCTTCGGATTGTGCCACGGTAAAAACAGTCCATCCAGCCTGCCCAAACACTTCATAAGGTCCTGTATAATCAATGATTTGAACTCCGGGAAAGATGAAAATCGCCACAGTCTTACTCGGCGCATTGAGCACACTTCCTGTAGCAGGCTCGTAACCCTCCTTAATTGCCGCAAATCTGGCCATGCCGCAAGCCGCACAGTTTCCGGCTTCCTCGTGAAATTCTTTATCCTCCCCGCACCCGCAGGGCGGACAGATAAATCCAACTTCTGTAGACTTCTGCGCATGTATATTCATGGCCAATAAGCTTATGAGTGTAATCAATAGGTTTTTCATAGGATGAGTTTTGCCTGGCCAACTCCCTCCGAAGTTGCGCCTTTGAGTGAAGCTACGACACCATAGAATTTAGCGCTATATTTATCTTAATAAGATAAATTTTCGTCCGAAAAAGACAATATGAGAAACGTTTTTGTCTTCATTTTTCCCAAGGTGCATGTCTTTGATTTTGCTGGTGCGGTACAGGTTCTTTATGAGGCAAACTCCTTGGGAGAAAAGCGTTTTCAAATCACCTATGCCAGTTCACAACGTCAGGTCCAAACGGAGCAACACATTAGCTTCGGGGACCTCAAATCATTTGACGCGATCTCCATAGGCCCGCGAGATGTGATCTGCATCCCGGGTGTAGACTTTACCTCTTTGAAATCCGGCGAATTGGATGCTTCGATCGAACAGGCGCGAACACTGATTGAGGGTCATTCAAGAAACGGAGGGGCCATCTTATCCATATGTACCGGGTCCCTGATATTAATGAAATTGGGACTGCTCAATCGAAGAAAGGCCAGTACACATTGGAAGTGTTTTGCCTGGGTAAAGGAAAACTTTCCATCAGTTATTTTACAGGAGGAGAATCTTTTTTCCTGCGATAGCAACATTTATACCAGTGCAGGTATGACCACTGGCATTGATATGACCTTGGCTTACCTGGACGAGCTTTATAGTCCCTTGGTGGCCGCGGAGGTAGCTCGCGAGCTGGTTATCAATGTACGTCGTGAAAACATTGGTGACCAGAAAAACACTTTCCTGAACTTCAAAAATAAGTTTCACCCTGTTGTGTATCAGGTGCAGCAAATCCTGCAAAGTAGGCTGCATGAGCTTGTGACTGTTAGGGAATTGGCAGATGAAGTGGCCATGAGTGAACGCAATCTGAACAGGCTATTTTCTGAACACCAGGGAAAGAGCATTGCGACCTACCGCAATGAGGTGAAATTGAAGGAGGGTCGTAAGCTACTGATCTACTCAGACCTTTCCATAAAGGAGATCGCCAACTCGCTGGGCTATGCGTCCGAAGCTTATTTTAACCGAATATGGAAAAAAAAGTATCAGGTGGCACCTGGCAAATTCCGAAAGTTGGCCTTGAAAAGCAGCTTGGTTTAAATTTCCGGCATGTCTACCTCTCACCTCCATGTCCTCAATGGCGATGCCACCAGGGCTATTTTTGAACGCTCAGGCATCAAGGGCCAGGTCATTGTATGGCGTGATGTACTGACTGAAGGCCCCATCGGCGACAACATCCATACTGATTTGTTCTGGGAAAAACGAAAATCCTACATGGAATCCACTTATCCCGGAGACTATACTTATGAAGACAAGGTTAGGTCAGATATCGAGCAACTGAGGAATGCACGCGATTTCGGGGAGGTGACGTTGTGGTTCGAATATGATCTCTTTTGTCAGGTAAATATGGTAGCCTGTTTGAGCTTTTTTGAGCACCCAACTGTAAGTCTCGTTTGCCTGGGCGATGAACTTGCTGGAAGACTGCAAGGCCTTGGTGAAATAGCATCAACCGACTACCTAAAACTTTTTGAAGGCAGGAGGCAACTGACAATCGAAGATTTGAAATACGCGGAGGAAGCCTGGAAATGCTACTCCAGTGGCAACAAAAAGCAAATTGCCCGATTTTCTCACGATCATCGCACTTTTAAGTACCTGGGCCCCGCTTTCCAGGCGCATATCGACGAGCGCACTCCCGCCAGTAATGGACTATCTAAGGTTGAACGTCGCATGCTTCAACTGATCGATGGAGGCATTGGAGAAGAACGGAAACTGGTGGGAACGATGTTACGCGAACAAACCTGGCTGGGGTTCGGCGATTTGCAGTACTTCACCATTCTAAAAGGGCTTAAGCATTTGTTGACGGACGATTTTAGACTAAATGATGAAGGGAGAAGCCGGTTGTTGGCCTGAAGCCTGTGCCTATCAGAGGCATCGCCCCTCCCATCCGAATACAACCATCAACCCCCGATGACTGCTATCACTGTCCCACAGTGAAGCGAACAGTATCGGAAAGCGCATAAACCCTTTGACCGGAAACGTAGCGATACGGTGTTAGCTGCAGTTGATAGGTACCGGAATCTAGCCGCAGGTCCTCAATCCGATCTACAGACCAATGAAACTCTCTTTCAAAGACAATGTCCCGAATATCGTCCAGTGATGGTGAAACAATAAGTACTTCCATCTGACCGGAAGTGTTATCGATCAAGTCTGTCTCCCATAAGACGAGGATCCGCTCGTCTTCGGAGTAGTTAGCGCTGGGAGCGGGTGAGAGAATGTTGGGAGCTTGATTCTGAAACCTTCGCAAACTATCGGGCGAATTAACGACGAACGATACATATGGAGAAGCAGCGGTGGACACGTTATTATGGGCACGAATTTGGGCGAAGTAAATCCCCGGCTCCAGAAACTTGAAGTAGGAGTAAGACAACAGGGTAGTGTCCAACACCAGAACCTCCTCTCGGGATTCCAGGGCTTTCGAAACGAGCAACTGGTAATAATTGACATCCTCGACTTCCTGCCAAACGAAGTGCACCAGGGAAGTGTCCAAATCGGTATTGTCTACCGGCGAGAGTAGGGAAATCGGCCGTTGGCTGATATCCGCACTGTAATCACAGGCAAATACACAAACAGCACCAAGGAGTAACAGGAATAGATTTTTCATATCAGGTCTCGAGTAATTCAGTGAATTGTAGACAAGGACATGATCCTCAGCGAAAGGTTTCCAAGGCTTGTGGAATTTCGAATTTCGCGGGGACTGAGATTGAATTGCTGATGGTAACACCACGAAGAGTTATCCCAGCAGCTTCAGGTGCCAATGGTAGCCACCCACGTAAACTTGCTTGGATTCTCGTGAAAAGATCGCTTCCTTGAGCTAGACGCAAATCACCGTTCCATGACCTCACGCAGAAACTTCCTTCGGCAAAGTGCCTTGGGCACATTGGCTTTGCCGGCCATATCACTAAACGACTTACCCAAGTACGACCTGGCAGCACTGACCAAAATCAATGGCGAGCAGGACGGTTACTGGCAGCTGGTACGTAAGCAATTTCCGCTCAAGGAAGGCCAAACTTATTTCAACAATGGCACGATGGGTCCTACCTCTGGTTATGCCCTGAACAAAATGATCAATCACCTGCAGCACTACGCCGTACATGGTGCGGAGGTCGATTACAAAAATGGGTCGGGTCCGGCGCTACTTAGCGGGTACTTTAAATACGAGGAACTCAGAAAGAAAATTGGAGCGATCATCAATGCTGATTTTAAGGAAATTTCGCTGACACAAAATGCCACCTTCGGGATGAACTTCGTCGGTCAGGGCCTGGACCTGAAGGAGGGGGACGAGTTGTTGAATACTGACCAGGAACATGGGGGTGGTTTTGGTGTCTGGCAATTACTGGCCAAAAGAAAGGGTTGTGTTTACAAACAGGCAACCATGCCCGTACCTGCGAACGATCCTCAGGAAATTGTGGAGGCCATATTCAAAGAAGTTACGAGCAAAACCAGGGTAATCGCCATACCACACATTGTGTCAGTTTATGGCACAGTGATGCCCGTAAAGGAAATTTGTCAGCGAGCGCGCGAACAGGGAATCTTCACCGTACTGGATGGTGCGCAATGTGTTGGCCAGGTGCAGGTCGATGTAAAGGAAATTGGCTGCGATGCTTATTACTCGAGCCTACACAAATGGTTATTGGCACCTGCAGGAAGTGGAATTTTATACATCAATACTGAAAAGGCAAGTGAAATATGGACCACCATGGCAAGTTACAATTGGGACAATCAGGAAGACCATGGCTTTCGGATCATGCAATATGGCACTGGAAATCCCGGGCTGATAGAAGGGCTGGATGCGGCGGTGGATTTTTATAATACCATCGGTGAGGATCGATGGTTGGGGAGAATCAAAGAGTTGGGTGATTACCTACGATCCGGACTTCAGGAGTTGCAAAGTGTAACCATACATTCCTCGACCCACCAGGATATGGCGGCAGGTATTACGACATATGCTGTGGCAGGGCTCACTGGTCCCGAGCTCCAAAAAACTTTATGGGAGAAAGAAAGGCTACAACCTCGGTCTGTGGGCCAAGAACTACTTCGTCACTCGGTTCATATCTACAATTCAAAAGAGGAGATAGATACGACTTTAGAAGTTATCCGTAGCCTAAGCTGATCCAATGAGCGCTCCAGGGGCATTAGCTGTTCAAAATAGCCCGGATCGGCAGCGGCACGAAGTAAGCAGAGAGCCGGAATAGCCTTTTTCACAGAAGGTTGTCCGGTCGCTTCAAAAAAAAAACTTTCATTCTCTATCTTGGTTGTGCATTGAGTAAACTCGCACACCATGCTAATCAAGTTTTCCCCAAATATTTTCAAACAGGTCTTTGGCATTGCTTATCACAATTTCAAGGCCATTTTTTTGTTCATTGCTTTTGCTGTCATCGCTGAACTGCAACATGCCTGGGACGGCATTTATGATTGGACAGGGCTGGACCTGCCGGTAGTTCCTGTGACCATATTGGGTGGGGCCCTGGCTATTTTCCTTGGTTTTCGAAACAACAGTGCCTATGACCGGTGGTGGGAAGCACGTAAAATATGGGGAGGGATTGTCAATACTTCGAGAACGCTGAGTTCGTTTGTCATGACCTTTCCGTCTCTTAAGCATGGGGAAGCGCCAATCGAAGAAGTCGACCAATGGAAACGAAGCATCATTCACCGGCAAATAGCCTGGCTATATACGCTGAAAGCTCACCTGCGGAAACAGACAAATTTTGACCAGTTGAAGGAATGGCTTTCTGATGAAGAATACGAAATACTGATGCGTAAAAGCAACAAGCCTGCCCAGCTCCTGCACAACCAGAATCAGGCGATTGCTTACGCTTATGAAGCGGGCATGATCGATAATTTTCGTCACATGGAGCTTGCTAAGCTGGTCAAACAGTTTTACGATCTGCAAGGCATGAATGAGCGGATCAAAAACACAGTATTCCCCTATTATTACAACTACTTTACCGGACTCTTTTTGTGGCTTTTCATTATCTGCCTGCCTTTTTCGTTGGTGCCGATTATGGATTACATGGCCATTCCGATGAGCATTGCCATTTCTTTCATTTTCTACATTTTGAATAAATCAGGTGAAATGACGGAGGATCCATTCGAAGGCCGCGCCGCAGATACACCTATGAGTACGATCAGCAGAAGTATCGAAATTGACCTGCTTGAAATGCTGGGCGAACCTCATCCTCCTAAACCGCTGGACATACAAAACACAAAGTTTGGGGTAGCTTACATGGACTAGGTGATCATGGGGAGGATCCTGGTCACCGGAAGTTCGGGGCAAGCGGGGTGCGCCATTGTGCAATCTCTGGCCTCAGAATTTAGGGTGATAGGATTAGATAGAAAGCCTGCAGCGACTACACATTATGTCCAGGCATTGTCCAACAAAGAAGCTATTCTAAGGGCCACGGAGGGAGTAGAAGCCATCATCCACACTGCTTCACTGCACGCCCCGCACATTTCGACTCATTCCCGTTCGGAATTTATTGAGACAAACATCCTGGGTACGCTCAATCTGTTGGAGGCCGCTGAGGTCCAGGGTGTCTCTAAATTTATCTATACTAGCACCACCTCGCTGTATGGACGCCAATTTGAAAAAACGGATGCCGCCAGGTGGGTCACTGAGGACCTGCAACCTTTGCCACGAGACATTTACGATATCACTAAAATCGCCGCAGAGCAGCTTTGTGAAGATTTTTTCCATTCCGAAAAACTACAAACCATGTCGCTTAGAGTAGCCAGGTTTTGGGACGAACCGCTTGCCAATAAGATATTCTACAGGATGTACCGAGGCGTGGACACGCGTGATGTGGTTACGTCACACCGGCTGGCATGGATGCATCTTTTGATCGATTTCACGTCTTCAACATTGCTGCTCGGAGTATATTCGAGCAGGGAGATCTTGCCGATCTCAGAAGCGATGCCATCGAGGTGCTGAGGAAAAGGCAACCAGATCTTATTGATTATTTTAACGAAAGAGAATGGCCAATACCGAAAACGATAGACCGGGTTTACGTCATAGCGAAGGCCCGGGAACTTTTAGGTTATGACCCACGCTTCAATATTGGTGAACTACTCCATGAGCTTGGAAACACGAGGATCTGAATTTTTTATGAACCATTGAAATCATCTATCCGTATTGAATTCGAATCCCTCCCACAATTTATTAAATGAGTAAAAGCAAAGTGACCATAGGCCATGTGTTCAAAACGATCATTTGGCCCCGAAGAAAAGCCGTGTTCATAGGCCTCTTCCTGATAGTAATTAGCCGGTTTGCGGGATTGGTGCTACCGCTGGCAAGTAAGTATATCATGGACGATGTGATTGTCAATGCCGATATAGAAATGCTAAAAACACTGGTACTTGGCATCATGGGTGCCATCGCCATACAGGCAGGTTCGTCTTTCCTGTTGACCAGGATTCTGAGTGTAGAGGCACAACACCTGATTGCGCAGTTGCGGGTGCAGGTGCAAAAACAGATCATTTATTTGCCCACGCGATTTTTTGATAACCATAGAGCCGGCGAGCTGGTTTCGCGAATTATGTCGGATGTGGAGGGCGTCCGCAACCTGGTGGGTACAGGCCTGGTCCAACTTATAGGAGGCTCTTTGACAGCCGTGCTCTCCCTGATCTTTCTGATCAGGACCAGCCCAATGATGACTTTGTATGTACTCGTGCCGGTGAGCATTTTTGGTGTGATCTCACTGAAGGCTTTTGGATACATCCGCCCCATATTTCGGGAGCGAGGTAAACTGAATGCTGAGGTGACAGCCCGCCTCACCGAAACCTTAAATGGCATCCGCGTAATCAAGGGCTTCAATGCAGAACCACAAGAAGTAAAGACCTTCGAAAAAGGTACGGATCGACTATTTCAAAATGTAAAGCGAAGTTTGACTGCTACGGCTTTAATTACCAGCTCGGGAGCATTCCTGCTTGGACTGGCCAGTGTGGGCGTACTTGGCATGGGCGGATACATGATCATCCATGGGGATCTCACTATCGGAGACCTTATATCCTTCACGATGTTACTCGGTTTTATGATCGCACCAATTGTTCAGATGAGCAACATTGGCAGTCAGTTAACAGAGGCGTTTGCGGGTCTCGATCGTACGGAGGAAATCATGAATATGCATCCTGAGGATGACCCTGAGCAACGGACTATCACCTTAAAGGATCTTAAGGCAAATATTCGTTTCGAAAACGTCACCTTTGCCTATGATCAGGAAAAGCATGTCATCCACGATATTAGCTTCGACGCGCCAGCCGGGTCGGTTACGGCGCTTGTGGGGACTTCCGGTTCCGGGAAATCGACCATCGCCGGACTGGCAGGTTCATTCCTTATTCCTGAAAAGGGTACGGTTTGGGTAGATGATCAGGATTTAAGTAAAATCTCATTAGATAGCTATAGAAAAAACCTGGGCGTGGTGCTACAGGATGATTTCTTGTTTGAAGGAACTATCCGTGAAAACATTCTCTTCCCTCGACCTGACGCCACTGAGGAGCAACTGCAGGACGCGGTGAAATTTGCGCATGTAAACGAGTTCACGGATCGATTTGAGGAGGGCTTGGAAACGGTGATCGGCGAACGGGGGGTGAAACTATCAGGAGGCCAGCGGCAAAGACTGGCGATTGCTCGGGCGATTCTTGCCGATCCACGGGTGCTGATCCTGGATGAAGCCACTTCTAATTTGGATACGGAAAGCGAGAGTTATATACAAGAGAGTTTGTCCAGATTGATGGCAGGGCGTACCACTTTTGTGATTGCCCACCGATTGAGTACTATTCGAAAAGCTGACCAGATCCTGGTAGTCGAAAAAGGAAAGATCGTAGAGCGCGGGACACACGATCAGCTCATGGGTCAGGAGGGTCGCTATTTCGAGCTTTACACTTATCAGGCCAGGATATAGGAGATAACCACCGTATCTACAATTCGTCGGAGAGATTCGACAGTTAGGTCAGTTGCTTTGGGACTGCAGTAATGCGTGGGGCTTTTTTGTCATGCAGCGATAATTCACTTATCAATCATGTACAAATTCATTGTATCCAAAACCTTATTCCTGATACTGTGTCTCCACTTGATTTCACTCATTTCAGCACAGTCGCATGATCCTATAATAAAAAGTTCAATCGACGATTACTATCAAAAGGGACTCACCGAAGGTCTTGCGGTGAGTGTGGTCAGTGACCAAGGCAATTTCGTCCAGTTTCACGGTGAAAATGTTTCCGAGGGCACGCCCTTCTGGTTAGGCTCCGTTTCGAAGACCTTTACGGCCTTAGGTATACTGAGGCTTTCGGATGCCGGCAAAATCGACTTAGATATTCCCGCCTATGAATACCTGCCAGAGCTGGGATCGTTCCCTACGCTGACCACTCGACATCTGTTGCATCACCATTCCGGGTTTTCACAAATTTCTGGCTATGATCGATCGCTGGAATTTGAAGGCCGGATCGATGATCTTAATGTTATTTCGTCCCCCGGAGAAAAGGGTATTTACTCAAGCACCAACTTCATTTTGCTTGGAATGATCATTGAAGCAGTATCGAATGACAGTTATGCTGATTTTATGCAAACAGAAGTCTTTCAGCCTTTGGGCATGAAAAACACGCGCGTACCAACGCATCGGGAAGCCAGGGAGCTTGGCGGCTACTGTCTGGCGTACGGCTTTCAATGGCCCAATGAGCAAATGAAGTATGGCAAATACGTGATTCCGGCCGGCTACATTGTGAGTACCTTGACTGACGTCAACCACTACGCCGATTTTCTTCTGCACAATAAGATGATCGATGATCAGGACAGCATGTGGTTCCTGGAACCTGCAACATTTTCTGACCTATTCGCACCGTACAACAACAGCTCGACAGGTTTTGCCATGTCCTGGGGAGTTAGCAGGAAAAATGACGTTCTAGCCTATGGCCATGAAGGAATGACAAAGATCAGCAATGCCCGCATCACAGTGTTGCCAGAGGAGAATCTCGTGATCACCGTACTGGCCAACACCAACTCAGGCCCTTTCTTTTCAATTTCCAGCCAATTGACCAACGCCTTGATGACTACCCTAACCGGGCAAAATTTTAAGGCATATCCCTATGGGGAGTTGATCGTTCGGATCATTTTGGCATTCCTTGTCCTCAAGATATTTTACGACTTGACAAAAGCCCTTAGAAAATGGAAAAGCATGCAATGGAGACTGAAATGGAATTTTCAAAGGAATAAAGTATTATCCTACGCCTTCGAGCTGGCACCACTTTTTGTGATGCTTATCCTTCCTAATATCATTGGTGTATCCATTGATATGCTACTGAGAATAATGCCGGACCTTGGAATTGCCCTCGTCCTGGGCGGCGTGTCGGCGCCGATCTTGGCGATGGCGAAAATGGTGGTTCCATCACAAGCTAACGAGAACGAAGATCAGGCAATTTCCGTCGCCTGATCCTCGGTGACCTTGGGTTCAATCTTCTGCAATTGATATAGAACGAGGTACTCCCTTGCGAATAGCCTGGTATTTTTCTTCATCTGCCGGAACCTCACGATCCAGTTCTAGAAAATTAACATTGCCATATAATTTGTCGGCCCGCTCTTGATAGTACTGATTGAAGCCAGCGTGGATATACGACAGGTTTTCCACATAGACCTGATAAGTATCATCAACGGTCACTTTCGCACTGACCACATACTTTTTTCCCTGTTGCACGTTCCAAGTCACAAACTCATGGACCCGCGCTTGCAAATGCCTTTTCTCATTGTCACCTAGCCGTACTCTCATGATGCTATAAACACCCTCTTTTTCCAATTGCTCCAGGTCAGGGGCAGGGCTGCCGTGAACAGTCTCCCAATCCTCCGGTAACGGCGGCAGTAGCATCGCCATTCCCTTTGGCTGGCCACTGGTTGATTGGCTACTATATAGGACTTTCCTGAGATCGAGTCTCCTCAATTCATATTGTACCTGCCTGACAAATCCCATCTTTTGATCCTTATCCACGTCCATTACTATGGCCGCGCGCCGGGTTAACCCTGCTTCTTTAACCAGATTCTCGAGTTCTGTGATTTGTGTTACCTGACCGTTGACAATCAGCTGATTGTTGACAATGGTTAAAGTGAAAGACTGCTTAGCTTCAACGAAGGCATCCGCATGAGAACTTGGCAAAACAGCTGGCGTAAGCTCTATATCGGTTTTTACCGGTACATTCAATGCCTGCTCATCGAACCTGGCATTGCACTGAACTATAAACATACTTGTCGCTACGGCAACCACTATGGAAGCTGTAGCTTTGATGATCCCGGCAGGGCCGGATTTTGTACTCATCATGGTTATTCTCTTTTTAATGAATGATAAATTGAAATTGTGTACCAACCCGTATGAGTTGTTGCTGATCACCTGACTCAAGAGTATGGTCTGGTACGACTCCAAGGAATAACCCTCATTCAAAATTTTACGATCTGTTATATATTCATGTGTAGCTTTTAATGATTTAAGCAGCCGCCATATGATTGGATTGAACCAGGTAAAAGCTGCAATAAATTGAACAAATAATAAGTCTAAAGTATGCCGTTGATCCACGTGGATGCGCTCATGGGCAAGGACCTGGTCCAGTTCACTATCAGACTCCATCTTTTCTGGCACGAAAACATATTTCCAAAAGGAAAAAGGCACATTCACCCCGGTGCGTACCACCACCAGATCTCCGATTCTTTGCTTTTTAGAGTGTCTTACCAATCGCATTAGCTTATAGACGAGCCAAAGGGTCCGACCTAAAAGAAATGCCACCCCTGCCAGATAAACAGCGAAAAGTGGCCACAGTGAGCCTTCCGAAGCCCGGTTAGATCTTTGCGTTATTCTATCTATTGCTATAGTACGATCGAGCTGACTATCGAACCACCACTGATCCCAAGCCTCGGTATAATCCTGACGAAATTCCCGCGCTTCAACTACTGCAGGTGTAGCCGGGTGAACCGAAAAAATGCTTACATCAATATGCGGAATCAAACAACTCGAAGCAACGGCAATGAGCAGGTACCACCGGGTAAGCTGAAAGAAACTCTCACGCCTCAACCCAAACAGATAGACCATATAAAATACAGCCAAAAGCAGACTGGATTCCACAAGCGACAACATCCAACTAGTCATTTTTTCGTGCTTTTAAGTCCTCCAACATCTGCATCACCTCCTCCAATTCCTTTGGATTCAAGGTCTTGCTTTCTGAAAAAAAACTGACCACTTGTTTCAAGGAGTTATTGTAATAATCCTTCACAAGGCGAGACAACTGCCCTTTCCGGTAGTCCTCCTTGGTGATAAGGGGGTGGTATTGATGAGATTTACCGAAAGCCGTGTAGCCCACTATCTCTTTTTGCACCAAAACCCTTACAATCGTCGAAACCGAATTATAGGGAGGTTTAGGGTCGGGATACTGCGCGATGATATCCTTGATGAAACCACTTTCAATATCCCAGAGAATCTTCATGATCTTCTCTTCCACCTTGGTTAATGTCACCATATCCTTGTGTTTAAGTAATCAGCAATACAAGTATATAACTTAGTTTTAAGTTATACAACTTATTCATAAGTTTATTAACGTATTTATAAGTTGTTTTTTTTACAAATACACCCGATACATCAGGTTAGGAATGAATTCAAACTGGCGGACATAGCCAATGGATCCAGGCGCCGTTTCGTCATAAAATTCGAACAATCTCGCCTGGTTGTCGGTCAGGTTTAAGAGGTCCAGAAACAACTCATGCGTCGCAGACAGCTTATTCCATTTATAGCTGAATGATAAGTTCAGTTGAAAAATATCATCTAGTTTATCCTTAAATGCCCGGGAATAATCCCACAGATCATGGTTAGACGGATCGACATTGATCGTGCCATTGGAATCGCGACGTAGCGGGACGATTCGTTTACCACCGGCCAGCAACAGTTTGGCATTGATAGCAAGGGTTTGGTTGTCCTTTTTTCCCAAGCCCTCGATTTCATATCCTGCGAGCGCGTTTACGAGGTAGTTGCCATTGAATTGTGTATTGCGTTCTATACCGTCGAGCGCAGTGTATTTTGAATTAAACACGGAGCCATTCAGCAAAAAGTAGTAACCACGGTGAAAAAAACGCTCTAGCGTTAGTTCAAGACCATAGTTCCTTCCTTTACCCTCATTAACCAGGTCGGTGAACCTAAAATCCGTGTCCTCATTAATTGTCGCATAAAAACTGGTGTCGCTATTTTCTACCGGCAGGTCATACAGGTACTGATAGTAGGCTTCTAACTTGAGTAGAATATGTTCTGAAAAACGGCGTTCGTAACCAGCCACCCAGTGGTGTGCTTTTAACAGGTCCAAATCTCGGTTAGGGACGGTCACCCGACCACTACCGTTCACCACTCGAGCAAAGTAATTGTGGATCTTTTCCATGCTACTGTGTTTGCCATAGCCAAAGTTGATTGCATCCTCAGGTGCTAGCTGCCATTTCACTCCCAAACGCGGTTCCACAGCGCTTTTGTTATTTAGGAGTACGTGCATATGGTGAATTCCTGACACCAGCGTAATGTCCTCAGTGGTCCTTAACTTCCAACTCACAAAGTTGCGCAGGGTACTGGCGTTTTCGTCAAAGTCAAAAGCCACAAACCGCTGGCCTTGTGTATCCAGCCAGCTTTCGTCGTAGACATTGCCAATTCGTGCAAACTTCGACCCCACTTGAAAAGTGTTTTTCGCATTGAGTTTCAGTTGGTAGAGTGAAGACATTCTCCAGGTCCCAACGTTCCGGTGGTTGTTGTAATCAGGAACCCGATCTGATATACCTTCTTCGGGTATATCCGAAATGAATGAATTAAAAACCTCTTCGTCGGCACCATTAATACCATAACCGACCGTGGAAGTGATGAATCCATTTTCCCCAAGACCTATCACATGTGTAAGTCCGAGGTTTCCCAGAAAGGTCCGTTTGTTATGATCTCGTTCGATGTTGGTTTGAGTCAAAGTAAGACCGGGAATAGCCAAACCATCGGGAGTAACATCTTGTAATTTAAAGCGACTATATCCGCCCAAACCGAACAGGCTGAAAGTGCCAAATTTTTTGGTTGGCTGTACCATTTTCATCGTGAGGTCCTGATAACTGAGTGCACCTTCGACATCCACCAATCCAATGTCATTGATCAGTGCCACGGTTGAGTATCTGTAATTGACCAGGTACGAGCCAGGCTGGTTCTTTGAAAATGGTCCTTCAAGCATTGCCTCAGTCCCCAGGAGACCAATACCCAATGCGGCTTCACGTCGCTCATTGTTGCCGGGCCGCAACCGAATATCATATACTCCGGACAATGCATTACCAAATTCTGGCGAGAAGGCACCTGTGTAAAAATCAGAGGTGGCCAAAAGGTTATTGTTGATCGCACTGAGACCTCCCTTAATGCTGTTTCTATCTGCGAAATGTGTTGGATTCGATATTTCCATACCCTCGAGTCGCCACTGCAAGTATTTGGGCGAATTCCCTCTGACTATTATGTCATTTTCACCATTTTGAGAATTTGTTACCCCGGCGTAGTTGGTAAGTATTCGCGAGGGATCGCTGAAGCCTCCCGCATACCTTTTCGTTTCATCTGAGGAGATGGACCGGGCGCTCACAACTGTCATCTCATTGAGTACCTCTCCCTTGTCTTCGTTTGCGGTTATGACCAAGTTGTCCAGCTTCGTAACGGACTCTCGCATTTCCAGCGCTAGCACCACTTCTTTACCAGAGTTCACCACCAAATTGGGTATAGTCAACGGTTCATAACCCACGTAGGAAATTTTGAGGCTTGCCCGTCCTATGGGAACGCGTTCTAACCTGAACCTCCCATCAATATCGGTGAGCGATCCGATCAAAGGGTCCGAGTTAAAAACGACGATGGTCGCACCAATCAAGGGTTTTTTGGTATCTGTATCCCGAAGTACCCCCCGAATGGTCTGTTTATAATCGTTCTTTGTGTCGGAGGGTGGCTTCGGTACAACAATAATGGTCTCGTTTAGCCATTCATAAGTGAGGTCGGTCTGCTCAAGGGCAATTGCCAGGGCTTGCTCTACACTTTCATTGTCCAACTTGACGGTAACAGATTGGTATTTTTTCAGGATTTCGTGATTGTACACGATCTGCACATCGCATTGATCCCGAATGTCATTTATAACCTCCTCCAGGGTCGCATCCCGAATTTCAAGGGTAATAGTTTTTTGCTGGGAAGTGGCAGCTCCCCACGCCGAAGAAAAAAGCAAGGCTAGCAGGAATATCCGAATGGGTCTTACCCTCGAAATCGGTAACAGATGATCGTTTACTCTACGATTTTTCATAGTTTTAATTGCTTATTAAAGATTCAAGTCTTTTTTAATTTTTGATTGCAGGGAGATGTGGCAGCATCTCCCTCGTCATTTAATTACTACTGTTTTATCATTTATCTGGAAATTCACGTCAGTGGTCCTCTCCAACATCCTGAGGATGTCTGACATTTTTTGCTGGTCGTTGATTCTGGCAGAAAAGTGGTAGTTCCTGGCTGAGACATTTTCGAATTCATATTCAAAATCATACCACCTGGCTAGCCGGCGCATCACCGTAGCCAGATCTGCGTTGTTGAAAGCGATTCTTCCCGATAGCCACGCTGTATAGGGGGCGACTGATACGTCACTGATCTTAATTTCCCCATCGGCCGAGATGAGTGCCTGCTCTAAGGGGTTTAAGGTACCGCTTGCGCTGGCAGTCCGTAAGGAAACACTTCCCTCAACAAGCGTTACGGCCGCTGCTGGTTCCTCGGGATACGCCTGCACGTTGAAAGCTGTCCCCAACACAGTGATCGCAGTTTCATCGGTCCGAACGATAAAAGGTTTCTCGCCTTTGGCTACATCAAAAAAGGCTTCACCAACCAGAAAAACCTCTCGAACACTATCTGCAAAAACTACGGGGAACCTAATGGAAGATGCGGCGTTCAGCCATACAGAAGTTTGGTCGGCCAGCCGCACCTGGTACTTGCCCCCTCGGGGGGTCACGAGTTCATTGTACACAATGGCTTTCGGCGCATTCGCATCCGACTCCTGCTGCTCATAGAAAAGGCCGCTACTATCGTTTTGGATAATAACACCTTGCTCGGGTGATTCGATCTCTCCGCTTACCTGATCCAGGAAAACCTCACGTTTATCCCAGAGGATCAGTGTAGCTGTTTCGTTTCCCGGCCCTACAAATGCATCAATCGTCGTAAGATCATTGTCAGAAGTGTCACTCAAAAAATACAAAAGCCCTGCGGCTATAGGTAACAACAGCATGGCTGCATACTTAAGTATCTGAGGCCAACCAACACGCACCGGGATCGCTTCCTCCAAATCCAGCTTCTCCCACGCACGCTCCATATCGAACAGACGATACACCTCCATTTTATCCAATTGGTGACGATCGTCCGTTATCTTCAGGAAAAGAGACTCGTTGGCAGGATTGAGTGCTCTCCAAGCTTGCAATTGATCTTTCTCCTCCTGATTCGCCCTTCCGGTCAGGAATTTGTAAATGATCTCAGCAATTTGAAAATTTTCTTCCATGATCTTTTCTGATCTGATGCTAAGACAACTCAATCAGAAAAGCGGGTGAAGAATTCTTTTAAAAACTTAGTAAAACACCCTGTAGCATAGGTGAGAGCCTCTTCTTCAACTTAGCGTAGGCAATTTTCTTTTGTGTCTTCACGGTATTCTCCGAAATACCTAAAGCAGCAGCAATATCCTTATTCTTAAGACCTTTCATTGCCAAAAGCATGACCTCCTGGGCCCCCTTTGGCAGGGTGTTTATCTCCTGGTACAGCTTATTGAACACTTCCTCATCCATTACCTGCTCCAAAAAAAATTGATCTGACTGCAACTCTGAAATCAATTGCTGCTGGTGGCTGGCGACCACCTGCTGATGTTTGAGAAAGTTGAGACACTTGTTTCTAACAGAAGTGTACAGGTACGATTTGGCTGCCAATTCTGATTGCAATTCCTGTCGGTTTTCCCAAAAGGCAACAAAAACTTCTTGTACCAGATCCTCTGTGGTAGCCACGTCGGGAACATAACGATAGGCAAATGCACACAATGCCCGATAGTGGCTGTCAAAAAGCGACCTGAGTTGGATATTTTTCTGGATCCCTGCCAAAACTACGGAGGCCTTGATATGCTCGAAATTACCGATATCCGAGTAAGTCGTGGGCAGAGCTTCACCAAACTATCCTTCTTTCTTGATAAATCTGATTCGCAGTTCCTACATATCGATGCTTTGACATACCCTCGCTATCTTGAGTTTTCAATAAACCCATCAACCATGGCTCGTCTCCTCTGCCTACTGCTATTTGCACAAGCACTGACTGTTTCTTCGCAAGAAAATGACCCTAACTCCTTATTAAGTACGATTTTCCAGGAGTGGCGCACGTTCGAAAAGCCTCCCACTCACCTGGGTGCTCCAGACTACCGCAAGGTGACCTTTGATAACAGGTGGATGGATTTCAAAAACCTTCAGGGCAAACTCAATGCCATTGACACCACCGGTTGGACGATCCCCCAAAAAGTGGATTGGCTGATTATCTGGGCTGAGATGAATGGCTATGACTTCAACCACCGGATTTTGAAACCCTGGGAAAGGGATCCGGCTTTCTACAAGTCGGTATGGACTTCCAGAAGCGATGTGCCTGCCCATGAAGGACCCACGCATCATGGCACCACAGAGCTTTGGACCTATGAATTTCCCCTTTCCAATGAAGAGGAGTCGAGGCTAATCGCCGACCTGTCAGTAATTGCACCGCTGAACGAACAGGCGAAAACCAATCTGACAGGAAATGCCCGGGACTTGTGGGTAGCGGGTATCCGAGATATGAAAACGCAACAGCAGGTGTTAGAAATGCTGAAGCAGCAAGAAGATGTTGGCAAGTCCAAAAAACTCCTTAAAGCGATCGAAGAAGCGCGACTGGCGACAGCTTCCTTGGCAGATTGGCTGGAATCTGAGGCAACTAAAAAAGACGGACCCTCAGGTATCGGCAAGGACAATTACACCTGGTATCTTCAAAATGTTCACCTGGTACCCCTTACCTGGGAAGATGAAGTGATGATCTTAAAAAGAGAGCTGGCCCGGGCCTGGACAGCTCTAAAATTGGAAGAGCATCGGAATAGATCCCTGCCTCCACTGCAGACCGTGGAATCAGTGGAGGCCTATGATGAACTGGCTGATCGCTCCGCAACAAGCCTTATCAACTTTCTTGATCAAAACAATATTGTTACTGTCAAGGACTATTTCGAACCCGCCCTGCGGCAACACCTGGGCCAGTTTGTACCCAAAGAAACTCGGCATTTCTTTTGGATCACAGCCCACCATGATCCGCGGCCACTGTACTCCCACTTCTATCATTGGTTCGAATTGGCGCGGATGGACCTGGAACCTCACGCAAGAATTGTGCGACGAGGGCCGCTGCTTTACAACATCTTCGACTCCCGCAATGAAGGGACGGCTACCGCAGTGGAGGAAATGTTCATGGATGCCGGTCTGTATGATGACAATCCCCGGGTGCGCGAAATTGTCTACATCATGATCGCTCAAAGAGCTGCGCGTGGACTGGGTTCGCTTTACGCCCATGCAAACGACATGACCATGGAGCAAGCCGGAGGTATTCACTCCGAGTATACACCACGCGGTTGGATGAAGACGGAAAAAGAACTCTTGATATTCGAACAGCATCTGTATCTGCGCCAACCCGGTTATGGCACCAGCTATATCACAGGCAAATACCAATTGGAAGCTGCCATGGCGGATTATGCGAAAATGAAAGAATCACAAGGTGCTGAATTTGAACTGAAGGCCTTTTTTGACCTCTTGAATCGGACGGGGAACATTCCGATTTCATTGGGGCATTGGGAGATGACGGGTGTCCCGACACACTTGCGACCTATTCTCGAGCAATGATCACAGCACAAGTATCCAACTTAAAATAGAAAGATGAACATCCAAATAAAGCCATTAACCTTTCTGGTGGTGCTCCTTTCTTTACCAGCCTGGGGTCAGCCAAAAGTGGCCCTGTCATCCGCCGATGAAGCGTTGCTGGACTCGCTTTGCCTCGAACACATGAAGGATAATAATGTACCCGGATTTGCCGTGGGGATTGCCAGCAAGGGTAAAATATTATACGCCAAGGGCTTTGGAGTTAAGAACCTGAACACGAAGGAAAAAATCACCACATCCTCGGTTTTTCATATGGCTTCTATCTCCAAAACCTTTGTGGCAACGGCGGTTGCCCAACTCGTTGCCGAGGGTAAACTCGAGCTGGATGATTTAGTCACCGATCATTTGCCGTATTTTCAGCTCAAAGATCCTCGCTACAAAGACATTACCGTAAGGCATTTGGTTACCCACAGCTCTGGGATTCCGGATGTGTGGGATTACGATTGGGACAAACCAAAGTATGATGATCTCGCACTTGAAAATTATGTGAAAGGCCTCAGGAAAAAGGGTTTAAAATTCGCTCCCGGATCGGAGTTTAAGTATTCCAATACCGCTTTTGAAGTTTTAGGTGATGTACTGGCCAAAGCCAGTGGTATGAGTTTCGAGGACTGTATGCGCACTTATATCCTTGAGCCCACAGGTATGTGGCAAAGCACCTTCTACCAACCTGATGTTGACAAGGCTTTGGCCACGAGCCCTCACCTCAAACAGCCCGCACTAAAAGTTAGTAAGATCTACCCTTACAATCGCGAACATGCACCTTCCAGCACGTTAAATTCCAATGTGGACGACATGTTGAAGTATGCCCTCCTGTACATGAGCCATGGCTCCTTTGAGGGAAGGGTGGTCTTTTCTGAGGCTTCCTATCAACTGCTTACCACCCGTCAGCGAAATTTCAGTGACAAGCATGGCATCGGTCTTAGCTGGTTTGTAGGACCGGCCAGTTGGCGAGGCGATGACGGAATTCGTATCGAACATTCCGGGGGCGACAGAGGATACCGAAGCTGGTTGGGCATCCTGCCGGAAAAGCAGTGGGCCATGGTCACCATGTACAACATGAGCGGCAAAATCTCCACAAGCGACGCAATTTTTGATGCGGCGTACGAAATGGCCAAAAGATACGATTAGCAGCCAATGAAGCATATATTACTCCTCCTTATCATTTTAACCGGTTTTGCCCGTTGCGGAGAAGTTGCCAATGAACCACGCGACACGATAGCTACCCATGGTTTGTCATTTCCACCCAACATCTTATGGATAGTAGCAGAGGACTTAGGTCCTTTCATTTCGTCTTTTGGGGATAGTACAGTTCGGACTCCTCACATTGAAAGTTTGGCAGCTGAGGGAGTTTGCTTCGACAAGTTCTACACACCACATCCAGTTTGTTCACCAGCCCGGGCAGCGATCATCACGGGTATGTATGCCAACGCTATTGGCGCCAGCCATATGCGAACTGGGCCATGGTTTTCCGATCTTCTAAGTCAGGAATTCATTAATTCATATAAAGCACTCCCTGCCCAAAATATCCCCTACGAAGCGGTTCCCCCGGCTGAAGTTAAAATGTTCACCGAATACCTCCGCTCCTCCGGATACTACTGCAGCAACAACAGCAAGGAAGACTACCAATTTCGTAAGACCATGGTCGCCTGGGATGAAAGCAGTGGCACTGCCCACTGGCGAAACAGGGCATCAGGACAACCTTTTTTCTCAGTATTCAATATTGGCGTCACACATGAATCTCAGATTTGGCGCAAGGCCCAAGATTCTCTACAGGTAGAGGAGATGCTACAGGTGCCGGTGCCTCCCTATTTGCCGGACACGGAAATATCGCGCCGAGATATTCGGCGAATGTATTCGAACATCGTGGAGATGGATAAGCGCGTTGGACATATCCTGAACGAACTCAAGAAGGACGGTCTCCTCGATAGCACAATTGTAGTCTGGTACACAGATCATGGAGGACCCCTGCCACGGCAAAAAAGGCTCCTGTATGAGTCCGGCGTGAAGGTACCTATGGTCATTCGGTTTCCCGATGGCCAACATGCAGGGACCCGTGACCAACGCCTTATCAGTTTTGTGGACTTAGCCCCCACCATGTTGTCATTCGCGGGGATCCGGCCGCCTGACTATATGCAGGGAACAGCTTTTTCAGGAGAATTTTCACGTAGCAAGGAACCTTCCCACGTATTTGGCGCTGCCGATCGTTTCGACGAGTTTACCGACAGAATCAGGTCAGTAAGTGATGGTCGATTCAAGTACATAAAAAATTACTTGCCCGATCAACCGCTTTATGCCGATTTGGCATACCGAAAGCAAATGCCCATCATGCAAGAATTGCTCTCGCTGCGCAATCGGCAACTGCTTAATAAACAACAGTCACTTTGGTTTCAATCGCCTAAACCGCCAGAGGAACTATATGACCTGGAAAATGATCCTTATGAATTGTCAAATCTGGCAATGCAGGAGGGTTACGAAGAAATTTTGCAGTCGCTTCGGATCCAATGCAGCGAGTGGGTTCAAAAAATTGGAGATACAGGCCTGCCACCTGAAGCCGAACTCCTCAACCGGCTTTGGCCTGATGGTAAACAACCCATCACTGAAAATCCGCGGATTGCCGTGTCCGATGATACCGTGAGGATCAGCACTGGCACCATCGGAGCATCTATCGGCTATCGGTTGTTAATACCTGGGATGGACACCCCCCAGAGTTGGAAAATTTATACTGATCCCATTGCCACTCACGGGTCAGGCCAGATAGAAGCCATAGCCCACAGAATAGGGTATCTCCGGAGCGATACCATCCGACTGTCACTTTAAGCCTGAATTCCTGCTCAAACTTCCAAGCCTTTTAGCGGCAATTCTATCGAAAAGGTGCTTCCCCGGCCCACGCTGCTTTCCACTTTTATTTTTCCTCCGTGCCTGGTGACAATGTTTTTCGACATTGACAGTCCCAGCCCGGTTCCTTTACCTACTTCCTTAGTAGTGTAAAAGGGCTCAAAAATTCTTTTCTGATCTTTTTTGGCAATGCCTGTTCCTGTGTCTTTAACCTCGAAAATCGCACTTGTTTTGAACGTTTTTGACCGAATGGTGAGGGTGCCGCCTTTAGCCATCGATTGCACTGCGTTGTTTATGAGGTTGAGAAACACCTGACTTATCTGCCCGACCGAACAATTGATCATTGGCAGATCGGGATCCAAATCCACTTCAAGCTTTACCTGGTCCTTGATCGTATGTTCGATCAGTCGGATGGTTGAATGTATGGCACGATTCAGATCACTAGGCACCATTTTGTCACTATCTGCCCGGGAAAAGTCACGGAAGCTTTCTACCAAAGTCTTAACCCTGGTACTGCCATGTTCAATTCCCTCCATCAATTGCTTAACCTCCTCCAGGGTATAGTGAAAATCCACTTCGTCGAAAAACCTGAGCATTTCCTTACCCGCCTGGCTTTTTTGCAGGTAGCCCCTGTTTTGCTCCACCATGTCAACCAGCTGTTCCATTTCGCGCAGATCCGCAACCAAAGGTTTTACATTACCAGCCAGGTAATTCACCGGATTGCCAATTTCATGCGCAAGCCCCGAGGTAAGCTGACCGATTGAGGCCATCTTTTCAAACTCGATAAGCTTGCCTTCCGCATTTTGTAAATCATCTATTTTACGCTGGAGTTGCTCGTTGGTATTCTGAAGCTTCTTTTGCGTTTCCTTCAATGTGCTGATGTCAAAAAGGACCCCAAGCAGATAGGGTGTACCGTCAATGATAATTTTCTTTTTACTCACCCGCATCCACAGGTTTTCATCAGCGGGGGAGGACTCTTCTGTGGACATGGGCTGGTCGGGAGGGCCTGACCATATCTTATTGTCCTGCGACTGCAGCCTCGCCAAAAAGTCGGGCCGGTGCCCGGCAAGGTCCTCCAGTCTTTTCCCCATCAATTCACGAGGGTTTAGATCATATAGCGCCGCATACTGGTCATTACAAAAAACGATTCGCGAATTCTCGTCTCTGACAAATACCAGGCTATTCACATCATTTAGTACTTTGGCGAAAAAGTTCCGCTGCTGATTCAGATCAGCTGTACGCTGATCAACAAGTCGCGCCAATTGATTTTGGGTCCGATCGGTATCCATTTGAATTCTCTTTCCCAAGCCAAGTGAAAAGAATACGATCTCTATTAAGAAGCCGATCCTCGAAATGCGAGTAAGGTCCTCTTGCGCATCCCAAATGAGTGCATCATAAAAGGCGCCTAGCATCATGATGATCGTACCATAAAGGAAATAACTGCTAATCGGGTCCTTCCGTCGCAATAGCAGGACATAGGCTACAAGCGAAAAAAGTATATCTACTATGACCCCATATTGCGTAATATGTGAGATCAGCTTATAAGGTTGATCTAAGGCAAAAAGCAAAAGTTGCAAAGCGGACAGGCCCAAGCACAAATAGACGACCCAATTCATCACCCGGTCCATTCTGGGGATCAGCTGATGAGCATTTACAAGCGACTGGATAAAACGCCAATGGAAGTAGGGACCTATCAGTGCAGTGGCCATGAAGTAAAGCGTCACGTGTGGTTGTTCAGGAAATATGTAATCCCGCATCAACATGGAAACAAACAAGAAAAAGATGCCGACCACCATCAGATAGCCGCCCAGATATAGGTAGGAGGTCCTTCGGGATTGTACGAAAAAAATGAAATTGTAAATACTGAATATGAACAGGATGGACACGAAGGCTATGTCCCCTACCAGGTTGCTCCTTTGCCGATCCACCCACAGATGGATGGGACGTATCTCAAGCCTTGCGTCAAGCAAATGCGGAGACCTGACGAGATGTACTTCGAAAGTTCGGGACTGTCCCGGCGGAACTACATAACTGGAGAAGTTGCCACGGCCCAATTTTTTGAGGCTGCCAGGCACCAAATAGCCTACTGAATCAACTTCCAAAGCGTTTTGGCCCTCAAAAACCTTTACGCCCACATAATCATTCTTGCGGAAATCAAAAATCCATTCGTAAGTATCAGTGGATTGATTTGTCAGGGTAAAAAGCAGCCAGAGCTCCTGGTCGTTTTCGTCTATATCTACATCGACCCATCGTCGATATGGCTCAGCGGCACCATTTTTTACCTCAACCTGAGCTTTAAATTGCTCTAACCGCAACTCTTGAACGAGTGTAATTTCCTGGCAGTACGCAGTAAAACTGCCAAAGAAGGCGAGCCATAACACAAACAATCTTCTAGTAGCTACCAATTTGATCGGCGGTTAACCCTATCAACAGTGATTCAGTGGTGGTTACGGTAGCAGTATGCGCAAAGCATAAATATTACAATTTACTAAAAATCAACCACTTGCCTATCCTTGATCTAAGTTTGCAAGAAATCGTTATTTGTCATTTTCAGGAAGCAACCGGGCCAATTCATCAACAGATTTGACGTTGGCATCCAAATCAATGGCCTTAATGATGGTCTCTTTTTCCCTATTGGTCAAATGCCAGCTCAGAGATGCTCGTTGTTGGTTTTGCGCCTCGTTATCATAAGCTACCTCCACTACATGAAATGGCGCCTTCAACCATTGTTGGACAAAATGCAATTGCAGGTCGTTGTTGATGTCTTGCATATTTGCCAGGTTGTTGTACACATCGGAAATTGGCAGAAAAAATCTATCTGCTATTGAGGCATTGGGTCTGGCTCGGGGTTGATTTATCTTCTTGGTATCTCGGATAACCAGCAGAATTACGCCATCCGTATTTTCTGTGATCCAATCCTTGAAGACCTGCATAAATCTCAAGGCTCCGGAAATACCAAAATTATCCGAAATGCCCGCATCCATAATTTCTAATCGCGGTTCGCTGGGTAGACTCACTGTAGGTGTAATGTACGGGAAAGACGCAGACATACGCAGGGCGGTGAGCATTGATATTCTCTCGGCATCCTGATCCTTGAAATAATTAATAAAATCCAGGCCGCGTATTTTGGAGCTCCCACCTTGTCCTTCAGGGTCAGCGTTCATAAAGCTGACAGGCAGATTGGAAATGTATAACTTTCGTCCATCATTAGCCACTGTCGGCGAAAGCAACATCCATGGAATGTTTGCTCGCTGTTCTTCCTTCTTATAGTCTCCAATATTCTTATTGAAAATTCCCTCCAGATTACTATTGAGGCTTTGTTCAAACATATATCCCCGATCTTTTTTGAAGCTGCGTCCCTCATGTTGGAAGGAGGAAAGTTTCAAGAAAGTATCGTTAACTACCAACGAGAAAATGATCGGATTGAGATTGTCTTTGCCGAGGTTGGCGAGCCATTTACGATCATGGAGTTCAAGGTTTGATCCCATCCTCCTTTTCAAATAAAGCTCTCGATAGTAGGCCGCTCCTATCATTCCGCCGGAGGCACCAGAGATCATAAAGGCTTTATCCATGATTTGGCCCTGCAGACGCTGATCTATTCTTTGCAGGGCATTGAAGGTCCAAAGCGCTGCTCGTTGACCGCCGCCGCTTGTGCAGATCAAGACCATTTTCGGTTTTTTGAGTGTTTGCTTTTCCCGCCAGTTATTCAAGACCGGCTCCATCGCCATACGGTCTTTCTCAGACGCTTCGATGGAACTGGCTTTTTCCAAATGCTCCAAAGTATATGGAGTTTTCGTCTCATAATTCATCCCTGGCACCAACTGTATTTTCCTGATCGCGCCAGCTTCGACAAGCATATTTGCGACTATGAAGAGAGCGACAACAAATGCTACACCCCACCCCTTGAACCAGTAAGTAATGGCACCTACCATCATAATCACAATAGAAAACAGAAGCATCACGCTGGCTGCCGCAGGAATTTGGAAGACGGGGTTATCCATAAAAGCTCCCAGCAGTAAAGTAACCAGGATAATACTCAGGTCGAAAACCACGGAATTGAAGTGGTTTTGATCAAAAACCTTCAAAATGGCGGCACGATCATGAAAGTTGTGCAGATGTGTGCAGTCGTGTACCTTTAACTTCAAGTCCAGATAGGTCCGTACTTCGTGCTTTACATGCGACTCTTTCCATCGTCGCATGATCCTTTCCCGGCTAAGGCCGGATCGCCGTAAGCGCTTATCAACCGTGCCCGCGAGGTAGAGAAAAATATCCTTATTAGTAAACCGGAAATACAGAAATGTCAGTACCGAAAAAGAAATTGCTCCTACGAGAAATCCTGCCAACAATTGGCCGATCCCTGCGAGTGAGTGTGTGCCGTTGTTCCACTGGAAGTCAATTACCTTCCATGAATACAGTATCGCAACCACCAGCGGGATAATGCTATTGTTAAGTGAAAATTTGAGGAAGGGACGCTCCAGTAGACCGATAAATGAAAATTTATGACCATCAAGTATGTAGGAAGTAATAAAAAATGCCATGGTCAAAATGGCAAAAGCCAACCCCATGATAAAAAAACTCCAAAAGTCTACCTGATTCAGGTATTCCGGATCTAAAAAAAGATACTGGATCCCGTATACACGACCAATGCCACCGAAGGTAGCAGCCAGAAAAAGTAGCCACACCGCCAACAGGGGCAAATTCCGCTTGACATGATGAAATAGCAGCTGGACAGGGAAGGAATGTAACAGTTGTCGCGGAATTTCTTTGATCATGGGAAGGTAACGTCCCGTTTCGAAAACAATTTATATAACTTGGCGATTTTCTTGCCAATGTATGTCTCCTGAAAGCTTTAGAATACTCTCAAAAGACGGCCTAAACTTGTCTGTCAGGCATTGGCCAGTGACAGATCCCCAAAAAGTTCTCTGCGTTGTACATGGCTTAGGTGAACATAGCGGCAGGTATCAAAACCTCGGGAGTTTCCTTCAAGAAAACAGTATTGCCTGCCTCGCATTGGATGTTAGGGGGCATGGGATTTCTGAAGGCCGGAAAGGCCATTCACCAAAATATGACCTGCTCATTTCCGACGTTGAAGAACTACTTAAAGCCGCTCGGGCAGAATACACTGACGCACCCATAATCTTATTTGGCCATAGTATGGGAGGGAACCTGGTTTCGGGCTATCTACGAACAATGAACCTCAACGAATTGGCGGGGTATATCCTTTCGGCACCCTGGTTTCAGTTGGCTTTTGATCCACCCTCCTGGCGAGTGAATCTGGGGAAATTGGTCAATGCTATTCTCCCTTTTTTACAGCAGTCCAACGAGCTTGAGGCCACACAGCTCTCGAGAATCCCGGAAGAAGTAACAGCATACCTCGACGATCCGCTTGTTCACGACAAAATAACACCGGGCCTCTACTTTCAGATTCAGAAGGCAGGGCTCGCCGCACTAGCTGCTGTCAAGGATATTGAACTACCAGGATTGGTATACCACGGTTCCGGTGATGAAATCATAAGCCATGACGCCTCCAAAAAATTTGCTAGTCAAATGACTAAAGCGGAATGGTGGTCCATTGATGGCGCTTTTCACGAGCCTCACAATGACCTTTGCCAACCGGCGGTTTTTGAACGTTTGCGTGGCTGGATTCTGGAATTAGAAAGTTGATGAGGTCAACACCTTATCCAAGTCCATTCGAGATTGACTTTTGGACTTACCTTCCTTACCAAAGAAATACAACTCCATTTGCTCGCCATTGAAGTAGTCTAACATGATGTGGAAGTAGAAACTGTTGAGTCGGTTGACATATCCTCCATGGACATTGGGCTTCTTATAAAGAAAGCCACTTACGCCGCTTAAGATGAAATTCTCAGCCACTTTCTCCTGAACAAGGAGCAGGGTTCCCTCGTTTTGCTCGGAAACCATTGCGCGGAAGTTGATTTCCCGACCTTCCAGCTTGAAAATCACTTTTACCAAAAGATTATTCAAACGTTTGACCTGTACGTCGGTGATAGCTGGTTGGTCATCCGAAGACGACACCATGTCACCCTGGTAGGTTTTTGAAAGTACCGATGCTAAATCTTTCTCCATTTGCAATTCCGTCGATGCAAAAGTGAAAAAAATAAAACCGCCAGTTCCTAGCTGTTCACCAAGCGGGAATTTTCACGGTTGAAAAGGGAAAATATGAAGCAAGGTAAGATCAAATTACGGATTGATCTGCCAGAGCACCTTGGATTTGACCTATTTCCCCATGAAAATCTTTATTCCAACCCACAGGTAGCCGATGCGATATAAACCAATTCATTGGGTGAGTCATATCCCACGCGAATCGTAAGATTTTTCCTCTCTCGAGGATCTACCTTGGAGTTTTCGAGTTGCGTATCAGCATACTGCCAGGCCTTCGTGAACGCTGCTTTGACGGGTTGTACCTCTTGCTTCTTACCTTGTTGCTCCAGCGCTTTCAAAAGTCCATGGAGCGCATAACCATTATTTGGAAACATTTTTAGGTCATATTCAAAAACCTCCTGGGCCTCCTGAGGATTGCCCATTTTTAGTAGCAAATCTCCCAGGTGATGCCGAACAGAGAAAATCCAATCCGGCGGTTCATCGTAGTTCAATTGATCTTCCACAGTGACCGCCTCATATAATAACCTCTTCGCAGTAGCTAAATCGCTGCTTTTCCACGCCAGTTCAGCCTCAAGCACCTTCGTGGCGATCTCAACCGGCTGGGCGGCGGAATTGATCCCCCAGATCCACAATTGACCGATACCCGGATCCATGGAAATTTCTTTCAATTTTCTCAACTCGTCCTTGGCGTCTGTAAGTTTTCCTACATTGGCCAAAGCCATGCCCCGCGCATAATACCATATCGCCAATCGGTACGGATGCGCGTCACCAGGATCATTGAGACTGAGGATTTTTTCCCACTGAGCAAATTTGACCAGGATATTGTAAGGAATGGTCAAGTAGTGTTCAACTGTCTCAAAACCAGGCTTGCCCAGAAAACTACTTTCAATAATTTGAGTCATTTTGAAAGATGCTTCAATAGCCAAAGCTCCCCGACCTTCCAAGGCAGCACAGGCAGCCAAAAAGTGATAATTATGGGGATAATAAAGTTGCGGATAAGTTCCCTGCACCTGGCATTCGGCAATGTAGGCACTGTCCACTCTGACAGACGCTTCGTTTGCAACGGTTCCTTTGTGATACTCGCCCATATTGATGTATGTATGGGAGGGCATGTGAACGAGATGTCCTGAACCAGGGACCAGATAAGACAGTCGCTCAGCACTCGCAAGTCCTTGGTCCGGCGCAGCTGAGGCTTCCGTGGCATGGATATACAGGTGATTGGCCAGTGGATTTTCAGGACTTAGCGCCAAGGCAGCCTCGAGTAAACTTAGGATCTCAGCAGTCCAGGGCCTCGGGGCTCCTCCTTTGCGTTCATATAGATCCCAGGCATGCTGATTCATCAATGATTCTGCCAGAAGCACTTTCAATTCTGGCAATTTTTCAAACTCCGACACGGCCTTTCTTAAAACCTGTTCATAGGCTTCTTCATTTGGTTCTCCCCCACCATACTTCTTGACATTTGCCTCAACGAGTAGCGCCTCCCAGGGGGTAGCGGATTTTGCATACTGCCGCGATCTGGCCACAGCTGCGGCAACCTCCGCGGTATTCTCATCGTTCATGTCGGCGTTGTAATTGGGGCCCAGAACATAAGCCAACCCCCAATGGCACATCGTACAAGTACTGTCAATTCTAATGGCCTCCCTCATGGACCTGGCGGCCTCGGCATGGTTAAACCCTGATGCCAAAATTATCCCTTGCGTGAAGAAGTCTGAGGCATATTCTGATGTGCTCGTGATCTCCCACGTGTAACCACCTAAATTATCAAAAAGTATCGCCTCAAATTTGGGCTTTTGCACCTCGCACCGTAATAAGATAGCCGCAATCAGGAGTCCCCCGAGGAGCAGCGTGTTTTTGTAAAAGTCCACCGACTTATTGGCAGTGTTTTTCATCGTCACTATTAGCGTATTTTAAGCACGGCAAAAGTGACGTCCCTACCTGTTAATAGAGAGAAAAGAGGGTAATCGAGAGGTATACGTTGGGGTATACAAGGGGTGAACACAGCGCTAGCCCCGCACCAAAGCGATCAAATATTCATTGAGTGTCTCCTCGGTTCCCAAATCCAACTTTTTCTTAAGTCGATATCGGGCAGTCTTGACACTATCGGCACTTATGCCGAGAATATTACCTATTTCCTTCATGGAGAAGTTGAGCCTTATCAATGCGCAAAGACGCAATTCGTAGTTGGTCAGGCTGGGGTTTTTGGCGAGTAACCGGTCAAAGAACCCTTCATGAATACTCTCAAATCGGATGCGGAAGTCTTCCCAATCTTTGTCTACCTGATGGTGTTTGGTGACATACTTCTCCAAGGTATTGATACTTTTGACCATTTCTTTCGGTCCTTCCTTTTTCACCAGCTCAATTTCAGCTCCCAGGTCTTCAAAAAGTTGGTTTTTCTGAGCAAGATTCAAGGCATAGGCAGTCAGTTCTTTGTTTCTATATTCCAATTCCCTACCCAATTTCAGGGTTTCGGCTTCTCGTGTTTTCATTTTGGTTCGAATTCGCACCAAAGCGACGTAAACCAACAAAACCAGAATGACCAATACAGCTACAACTAAGCCAGCCGCCAATCGATTTGCACTTAGCACTCTCCGGGTTTCAGCTAGCTGGTTTTGCTGCTCAAGTGTAGCTATTTCTGTTTCGAAGGCAATAAGATTGCTGACCATTTGTCTGTCCATGAGGCTGTCTTTCAGGGCTACGTAGAGGTCGAAATAGTGCAGTGACCGCTCCAGCTGCCCGGCCAATTCGTAAACCTGGCGTAATTCATAGAACATCAGTCTGAGCCACTTGCTCACACCAATATCTTGCGCAATGCCCACGCCCAGTTGCAGCAAATTTTCTGCATCTTCCAACTTCCCCTGGGCTATATACACGCGAGACAAGTCTGCGTAATTTTTCGCTTGACCGTGAAGGTCATTAATCTCTATTCCGATCTCGATGGCTTCATGGAAATAGTTGGAAGCAGCATGTAAATCACCCTGCTTGAAGGCATGAATACCCAACCTGTTCAACACCTCTCCCACACCATACTCATATCCGTTCTTCTCATGTATTCGGTGAGCTTGTTCAAGGAAAAGCATGGCTGAATCCAGAGATCCTTTATTGAGGTATACCGTCCCAATTTTTGTGTAAGTCGTGGCAATTCGGCTATCCTCTCCGAGCGCTGCGAAGATATCGTAGGCATCTTCATACAAATCAAGCGCACGGACATTGTTCCCAAGATCCGCATATACCAGCCCCAGATTCATAAGTGAGTTGGCCTCCCCAAGTTTATCAGATAGCTCACGATATTGGGTCACCGATTTGTAGAGGTAGGAGGAGGCGTCATCCATGTCCCCTTTTGCCCAATATGCCACACCTATTACCCGATTGCCAAAGGCTTTCCCGTTGAGATAATCCAATCCTGAAGAAATGGTCAATGCTCTTTTACCATAGATAATTGACTGCAATGGATCAACGATCCAATGATAATACCCCAACTCATTGAGCAGATCAACTTTAGTCGTAGAGTTAATTGGGTGCTCTTCCAGAGCCGATCGGAGACTATCAATCTTATCCGTTGTGGGGTTGGCCATTGCCACCGACAACATAAAAAAAAAGAAGAGTACGTTTACAACGTTTCTCATGGCAATACCTGCAAGCTTCGAATAACGGAAATTTGTCAGAGCGGTTGCGCTCAAAGGTTACTGGCCGTTCTCTGCGGCATAGGACTTCACAAATTCCCAATCGGCCTGATAAAGATCATCAATTTCCACCAGTTTATTGGGAGGAATCAATGGCCCTGTCGGCACCCAGGCACTAGGAAATAAAGTCGCTATATACATTATTAGGTGATAAAATGCCCACCAAGGTCGAAACAGAAGCCAATGCAACACCTTATTATTATAAGACTTGGGCACCCCTTTCTCAAACCTCCGGCAAAATCGGCGAAGCACCAGCAATTGTTTTTCGCTATATGATGTATGCACCCTTTCCAATGAAATTTGATCCTTCGAAAAATTAGAAGCAGTGAATCGGGCAATCTTTTCAAAAAAGTCCCAGGGATTTTCCCGCAAGTCATCATAAAAAAGCACAAGCGGCTTTCTGCCGGTATATTTTTCGATAATCTCCAATTTTGGTCTGTAAAGCAGATCGCTCTTTTTCCAAAAACCGGCATCATCGTCTAAGTCGATGAACCTATCGAAATCCCAATACCAACCATTTTTTACATAACGTCGATACTGCGACGCAATCCAACTCCCGTGCCGCCGGAAAATGACGATAACGTGAGGCGAGGGGAATGTTTCGGTAAACCAGGCCAATTCACGTTCCAACTGCCGGTCAAATTCCCTCGAAACCAAAAAGCGATTGTCACTTAGACTACTAATCAGCTTTTTACAGCGTCGATACCTGTTGGTGGGTATATACCGAATGTTTTTAAGTTTTGGGAAAAATCGATGCTGCAGATAAGTAGAAGCAACCTTACCCAGCCCTACATGAAAGAAAATCTCTGGATTCGAAGGCATGAAACCGCAATTTAGCAGTGTCAATCGAATGCACAAACGCTTGGGGGATGGTGTCCCCTGACTTAATTTCGAAGGATGATTGCACGGACATCCATCAACGACCAATTATCCTTCTCCAAGCTTGTTTATGGCTATTGGAGGGCCAACGAATGGGGGTTTTCCACCGAAGACACGCTCGACCACATCAAGTTCTGTCTTGACCTGGGCATCACCACCTTCGATCATGCGGATATCTATGGGGATTATACCTGCGAAAAGATATTCGGCGATGCCCTGAAAAAAAGCCCGGAACTGCGGCAAAAGCTTGAAATCGTCACTAAATGTGGCATCAAGCTCGTATCAACACGTCGGCCAAATCATGAGGGCAAGTATTACGATACCAGCTACGACCACATCATTTGGTCGGCCGAAAACTCTCTCAGAGAACTGGGAACAGACTATATAGATGTACTACTGATTCACAGACCTGATCCTTTCAACGATCCCGCTGAGACTGCCAGGGCTTTTGAAAAACTTAAGGCGGATGGGAAAGTGCTTCACTTTGGAGTTTCGAATTACACCATCCAACAATTCAAGACACTTTCAGCTCATTTACCTTTCAAGTTGGTCACCAATCAACTAGAAATCTCCGCGCAATGCCTTGATTCATTTGATGACGGGAATATCTCATTTTGTCAGGAAATTGGACTAAAACCCATGGCCTGGAGCCCACTGGGAGGCGGCAGCATTTTTTCGTCCCAGGATGAACAAAACCAAAGACTGAGAAAAACCCTGGAGAAAGTAGCCAGTGAGTTAGGAGCTGCTGCGATTGACCAGGTTTTACTAAGTTGGCTACTGACGCATCCAGCGGGCATTGTTCCGGTGCTTGGCACCGGGAAAAAGGACCGGATCAAATCCTCGGTTGATGCGGCCACACTGGCTATGACCAGAGTACACTGGTTTGAGATCCTGGAAGCTTCGAGAGGTGCCGAAATTCCCTAGTGTTGCCTCCATATTTAAAAAATGCCTCATCGGGGGCATTATTCACTGACTTTTGGCGCCTAATCGGCATTTATTTGAACTGGTTTCTTCAAGCTCGCACCAAACAGTCGAGTTCTCCCTGATAAAAAAACTTATCTTTTTTTCACATGCGCTCCAATTTCCGGGGATAGTCGGCGTTAGAGGGTTGTAGAAGATATTCTGAGGCCAGTTTTGGGCAACAGATGTGCGTTGATAGGTTAGGTTGGTTTCGGGCTCCGAAAAAATTTCGGAGCCCTTTCTTATTACCCCTAATCTGATTGGTAGATTTGCCGAATGTCTGAAGACAAAGGTTATCTTGAAGGCCTCAATGAGCCTCAGCACGAGGGAGTAGTTAATACCCAAGGTCCCTGCATGATCATCGCTGGTGCCGGGTCCGGCAAAACCAGGGTCCTTACCTACCGAATTGCCCACCTGATCAAACATCACAATATCGATCCATTTTCGATAATGGCCTTAACCTTTACCAACAAGGCGGCCAAAGAAATGCAACACCGGATTGCCGGAGTGGTCGGTCACGATGCACGCAATCTTTGGATGGGTACTTTCCACTCTGTTTTTTCACGATTGCTACGGGCAGAAGCCAGCAAAATCGGGTATCCAAGCAATTTCACTATTTACGATACTGACGACTCCAAGACCCTCATCAAGCAGATTGTCAAAGAATTCAAACTTGATGACAAGCTCTACAAGCCGAATGTTGTATACAACAGGATTTCAGGAGCCAAAAACAGACTCGTCTCCTGGCAAGAATATCTCAATAACCCAATTTATGCCGAAGATGATGCGGCGAACATGAGGCCAGAGATGGGTCGATTGTACAAAACTTATGTCAATCGCTGTTTCAAGGCAGGGGCCATGGATTTTGACGACCTCCTTTTCAACACCAATGTGCTATTCCGAGATCACGTAGATGTCCTCAACAAATACCAACAACGGTTCCAGTACTTCCTGATTGACGAGTTTCAGGATACCAATATTTCGCAATACATGATTGCCAAAAAGCTGGCCGCCGTGAGGCAGAATATTTGCGTCGTGGGGGATGATGCACAAAGTATTTATGCTTTCCGCGGAGCGGATATCCAGAATATCCTCAACTTCGAAAGGGACTACCCCGATCTCCGAATTATCAAGTTAGAGCAGAATTATCGCTCCACCAAGACCATTGTCAGCGCCGCTAATTCAGTCATTAGTAAGAATCGCGCTCAGCTGCAAAAAGATGTCTGGACGTCCAATGAGGACGGGGAACTCATCGAATTGATGAAAGCCACATCTGACAATGAAGAAGGAAAATTGGTCGCAAGTAGCATCTTTGAAACCAAAATGCAGAATCAAATTCCTAACTCGGACTTTGCTATTCTGTATCGGACCAATAGCCAGTCGAGATCAATCGAGGAAGCGCTCAGAAGGAACAACCTCAAATACCGCATCGTGGGAGGATTGTCTTTTTATCAGCGCAGGGAAATAAAAGACATACTGGCCTATCTACGATTCATGGTCAACTCCAATGATGAGCAGGCCATGAGACGGATCATCAATACACCAAAGAGGGGCATAGGACCTGGCACGATAGAAAAATTGATTGTCGCGGCGACCGATCATGACATGCCACTTTGGGATGTAATGGAAAAAGCCAAATCCTTCATCGGAGGTCGTGGGGGTCAGCAAGTGGAGGACTTCACTACCATGATCCGCAGTTTTCGACTCACCGCGGAAAAGAAAGATGCCTATGATACCGCATCGCTTGTGGCAAAAAACTCTGGCATTCTTCGTGAGCTTTATGAGGACAAGTCCATCGAGGGGTTAAGCAGGTACGAAAATGTTCAGGAATTGCTCAACGCGATCAAAGAATTTACCGATGATACCGAGCGAGAAGATAAGTCGATCAGTGCATTCCTTCAGGATGTGGCCCTCCTGACCGATGAGGATCGAAACAATAAGTCCGAAGACGCGATCACGCTGATGACCATCCACATGGCCAAAGGGCTCGAATTCAATTACGTCTTTATCGTCGGCCTGGAGGAGGAGTTGTTCCCATCGCAGATGATGCTTCAGAGTCGTTCGGACCTGGAGGAGGAAAGGCGTTTGTTTTATGTAGCGCTTACAAGAGCCAAGAAAAAATTACACCTGAGTTACGCACTCAATCGCTACCGGTTTGGGAGGCTTAAAAACTGCGAGCCAAGCCGTTTTCTGGAGGAAGTGGACCAAAGGTTGATGAAGGTAAATCGCAAGTACTCGGCCACTGAGCCCATATCTCCTTCGATGAATTATGTGACGAAAAATTTTGTCACCAACATGAAGAAGCAGTCCACCGAAAAAAGATTTGCCAATGCGGTCAATCATAAACCCGACCCCAATTTCGTACCGAGTGACACGAGCAAACTGGCCGTGGGTATGCAAGTGGAACATCCCAAGTTTGGGTTTGGAGTAGTTTCGCTGATCGATGAGCAGGGATCAAACCGGAAAGCCAAAGTGTCTTTCGAAAAAGCAGGGGAAAAAACTTTGTTGCTGTCTTTTGCCAAACTGCGCATTGTAGAATAACAGGCAGGCGGCAATCAAAATGCCTCTGTCACATTCAGGTAAAACCCGGATGTCCTTTCCCCGAACCCAAAATCAATACGCATATTGAGTCGTTCTGCTTCATCGATTTTTACGCGCAAGCCCGCGCCCACGGAGTGTTTCAAGTCACCCAATTTAAAAGCTGAAAGCTGATCGTACACATTGCCCAAACCCGCAAAAGCCACCACGCCAAATCGCCACCACAGCGGCATCCGATATTCTATTTGACTTGCCAGTTGATGATTGTCCCGGAACCTTCCACGGTAATACCCGCGCATCAGGGAACTACCACCCAGTAGAGAAACATAGTGGAAAGGCGCCTCCCCCTCGACAAAGTTACCGAAAGCCTGGAAAGCGAGGATATGGTCCATGTCAGCAAACAACTTCCAGTACTTGCGGAAGTCAATGCGGTAATTGGTGTAAACAAAATCTGCGCCCAATACTTTGCCGTGAAAAAAAGCCGACACCAATAAGTACAGGCCCTCGTAGGGATTAGGAATGTTGTCACGCGTATCCACCACAAACAAAGGGCCCAAACCTGCAATTCGAGAGCCCCTGTACCCTGGCACCCTGGTGGTCTCCAGTAGACCTGCTTCTGCCAGTCGATAGTTGAAACGGGAGTAGTATCGCAACTCCAGCCCGGAGAAAAAACCTGGTATTAGTTGTTTGAGGCAGCGGTTTTCGATACCTATAGAATTATACTGCACCAACTCTTCGTTGGTCTCGGGAGTCTCCGAACCAATGCCGTAGTAGAATTCCGGAAATTTCAGAAATTCAAGTCGCCCAGTGAGAAAAAGCTTCTCCCCCAGCGTGAGGAATTGGTAGCGCGTGTTGAAAATGAATTGCTTTTCGGTCGTATACAGGGCCAACACCCTCACCTGGGAAGACCGTGCCAGGGTGTCCGAAGGGTTCAACTTAAATAATCTGAGAGACGCTCCCCCAAACCCGAAGCCTGTTTCCGGCGAGAAATTGATGGCAGGCAAAGTGATCCAAGTGCCATTTTTGTCCCTTGATTTTTCTAAGGAATCCTGAGCCTTCAGACTTGAGAACACTAGAATCTGTAGCAGCAAGACCAAAAAAAGTTTCTTTTCTACCTTCGGCTCCATTTGAACATGACAATATAAATAAAGCCTTACAGGAATAACCTTATCCACAAGTGATTGTACAAATCGCTGAAGCCATGGGGAGTTCCAACAGAGAAATTCCCGTTCGTTCTTTTTTTTTCCTGTTCAACCAAACTATCGACACATTCTCATTTCGATTTGCGTATTTAGTAATGACCGAAAGTGTTAAGGGAATGAAAAAACTACAGCTTCAATCAGTAATTAGAGACCTTATCTTCGAAATGGGCGAAGGCCTTTGGAGATACTTCCACATGAGAGAAAGACGATTCAGAGTATTCTGATATATTCAGAGTTCCGAATTAAGATACTGAGCCAGGCATTGCCTGGTTTTTTTATTTATATCAATTGATAACTTCAGAGCAATTAATATAGCAACCAACATACGCCCTGGTGTGCTATTCCCGTCGAACGGATTATATCATTCATTCATCGAAAGAAATTCTGCTTCGTCGATAATTTTCGAAACAAACGATAAGGTAAATCTATTTTAGCGTAAGAATTCAGCTATGCTACGAATCAAAACCTAAGAGTATGCATAGATTTAATCGCCAAAACTTGTCGTCGCCTCCAAACCATGGAAGCCACAATCCTTCTAATTCAAAAGTAAGCATCGTAGGGAACCTGCTTGTGAGTCCTAATTACCGTCAACGCTAAAGAGAGATGACTGAAGTTATGACGTTACAGGAGGGGTTGGATCACCATTTACTGTCGTTGGTGGCCAGCAAGACCGACAATGCTGTTGTTATCACAGATCGCCGTGGGGTTATCGAATGGGTAAACGAAGGATTCACGCGGATTACCGAGTTTACGCTGGAAGAAGCCATTGGCAAAACACCTGGCCGACTGCTGCAAGGCCCCGATACCGATCCGGCGCATGTGCAGGCCATCAGGGATCAGTTGAAGACTGGCAAATCTTTTGTTCAGGAGATTTTGAACTACACCAAAAGTGGCAAAGCCTATTGGTTGCGTTTGTCTATCACGCCGATTCGGAACGATTTCGATGAGATCACCAACTACATCGCCATAGAATCAGATATTACGGAAGAAAAGCGTAGTAAAGAGGAGGTTGAAAAGGCGCTCAAAAAATCCCAGGAAGCCGAGGAGAAACTAAAAGGAGCCCTGGCCCAGCAGGAAGAACTTTCTCGAGACCTCATGCTGGCAGAATTAAAGTTCAAAAGCACCTTCAAGCAAGAGAAAAATATCGCAGAATCCCTCGAAAAATATCGCTCCGATCTTCAGAATACACAAGATCAATTAATTAGCAAGGAGAAAATGGCCAGTATCGGGCTACTCACCGCAGGTATAGCCCATGAAATTAATAACCCGATGAATTTCATCAGTAGCGGAGTAGTCTCCTTAAAGGCGTTGATGTTGGATTTCAAAGCCTATCTGGATGAGCTTGAGTCGGAGATACTGAATAACCTGCCTGCCAAGACAAAGAAGCAGATCGATAGTATAAAAGAGGAGTACGAGCTTGATTACATCCTGGAAGACATGCAACAAATGATTTCAGATGTGGAAACCGGAAGTAAACGAACAATCGAGATCATTGACAGCCTTAGAGTATCTGCCAGAGGCGACGAAAAAAAGAAGATCAAAACCTCCATCAACGGATTGATTGACGCCAGCCTGATCCTGCTTAAAAACAAAATAGTAAACGGATTGGTCGTGGATAAGAAGTACGGAGACCTCAAAGAGGTTGCTTGCTTCCCCGGCCCCTTGAATCAGGTCTTTACCAATATCATTAACAACGCCATTCAGGCCATTCCGAAAGGAAAAAAGGGTCTTATTGAAATTGTGACCGAAGAAGACCAAGATTTTCAATACATTTCAATAAAAGACAATGGTTCAGGTATTCCTGCGGCCTATCATGACAAGATCTTTGAGGCATCATTCACTACTAAAGACGTAGGCGAAGGTACCGGGCTTGGCATGTCCATCAGTAAGGAAATTATTGAAAAAAAGCACAAAGGAAAACTGACTTTCGAAACGCAAGAATCTAAGGGTACCTGCTTTCGAATTTCAATACCACTGAAGGGAAACTAGATACTACAGTCGAAATACTTGTAAAATGACAACTGTAGTAGAGGAAAAAAACCTGCTCGATACGCTCGAACTAGGTTCGGAAATACTTGCCGAGATTGCCAGGCACACCAGCAATGCCGTGATCGTAACCGATCTTGACGGCCAAATCATCTATGTCAACGAAGGCTTTGAACGCATCACTGGTTACAACCAGTATGAGGTGATTGGAAAAAAACCAGGAAAGCTCTTGCAAGGAGAAAAAACGGATGCGGCGACAATCAAGCGCATCAGAAAGAACCTCAAGCAACACCAACGGGTCAACGAGACCATCCTGAACTACACTAAATCGGGAAGACCCTATTGGCTGCAACTGGATATATTCCCGTTAGAAGACCAAAACGGCGCTCTAAAGTACTTTATGGCGATCGAATCTGACGTCACTGAATTGAAGGAAAAAGAACGCATAGCGAGAGAACAAAATCAGCGAATTCAGGAAAACATCTCCTACGCGGAATTGCTCCAAAGCGCTCTTTTTCGCGGCGAAAATAAACTACAAGATCAATTTCCTGATTGTTTCATACTTGATCATTCAAAAGATACCGTTGGTGGAGATTTTTACCATATTGATAACATCCTCGGTCAAAAAATCGTCTTGTTAGGAGACTGTACTGGTCATGGTGTTTCAGGGGCAATTATGACCGCTATGTCACTGTCCGTTCTGAAGGAAAACCTTGAGACGTACAAAACACTTGACCCAGCTATGATCCTGACCAAATCTCTCGAGAAGCTCTCCACCATGCTCTCTAACTCCGAGCATAATTTACGTGACTCCTTCGAATGCTCACTGGTATTTATCGACGAGAAAAAAAGATCAATACGTTATGCGTCTACTAATCAATCCTTATATTTAGTTAGTGACCAAATTGAAAAAGTTATAAAACGCTCAAAACGCACAAACATTTCTACCAATGGCCCTGTAACAATTGAAGGCAATTTCGAATATGAAAGCGGTACGATGCTGTACCTAAGCAGCGACGGACTTCAGGATCAGTTCGGCGGCGAGGAAGATAAAAGGTTCACCTCAGCCAGAGCACTCAATTTATTTAGCTCGGTCCACAGATTACCTGGTACCGAACAGGCCAAAATTATTTCACAGACGCTCGATCAATGGATCGGCGATGAAGAACAAACAGATGATATTCTGACTATCGGAATTCGTCTGAGTTAACAATTACTTTAAGCTTAACCAAACTAAATTCTATTATGAAACTAGACGAAGCAATTTCACATTCTCTCAAAGCAGTTCCCAAAGCAGTCGCATCCGGCGTTGTAGACATGGAAAGCGGTATGATGCTTGACATGAAAACCACCGCCAGCCACCCACAAGAGGTTTTTGATTTTCTGGCAGCTGCAACTAAGGACATGTTTGAAGGCGAAAATGTGGTCACCATTGAAAATATCTTCAAGAAATCCAGAGGTTCAAAAAGCAATGAGCACTACTTCAAAGAAATCGTTGTTTACTCAACCAACTTATTACACTATTTCACTCGACTCCCTAGCAGGCAAGCTACGGTGTATGTCGTTGTTTGTGCCGCAGATGCCAACGTTGGGTTGGTTATGGTCAAGGCGAGAGAGATTGTGAAAGACCTGGAAATCTAATTGGAGGCTAAATTGTACTTGCGCTTTATGATTGACGCATGTTAAAAGGAACATCAAATACCGAGAGTTTAGTGCGAGTACAAAACCTTCAGGTCACAAATCGTGAGGGGCGAATTCTTTCATCGGCTTCAGTCGAGATTGTGAAAGGTAGCTCCCTTGCTTTTTTTGGACCTGGCGGAAGTGGAAAATCCCTTTTATTGAAATTCATATTTGGTAACCGCCTCGCGGATCTGCAATACATGGTAGATTCGTTTTTTGCGAAAAAGGGATTGACCTACTATTTAGACCGAAATAACGATCAAAAGGAACCGGCGGAGATTCCCACCGAAGACTATGATCTTTATCTGATCGACGAACCCGAAAACGGGTTTACCATTGAACGATTTGCAGATTTCCACCAGCAAATTAAATCCCGAGGCGGCACACTCATTTTTGTGACTCATAACCTGGAATTTCTCCAGGGCTATGCCGACGAAGTGCTTGTCTTAAAGTACGGTGAGTGTAAAGGCGTTTTCACTAAAGAAAGTTTCTTCAATAACACCGACCCCTATATCGACTATCTATCAAAAATGGGCTGCTGACATGTTAGGATTCAAATGGATTGTACACGATGTATTGGCTGGGTCGCCACAACCTGGTCTTTACGGTGAATGGGAAGAAGACATTGCCTACTTAAAAAAGCGAAATATAAATTTTGTGATGAGCCTGACAGAGGAACCGCTCATCAAAGAATTGGTGGGTAAAGAAGGATTCGGTTTTTACCACCTTCCTATTCGAGACATGGACTCTCCGATGGCCAGGGATGCTCACCTGGCTATCAATGTACTCAAGGAACAAATTGACGCGGGCAATAGAGTGCTTATACATTGCAAAGGTGGGGTCGGACGAACCGGTATGATTGGCGCATGCTATCTCGTCAGTAGAGGGGTACCCCCAGAGGAAGCGGTACAAAAGGTCCGCACAATACATAACGCTTTTATCCAAACAAACAATCAAGAACGTTTCGTTGCTCACTTTGAACAGTTTCTCGCAAAACTTGATGAGTAAGTCTTCCCACTTTTTTCTACCGATTACGTAATCTGACAGAACAGCTTACTTGCACTTTACGTTATAAAAAGTGATCTTAACAAGATCTTTTCAACTAACGGCTGTGGAAGTAGATGAAGACTACATATTCGAAGAAGAAGACTTCTTTTTTCGTGAAATTGTAAAAAACACAAATAACGCTGTGATCGTTACCGATCTGGCGCAGAAAATAGTGTATACCAACCGCGGTTTCACGGAGATCACCGGCTATTCTTTAGACGAGGTAAAGGGTAAGCATCCATCACTACTGCAGGGTCCGGAGACCAATACAAGGACAGCCAGGCGCATCGGCGAAAAGCTAAAAAAATTCGAAAGGGTCAATGAGACCATTCTAAACTACACCAAGGACGGCAGTAAATATTGGATCAACCTGGACATCTATCCTTTTGTGGATGAACTCGGCCAGCCCAAACATTATATGGCTATACAGTCTGTCGTAACGGAAATGAAAGCCCGCGAGACAGTCGTCCGGGAGCAGGCACAGCGAATTCAGGAAAATATTTCATACGCCCGCACCTTGCAGGACGCTCTTTTTCGGCGATCGGACCATTTTAAGACACTGTTCAGAGAGTCCTTCATCCTGGACCTGCCGAAAGATGAGGTAGGTGGCGATTTCTATTTATTTGATGAATACCAGAATCAAACTGTCATACTGGTAGGAGATTGTACGGGCCACGGCGTATCGGGTGCCATCATGACAGCCATGTGCATATCGGTACTGACCGAGCTACTGGCAAGATACAAGACACTAAGCCCGGCGATGGTTCTCAACAAGGCAAATGAAAAACTCGCCCATATGATGAGGAACGGAAAAAGTACGGTGAAGGACGGTATGGAGGCGACGCTGGTTTTTGTTGATCCTATCAAACAAACCTTACGGTATGCCTCCTCCAGGCAAGAGATCTATCTATGCCATGATCAACAGGAGTTGACATTGAAGGGTCTGCGAAAAAAGAATGGTCTGTTGCAAGAATACGAGCTATTGGATGACCAGCTACATTACCACCGGGACAGCATGCTCTACTTGGGAACAGATGGCCTCAAGGACCAAATCGGAGGAAAGGACACAAAAAGGCTTACCTCCAAAAGGCTTATGCAGCAGTTATCCGGCTGTTTTGGCAAGCCAGCCTCCGAACAAAAGCAGCAACTAAAACATGCCTTATCCGATTGGCAACAAAAAAACAATGAACAAACCGACGATATCCTACTAATAGGACTAAGACTATGACATAAGATGAGCTAACATATCGAACCACTATTTTTTGAAGTATTCAATTTTCTCCAGCTAATAATAAAAGAAAGAACCATGCTAACTTCACTCCCCCCCAACTTTGCCAATGTTGAGAAGCTATCTCTCATTGCCGACAAAACGGAAAATGCCGTCATGCTCACTGATCCGCAAGGATTGGTCCTTTGGGCCAATCATCGGTTCGAGGATTTGACAGGCTACGCCATGGAACTGGTCCATGGGAAGCGTCCTTTTCCGATAGTTCACGAGGAATTATCGGAAGTAGAAAAGGAAGATATTGATTTGCAATTACAACTGCTTCAACCCTTCCACAAGTCGGTGGCGACAAAGACCAAAGCTGGCAGCCGTGTCCGATATCTCTTGAATGTAACTCCGTTGTTCGATGAATTTGGCAACCACACCCACTTTTGGGTCATTCAAGAAGAAAAATCTGGTAAAATCTCGGGAGCAAAACCTCTACGGAATCAAGAGGAATTCACTAGGGACATTTGGTTGGCGCAAATGAACCTTGAAAACACGGAAACGGCCAAGGCACCATTGAAAGAGCCGCAGAGCACCCAGGAAAAACAAGCAGAGCAGGAAAAACTGGCGAGCTTAGGCCTGTTGACCGCTGGTATTGCGCATGAAATGAACAACCCTATCAACTTCCTGGCCAATGGCTTGCACGCATTCAAGAGTGCTTTTTATGACTTCCTGGAAGGACAAGAGGCGCTCGAAAAATTCCTAAATCACGCCCTGAGCCCGGAGGATCTTGCAAGGTTCAAGAAGCTAAAGCAGGACCGGGAATTCGTTGAGGCCCTGGACGATATGCGTGACATGCTATCAGATATGCAACTGGGAGTCACACAAACGACGGAGATTGTCGATGGATTGAAGACCTACACACGAAAGGACTCAGCTAACCCAAGTAAAGCCAACCTCACAGAGCTCATTAAATCAACTTTAACGTTACTCAAAAACAAACTCAAGCACCGATTTCAGGTCGTAACCACCTTCGATTCTGGCGCTCAGGAAATTGATTGTTTTCCTTCCGGGCTGACGCAAGTTTTGATAAACTTAATTCAAAACGCTATTCATGCCTTTCCGGAAGAGCGTACAGATGGGAAAATCGAAATCTGTACCGAGATGAGATCGGATTGGGTTAATATAAAAATTAAGGATAACGGATCTGGGATTCCTGACAGTATAAAGAACAAAGTATTCGAGCCATTTTTCACCACAAAATCTGAAGGAAGAGGCACGGGCTTGGGCTTATCTATTTGCAAAGAGATCATCGAAGAAAAACACCATGGGCGCATCACTTTCTTTTCCGAAGAGGGCTCCGGGACGGAGTTTCTGGTGATACTACCGGTAAAGCCTGGCTCGTGAGCGGCGGGTTTTATTGGTTGAGAGGAGCGAGAATATCCTTATATAAGTAAAGGTAGGAATTGCGGACTTTGCTGTCTTTCTCAAAGGCATCCCTGATCTTACTCGCAGCTTTCCATCCCTTAGAGTAGTTCTCGGAGGTGTGAATTTTGTCGGTTTTTTTCATTTCCTCATTTGCTGTTTCTCTAGAGACCCAGCAACCCTTCAAAAGGTTGAAATTATTTCTTCCCGGAATTCCTAAGATGAAAGGACGGTATCAAACCCAGAAGTGGACCCGCAGCAAGCAACCCAAATCGGTAGGCTCCCAGTGGTTCCATTTGAGCCATAAATTCGATACTGACAATTGTCAAGGCAAAACCCACACAATTGACCAAGGTCAACGTACTGCCAAGCATTTCTTTTTCGGCATACTGGGCTACCATGGAAGAAAACTGAGGAGAATCCGGAATCACAAAAAAGCCCCAAATCAGCAAAAAGGCAATAAACCACCACCATGACCATGAAAATGCCAAAACTGACAGAAATCCACAACTGGCAGAAATCGTCAAACTGATAAATGCAACGCGTCCACTTCCCCAGCGTAGGGTAAGCATCCCACCAATCACGCATCCAACTGCTCCTATACCAATGATCAGGAAAGACCAAAGGGCTTGATTTATTTCCAGATTATGTTCCACGCCATACCAGCCGAGCATGGCGGGTAAAAAAGCCCAGAAAGCGTACAACTCCCACATATGCCCAAAATAACCCAACGCGGAGCTCCTTAGCTTCTTGACCGAAAAAACTCCGAGAATCGCCCCAAAAGACAATCCTTTGCCTTTGGTTCTCGCCGGTCCATCTCCTACTGCAAAAAGCACAATGAATCCCGAAATGATCGCCAGGCCCGACGTAATATATGTCACAAAATCCCAGCTCCATCCGAGGGACTGTGACTTCAGAAAATGTGGAAACGAAGTACCCAAGACCAGTGCTCCAACGAGAAATCCCAGTGCTACTCCAAGCGATTCTTTGGCCCAGTCCGCCGCAATCTTCATCCCCACGGGGTACACCCCAGCCAGAAAAAAACCTACGGCAAACCGACTTACGTACAGTGACCAATAGGATAGGTCAAATACCAATAATAAGTTGAAAAAAGCTCCTAACAGGGCCGAGACAAAAAAAACACCCGCAGGTGAAAACCGATCCGGGATCGTAAAAAGCGCGTAAGTAAGGGTACCAACGATAAAGCCGGCCTGCACGGCGATTGTAAGACCAGGTGTAAGATCAAATGAAAACCCCCTGGCTGCCTGAAGGTCGGCATAGATGGCATTTCCCGCAAACCAAAGCGATGTTGCGGCGAACTGCGATAAGACAAGTAGCACTAGTTTTTGTTTCCTACGCGGCATTCCACGGTGAAATTGCGACAAAATCTTTCGATTTTCTAGCCTTCTTCGGCAAGAACTTGATCCAATAAAGTCCTTACGTCATGTCCGTGACCTACATTTGCGCGATTAGAAAAAATGCATACGAGAAAAAGACATATCGCCAAGACGATCACCTGGAGGTTTATAGCTACGGGAACAACGTTCTTGCTAACGCTCCTTTTTTTTAGGGATGACCCAAATGCCACAGAGAAGGCCACGTGGGTAGCCATGACGGAAGCATCCCTGAAAATGTTGCTGTATTATTACCATGAACGTATATGGTTTAAGGTAAATATTAACGTCCGTAGCTCGGTGCGGCATCTATTCAAGACCGTAACGTGGAGGGTTATCGCCTCACTTACAACCTTTATTCTGGCCTTTGCTTTTTTTCAAACCGACCCTGAGGCAATTGAAAAGGCGACCTGGATCGCCCTGGTAGAGACGGTATTGAAGATGCTCTTTTACTACGGTCATGAACGGATTTGGCACCTGTCCAAATTTGGCCTGATTGATACCACCGAAAAGTAGGAAATTTCTGGAATGAGGAGATTTGACTCCTTGTCTCACAATGCGTTATATTTGCAACACTTTTTTCTAAAAATCGAGCAACGGTTCCTCGCGGAGCCGTTCTTTTTTGTTTTAGGGACAGATGGAAATTAGAAATGGCACACAATTATTATACTAAAGAAGGGTTGCAGAAGCTGAAGGATGAGCTGCAGGAACTAAAGACAAAGGGGAGGGCCGACATGGCTAAACAAATAGCCGAGGCCCGTGACAAGGGCGACCTTAGTGAAAACGCTGAGTACGACGCAGCAAAGGATGCCCAAGGCCTATTGGAATTGAAAATATCAAAACTTGAAAATACTGTCGCTAACGCGCGGGAAATTGATGAGTCGTCGATCGATACCTCCAAGGTGTCAATCCTCTCTTCCGTGAAAATCAAAAACGAGAAAACCGGAATGGAAGTCACCTACCAATTGGTATCGGAGGAGGAAGCTGACTTAAAAGCAAACAAAATTTCCGTTAAATCCCCCATTGGCAGTGGTCTGCTTGGGAAGAAAGTTGGTGACAAAGCAAAAATCAAGGTACCAGCTGGTGAAATCCAATTTAAGATTCTCGATATCTCTCTCTAACGGATTCAAGCATGGCTTCCATTTTTTCCAAGATCATTCAAAGAGAAATTCCGGCTCATATTGTTGCGGAAGATGACCAATTCCTTGCATTTCTGGACATTAACCCGCTCGCCGAAGGACACACGTTGGTCATTCCGAAAACAGAGGTGGACTACTTTTTTGACCTGGACGATCAGACGTTAAGAGATATTATGCCTTTCGCCAAAACCGTTGCCAAAGCGATCGAAGGAGTAGTTCCCTGCGAGCGTGTAGGTGTTTCAGTGGTCGGTCTTGAGGTTCCCCATGCGCATGTGCACCTTATCCCCATTAATAGCATCGATGATATGGATTTTGGACGAATGAAACTGTCGCCAACTCAGGAAGACTTAGCTGAGACAGCTAAGAAGATCAGGTCTGAAATGCCTAAGACTTAAAGCATCGAAATCCCATTAAGATCAGTGGTGAGCATCTCCGACATCACATCGAAAAATGGTCTTATCTTCGAAAAGCCATCGCTGACTTTTCTTGCGAAATCGCTACTCAGCGCGTCCCTGTCTGAAAAATCATGTCGGAAGTAAAACTGCTTGTAGCGGATCAAATCAATGTTCTCAGCTTCCTTACTAAACCCTTTGGGTGAACTTTTGACCTGCTCACCTAACATTGACCCAAAATAAGACTGGAACGAAGGGTCGGTCAGCACATTCCTCATGGGTGTAGCATCTTGCTCCAACTGCTTCCGAATGTGCAAGAGATCTTTTGGGTTTGGTCCAAAAAACCCACCTGCAAGAAAGGTTTTGCCCGGCTCCAGTTGGACGTAGTATCCTCCTCTCAACTGAGCACCTTTACGCTTCAAACTAGCGCTCCAACCTGTTTTGTAGGGCGTTTTGTCCTTCGAAAATCGAATGTCCTTGTAAATTCGAAAAACCTTCGAGGCGGCAGGATCAATCTCGTCATGCACTAGCATTAAATCCGCCAAATCTGCTACAAAGGACTTAATCTGCTCATGGGCGAGGGAATAATCTTCCTTGTGCCCATTGAACCACTCGCGGTTATTATTCTTCGCTAGTTGGCTCAGAAAATCGAAGGTTGGCTTTAAGGTCATAAGGTCTTAATCGACTTGTTTTATGTTTTCAGCCAGCGCAGTAGCGATCTCTTCCAGCGCCTCTTTGGCTTTCTTTTCAAACTTCTTGGTGATAAATCGGCTCAGTAGCTTTTGCCAGACCCACTTGAATTTAGCTGACATCCTGAAGTCTAACAGGGTGGCATTGTCATCGATTGGGGTCATGACAAAATTAGTTTCAAAATAACTCAGAGGTGATGGGTTTTTTAGCACTTCGCCATAGGATCGCTGCACCTCCTCCACTTTTGGTTTAATAGTATCAAAAAAGAGGTTTTTACCATTTACGATACAGTAGTGCTCCGCGCCAATTTGATTGATTTTTGATTCGTCAAAGATGATATCGTCCGCCTCATGATTCCACAGGTGCCGGTATCGAAAGTCGGTAATAAAAGTGTGAAGGATATCGATATTGAAAGGGATTTTTCGCTTGGCTAAAACTTGTATATCAGGTTTCACCTCAGGAAGGTGAGCCTCCAGGGGTGTAATCCCCTCCCTCCAATCGTCTATCAGTCGATAGCCAAAAGGGATGGTACCCAATTCTTGGTCCTGGTAACTCCCGGAACCATCGACCTGGGTCTGCTCCTCTCCACGAAAACCATCGGAAAAAAGTAGGTATTCTTTGTGACCAATTTTCGTTTTGAGCAGCCTGTGGACGGCAATTACCGGTTCTCCGTAGGGTTTATTCTTATCTTTACCAAAATCCGCCAGCGCTATTTCACCGGAATGCGTGACAAACTTCAATTGCAAGTCACTGGCAGTGGAGCAGGCTCCGCAATTACAGATGCGCCGGTGATCATAGGCCTGCAGATGCGTATGAAAAGCCGTGTAGATGCGCTCAGCCTCCGCAGCGATAGCGTCAATGGATAGTTTCTTATTATGCTTGAAGAAGAACACCGCATCGCCTTCGATTTCTGCGACTTCAAATGATTTACTTCCCTCCTTGAGAATCAGAGCGATTAGCTCTTCAATGATGTGCTGGCCATGCTTTATTTCCGTATTTTTCACAAATTTCGTGAAGCCGGAAATATCTGGAATAAATAGCGTAGAGTCGGGCATTCTGTCAAAAACTGCATCATGACAAACGCGAAAACCATCGGAGTGGTTCCCACTTAAAAAAGTAGAGTACCATGACCTCAGTGATCAGGTCTATTCAAGGTTGAATGTCGGAATCACCGACTTAACGCTTACATATTTCTTCGATACTGCCCTCCTACTTCAAACATCGCTCGTGTGATCTGACCCAGCGAACAGGATTTAGTCACTTCCATCAATGCATCAAAAGTATTTTCGTTTCTCAAGGCCGTATCCTGGAGGGCTTTCAGTCGATCCTTGGAGGCTTGCTCATTTGCCTGATGGAGGTTTTGCAGGTTCGAAATTTGACGTTCTTTCTCGGATTTTTCAGCCCGGATCACCTCGGCGGGTGTAATGGTTGGCGACCCCTTTGATGAAAGGAAGGTGTTCACACCGATGATGGGTAATTCGCCGGTATGCTTCTTAGTCTCATAGTACAGCGATTCTTCCTGAATCTTGCCACGCTGATACATGCTTTCCATTGCCCCTAAAACACCACCACGCTCGGTGATCCTATCAAACTCGACCATTACGGCCTCCTCTACCAAATCGGTCAATTCCTCTGTTATGAACGACCCCTGCATAGGATTTTCATTCTTAGCAAGCCCCAATTCCTTGTTGATAATCAACTGGATCGCCATGGCCCTTCGGACAGATTCCTCGGTTGGTGTGGTTATCGCCTCATCGTAGGCATTGGTATGCAGCGAATTGCAATTGTCGTAGATCGCATAGAGTGCCTGCAATGTGGTCCGAATGTCGTTAAAGTCAATTTCCTGAGCGTGCAGCGATCGTCCGGAAGTTTGAATATGGTACTTCAGCTTCTGTGATCTCTCATTGGCATTATATTTCAATTTCATTGCCTTGGCCCATATTCGGCGAGCGACACGACCGATCACCGCATACTCTGGGTCTACACCATTAGAGAAGAAGAAAGACAAATTCGGTGCAAAGGCATTAATGTCCATCCCACGGGACAGGTAATACTCGACAAATGTGAACCCATTGGCCAAGGTAAACGCCAATTGGGAGATCGGATTGGCTCCAGCTTCCGCAATGTGGTAACCAGAGATGGATACAGAATAAAAATTCCTAACCATATTGTCAATGAAGTACTGCTGTACGTCGCCCATCAGGCGCAGCGAAAACTCCGTCGAAAAAATACAGGTATTCTGCGCCTGGTCCTCCTTCAGGATATCGGCCTGCACGGTACCTCTTACAGAGGACAAAGCCTTTGACTTCATCTGCTCATAAACCTCTTTGTCCAGGACCTGATCACCAGTAACGCCTAGCAGCATGAGGCCTAACCCGTCGTTGCCTTCGGGCAACTCACCATGATAAACGGGTCGGGAAACACCTTTCTGCTTATAGATCGCCTCTATTTTCGCCTCCGTTTCTTTTTCTAATCCATGCGCCCGGATGTACTTTTCACACTGCTGGTCGATCGCTGCATTCATGAAAAACGCACAGATCGTGGCAGCGGGACCATTAATGGTCATCGAGACCGAGGTTGTCGGGTCGCACAGGTCAAACCCGGAGTAGAGTTTCTTGGCATCGTCAAGCGAGCAGATACTGACACCAGAATTTCCAATTTTTCCATAGATATCAGGGCGGTAATCAGGATCCTCTCCATAGAGCGTCACAGAATCGAAAGCCGTCGACAGTCGTGCCGCCGGGAGGCCTTTCGACACATAGTGGAATCGTCGATTGGTTCGTTCCGGGCCGCCTTCCCCTGCAAACATTCGCGTTGGATCCTCCCCTTGCCTTTTGAATGGGAACACACCAGCGGTGTAAGGAAACTCTCCCGGCACATTCTCCTGCAGATTCCACTTCAATAAATCTCCCCAGGCTTCATACCGTGGTAGAATCACTTTTGGAATTTGTGTGTGCGAAAGTGACTCGGTAGTGGTTTCAACTTTTATTTCCTTCCCACGAACCTCGTATTTGAAGAATTTCCCTTCGTAATTGGCCTTTTTGGCGGGCCAATCTTCCAGGAGTTTCATATTGTGTGGATCGATATTAAGTCTAACGTCTGCCTTCGCTTTTTCTATGGCTTGCGATGCCTCCTTGTTATCAGTCAGGAGCTTCGCGGATGTTTCAAGTGCATACAGTTGCTGGGCTAACTGTCTTTGCTGCTCTGTTTTATCGTTATACCCGCGAATTGTCTCGCTGATCTCCGAAAGGTATCTGGTCCGCTTTGGTGGAATGATGAAGATCTTCTCACTCATTTCTTCGGAGCTGGAAAAAGAAGATTTTAGGTCGGCGCCGGTTTTCTCGTCCAACAAATTCATCAACGCCAGGTAGAGTCGATTCATCCCCGGGTCATTGAACTGAGAGGCAATGGTCCCATATACGGGCAAGTCATCTTCATTTGCCTGCCAGAGTTGGTGGTTTCGCTGGTACTGCTTTTTCACATCCCTGAGGGCGTCCAACGCACCTCGCTTGTCGAACTTGTTGAGTGCGATGATGTCCGCAAAATCGAGCATATCTATTTTCTCCAGTTGCGTAGCGGCTCCATATTCTGGCGTCATCACATACAACGAAGCATCCGAATGATCGGTGATTTCCGTATCTGACTGGCCGATACCGGAAGTTTCCAGGATGATCATATCAAATCCCGCAGCTTTTACCACATCAATCGCATCCTGAACATACCGAGAGAGGGCCAAATTGGATTGTCTGGTGGCCAGGGACCGCATATAAACACGATCGCTGAATATGGCGTTCATTCGGATTCTGTCTCCCAATAGCGCGCCGCCTGTTTTACGTTTCGAGGGATCCACTGATATTACCGCAATGGTTTTTTCACTAAAGTCGATAAGAAATCTACGGACCAGTTCATCCACCAAGGAGGATTTGCCAGCCCCACCTGTACCCGTAATTCCCAAAACAGGTGTGTGCGTCTCTTTTGCTCGGATCGACTCCATCTCCGCATTGTGATCTTCGGGATAGTTTTCTACTGCGGATATTAGCCGGGCAATGGCGTTATGTTCTTTTGTAGAGATCCTTTTGACCTGGCCATTGAGGTTTTGTCCCACGGCGAAATCACTCTTTTCTACCAGGTCGTTGATCATTCCCTGAAGGCCCATGGCCCGGCCATCATCAGGAGAATAAATTCGTGTCACCCCATAGGCGTGAAGTTCTTCTATCTCCTCCGGCAAAATAGTACCGCCACCACCACCGAAGATCTTTATCTGCCCGGCACCTCGCTCCTTGAGCAGATCGTGCATGTATTTAAAATATTCCACATGCCCCCCTTGATAGGAGGTGATCGCAATAGCCTGAGCATCTTCCTGAATGGCACAATCCACTATTTCCTGAACAGACCTGTTGTGTCCAAGGTGAATGACTTCACACCCGGTCGATTGGATGATCCGACGCATGATATTTATAGCCGCATCGTGGCCATCAAACAATGATGCCGCGGTAACAATTCGAATATGATTTTTCGGCTTGTAGGGTGGGGTGGCAGTCTGTTGCATAGGGCAATGTGGGCTTTTAAAACAAGCCTCAAAGTTACAAAATCGATAGTTGACAACCAGTGATTCTGCATTGTACAACAATGACCCAATTAGTTTGACGGATTCCGTCAGAACAGGTTTTAGAATATTCTGAGTTTCAGTTCAGATGCCAAATTCCCCCGAGCGAGGGAATAAAAAAACCCTGAAGCGAAAGCTCCAGGGCATACAACCAGCATAGACAAATTCTGCGTGTGCAGAAATCTTTAAGCAATTTAGGGGGTTTTACTTATTTTCCCACCATGCAACTGCTGAATAATTTTGTCAGCCAGGGGCATAACAGTTTGGTTCAATTCATACAAAATCCTCAGCGAAGCTTTCCCTGCCAACTGATCACAATCGGATAGGAATAGCTGACGATCACCTATTTTATACTCTTGTTGAATTGGATGGAACCAAACAAACATTGATGTTTTAAATTGACTTCTGTACAAAGATGCGACTACCATTTTTAAGAATTCTGCCAGAAGTCTTTGGATATCTGCCAAAATGCGATTTTTGTATTAATTAAAGTCACAATAGAACAATTTCAATAAAATGAACAGAAAACAACTGAAATCACTGGGAATTGTCCTTGGCATTCTGGTTGTCGTTATGGTAGTGGTCAGGTTTTCATATTCCTGGAAAGCAGGCACCACCAATTGGTATTATGTGGTGATGATCTGTGGTATGCTGCTCCTGCTCTTCAACACCCTTGTAAAGCCAAGAGGTCGCAAATAGATTAATCGGAAAACAACGTTCTGGAAGCAATGCTCCTTCCCAGGGTCAGTTCGTCGGTATACTCCAATTCGCCTCCCACCGGTATCCCCCTCGCGATGGTGGATACCTTCACCTCGAACTCCTTCAGTCTTCGGGTGATGTAAAAGGCCGTTGTATCACCTTCGATGGTGCTGCTAAGTGCGAGGATAACTTCTTTGATCTCTGATTGCGCATCGATTATGCGCTTCACGAGCGACTCAATATTAATTTCATCGGGGCCGTAGCCATTGACCGGGGATATTCTGCCACCCAAGACATGAAACATACCACGGTACTGGCCGGTATTGCGAATGGCGATGACATCAGGCGTATCTTCTACCACGCAAATCATTGAGGTATCGGTGTACATTCCGCGGCAGGTACATTCCCTGGTATCTGCGATGATATGGCAGGTATCGCAATATTGAATATTCTGTCGTAGGTCTGAGAGAGCGGCGGAGAGGTTTTCCGTGGCTTTGGGTTCTTCCCGCAGCAAATGAAGCGCCAATCGAAGGGCTGTCTTCTTACCAATACCGGGCAGCTTCGCAATTTCCTCTACTGCCCGCTCGACCAGTTGAGAAGGATATTCCATTTAGACAATGGCGGCCTTGATCCCAGCATCGCCAATACCTTCTCTCAGTGGTTTTAGCTCGGCGTAGGTACCTTTCTTGACTGAGCACTTCCCTCGAAAATGGATAATGTAGGTACATTGCTCCGCTTGCTGAGGGTCGTGTTTGCATATCTTGATCAGGGTTGCAATCACATGCTCAAACGTGTTGAAATCGTCATTGTAAACGATCAGATCCCGCAGTTTTTCCTCATCTACTACTTCTTGTTCTAAAACGATCTCTTCTATTTCGGGCTCGAACTGCATAATCGGTAGAATTTGGCGCAAAGTTACTTGATCTAATTATTTTACGGCAAATTGAAAATCAAAGTATGTCTCCGGGCCTCGTAGCATTAATAATTGGCATTTATTTCTTGGTTCTCATTGTGATTTCCTGGATCACTTCTGGGAACAGTACCGCGGAATCTTTTTACACAGCCAACCGGCAATCTCCATGGTATTTGGTAGCATTTGGTATGATAGGTGCCTCTCTCTCGGGAGTCACTTTTATATCGGTTCCAGGCGAGGTGGGTAACTCAAATTTTTACTACTTCCAGATTGTATTAGGTTACCTGGCCGGATACGCGGTAATTGCGCTGATTTTGATGCCACTGTATTACCGACTGAACCTGATCTCCATTTATGGTTTCTTATCGCAACGACTTGGTTTTTGGTCTCATAAAACCGGTGCACTCTTCTTTCTTATAAGCAGAATTATTGGGGCTTCTTTTCGCTTGTTTCTGGTAGCCGGCGTGTTGCAGATCGGCTTCTTTGATGCTTTTGGCTTACCATTCTCTGTGTCGGTGGCCACGACTATTTTGTTAATATGGGTTTATACCCTGAAAGGAGGGATCAAGACCATTGTGTGGACGGATACACTCCAGACATTTTTTATGATCCTATCGCTGATTATAAGCATCGTTTTGATCGCTCAAAACCTGGACTTTTCATTCTCAGACCTGATCGCCAACGTCCAGGCTGATGCACGGAGTAAGGTATTTGACTGGGACTGGAAAGCTCCAAGCAATTTCTTCAAGCAGTTTCTATCCGGTGCATTTATCGCCATCGTCATGACCGGTCTGGACCAGGATATGATGCAAAAAAACCTAACTTGCAAAACTCTGGGAGATGCCCAGAAGAACGTATTTTGGTTCAGCGTGATACTCATTTTTGTGAACATTTTGTTCCTGACCTTGGGCCTGTTACTTTATATGTTCGCTGAACAAAATGGCATCCCCATTCCTGACCGATCGGATCAGTTGTTTCCCTTGGTCGCCATTCAGCATTTCTCTCTGATCGGAGGCGTTATATTTTTGCTTGGTATCACAGCCGCAGCTTACTCCAGTGCAGATTCTGCGTTGACCGCCCTGACCACTTCTTTCTGTGTTGATTTTCTGGGATTCAAGCCTGAAAACTTTGCTAAAAGGCGGAAACTTAGAATAGGTGTACACCTCGGTTTTTCCACGATTTTATTCTTTACGGTCTTGGTTTTTAATGCCATTAACGACGACAGTGTCATCAATTCAGTATTCAGCGTGGCCGGATACACTTACGGGCCCATCCTTGGATTATTTGCCTTTGGCATGTATACTAAATGGGAAGTCAATGATAAATGGGTACCCCTGGTTTGTGTGGTTTCCCCGCTGCTTTCCTTCCTGATCAAGACCAATTCAGCCGTGCTTTTCAATGGCTATGTCATGGGTTTCGAGACGCTGCTGGTGAATGGTTTTCTTACGGCCTTAGGACTGTTCTTGCTACGTAGAAAATCCTAAAGGGACAGTTCTTTCACTGGATCCCAGAAAACCTCCTGAAAATTGGTGATTTGATCATCTTTCACCTGAACTCCCTCCTCCTCCAGCCTTTGTTGCATCATGGTGGGATCCTGGAAGAAGCTCTTGCCCGTCAAAATCCCTTTTCGATTTACCACGCGGTGTGCTGGTATGCCCCGGTCACGAGGAGTGCGATTCATCGCCCAACCAACCATACGGGCACTGGATTTCATGCCTAGGTAGGCACCGATGGCACCATAAGTTGTGACCCTGCCTTTGGGCACCAACAATACCACCTGGTATACATCTTCGAAGAAATTCGTGTCCAAAGTTATTTGGGGTTAAGGATCGTCCAGATATCGGTTTCTGCATCATATACAAGCATGTAAGTGACCCTGGCAGTATTCAATGTGGTATCCTCATGATCGTTTGAGCGGATATTTCCTCCTCCTGATTGAATGGTAATATCACGTTGACCATCTACCGACTGCAAAAACAAAATCGCCCCATCAACAGGAGTCCCGGCGAAATAAATATATTTCAAGATATCGGTAGGCGCAGCTGATTGTGTATCCACCTTATGTCGAGAGCCGGTAATGGTGATAGCACCCCCATTTATCGTTAAGGCAGTTTCCCTGGGAAGCGCAAGGAATCCATCTTTAACGACCAAACCCCCACTGTATTCAGCCCTTCCGGTGTTGTCGATCTTCAGCCCTAAACCTGTAGCGGCAAACTGATCGTCAGTCAAATCCAAACTAAACGCTCCGTCCTGAACGCTCATCCGAAAGTTATCATTGGTATTGTCGTTTTCACTGAAGAGAATCCTGGGTTTGTCAGAATCTATGGTCAATCGACCTTCGCCTTCAGGTGAATTTCCCGTGATTCTGGTTTTACCATCTAAAACTATCTCGTCAGTAATCTCAACCTTAACGCCTTCGGCCGAAATGGTTTGAGCGATGAGGCGACCGGGAACAAAAATTAGGGAGAGAATAAAAGTAAGTGCAAGTAATTTTAATTTCATAATTCAGCTGTTTTGTACGGGTTGCCATAATTCTCAAATATAAGTGCTTACAGGCTTATGTTAGTGGCTGATCATCCTTTCAAAATGAAACCTCAGAGACTCTTAGCTTCGTTGTAAGGTTATTAATTGTCGGAAGTTTAAATTGCACCACTTATAAAGCACTCTTAAGGGCATGGGTCAAATTATTCATACAGAAGATATAGCAAGAAAATACGTGATGGGTACCGAAACCATCCACGCGTTGAAATCTATTTCCATTTCAATAGACAAAGGTGAATATGTGGCCTTCATGGGCCCCTCGGGCTCGGGTAAATCGACCCTGATGAATATCATTGGCTGCCTGGATTCACCTTCGGACGGCAAATATGTACTCAACAACAACGACGTAAGTGACCTTACCGAAAACGAACTAGCGGAAATCCGTAACAAGGAAATTGGTTTCGTCTTCCAAACTTTTAACCTCTTGCCAAGAGCTACGGCCCTGGAAAATGTTGCGCTACCGCTGGTATATGCAGGCTATAGCAAAGCTGATCGTGAAGAAAAAGCTTACCAAGCCCTTAAAGGAGTAGGTCTGGATGATCGTGGAAAACACAAGCCAAACGAACTTTCGGGTGGACAAAGGCAGCGGGTGGCTATCGCAAGAGCCCTGGTTAACGATCCCAGTATTATCCTCGCGGATGAGCCAACGGGGAACCTCGATTCAAAAACGTCCTATTCGATCATGGACCTGTTCGAGGAGCTGCACCAACAGGGCAATACGATCATCATGGTTACACACGAGGAGGATATCGCCGAGTATGCTCATCGCATTGTTCGATTGAAGGATGGACTCATTGAGACCGACACGGTCAATGAAAACGTCCGTAAGGCCGTGCCCGTGGCATGAGCAAGATCTATACAAAAACCGGAGATGGTGGTCGCACATCCCTGCTGGGAGGTAAAAAAGTGCCCAAGTCAGACCAACGGATAGATGCCTATGGCAACGTAGACGAGCTAAATTCATTCATCGGGTACCTAAAGGATCAACCTGAGGTCGTCCCAAGAATAGGCAATCAATTCTATTGGGTACAGGAACACCTTTTTTCAATCGGATCGGTCCTGGCTACGGAATCTGATTTTTCAGGATTCGAATTGCCGAAAGTAACAGAGGATCACATTAAGCAACTGGAGGCTTGGATCGACAAATACACGCAGGAGCTACCCGAATTGAAAAACTTCATTCTTCCTGGCGGGCATCAAGTTGTATCTTTGTGCCACGTTTGCCGGACAGTATGTCGACGGGCAGAAAGAGGAGTGGTCGCCTTGGCAGAGAATGAGCCAGTGGACGACCTAATAGTCAAATTCTTAAACAGATTGTCTGACTACTTTTTCGTGATGAGTCGCAAACTGGCAAAGGACTTGGACGCACCCGAAATACCCTGGGTACCTTAACTTAAAGTGAAAGCACTATGATCGAAACATTAGACATCAAACTGCAGAAAGCCTCTCAATCCAAATTGGGAGAAGTGGACATCAACAACCCGGTATTCGGCAAAGTTTACAGCGATCACATGTTTGTCGCCGACTTTTATGATGGCGAATGGAGAGATCTTCGCATTCAGCCTTATGGTAATATTCAAATAAGCCCGGCAAACACGACTTTACATTATGCTTCGACCATCTTTGAGGGGCTCAAGGCATATCGCTCTGAAAGTGGTCAGGTGATGATATTCCGGCCTGAGGCCAACGCAAGACGAATGATCAAGAGTGCCGAGCGCATGTGTATGCCACCCGTTCCGGAAGAACTGTTCATGCAATCCATGACAGAACTACTGCAATTAGATCAGTCCTGGGTTCCCAGCGCTCCCGGAACAGCGTTATATATCAGACCTTTCCAACTGGCGATGGATCCTTATATTGGCATTCGTCCGTCAGATACCTACTCTTTCATGATCATCACAGGACCCGTTGGCGCCTATTACTCGGAGCCTGTGAGGGTCAAAATCGAAACAGAATACACTAGAGCAGCAGCGGGTGGAACCGGATTTGCAAAGACCGGAGGCAATTACGCAGCTGCATTGTATCCTGCAAAGCTGGCTCAACAGCAAGGGTACCATCAATTGATCTGGACAGACGCAAAAACCCACGAGTATGTGGAGGAGTCAGGCACTATGAACCTTATGTTCGTCATTAATGATACGCTGGTTACACCTCCCTTCAGTGACACTATACTACACGGAATCACCCGTGACAGCATTGTCCAACTGGCCAAAGACAAGGGCATGAAAGTGGAAGAACGACCGATCAAAGTCAGCGAGGTTATATCCAGCTTGAAGGATGGGTCAATGCAAGAGGCATTTGGTGCTGGTACAGCAGCTACCATAGCGCATATACAGACCATTGGCTATGAAGGAACGGACTATGACCTTCCTCCGGTAAGTGAGCGCAAATATTCGCCTCAGTTCCTACAAGACCTTGATAACATCAAGACCGGAAAAGCCGAAGACCCGCACGGATGGGTATACAAGCTCTGACAGGATAGGGTTCTTTTCATAGTACCTTCCCGCCAGGTATCGCCATACGGCACAGCACCGTAGCATCCTCGGATCCGTAGATTTTTTTTACGGCATGTGTAAGGTTTCCTTTTTCGGGCCACTAAAAGGGAAGTTTTACATATAAAGCCGATGGCAACAATTACAAAATTTATTGGAGGCAGATGAGCAACGACTTTTATCAGAGCTCTATCCTGCCGTTCGTGGGTATTATCATTAAAATCTGCCGTGCCTATACCAATAACCAGGAGGATTTTGAAGACTATTATCAGGAAGTCTGTTTACAGATATGGCGAACACGCGAGCGTTTCCAGGGAAACTCCGAGTGGTCGACCTGGGTCTACCGTGTAAGCCTAAATGTTTGTCTGACGTTACTGAAAAAAAAGAAAAACAGTCACCAGTATTATGCCTCGGATGCACTACCTGATGAGGTAGAAATACAAGATAATGTGTTTGATGATGAGGCCTTGAACATGCTTTACGCGGCAATCAGACACTTATCTGAAGTGGATAGAGCTATCATCCTTCTCCACCTTGAGGGCAAAAAACATGAGGATATTGGGCTCATTATGGGTACAAATGCCAACAACATCGGTGTGCGCATCAACAGAATTAAACAAAGACTAAAAAAATTATTAGATGGAAAAATCTATTGAAAAAATTTGGCAAGACGGGTTCCTGGAAAAAGGGTCTCTCGTGGTTCCGAAGATCAATGACCTTTATCATAGGAAGTCAGATCATATCATAGACAAGTGGATCAGAATGTTCAAATGGAATCTCAGAATGTTGATTTTCTTCGGGGTAGTCTCTCTGATCGCATTTTTTATCGCGGGAGTTCCATGGGCTGCGATTGTCACGTGTGCATTGTGGTTGTGGTTTGTGTGGTACAGCAAGCGACAGTGGGGAGAACTAAAATTCATTGACAAAGGAGCGTCCAGCTATGAGTACCTTTCCACCTTTAGAAACTGGCTGGAGGAGAAGCAAAAAATCTACATCAGCATTTACCGCTTTTTTCTTCCAGCGGTCATTATGTCCAGCTATTTGGGCCTATTGTACATTCCGACGATGACCGAGAGTTTTCGTAAAATGTCTGACGCACCACTTTTTCTCGGGCAGCCAATCGACGTATTCTTAGCAGTAGTGGCGATCTCCCTCGTGTTTTCGGCCCTGGCAGGTCCCATTTACCGATTGGATATGAAGATCATGTATGGCCCTTTGGTGACTAAATTGGATGAGTTGATTGCCGATATGGAAGAATTGAGGAAAGAGCCCTCCACTTAGCGCTGACTTTCTGGGGTTCGTTGGCAAATAGCGACGCTAATCATTTTGTCCTAGGGCAACTAATTACTTGTCGCCTTTACCGACATTTGCCGGCTGTCCCCGAGAAGGATGACGTACAAAGAGCACTTAAAGAGAAACATATCGCTTGCCACACCGGTGATCATTGGTCAGCTAGGCCATATCATGGTGTCTATTGCCGACACGGCCATGGTAGGAAAAGTGGGAGTTGTACCCCTGGCAGCTGCCACTTTCGCCAATACTTTTTTTGGGCTGTTAATGCTATTTGGAATCGGGGTGAGCTATGCAATCACGCCGTTGGTAGCGGCCACAAAGCCCGAAGACAAACCCGCATTGCTGGGCTTTCTTCAAAACTCGCTAGCGGTAAACGTGGTAATGGGAATATTCCTGATGCTTCTGGGATTTGCTGTTACGCCATTCCTTCATGCATTTGGGCAAGATCCCGACGTAGCAAATCAAGCGCGGCTATATCTCACGATACTCTCCGGCTCTCTCTTACCGATCATGATATTTCAGACCTTCCGGCAGTATGCAGAGGGTCAATCCAACACTTTTCACCCCATGGTGGTGTCGGTAGTGGCCAACCTGCTCAATGTCGGACTGAATTACCTCCTTATTTTCGGAGAATTTGGTTTTCCCAGGCTTGGCTTGGCGGGAGCGGGCTACGCGACACTTATTGCCCGGTTGGTGATGGCGGTAATGATGATTTTTATGATCCGCGGCTCCTGGCGAGGATTTCAGTGGCAATTCCATGTGCACACCCTTCGTCGCTTAATAAAGTTGGGACTGCCCTCAGGATTGCAGTACATATTTGAGATAAGTGCGTTTGCCATTGCTGCCATTATGGTCGGTTGGTTAGGGGCCGAAGCACTTGCGGCACATCAGATCGCATTGAATTTGGCAGCCGCGACCTACATGGCTGCGACGGGCATCGCAGCGGCGGCTCAAATCCGGATTGGAAACCAAATGGGATTGCAGGACAAACCCACCCTACGGGCGGCAGGATTTTCGTGCTTTTTATTAGTGGCTTGTTTTATGGCCGTATGTGGCATTTTGTTTATTCTGTTGCGCCATTTCCTGCCGACACTTTATATCGATAATCAAGAGGTTCAGCGACTGGCAGCAACCTTGTTGATCATCGCAGCGGGGTTTCAGGTATCTGATGGGCTTCAGGCCGTGGGATTGGGTGTCCTTAGAGGGTTGACGGATGTCAGGATCCCTACGCTGGTGACTTTCCTGGCGTTCTGGGTACTTTCTATCCCCGGAGGTTATCTCCTCGGGTTCACGTGGGGCCTAGGGGTTGAGGGAGTATGGTACTCTCTTTCTGCAGGACTTACCATCGCGGCTATATTGCATATTTTACGGTTCCAGCGCCTGACGAAGAAATTGCAGTTCTAGTCGAACTTATCACTGATTGCGGAGCTCCCTGGCAGAAATAAAGATTTTCGCAGGCTCTACCCACATGGTCAAGCGAAAACCTTCGGGCGTCTCGAACGACCATTCACCTTCGTCCGCATTGGATTCGCCATACATTTTCATGGCTCTGGGCGACACGTCGGTTCCTGCTGGAAAATCAATAGATAACTCGTAAAGTGCCTGATTACGAGATATATTATCAAAGTAATAAGTGAGACTTTCAAACGGTTGACCTGGTCTCACTTCCCGGAATACCAGGCGCGTAGAATCACTGTTCTCCACAGGTTCCAGTGATGTTTCTTTCCGGGTTTTTTCCATGAACTTATAAGTCATTCCCAGATATATATCCTCTACCCCCGCAGGTAAATATTCCTGCTGATAGAGCGCATACTGCGGTACGATTGCACATGAAAAGACCGCCAATAATAAGAAGAAGCACAAAGCCCTGTTCATCCGATGTAAGTTAGTCAATATGATTTGCTGATTTTTTGATCTATGTGTTTGAGCTCCCTAAAACTCGCCACAATAGACTGTTTTACCACAACCCCTCCGAGTACAACCGGAATTGTGTCTGTTTTTATCTGTCGCCCAAACCCGGCAACTACCTCCTTCGGGATTTCTGGCAATCGGGTCACATAAATACCAACTGCTTTGCTGTCTTCATACTTTTCAATGCCTGGCCACAAATCGAATTGATTTTTTCTACGACCTAAATTGAGTACAACCGGCGTAGCTGGATAATCACTAAAGAAAGCCGCTTCGGAAGCCGTGTGATAACTTTCACTGAAAAGAAAATAATCTTCACCGTTCAATTCAGAAACGTGCTCCTCTATCGTTTGACCCATCTCCTTCCAGCCCATCAGCCTGGCGGCTGGATCGTTTTTGGGTGGAAAAACACTCCCGAGACCAACCGCATATAACAACGGAGTGAAATAGAAAAAAAGAATCGATAGCCCTGTAGAAAGACCCACCATCCAGGAAAACATTTTCTTATCTGGCGACTGTGAGAGCCAATTGGCCAGCAGCACGGGCAACGGAAAATAGGCAAAAACAGTCCAGTTTACTTCTACACGCTTTGTCAGCGAATAGCATAGGAAAAACGCAAAAACCAATACAGGCCCTGTCAGTAAAAAAAGAACCTGCCGATGCTGACTGAATTTTCGGACCGATAAGATTATAAAAGGCAGGAGAAAGGGACTCATAAATCCGATTTGACCTCCCAGGTATTCACCAGCAAAGGCCATTCTTTTTCCAAATGTGAGGCTCGAAGCTCCGATGGATGAAACATGTCGAAAGGAGATAAAATCGTTTTGAACACTCCAGATCAAAATCGGAGAAGCAAAAATTGCGGCAATAAGAAGACTCACATAGGGTCCTGGTTTTCGAAGCAGCTTCCGGTTTTCATACAGGATCAGGGCCAGCGCAAAGGGGGCAAAAAAGACCATCGTGTACTTGGACAAAAGTCCCAAGCCACAGCTCAATCCCAGATAAACCCAATATTTCAGGGTATCGGTATTTAAAGCCCTCCAGAAAAAAAATAGTGATAAGGCCCAAAAGAAGCAGAGGGGTGTATCGGTAAGAAACAGATTAAAAACGGTATGATTGAATGGAAAGGCATAAACGAGGAAAGAGGCCACCACTGCCTGCCGTCGATCTTCGAATATTTCTTTCGACAGCATATAGGCCAAGATACTACTAGCCAATCCGAAACTCAATGCATTGAACTTGACAGCAAAGACTGTGGTACCGAAGAGGTGGGTACTTAGAAAGTTGAGGTAAGCAATTAAAGGTGGTTTGCTATAATAGGACAGAGCCAGTTCTTTAGACCAAACCCAGTATTGAGCTTCCTCAGAAAAAAGATCGAAAGGACCGCCAACAAGGTAAATTGCCCTGAGAACGAATATCAATCCGTGGATCAGGAGTAGTTTTCCGAGCGTTTGCCTCTCAAAAAAGGTCTCGATGTGACTCATTCGGCCAAGATTCTGTACAACTCAAGGTTAAGGTAGTAATGATGACCTTGAATGGTTCTTTTTTCCAGAACCCCCATATCTGCTAGTTGATTGAGGTAGCTCCTTGCCGTGTTCTCCGCGTAAACGTTCTTGGCGGTAAGGTGTTTCACTTTGGTAAATGGGTGGTTGAAGATGGCCTCCACCAGCTGATTGGGCCTTCTAATGTCTGTATCATTTTCTACCACCTGGAGAATAGCTTCCTGTGTTGAAATAATATCATTGATCTTTTGATAGGTGAGATTAGCGGTCGTTTCGATGGCTCTGAGCATATAATTGATCCATCTTTTCCAGTCTCCTCTTTGGGACACCCCTGCCAACCCCGCATAGTAATCACTTTTGTTGTCAATAATGTAGCGGCTGAGATACAAAATCGGGAAGTCCAGTTGTTTCTGTTGCGTGAGATAATGGATATTGAATATCCGGCCAGCACGACCATTACCATCTCTGAAGGGGTGAATCATTTCAAACTGGCAATGAAGAATGGCCATTTTGATCAAGGGATCGATAGCAAAGCGATCATTGTCGTTAGCAAATGTCGCCAGGTTCTCTAGCTTATTTTCTAATATGCCTTTGCCCCTGGGTGGAGTATAAACAACCTGTCCGGCGTTTGGTCCCGTACTGCCACGACGTATAACGATCTGCGCGAAGGGGGGACGAATACCATCCGAAGCTTGCTTCACCTCCTGATAGATTCTAATAAAGTAATCCGTACTGAATGTATGACCCTGGTCCAGGTATTGTAAACCGCGCCAAAGTGCCTCTCGGTATCTCAGTACCTCCTTCGGAGCACCAAACTGTTCATCCTGATGCTCGCTGTAGGCTTTGTACAACTCATCGTCGGTCGTGAAGATATTTTCAATGGCGCTGGAGGCTTTGGCTTCCTGCAGGCTGATCGTATTGATAAGTAGACCTTGATTGGGGATAGCAATGCTTCGACCTTGCAACTTACCAAGGGCTTCTTTGGCCCTCCCCAACTGCTCATAGATAGCTATGTTTTTGTAATAGCCCTCCGGAATAGGTAGCGGTGGGAGGTCGTTCCAGGGCTTATTGCGATCCGGATTTATTGGGTACGAAGACATGGTAGTATTTGATCTATATCAAATTTAAGGTGCCCGTCTCTATTAAACATTAATAAATGACCAAAATAATGTTTACTGGACATGCAGACCTTAGATCCAAGCCTAATTCTTTCACAAACATTAAAAAATAAATTATTCAATGTTTACTAGTTGCGCTGGCCTCAAAACAAAATCTCTCACCTCAAAGTCCGTATTTCCTTTTAGCTTCGAGCGACTTTTCCCTTCAGAAGTATGAAAAATCGCCAAGCCGCTATCGGATTTATTTTTGCCACGGTACTTATAGACATCATAGGGCTGGGTATCATTATCCCCGTCATACCCAGTCTCATCTCAGAGTTGATCGGGGGCACCACTAGTCAGGCGGCAGTTTATGGCGGCTGGCTCATGTTTGCCTATGCTTTCTTTATGTTTTTGTTTTCGCCGGTATTGGGTGGCCTTAGTGACCGGTACGGAAGAAGGCCTGTCTTACTCCTGGCCCTTTTAGGATTGACCATTGATTATCTGTTTGTAGCATTCGCACCGACCATCACCTGGCTATTTATTGCAAGGGTTATATCAGGTATATGCGGCGGTAGCATCACCACAGCCAATGCCTATATCGCCGATATATCAACTCCCGAAAAGCGGGCGCAAAACTTTGGAATGATCGGAGCTGCTTTTGGGCTTGGATTCATCGTCGGCCCACTTATTGGCGGGGTTTTAGGTGAAATTGGTACACGGATTCCCTTTTACGCGGCTGCGGGATTGACTTTTCTCAACTTCCTCTATGGTTATTTTGTGGTACCAGAGTCCCTCCCACCGGAAAATCGCAGAACATTTGACCCTAAAAGAGCCAACCCGGTCGGAACTCTGTTGCAATTAAAAAACTATCCTACCATCGTTGGCCTGCTTGTCGCTTTGTTCTTTGTTTATATTGGCCAACACGCGACACACAGCACTTGGGCATATTTCACCAACGAAAACTTCGGTTGGTCTGAAGCTGAAATAGGCTACTCTCTGGCATTTGTAGGATTAATGATCGGAGTGGTTCAAGGGTTGGTCATACGGCCGGTCGTTAGCAAAATAGGTCAAGAAAAAGCGGTAGTAGTCGGGCTTTCATTCAATGCATTTGGACTGCTGCTAATTGGTCTCGCAACAGAAGGATGGATGATCTACGCCATCATGGTCCCCTACGCATTCGGTGGTCTAGCAGGTCCCTCTTTACAAGGAATTATGACCTCACAAGTCTCTCCCACCGAACAAGGCGAACTACAAGGAGGGATAACCAGTCTGGTGAGTGTGACCGCTATTATTGGTCCTGTACTTATGACCAGCATTTTCAGGTATTTCACCAACCCCGGGAACGACATTTATTTTCCTGGGGCACCATTCATGCTGGGCACGGTTCTGGCCTTGCTAAGCCTTTTGGCCGCTGCAAGATCTCTTAAGAGGAAGTTGGCCTCTGCTTAAACTCACTTCACCTCAAAAGTTTGTTTTTCGTTACCAATCCCTTTTAGCACCAAGCTTTTCCAAGCTTTGGGGAGGGTCGGATTCTGTTGTATAATGCCCTCATCCGTAATTTTAAGCCCCCCAAATCCTGACATCACCGTCTGGAGTACTCCACCCGCTCCTGTGGCAAAATAGGGATTAGTACCCCCGGCTGTCTCCGCCAAAACGCCAAATGGAGGCACTTCATTCTTTTCATAACTATCCTTATAGCCTCTATATGCCTGTTCTGTTTCTCCTAACTGGGCCTGAATCGTGGCAATGGTACAAAACCCCATGGCGGGTCCATAAGGATCGTACTTTGGTATGTAATATTCCAGGTCTCGCTTCACCTGATCGCCGGTCACGATATTCAAAGGGTAAGCCAACAAATTGACATCTGCTTGCTTGATAACCTCTCCTTCATAAGTCGAATGCTCCATGGTAATTCCTTCTTTTTCAACTAAAAGGATATTATCAGCTACTTCAGACCATCGAGGGTCCGGCGTTACAGCCAGTTCCTCAGCTGCTTGAGTCGCATACCGAAGAACCGTGATTGCCATTCCATTGGTAAAAGCATCATTATCGATATTTTCTGCATATTCATCCGCCCCGACTACATTCTTGATTTCGTACTTCCCGTCTGCGTTTTTCTCCACTCTACTTACCCAGAAATCCGCTACTTCCTTCAACATTGGATAACCCCTGCGCCGCAGCCAGGATTTATCCTTAGTCACCTGATAGTACTTCCAAAAGGCCCAGCCCACATCCGCAGTAATATGATGCTGGAACGGTCCGGTCAGGGCCCAGATAGGCGTTGCCTCCTGACCCGTTTCGGCAGATTCCCAGGGAAACTGGGCTCCCTTGTACCCATGAGCAAATGCATTTTGCCTGGCCTGAGGTAGCATCTGCCACCGATACTCCAGCAGCGATTTGGCTATTTCCGGTTGCAACATAAGCAAGGGCGGATACATCCAGATTTCTGTATCCCAAAACACATGACCATTGTATCCCAATCCGGAAAGCCCCATGGGTGACATGGAATAAGCCGTTCCCTCCCGCGCAAAAGAATAGAGATGGTAAATAAAAGATCGTATGTCCTTCTGGTCTTCTAAATTGCCTTCCACTATAATATCACTCTCCCAGAGCTCGTCCCACGCTGCGGTATGTTTGGCCAGAAGACGCTCACGCCCCTCCAATTGAGCATATAATGTCAATCTTTCTGCCTCGTTAAAAGGATCTTCAACTGCTACAGAACTAATGATTGATCCTACCAGCGAAAACTTTAAGTCCTCCCCGCGCTTCAGGTCTCTGGTGAAGGTCATCCAATGTCTGTTGTAGTCCCAGTCGATGTGTGTGACCTTATCGGCAAAAAATTCCTCTTCCTCCACCAAATAACTCACACTGGTGGCCAAAGTATGTCTGCCAGTTGGACTTAATGCCTTCGATGACATCAAAGGAACCCTGATGTGAGGACGCTCGATCACTGCATAGTGATTGCTGACCTCTCTCAAATGATTAGGTGCTTTGATCAGGTTTTGCGGCGCAACCTCCACATCCGTTAGTGCAGTGATCTCCACATCCATCAATGCTGTATAAGGTAAATGGCGTAAAGCCATCAGCGATTGCTTGACCCTGACCTTCCCTGACACCTCGAAGGTGGTGGTAAGGATAGCTTTCCTCATGTCCAGTTGTTGCCGAAAATTGCGAATATTCCCGGCATGAACCCGCTCCCCGTCAATCATCAACTCCATGTCCAGAAAATTGAAGCCCTTCAAAATATTACTGACCCTCCCCCGCTGATAGAGATCAAAAACGCCGTTGAGCACAACGTCTTTCACTTTCAATGGCTCGGGAGAAGAAACCACCCCGATCATGCCATTGGCCACAGTGATGCCGAAATATCTGTTAGGGTCAATTGCCTCCGCTTCGACAGCCCATGCTGTCTCCTGCGCACACAACGAAGATGAAACCAACGCAAAGGCAAGAACTATCACGCTTTTCATAAGTCTGTATTTACTATAAATGGACAAACCAAATTCCATCTAATCTGTTCAAAATTGGCGTTTAAAGCAACCTTTTGCTCGCTATTGCATCCTATAAATAAACCCACAGGTCAATGCTCAAGAATTTTCTAAGAACCGCCGCAAGGAATTTGCTGAAAAATCCGCTTTCCTCCTTCATCAATGTTTTTGGTCTGGCGCTTGCCATAGGTGTTTGCATGGTTGCCTACGCCTACCTTTCCATGGAATTCGGAATGGAGGAGCAACATGCCAAACGAGACAAGGTTTTCATGCTTCTAAGTGAGGTCGATCGCGACGGTGAGGCCGACTGGTATGGTATTTCCCCGGCCCCGATAGGCCCCAAACTTCGAGCGGACTTCCCCCAAATAGCAAACACTACTCGCATCCGTGATAGGGGTGTGGTAGTTAAGCGGGATGCCAATGTCTTCCAGGAGTCGGTTAGAATGGTTGATCCCAGCTATCTGCACATGTTTGATTTTGATATGACCGCTGGTAGTCGAGAAAGCCTTCAACAGATAAACTCTGTAGTATTGAACCAGCGGATGGCCGAGAAATATTTCGGTAAAAACAATGCCATGGGAGAGACCATTCAGATGAGGTTTCCGGGGGGAGAAAAAGCATTGCTAACAGTCACCGGGATCGCACAGATCACCACCTTTAGTACCTGTCTTGAATTTGATTTTCTTGCCAATTACAACCTGCTCGACCAGGTAGAGCCAGATTTTAAAACCACAGACTGGTCAGAAAATATCTCAGCCACCTTTGTTGAATTGGACAACATCGGTGACCTGGATTTCATTACCAAGAATATGGACAATTACCGCGGCCCGGTGAATTCCGCACAGCCTGATTGGCAAATCCAATCGTTTGATTTTGAGTCCCTGGCCACCATCTACGAGCGCTCCAATGACATCCGCTGGGATATTTCCAGTGAATCAGATAACGAAGGCAGGGTCATCATGTCCGTCATAGGTCTCATGATGCTCATACTGGCTTGCGTAAACTACCTCAATATTGCAGTTGCTTCTGCCACAAAGCGACTAAAAGAAATCGGTGTTCGGAAGGTAGTGGGCGCCAGTCGATGGATGCTTGTAGCGCAATTCATAACCGAAAACTTATTATTATCCGGAATCGCCCTGGTGACCGGCATCATTTTAGCAAAAACCCTGTTCCTTCCTGGCCTGAGCGACCTTTTTGCTGTGGAATTTCGAATGGATGTTTTCAATCTGCAGTTTTTCATCTATCTGATCGGTATGTTGCTCACGACTGCCCTGGCGTCAGGAGCTTATCCCGCGCTCTACATTTCGAAATTTCAAGCAGTCAGCATATTCCGAGGACGCCTCCGCTTTGGAAAGAACAACCTGCTGACGAAAATTTTCTTAACAATCCAATTTGTTCTGGCCATCATTACGGTGGTATGCGGCATCACCTTCACCATGAACACACAGTGGCAATATGAAAGACCCTGGGGGTATGAAAAAGACGAATCTATCTATGTACAGGTTCCTGACGATGCAAGCTTTGAAACTTTCAGAAATGAACTTGCCGAAGACAGCAGGATCAAATCGGTAACAGGCGGAACAAATCATCTGGGCGCTTATCTCGCCTCCTCGATCCTTGAATTCCCGGACCGGAAAGTGGAAACTTACAAATTGGATGTGGAAGCCAATTACATTGAGACAATGGGCATCCAGGTTATACAAGGACGTGCACTTAGGAGTGGGTATGAAAGTGATAAACAGGCCGTGCTCATCAACGAGACTTTCGCCAGCAACATGGGTTGGGAAGAGCCCCTTGGCAAAACTTTCCGGTACGATAGCGCCAGTTATACCGTGGCAGGCGTAATGAAAGACTTTCATTACTATTCATTCTGGTCCTTTATACGTCCAGTGTTCCTGCGTGTGGTTGACGAAAATTACAATTATCTCGTTGCTCGCGTAGCGGACCCAAAGCAACTCATTGCCACATTTGAACACATCGAAAATACCTGGGCCACAACTTTCCCGGAATTGCCTTTCCGCGGAGATTACCAGGCGCAGCTGTATCAAGATTATTTCCGAAACGTTCAGGGGCATCGTGTACTCATGATTTCCATAGCCATTATTGCCATGATACTCTCCTGTTTTGGTTTGTATGGGCTGGTCTCGTTGAATGTCGCAGGTCGGCGCAAGGAATTCAGTATACGCAAGGTACTTGGTGCCCGATTGAAGGCCTTAGCAGGAGCGGTCAGCTCCCATTTTCTGATATTTCTCGCTTTAGCACTTCTAATCGGTGGGCCTATCAGCTACTTCCTTATTGGTCAGTTGCTGGATGTGGTCTATATCTACCATATGCCTATGTCTGTTTTCCCGGTTGTGGCGGCCATCTTGCTAATTGTGGTAACTGTAATACTGACAATCAGCTCGCACATCCTGAAGGTCACAACAGATAATCCGGTGGATGGCTTGCGAACGGAATAAGATCGTTCTCCTAAGGTCTTTTCGCTTACCTTTGGGGCCTCATTTGACAAGATATGCTGAATATTGTGTTGTTTGGCCCTCCTGGAGCGGGGAAAGGTACTCAGAGTGAGCTACTTATAAGCAATTATGGATTGGTTCACCTCTCTACTGGGGATCTCTTCCGCAAACACCTCGGGGAAGGCACCGATCTGGGCAAGCTGGCCAGAAGCTATATGGACCAGGGTAATTTGGTTCCCGACGAAGTGGTGATCAAGATGGTGGAGGATAAAATCGAAAATCACCTGGATGACAAGGGATTTATTTTTGATGGTTTCCCCAGGACAGTCAATCAGGCCGAGGCTTTAGACGCAATGCTCCATGCCCATGCCCTCTCAATTTCCGGGATGATCAGCCTGGAAGTTCCTGAGGACGAATTGAAAGCGCGATTATTAGAACGGGGTAAGACCTCCGGCAGGGTAGATGATCAGGATGAAGAAAAGATCAACAACCGGATCAAAGTATATCGTGAGGAGACCTCACCCGTAGCGGATTTTTACAAGAAGCAAGGGAAGTTCCAAGGGATCAAAGGTGTGGGTTCCATTCCTGATATAGCCGAAAAAATCAGTCAAGCAATAGCTTCCTTCTAGGGGTTTCCGAATGGAAACGAATTTCATAGATCACGTCAAACTCTACGTTCGCTCGGGCGCGGGAGGAGCCGGATCGGTTCACTTCCGTAGGGAGAAGTTTGTCCCTAAGGGTGGCCCCGATGGCGGTGATGGCGGCCGTGGTGGGCACATCATTCTTAAGGGCAATAGCCAATTATGGACGTTATTGCATTTGCGCTACCGAAAGCACATCAAAGCACAGGATGGCAAAGCGGGAGAGGGAGGCAACCGTTTCGGAAAATCCGGAGAGGATATTGTGATAGAAGTCCCCGTAGGCACCATTGCCAGAGACACAGAAACTGAGGAATCCCTGGTAGAAATTCTTGAGGACGGACAGGAAGAAATCCTCCTTGCAGGAGGTCGCGGCGGCCAAGGAAACAGCCACTACAAAACCGCTACCAATCAAGCACCGCGGGAGGCTCAACCAGGAGAAGAAGCCACCGAAAAATGGGTGGTCCTCGAGCTCAAATTACTTGCTGATGTAGGGCTGGTTGGTTTTCCAAATGCAGGCAAGTCGACACTGCTATCCGTCTTATCTGCTGCAAAGCCAGAAATTGCGGATTATCCCTTTACCACCTTGACCCCTAATCTCGGCGTTATCTCTTATCGTGATTACAAATCATTTGTAATGGCGGACATTCCCGGGATCATCGAGGGTGCTTCCGAGGGTAAAGGATTGGGGCTTCGATTCTTGCGACATATCGAGCGCAACAGCCTGTTGCTGTTTCTGATCCCGGCTGATGCTGATGACATTAAAAAGGAGTACCAAATCCTCCTCAACGAGTTGCAAAAGCACAATCCCGAACTCCTCGATAAAGATCGGTTGCTGGCTATTTCAAAGAGCGACCTCTTGGATGAAGAATTGATGGAGGAAATAGAAAAAGACCTTCCTAATATCCCCTATACCTTTATCTCTAGCATGACAAATCAGGGACTGGACAAAATTAAGGACCTGCTTTGGCAGCACCTCACCCACGATTGAGGGGGTTTGACGCGTAAACCAATGACATAATGTCATTCTTATCCTGTTTGGCAAAGTAATTGCCGAATGTGCCAATCGATAACTATGATCTGTAAATGGAACAAGAGGTGAAAGACCAACCCGAAGAAGTACAAGAGGAAACGACGGCCAACGAGGAGGTATCCGAACAGAAGGAAGAAGTATCGACCGAAGAAATAGAAGAAACTGATTCTCAGGAGGCTTCAGCTGAAGAAACCCTGGAAATACAACTTTCTGAGGCGAAGGATAAGTACTTGCGGTTGTATTCTGAGTTTGAAAACTTCAGAAGAAGAACGGCCAAGGAAAAGATCGAAATTGTCAATACAGCGAGTAAAGGGTTAATCGTGGATTTGTTACCCGTTCTGGATGACTTTGAACGTGCGCTAAAATCGCTGGAGGGCAAAGAAAATAAATCGGCCAGGGAAGGCATGGAACTCATCTCCAGCAAATTCCGGAAGACATTGGATCAGAAAGGCCTGAAGGAAATAGCTGTCGGGCAGGGCGATGATTTCGACGAAGAATTTCATGAGGCCATCACCCAAATACCTGCTCCCAGTAAAAAGCTTGAAGGCAAAATTATCGACGTGGTAGAGAAGGGCTACACACTAGGAGATAAAGTGATCAGATTTGCCAAAGTTGTAACAGGAGCTACCCAGTAAAACCATGGCAAAAAGAGACTACTACGACGTACTTGGAGTAGACAAATCGGCTTCCGTAGACGAAATAAAGAAAGCCTACCGAAAAATTGCCATCAAGTATCACCCGGACAAAAACCCTGGAGATGCAACGGCAGAGGAGAAGTTCAAAGAGGCGGCAGAAGCCTATGAAGTATTGGGCAACGACGAGAAGCGAGCCAAGTACGATCGTTTTGGCCACCAGGGCCTCGGCGGTGGTGGCTTCGGCGGAGGCGGCATGAACATGGAAGATATCTTCTCACAGTTTGGAGATATTTTCGGTGGAGGTAGTCCTTTCGACAGCTTTTTTGGCGGTGGTGGTCGCGGTGGGCGTCGGACCAGAAAAGGGACCAATTTGCGCATTAAATTGACCCTCAACCTCGAGGAGGTAGCTAATGGCGTCGAAAAGAAAATTAAGGTCAATCGACTCAAAGTTGATCCCAATACAACCTTTAAGACCTGCAGCACCTGTCAGGGTACTGGTCAGATCAAAAAGGTCATGAATACCATGCTTGGACAAATGATGTCCACGACGACTTGCTCCACCTGTGGAGGCACCGGGCAAATGGTCGATAGCAGGGCCCCGGGAGTAGATAGTTCCGGACTAAAGCGAGAGGAGGAAATAATCTCCATCAAAATTCCTGCCGGTGTAGCAGACGGCATGCAACTGTCCATGAGTGGCAAGGGCAATGAAGTGGCTGGTGGGATTCCGGGAGACTTATTGATCGTTGTAGAAGAGGCAGCAAACGATATACTGACTCGTGATGGCAATAATGTCATCTACGATCTTCACTTAAGCTTCATCGATGCGGTACTCGGCACCTCAGTGGAAGTACCAACCATTGATGGCAAAGTCAAAATTAAGATCGAACCGGGCACTCAAAGTGGCAAGATCTTGCGATTGCGCGGAAAAGGCATCAAAGATTTAGATAGCTACGGCCGTGGAGATCAGCTGATCCATGTCAATCTTTGGACGCCAAAACAACTCACAAAAGACGAAAGAACGGCCCTCGAATCGTTGCGTGGTTCGGAAAATTTCGAACCCAATCCTTCCAAAGGAGAAAAAAGTTTCTTCGAGAAGATGAAGGAATTCTTCTAGGAAACTTTTAATCTCGCAACATGTCTAAAATGTATCCGTATAAAGGGGCATGTTGAAGTGGGCGTTGACGATTGGTATGAGCTGTGTGCTGAGTTCCACTTTGGTAGCGCAGCTGAAGAAATTCTATTCTCTTGATGAGGTTTCGCGGTTTGATACAGTAAATTTTGAATTCCAGGCTACCTCCGGCCATACTTACTGGCGGCTGCTACCGCAGGAAAATCCACTTACTATATATGGCAATCCCGATCTGGACAAGATAAATCCCAGCTTTGATGCTCTGATTGTCGGCCGCACCTGTAACGTGGACCTGGAATTGGAGGAGTATCGGTCTTCCGGCCTGGGAGACGGATTGGCCTTTGCAATGCTTGGTTCTTCGCCTTCGGAGCATGATGATAATTACTGGAAGATCCTCCTCAATAATGACAAGGTGTACAACCTGAATATGCACTATGGCATTGGTACGTCTGACATCAATCTGAGCGGCGCGAAAGTAAAAAAGTTGCAGCTTCGTACCGGCAGCGCGGATGTGAATGTTAAATACGACCATTCCCTCCCCAACCTATGCGAGATGGATTCCTTTCTGGTCAAGGTAGACATGGGCTCATTTAAAGCCGAAGACCTGGATCATGCCAGAGCAAAATATGTGCTGGCGGAAATCGGATTTGGCAAGGCCGTTCTCGATTTTACTCACCCGGTTACAACAAGTTGTGAAGTCAAAGCAAATGTTGGACTCGGCAAGTTGCTGGTGTTGCTTCCGAAAAACGAACCAGTGATCATCTACCTTAAAGATTCACCATTTAGGGGATTGAGCATGATGAAAGATTTTGAGGAGGTTGAAAAAAACGTATTTATCAACAGAGCCTATACTGCCGACGCTCAAAACCTCTTGACTTTCAAAGTTGACGTATCCCTTGGAAATATCGATTTCCGTTATGCCGATTGAGATTTATTCTGCTCTAACACTCCCAGTGTAATTAGTAATTGCGCCACGGTATAAGTACCCATTATCAGGCATTCGTCACAGTAAAACCTACTCACAAAGCGAGTAAAGCCTATTACTGCGTCAGAAAACAGAAAGAGAAAACTCCCGGAAACCACCAGCCAAAAGCTGTTTTTGCCCACTCGTTTTTCCCGTAGCAAAGCGGTACCAACCATTATCGAAATCACGATACCATATACCGCAACAGGAACCGTCATCGCACCAGTATATGGCTTCAGCAAATAGACAAAGAGTATCGCAATCCCGACCACCGGGACCATCCGAAGATAGCCCACAGCTACCTTGAAGGAAATACTCCTTAGAAAGAGCAGGCTATAAGAAAGGTGAGCAATCAGAAATGCTCCCAATCCGGCAAGGAAAAACATCTCACCCTCATACATGAGACTAATATCTCCAAGCCAACTGAAAATAATCGAGAGCGAAAGGAGAAGAATCACCATCGTCACCCGGCCTTTGGACGACTCATACACAAAAAAGAGAAGCGCCGGCATAAGCGCAGGTTTAGTGTATTGCTCCAGTGCCTCATTTGCTATTGCGTGAGACAATATATTAAGCGCACTCAGTACGAGGTATAGGTAGAAGAATATACGTGACTGCAAGTTGTATTTTTCGGCAAAATAGACCTTTCTATTCAAAAAGTCAGGCTTCTTTGATTGCGCGACTCCTTCCTTGAAACCAGAGCAAGTAGATGAAACCCAGCAAGGAAAAGAATCCGGAAATTGCGAAGATGAGCGGGAACCTGGTTGGGTCCTGCTGAAAGGCCCAGCCCGAAAACAATGAGCCACCGCCAATTCCTACTTCAAGAAAGATATAGATAGTAGCGACTCCTCTGCCTCGCAAATGCTCAGGACACATATCAATGGCCCAGGCAAAAAGTGTCGGGTTCGTTAGGCCGTTGCCAACACCATAGATCAGGGCTCCGCCGAACAGCCATATAGGATCATGAGCAAAACCGGTAAAAACCATGGAGAAGAATACCACCAATGTGCTTACTTTCAGCACTGCTACACGGCCCAGATTGTCTGACAACTTACCGCCAATCACACGGGCAATCATAGATGCGCCTGTGTAAAAGCTAAAAAAGAGCCCCTTATTCTCAATGCCCAGGAAAGTACTGAAATCGGGTGACAGGGTCAGCAAGGTCCCAAAAGGAACCATGGAAAGCAACATGACCATGGATGCTGGTAGCACTGACTTCTCAAAAATCTCCTCCTTGCCTACCTTCAGCATATTTGGTGAAAAGGATTTGCGATCTTTCAGTGTTTCCTTCATTCCCGCTAAAATGAGGATCGAAAGGATCGAGGCAATCCCACTCGTGTAGAAAAGTGTCTGAATATCGTAATTAAGGAAAATGATCGAACCGATCGATGGCCCCAAAGCCATTCCTGTCGAACCAAAAAAACTTGCGATGCCCATGGCCTCACCCCGATATTCTGCCTTTATTATATCTGAAACGTAGGCATACGTGCCGGTTGGCTTGAATCCGGTGGCAAAGCCATGCATAAACCTAAGTGTCAAAAAACCGAAAACCGAAGACAGGGCAGGATAAAGGAAGCAAACTATCATCCCCATTGTCGAACCGAAGATCATTACAGGTATTCGCCCCCATTGATCAGTAAGTTTTCCACTAAACGGTCGTGAGATACCGGCAGAAAGCGTCGCCAGTGCTATGATCAGGCCTAGATATTCCTCTCCACCCAATGATTTCAAATAGTCCGGCAACTCCGCCAAAACCATGGTAAGGGAGGTAAAAAACAGAAAAGAACTCAGGCACAGTAGCCAGAAGTTGAGGGAATATTTGGACACTTGCGCGAATGTACTTTTTCTTAGTTTATCTGGCGTGAAAAGCCTGGGGATATATTCGAAAAAACCTGGTCTCGCACCTATTCAGTGGATTCCTGCGCTTGAAGCAAAACGGATTTTATAAAATCGTTGATATCGCCATCCAATACATTTTGCACATCTGTTCGCTCAAACCCAGTCCTGGCATCCTTGACGAGCTTGTAGGGATGTAACACATAATTTCTGATCTGCGAACCAAAGTCTATCTTCATTTTGGATGCCTCGACCTTATCGCGCTCCGCATTTCGTTTCTCGATCTCTATCTGATAGAGCTGCGACTTCAACATTTGCATTGCCCTTTCCCGGTTGGCAAGCTGCGATCGCTCCACCTGACACACTACTACAATTCCGGTCGGTTTATGAGTTAATTGAACTTTGGTTTCCACCTTATTGACGTTTTGTCCGCCCGCACCTCCGGATCTGGAGGTTTGCAACTCAATGTCATTGGGATTGATCTCAATTTCAATCGAATCGTCCACCACTGGATAGACATATACGGATGCAAAGGAAGTGTGCCGTCTTCCTCCACTATCAAATGGTGAAATTCTCACTAAACGATGAACGCCATTTTCCGATTTGAGGTAACCATATGCCAATGCCCCCTCAAACTCCAAGGTCACCGATTTCACCCCGGCAACGTCACCCGCCTGAAAGTCCACTTCCCGAACCTTATAGCCATTGGCTTCCCCCCACATAATGTACATTCTCATCAGGATGCCGGCCCAATCATTACTTTCCGTGCCGCCAGCTCCTGGTGTGATCTGAAGCATAGCTGAGAGCTGGTCTTCCTGACCAGCCAGCATTTTTTTCAACTCCAAATCTTCTAGGTCTTTCAATACCCGCTGGTATTCTGCCTCTACTTCCCCGTCAGTGGCTTCTCCCGCTTCGGCAAATTCCTGTAGTGTTTCTACATCTTCGACGCCTGATTGTAGCGACTCGAAACTGGTAGTCCAGGACTTCTTGGACCGGATGGCCTGCAGTACTTTTTCAGCGTTTTCCGGATCATTCCAAAAATCTGGTTGAGCTGTAACCAGTTCTTCTTCCTCTACCTCCTTCTTTTTGCGATCATAGTCAAAGGTACCCCCTCAAGGCATTAACGCGAGCCTTCATGTCTTTCAACTGTTCTGCAGTCATCTTATGTAATTGCTATTTTCGAGGGGGCGAAATTAATGAAAACCAGGCTGGATCACATCAGGGTAGAATGCTATTTTCAGTATCAGACTTTTCAATGATGACAGCTATCCTCCGGGTGCCAAGTTTGAAATACCTGGGAGCAATCAAACGGAGCCCTAAACCCGCCAGAATAAGACTTCCCGAAGCTATTATTATGGAATTGGGTGGCCAGGAAGCGCTATTTCCGGCAACCACCGTCTGATTGGTAAAATCCGCGAGCGGAAGCAAAATTCCGGCGAACATCAATTTACCCGGCGAACTTCTGAAACTGAAATAAGTCACATTTTTATCGCTGATGTCAAACCTCCAAATATCCTTTAAATACACTTCTGTCTCATGTATAATGAAGTAGTCACTACCAAAGCCCTCGATCTTTCCCGAAGTAAAGTAGGTATCCCCCCTTAGTTGAAACTTAATTTCATCTTGAACTTGATATTTCACCGAACGCGATCCACCCAGCTTTTTAAGATAGAGAATGTGTTGGGCTATAGCGGAACCGCCCAAGCTCCAAAATATCGCGATTAGAATCCAGCGAGACATAAGGATGAAAGTAACCAAAAAGTCCCTTGAATTTCCGTAAATAACTTTTTTTAACGGTTTTCGGAATTAGGTCCTCTGGACTTTTTCAAGTAGGGTTTAAGGTCAGGAGTAAGGCGGATAAAGTCTAACTAGAAATGTAAATTTCACTCCTAACTTATTAGTAATTAACACTCACAACGACTAGCGTTACATATAATTTAATAAAATATGATATATTGAGACTAGATCAATAATAAAACCGCTTACCTAGTCCTGTGACATCCACTTCGCAAATCGATTACGAAACCGTCTACACCTGGTTCAAGGGCACTATTTGGGAAAAACTTAACTGCGGAGTTCATATATGTGGCAATGCCCGTTGTTGTCATTCTCACCCTACAGACTCGGGTGAGAATTCTTATATCTTCTTTTTACCCGGAGAAGAGGAATACCTGCGCAATAAGTTAGGAGCTAAATTCCCCTACACAGTTCAAGTTGATGAGGCTGATCATTTTCACTGCCCAAATAGCTCGGTGTGTGTGTATGACTATAGGTCAATCGATTGCCGGAGTTACCCGCTTTGGCCACTGGTAAGGGAGCAGCAATTGGTTGGTTTTATTGATTATCGCAGCACCAGATGCCCGATTGCAACGCTTCCCGAATCCTTCATTCACACGCTTGAAAGCAACTGGGCAAAACTGTTTTCAGAATATGAATTTTTAGCTGACTGGTTCCAGAAGCAGGAGGAGCCAAGTGGCAGATATATTGTCTTTTAGATTAAACCAGTATGGCGACAACAACTTTAGAAAATGCACTCGCGGCTGTAAAAGATTGCATCCAGCACTATTCAGATGAGCGAAAGGCCAATAAAGCAACATGGTCCAGGAAGGAGAAAGATGAAGATGGAAATGAGTACTATTCTATCATAAATATGATAGAAGGACTTTCAGTCTTTGTACATGCACGTTATTTGTTGCCTGAGTTATCAGGCAGTGCTCCGGACGAAAAGCTTTTCGCCCAGGATTTCAAGATGCTCATTACAGAAATCGAAAGCCAGGGATACCTCGCTAATCCCTATCTCTGGTCATTTCAGGAAGATAGCTTTGTGGATGTTGCATCAAAATTTATAGTACTGGTCTCAAGAATGTCTAATATCTCGAGGCTAAAAGGAGCATGTTCCGAGCTAACCATCGAAGTTGATGGAAGCTCCTCAAAACTCCTTGATAAAATAAATGCAGAGTGTAAGAAAGCGGTTTCTTTTCTTTCGGAATCAAGTTACGAGGTAGATAAAGAGCGCGTATTCTGGGCACCTACCAAACACTTTACTCGTTTCAAAGAAAGAGATTCGAAGACCCCTGTGAATCACGGTCATACCTATTTCTCTTGTCAGGCAATAGAAGCGCTAAACCATTACGTCAATATTTTCCAACTCGACCGAACTATTGACGAAAAGGAAAATGCCCAAATACTTTTGGAAAAGGGCATCAGAGGCATTACCAGTCTCCAGGATCTGGATTCTGCTCCAAGGAAAATAAGTTTCTACGAAAATCTTTCTAAAAAATCAGCAGACATTCCCTCCACTGTTTTTGCCGTTGACTGCTTACTGAACGACTCAAAAGATCAAGATTCAAAAAGGAGATTAGTTGCCAACTCACTTAACTACATTCTCGAAAGAATTCAACCTGATTTGGGAGGAATAGATGAATTCAATAAGGACATATCGTTTGGGTATTTGACGGATAGCTTAAAAAAGGGTAAAAAATTACTACCTACAACGATGGATGACCGATCCACACTTGGATCGCTTCTTAAAGTGCTATCTCTGGGGGTAAGCAAAGTGGGTGTTACGGATGCTTTCGATGACTACCTGCAACTTCTGGACAATCTTGCCGAGGAATTACTGAAGAGACGAGGACGTTCCAAGAAATATTGGAACCAGCTATGGTATTCCAGTTCAGCTGTAGATGCATTATGTCACTACCTCATCAACAGGGAAGAGACGACTATTGAGGTACGACCCAGGCAAATCATAAGCATTTTCAATGAGGCGCTCAATTCCAGTCAGGTCCAGGATGCTTTGGTCACTAAAATCAATGAATTGATGGACAGAGACTTGAAGTCTCAAACTGAAAAACTTTTCAAGCCATAACCATGAACGTAACCTTCTATTCTTATAAAGGCGGTGTAGGGAGAACTACGGTACTGGTGAACACAAGCATCCTCCTGGCGCAGGCAAGTGACAAAAGGGTGGGAATGATTGACCTGGACCTGGAGGCCCCCAGTATGCACGTATTATTTGGGTTGGATCTCAACCCCAACCAATCGATCCTAAGAACATTGTGTGATCGTGATCTGGAAATATTAAGCAACAGGGTTATTGATCTCGCAAAAGAAAACAAAGAGGTCAGTATAAGAATCAACGAAAATAGATGTTTCCTGGTCCCCTGCTTACCAGATTATAGCTTGGCCAATGAAGTTACGGACAAAGTTCGAAGTGGCGACTTTGAAACCCTTATTCAAGACTTCAAGCAAGCTTATGGCCTGGATTACCTCTTTTTGGACAGCAGACCAGGTTATACGCCCCTGTCAGGAATAGCTAATGTCCTGGCTGATAAAGTGGTGTTGGTCTTCCGTCTCGACGAGCAAAACCTCCTTGGGATCAAGGATGCCTACAACTTGTTGCACGAAAAAGCCAGGAAGAAGGTAATCCTGGTAGCCAACGAAGTACCATCGCATCCGAAAGCTCGAAAATACCAGGAGCGGTTCGAAGAACAACTTGAAACAAAAATAGACCTTGTTATTAACCTCGACGAGCAGCTGCTGTTTGGAAATACAGTACCTAGTTTGAAGTTCCCAAAAGAACACGATTTAAATATCAAGTACCTCGATTTAATTCAACTCTTAGAATAATGGAAGTCTGGAAACAATTCAACGACCCGGTGTACGGGACTGTGGTGCTCAGAAGTCAAAGGTCCGGACTCAAAGATGTTTGGAAGCAGCTAGTAGATGAGGAAGTGCTAATCGGAAATTTGATAAATTCATTTAGCGAAATTTTTAACACCGTTGAGTTTAGTCGCTTGAACCAATTAAAACAAGCTGGGCTAACCTATCTCGAATTTCCCTCGGCGGTACACACCAGATTAGCACATTCTTGGGGATGTTTGTATCTGGGGGATCAAGCCCTCAGCTTAGTAGATGTAAAAATTGGCAAAGAAGAAATTGCTAAAGATAAAAAAGAAGAAAAAAGGAAGCATCAATACGAAAACCTGTTTTCCTACCTCAAGCCATACGGGCTCGCCGACGAGTTCTTAATCGCCTTATTGCTCCACGACATAGGGCACATGCCTTTTTCACATTTATTGGAGGATAGTAAGTATTTCTCCTCTGTAAGTCATGAGGAAATTGGCTGCCAGTATATACTAGGTAAGGGATCTTTTCATGAAGAGTTCCGCCAAAAAATGATGAGCAGATGGGGTAATGGTATTCCTCATAATATTTTATTTCTGCCGGACGTTCTCTCCGGGATAAAAGGCCTGGACAAGGGCTTTATCTGCGCTCTGATAACAGGAAACGAGGATTACATAGAAAAAAAGCAAAATAAAAAACCTTTTAGAATACTCGTCGAGTTGGTCAGCGGCCTGCTTGATTTAGACAGGGTAGACCATTATCAACGTGACATATTATTCACTGGCTTAAGAATACCTTCTCCAGATCCGGTAGCAATCATGATCAATATGAAACTCAACCCATCCTCACCTACTATGACAGAAATCCGGTTAGATGAAATGGGAATATTGCAGGCTCGAAATCTACTCCAGGCAAAATCCACCCTCTCCAAATACGTTTTCAACAACGATCACGTGCTGGCATACCACACGATGCTAAGGCATGCAGTGAACATGTACATTGAGTCTAACTGTAGCACAGAAGAGGAAATTCAATCGGTTATCAGGCAGTTAGCTGTTTTGACCGATGAAGAATTGATCATGCTTCTAAAAGACTCCAACCTTCCGAAAGTTCGTCTTCTGGTGAGTAAACTCATGAATAGGCAACCTTATCTGAAAGTAGCAGACTTTGATCTGACTAACAATTCGCTCCGAAATGAGCCTAAGGAGATTGGCAGTTTACTGATTAGATGCAGAGAACATTTGATGGCCAGGTACGGAGACATGGTCATAGAGGAGGAAGATATTCTAATTGCGCCCCCCACGGGTCATTACCGAGAAAAATCACATACCAAGAAATGGATGGATTTGTCCTATCTAACCGATTTGGAGGGAGTTCATATCATGTCTCATCCCGTTTATGGAGATGACTTTACTTCTATATTCGAAAACCCAATTTACACTAAGTACACGTTGCGTGTATACGTTTCGAAGAAACAACTTGTAGAACCCGTGAAACAGTTTTTTTCTAATAATACCGGCCTAAACCAAATATATTAAGCTCTCAAAGACTTGTAGACTTGCGGCCCATTTGAAGGTTATCTCGTGCGTCTAACAGCATTCCCCCTTGAAATAATCATTTCAGGTTGTCTCAATACTTTGAGGCTTTGGAGCGGATTTCCTACTACCAGGAGCAGGTCGGCCACTTTGCCCTCTTCTACGGTCCCAAAATCAGGATTAGACAGAAATGCCCTGGCGTTGTGAAATGTGGCGGCCTTGAGCACTTGATAGTTTGTCATTCCGTAGCTACTCAAGGCTTCCAGTTCCTGATAGTATGTGCTACCGGCATACGTTCCTGGAAGACTACTATCGGTACCTACCAAGATCCTGGCTCCCCGACCTAATAGTAGCTGAAAATTTTGTTCCCAATATTGACTCTGAAGGTCTACATCTGCAAAAAACATATTCATTACGGGCTGCTGACGTACATTCCTACCATTCTCACCAGTGACAGGATCTATCACCTTAAAAGGAACAAGCCGCCTGTCCATAGCGCCCGGTTTATATGTTCCGTTGTGTATGGATTTCACATTTTGCATAGCTGCCAATGTGTAGATAATGGATACATTGGAATGGGCCAACACATCGGCCTGAGCACCAGTCAAGGCACCACGCCATATGCCATGAGCGAGCACATCGGCACCGGCCTGAACAGCGTCGATGGCGTTATCAGCACTGCCGATATGAACAATTGCTTTTTTATCCTGCCTGTGAACCTCATCAACAAGCGCCTTCAACTGCGCATAGTTCATTGTCGGAGACCCGGGGGGTATTTCATCACATACTATTTTGACATAGTCCACATCCTTTTTTAAGTAACTCCCGATCAATTCCCTGGCCTCATTGGGCTTGTCAATTGTAGGAGAAATCATATTGACGAATTTATTAAGCGGCCAAGGGAGCATCTGCTCTGTCAGTGGGATGGGATGGCTGTTTTTAATAGTGATAGGAATGTGGGTATGAAAAATACTCGGGCCAACAATTTCTTCGGTGGCGACGGCATTGGCTAATTTCTTCAAATCCGAACTTAGACCACCCAAATCATAGACCGTCGTAATGCCGGCATACAGATATGCCTGGAGATTGTATTCAACATTAGCTGGAATATTTTCCCACGGGACCGCCCCACTACCGGAAAGATGGACATGCGCATCGATCAGGCCTGGAAGCATCGTTTTGCCTGTACCGTTGATCTTTTTCGCGTCAGGGTGGTCGATAGGCCGCTGAGAAATGGTCTGAATCTTGCCATTGGCAACTAAAACAAAATGGTCACGCAATAGGACGCTATCCAAACCAGTGAAAATATCCACATGCTCAAACAAGAGCACCGATGAACTGTCCTCACGTTCAACAATTGCTTCCAGCTTGTCCCCGCCACAGGAGATGAGAAGAAAGGAGAAAAACAAATAAATATATCGACTCATAAGATTAGCTCATTTGAACTAGTTTTGCTAAACTACCGACTTTAGTTCAAATGAACTAATGAAGACAAAAGAAAAAATATTAGCAGCTGCGCTTACCTTGTTCAATGAGGATGGTGTAGAAAATATTACCACCCGGCACATAGCCAGAGCCATCGATATCAGTCAGGGTAATCTACATTATCACTTCCCTAATAGAAATGCGGTCATCGAAGGGCTTTTCGAGCAATTTCTTGATCAAGTCCGGGATGCTGCCAGGCATACTCCGGGCCAATCCTTCGAGCCGGAGCAAGTATTAGGTTCTATGGAAGATAACTTTCGAGTTATGTTTAACTTCCGTTTTCTTTTTGTCGATAGTGAGGTTATCTGGCGCCGGATCCCTCCTATGAAAGATAAGCTCATCGGCTTGCTACAGGCCAAGAAACAGGAGATTCATGCTTTGACTATCGAGTACCGACAGCTTGGTATCCTCCGTGAGGATATCAGCTCAGAGCAAATTGATTTCCTGGCCGAACAATTTGTCTTTGCTATTGGCACCTGGCTGACAGGAGCCGAGTACCTACGAATACCTGCAAAGCGGACCAGCTATTTCGCCAGGTTTTTGTTTCGCTTTTGGCTCCCTTATCTCAAAAAGGAAGAAATGGATAGGTGGGAGGGGCTTTTGGCGGACTAATTTGCTCTTTCTAAAAACCAGCAACCAACTTCTTTGTTACTTCAACAGTAGAGAAAACAGGATCCTTTTTTGAAAATGAAAGTAACGCTGAAAAATAAATTCCCCTATCTCATGGCGCTGAGTTTCTTCATCAAGGGCTGTGCAGGATATGATGTTGTTGATGACATTGATCAGTTTACCATTGCCGATGTTAGAGAGGAGCACGATATAAGCCGCGGATCAGGTTCGTCGCAAGACCCATTCATTATGGACATAGGTGAGGCCGCGGAGTTAATTATTCTGGACACCAGAGATCCGAACGGCTCAAGAGTACTCAATGGTTTCCTTGATTGGCGCGTCTCGGCAAGTCAGGTTTTAAGTGTGTCGAATGGTACGGTTACCAGCATCTCATCGGGCAGCGCCGAGGTTTTTGCTGTTAAGGTATTGCCTTCCGGGCAAGAGCAGGAAATTGGGCACTGGTTTTTCGATACATTCCAATTTGAACGAATTGAAATAGAAAACAATGCTTCGTCGGTGAATCTGTTCCCTACCGAAACACGACAACTTACTGCCGCTTATTATAACACTGAAAATGTTTTAGATCCTTCTGTGAATATTCAGTGGACAGTTTCGGAGGAGTCTGTCGCCAGCATCTCTGAAGAGGGTCTGCTGACCGCTTTAGATATTGGAGAGGTGACTGTTACGGCCATGACTGGGCAGGGAGTAAGTGATGATATCGCGGTTATAATAGAAGAAGATACTACCAGGATTTTCTCTATCGAATTGGCTTTTGAAACGGATGTGATCGAACTAGGTGATTCCATGTTACTGGAAGCTGCTGCCCTCACATTTACCGGAAGAGAGGCGGCCGGTCAGGACTTATCCTGGAGCTCAAGCGACCCTGAGATCCTCTCCGTTTCGGAAACTGGCAAACTGCAGGCCTTGGCGGTAGGTCAGGCCACCATTACTGTGACCCTTGAGGACGATCCCGAGATCACGGCCAGCAAGTCCTTTACTGTTCAAAATCTTTTCCCAATGAGAACGGGCACGCTCGTCAGTGGCAGAGGAGGCACCGATGGCACCGTGACCTTGTATGTAAGCAGAGTTGACACGCTGCTGAGGGTTCGACTAAATGAGGATTTTTTCGGTGCTCGTATTCCGGGACCCACACTTTATATGACCAATGATCAGTTTTCAACCGCAGGTGGGTTACGAATACAGGAGATAGAGCATGGGCCCGGAGAAAACAGAGAGTTCCTGCTACCAGGGAATCCTGACATCCAGGACTTCAATTACCTTATTTATCACTGCGAGCCGGCAAATGTTATTTACGGTTCATTCTTACTGGATTAAAAAAGATGGGCAATTCAACTTTGAGATACTTCAAAAACCTGGCGCTGATCATAGTTCTGGGTATGTCCGGCTTTCAAACCAAGGCTTCCGGATGGGTCCCCGGCAAAGGACACGGCTTCCTCAAATTAGGCCAGAGTTTTATCTATGCGGATCGCTTCTTTTCTCCTGAAGGCAGGACTTCCTCCATCACTACTTCTGGCTATTTCACTTCGAATATTTACGGTGAATATGGCCTCACCGATAAGGTCGTTGTAGGTACCTACGTGCCTTTCCTTTTCAGGTCCTATATTAATGGAACCAGGTTTACCAGCGGGAGAACAGCGATTGAAACTAGCGAAGCCACAAACTTCGGGGACGTTGACATTTTTCTGAAATATGGTTTGGTCCAAGGTAAGCCATTGGTTCTCAGCGTTTCACTGTTGGCAGGAATACCAACCGGAAAAAGCTCCGGTCTTCTAACATCCGGAGATGGAGAATGGAACCAAATGGTTGCGCTGCACGCAGGTTATAGCCATTCGAAAGCACCCGTTTTCGCAGCTGTGACTATTGGCTTCAACAATCGAACTTCCAGCTTCTCAGATGAATTCAGATTCAATTTTGAAGCAGGTTACACCTTTAAATCAAAAGCTACGGTTATTCTTAAAAGCCTAAATACCCGGTCGCTGAAAAACGGCAATGCTGCAGCCGCCGAAGGTGGAATATTCTCTAATGATGTCAGTTATTCGGTCCTTGGACCAGAAGTCCTGATCGAAGATCTGGCAGCTGGCATCGGTTTGACTGGAAACTACTTCTTTACGCTTTCCGGAAGAAACACCGTAGCCAACGATCAATTTGGTGTCGGACTATTCTACAAGTTCTGACTTCAATTATTGGAACAGCAAAGACCGCCAATATTACATCTGAGGTGTCCAATGAAATTTTCCAGGTACTGAGGTGGCTCCTGGTGCTTCATTGTGATCGCGTACCAACGCCGGTGTATACCTTTTTTTGTTACCGGAACCACGGCCAGGCCTGCGTCCTTTAGATAGGGTTCGATGACCCACTTAGCCACTACTTTCACTCCCAAGCCAGCCTTAACCAACTCCACCATGGCATCATCCACTTGCACCTGGGTAACCTTCCTTGGCGATATACCCTCAGGAATGAGCAAATGAGAGAATAAAGAGACGGTCTCCAATGGATACGAATGAATAATCACGTTTTGATCTTCGAAATCCTTCGCCTCCACGTATTTCTTTTTGGTCCACGGGTGATCCGCCGGTACCAATGCCAACATCTCATCCCGAAATAGTTCATAGTAAGCCAAATTGGACCTGTCAGTGGCGTAGGTAATTATGGCCAAATCAATCTTCCCCTGAAGTACCTCATCCTCAATATCACAGCTATTATCAAGCAACACATCCACCTCCACATTAGGAAATTCTTTTTTGAAATCTATCAACAACGACGGGAGCCAATGGTAGCAGGTATGACACTCCGTTACCAGGCGAATGGTACCTGTGTCACCGGAAATATACTTCTTGATCGACAGCTCGGTCTGCTCCAGTTCCGACAGGACTTTCTCAGCCGATTCCAGGATCATTTTTCCGGCCCCGGTTATCACCAACTGCTTGTTGACACGATGAAAGAGGGGCGTACCTAGTTGAGTTTCAATCTCCTTGAGTTGATGACTCAGTGCCGATTGAGAAAGGAAAAGCGCATCCTTTGCCTTAGTAAGACTCTGAGTCCTGGCTACCTCCTTGATAAGCTTTAGGTGACGTATCTCCATTATATAATATTAGAAAAATTCATCAAGTGAACAAAATCAATTCATCTTATTAATAGTACGGAGCTCTCAGAAATCCGTTCGATTTGCTTGGACAGATTAAAAACAGAGCCATGAAAAATAAGAACGCACTCCTTCTCTTCGCGCTTACCACTTGCTGGGGACCTTCATTCATGTTGATCAAGGTCGCCGTTGAGGAAATTTCTCCGATGATGCTCGCTGCCCTACGTATTGCCCTAGGCGCTATTTTTCTATTGACCTTGCTCCTCTTTCGCCAATTGAAGTTCCCTAGAGCACCGAGGTTTTGGCGAGATGTGCTTGTTACGGGATTTTTCGCTCAGGCATTGCCATTTTCACTAATCAACTGGGGAGAGCAGTATGTAGACAGCTCACTGGCCTCCTTGCTTAACGGCTTGACACCCCTGAGTACCGTCGTACTAGCGCATGTTATGTTACAGGACGAAAAGATGAGCAGCCGAAAGCTGATAGGTGTCCTATTCGGCATTGGTGGCCTCTTTCTTTTGGTCTTGCCAGAGTTATCAAAAGGCTTCAATGCATCTTTACTAGGTATTATCGCCATATCCACCGCGGCGCTTAGCTATGGCATTGGTCTTGTCTACGCACGAAAACACTTTTGTGGCCTGGATCCGCTGCTTGCCCCCAGTGCCCAACTAACCACTGTGGCGCTTTACTTATTGCCACTGGCATATTTCCTGGAACCCGTGGATTTTGCCGCAGTGAGCAATACAACCTTCGGTGCGATTGCAATTCTGGGGATTTTTGGCACGGGAATGGCATTTCTCTTGTACTTCAAGTTATTAAAGAGGGCCGGCGCCGCCTACGTATCCACATCGACTTTCCTATTGCCCATTTATGGCATCCTTCTAGGTGTGGTCCTCCTCAATGAACAGGTCACCATATGGATGGTCTTTGGGGCGGTCTTCATTCTCACCGGCGTGGCTTTTGCAAACGGTAAAAGATCACCTCGCGCCATGTCCTTCTCCATTGATAAGGCCAGCTTCTCAAAAGTACGATAGCACCATGAAGCAGTTTTGGTACCACTTGATAGTGGCTTCCTTGATTATCGCAACGACCTTCCCGGCACAGGGGCAACCTTCCTTGCCGGAAAGTAGTCTGAGCCATCAGGAAGAACAAAGACAGATGCTCTCTAAAAGGGATACGTTGTGGCATTTACCGGAAATCACGCTGCCAAAAAACCTAATCAGCAGCAAATGCAACCTGAGTATCCTGGGCTGTTTGGGCATGCGTTTTGCCCCTGATGATGACGAAAATGCGTACCTAACCTATCAATATGGTTTACCGAAAGGGGCGCTCGGCTTTGATTTCTCTTTGAACTATCGGAACATATTCACTTTTAAATACCTGATACCAATCAAAGCCCGGCAAAGCCAGCAGATGGATTCGAGGAAATAATCAATATATTAGGCGTCCTTAAACACCCTGACATGAGAAAGTACACCTACTTCTTGACATTATTGACCATTTTCAGCGTCTCAGCCCAAACTGCCGAGGAATATTTTGCACCACTGAAATACAGGAGCATTGGACCATTCCGCGGTGGAAGATGTGTTGGTGCAATGGGCGTGGTTGATGACCCCCTCACCTATTATATGGGTACCACAGGCGGGGGTTTATGGAAAACCTCCGATGCGGGGCAACGATGGGAAAATATTTCTGATGGATTTTTCAAAACGGGTTCGGTGGGAGCCGTAGCAGTATCAGAATCAAACCCAAACATCGTCTACGTAGGTATGGGAGAGCACGCTCCCCGTGGCGTAATGACCTCCTATGGTGATGGCGTCTATAAATCCACCGACGCAGGCAAAACCTGGACCCATATGGGCCTGAAGGAAACCCAACAAATCGCGCGAGTAGCGATACATCCCACCAATCCGGACGTAGTTTACGTAGCAGCCCAGGGTGCCCTGCATGGCCCGAACAAGGAGCGAGGAATTTACAAATCCACCGACGGAGGGAAGAATTGGAGGCAAGTTCTATTCGTCAATGAGTCCACTGGTTGCAGCGAACTCTCCCTGGACATGAATGCACCGAATATTTTGTATGCGACCATGTGGGAGCATGAGCGAAAGCCCTGGAAAGTAATCAGCGGAGGTGAAGGCAGTGGTGTATATAAGAGTGTCGATGCAGGAGAAACCTGGGTCAAAATTGAGGAGGGTCTACCTGAAGAATTGGGTAAAATGGCAATTGCCGTGAGTAGGGCAAACCCGGACAAGGTCTATGCGCTGGTCGAAAGTGACAGTGAAAAAGATCTCGGAGGATTGTTTGTATCCAACAATAGCGGCAAAAATTGGAGTCGGGTGAGTGACGACAACAGGCTCACGCAACGGGCCTGGTACTATACTGAGGTTTTTCCTGATCCAAATGATGAACACACTGTATATGTTTTGTCAGCCCCGGCACTCCGATCAATTGATGGTGGAAAGACATGGGAGCGATTGTCTGGTACGCACGGAGATTACCACGACCTTTGGATCAATCCGAAAAACTCTAAGAACATGGTTATCTCCAATGACGGAGGTGCCGCTATCAGCTTCAACAACGGCGCAACCTGGTCTACGCAGGCCAATATGCCTACCGCTCAGTTTTACAGAGTTACAGCGGACAACTTGTTCCCTTACAATCTTTATGGCGGACAACAAGACAACACATCTGTGAGAATCGCCAATATGAGTTTTGGCTGGGGAGGCATTGATCGGGATGACTGGACCGCCTCGGCAGGTGGTGAAAGTGCGTTCCTGGCTTTCGACCCTGACAACCCCCGCTATGTGATGGGAGGCAGCTACCTGGGGTATATTACACTAAAGGACATGGAATCGGAGGGCAGTACTAGCGTGATGGCCTCGCCGTTTCAGTATCTTGGCAGAGCAGCCAGGGACATGGAGTACCTATTCAATTGGAATGCTCCGATCATCCGTTCCCAACATGAGCCCAATACCTTCTACCATGCAGCTCAGCTAGTTTTGCGTACTCGGGACAATGGAGTCAATTGGGAGGAAATGTCTCCAGACCTGACCCGAAATCAAGACGACAAACAAGGCAATGGCGGAGGACCGTACACCAACGAAGCTGTAGGTGCAGAAAACTACGGAACCATCGCCTACCTGGTAGAGTCGCCTCACGAAGCAGGCGTTTTCTGGACTGGTAGTGATGATGGCCTGGTCCAAATTACACGAGACAATGGAGAAACCTGGCAAAACGTCACGCCGAAAGGTTTGGAAGAATGCCTGGTAAACGCCATCGATATATCTCCGCACGATCCAGCTACCGCCTATATCGCTACTACCCGATATAAGTTTAACGACAAGACGCCCGGGTTGTACAAGACCACCAACTATGGCAAGTCGTGGACCAACATAAGCGAAGGCATACCCTACGGAGCTTATACTCGTGTTGTGCGTGAAGACAGGGACCAGAAGGACCTACTGTATGCTGGAACCGAAACTGGTATCTACATTTCATGGAATGGAGGACAAAAATGGGAGCCCCTTCAGCTGAATCTACCAGTCACCCCAATCAATGACCTGATGGTACACCGGGGGGACCTACTCGTCGCTACTTCCGGAAGGTCTTTTTGGATTTTGGATGACCTCAAGCTCCTAGGCCAGTACACCTCCTCACGCGTACCTAAATTATACACCCCGGAAAATATCATCTATGGTTTCTGGGGCAGCCCTCTTAATGGGAACAGCAAAAATTTTAAAGGTGCCAGTACTTTCTCAGGTGTGAATCCAGCCAGCGGCATCGTGCTGTATTATGAATTGCCCGAAAAGACTGAAAAGGACATCAAACTCACCATCTCCGATGCTTCAGGGGAAGTAATTCGAGTGATCAGCTCTGCCAAACAGGAAGGGTTTCAGCGATACGCCGGAGGACCTCCCGCCGATGCTACCCTGCCCAAAGAAAAAGGTCTCAACCGCTTCGTATGGGATGGTAGATACCCGATTATGCCTGGTATTCCTACTGCGTATATAGAGGCCAGTTACCGGGGCCATCGCGCGTCCCCCGGAACCTACACTTTCCAATTGCAGGTAGGAGACGAGACATTAGAAACTCTTGCTACCATCACGGATAATCCACTATATGAAATGTCGGAGGACCAATATGGGCAATTCGATGCTTTCATGAGCGAAACGGAAGCAACGCTCACTTCAATGCACAATCTTGTCAACAACCTGTATGGTGTGCAAGGCCAGCTGAAAACTATCGTCAACAATCTGGAAGATGGTGACCTTAAAAGCGAAGGGCAAGCCCTGATAGACGCGTTGGACCAATGGGACCAGGATATGGTCCAGCGAAAATCGAAGGCTTATGACGATGTGGAGAACTTTCCGAATAAATTCAGCGCTGAATATATATTCATGATAAATTCCGCAGAAAGTAGCATCCCACGAATAAATCAAGCTTCCAGGGACAGGAAAAAGACTTTGGACGCACAATGGGAACCCCTACGGAAAAAAGCAGAAGCATGGATTGAAACTGAAATCCCTGCTTACAACGCCAAACTCTGGGAAGCTGGCGTGGGTGCAGTCCAGGTAAAATAACAAATTCTTCAGGCCACTGGAAAGAAAACGGTGAGCCTGAATTTCCATTTTTTCTACATATATGGATTTAATAATCATATTTTATCTACATTTATGATTTTAATAGTAAGAATCCATGAAAGGAACCAATTTGGGAGAGTTCGAAGAATTGATCCTCCTGACCATCGCATCAATGGGAAACGAGATCTACGCCATTCCACTGAAGGAGGAATTGGAAAGCGTTTCCTCCCGAGCGGTAAATATTAGTGCCATACATGCGGCTGTTTATCGGCTGGAGCAAAAAGGGTACATCCTTTCATTTTTTGGAGAAGCTACTCGCAAAAGAGGAGGCAAGAGAAAGCGGTTTTTTCAGGTAAGTGCCGCAGGATTTCTGGCCTTGGAGGAAGTCCAATCCCTAAGGGTCAAACTTTGGAAACGGATACCACAACTCGCCACCAAATACTAGTCATGAATAAGTTCAGGAAACCAGGGCCACTGTATAAGAAAATTCTTCGCCTGATCTACCGTGATCGGTTTGATGAGGTATTTGGCGATTTCGAGGAGTTGTACCAAATCAGGAAGGACAAAAATGGGCGATTAAGTGCCTTCATGCTTCTCGTGTGGGACTTGATCCTGGCATTGAAGAATTACGGTCTACCCAGTCGCGAAATCCAACGAACCGGAAAGACAATACCCTGGCTATTTTGGCTGGCTGGGAAGAGATTAGTCAAGCACTGGCAATACTCTTTATCTCATATTCTAAGTCTTTCATCGGCGCTTGCGCTTTTTCTCTACCTTCAAGGTTATGTGCACTATGAGAGAAATTACGACCGCTTCCTTCCAGAATACTCGCAAATCCTCCGCATCGATTATCAGCTCCTACACAAAGGCGGTGAAATCTATCACGTAGCCAGTTGCCCACCAACCATTGCACCTTTTGCCAGTGAACAGCTACCTGAGGTCAAAGCCTTTGCCAGAGCCCATCACTACCCGAATTTGATCTTCCGTTTTGACGAAAATATCTTCCGTGAAGATCGCGTACTAATGGTTGACCCTTCCTTCCTCCGAGTGTTTGATGTGAAAATCCTGGAAGGTGACGAGGAGACTGTTTTGAGTCAGCGGGCGACTATGATGATTTCCCGAACCACAAAGGAAAAATACTTTGGCAACCAACCCGCCTTAGGCAAAATCATCAGTATAGATGGTTATCCTGATTACCAGGTAACTGGGGTTTTTGAAGATCATCCGGAAAACTCTCACCTGGCTTTCGATATTCTGCTATCCTTCAAAACTGCCACCTGGTGGTATGAAAATGAGACAGAAACAGATTGGACTTCAAGCGGCTATCACAGCTACCTGCTGCTGAAACCCGGAGCGGACAAAAATGTGCTTCAACAACGATTTCAAAAGGTCTATCAACTTTCTCCCCAAGGTAAAGTGGACCGAGATCGGGAGGTAGATCGGATCTACACATTTAGAACCCTTGAAAAAATTCACCTGCACTCCAATGTCGATGGGGAATTACAACCTACAACAGATGCTAAAGTCATCCGATTTCTTGACATCATATCCTTTCTAATTCTTGTAATTGCCCTGGTCAACTATTCCAACCTGTCTGCAGCAAGCGTATTTTCCAGATCACGAGAAGTAGGGATCAAAAAGGTCATTGGCGCCCACAGAGTGCATCTGACATTGCAATTCCTGTTTGAGGCATTGATCATCCAGTTGGTGGCATTCATCTTCTCAACACTCTCCTTAATGGTTATCCAGGAAATACCTGGAAAATTCTTTGGCTACACCTGGGAAATCACGCAGTTGCAGCATACTTCCCTTATAATGGTGTTGGGATTGTTGCCCTTAACCGGATTTATCTTCTCCGGCTTGATCCCAGCCCTCTATATGTCGTCATTCTCATCACTGACTATGCTGAAGGGAAAACTATCTGCAGGTTTGAAAGCGACCAACATCCGACGTGGATTGACTTTATTCCAGTTTGCCGGAGCTATCACGTTACTGGTCGCAACTGTCGTGATCTATCGGCAAATCGATCATCTACAGTCCCAAAAATTAGGACTGGATATCGAGAGCGTATTGGCGATTCGTGGGCCAATCGTCAGTGAAAACGGTCCTGATGTGTTCCTCAACGAGCTTTCGAATAATTCATTAATTAAGAACGCTGGCACATCTGAAAATATACCCGGGACGCAAGACCTGGAGTTCGCGACTTTGGCAAGGGTGCGTGATGATAATCGTCAATTCAAGGGAATGCCGTTTCTAAGTGTTGGCCACAATTACCTGAAAACATTGCAAGTGGAGTTCGTGGCGGGGAGAGATCATGATCCCACGATCACTTCAGATACGAGCGCCATCATCATCAACACTTCAGCGCTTAAGTTATTGGGGTTTGCTGATGCTGAATCTGCGATTGGCGAGCCAATGGTTTTCGGCTCTGGTGTCAAAGTACGAATCATCGGTGTGATCACCGATTTTCGTCAAGTATCTGCTAAAGAGAAATCCATGCCGATGGTGTTCTGGTTATATCCCGATGAGTCGATCTACTTCGTCATAAAACATGACCCGTCAGCCACACAATCGGTACTTTCCGAAGTAATCGACCGCTACCAATTACTTTATCCGGAGGACCCTATTGAATATTTCTACCTTGACGACTACTACAAAAGGCAATATGATTCCGAAGTGCAATTTGCTAGTTCTTTCTTAACCTTTTCAATCATTGCCGTACTTACTGCCACGTTCGGGCTCCTCTCAATGCTTTCGTGGCAAGTAGCCTCCAGAACCAAGGAGTTGGGTATTCGCAAAATTCTCGGAGCTTCAGCAAGGCATATATTGACGTTGCTCTCCAAGGAGTCTCTGGTCATTGTTTTATTGTCGTTTCTAGTGGCCTGCCCTATCGCATACCTATCATTGAATACATGGCTGCAGGGGTATGCTTCGAGGATAGCGCTAAATGCCTACGTATTCGCCTTTCCGGGGGCAGTAGCACTATCAGCAGTTTGGGTATGTGTTAGCATCTTCTTGTACCGTGTGGTTTCGGCCAATCCGGTTCAGAGTTTGAGAGATGAGTAATTGCTATTACCGCAGCAGGAGACTCAGGGTCAGCAGGCCAAAACTCACATGACTAAACCGGAGGTTGAACAAAATATTAGTGTGATCGCTTGACGGTATCAATCGTAGAAAAGGAATCCAGAGGCTGGGTATCAACAGCAGCATCAGCACCTGACTTATTAAGGATATGTTCAGTACATAAATGATCACCGCGATTTCGCCTGTGCCCATCAATAACAAGACGGCCATCAGCCATTTTGTGAAATTGGCTGAGAAATTCGAGGGTATCGACGGTTTTTGCACCGCTCGGTCGCCCTGAACGTCCAACCAGTCCAGTACAATTTCCCTGACCAGAACCAGTGTAAATATCAAACCGGCAAAGTGATAGAGCACCTCGCCCGAAGATTTGATAAGTGCGATGCCCCAAATCGAGCCGGATGCACAAAATGCTACAGCCGCATTTGCCAAAAAGCTGGTTCGAGCATTGAGCAGCGAATAGAGTGAGAAAATAGCCAGTGAAAAAACCGCCAGGCCCAAAACCAAGGTCCCCAGGGAGAAAGCGGTAAATAAGTATGAAAAGGCAAAGACCGCTGCCGCTCTCCATGCCACCTTGACCGGCAAGGTCCCGGTAGCAATCGGTCGATTCTTCCCATTGACCCGGTCTTTTTCCTGATCGAAAATATCATTGACTAAAAAACAATAGGCCGAACCGCTATAAGCACAGAGGAATAACAGAGTGGCTAAAAACCAGTCCTCCACCCGTGGCCTGAAAGCCGCTAGTGCGAAGAGACTGACCATCAGACATGCCGACGGTCGAATTGAAACCCAGATATATTTCACGACCGCCATGTTAGAGACGGCTCGAAGAAAACCGATCAAAAAAATCAGATTCCAATGACCGGCCACTGACCATCAAATAATCCAATACCAGCATCAGGTTAAATGCCTCGGACTTCCAGTACATATTGGGCACGAGGCTGAACCGTTTCACAAGCCATGACTTGAATGGGGGGAAGGGTAAATAGCCAAATCCGGAAAAGAAATGAAAGCTCCCGACTTCCTCTCCTAATTTGACAACATCCAAAAGCACATCGGATGATTCACCCAGGCGATAGAGTGAAGAAAGAGCAAGCAGCTTTTCCATTTCTGAATCCTCTTCCATCAATACCTTTCGAAGATCCATGATCAACCGGTGGCGGATATCCGTGAAGTGATGAGACTGATCATAATCCATCATCCTGGTAATATGATAAAGAATTTTTGCTGGCGAGGTGTAATAAGGGGAGACTTCTTCCGGGATTGTAAAATGCTCCTGCGACTCCAGAATGCGTTTTATGTGGTCGATTGATGCCGAGTCGAATTTCGTCAATGGAAAACCATTGGCAAGTACGAACATTAGAATATTGGCATTGACACTCACATCAATGTCTTGAATCCATTTGTCTGCAAACCAGGTTCTGTAAGCCTGTGTATGACGATAAGACTCAGGTGCAGAAGGCACTTCCTTGTGATTATTGTTCAGCGCATAGATGTTGATTTTCTGCCGTATCAGATTGCTCAGGCTGTCGTTCGCCAAGGCCAGTGCAATAACCGAGCTATCATCCAGGTCATCGGGCAACCGATGTTCGTGTTTTCGGTACTTTGTTCCGTTAGGAAATGGTAAATCCGGATAAACTGTCTGCCAGAAGTTAAAGGAAGCTTCTCCCTTACGATTGGCATAACGAAATGCATTTTTGTTTACGTTCCTGACAATGTCACGAGCAATGATCTTGGATGTGGGGGAGAATCGTTTTGAAAATTTTTGCAAAACATGAGAGATAGTGGCCGAATAACTAAATGTGTTGTCTTCCACGCTCCTACCCTCCCACTCCCGCTGGTTGCGAAAGAGACCGGGATTGTAAAATGTATCTTCCGCTACCTGCAAGGCTTGAAGCCTTTGGATGATCCAGTCCACCTGAAGCGTATCATACTGAGCTGATGCCGACACGCAAGCACAGAAAAGAACAATTATGTTAAAAAAAGCTTTGGGACGCATCGGGACTACTCCAAATTTGGGTTAAAGATGCTTAATCCATCTATATACCGCCGCCCCTGGTACCTATTTAATCGGCACCTCGAGTCGATCATCCCCTACTGGCGATACAAGATCTACGAGGTAACCTACGAACGAGAACGCCTTGAACTGGAAGACGGGGATTTTATCGACATGGACTGGGTCCGTAGTGGATTTACGAGGCTGGTAGTATTGTCACACGCAATGGAAGGCAATACTCGGGACTATTTCGTGGAACGCGCCGCCAAATACTTTTCAAGTCAAGGTTATGACGTCCTGATGTGGAACTTTCGCGGGTGTAGTCGGGAGATCAATCGCCTTCCTCGTTTTTATCATCCCGGAGACACGAGGGACCTCCATGCTGTAGTAAGTCATGGCTTTGGACACGGACGCTACGACGGTATACACCTGATAGGTTATTCAATGGGAGGAATTACTACCATCAATTACCTGACAGAACCCTTCCTTCACGAAGCAATTGACTCGGCAGTTGTATTTTCCACACCTCTCGATTTAGCGGAAACTTCAAATTTGTTATTCTCAGGTATCAATCAGATTTATGGTCGTAGTTTTCTCAAAAAGTGGAAACAACGTATTAAGCGAAAAGCCAGGCAGTATCCTGATTTATTTGACCTCTCCTACTTGACAAGCGTACGCTCCTTGAGGGACCTTCATACACAATTCACACTGCACCTTCATGGTTTTGAAAGCATGGATCACTTCTACGACGAATTCACCCCGCTGCACAAGTTGCCGAAGGTCAAAAAGCCATTGTTGATTGTTAACGCCAAAAACGATCCAATTCTTGGCCCGAAAAGCTATCCTACCCAAGAATGGCCTGAGGTCACCCTCGACTTCCCGCCGGTTGGAGGCCACCTCGGCTTCTCCTACAACAACAGCACCTACTCCTGGATGGAATGGCGTGCCTCGAATTTTTTGAGCACTCCAAAGGAAAACTACGACCTTACCAGGGTCGAATCTGACTGAGCCAATCAAGAAGTCCAATTTTTTCACCCCTGCAAAAGGGCCTTTCCGGCACGGATAACCACTTCTTAAAAAATATTAACTACAAATAAGGTAAAAATTGGAAACCTTTATTAGCATTGCCCGTCATATAAAAACTACAATTAAGGTAGAAAACTATGGGAAAGAATCAATTGGGCGAATTTGAAGAGATTGTAATGCTCACGGTAGCCATCCTCACCGAAGAGGCTTACGGTTTCGCGATTGGAGAGGAAATAGAATCGAGGCTCAACCGAAAAGTAAGCATCGGGTCCCTTCAAACAGTACTTATACGGTTGGAGAAAAAAGGATATTTGCTATCGCGACTTGGCGAATCCACGAAAATCCGTGGGGGCAAAAGGAAACGATACTACGAGCTTACCCAGTTAGGCAAAAATGTACTCCGACAGACCAAAGAGCAGCGACTTGGTCTATGGAACGCAATCCCTGAGTACGTATTCCATTACAATGGATAATGGCAATTCGCTATATCCACCCAGGCAGCTACTCACCCTTTTCCGGTGGTTTTGCCACCCGGATTATGCCGAGCACATCGAAGGTGATCTCCACGAAAAGTGGGACGGCTTCAATCGCCGGCATGCTTTGGCAAAAGCCCGATTCTTTTTCCTGCTAGAAATAATAAAGCTAATCAGGCCGGGGCTGCTTAAGCCTTGGTTCAAAACTCAAGATATAATGGTACTAGATATGTTTAAAAATGACCTGAAGACATCCGTCCGCTTTATGAAAAGGGAACGGCTGTACACGGTCATTAATTTGCTCGGATTGTCTACTGGTCTGGCGATCGCCCTTCTGATGATCCAATATGTGAAGTTTGAGTTCAGCTACGAGAATTATAATCCCCTGGCTAGCGATATCGCTCGTATCACCCTTGACTATATGGACGGGGAAACTGTATTCGAGCAAGATTGCGAGACCTATCCGCCCCTTGGCCCGAAGATCAAAAACGAATTCGCCGAAGTAAAGGAATTCGCCAGAACTTATCACATAGACGAAACGGTCCTCCAGGTCAGCGCTGACAAATTCTTCACGGAATCCAAAATGTACGCGGCAGATCATTCCTTCTTTGAGATGTTCAATCATCGCTTTGTTCATGGCGATGAGACAACCGCTTTTCGCGATCCCTACGAAGCTGTTCTTACCGAATCTGAGGCACTGAAATTTTATGGCAAGGTGGATGCTGTTGGTGAAACCTTCAATCTTAGAGCAGTGGATAAGGTTTTTCAGGTGGTTGGGATTATTCCCGACCCGCCGGCCAATACGCATCTTAAATTCAATGCCCTTATCTCCTACCCGACTATGAAAGCTGCCTTCGGTGAAAAGGATGACAACTGGGGCGGCAACAACACTTTCACTTATCTACAGTTGACAGATGTGGATAAGTATCAGCAGTTTGAGGCCAACCTTATTACCTTAAATGAAACGCTGCGTGATGAAGGCATCTTGCCTAATGATCGTGTGATCGCCCAACCAATAAAAGATATTCACCTCCACTCCCACAAATCTTTTGAAGCGGAAGCCAATGGTGATTATGAATCGGTGATCTTTCTATTGGGCGTGGCTATTCTGGTCATCATCATCGCTGTGGTTAACTACGTCAATCTCTCAACGTCCAAATCACTCGATCGGGCAAAGGAAGTAGGAATCCGAAAGGTGCTGGGATCAACAAAGAGACAACTTAGGGGCCAGTTTTTTACGGAATCTCTGTTGATGAATGGTGCGGCAGCCATCATTGCATTGGCACTCATGTTTGCGCTCCTTGGAGAATTTCGACAAATCGCGCTTTTACACCCGGAATTCACGTTTTATGACGATATTTCTTTCTGGGGCTTGCTCGGCGGCATCCTGCTTTTCAACACCCTGGTCGCAGGGTTTCTTCCTGCGCTTTTCTTGTCTTCTTTTCAGCCTGTGGCTGCCTTAAAAGGCAAGTACACCAATTCCCAGGCCGGCGTATCGATCCGCAAGGGACTCGTCATATTGCAATTTGCTATCACGACTTTTTTGCTCGTTCAAACGCTCGCAGCAGACTGGCAACTAGATTTTATGAGAAACATGGGGTTAGGCCTGGAAACAGAGCGCGTGCTGGTTACGGCGGCTCCTGAGCAAAATTTTACAAAGGAGGGATATGAAGCCTTCAAAGGACAGGTCCTCAATCACTCGCTATTTTCTTCAGTAGGTATCTCCAGTTGCGTGCCGGGGATGGCTGCCCACCAGATGAGCACGACCACAGGTATCAATCCCGTTGATGCCATGCAGGAACACAACAACAACTTCTACATTTATTTCATTGACGAAGATTTTTTCGAAACGATGGGGATCGAGCTGGTAGCTGGCGAAAACCTTGTCCCCGGAGACATATTTGATCAGGTCATTGTGAATGAAGAAGCCCTGCGGATTTGGGGGTACCCAACAGCAGATGAAGCAATTGGCAAAAGGTTGGACTATTGGGGAGGTAAACCAAAAATAGGGGGTGTAATCAGAAATTTTCATCAGTTCAGTCCGAAGGAACCTCACATACCTATGATCTTCATGTATGTACCGGACCAGTTCCTGTTCTTCAGTGTCAAAGCAAACTCCGGAACGCCCAGCCAACAAGTTCAGGCATTGGAGCGCATTTATGAATCCACGTTCACTGACAATCCATTTCAGTCGTTCTTCCTTGATCAGAAGTTCGACGAACAATATCGTATGGACGCCCAGTTTCAGCAGGTCTTTGCCGTACTTACAATTTTCGCGATCATTATTTCTTGCCTGGGGCTTTTTGGTCTGGCTAGTTTCACTGCCGCCAAGCGAGCAAAGGAAATTGGTGTTCGTAAGGTACTGGGAGCCAGTATCGTGCAAGTGATCGCGCTTATATCCAAGAGCTTTCTTTCGCTGGTTAGTATTTCACTTATCATTTCCTTGCCTGTCACCTACTTTGTGATCGAACAATGGCTGCAAGGCTTTGCAAGTCAAATGCTGCTTTCGGTCTGGCTTTTCGCATTGCCCTCGGTGTTGGTGCTTTTGGTTGCAGGGCTGTCCATTTTGTCGAAAACCTACGCTGTGTCCATCGCTAATCCTATCAAGGCGCTCCGTGATGAATAAGAGTTGGATCATCAAATTTTTCCGCTGGTTTTGTCGAAGCGAATACGTCGAGGACATTGAAGGCGATCTGTTGGAGCGATTTGCCAAAAGTAGAAAAACCAAATCCCTAACACACGCTAAAGCTCTATTATTATTCGATGTGGTCAGACTCCTGAGACCCCCGGTACTAAAACCTTTTTTCAAGATAAAAACTCCAAGATTTGATATGTGGCTTTCGATGTTGACTATGGCCTGGCGCAATGGCCTCCGGCAAAAGCAATTCACCCTACTCAACCTACTCGGCCTGACCATGGGTATTGCTGCAAGCCTGTTCATCATACTTTTCATTCATGATGAGCTGACGTACGACCAATTCCACGCAAAAGGGGATCGGATTTATCGAGTCAATCAACCAAACATCTGGGGCGATTGGAACGAGACCATCGCCAATACCGGCCCCAATGTTGCAGTAGCCTTAAGGGAAGAAATTCCTGAATTTGAGGAAGTAACGAGGTTACTGAGTGTTGGAACAACAATCACACGTCTGGGTCAGCCAGACCAGCCAAGTGTGTTTAAGGAAACAGAGCTCCTGGCTGCGGAAGACAATTTCTTTAATGTTTTCACATTCCCAGCCCTGGCCGGTGATTTGAAAACGGCGCTTGCGAGTCCCAACCAGCTAATCCTGACTTTGGAAACCGCGGTGAAATATTTTGGTCCCAAGGCAGCTGCACAGGCATATTTGGGCGAACATTTGGAACTGAAGCAACATGATGGCTCCTGGAAGTCCTTTGTGGTTAAAGCCATTTTAGAGGATGTCCCGAATCGATCTCATTTGCAGTTTGGTATGCTGGTTTCCCTTACCAGTTATCAAGAAGCCATGGATGCACATGGTTGGAAGTGGATATGGACCGTCTTCTCCACCTATGGTCTTGTTTATCCCCAAACTGATATGGCTCAGCTTGAAGAAAAGCTGCAATCGCTCCCTGAAAAGTGGGCTGCTCCAACCACAGAGCGGATCTTCAATCAGTCATTTGCTGAATTCACGGCAGGAAACCCATGGAAGTTAGATTTACAGCCATTGGACAACATATACATCGACGGGCAACCCAACTTTCATCGATTCGGTCCGACAGGAAACCCCTTGTTCGTTAAGATTTTTAGTGCGATTGCCTTGTTGATCCTGGTGCTATCCGGTATCAATTTCATGAACCTTTCTACAGCCCGATCAACAGGCAGAATGAAAGAAGTTGGCATCCGCAAAGTAATGGGTTCAAAGCGACGTACGATCATTTACCAGTTCCTCTTGGAATCAATACTCTATGCCTGCATCGCTGCCGTACTCGCGTTTTTGAGCGTCTACATAGCCTTGCCTTGGTTTAACGACCTCACGGATAAAGAAATGGCGCTCACCAGAATTTTAGAACCCTCTTTTTTCTTGGGAGTAGGAATATTCATCCTGCTGGTCGGACTGATTTCGGGGAGCTATCCAGCTTTTCACATGTCACGATTCTCCCCTTTCCAGGCCTTAAAAGGGAAGGTAGTGTCTTCTCAAGGTCGGGGCCTCAGGAATACACTGGTGATTTTTCAGTTCACCATTTCCATTACACTGGTGGTCTGCTCCATATTCGTGCAGAAGCAGTTGAAGTACACATCAACCCTGGATATTGGCATCCGGAAGGAACATATCCTGCACCTCTACAACATAGAACAATTCGGCTTTGACACACAGCAAATCAAAAGTCAACTGCAGGGTATTGCCGGGTTTGAGGCTGTGGGAAAAACCTTCGGAATGCCCCCCAATATTTGGTCCGGAGACCGGTACCGAGCTGGAGACGGAGATGGCCAGGTAGTACAGTTGAATAACTTTCGAACGGAAGCCGACTATCTTAAGCTACTTGAAGTGAAATTTCTATCTGGTAGAAATTTTGACGATCGAAAACCACAGGATAAGTATAAAGTAATCGTTAATACCTCAGCGCTGAAAGCCTTGGGTTGGGCCGATCCGGCAGCGCCATTGGGAGCAACGGCAATCGGCCGGAAAATTGCCCTCGCTTCTGGCAATGAACAGGAGTTTGAAGTAATAGGTGTGGTGGAAGATTTTAATTTCAACAGCCTTAAAATGGAGATTGCGCCGCTCGTAATCCTCCATCACGAAAATGATCAGGTCTGGGATTATGGTATGGGACAATCCTTTTACGCGATCCGACTCAACACCCAATTGGCTGAAAACGTGGACGCACTCCGGCAGGCGCTTGACGAGACGGCCAGGCAGCTGGCCGCAGTGGATCCTTCCGTGCCCTTTGAGTTTGAATTTATGGATGCAGAATTTGACAGCACTTTCGCCTTTGAAGAAAAAATGAGCACTGTGATCATCCTCTTCACGATTATCGCGCTCTTCATTGGAGGATTGGGCCTGTTTGGACTCGCCGCGTTTTCAGCAGAACGGAGAACAAAAGAACTTAGTATTCGGAAAGTTCTGGGTGCCAATGTCCCTGGCTTGATCCTGACATTCTCCTGGGAGTTTACCAAACTCATAGGTATTGCCATCATTATCGCGAGCCCAGTGGCCTGGTATCTGATCGGTCAATGGCTCAGCGACTTTGCCTACCGCACGCCGCGTGATTTGTGGGTCTTTGTTGCCACTGGTATCGGCGCTATTGTCCTGGCACTTTTAACCATTGGTCACCAGTCGCTTGTTGTCACTTTGAAAAATCCCGCGGAAACTTTGAAAGATGAATAAAGCTCCGGAATATATCATTCGATTCTTCCGGTGGTTTTGTCGGCCAGAATATGTCGAGGATATCGAGGGTGATCTGTTGGAAAGGTTTGAAAAAAATCTCCGACAGTGGCATCCACGAAAGGCCCGATTCAGGCTATTGCGGGACGTTCTTGTCCTTTTTCGTCCGGGTATTATCAAACCACTTTTTATAGTTCAAAAACTCAATCAAACTGCTATGTTCCGTCACAATCTCATCATCACTTTTCGCAACTTCCGCCGGCAAAAAGCCACATTCCTGATCAATTTATTAGGCCTTACAGTTGGTATTAGCTCCGCGCTTTTCATATTCATGTGGATTCAATATGAGATAAGCGTTGATAGTTTTCACAAAAACGACAGCAGGCTATTTAATGTAATGGGCCATTTTCGTCAAAGTGACGAAATATCAACTTGGAATGGCACTTCAGGATTGCTTGCGGAAGCCTTAGAAACTGAGATCCCTGAGATAAGCACCGCTATCAGTGCCACCGATCCAAGTTGGGCTATGTCCTTCAATCTCGAAAGTGACGACAAAAAGCTAAAAGCCGTCGGGAAATACGTGGACCCGCCCTACTTTGATTTCTTTTCCTATCCCCTGATCGAGGGAGTTAGCTCACAAGTACTCCAGACTCCAAATTCCATTGTAATTTCATCCGACCTGGCCGACAAACTCTTCCCGGAAGGGCCCGCGGTAGGCCAATCGGTCACCTGGAAAATTCTTCAGCAGACCGGCATCGCTCAGGTGACTGGTATTTTCGAGCCCATTCCGACGAATTCAACCGATCAGTTTGATTTTGTACTCCCTTTTCAGCAATATGCCCAATCCATGGGCGCCCACTGGCAATCGCCTAATAGTGTGACATATGTCTTGCTCCAAGACGGGAGCCAGTTATCAGAGGTAAACAATAAGATCCGGCATTTCATGGATACCAAGGTCGAGGACAGCCAGGTGGAGCTATTTCTCGCAAAATATTCAAATGACTACCTGCACGGCACTTACGAAGGTGGTAGGCTTGTAGGAGGGCGAATCGAAAATGTGCGGCTGTTTGCTTTCGTTGCGTTATTCCTATTGGCAATCGCCTGTGTCAATTTCATTAACCTTAGCACGGCAAAAGCGATTTGGAGGGGTAAAGAGATTGGCATTAAAAAAACCCTGGGAGCAGGCCGAGGCTCGCTTATAATTCAATACCTCAGCGAGTCAACGTTGCTGACCTTAATGTCCAGTCTGATGGCGGTGATCCTGCTGTTCCTGATCTTGCCTTACCTCAATTACCTTCTCGGCACGAATCTGTCATTGACGTTCAGTTTCGGTTTTGTATCCGGCTTGATTGGATTCAGCTTGCTGGTGGGCGTGCTTGCAGGAATGTATCCAGCCTTTTTTCTTTCCCATCCGTCACCCATAAACGTATTGAAGGCAAAGATCCGAAAACAATCGACCGAATCGATGATTCGAAAAGGGCTTGTTGTATTTCAGTTTGCTCTCTCGATTATATTCATGCTTGCTGTGCTGGTAATTTTTCGGCAGATGCAATATATCAGCGAAAAAGACCTGGGATATGACAAGGAAAATCTGGTACTTTTTGAGAATAATGGAAAGGTCTCGCAGAGCCTTAATGAATTTCTTAATCAAGCCAGGGCCGTACCCGGTGTACTGGGCGCTTCCGCTATGACCAATAGCATTTTTCATCCTCCCGGCGGTTCCCTTGAATGGGGCGATGGACAGGAATATTCAGGGTTTAGCAGATATCTGGTTTACTATGATTTCATTGAGACGATGGGGCTGGAACTCGCGGCTGGTAGGGCTTTTGATCCCCAAATTAAATCTGAGGTAGAGATAGTCATTAACGAAAGCGCTGTATCCATCCTCGGATTCGAGGAACCACTGGGGGAAAAAGTAAAGTTTTGGAACTATGACGCCCGTATCGTAGGCATCTTGAAAGATTTCCATGCTAATTCACTTCATACAGAAGTGGGTCCTATGTTTTTTCACCTGATGCCAACACAATATCTGACCAGCTCGATACTACGAATAGAAGGAAGCAATATCAAGGAAACCCTGGAGAGGTTAGATGATCTTCATCAATCGTTCAACGCCGGACAACCACTGGATGCCCGGTTCCTGGACCAGGGAATGCAAGCACTGTATGAAGCAGAAAATCGCATGGAGACGCTTTCCCAGATTTTTGCCGGAATGGCCATTTTCATCTCTGCCTTGGGACTATTCGGGTTGGCCACTTTTACCGCTGAACAAAGGACCAAGGAAGTCGGTATCCGAAAAGTGCTTGGTTCCGGCATCTTCAGCATTATTTCCCTGATCGCAATTGGCTTCACGAAACTGGTCATGATATCGCTGATCATCGCGCTTCCAATAGGGTTTTTGCTCGCTCGGGACTGGTTAGCGGGTTTTGCCTATCATATCGACGTGCAGTGGTGGTTCTTTGCCGCAGTTGCCATCGGCTGCCTGTTGCTGACATGGATGAGCGTAGGGTGGCAAACCATCAAATTGGCTTTGGTAAATCCAATACATTGTTTACGAGATGAATAGGCCTCCGAAATACATTATCCGATTCTTTCGGTGGTTTTGCCGCCGGGAGTATGTGGAGGGTATTGAAGGAGATCTAATTGAAAGGTTCTTTTATAGTACTCAAAAAAGGAACCGTACCCTAGCATCCTTACAACTCACAATGGACGTTTTGCGGCTCTTACAGCCTGGAATCGTCAAACCCCTTTTTAACTTCTCAAACAGGACATCCATGATCCTATTGCGTAATCACCTATTAGTTGCCAAACGTGTATTTCTTAAGGAAAAAATCTTCACAGCCATTAATGTTTTTGGTTTGGCCACTGCGCTTTGGACCACTATATTGATTGCCTTGTGGATCCAGGATGAGTGGAAATTTGACAGGCTGTTCCCCAACGGTGAGAATACCTACCGCATCCTGATGAATCTGGAAATCAATGGTGAGCAACTCACAGACGAAAGTACCGCCTTTCCTTTAGGGGACGCGCTTTTATCCACTTTCGCCGAGGTACAAGAACGCGTAAGGTATTCACATCCGGAACCCACCGCCATGACCATCGATGGTAAGCTTACCGAGCAATCCCTCGCCGCTGCTGACCCCTCATTCTTTAAGGTTTTTCCACTTGAATTTTTGGAAGGTGATTCGCTTCGTTGCCTGACAGACCTACAAAGCATCGTCATTTCACAGTCCCTGGCCACCAGCTATTTTGGTGATACGACGGCCTTGGGCAAAGTGATCACCGTGAAAAACGGCGATATCGGATTGAGCTTTAAGGTGTCCGGCGTATTTGCAGACTTCCCCAGACAATCTTCCAATCAATTTCACGCACTGATCCCAATAGATAATCTAAAAAAGCTCTATGGAGATATGGACTTGTGGGGTAACACCTGGTTCGCCACTTATCTTCAACTCGAACCACATGTCGATATCAATGCGTTCAATCAAAAAATTACCAATTTCGCTTTTGAGCAGGCGGGAGTAGAGTGGTACACGCTACAAATTCAGCCTTATGAAGACCAGTATCTGTATGGGGATTTTGTTGAAGGCAAACCTAGTGGTGGTCGTATCCAAAATGTGATTCTATTCGCTGTAGTGGCCATATTCATTGTACTAATCGCCTGTTTTAACTATGTGTCATTAGCTATTTCGAGGACAATCAAGCGGGCGCAGGAAGTCCGTATAAGACGTGTTATTGGAGCAGGAACAGGTACATTGATTGCTCAATTTATGATCCAAACGATGCTGATCGTCGCTTTGGCTCTTCTACTGTCTCTGATTTTTGCCCAGGTAACCTTGCCAGCCTTCAACTTTCTCACCGGGAAAAGCCTCTACCTCGATCTAACAGCGGGTAGCACGTATGGATTTCTAGGACTATTAGCACTTTGCACCATCCTGTTTTCAGGTCTATATCCCGCCGCCAGTTTGTCAAGGACGCAGATCAATCTGCGAAGTGCAGCCAACACAAGCAAGGACTATGGGTTAATACGAAAGGCCATCGTAGCGTTCCAATTCTGCATTTCAATGGTGCTTATTTCGGGGGCGTTTGTCATGAACGATCAGGTCAAATACCTACTTTACAAGGACCTGGGTCTTTCGAAGCAAAATATCATCTTCCTTGAGTTGGATCAATCCTCACGTGGGAATTTTCGAGAATTGAAGTCCGCCTTATCTCAGGAAACAAGTATCACGGAGGTGGCAGCATCGAATCATAATTTCTTTGGCGGGGGAATTGGTTATACAGCTGACCTGACATGGAGAAACAAACCCAAGGACACTGAGCAATTCTTTGCCATTCAGGACATGGATAAAAATCTGCCATCCATGATGAATCTCAAACTCAAAGCAGGGAGGTGGTTCTCAGAAGAATTAGCTTCGGATTCTGCGAATTTTGTAATCAACGAAACTGCCGCCCTGGCCATGGGCATGGATCAACCCCTGAAAGAAGAACTCGAGCTTTGGGGCCTCAAGGGGAAAATCATTGGGGTTTGCGAGGATTTTCACTTTGCTACCCTTCATGAATCTGTGAAGCCCTTAGTACTGCGCACCTTGAGCGAACCCCAATTTCTTTTTGTTAAAGCTGCCCCTGGAAAAGTACATGAAGTAATCACGAAAGTTTCCGAAATACACGAACAATTCAGTAACCTGCCCGCCAGTTATCACTTCCTGGATCGTGCAATGGAAGAAAGCTACGAAAATGAAATAGCGACACAGCGGTTGGCGCAATACCTGTCAGTGGTGGCCATTGCTATTTCCAGCATGGGACTACTGGGGTTGATCCTTTTTCATGTGGCCTGGAAAACAAAAGAAATCGCCATCAGAAAAGTATTAGGTGCGCCACTACGTGATCTCATGCTATGGCTTGCCAAGGAGTATCTCCTACTGCTGATGGTCGCTACCATAACCGGCATTCCGCTGGCCTTGTGGCTAAGTCGATCCTGGCTTGAAAACTTCGCTTTCCGAGTACAACCGTCGTGGCACTGGCTTATGGCCCCAATTGCCTTTATCCTGATAATCGGATCGAGTGCGTTGATCTACCAAACACTTACCGTCTGGCGACTGAACCCTGCAGACACTCTCAAGGAGGAATAGTCCAACTGGTTTTTTCTTCAAAAGCTGATTAAAAAAGCATTACGAATATTTCTTTTACAACTTCAATAGTAATTCGTCGTATATTTGTTTAACAAATTCAATAGTAATGGGACGAACTAATTTCTTAGGAGAATTCGAAGAGTTGATATTGACCATGGTGCTAATCCTGGGAGACAATGCCTATGGCAACACGGTAGTAGGTGCTATCAAGGAACATCAAAGTCGAGAGGTCAATCTGAGCTCCGTGCATATCACCCTTTATCGACTAGAAGAAAAGGGATTAGCCGAATCTTACTTTGGTGGCGCCACCAAAGAACGAGGCGGTCGCAAAAAGAGATACTTTCGGATAACAGGGGCAGGTAAAGCCATGCTCCAGGAAATGAAAGATGCTCGGACAAGTCTTTGGAAGCTTACGCCCCAGCTCAATTTTAGCATATGAATTCGGCGGATCCGCCAAAATTATTCTCTCGCTTTTTCAAATGGTATTGTCGAGAATGGTTATACGAAACCATCATGGGCGACTTGCAGGAGCAATTTGCAGAAGACCTGAGGCTCCGCGGACACTTGAAAGCAAAAGGCAGATTCGCTTGGAACGTAATTAGATTTTTTCGCCCCGGAATAGTCAAAAAAGGAAATTCAGAACTCAATCAAACAGCGATGTTAAAAAACTATCTAAAAATCAGTCTACGCAATATGCGAAGGCATCAGACTTTTTCTTTCATCAACATCAGCGGTCTGGCAGTCGGCATTGCCTGCTGCATACTTATCACTTTATACGTACGCCATGAGTTGTCCTACGATAAGTATCATGCCAATTACGACCGCATGTATCGCATTGTACAGTCATTCCGGTCCAATGCCGAAGCAGAAGCTAATCCTGAACCTTCCCTGGAAGACTTTCAGGTGTGGGGAAATGGCCCGGTAGGCCCTGCGCTCGCCAATGACTTTCCCGAGGTAGATCAGATATGCCGATTCAAAAGCACTGGCAGCTTTTTGTTAGAAGTGAACGGCAAGCGTTTTCAAGAAGACAATGTTTGGTTTGCAGACTCGACCGCTTTGGAGATGTTTAGCTGGGATATGGTGGCAGGCGATCCCAAGACCGCACTGCTCGACCCTGAATCAATCGTACTCACAGAGACGTTGGCCAGAAAGTATTTCGACAACCAGAATCCAATTGGCGAATTCATCCAGTTGGATGGTTATGGACAATTGAAGGTAACAGGTATCATCAAGGACATCCCGAATAATTCGCACTTTCATTTCGATGGATTGCGCCCCCTAACAGCCTCTTATCACTGGAACAGGGAGGTATTTAACTGGTGGGGGTATGTAGATTTCTATACCTATTTCACCTTAAAGGATCGGACATCTATTGCGAGTATCGAGGCGAAAACGGGCCCATTCATTGAAAAATACGTCGATGACTGGCAAGGGTATGACATTAAGTTTGAGCCATTGAGTGATGCTTATTTGTATTCAAAGGCCGGCAGACAACCAGGGACGGTCGGCAGCCTTTCCAACATTTACATTCTCATTTCAATCGCTGTTTTCATTCTTTTCATCGCTTGTATCAATTTCATGAACTTATCCACGGCCAGGTCCGTGGAGCGTGCCAAGGAAGTAGGGATTCGCAAGGCGATAGGCTCTCAGAAAGCTTCACTAGTTCGACAGTTTTTGGTGGAATCGGTTTTCATGGTTTTGCTGGCCTCCGTAGTGGCAATAGTGTTAACGGCTTTCGCTATCCCAGTGCTGGAATCTGTCACGGACAAGGTCTTCGATCTGAAGACAGTGATCAATCCTACCTCGCTTACTCTTGTCATTTCCGGACTACTCCTGGTTGGCCTGCTCTCAGGCTTTTATCCAGCCTATGTACTTTCCCGGTTCAAGCCTGTAGAGGTATTAAAAGGCTCTTTGAAAGGAACAGCACATGGCAATATCTTACGGCAGATTCTGGTGATTCTTCAGTTTTCGTTATCCATTATTTTGCTGGTTGGCACAATGGTCATCTACAAACAAATGGCCTACATGAAGAATTATCAAAAGGGCTACAGCTCCGAGCAGACAATGATCCTCGACTTTCACTGGGATTCCCGGGTGCAAAGACAGATCCGGCCAATCAAGGAAGCCATAAGCCAGCACCGGAACGTTTTAAGTGTCAGTGCCCAGCGAGCCGTACCAGGGGATTTTTTCCCGAATGCGGGTACGCAGATTGAAACGCCTTCCGGTGAGATGGTCAATCATGGGCCAGCGCTGTTTGAGGTTGACGAAGATTTTGTTCCAACGTTTGAGATGGAACTGGTAGCCGGTCGCCATTTTTCAAAGGATTTCCCCTTGGACTCAGCCGAGGCACTTATGGTAAATGAGGCCGCAGCGCGCCTTTGGGGTTACGCCAATCCGTCAGATATCGTTGGTAAGCGATTTGACCAGTGGGGTAGGCAAGGAAAAGTAATTGGCGTAATCAAAGACTTTCACTATGTCTCTCTTCACAAGCCGGTAGAACCACTTGCCCTTCGCTATGCAGTTCCTGGCAACACTGCCAAGTTAGCGATCAAAGTATCTTCTCAGAATATGACGGAGACTGTGCAGGAGTTAGAAGATCTCTGGTACGACCTGGCGCCTCACCGTCCGTTTCTGGTCCATTTCGTTGATGAGGCTTTTAATGAGCAATATCAGAAAGATGAAAAATTTGCTAGCGTGTTCAGCGCTTTCTCCGGTATTGCCATATTCATCGCCTGTTTGGGCCTCTTTGGTCTTACCATCTACAGCACCGCACAACGGACCAAGGAAATCGGCATCCGGAAAGTGCTCGGAGCCTCCGTTCCCAAGATCATGCTACTTATCTCTATGGATTTTGCAAAACTTTTTTTCATCGCCATGATCCTGGCAATCCCAGTTTCAATTTATGCGATGAATAGCTGGCTCGAGGACTTTGCCTACAGTATTTCATTGAGTTGGGACATCTTCATTGGTGCAGGCCTGACAACTTTGATTGTGTCTGTTCTCACTATGAGTACCAAGACCATCAAAGCAGCCACCGCCAATCCCGTTCGTGCCTTGCGAGCGGAGTAAGGTCCAATAGGCAAAAGCCACCGGATTTTAGTAAAAGTATAAACATGCCTCGAGGGATAAACTCGAGGCATGTTAACTTAGGACTGGAAACACCCAAAGCCCATGATGCCTCCTGGAAAATACCCTAAGTTCATTCTGGTCGTCGCAGCGCTTGTATCGCTCACTTTTACTACCAGCGCCCAACTCACCCAGGCCCAGTTGAAAGCAATTGCCGGTCAGAAAGCGGAAGCATCTTTCCCGCTCCTGAGAGAGCTATTAAGCATCCCGAATGATGCCTTTTATCCAAAAGACATTATGGAAAATGTGAAGTGGTGTGAACGGCAATTCAGGAATCGCGATTTCGGCACAACCAGGCTCCGCACTAGCACAGTTCCCCTATTACTCGCTGAAAGACAAAAAAAAGGAGCAGAGAAGACTGTATTGATTTATCTCCAAATCGACGGACAGCCCGTGGACACCTCCAGGTGGGATCAGGTGAGCCCCTGGGAGCCTACATTGAAAAAACCTTCAAGTGATGGAAGCTGGGAGACCATCCCCTGGGAACAGATCACGAATTATGAGGATGATTGGCGCGTATTTGCAAGGTCTGCCAGCGATGCGAAAGGACCCGTTGCCATGTTCTTAGCAGCACTTGATGGTCTGGCCGAGGCGAATATTGATCCCAATTTCAACATAAAGGTCATTATGGATTTCGAGGAAGAGCTTGGATCACCCAGGTTACCCGGAGCCGTAATAGAAAATCGCGAATTACTCGCCGCCGACATGCTCATTATCTTTGATGGGCCCAGGCACATTACCAACCGGCCCACGCTCACTTTCGGGGCCCGGGGTATTTCCACCATCACCCTCACTACCTACGGCCCGGTAGTGCCTCAGCACAGCGGTCATTTTGGCAACTATGCCCCTAATCCCGCATTGCGATTGTCCAAATTACTGGCTTCTATGAAAGACGACCAGGGGCGTGTGACCATTCCCGGATTTTATGATGGGATCACCATCGACGCAGAAACTGAACGAATATTGAAGGCGGTTCCGGACGACCAGGAGCAAATCAAAGACCGATTACAAATAGCCGAAACGGACCAAGTGGGTACCTACTATCAGGAAGCCATTCAATATCCGTCGTTGAACATCCGTGGCATGCAGTCCGGTTGGATCGATGAAAAAGTACGCACCATTGTGCCTGGTTGGGCCAGAGCAGAAATTGATGTCCGATTGGTGCTCGAATCAGATCCGGAAAGACTGATCGAATTGATCAAAGGGCATGTGGAAAAGGAGGGCTACCTGGTCCTGGATAGTATACCTAACAAAGAACAAAGATTGGCACATGCAAAAATCGCCACCTTCGATTATGAGGTATCTTACCAATCTTTCAGGACGGATTTTGATTCCGAAGTTGGATTGTGGTTACGGAAAGCACTTCAAGGTGCCTTCAACGAGGAACCCATCATGATCCGGATGAGCGGCGGTTCCATCCCCATCTCACCTTTTGTAACTACCTTGGGAATCCCGGCAGTAACGGTCCCGACAGTCAACCGAGACAATAACCAGCATAGCCCAAACGAAAACCTGCGCCTGGGCAATTACCGTGAGGGAATTGTGACGATGATGGCCATTTTAAGTGAGAAGTTGTAACTTCCTATATGGTACAAACACAGAGAACGGTCTTTTTGCTGGGGAATCAGAGTGTTTTAACCAATGAAACCGCGAGGTGGGTCATCCTGATCTTGGCATTCACCCAATTGCTTTTATTTGCGTTAAAAGGGCTGACACAAGGCCTTTCAACGGATTTAATTCCTTACTTCTTGGCAGGCTTGTTTCTCCTGGTCTATAGGCAAGTAGCGTATTTTGATACAGCCTATAGTGCTAAAGTGGTGATTTCAGATCAGTCCATCATCGTCAAGCCCAAGTTATTCAAAACCGCCCGGGAATTTCAGTGGGAAAAACTACGAGGGATCAACATCTCCCCGGGGCAGCTACATTTCCAATTCTCTGAAAAGGAGAAAGTCATATCCTTCGAAACCATTCCGGAAACTGAGGCGGCCATTAACAAAAAACTCAAGGAGTTGGCCAAAGAGAAAGAAATTTCGATTGTGTGATTTTACTTAGCATAAGCAAAAAATAGTAGCGCGCCTATTCATGCAACAGCAAATTTTTCTTCTAGGCAGTGAAAATTTCCTCCCCCATGGAGCTACCAAGTGGATTTCGATTTTCATGGGGACCTGCTACACCATTGTCGCGGGTATGAAGGTATCAAAAGGAGAGCTCAACGCGGAATCAATTGCATTTCTCGCACTTGGGATTGGCCTTGTTCTTTATGGCATCATCGTCTTTTCTAACAATTCAATGAGTCCCAAGATCATTTTAACCGATGAGGGTCTTCACGTGAAAACAGGTTTGTTTGTAAAACCTAAGGAAATTGCCTGGTCCGACATTCAGGCGATACAGTTTGGACAATATGAAATCAAATCCTTATCAGATGAAGAGTGGTCCTCAATACACTATAAAACGCTTCCTGAAATCTCCAAAGCCATCAAACATGCTATCAGGAAACAAGCCGAAAAGCAAGGAATAGACCTGGTAGAGCCCAGTTAAGCTACGATTCATAAAATTCGCAAATGGAAAAGCAAATCACCTTAACCAATCTCACTCTTAACCATTTAGAGAACACCAGGAAATGGACCTTGTTCATCTCAATAGCTGGCTTCATTTTTATCGGACTCCTGATCTTTCTAGCCTTTGGCATGGGAGCAATGATGGATTCTATGGATGATACCTTGCCATTTGCTGAGCTTGCGGGGCCTATAATGACCGTCTTTTACCTGATTTTGGCAGCGTTATACCTTTATCCGATCTATCATTTATACAGATTTTCTTCAAAAATGAAGGAAGGCATCCGGACTAAAGAGGAGCAAACTATTGAAACGGCTTTCAGAAGTTTAAAGGCCCATTACACCTTTCTGGGAGTACTAACGGCCATAATGGTTGGGATTTACGTCCTTTTCTTCCTGATCGGCATGGTTGGTTCCTTTGGAGCCACGGCCTTTTCCTAGGGACTGGCCCTCCTTTTCAGATAATCTAAGAAGATTTTTCCATTCTACCTATCATTTGGTCTTTCCCAGTCGTCTAAGGCAAAACCAACAAAAATTTATAAAAATGAATTTCGATTTTGGACAGATCAACTGGATAGCAGTATTTGTATGTTTCGTTGTAGGTCAAGTTTACCTGACGCTGTGGTTCACCGTTTTTTTTGGCGATGCCTGGGCCCAAGCCTATCAACCTGGTAAAACCAAAGCGGAACACACCAAAGAGGTTCCGGGGTTTACCTATGCGATAGGGGCCGCTTGCACCCTCCTAATGGTAATCGGGCTTGCCTTGCTACAAACACTGGCCGGCGTACAAGGAGTAATCGGAGGAATCTCCGTGGGACTTTTTGTAGGAATATGTTTCGTGGGAGCCACCATGATCCCAGGATATGCTTTTTTGCGAAGATGGCCCGCATTGATACTAGCAGCAGGTAGTCAAATCAGTATTGTGATCATAATTTCCTTGATACTGTCACTCTGGACTTAGCGATACCAAGGGAGGCAGATCTCCGAACCTCGTTTCTCTTTGGGGATTTGCCTACCACATGAACCTCCTGATTTAGGTATCTTTAAATAAAAAAATCAGGATCCTATGAACAGAAATCCGGAGGTTGATGCTTACCTGAAAAAGAAAGGTCACCCGCTTACTGCAGAAATCAATCGAGTCCGGGAAATCATTCTTGACAGTCACCCTGATATCACCGAGACCATCAAGTGGAGCAGTCCTACTTTTATCTACAAAGGCAACCTGGCTTCCTATTTTATGAACGCGAAAAAACATGTAAGCCTTATGTTCCACAAGGGGGCCACCATCGCCGATGATTCCGGTATTTTACAAGGAGACGCCAAGGAAGGCCGGACAGCCAAATTCGGGAGTATGCAAGAAATCGAAGACCGGAAAAAAGATTTAGAAGCCGTCGTACTGGAATGGGTGAGAATGCAGGATGCAGACTAATACGCCTTTTTGTTAAAAAACCTCAACAGGTTAAAGCCGGGCAAGAGTTTTGCTGAAATTCGGTTAAATATCAAGCTCATGACGGTACGGGACTACATCCTAATTTTTTGGCTATTGCCATTGTTCGGTTCAAGTCAGAATTACCAATATACAAAACCAGAAGAGATGCCAAATGGCTGGGAAACGGCCCACATGAACGGCTACACCAATGATACCTCGCTGGTGTACCGACTCTTCAATGAACTTGAGAACGAACATCACGAGATGCGCAGTTTGCTCGTAATAAAAGATGATAAACTGATTCTTGAGAAATATTTTGGCGCTAATGATCTCGCTACCCGCCAGGACCTGAGGTCAGTGACAAAAAGTATCCGATCGCTTCTCCTTGGCATCGCCCTGGACCAAGGCTTCATCAAGCACCTGGATGAACCAATCTTCAAGTACCTGGAGCAATCCGTACGAAAAAACGCACATCCCGACAAAAATAACATCACGATTCGCGATTTGGTCACTATGGCCTCGGGGCTCGACTGTAACGATTGGGACCCTAAATCGAAGGGGCAGGAAGATCGTGTGTACAAGAAAAAGGACTGGATCCAATATACGCTGGATCTACCGCTGATCAAGACGCCCGGGAGCGTCTCCCATTACTGTTCAATGGGCGTAGTTCTTGTAGCACAAATCATCGGCAACGCGTCTGGAATGACCATACAAGCATTTGCAGATCAATATTTGTTCGGCCCATTGGGCATTTCAGCCACCTGGGGCCATACATCTAACAAGGAGGTACTCCCCTCAGCAAAACGTCTGTATATCACCCCACGGGATTTGGCCAAAATCGGCGCACTTATGCTAAACAAAGGCGTCTGGGAAGGCCGTCAAATTGTAAGTTCAGAATGGTTAAATCAATCTACATCACCCCAAACAAAGATCGCCAACCTTGATTACGGCTTCCTCTGGTGGCAGATTCCTTTTCTTGTTGAAGGCACGAAAATACCCACGATAGCCGCCACTGGAAACGGTGGCCAGTATCTCTTTGTGATACCTTCCAACAACATGATCGTTGTTTGCACAGGAGGTGCTTATAATTCCGAGAAGGACAAAGTACCTTTTGCCATTATGCGAGACATTTTACTGCCGACGTTTGCCAGTCGCTAGGCCAAGTCATACCTGATTTTCAAAAGAAATGGTTTAGACTTACACGACGAAAAAACCTATTTGAAAATGAGAAGATTATACCTTTTGACCTTGACACTTTTATCAGCTCTGGGCATTATTGCTCAGCCCGCCAAAGTGTCGACAAAGGCGATGGACCTGGCGGCACAGGTCGAAGCCAAAATGGTGGAGTGGCGACACGATATTCATCAAAACCCTGAGCTATCCAACAGAGAGTTTAAGACAGCTGAAAAAATCGCCGCTCACCTGGAATCCTTAGGTATTAAAATCCAGACAGGAGTAGCCAAGACCGGAGTTGTCGGCATCCTGGAGGGAGGAAAGCCAGGTCCGGTTATCGGGTTACGAGCCGATATGGATGCCTTACCCGTCACGGAGCGAGTAGATATTCCCTGGGCTTCTAAGGCAAAATCAACTTACAACAATATCGAAACCGGAGTAATGCACGCCTGTGGGCACGATACCCATGTCGCCATCTTAATGGCTGTGGCAGAGGTGCTATCGAGTATGAAATCAGACCTCCGAGGTACGGTAAAATTTGTTTTCCAGCCTGCAGAGGAAGGAGCTCCTCCCGGTGAAGAGGGTGGTGCTAAGCTAATGGTTGAGGAAGGCGTTCTCAAGAATCCTGACGTGGACGTTATGTTTGGGCTTCATATCAACTCGCAAACCCACGTCGGCAAAGTGACCTATAAACCCGGAGGGACCTTGGCTGCCGCGGACCGATGGGTAATGACCATCAATGGCAAGCAGACCCATGGCTCCACACCCTGGTCTGGGGTTGACCCTGTTGTGACGGCCGCACAGATCATAAATGGCATCCAGACCATCATCAGTCGTCAAACGGAATTGACAAAGGAGGCGGCAGTGATCTCGGTCGGACTGATCCGGGGAGGTGTTCGAAATAACATCATCCCAGAACAAGTAGAAATGATTGGTACCATAAGAACCCTCGATCCAGACATGCAGGATAAGCTACATGCTGATTTTCAACGAGTTGCCAAAAATATCGGCGAAAGCATGGGAGCCGATGTAAATCTGGAAATCACCAGAGGTGTGCCAGTGACATACAATGACCCGGCACTTACTGCACACCTGGTTCCTTTTATTCAAAAGGGAGTGGGAGCAAGCAATGTCTCCACCTTAAATGCAAAAACCGGAGCTGAAGACTTCTCCTTCTTTGCCAACGAAGTACCCAGTTTCTTCTTTTTTGTTGGAGGATGTCCCACAGATACCAACCCAAAAGATGCAGCTCCTCACCACACACCAGACTTTTATGTGGATGATTCCGGGCTTATTACAGGGTTGAAAGCAACACTCAGTGCCACACTCGGATACATGTACAATCCTATGAAATAGACTTACCGCGGAGCTATAGTTTTTCACATAGCTCCGCTACTTTTTCCCCAAAGGCATTTTGGAGGCGGGAGGTGATTTCTCGGCTCGACGAAGTGTCTCTGCCGTCGATCTCCACAACAGGCGTTAATTCTCCCATAGTACCTGTTGCAAAAACTTCATCAGCCGTATAAAATTCCACTAAAGAAAGATTCCTCTCAATTACCTCCACGCCAATTTCCCGCGCAATTTCGATCACTAATCCCCTGGTGATCCCATGCAAGCAAGCGTCTGCGTGTGGTGTATACAGGGTATCACCTTTAACCATGAACAAATTGGTATCATTCAATTCAGCCACGAATCCATTGCTATCCAACATGATCGCTGCATCCACCCCTGCGACATTGGCCTGGATCTTTGCAAGGATATTATTGAGTAGATTGTTGTGATGGATCTTGGAGTCCAGGTACTGAGGATTGTTCCGCCTGATGGCGCTCGAGACGACCTTGATCCCTGAGGTATTGTCATAAACCAAAGGCTTCCATTCTGCCAAGACGATCAGACAACTCCCAGACTGATTCAACCGGGGGTCCATCCCTGAGGTAACCTTCTCTCCTCTGGTTAATGTCAGGCGAATATGTGCATCCTTCGTCATCCCATTGGCCATAAGCGTGGCACGAATGGCTTCCTTGATAAAATCAAATGATGGAATATCAGTGAAGGCCAACGCTTTGGCCGATTCGTGCAATCTGATCAGATGTCTGTCCAGACAAAAAGCTCCTTCTTCATAAATTCTCAGCCCTTCCCATACGGCATCTCCACCCTGTACCGAACTATCAAAAACAGAGACTTTAGCCTCACTTCTGGGAAAAAGACCATCTCCTACCCAGACTTGAAGGTCGGCATTCTTAGGGTTATATTGTTGAAGCATCTTGGAATTGTTTTGGCGAATTTACTTACCAAACCGTAACCTTCCCACTGTCTACATTATGCTGGGGGTGCTATCAATGCTCCCAAAAAAAAGATCTAGCACCAAACCTGGCGGGGGTGATGTTTATTGTTTCGGAGTAACTTGAGACAATGGACTCACTTGAAACTGACCGGCTATTGCTAAGACCCGTTCAAACTTCGGATGCCAAGTTTATTTTGACCCTGTGGAACAGCCCTACATGGATCCAATATATAGGTGACCGGAATGTAAAGACCACTGCCGATGCTGAAGTCCAAATTCAGCATAAAATCATCAGCCAGCATGATCGGCTTGGCTTCTCAACATATCTGATGATCACAAAAACCGAAAACTGGGCCGTGGGAACTTGTGGGCTATATGATAGACCGGGCTTGGAAAGGATCGATCTAGGGTTTGCTCTGCTACCGGAATATGAAGGATATGGCTATGCATTGGAGGCGTCCATCGCCCTGCGAGACCATGCAATTACGCAACTCAAACTACCATTGGCCGCCATTACTTCTAATGATAACCGACGATCGCAACGTTTGCTCAAAAAACTGGGATTTCAGTATAAAAGGAATATCACGCTGCCCGGCGATAAGGATAACATCCGGTACTACGAGTTAGAATAATTTTTTACGGGCACGCAACCCCTGGACGCATTCCTGCGAATCGAGTTCCAAACCAATCACTGAAACCCTATGTCAGCCCTACTAATCGTTCTCGTCATATTTGCCCTTAGACCCATCTCCTACTTTGCTTTGGCAAGCGCCTTATTTTCCATAAGAATATTGACACTGATGCGGGAAGGTTATCAGGCCTATCGCGATTGAATCACCGCTAGCAATTCATCATCGGTCATGTAAAACCGATCCATAAAATCTTTTCCGTTCTGGTAAAAATCCACACATGTGGGATCCTTACGCACATAGAAGGCGTACTGATAAATTTGACTCCCCAATCCATGATAAACAGGCATGAGATCAGTCATCCTTTCGTGAATGGCGCGATAATCGTCATCCTGGAGGTATTTCAATCCCCATTTGCCTATCTGCACAAGGTTTAAACGATGGTAGTAAACCACATGACCCAATTCGTGGGCCAGGATACCTACTTGCGCATCGAAAGGAAGATTCCTTAGGAGGATTGGATCGAAAAATGTTTTAGGGGCATTGTTCAGCAAAATCTTGTACTTACGGTTCTTCCGCCCTGGCAAAATCATGGACCAAATGTTAAAATTTGATTCCATAGGCGCCCCCTTCTGGGTAAGGATCATATCGATATTCACATCTTTCAATTCCGGATAAGCAGAATAGGCAATGGCCGCAGCTAATTCAAAACCTTCCGGAAGCCCTTTGTTATCTCCAATGATCAGCTTGAGACTATCTAAATCATAATCCCTACCTGCCAGGGTATCCGGAAAATTGTATGGAATAACGTTAGGTTCAAGTTGCTCTGGAGGCACGTGCTGAATAAGTACCAAACCAGCCAACAGCACAATAGGTGCGACAACTGCAATTGCAATCTGCATAGGTCTTCGCATTTCGGAGATTTACGCCAAAATAGTACCTTTTAAAGTGAAATCCAGCACCTAATCGGTCAGTGTAATCACTAAGACTTACTTGCTAGCACTTCCCAGTAGATAGGAGATTGTTAATCCGGCGCTAAAAGGTTTAGCGCTGAGAGCTGCCGTGGGATCAGGGTCTAGTCTAATCCAGGAATATCGAATATTGGGAACAACCGAGACTTCATGATGAGACCCTTTGAACAAGGTCTTCCTCAAGCCAATATCTATCAGCCACTGGTCTGGGTAAGCGATTCGATATCGCTGATCATCAACAAAAAAATGGTGGGTGCCATTAAGGACCAAGTTGTATTCCAGGGCGAGGTAGAGACTACTGGTGTGATTGGGCAACAAATACCAATTTAGAGCGGCTTTCAATCCGCCAAGCCACAATGGCGCGCTGAAATCAACAATTGTTCTATCAAAAACCGGCTCAACGGACACCTGCTCCGACGCACGCACAATAGCCGATTGAGGAATATTATCGCGCACTTCGAATCGATAACTCAAGCGATACCTGTTGAAGCTGCCCCCAACCAGGAGGTGAAGGCTCTCCGAGAGAGGTCTTCGGACCCCTGCCTCTACAAAAAGCCCTAATCGCCGAGGGGAGAATCGGCCCGCTCCCTGCAAATTCTGTACGATCAGGTCGTCAGACAGATTAGGTCGCAATTGTTGATATACGAAAAACAGGCCAAAATCGAAGTATGGATAGAAAAACGGGTGTCCCTTGGTCTCCTTTACTGGCAAGGTGGAGGCTAACAAACTACCGGACAGTTGAAGTGGTACGAATGGCGAAGTGAAACCCAATTGAGGCGATTGCAGTGTCAATCGCTCAAACTCCGGTCTTTGGTACTTAAAAGGTACGTAGACCACCTCTTGCCGCCGTGACTCCCGATTTTGAAACTGACCCTTAGTCGATGAAACCGAAAGCCCCTGTTTCATGGAGCGATCGTAGGTCGGATTATCTGGCAACATGTCGAACATTACGGAATCTCCGACTGCCGATACCCGCGAGTCAACAGGTATCTCCGAACCACGAATATTGACCTGGGCTTCGGGAGAGGTCGACAGTTCGCCTTTGACTGGCAGAAGAAGCTGTAAAAGTCCCAGAGCCATCATCACAGCACCCAGCATTTGCCAAAGGTTATAGCCCCCAGAAAGCGGCACGGGGAGATTTACGAAAATCTCCTCCTTGGCCCCAGGTGCTGGGTCCGATTCGAAATCACGTAACCTACTTCCTAATTCCTCATCAAACGACCGACTCATATCTCCCGATGTTTAATTTTCTCATTTTTTCTTGCAGCAAGCGCCGCGCATAGGTCAATTGAGATCGCGAGGTACTTTCTGCAATTCCCAACCTTGCTGATATTTCCTTATGATTATAGCCATCCACCACGAACATGTTGAGCACGGCTCTGTACCCTTCCGGGAGATCGTTGATCAATTTGACTATGACATCTTCCGTCAATCCATCTAACATGTTCACGTAGTGCTGGTCCTCGACTTCCATATTATCCAATGGCGCGATCCAGGCATTTTTATCCAACTTGAGGAAATCAATGCAGCTATTGACTGTGAGCGAACGAATCCATCCAGGCAAGGCCTCGGCCGTTCTGACTTGACGAAGCCGATGGAATATCTTGTAGAAAGCTTCCTGGAACATATCTTCTGCTTGATCACGATCTGCTCCATAACGAAGACATATCCCCATGACCATGCGGCAAAACCGATCATAAAGCAAAGACCGGTGCGGTTGGCTACCGGCAATGCTCCTTTTCAATATTTCAGCAAAATCAGGTGACATCTTTTCTGAGGTGTTGGGCTGAAAATGCCCATGGATTGAGGGGCCAACACAAAGGCCTTTCTTCGCTACCTCTTGACAGTTATCGTTATCTCCGATGAATCACATGCTCCCTGGTCACAGAGTTTGTAGGTTACTTCCATGGACTTTTCTCCAGCAAATTCTTCTGATACCTTCAGCAGCATTTTTTTACCCTCGCTAACCACCGAAATCTGGCCAAAATCTGGATCTGAGGTCAACGCAATTTCATATGCATCCGAACACCGGGAATCGTTTTCTGATGGATCAAAAACCCATTCCGTAGCGTAAGCGCCTACTGAGTCGGGCAACCCTTCGAATAAGTAGGAATCCGGAACGGCCTTCGGACAATCGCCAGCCACCCCGTTGAAGAACAACTCCAGGTAGCGTTCAAAGCGGTCGCCATTCTCAAACACTACATCAAACCACAGCTTTTCTGATGGACCCGGATTGTCAGGAAAGAACCGAAGGAACTCCTGTCCTTCCAAAAACTCGGCGCTTCCATTCGTTACGGAGACAATCTCCAGAAAGTGCGCGGGCCAAGTACACGCTGGTGCAGGGAAGCTCACCTTTATATCATAGAATTCCTCCAGTGGTACATCAAAGGTGACTGCACGACTCGGCCAAATATTACAGGCTGAATCAGTGGGATACAGGGGTTCGCCAATTGTGAATTCAACGATGGAAGAACTACTGTGACTATTGCCATCCAAGTCTACGAAATTGACGTTGTAAACAAAGCTATCCTCACCTTCAAAATCCTGATTAGGTGTGTACAACAACTCGACATCCGACTGTCGCTGCACTGCTCCATTGAGCGGTTGATCAAAAGTGAGTTGAACTTCACTGGTGCGATCCGGGCAGAATCCATCATTCAGTATCGGATTAAACTGGATCGACTCATTCCTCCCCAGGTAATAAAATTCCGAAAGTGCCCCAGCAAAACAAGGCAGGTCAGTTGAATCACTTACCATCTCCACAATCACCGTATCCGTGTCCAGGACAGTGCCATCGGAAAGGATCTGTACTGAAAAAAGATCTTTGCCACTTAGGAAATTGGTATGGGGATCGTACCGGAGCAGACCATTGTCGAGAAAATCGAGAGTTCCCTTTTGCGGATTGCGACCAATATCAAAAACCACCTCGGTAGAGGTTCGGGTAATCTGTTTTAGATCGAAAATAATGGATGCCCCTCGCTGTATTTGCCGATCCGTTTGGAGTAGCAGAAGGTCGTCTCCTTGCGGTGCCGAATCATCAATCAACGTATCGCAGGCATAAAACAATACTGCCAGCAGCAAGCCAATCAGGCTAAAACGCGCATTTTTAGTTGTAATCAAACGGTTCATATTCTTGTCTCTTTCTTAGGAAGACCAAGACCATACCAAAAACGCTGTATGACCAATTAAATCTTAGAAGAAAGTCTTTTCAAGCCAGGAGTTAAATGGTTGATTCTAAATCGATAAATTTGATGATGCTCTCTAAGAAGACAAAGTATGGCCTCAAAGCCCTCAGTTTTCTAGCAAAACAGGAAAACGATGGTCCAGTCCAGATCGCCACCATTTCTGCGGCAGAGAACATTCCCCAAAAATTCCTGGAAAGCATTTTACTAAGCCTGAGACGTACAGGATTCCTGGGTTCCAAAAAAGGCAAAGGAGGGGGCTATTACCTACTCCGGTCGCCCCAGGAGATCAATATATCTGAGGTTTTCAGAATTCTGGAGGGCCCCATTGCGATGGTGCCATGTGTCAGCCTCAACTTCTACGAGAAATGTGCCGACTGCCCGGATGAATCGGCCTGTAGTGTCCACAAACTTATGATCCAGGTTCGCGACAACACGCTCAACATCTTCAATAATACCACACTGGAGGATTTGGTCACGCAGGAAATGAACCTCTCATAAAAAGGTCTTCCACTCCCTGGCCGTAAAAGCGCGGAAAAAGAAAGCAACGTTTGCACAAAAACTTCGGACGCATTTGAACTAAAGTACTAATTTTACGTATTACTCTACTTATCCGATAGGATAATAGAACTTAAATAGTTTCTATGCTCAACATCGACATTTCCAAGTACAACGAACAGCTAAGACACCAAACACCTGATGAGATCATTGATTGGGCGTTGGCTTTGTCTGAAAAAAGAATAGTCACCACGAGTTTTGGGGTGTATTCGGCCATTTTACTTAGCACCTTCTCCAGGAGGGATCCGAACATTGACGTGATTTGGTGCGACACGGGGTACAATAACCATCAGACTTATCAGCACGCCGAAAGGTTGATCAGAGAACTTAATCTCAACGTCCACATCTATACCCCTGCTCAAACGAGAGGGTTCATTGATGTAACACTTGGATTACCTACTGTGGATGACCCCAAGCATGAGGCTTTCACCGAACTGGTAAAGCTTGAACCTTTTAGAAGAGCTTTGGCTACCCATCAACCGGAAGTGTGGTTTACCAACATCAGGGTACGGCAGACCGAGTACAGGAACTCGAAAGATATTTTAAGCTATAGCAACGACGGCATCTTGAAGATCAGCCCTTTTTATTATTGGACAGATGAAGACCTTGACGATTATCTGGAACAAAAGAATCTTCACAAAAACACGGACTATTTCGATCCGGTCAAGGCATTGCAATCGAGGGAGTGTGGCATTCACTTAGTGGGATAATATGAAATGAAAAGCTTCAGAACAGAACTGGAAGATCCAATTGTCGAAAAAGACATCATAGAGCTTGAGCGCAAGATCAGGCTCTTTCATGAAGGAAAAATAGACGAGGAACGATTCAGATCGCTGCGACTCGCCCGAGGCGTTTATGGTCAACGCCAGCTGGGTGTACAAATGATCCGGATCAAGCTTCCTTATGGAAAGGTCACGAGCGAACAGTTGCTAAGGATTGCCGATGTTTCCGATGAGTTCTCCACGGGCCGTTTACACATTACTACCCGGCAAGACATCCAAATACACCATGTGAGCCTGGACCGAACGCCTGAGCTCTGGGCACAACTGGAGCAAGACGATATCACCTTAAGAGAGGCTTGCGGCAATACCGTACGAAATGTTACCGCCAGTCCTACAGCAGGCGTAGATGTAGATGAACCTTTCGATGTGACGCCCTATGCGCACGCAGTATTTCAATTCTTTTTGAGAAATCCTGTTTGCCAGGAGATGGGCAGAAAGTTCAAGATTTCCTTTTCGGCCACAGAAAAAGATGATGCACTCAGCTTTATGCATGATCTCGGGTTTCTAGCGAAGACGCAAACCAATGGAGAAAAAACGGTTAGGGGCTTCAAAGTCATGCTAGCGGGTGGGTTGGGATCACAACCATCACATGCTGAAACATTGTATGAATTTCTTGAGGAACAATATCTTATCCCAGTCATCGAAAGCGTAGTGCGGGTATTTGACCGGTATGGCGAAAGAGAAAAGAGAAATAAAGCACGACTGAAGTTCCTTGTAAAGGAAATAGGCCTGGAAGCTTTCATTGGCCTTATCGAGGAGCAAAAAAGAGCGCTTCCGCAGCAAACACTGGCCATTGACACGGCAGGTTTTGAAACAGCACTACCTCCTGACCTGGAAGTGCCTCAGGTTAACTTGGAAAACGGAGAAGAATTTGAGGCTTGGAAGCATACAAATGTGATTCGGCAGAAGCAGCCTGGCCTGGTGGCGGTTGGAATCAAGGTACATCTCGGCGATTTCTACACTGACAAGGCAAGGAAACTAGCCCATTTGATCAAAACTTTTGCGGCCAATGAACTGAGGTTTACATTGAGGCAAGACATTTTGATTCGTCATGTCAGAGAAGAACTGCTGCCTTTCTTTTATCAGGAATTAAAGGCCTTGGGCTTTGCGGAATCCGGTTATGATACCATCGCAGACATTACGGCCTGTCCAGGAACAGATACGTGCAACCTCGGCATTGCCAGTAGTACAGGCATCGCGGCAGAATTGCAAAAGGTAATTAACACGGAATATCCGCAATTTGCTACAAACAAGGAGCTTACAATCAAGATCAGCGGATGCATGAACGCCTGTGGTCAGCACAGTATGGCGCACATCGGTTTTCAGGGTATGTCCATCAAATCAGGAGTCAGATTGGCACCTGGTCTGCAAGTGTTACTGGGAGGCGGTGTGTTGGGCAATGGCCAAGGACGGTTTGCTGACAAGGTTATTAAAGTACCAAGCAAAAGAGGGCCAGAAGCGTTGCGTGTGCTGCTTGATGATTTTGGCCAACATCAACAGATTGATGAATCCTTTCTCAACTACTATGACAGGCAAGGAAAAAATTATTTCTACGAACTACTAAAACACCTGGCTCAGACCGACAATCTGGTCGATGGCGATTTTGTCGATTGGGGGCATCAAGCTGATTATGTCAAGGCAATTGGAGTGGGCGAATGCGCAGGTGTGGTCATTGATTTGGTAGCTACCCTTCTTTTTGAAAGTGAGGAAAAACTCGAAAACGCCAACGAAGCATTGAAACAGGAAAAGTGGGCCGATGCCATTTACCATGCCTACACGGCGTTGATCAACACGGCGAAAGCGCAGTTGGTTGCCGATCAGATGCGAACTAATTCACAAGCGAGTATCATCAAGGGATTTGATGAAAAGTACGTTGCCACCGGTGAGATTTCTCTTCAATCAGGAACATTTGCCAACTTGGTAAATCAAATGAATGAGCAGGCACCCTCAGAAGAATTCGCTACGCAGTATTTGCAAGATGCCCGGTCATTTTATCACCTGATTGATCAGGTACGAGCCAAATCACTGGTCCATGCCTAGTCCGAGACTCACATTGGTGGGAGCCGGGCCCGGTGATCCTGAATTGATCACCATAAAGGGCATACGGGCATTAGAACAAGCCGATGTAGTGCTCTACGACGCGCTGATCTCAACGGAATTGCTCGCACATGCTCCAGCAGCGCATAAGATCTTTGTTGGAAAGAGAAGGGGACTGAGGGCCTATAGCCAGGAGGAAATCAATGAGCTCATCGTCCAGCAGGCGTTGACTTATGGCCATGTGGTACGCCTGAAAGGTGGTGATTCCTTTGTTTTCGGCCGTGGAGCAGAAGAAGTAGCTTATGCCAGCAATTTTGGCGTCCGAACCGCTGTTATCCCGGGGATCACCTCTTCGCTGGCTGTTCCGGCCAATGCTGGAATTGCGGTGACCCAACGGCACATTTCACAAAGTGTCTGGGTCCTTACGGGTACTACCTCCCAAAAAACATTAAGCGAAGACATTGCCTTGGCCGCTCAAAGCTCGGCCACTTTGGTGATCCTGATGGGCATGAGCAAAATGCCACAGATCGTAGATATTTTCTTACGTCTAGGCAAGCAAAATGTACCTGTCGCGATCGTACAAAACGGAACCCTTCCAAATGAGAAGAAAGCTGTGGGGACGATGACAGACATATTGGGTTTGATCGAGCAAAAAAAGCTTGACAACCCGGCTGTCATTGTCATTGGCGAGGTAGTTAAACATGCACAAAAGCTTAGATCCGTTTTCGAGGAATACGACAGCTTACAAATTGCCTGATGGACCGTAATAATCTCTATCCGGTTTTCTTAAAGCTTAGTAACCTGCATGTTCTTATTGTCGGTGGCGGCTTTGTAGCTGAGGAAAAACTAGGTTTCCTTCTGAAATCCAGTCCCGATGCCCAAATCACTATGATTGCCCCTATGTTTCGTCAGGGTACTCGTTCGCTGGCCATGAAAGGCAGGGTGACAATGATCGAACGACCTTTCTCCGAAACAGATTTAGAAGGTCACCAACTAGTGATAGCGACCACCGACGACCCCACAATTAATCAGGTAGTTTATGATCTGTGCCGCACCAAAAACATTCTGGTCAATGTTGCCGATAATCCGCCACTCTGCGACTTCTACATGGGCGGCATTGTAACCAAAGGAAATGTAAAGATCGCCATTTCAACCAATGGTCAGTCTCCCACCACCGCCAAGCGCTTGCGACAGTTTTTTGAAGAGGTCATACCGGAAGACATCAACGAGCTAGTCTCCAATTTGAACCATTATCGAAAGACCCTTCGTGGAAGTTTCGAGCAAAAAGTGGAACAGCTTAACGAACTCACCAAATCCCTGGTAGGAAAGTAGGTTCAACTCGTAACATCGTTGATGATCCCTATTACCAAATTGGGACCAGATCTTCCGCTTGCAATTCTTAAATTTATCGCATGATTACGGTAGAAAACTTCCAACTTTTTCTGGCACTGTCCTGGGTATTAATTGTCACCCCTGGTCCGGATCTTATATTCGTATTGACAAAAGGTATCGGTGGGGGCAAAAAAGTAGGACTCGTCTCCGCCGCAGGGGTAGCCTCCGGAATATTGATCCATACACTATTTGCTGCGCTAGGTCTTTCGGCTATTCTTCAAGCCTCGTCGGTGGCCTTCACATTGGTCAAAGTCGTAGGCGCTGGCTACCTGATTTATCTCGGTGTGAGCGGCTTGATCAAAAGGAACCAGTTTTTGATTCAAGGGCAGGCTCCAATTTCATCCAAAAAAACATTTTGGCAAGGGTTTTTATCAAACACACTGAATCCGAAAGTAGCCCTGTTTTTTCTAGCATTTCTTCCTCAGTTTGTAGATACAACCTCAGGTCACGGCGCTTTTACAGGTTTTTTGATACTGGGCCTGGTTTTTGGGGTCTGCACCCTCAGCTTCCTGATGCTGCTTGGATATTTCTCCGGGCTTGTCGGTAGGCTATTAAACAAAAACCCCCGTGCCGCCACCTGGTTGGGTAGCGTTTCGAGCATCGTCATGATCCTCCTAGGAATCCGACTTCTTTCTACAAAAAAGGCATAGACCAACGTACTTTTCGCGCAGTACAATCCTGCTCGCGGCTAAAGGTAGAAAGTGCTATATTTCATGGCACTTCTCAATGCCATGCTACTTATAGTCGCTGCCGTACAAGGCTTTATACTCGGAGCCATATTGTTCTTTAACAAACGGGGCTTACCAAGAGCCAATAGAACATTGGCGGCCTTACTGACTGTGTTTTCACTTATTCTCATTGAAGAGGGGCTCGAAGCTACCGGCTGGCAGCTCCGCTATCCACGCATAAAAGGTGTCGGCTTTTTGCTCGATTTGATGCTCGGAGCTCTAACATTACTGTACGCCGAGATTATTAGGCGTCTGGGAAAAGTGGAACCACCTACTTTTTGGTATCATCTGGCACTTCCTCTAGCTGTCAATCTCATCTATATTCCTTACCATTTTTCGGTGGATTGGGATATGCATTTAATCAACAGTGCTCAGCTTTCCTCGTTGTATACAACCACCATCATTACAAAGCTGGTTTATCAATTCATTTACCAGGTTCTCTCCATAAGGCTTTTGACAATTTTCATTCGTCATAACCGAAACACCAAAGCAAGAAGCTTTAGGTGGATCGCCAAATGGTTACGGAATATGCTCATCGGGGCGCTAATTCTGATCCCGGTTATCCTGGCAATGGACTTAACAGGTCTGGCAGCACCCTTCGATTCTGATTTTCTCACCAGTATTATCATGCTGGTCTCTATCTATTCCGTGGGCTATGCTGCGTTGGTCAACCCATTGGTATACCCGCGAGGGGTTGAAAATTTAAAAGGTCCTGGAGCGGAAAAAGCAAAGTATCAATCCTCCTCGCTTACTGAAGTAAACAAACGGAATTTCGCCAACGAGCTGCAAGAAAGCATGGTTCGTGAAAAGCTGTATTTAAACCCTGACTTGAGTTTTGATGACCTGGCCAATCATTTGAATATTCCCGGACATCACCTTTCGCAGATACTCAATGAGGTTCTCCGCCAAAACTTTTACGATTTTGTAAATGCCTATCGGGTAGAAGCCGTCAAGTCAAGAATGGAGCAAAACGTACACGCCAGCAATACGCTGCTCTCCATAGGATTGTCGGTAGGTTTCAATAGCAAGGCCACTTTTAATAGGGCCTTCAAGAAGGAAACCGGCCAGACACCCAAAGCTTTTGCAAAAACTATCAGTCGACAGGCCTAGAATTCCGACCGAAAAGGTATCACGCGCTTGCGCGAGGCGACTTCTTGCGAACCAATGCGCTGATTTGATTCAAAGTAAAAGGATATGAGACTATCAAATCGTACACGTTCGGCGATGCTGATCTTATTGTGGTTACCGCTGATGTATTTAATGAGCTGCTCAAGTGATGATGAAGTGAACGTTATTTCTGGTGAAGGTGTATTCACCACCCAATCCGGCGATGCTACGATTGAGGGAGAGTTATTTCTTCCGGAAGGTGAAGGGCCCTTTCCTTTAATGATCATCGTGGCTGGATCAGCCAACGAGCCACGACAGGTTTTCGAAGAGTTTGCCACCATCCTAAATGCTAATGGATATGCATTATACATTTTCGACAAACGAGGCATTGGTGGTTCCACGGGAACCTACCCGGCTTTCAACCTGGAAGACCCAACGGAATTTTTGGAAGCCAGAGCTACTGATGTACTTGGTGTTTTGGCACTCCTCAGGCAGCATACGGCGATTGATGCCAATCGCATGGGTCTTCACGGCTCCAGCCAGGGGGCTTGGGTCAATTCACTGGTTTACCAAGAAGATGACGCGCTGAGTTACATGGTCATGGCAAGCGGGGGCGTCGCTTCCACAGGTATTGAGGGCTTCTATTGCTCTCTGACGGATGACCCATCACTGAGCATTGATGAGGCGTTGAACAGGTTAGCTGATTACACCGGCCCCTCGGGCTTTGACCCACTGCCCATCATCAAATCTATTGACATTCCGGTACTTTGGTTATATGGCAACGAGGACCGAAGCCACCCCGCGAGATATGATGTTTCAGTACTGGAAAACCTGGACAAACCAAACTTTACCGTAAAAGTTTTTCCCGAGACCAACCATATGCTCCTTGAGATCGAATCGCAGCAGCCTCCAACAGATTTGTACTCGTTTTTAGGTTCCTGGCTTCTGAGCAACAACTGATGGAGTCAACTCCTGACAGGTCAGTTCAAAAACCATTGTTGTCGTCACCTCCACTTAATTGATCATCGTTTTTGATCTTACTACGACGCTGACGTTGGCGAAAATCGAGTTTTCCGAATTTGTAACTAAAGGTCAATCCCACCGACCTAAATGGCACTGAGAACTCGCTTTCCTGCCGAAAAGTCGGCCCATCCAGTTCGCTTACAAAGTCTTTGTTTTCGGCAAAAGGTTCTATGACCCGGATACCCAGGCTCCCCTTATCATTCCACATGCTCTTTTTGGCCCCTATCCCAAAAATTGAAAAGGACGGATTAAAACCCTGGAGGGTCTGGCGCCTGCCTCGTAAAAAGCCAAAGGCATCCACAACCCAGCCATTGCCCAACTTAAGATTTGAATTCAGATTTCCCGAAGCCAGTATTGCATTTCGGGACAATTCCTGGCCATTGACAGTGCCGGTGGCATTGTATTGAAAGAGATCGATTCCACCTCGGATCGTCCAAACCTCAAAAAGCGTAGTGCTCGTGAAAAGGTTGATGCCAGTATTGGTCCTAGCGCCAATATTCCTGAAAGTAGTCACGGAGATTGCCTCTTCCCTTTGGGTGTCCACAAAACTTTCAATCACATCCGTAGTGTAGCGCACGTAAAAAGACGAAAAGATAGAGATCTTACCCAGACTGAAGTTGTAACCAAACTCGTAGTTGTCTGTCAACTCAGGATCCAGTTGCGGGTTGCCTTCTGAGAGAATTTGCTGATTATCCTGGTTTTGAAAGGGATTGATAAAGCGTAAGCCTGGCCGCTGGATCCTTCGATTGTAGCTCAGTTTCAAACTACTAATTCCCTTCAGCTTGTAGCTCAGCGTGGCGCTAGGAAGCCAGTTATTATATTGATTAGAAAAATCCGTAGCCTGATCCTGGAAGGTGCCGGCGATTTCCGTGTATTCGTATCGAACGCCGGAAATAAGTGAAAGCTTCTCTGTCAGCTGGCTAGTAAAAGAAAGGTAACCAGCTAAAACATCCTGATCATAATTAAAAATATCACTACGGCTTGGGTCACGGGAAATTTCACCGGTTTCCGGATCAAACTGGTTGTAATAAAAATCACTGGTCACGTGCCTTATGATGGCCTTGGCTCCAGTTTCCAGCTTCACTTTCGAGTTGAGCTGATCGGTAAAGTCTGCCTGCAGGGTGTTTTCGCGGTTGTCTCCGTCATTTACATTTAGGTCATCCCGTAGCAGCTCAGCATCAACTTCACCCAAACTCCGTTGGGTGATCGCCGACTCACTGTTCTGAATATTGCCATCCAGCTTATAAGAGAAAGAGAGTTCCCGCTCCTTTTTCTCAGGAAATTTAATAATGTAGTCGAGGCTCCATTCGAAACCACTGAACAATCGACTATTATCTGTTCCTCTCTCGAAATTGCTGGCGCCGTTGGTCGGATCAGATAAGGTGTTCAAGTAGGTGCCATCGGCAGACCTTGAAAAACCCCTCACCCGAAAGGAAGAAGTCAGACTGTGGTAGGCATTGAAGTCGTAAAAAGCTCCTGCTGTGCTAAAAAAGCCTAGTCTGTCATTTCTGTTGATGCCGGTCTCCAGCAGGCTCCTGGTGCCCGTTTCCAGATTGTCTTCCCGAAGAAAATAGTAGTTTGAGTTCCGAGGCCATGAATAGTAACTACTACCATTGACATTGAATCCAAATCTTCCTTTGCCTGCGGTAATTCCAATGCTCCCCCGGTTGCTTCGGACACCTGGAGAAAGTGAGATATTCCCAGCGAAACCTTGTGGCGCCTTGCGCTTGGTTATAATGTTGATAATGCCTGCCGTGCCTTCACCGTCGTACTTCGCGGAGGGTGAGGTGATGACTTCCACCGCCTTGATCTGATCGGCAGGAATGGATTGAAGCGCATCGCCGGGGCTACTAGCTAGAATGCTCGAAGGTTTGCCATTAATAAGCAGTTGAATATTTTGACTCCCCCGAAGGGATACGTTTCCTTCCAGGTCCACACTAAGCAAAGGAGTTCGGCGTAAAACATCGGTGGCATCTCCCCCTAAATTCGCTACATCCTGCTCAGAATTGTAAACAATTTTGTCGACTCGGTTTTCTATCAGTTCCCTGTCGCCTGAAACTACTACTTCGTCCAAGTTGGTGAGTGTAGACTGGAATTTCACCTCTCCCAATTGCGCGTCAGGTTTTTTAGGAGTCATCTCAACGGCGACTTCTTTGCGCTCGTATCCAACAAAAGAAAATTGTACCATGTAGTTGCCCGCAGGAATATCGGTAAGCTTAAACTGGCCCGATTCGTCCGTCAACCCGCCATTTACCGTCTTCTGGGTCCTTGGATTTTGAATTGCAACGGTAGCAAATTCAATGGGCTCTCCACTCTCCGCATCAAGTAATTGTCCGGTAACCTTACCCTTAATTTGTGGGCCTTGTGCAGCGCCCCTTCTCCCGCCTTGGGGTCGTTGAGCCATCAGGAACTCACCAGACAGGAAAGCCAATAAAAGAATAAAGATTCTAAGTCGCATGGATGTTAGGTAGTATCAAACGAAAACAACCGCATAAGTATGCTTTTGGTTTTTCAACGATGCAGATAGGATACTTTTTTTGACGAACGGTCAATCATTTTTAGTCAAAAGTACTTAACTAGTTAAGCATTTAATTTATTTTTACTTCACTAGTTAAGTATATATGGGTGATTTTGTCCAGGACCTCTCCTATTTGGGTGTCACTGCTCGGCTCAAGCGGCTCAGTGACGTTTTCTCAGCAAGCATTAGAGACTATTACCAGCACTACCGTATTGATCTCGAACCAAGTTGGCACCTGGTGCTCCTGTACGTTGAAAGTGTCGAACACTGCTCACTGAAGGAACTCGCTGAGGCCTTGAGCTATAGTCAACCCGCGGTAACTAAGCTGGTGGGAGGCATGACAAAAAAAAACTATCTCACCATCGACTCAGATACGACCGATAAACGGAAAAAGGTAATCTCCTTGACCGATAAAGCCAGAAGCAAGATGCCCCTATTCAAGGGGGTCTGGGAATCCGGGGCCAGGGCAGTTGAACAAATGCTTGATAGCAACCCTCACTTTTTAGATAGTCTTATGCTGCTCGAAAAGGCTTTCGACGATCACAGTTTTAAGCTCAGGGCACTCGAGATTAACGAAACTCCACCTACCTCCTCATGAACAACACAACCTTTATTGGCAACACCCCGCTAGTTAAACTGAATCGATTGACCGGCCCCAACGACGCCAATATCTATGTGAAGATCGAAGGCGCGAACCCTACCGGCAGTATGAAAGACCGGATGGCCTTATCGATGATTTTAGGTGCCGAGGAGCGCGGACAACTGAAGCCTGGCGACAAGGTGATCGAATATACAGGAGGGAGTACGGGAAGCTCCCTGGCACTCGTGTGCGCTATGCGAGGATATAAAGCCCACTTTGTATCATCAGATGCTTTTGCCAGGGAAAAAATTCAAACCATGAAGGCCTTCGGCGCTACCGTGGAAATAATTAAATCACAGGATGGTGAACTTACCGCCGCCATCATTGACCGGATGATCGCCCGGGCAAAAAGCCTTATTGAACAAGAACAGGCATTTTGGCCTGATCAAATCAACAACCCCGATAATAAAAAGGGATATCATGCCATGGCCAGGGAGATCATGAAGGTTTTAGGGACTCAGATCGATGAATTCGTCATGGCCGTAGGTGGAGGCGGGTGTATTTCTGGTAATTCTGAGGTTCTAAAGCAACACATTCCGGGTTTTAAAACGATTGCCGTGGAGCCTGCACAAGTACGAAATATATCCGGGGGTGATACTTCCGGCCGACATAAACTCGAGGGCATAGGTTTATCTTTTGTCCCCGGCATTCTGAGAAAGGACTTGATTGACGAAATCATACCTGTAACGGATGAAAATGCTTACCGGACCGCCCATGAACTAGCCCGAAAAGAAGGAATTTTTGGTGGTGCCACCTCTGGTGCTAATGTCTGGGCTGCCATCGAGCGAGCCCGAACTTTGGGAAAGGGCAAAAACATTGTCACTGTCATCGTAGATTCTGGCCTCAAATACCTGAATGGCGACCTTTATATCTAGTTGAGCCTAACCGCTGATACAAGAGCATTTTGGTGTCCAAAGTAACTTTTTATAGATTGAACCGGTAAGGTTTCTGCAGAAGAACCCAAAAACTCAATAATCTAGCACTTACTCATGAAAACGAACCTAAAACGACGAATCAGCAGTTACGTCTGCCTTTTTTGTACCATGCTCCTTCCCACTGCGCTACTCAGTCAGGGGTTTGAAGGATACTATCGCTATCCTGATGTACATGGCAATACCATTGTATTTGCGGCAGAAGGAGATCTTTGGACCGTAGCACTTTCCGGCGGGCTTGCGCAAAGGCTTACGACTCATCCTGAAGAAGAACGGTACCCCTCCTTCTCACCAGATGGCTCCTCAATCGCATTTTCGGCCAGCTACGAGGGGCCCACAGAAGTTTATACAATGCCTATTGAAGGTGGTCTCCCTACAAGATGGACCTATGAACGCAGTACTTCAGTGACCAACACCTGGACTCCCGACGGTAAGGTCGTTTACGCCACCACGGCCTATTCAAAGGTTCCGGACATGCAACTCCTGACCATTGACCCCTCGTCCAAAGAGAAGTCAAGAATTCCATTGGCACAAGCCAGTGAGGCCGCCTATGCTGACAATGGCACGCTGTTTTTTGTCCGACCTGCCTACCATCGCAATGTAACCAAGCGTTACGAAGGAGGGACTGCCAGGCAGATCTGGAAGTATTCCGGATCAGGAGAAGCTGTGAAACTGACCACCGACCATGAAGGTGAGAGCTTTCAACCTACCTGGTACAATAGTCGGGTTTATTTCCTCACAGATCGGGATGGTACCATGAACATCTGGTCAATGGATGAAAACGGAGGAGATCTGCAACAACATACCAACCATGCAGGGTTTGATGTACGCTCCGCCAATATCGATGCTGGCAATATCGTATATCACAGGGGTGCTGATCTGTGGCACCTAAATCTCAGCACTGGAGAAAACAAAAAAATTGATATCCGCCTCGCATCAGATTTAGATCAATTGCGAGAAAAGTGGGATGAAAATCCGTCTCGTTATATCACCGCTGTTCATCCCGATGCCAAGGGTGAACGAATTGTCATTACCGCCCGTGGCCGCGCCTTCGTCGCACCCGTCGAAACCGGCCGTTTCATTTCATTTACAGATAAGCAAAGCGTGCGGCTACGGGACGCTGTTTTCTCGCACGATGGCAAGGAAATTTATGCATTATCCGATGAATCAGGAGAATTTGAATTTATCAGAACCTCTGCAGATGGTTTGGGTTCCCACCAACAGATCACCAGCGATGGATCCCTCCTCCGATATGCTGGGGTACCGTCTCCGGACGGCAAATGGATCGCCTATGATGATCTGGAAAGCAATATGTATATATTGAATATTTCCAGTGGCGTCAGCAAGAAGATCTCAACTAATCAGGAAGGAATCTGGGATTTTTCCTGGTCTCCTGATAGCAAGTGGTTAGCCTTTGTGCAACGGGCATTTAATACCATGGCTCAAATAAAGGTTTACAACGTAGCTAGTGGGATTTCTTTTGATTTAACTACCGATCGAGCCAATAGCTGGAATCCCAGATGGAGCCCAGATGGCAAGTTCATGTATTTTGTATCAGACAGGAGCTTTACGACTTTGGTGGGCAGTCCATGGGGTTCAAGACAGCCGGAGCCATATTTTGACGCCAGCGAGAAGTTATATGTGGTCGCACTAAAACAAGGGACCCGATCACCCTTCCGCGAAAGTGACGAGCTTGAAAATCAGGATAAGAAAGAAGAAAGTGAAGAGCCAGAGAAGAAAGACAAAAAGAAAAAAGGGGAAGAAGAAAAATCAGATGATGGGCTGAATATTGAAATTGACGTGGCAGGCATTCAGCAACGGATCATCGAAGTGCCGATAGCGGCGGGAAATTACTCAGGTTTAGCTGTAAACGACAAGGCCTTGTACATCATGTCGAGTGAAACCGGTCTTAACGCGAAAAGACACCTGTCAGTAGTCAAGATCACCAACGATGATCCTAAGATCAAGACCATGGCTCCGGATGTCAATGGCTATGAGCTCTCCGCCAACGGCAAGAAAATCCTTATTCGCAAAGGCGGAAGCTATCACATGGTTGACGCTGGAACCGGCGAAGCTAACCTCAGCGATGGAAAAATAAACCTGAGTGGTTGGAGATTTCCCATCACACCACGGGAGGATTGGAAGCAAATATTCACCGACGCCTGGAGAATGGAACGTGATTACTTCTATGACAAAAACATGCATGGTGTAGACTGGGATGCCATGCATGCCAAGTACCTTCCGTTGGTTGATAGGGTAACCACACGAAATGAACTTTCCGATCTTATCGGCCGATTTGTGGGAGAGCTCTCCGCGCTCCACACCAGTGTTAGAGGTGGAGATACGAGAAGCGATGACAAGAACATTTCCATTGCCAATTTGGGTGGTTTATTCAGTCGAAACGAGGCCGCCGGAGGTTTCCGCATCGACTACATCTACAAGGCTGATCCTGACTACCCTGATGGCAAATCGCCCTTAGACGACCCCTACTTAGATGTTCGCATTGGCGATGTGATCACTAAAGTAAACGGCATACATGCACTTTCAGCGACCGACCTTGGTGAGCTGCTTCGTGGCCAGGTAGGAAAACAAGTTCGACTGACGCTTTCCCGATCAGGCGCGACCAGGGACCTTATTATCAAACCGATTGGCAGCGACTACAATCTCAGGTACAGCGACTGGGAATATGGTAACCGTCTGAGAGTAGAGGAGAACGGCGAGGGCAAAGTTGGCTACCTGCATCTCCGTGCCATGGGAAGTCGAGATATCAATCAATTTTATCGCGAATTCTACCCAGTATTCAACAGACAGGGATTGATCATCGACGTGAGGTACAATTTTGGCGGCAACATTGACAGCTTCATATTGGAAAAACTGATGAGAAAGGCGTGGATGTACTGGAAAGCCCGTTCAGGCCGAAACACCTGGAATATGCAATATGCCTTCAGAGGTCACATCGTGGTGCTAGTGAACGAGAATACTTACTCTGACGGAGAGGCCTTTGCGGATGGTTTCCGACGACTGGGATTAGGAGTCACCATCGGTACGAGGACCTGGGGAGGCGAGATATGGCTCAACAGCGCTAATCGACTCACCGACAATGGCCTGGCGCGTGCGCCGATGTTCGGGGTGTTCAGTGCAGATGGAGAATGGCTGATCGAAGGTCGAGGGTTCGAACCAGATATTGAAGTGGATAATTTGCCAAATGCTACCTTCAATGGTGGGGATGCGCAATTGGATCGAGCCGTTCAACACCTGCTGCAACAAATCGCAGAAGACCCTCGAGAAATACCAGATGCACCGCCATTTCCAGACAAGTCCTTCGGCGATAATAAGAAACAGTAGGGTCTCAAGCACCCGCAATACTTAGAGGAGGGGCTTTAGCTCCTCCTCATAATCAGCCTGCAAATCTTCATGTAGCTTAGTTAGTGCCTTTTTGATCTTTGTGATCTCCCGGTCATACAGATTCTTCAGGGAGGAATATTTATAAAAGGCTACCGGACAGGATCTTAGTTTTTGGCAAAAATAAATCCGTAATTCTACCTCGGTCTGTTTCAACCCTGAGTACCGGATGTTCTTGTTAAGGACGCGTAAGATTTTGCGTAATCCTTTTTTAAAATAATAGATATGTCCAGTATTTAGATCTCCAAATTGTTCATCTAAATCCTCCTTGATCAGCGCCACATACCCCCGTTCATCCACTTGTTCGAACAGCAGATAAGTCAGCAATTCCTTGTTATCGCTCTTAAATCTACCGAGTCGTAAACACAGCTGTACAAGCGTCTCCTGGTCCAAACTCCGTAGTTCCTGCTTTATCTGCGCCAATGATGCTGCTTTCATGGGCCGAATCTAAGCACACGATGCCACCCTCACCCTTTCAAGCCTGGAAAAAATATTACTACGAATAGGAATTAATTAACCATTTTTTCATTACTTCGTAAATACTACGGATAGGAATTAATTATTCTATGAAAAAGTTTCAACTCGGAGAATTCGAAGAAGTCGTGATGTTGACGGTGGCCATTTTGTTTGAAAATGCCTATGGGGTCTCCATCAAGAAAGATATAGAAACCCGACTCAAGAGAAGTGTGAGCGTAGGGGCACTACAATCCGCTCTACGCCGGCTGGAAGATAAGGGATATTTGGCCTCCCAGGACAAAGATCCCACGCAGGAACGTGCGGGCCGTCCTAAACGCTATTACAGAATTACCTCACTTGGCAAAGACGCCATGGAGCATGCCCGGGAAACTCGTAATTCGCTTTGGGAAGCCATTCCCTCTATTTCACTGGACGTGAAGTTTTCTGAAATATTCAATGCCTAGTCCTCCGAAGCTCCCCCTCGCTTTTTTTAGATGGTTTTGCCATCCGGAACTTCTTTTGGTAATCGAAGGAGATCTGCAAGAACTCTATGCCGAGGCGAGACAGACCCGAGGAAAATTTCACGCCGATTTGAGATTCACCTGGGACATTTTATTACTCTTTCGGCGCAACATCCTTCGCCCATACAACGGCAGATCGAACACTGGTTGGAGTGGATTGCCAAATCACTACCTGAAAGTGGCGTTCAGAGGTCTGCTCAAGGACAAACCGTACCTGCTCACCGCAGTAGGCAGTCTCACGATCGCTCTCATAGCGTCACTGGTTATCTGCCAATACATCCGATCAGCGTATAGTTATGACCTGTTTCATCAAGACGTGGCCCATAAGTATCGGATTGTGCAGACCAGTAGCAGAAATGACACCTTCAACTTCAGAACCACCCTTACACCTGCCGGTCTCGGCGAGGAGATCAACGCATCGGTAGCGGGTTTAAAAAGTGTAGTAAGGATCCGCCCTTTGCTCACGGACGAGGGTGTGGTTTTAAGTACTCCATCTTCCGATCGCAAATTCATGGAGTATGGCATCTGGTATGTAGATTCTGATTTCTTGCAGTTTTTTGATTTTCCTATTCGGTCTGGCAACGGTGAGTTTGCCCTTACTGAACCGAATAGCATTGTGCTGACGGAGCAATCCGCAAATAAGTACTTTGGTGATAAAGACCCTGTTGGGGAAACCCTGGTAGTTCATGGAGGGTCGATAAGCGGCCAATTCAAGGTAACAGGTGTTTTGACTATGCCCAGCAATACGCACATGAAATTCGATTTTCTGATACCGCTTGACTTCCTAATGACCCACTATGGACTTTATCTCCGGGATGATGGTTGGGGTTGGACCAATTTTCATACCTACTTGTGGACGGAGAAAGATGCCAACATTGCCCAACTCGAAAATGAATTTGATCGAATCCTGTCCAATCATTGGCAGACAGAACTTTCAGGGAACGACGAGGCTGTAGACATTCATCTGCAACCTGTAAGCGATATCCACCTGCATACGGATTTCAGCAATGGCATGGATGCGAATAATAATTCGGAGAGAAATATAGGTTTTCTGAGCGTCATCGCCATTATTATTCTGTTGACAGGCTATGTAAACTATATCAATCTTGCCACTGCCAGGGCTACCAAAAGGGTGAAAGAGGCAGGGATCCGTAAAACCATTGGTGCCAGAAAAACGCAGTTGATCGGACAATTTCTCTATGAGGCCCTACTCACTAATATGGTGGCCATCATTCTGGCTCTGATTATAGGTCCCATTATTTCGCCATTGATAGGACGGCATCTGCTGGGGAGTGACCTGGTTTTTACTTTACTTGGAGAACCAATATTCTGGCTAGCGATGCTCGCCGTGCTACTTGCAGCGGGTCTATTGACGGGGCTATATCCCGCATTGCTATTGACCCGAATGACTCCAAGTGGCATGCTGAAGCCGAAAGCCAACACCCGTGCTCCCCAGGGATCGATCTTCCGTAGCGCCATGATCGTTTTTCAATTGACGATCTCTCTATTGCTCGTTGCCACGACCTTTCTGATCCATGAACAAATAACGTTCATGAAAAATCAGGAGCTGGGAATTGCCATGGATCAGATTTTTGTTATTCATGGTCCTCGGGTGGTGCTGGAAGAGGGCCAGGAGCAATTCTCAATCAAGCATCAGACCCTGAGGAACAAACTACTGGAGAACCCACATGTTAAAGGAATAACAGGAAGCACCAATGTTCCGGGAACAGGCGAAATATGGTCTGGTGGCATGCGGAAGTTGGGCGATCCGCAATCCAGTCAACAAGATGGGAGCGTGATCCTTGTAGGTCATGAATTTACTAGCGTTTATGGATTCGAATTTCTGGCTGGTGGCCCGTTTACCAGGAGCATGAAAGACTATGAGGCGGTTATCATCAATGAAGAAGCAGTCAAGGTATTTCAACTAGGCACTCCGCAGGAAGCCCTCTACCACAGCATTATCTTAAGTGATCTCGATACCCTCAAAATCCAGGGAGTAGTGGCAAATTCTCACTGGAATTCACTCAAGGAGGCGCATGCACCTTTGTTTTTTGGCATCGTCCATGACTTTAACGCGTTTCTATCGCTGCATCTCGAAGCGCAGGACATGCCGCAAACCCTTGCCTACATCGAGGCTGTTTTTCGTCAAACGTATCCCAAAGACCCCTACAAGACTTTTTTTCTGGATCGATACTTCAATGATCAATACCAGGCGGAATCGCAGTTCAAGGATCTGTTTGCAGTTTTTACATTAATCGCACTTGGTATATCCTGCTCGGGATTATTTGCGCTACTGGCCTACTCGCTATCGCTCAGGACCAAAGAAATAGGCATCAGAAAGGTAATGGGGGCGCAAGTCAGCTCCCTGGTAGCTTTGATATCCCGCGAATACTTATGGATGGCGGTGATTGCCTGTGTGGTGGGGCTGCCCGTTTTTCTGGTGGGAGCTCAGCTATGGTTGGCTGATTATGCGTTTCGGATCACGTTGGACTGGCATCTACTTGCGGTACCGGTATTTGTTGTGTTATTGGTACTGATCTTATCGCTCAGCTACCGGATTTATTTGGCTACCCGTCTTAACCCTATTCACTACCTGAAAGATGAGTAACCGACCCCCTCGTTTTTTTAGTCGACTTCTGCGATGGTTTTGCCACCCGGATCTTATCGATCCGATCGAAGGTGATCTGTTCGAATTGTACACAGAGCGGGTAGCAGCTCGGGGAAAGCCACGGGCGGATTTCATGTTTGCCTGGGATGTATTGCTACTCCTCAGGCAGCGTCTATTGAAACCCACCGATGGTTATTCGCAAATAAACAACTACGGAATAATCACGAATTACCTGAAAGTAGCCATCAGAAGCATGGCTCGGCAAAAGCTTTATTCGGCTATCAATATCGGGGGCCTGGCTATGGGCCTTACCTGCTCCATTGTCATTTTTCTTTTTGTTCGACATGAACTGTCTTACGACCGATTTCTTCCGGATTACGACCGTATTTATCGGGTATATAACTTTCAGCCAGGCAATGATTTTTTAGGGTCTGACAAGTACGCGGTGACCCCAGCTGCGCTAGCTACCGCCCTGGTAAACGAATATCCAGAGGTAGCGGCCGCTACAGGTTTCGATCAGTACAATGCCCTACTCAACGTCGGAGATGACACGCATTACTGGGAGGCAGGCATTTTCGCTGATGAGTCTTTTTTTAAGGTCTTCGCATATCCGTTTGTTGCCGGTTACCAACGACATGCCCTCAAAAACCCCGACGGTATGGTTGTAACTGAGTCATTGGCACGAAAGCTCTTTGGTCATATCAACGTGCTGGGAGAAGCTGTCCTTTTAAAGGACAAAACCTTTGTTGTCTCCGGTGTGATGGAAGACCCTCCCCGAAATTCTATTATGCAATTCTCTTTTGTGGCCTCAATCCTGCAGGATAAATGGTACCGTGAAGATCGGGAAAAGGAAGTCTGGAACAGTAATGGCTACAAAACGTTTCTTAAGACCAAAAAACAGGCCTCCTCGGAGTTGTTGGAGAATAAAATCGCCGAGCTCATTCCAAAATATTGGGTGGACCCGGTCAAGTACCCACAAAACTATTTGCTGACTGGTGTTGAAAAAATTCACCTTCAAAATGACATCAACTTTGATATCGGCACGAAAGCCGACAGAGCCAAGTTGGCCATGTTTTCGATCATTGCGATCCTGGTCTTGGGATTGGCCATTATCAACTATATGAATCTTGCGATCGCTCGATCGCTCCGTAGAATCAAGGAAGTAGGCATTCGTAAAGTTGTGGGTGCTCAGAGGCGGCAATTGATCTTTCAGTTCCTCTGTGAGTCCTTCCTAATCACCACCTTCTCCACGTTTCTGGCAGTTTTAGTTTCAAGTCAACTGCTAGTTGCTTTTGGTGAATTGCTAGGCAGAGATCTACTCATGCCATGGCAGGCATATTTTCAATATGTTCCTTATCTGATGGCATTGATCCTTTTGACTGGCCTACTTGCGGGGACCTATCCTGCTCTGGTACTTACTTCCGAACAAACGATCCGGCTGTTGAAGGGCAAGAAAGGTGGCAGGAGAACCAAGAGTCAAATTCAAAAAGGGCTTATCGTTGGTCAATATGTAGTCTCAACTGTGATGATCATATTTTGCCTGGTCATCTACGACCAATTCCAGTTTATTGCGGATAAAGAGCTTGGCTTTCAAAAAGAGCAGATCATCACCATTCGCGATCGGGGACATGGTGTAAGGAATCACTGGTCGGTTATTAAGAAAGAATGGCTGAGTCACCCCAACATTCTAAGTGTTTCCGGTTCGCAAAACCTGCCATTAAATATAGAGCAGGCAACAATCGTCAACGACGATCCTGCCGGTGACCCCCATGACGATTTACACATTTACCAGCTTAGAGCTGACTATGACTTTTTAGAGGTTTACGAAATTCCGCTATTAGCTGGGAGATACTTTTCATCAAAATTCTCTGACTCTTTGAACGTGTGTGTTCTCAATGTCACCGCCGCCCGCCAGCTGGGTTGGTCTCCACAAGAGGCGATTGGCAAAGAAATAACTGAAGATTGGAAGTATGGTTCGCGGAGGGTCATTGGTGTGGTGCAAGATTTTCACATGCATAGCATGCACATGAATATAGCGCCTTTGCTTATTGAACTGCGCCCACCACGATTTAACAGGTTTCTATCAGTACGCGTGAGTGCAGGTGATCTACCGGAAACCATTGCCTTCCTGGAAGAAAGCATGGGGAATTATTCGGACTACCCTTTCGATTACCAATTCCTAAGTGACCGCTTCAATCGCCTGTATCAACAGGATCTTAAGCAAGGACAGATGTTTGGTGTTTTCTCCCTGCTAGCTATTGCCATTGCTTCTCTGGGGTTATTTGGCTTAGCGGCATTCAATGTCCGAGAGCGGGTGAAGGAACTTGGGATTAGAAAGGTTTTGGGTGCCTCTGCAACTCAAATAATCACACTTGTATCGAAAGATTTGCTCAGATGGGTACTCCTGGCCTTCGCACTCGGCAGCCCCATTGCCTGGCACCTCGCCTCCAGATGGCTTGCCGATTTTGCTTACCACGTAGACATACATTGGTGGACCTTCGGTTTAGCTGGGATCTTGATGATGTTCCTGGCACTGCTCACGGTTGGATCTCACTCTTTACGAGCTGCTCGAACGAACCCCGTTGATTCCCTGAAAGATGAGTAACCGGCCACCTAAATATATCCACCGCTTCTTTCGCTGGTATTGTCATCCCAGGCTGCTTCCAGTGATCGAAGGAGACTTGCTCGAGTTGTACGAGGAAAGGATAAAAACTGACGGCAAAAAACGGGCAGATCTGATGTTCTTTCGAGATGTGGCGCTGCTCTTTCGTCGAGATATTATTAAGCCCGCAGACGGCACTTATCGCATAAATACATACGGTTTGTTCAAAAATTATTTCAAAGTTGGGGTTAGAAACCTCCTCAAATACAAGCTCTTTTCTTTTATCAACATTTTTGGCCTCGCAGCAGCCATGTCAGTCTGCATGTTGCTGGTGCTAATGCTTTTAGACCAAGGTAGTTACGACGCTTTTCATCAAGATCGGGGACGCATCTTCAGGATCATAACTGCTCCAACTCCCGGCGATATCCCCCATGCAACAGTCGCCTGGCCTCTGGTGAATAGCCTTCGATCGACCTATTCATTGGCCGAAAAGGCCACGGGCCTGCGCCTCGGTTTTGGGGGTGATCTAGGCAATTCTCTGGAAACGACAGAAGTCCGTGGATTTTTCGCCGAGAAAAGCCTTTTTCAAGTACTAAATTTTCCGTTGACACAAGGATCGCCATCCACAGCACTCAGCCAACCAAGAAGTATCGTCATCACCGAGTCAGTCTCGAGCAGATTGTTTCCTGATGGGAGCGCGATGGGTAAAACGGTTCATTTTGATAGTAGGGGACTTTATATCATCGATATGGGCGGTGACGAACCCACTTCCGACTGGGGGGACTTTATAATTACTGGTATCGTCGATGACAAAGCTTTCAAGTCCCATCTGAAATTTGATGTTCTGGCATCGGCTTCAACCTTACCGGTATTGCATCGCAATAAATTAATCGATAACCTATCCGACAACTGGGACAACTACTTTGAGAGCTATGCTTATGTCAAGCTGCGGACCGGATATGATCAGAAAGACCTGAATTCGGCCCTGGCTACACTGGCTAACAGCAAGTACGACCGCTCCGGAGACCTCCAGGACCTGATGTTCACCAGCCAGTCCATCGAGGATGTAACCCCAGGGGAGGCCTTGATCAACGAACCTTCTTTCAGACTTCCCATGAGTGCTTACTACATTCTTGGGATCCTGGCCCTCATTGTCATGGTCATGGCTGGACTTAACTACACCAACCTGGCCATTGCCAGATCTCTCACGCGAATGAAGGAGATAGGCATTAGAAAAGTGACTGGTGCCAATGTAAGTAACCTTGCGTTCCAATTCCTGACAGAATCGGTGCTGACGACTTTCTTAGCTACGTTGGCTGCCTTGCTGATACTCTTCTTTCTGAGGAAAGCGTTCATGGAATTATGGCTTAGTGACTTTATGAGATTTGACTTGCAATGGTCCTCTCAGGCAGTACTGATTTTTGCTATCTTCTCTCTGTTTACCGGCATTGCAGCAGGCCTGTATCCGGCCTTAGTTCTGGCACGCAAAAGGCCGGTTGACTCACTGAAAAAAGCCACGCTAAAAGCAAAGAATTGGAGCATACCGAAGGTGCTCAACGTGGGTCAATTTGCAATCTCGCTGATATTCATTGTCAGTTCAATAGTGGTCTACAAACAGTTTGATCACTACATGAACTATGAATATGGATTTACCGCCGAAAATCTGATCAACCTACGGCTTCAAAGCAATGACTATCGCCAGTTAAAAACGGAAATAGAAAAAATCCCTGGAGTTTCTGGCGTTTCTGCCTGCCAATTTCGTCCTGCGATGGGGAATAAGGAGGAAATACGCCTGGTGGACAAAGAGAATGAAGAAGAGGCAATTGCCTTGCAGCTTTTGTACGTTGATGAAAATTTCCTAGATAACCTTCGTCTCAAAATCATAGCTGGGCAAGGTCTGCCGAATATCGCCGGCCTCCAACAACCCATAGTGATTAATGAAAGCGCAGTATCCAAATTAGGGTTCGATGGACCACACGAGGCATTAGGTGAGATCTTTGAATCAGTGGGGAACAAAAAAATGAAAATCATTGGAGTGGTCCAAGATTTCCAGGCCACGCTGCTCTTCTCAGAGAATAAACAAGTGCCGGCTGTTCTGATCAATGACCCAACGAAATTTAGTTTTTTGAATGTGAAAGTAGAAGGAGCAGACCTGGCCAGTCTTATGTCAAATATCGAGGAAGTTTGGCATAGGATAGATCCAGCCCATGATTTTGATTATGGGTTCTACAAAGAGGAATTGGCGAGCACCAACTATTTCATCAGGGATATAGTGGGCATCGTAGCTTATATGGCACTTCTTGCCGCCGTGATCGCCATATTGGGCCTGTTGGGCATTGCTACCTATTCTACTAAAAGAAAAATGAAGGAGATCGCAATCCGGAAAGTATTAGGTGCGGCTGATCTTCAAATTATCATGTTTCTCTCAAAAAACTTTATAAGTCTCTTGTTGATCGCAACGTGTATTGCGGCTCCTCTCAGCTACTTTTTTAACCGGCTGTGGTTGGACAACCTCTCCAACAGGGTTGAGTTCGATATATCCATGGTCGTATTGGCCACCTTGATGCTTTTGGGCGCGGGGTTAGTAACAATTGGTTCTCAAACCCTGAAAGCAGCCCGCACCAACCCAGTAGATTCGCTCAAGCATGAATAATCGACCGCCAAAATATATCCACCAATTTTTTCGCTGGTATTGCCATCCTCGGTTGCTTGCGGCTATCGAGGGTGATTTACTGGAATTGTATGAAGAACGAATAAAAACTGATGGCAAAAGGCAGGCAGATCTTATGTTTTTTCGAGATGTGGCGCTGCTCTTTCGCCGAGATATTATGAAGCCTGCAGATGGCACCTATCGCATAAACACCTACGGAATGTTCAAAAATTATTTCAAAGTTGGGGTTAGAAATCTCCTCAAATACAAGCTCTTTTCTTTCATTAACATATTTGGTCTGGCTGCCGCCATGTCGGTCTGTATGCTGCTGATTTTGATGCTGATTGATCAAAACAGTTACGACGATTTTCACGCACACCAGGATCGTGTCTATCGGATCATTGGCAAACCTGACGCAGAAAGCAATTTCTATGCGACAACTGCCTATCCGATTGCTCAGCATTTGGAAAATGACTTCCCCTTCATCGAAAAATCGGCTTCGCTGCGCAGCGGATTTGGCGGAGATGCTGCTTATGAGGACAAGGGCACGGAATTGCGAGGGTTCTTCGCCAGTGAAAACTTCCTCCAGGTCCTTGATTTCCCGATGGTTGCGGGCAATCGATCGCTGGCCCTGAACCAACCAAAATCTATCGTCATCTCCGAGTCAAAAGCCTTCCAACTTTTTGGCTATCAAGAAGCCCTTGGCAAGGTGGTGACCTTCCAAGACCGGGGACTCCACCATATGATGGACATTGAAGGGGACAGTCCGCCTGAAGATTGGGGGCAGTTCACCGTAACCGGTGTAATCGCTGACAATTCCTTTAAATCTCACCTGAAATTCGATGTTTTGGCTTCCTCCACTACCCTCCCCGGATTGTATCGAGACAGCCTTATCACGGACCAATCAAAAGATTGGGAGGCGTATTTCTCCTCCTATAATTATGTAAAACTCCGCCAGGAAAACGACCAGTTGCAATTGGATTTGGCACTAGATGCGCTCGCAAAAAACAAGTATGGTGACCTTAAAAACCTACAGGACTTCCAACTGATCAGTCAGCCTATCGCAACTATCACCCCGGGTCCGATCATCAACAATGAGCCTTCTTTTCGACTTCCGGAGGTAGCCTATTACGTGCTTTCTTTCCTGGCATTTATTATCATGCTGATGGCTTGCCTCAACTACATAAATCTTTCCATTGCCAGGGCCATTACCCGCACCCGAGAGATCGGGATCAGGAAGGTCAATGGCGCAGGGAAGAAGGCATTGATGTCACAATTCCTCTTTGAATCAGTGTTAACAACCCTACTGGCTATGTTGCTGGCACTGGCCATGCTCGTATTTGTAAAAGAGGCTTTCATGGGACTGTGGGCTAATCAATACCTAAATTTTGAACTCACATGGACACCCCAGGCTTTTGTATGGTTCCTGGGATTTTCAGTTGTCATCGGTCTGTTGGCTGGTATTTATCCTGCCAGTTTTCTCTCTAGAAAAGTACCGCTTGACGCCCTCCGGCATCAGGCAAGTCCTGGTAACGGCAAGTGGGCATTGCAAAAGGTGCTGAATGTCTCCCAGTTTGTGGTTTCTCTACTATTCATCGTGAGCGCCATGGTAGTACATAACCAATTCAGGCATTACCTGTCCTACGAGTATGGCTTTAAGTCGGAAAACGTAATCAATATCCCCCTGCAAAGTAATGACCTGGACCAACTCAGGGTTGCTTTTGCGAAGATCCCAGGTGTAGAGACCATCTCCGCCTGCGAATTCATTCCCGCCACCGGGGTTACTGATCACACGATGTTGATTTCCCGGGAAAATGCCGAGGAACACATCAATTTGCAGCTAATGCGTGTTGACGAATCATTCCTTCCCAACCTGCAGGTATCAATAATCGCCGGAGAAGGCTTACGAATTGAGGATGCCAGAAGCAGCCGAATGGTGATCAATGAAGCCGCGTTGGCAAAGCTTGGCTTTGAAAACCCCTCTTCTGCCATTGGGGAGGTGTGGGAGTCAACCGAATTAGGCCAGATGCAAATTGTGGGGGTGGCCAAAAACTTCAGAGGGACACTGCTTATCAACGGAGATGACGTGCGCCCAGCGGCTCTAATCAATGAACCTTCTCGGTTTAACTACTTGAACGTTAGAGTCAGTGGTGCGAATACCTATGGCGCGATTGCCGGTCTGGAAGAAGCCTGGGAAGACATTGACCCGGTACACGATTTTGAGTATGTCTTTTTCGATCGCGAGCTGGCCAATACAAATCTATTTTTGCTGGATATCGTTTCGATCATTGGGTATGTTTCATTTCTGGCGATTCTCATCGCCTGTCTCGGACTCCTGGGCATCGCTACCTATGCTACCCAAAGGAAGCTGAAAGAAGTAGGTATCCGAAAGGTACTTGGAGCCGCCGAAATACAATTAGTACTTATCCTCTCTAAAAGCTTCCTAAAACTCTTGGCCATTGCTGTCGTCATCGCAAGCCCATTGAGTTACCTACTTAACAGGTTGTGGCTGGATAACCTACCTAACCGGGTGGATTTCAGCTTTTCGACTGTATTGATCGGAACCACCATTATGCTTTTCCTTGGACTCCTGGCGATTGGTTCGCAGACGTTGAGAGCTGCCCGCTTGAATCCTGTAGAAACGTTGAAAGACGAATAAGAGCGCAGATTACTTTGTGTCGGATAAAACCGCAAGCCTTCTACGAACATAGCTTTTGGGTAGGTGCGTCTTAAGCTCCTTTACGAACTTATGATAATCTACGGTAATGGTATGCCTATGTGAATCAACCTGACGGATATGTGGTCTGGACACCTCTTTATCTGCCAATTGTGCAGTATTGGAAGGACGGGTCCACTTTCCACTCAGTTCTCGTGCCATGATCTTACTTTGCAATTCTGCCCCTGGCCAGATACATCCAAGCGGTTGAAACATACCCACAAAATAGAGATTGCGATATCGCGGGTGTAGCATTTTCAAATAAAGTGTTACTGGCCCTGATGAGTAATTGATGAAATCCTCCGCAAAAAAAGGATGCGATAAAATGAACCCTGTGCAGGCAACAATGACATCAAATGTGTCAGAAGTCCCATCGGCAAAATGCACCGTGGACCCCTCAAATCGCTCGATATCGCCCTTTGGCTTGACCTTGCCATGCCGGAGTTTATACAGCAATTCACTGTTGACGGTAGGGTGGGTCTCACCAATACTGTGGTCTCGAGGGGGCAACCCATACAAGTCATTACCTCCTACCGCTATTCTGACTGTCAATTCCGATAGTTTATTGCGTAACCAGACCGGTAAAAATCGAGTTTTTGCCGCATACACATCCGTCGGTATTCCCATCAAAAATTTAGGAATGATCTGATAACCACGTCGCCAACTGATTGTTGTTTGTGAACTCACACGGCTGGTCTCTACGGCCACATCACAAGCGGAATTGCCGCCACCGATAACCAGTACCTTCTTGTTCTCAAAGGCAGCTGCCTTTTTGAATTGGTGAGAATGTAAATATTGGCCTGTAAACTCGCCTGGGTATTCCGGATAGCGAGGCTTCCAATGATGTCCATTGCACACAACCAAATCAGTAAAATGATGTGTGCTTTTGACACCTTTTCTCTCAGTTGTAACGACCCATTCATCCTCGCCCTTTCGCTCACATTGCAAGACCAAGGTTTCAAACTGAATATATGGGTAGAGTTCAAAATGACTGGCATACGCTTGAAAATAACGCCGCAACTCATCGTGAGACGGATAGTCGGCTACAGTCGGGTCAAAATCATCAAAAGTGAAATCCTCGTATTGCGACAGGGTTTTACTGCTTATGATGTGTGTAGTTTCAAATACGCTGGAATGACTTTCTTCTTCCGTAAAGATCCAATTGCCCCCTACCTCACGATTGCGATCAAAACATACCGCTTCGACTGATTCATCCACCAGATTTTTCAACGCGGTAATGCCAGAAGGACCCGCCCCGATTACGCATACACTTCTATTTTTCAAGATCAACCAATTAGATAAATTCTTAATTTAATATAGTGAGCGCTAAAAGGTGTTTATAACCTTTCCACATCTAAGGATGTTGACCTGTTGAATACCCTCATTCTACTTTTTTGACTTATGAAAGTACTCAATATCCACGAGCGCACCTTAGACCAGCCCCCATCAAAAATCATGAAAATTGTCGACACACTTGCCACTGATTCGGATCAGATCTTCCCTTGGGAAAAGTGGCCTAAAATGAAGCTGGACAAAGGGCTCGCGGTTGGCTCCAAAGGCGGCCACGGACCCATTGGCTATGTGGTTTCAAAATACCAAAGTGGCGAGTTGATACAATTTACCTTCACCCAGCCAGCCGGCTTCCACGGCCATCATCGCTTTGAAATAGTTACCCTGGGCACACATCAGGTGTCACTGCGGCATGTTATCGAGATGCGTACCACTTGGCTCGGAATGATACGGTGGGTACTGGCCATCAGGTGGCTTCACGATGCTCTTCTTGAGGACTTGCTAGACAAGGTTGAAAATCATTTTGAACCCGGGAAAACAACTCCATGGAATTGGTGGGTACAACTGTTGCGAACGCTTCTAAAGTAAATCTCCTGGCCACACAACAGTTATTGCCTTTTTCACAACACCAATTACCAGTTTGACGACCAACAGAAAAAGTCAGTGATCCGGCACACGTTTCTCCTCATTAAAACAAATGCTATAAAAATGAGACAGAGAAACTTACTAATTGGATTACTGCTTATGGGATCGTTGACCACACTTTTCGCTAATGACAAAAATGATGATATCAAGGCCCTTGCCGAGCAATGGGTGAAGACGGTAGATGCTAACGATGAGGAGGCTTTGATGGCGCTGCTCCATCCGCAAATGATCCAGTTTACCAAACTCCAGGGAAAACTGATTCCTTTCAAAGGATCCGATTTCGCAAAAATGGTCGGTGAAAAAAAGCTCGGTGGTGTACCCAGAAAGATCACTATAGAATCAGCGAATATCCTACGAGGTGAGACAGCCGAGGTGGTGCTGTATGCCGTCAGCGAGCAATACAGTTTTATGTACCAAATATCCATGGCCAAAGACCAGGGCAAGTGGTTGATCGTCTCGGTATTGACTGACATAACCGCACCATGATTTACCTGGTCCTCAACTTATTTTCCTTAATGTCAATTCCTTCTGGGTATCCTACTCAGAAGGAAATTGATGTGGGGGGCATGGAGCTGACTTACTCCTGGCATGAGGATCAACTGATCTTCACCATAGATGTCCCCACCACAGGCTGGGCCGGGGTAGGTTTCAACACCAAAAATGACATTGCACATGCCGACTTGCTGCTTTTCCACATTGTGGATGATAAACCGGAAGCCCGTGATATGTACGTTGTGAAACCAGGTCAGCCTCAGGACGACCAGAAACTGGGCGGAACTTGTAATGTAAACATCCTCGAAAGCTGGGAAAAAGATGGTGAAACACATATTGTTTTCAGCATCCCAGCCAAGTCCCGGGATCCGTATGATTTCCAGCATACTCCTGACAAAGAGCTGTGGCTTATCCTCGCTTACTCTAACCATGACGATTTCGGGCATCATTCCCGAATGCGACGACATGTCCCTTTTTCTTTTTCCAAATAAGTCCTTAAACTGCAACCATGCTCGGGGTTTCGAGAAAAACACTTGCTTATAGTTTCCTGATCTGGTCAGTGGTGGCTGTTTTCACCTCCACCCAGTTGTACCTGCGCACATGGCACGAGGGAGGTGGCAACACCTGGTGGGCATTTCTGAAGATCCAATTGCTTGTTTGGTGGCTTTGGGGCCTGTTAAGTCCTTTGATTTTCTGGCTGGGGCGGAATTTTCGGTTTGATAAAAATACCTTTTGGCGGGGGCTCGCAGTACACCTTCCAGCCTCACTTGTAATAGTCGGCACCTATTTGGCCGCCTATTCGCTGATCTGGAACGTGGATCAAGGTGAGGTCAATGCCGTGGCATTTTCGGGTTTGTTTACCGTCTTGTTTCTGAACCTCTTCCACTGGCACTTTTTTATTTACATGGGGATCATCGGTTTTGTCCATGCCCAGTTATATTTCGAGGAGCTAAAAGAAAAGGAAGTAAAGGGTTTGATCCTGGAAAAGGAGCTTCTGGCCAGCCACCTTAACTTCCTAAAAACTCAGATTCAGCCTCATTTCCTCTTCAATACCCTCAATGGGATCGTGAGCTCCATCCGGCAAGGCAAGTCCCAAACTGCCAGTGACATGACCACCGAACTCAGTGAACTTTTGAGGATCTCTTTAAATAGCTCAGAAAAACAGTTTACCACACTGGAACAGGAATTACACTATGTAAAAACTTATCTGGCTATCGAAAAGCATCGCTTTAAAAACCTGGAGGTGACTTATGACATTGAAGATCGTCTTCTGAATAGTGAAATTCCTCACTTTTTGCTTCAACCAATCGTTGAAAATGCGATCAAGCACGGGATTTCTAAAAAATCGGAAGCAAAGCAGATTAAGATCCGAGTTGGTATAAGCGATGAAAATCTTATGATTGAGATCTTCAATGAAGGCCCGGCTTTTAAAGAAAGAAAGGAGGGCATTGGCCTATCAAATGTCAAACGACGCATGGCTTCATTGTATGGCCAGTTGGCTAGATTTAAGATCATGGGGTCGCAACAAGGTACAATGGTTCAAATACAACTTCCTTTGGTTTGAGCATCAGGGTAATCATTGTTGATGACGAAGATGATGCCAGAGAGTTGCTCAAAATTCACCTACAACGGCATCAACAGATTGATGTGGTTGGAGAAGCAACTAATGGTCAAGAAGCTATCGCTCAAATTACCTCACAGCAGCCTGACCTGATCTTTCTGGATATTCAAATGCCGGAACTCAGTGGGCTGGAGGTTGTGGAGCAAATTTCCAACACGCCACAGGTTATTTTTATTACAGCGTATGACGAATTCGCGGTAAGCGCCTTCGAATTGCACGCGCTTGATTATTTGCTTAAGCCTTTCTCCGAAAAGCGTTTTGACGAGGCAGTGGGCCGTGCGATTGACCAATTGACACGCGGTGAAAATCCCCAAGACCTTTATCTCGCGCTCCTGGAAGAATTAAAAGGGGACCATCGAACCAAGTACTTAAATCGGCTCTCTTACAAGCAAGGTTTGAAAACAATCCTAGTCGATGTTGAAGACATTCTTTTTATTGAAGCGGCCGATCAATATGTAGAAGTACATACCGTCGAAAAAACACACCTCATCCGTCAAAGTATGGATTTCCTGGAGGAGCGGTTAGAACCAAATACGTTTTTTAGAACTCACCGCTCGGCGATCGTAAGATTGAGTGAAGTCAGTTCACTGGAACAATATGAACCCAAAAATGCCCTGGTCCACTTAAAAAGCGGAAAGAAGGTCAAACTAAGCCAAAGTCGAAAATTGCTATTCCAATCGAAACTGGGACTCTAATCCTGTCACGGACAAATCATAGAATAAGCTATTCCATACGACTATTCCAAGACGGCCACGTGGCTGTTAATAACCTGTTAAAAGGGACCATTGACAGTACTTCCGCCCCGGGATTGACGACATTGTACAAATGAAAAATTTAGTTCTCATAATCTCCTTTACGCTTGGCGTTAATCTCGCGTCTTCGCAAGACTGGAAAATGGTGTATCATCATGACAAAGACGGCAACGCCGTTGAAGGAAGCCTTTCAGAATTGATCCAGGCAGTATACGATGGCCAGGAGGTACGGATGGCCTGGTGGAGCGCCAAAAACGATCAGGGTGTGTCGAGGGTCTACCACCTGGCCGACGCTGCATTCCTGACTATCATGAGTGATTCTATCGTAATGGCCCAAATAAGACCTATCTATGGTCAAACTCCGGATTTTTCAGCGTACAATATCACATTAAAAGAAAACCTCGAATGGGTGGCCATTGGCGGAACCAACGGCAAGAGCGACGCGATGATGCGTAATATGGTTACCGGGGAAATCGTGGGGCACAACGCCAGACAGACTGCCCGAAAATGGTACGTGAAAAAGTAAAAAGCAGAGGCAATGGATCGCTCTTTTTTATTTTAGACATAGTATTTAGATATTTGTCTAATTATCTAATCAATGAATCTTGTATTTAAGGCACTCAATGATCCAACACGTCGGCAGATCCTCAATTTGCTAAAGAACGGTGATTTGAATGCAGGCGAGATTGCAGAGCACTTCGACATGACCAAGCCCAGCATATCACATCATCTGGATATACTGCATCAGGCTAGCCTGGTTTCGAAAACGAAAGAGGGGCAATTCCTGATTTACTCACTTAATACTACGGTCGTAGAAGAGCTTTTTCAATGGGTTTATGATCTAAATAAAAAAAGATGAAGACTAATATATTTAAGGAATTACCACTCTGGGCGTTGATTGCTTTCCCTTTTGTGTACCTGTATCTCCGTTGGGATCAACTCCCCGACAGGGTGGCACTTCACTACAATGCCCGCGGGGACGCAGATCGGTGGGGTGACAAGTCTGAAATGGTCTGGATATTTGCCGTTGCGCTGATCGGAAGTTACCTGATCCTTCTGATTGCGCGATCCATCGATCCCAAGAAAAAACTCAGCTCGATGGGGCCCAAGTTTTATATGATCAGGTTGCTATTAGTTCTATTATTGTCCGCGATATTCTCGATGATGATCTACAGCCAAACCTCCGGAAATATGAACCTCCCCAATGGAACTTATTTGATTCTTGGCGTGCTCTTCATCTTTCTTGGAAACTACTTCAGAAGTTTAAAACCTAACTATTTCATTGGCTTTCGGACGCCATGGACTTTGGAAAGTGAGGTAGTATGGCGTAAAACCCACAGATACAATAGCGTCGTGTGGATGATAGGTGGCTCCTCGCTGGTACTGACAAATTTGATACTTCAAACCGCGGTGGCCAGTCCTGTTAATATGTTTATTATCGGACTGATGATCGTGATCCCTATCGGTTATTCCTATTGGCAATATCGCCTGGAGGAGAAGCAATCTGGCGCTTGACCGCCTACGGTACTTTTACCATCGTGTACCTAAATCCATCACCGTTGCCTCCAAGCACCGCCACCTGTATTGTGCGCTCGTTGACGAAAACATACTGGATCTTCTGGGGGAAATCGTGTTCGGGATTTTCAAAACTTAGCCCTTTTTCGAAAGCCCTATTCCAAGTGAAAGGGATAACGGCGCCCTTATTCTGATCCGGAACCCTCGCCTCGTAGAAAACGTCTTCGCCTACTCTTCTAATAGACAACTCCTCCTTTAGTACTTCCTGACCATTTACCAATTTGAATGCGCGGCCAATCAAATTGCCATCCTCTCCTTCCGACCACACTTCAAATGTTTGCTTATCCTCCACCTGCCACTTTCCCGAAAACTGTCTAAACGAATCTTGCGAGTGCGCAACTCCCCAGCCCAAAAAGATCAGTACCAATGTATAGAAGTTCCTCATCACGTCACGTTTTTTTGCTAACCTAGGCACTTTGAGGCAGTTGACCTTAGAAATGACAGATTCAATACCAGGCGTTTGGTTTATGTCGGATGAGGAGATCATTTTGTCCTCCTGACGCATCTTCAATATCCTGTTTCCTTTTACTTGATAAACTACTGCCACAATGAAGTGTATTTTGATGCTCGTTTTCATGTTTGGCCCCATGACCATCCTTGGCCAGGGAGTGGAAAAAAACCTGACAAACCATCCTTCCAGCGACAGGTACGCATCTTACTCACCCAACGGTGAGAATATTTTGTTTGAGTCTAACAGGTCGGGTGACTGGGAAGTTTTTGTGATGGATAAAAATGGCGACAACCTACTTCAACTGACCACCGGAGGCAATAACCGCAGGCCCTCCTGGCATCCCATTGAAGAAAAGATCTTATTCGAAGTTGAACGGGATAGTATGCAGGGGCTTTTTGAACTCGATTTTCCCTCAAAAAGAATTAACCTACTGTGCTGGGCCCCAATTAAGACGGCCTACTTATTTGCCCGGTACGCGCCCAATGGTAAAAGTATTGCATTGAGCCATCGGCTTGACGATCACAAAAGTCAACTACTGATCATGGACAATGAAGGGATGGTCCAGGACACGTTGGTAAGTGGAGTTGCCAGGACATACTTTCCCGGATGGTCACCGGAAGGTGCGAGCGTGGTATTCCACTCTCGGATGGATACAAACAACGAAGACGATGAAATCTACACAATGCACCTCCCCTCACGCACACTGACCCGGCTCACCTATTGGTCCCGCCACAACTTTTGCCCCAGTTGGGCTCCCAGCGGTCAAAAAATTGCTTATGTCACCAGTATAGAAGGCACCAGGCCTGAAATCTACATTATGGACAGGCAAGGCAAAGCTCAACAGCGGGTAACCTTCAACCAGGATGGGGACACATTACCAAACTGGTCTCCAACCACCAACGAACTCTTGATAACCGCTTACAGACAAGGAAATTTTGAGATTGTTAAGATCAGCCTGGAGTGATCCTCAATTTTTCGATCCATCAATTACCCGTCCACTTTTGAAAAATGCCACCCAATCCGAAACTGTTTCTTCAGGGATCTCCGGTTCGTACAAGGCACGGTAGTTGGAATAGAGGTGGGTCGGGCTTTTAACAATATGCCAAAGTAGCGACTCGCTTTTCTTCTGGTCCAGTACCTCCTCACACTCCACGGTGAATATAATGGACGGATAAGGATCTTCGTAGCTTTCGACCTGAGTCAGTTGCGCATCAGGGCACGCTTGCTTGGAAGCCTCGTATGTCCAGTCCCTGAGCGCCTCCAGGGAAACATCTGCCAAAATAGGCCGTGATTGCATAGATCCTACTTCCGACCAGAATTTCGGCTCCGTATCACCCCGGGCGTACTCCACGGTTTTTACATGTCCGTCACTACCTTCAGACACCATCCGCCACTGTTCCTCGAAAGGCCAATCTAACCAGAAGTATTCTGCAGCGATCATATCAGCACAAAATTGAGCCAGATATTCACCTGCATATGAATCCCCTAATTGCCTGGCGCGATGCCAGTCTTCGCAAGCTTTGGTTGACTGATTGCCCAGACGCAACAACTTGCCACGGAGTACCAACGCATTTGGAAATGCCTCTTCCTGCTCAATCAGAGCGTCAAGGTCTTGAATAGCTGCTTGAGGCTTTTGCTGGCTCACCAGAACGGTGGCCCTGGCATAATAGGCATCTGAGAAGGTCGGGTCGCTTTCGATTGCCTTACTAAAGTCGGCATAAGCTCCTTTTTTCTGTCCTACTTTTAATTTCATATGGCCCCGATGAAAATAGGCCGGCGCATAATCGTATTTGCCAATGGCTTTGTTAAACAGAGTATAAGCCGATTGCTGCTTGTCGACGGCTAACTTCTCAAGCCCTTTCCTGACATACTCCTCTGCGGTTGTCTGCCCCCAAAGCGATACGGAAATCAGCAAGAAAAAGAGTGAAGTAAGTATGCGCATATGTCTAGGGATTTTCATTGAAACACCAGATCATCCGTACCCCCGTACCCAAAAAACTCGAAAGGTGCCCTATAACGTAGAAACCCTGGAAAATTTTTGTTGTCTTTTTCATACTACTAACGCAATACTTTCTATGCTAACCTTCGATAAAATAATGTACGTTTTGCCTTACGCACTGCTATTCTTTTGTTGCTCCTCCCAGGCTCAGGTGATCAGCCAGAAGCAGCAGGATTTCATGAGGCAACAAATGGTATTTTCTGACGAACAAGGTGCTTTTGATCAGGCAGCTTTAGCAAAAATTGCCGCAGAGATAAAACCCTACCAGTTGGTTCTCCTGGGTGAACCAAACCATGGTTCAAAGGAGGTATTCAGCTCCCGTAACGAACTAGTCAAATATCTGCATTCAGAACTTGGTTTTGATGTGATCCTATTGGAGGCTGGAATAGGGGAAGTCGCTGCAGGAGCCGGTTCCACTCGGGGACTATGGTCTGCGATGTTTGGGGGGTGGAGGACACTTGAGTTCAAAGAACTCTTCGACTACAGCACACAACACAACATCGAGGTGGCCGGGTTTGATGTTCAACGGACCAGCGGAGGATTTAAGCAGCTGCTGGGGCGCGTGGCGGCACCGATTGACTCCTCCAGGTGGGCGTCGATCGAAGAGCAATTTGGTCAGGTACAAAAACTGCTGCGAAAGGGTCAGGATATGGACGCGATAAAAGAAAAAACCGAAACGCTAATTACAGATTATCAAAAGCTCCGGGAAAGCTTGGAAGTCCTCGCTCCCAGTGAAGACCTTCAAATGGCAGACAGGACCCTTCACAACAGGATCCAATTCCTAACCTACATGCTCGAGTTCCGGTTAGACCGTGATTGGAGTAAAAGATGGGCCGCCCGAGATAGGGTTATGGCAGAAAATGTGCAATGGCTGTTAAAAAATCGCTATGGAGGCAGAAAGGTGATAATCATTGGACACAACTTTCATATCTCTAAATACAGTGCTAATGAAGAAGTTATGGGAGAATTCCTAAGAAACGAACTGGATCAACCCATGTTCCACATAGGTACTTTTTCCGGTACGGGCGTATACGCCAACAATGGCGGAGAACCCGAGGCGTTGAGTCCTCCTGATAGCTTGCGACTGGATGTCAAGCATTTTATTTTGGACATGCAGAGACCCATGGGATTTGTCTCCATACCCAAACGTGCAACCGCCGGCAGCGATTGGCTTAATCAGACGTTGATCGTTAACGATTCATTCATCGATTTAAGACGTTCCAATACCTTGATACCTTCCAGGCATTTTGATGCGCTCTTACTCATTAGGCAGTCATCGATGCCATCAAAGCCTTGACCTGAGGTTATCCTTGTACTTGCGCCCAATCGGAATTTTGTCACCAGCAATCCAAACCTCGGAAGCACTCATTTTTGCGATTAGCATCTGATTGACGATATAGGATTTATGGCACCTCACAAACTGATCGGGTAAACGTCTTTCCAGGTCAGTTAGGCTTATTCGTTCCAGTATTTTGTGGTCCTGTGTGTGGAATACAGCGTAATTGCCTTCGCTCTCGATATATCGCAAATCTTGTGGGTCGAGATACACTTTTTCATGACCGTTGTTGACATGGATCTTTTCCGGTGGTCGTTGCTCACTGCGCCAGCCTATGATCGCCCCAAACACCAATGATGACAAATAGAAGAGTATACCATTCATGATAAAAGGGCCATAAATGGCTTCCCGCATAAATTCACCGGATATAGCTCCGTAGAAATAGATGTAATAGCCAATATCAAAAAGCGCTTCGACCAAAGAAGTACCGGCTAGCAACAACATCGAAATTAGGAGAAATAAGCCTGGGGTCTCCCGCAGTAATTTCCCGACAAGGCAAGCGGTTCCGTAAAAGATGAAGATGTTGATCGGCAATCCGTAAACGGTTGGCAATAGCAGCGAGTAGTCTCTCCCCTGAAATATGCCAATCGTAAAATCCAGGGCCGGAATGTTCACCCAAATCGCCAGCCCTATCCAAACAATTGCGTGAGTCCACCGCCCCCAAGGCTTGAGTTGAGACCAAAGCTCCTTTATCGACGTGGGCAAATGCCAAAGTTGTTCAAATACAATATCAAGTCGTTTGTACCTCGACATTATCAGACAGCCCTCATTGGCCGTTTTTTGAGTGCATTCAAAATTCAAAAACTCAAATCAATGGAAAAAATATTTCTTGTCCTAGCATTCATTTTACCCTTCGGAGCTCACTGCCAATTGCAGGAATTCTTCGAGCGCGAGGCTTCTTACGGACATTTCAATGGAAGTGTCCTGGTCCAAAGAGGAGACGAGGTAATCCTGGAATTTAACGCAGGGAACGCCACAGCCGGTAACCCAATCAAAAGCACTACCTCATTCGAAATTGGCTCAGTAAGTAAGCAATTCATGGCCGCTGCAATCTTGCACCTGGTGAAGGAAGGTAAACTGGACCTCCATGGGCCAATCAACCAGTACTTGGGAGCATATGCCACCGATCTCTGGAAGAAAGTAACTGTCCACCACCTGCTCACTCACATGAGTGGCATACCAAGCCTTTACCAAACCGAACAGGGTTTGGAGCTATACTTTCCTCAAACTTATCCGATTGCCAAAAAAGAACTCATTGGTAAGTTCAACGGAGCCAAGTTGCTGTTTTCTCCTGGCAAAAGGTTTAGCTACAACAACTCTGGGTATATACTCCTTGCGGCAATCGTTGAAGAAGTTTCAGGTCAATCGGTGAGTGAGTTCTTTCAAAATACAATTTTCGATCCCTACGGACTGAATCATACCTCCCCTGCTGCCACAGACGCTTCCGCATCGCCCTACTACGGATACAGACAGGACCTGTTGCGAGAAGCACCGAGGTATCACCCTTCCTGGTTTTTCGGGGCGGGTGGCATCCATTCCACTGCTAAAGATCTCACAAAATGGATGCAGACTGTTGTTTCAGAGGACTTTCTCACCGAGGAGCTACGAGGACTTTTTCTGAAGGACCACACTAACGAGGACTATGGGTATGGCTGGGTAGTAAACTCGGAAGGTAAGATCAGCCACGACGGTGGCAGTGCCGGGGCCACTAGCTTTATCAGTTTCAATCCTACGACCAACGAATCCATTGTAATTCTAACCAACAGGGGTTTTGAAGCCATTCACCAATATGAAATTAGCTCCATCAAAATGCGTCACTGGGTAAGACAAATTGAGAATCACATGCGAGGGAAACCCCTGGAATTGCTCCCGCTGAAAACTAAGGACCCGGTTAGCTCAGGGCAATTCCTACTAGCAGATCAAAAGCTTAACATTGCGGCGAGGGATTCAGTCATCGAGATCAACATCCCCGGCACTGCACCCTCCAGGATCATTCCCAATACTCCGTTGCCAGGAACGATCGAGGCAGAAAAAAAACTCATACATATCGCCGATCGCATCGCCAGAAGAAAGTATTGGGGCTTAGCCAAATATTGCAATGGGGAAATGAAGCTCATCGTGTATTCGGGAATGTTTTCCCTGGGTTTCAAAAGGATTCAAAACCAAGTCGGCAAGGTAGAACAGTCAATAGCTTACAAAATCGAGGACGGGCGTGGCGTGTTTCGGATGAAAGGAAGCAATATCGTGAAGGACATAATCGTCTATTACGACGGTGAGGGCAAAATACAAGGCATATTTGAACATGGTGATTATGAAAAAGACCGTGAACTAAAAATGTTAGCTTATCCTATCGGTTCGGGTCAATATTATCTGGATGGATATCCATACGGGGAACCTTCGGCCACGCTTACGATCACCGGTTCTACCATTATTGTTGAACAAAACAATCGACAAATCATCGGTCATCAGGTGAATTAATAAGGAGCTATTCACTCCAAGGACCCACACCAATCGAAAGATCGGCTGAATTGGACCATTCATCGAGATACGCGATCTGCCCAACGAAGGCACGATACCCTGGGATGCAATTGGCACTACCTTCGAATCAGATATAGTAAATATCCTGTTCGATATCGAGCAGATATTTTCCATAGCTGGTTCTTTATTAAAGCGACGCTCCTTGAGTGTCGCTTTTCTTATTTAACCCTGGTATCAAATAGTATATTGCAGCAAAAGTCATGGTCATGCTCAAGTACGTACTGATATTCATTGCCTGCAACATCCTTCGATTCGCCTGGGCCCAGAAGCAGATTTGTCTTACGGTCGACGATCTGCCTACCGTGACTTACCGATTACCGGATACACATCTTGCTATTACTAATGGCATTATCTCCACCTGCAAGAAAAATGATATTCCGGCCATCGGGTTTGTCAACGAAAACAAACTTTATCACAAAGGAAAATTGGACGAAACGCAGTTAGATCTACTGGCTCAATGGCTTCAAAGTGGATTGGAACTGGGGAACCATACTTATTCGCACAAAAACTATCATCAATCTTCCTACAAAGAATTCACCGAGGATATTTTAAAAGGTGAATACATCAGCAAGCCGCTTTCAAAGAAATATGGTCAACCTTACAAGTTCTTCAGACACCCCTATCTGCGCACGGGCCTAAGAAAAACACATGCCGACTCCCTGGCAAGTTTCCTTGCAACGCATGATTATACAATCGCCCCCGTTACTGTCGATAATGAAGAGTACTTGTTTGCTCGATCTTATGCTCGTGCGACTGCTGCCGGGGATAGTACCCTCATGAAAAAGATAGGTATCGACTATGTTAACTATATGATTGATAAAGTTGGCTACTTTGAGGTACAGAGTAAACGCCTTTTTGATCGGGAGATCAGCCAAGTCCTCCTCATACATGCCAACCTTCTCAATGCGCACTACCTTGAACTGCTTTCCAACAAATTGAAAGGCCTTGAGTATGAATTTGTCTCGTTGGAACAAGCGTTGAAAGATCCCGTTTACGACGAGGAGATCACGGTATTCCAAGATTGGGGCATTTCCTGGATCGACAAATGGGCACTAAGCAGAGGTAAAAAAGGAGACTTTTTCAAAAATGAACCGCGGACGCCCGAATACATTTCCAACCCCAGATGAGTTGCAATTGGTCATTTGAAAATTGTCGAAATGTATTTAACAGTTCACATCTTGGCTGGAGTTACGAACCTCATGAAGGGCAGGCCGTTTTTTCACTGTAACCTCAAAGAATATGAATAAATACCTCTTACCGCTACTATGTCTGCTTGTCACTTTTTGCAATTCGCCTGAGGAAGCTACGCCATCGATTCCGATAATGATCGATGGACAATTTGCACCTCATGAATGGACAGATGCCACTTCCATAGCTATAGACGGTGCTAATACGCTCTTTGCGAAGCAGGATTCCCACTATTTCTATCTGGCAGTCAAAAGTCAATTGCCAAAGCCATTGTATATCGATTTATTCGTTGAACGGGGCGAGATGCTTACCAACATTCATGCCTCCTCACAGCTAGGCCACCGTACCTTGCCCGCAAACGGGTGGGATGACTATACGCCTGAGACACGCTGGGGATATCATGACGGCTGGTTGTCCAACACAGTGCTCTTTGACCGGAAAAAAGCCGCGGAATTGCGCAAATCCAATCCGGACGTAGACATATACGCCGAAACCTTCATTCCTTACGAAGGCATGGAATTTCAATTTTACAAGAGGAAATGGGCATTAGACGGAGCAAAGATCCGAATTGAAATAAGAAGCATGCTAGCAGATGGGTTTGAAACTGTTGCTTTTCCGGCCAATACAAGTCGCGACAAATCAGATAACTGGGCAGTCATATTTCCATGAACTAACCCACTTTACTGCCGTCAGGAACCGGCTGCTCTGCTTTTAGCAGCACCACTTGATCGTTTTCATCATAAATACCCATGACCAAACATTCACTCCGATGAGGCCCGATCTGCTTGGGAGGGAAATTCACCACGGCGATGACCTGGCGTCCCAGGAGCTGGTGAGGATCATAGTGATGAGTGATCTGCGCGGAGCTTTTTCGAACACCAATGTCCTTTCCAAAATCTACCTTAAGCAAGTAAGCCGGTCTTCTGGCCTCTGGGAATTCCTTGGCTTCCAAGACCGTTCCCACGCGCATATCTATCTTGGCAAAATCCTCCCAGGTAATCATATGTGTAGGGTTTTCAAGTTTTTCAATGCTCTCTTACGATGATGTTCGTTGGTAAGCTCGGACAACCGTTGTTCTATCGTAAATACCATCTCCTCTCGATCAGGCGCTTTTAACACCTCCATTGTCTTTTCTGTGTATTGACCAAATTGATTGGGTGGGCATTTCAGCAATTGCTCTTTCATTAAGGGCCAAAGAATGCCTCCGCTATCGTCTTCGTACAACACCGTCAAAATAGTATATCCGTGATCTCGACCAACTATGGATCCTGAATCCATTGATCCCAAAATCAGCGGCAGAGCCTCCAATAACTCCGATTTAATGAGTGGCGCAATATGCGAAAGCGCAATCATGGACCCCCAGACCTGTCTGTTGCTTTTAGCAGAAAGTAGGTCCAGCAATTGTGATGTATAAGGCACCAATAGTTCCGGATGCAGTTCTCCTACTGCCATCAGGACCATCACGGCATCGTTGCCAAGGGCAGTAGTCTGATGAGAGGTCGCATCCATCACTTCGCCTAATAGCTGATGGTCCCGGTCAACAATTCGAGCTGCTAGCGCACGATTAGGCCCCTGATCCCTCCTACCACAGCTCGAGGAAAACTGATCTATAACACTCATCCAGTCAATTTCAATTAGTTTTAAAAAACGAAGGAAAATTACCAAGTTTAATGATTTACCTGGCCTATGTTGCTACCGGCCTGTTCATAGGACTGTTTCTCCAGTCTACCAGAAGGAAAATGCTTCACCTCAGCGGCCTTTGGGCTGGTTTTGCGGGTATGGCTCTGTTGGCTGTATCTGAAGCATCGACCGCCTGGCAACTTTTTCCTTTGTTGGTGATCCCGCGATTTATTTCGGCATACAGCACTTATTTTTTCGACTTACCAGCGAAACTTCGGAGGGAGTTGGTAAATGCCATACCCATATTTCTGATCGGCCTCCTGGTAATCTTGGAGGTTTCTTCTTCGCCTTACATCATTGGCATATACGTGATCTGGGAGTTAGTGGGGTTGACAGTCAAACTTCGTTCAGTTTATCGCCGACGAGGAATCTCGACAGTGAGCAGGCCCGGTAAGCGGATACTTTTGATCAACACACTGGTGCTTTCGCTGCTGATCCTCTTGATCACAACACTGTTCCTGCCATCGTTGACTCTCTTGTGGCTTGGCGTCCTAGCCATATATGGAACCTGGCAATTTGCCGAAGGAGCGGCTTTCGAACGTTTCTCTCAGTCCAAGTATGCAAAATCCGACTTACAACCAGAGGAAAAAGCCGTATTGATCAATCGATTGGAGGAGGTGATCAGGGAAGAGGCCTTTTTGTTACAGGGAAACGCATCTCTCGCGAGCCTGGCACAACGCCTAAAAACCTCCTCTCACCACCTGAGTCAACTACTGAATGAAACACGCCAGCAAACATTCTTCGGCCTGCTTGCCTCGGTCAGAGTGTCTGCTGCCAAACGCCTGCTAACAGACCCTAAACATCAACATGAGAAAATCGAAGAAATCGCCAGTCTCGTGGGCTATGCTTCCAAGTCGGCTTTCAACACGTCCTTTAAAAGGATAACAGGCAAAACTCCCTCGGAATTCAGAAGTGCCGGTGTTCGTCCCGATAAGATCGAACGTCCACATGACCGGGAAAAACCTCGAACGGATCACTATGCGGATACATTTGGCTTGTCAATAATTACAAGCGTCATGTTTTCGAATTTTCTAAAAGTTTACTTCAGAAGTCTCCAGCGCAACAAGGTCTTTGCCATTATCAATTTGTTTGGTTTAACCATGGGCATCGGTAGTTGCATGCTGATATTCCTTTATCTAAACCATGAATTGTCTTTCGATAGGTTCCACGATCGGGCGGATGATATACACCGGATAGTTTGGATGACGGGCAATCCCCAGACCAGGACACCCCACCCAATGGCCCAAGCTATGGTCACCGATTTCTCGGAAGTGGAAGCCGGCGTAAGCATTACTCCGATCTACGGACCCGGCCTGTCGTTGCAATCGCTGTATATCCGTAATACTGAAAAGGATCGGCTATTTCGTGAGCCGGATGTTTTTTTTGCTGATTCCACCTTTTTCGATGTTTTCGATTTCGAATTAGTAGCAGGCAATCGTGAAGAGGTGCTTCGCAATGTGGGTGATATGGTCATCACTGAGTCCATGGCCAAAAAATATTTCGATGACGAAAACCCGGTGGGCAAGGTCCTTGAAATGGTTGAATACAACTTCAGGGGTGAAGTGGTTGGTGTCATGGAAGACGCCCCGGCAACTAGTCACTTTCATCCTAGAATTCTCATCTCCTACATGACCCCCAAATCCAACAACCCGGATTCCTTTTGGTGGACATGGGGAGATTTTGGTCACTTCAACTATATCAAACTCCGCCCAGGAACGGACGCCACCGAATTGGAAGCGGCAATACCCGAGTGGCTCATTACCCATCTGACGCTTTCAGAGGATCAAGTAGAAGAATTACGGGAAAGAAGGAGCTACGCCGCTTTGCAACCTATTGTCGACATTCACCTGCACTCAAAATTGCGTTGGGAACTAGAGAGCAATAGCAATATTATATTTATCCGTATCCTGTGGGCCGCCGTGGTGTTCCTAATTGTCATAGCCTGCGTCAATTTCGTCAATCTATCCAGTGCCCGGGCATTTGAAAGGGTTAAGGAAGTTGGGATCAGAAGAACCCTAGGTGGCGAAAAAATCACTGTCCTGTCCCAGTTTGTTCTCGAATCAATCACCACCAGTGTCATTGCGCTTGTCTTTGGCTACCTGCTGGCTATGCTTACATTCGAGTACTTTCTGACATTAACTGGCAAAGAAATAGCCTTTGGTGCGCTTTTCGCTCCGGACATACTTGCGCTTAGCACGTGCACCGCTTTGATAATCGGCATTGTCAGTGGTTTGTATCCGGCCTTAACGGTATTGCCCATTAAACCCGTTGACACGCTCAAAGGCAAATTCATTAATCAAAAAAGAGGCTCAGGAATACGCAGAGGCTTGATTGCTCTCCAATTTATCGCCTCGGCCATTATGATCTTCGGCAGTTTAATGGTACTGTATCAGATCAGGTTCATGGAAGACAAAGAGCTCGGATTCGATGAAGATCAGACAATCATTTACGAACTACACTCACGGCCTGAAGTAGAAAAAATAGAATTAATCAAAAATGAGATCCGTGGGATAAGCGGGGTAATTGGGGTCGGCGGGATTTCTAATATTCCGGCAGGACAATTTAACCAAAACGTAATCTACAGCGAAAGCGATCAGACCAACCGCGTGGATTGCTCAGAATTAAGAGTTGATTATGATGCCTTGCAGGTGCTTGGAATTACATTGAAAGCAGGCCGGTGGTTTGAAAGAGGAAGCGCCCAGGATTCGTTGGGGGCAAGCTTCATTGTCAACGAAGCCGCGGCGGCCCAGCTCAATGTCGAAGATCTGTTTTCAGAGCCGATCTATTGGGATGAGGAAGTCGGTCCCCGTAAAGGCAGGATAGTGGGAGTCATACAAGACTTTCATTATAAATCACTTCACCGTGATATTCAGCCAATTGTCATCAATGTGTTGCCCGGTGCCATGAATTACCTCATGATTAAAGTCCAGGCCGGAGCTAATATGAGTGCCGTAATTGCCGCATTAGGCGACATTCACGCTCAATTCGATAAGGATCTTGCCATGGATTATTCATTCCTGGATAACCTGGTTGGGGACCAATATGAAGCAGAAAAACGAGCACTGGGAGTATTCAACCTGTTCACTGTGCTGGCGCTTATTTTAGCCGGCATGGGTCTACTCGGCCTAGCGCACCTGGTGATCACACAGCGCACCCGCGAAATTGGCATCAGAAAAGTGGTAGGAGCGCGAATCCTGGATATCGTGATCATGGAAAACAAGACCTTTCTTAAGGTGGTGGGACTGGCACTATTGATCGGACTTCCTACCGGGTACCTCCTAATGGAACAATGGCTTCAGGGGTTTGCCTATCGCATTCCTTTCCAAGTCTCCCCTTTTCTTCTGACAGCCACTTTACTCGCAATTCTGGCGGTGTTAAGCGTATCCATGGCCGTTTTGAGAACAGTCCTTATCAATCCAAGTCAGGCACTTCGATACGAGTAACCAAACCTCATTTTTCATTCAAAAAAACTCAAAACTCAATTATGAAAACAGTAATGTTTATCAGCGCCTTTGTAGGCCTGTCTTTCTTAGCAACCTCTCAGGCTCAATTTGAACACATACTCATTACCAATGACGATGGTATCGAAGATGCCGACAAACTTTTGGCCTTGGCCCGGAGCGTCAAAAAGGTAGCAAAGCGCGTGTCCATTGTAGTCTCCAACTTTGATCGATCCGGTACGTCAAATCACACCATGTACGGCAAGTATCATTCTGTATTTGAAGTGGAGTGCGAATACCTGGACGAAGAGAACTCCATAAGCGCTTACACCACTCCGGGCAACCCGGCGGATTGTATTGTACTGGGGTTGGGCGGACTTTTTGGCGATGATGTACCCGACCTGGTGCTTTCCGGTATCAATGGTGGTTCCAATATAGGACCGCAATGGTTTGGCTCAGGAACCATCGGCGCAGCCAGAACAGCTGCCTTCTTCCATACCCCGGCGATTGCACTTTCGGGATTTGAAGATGACTATGAAAATTCCTTCACGGTTATTCCGGAATGGATCACTGCACTGATCAGCTCAGGAATCGTCGATAAAATAGAACCAGGCTCTTATTTAACGGTGGGATTTCCGAAAATAAGACCGGAGGAGATAAAGGGGGTGAAGATTGCACCAAGAAGAACCAGCTACGACCTACCGCAGATGCTTGGCCTGCAGAAAATCCATGGTGAAGACCCACATGAGGAAGACAATAAAACCGTTTGGACAATTGCAGCAAAGGGCAATCCTGTGAACACAGCTATAGAAAAAGATGATACTTTTTTAGGGGAAGGCTTTATCGTCATTACACCCATGTCCATCGACGAGAATGACCAACAATTGTTTGAAGCGCTAACACCCATGGCAAAAGAAATCCCCGCGTTTAAGGTCGACTAGGATGCAAAGAAGACATGATATTGACTGGTTACGGGTCATAGCGATCATACTAGTCCTTTACTTCCATGTGGCAATGATATTTGTCGCAGAGTGGGATTTTCATATCAAAAATGACCAAACTAGCTACCTGTGGCTGGAATTTAATTTTTGGCTTAGCCAGTTTAGGATGCCCTTGTTATTTTTTATTTCAGGCTATGGAACCTACCTGGCATTGAGGAGAAGGAAGCCGTGGCAATACCTAAAGGAACGCAATAACCGGCTCATGATCCCGCTGATCTTTTCAATGTTCGTGGTGGTTCCGCCACAAGTCTATTTCGAGCGCATTTTTGATCAGCCGGACCTCTATGCCTCCTTTCTGGATTTCTATCCTCAAACGTTCAATTTTATACCATATCCCGCGGGTGATTTTTCATGGCATCACATGTGGTTTGTTATCTACCTCTTCATGTATTCCATTGTTGGACTGCCCCTTTTCCTTTGGATAAAGCAGCCGCACCTTGCCGAAAGGATCGATAAGTTTTTTTCCAACGCCACCATTAGTAAGATGTGGGTGCTGATCGTCCCAACGTTCATCGTATATCTGACTATCTCCGTGGGAAACGGTCGAACAAATGACCTGATTAATGATTGGGCCTTTCACCCCTACTGGTTTTCATTTTTTCTGGTGGGGTTCCTCGCCGGTTGTGCACCTTCAATCTGGAAGCAGATCGCGAAGTACCGCAGGTCATTCCTCGGTATAGCGTGTCTGTCCATAGTGATCATCAACTATTTCCGGTGGAATAACCTCGAGGACGGAATGTCTTTCTGGCAGGCATATGCCTTTGCCGCGGTAAGGCCCGTCAATGTATGGATGTGGATACTAACTGCTCTCGGGTTCGCGCATCAATACCTCAACAGGCCTAGCAGGATATTGTCCTATATGAATCAGGCCATCTATCCTTTTTACATTTTGCACCAAACTGTCATAATTGCCGTGGGCTATTATGTAATACAGGTGCAGGAAGGGGTGCTGGCAAAATTCCTCTTTATAAGCTCGCTATCACTGATTGGTACGTTATTGATCTACGAATTTTTAGTAAGGCCTTTTCGTATAACCAGATTCCTCTTCGGAGTAAAAATCCAAAAGAAATGATGCTACGGGTTTAGCGTGCGGACATTTCGGCAACAGTTCACAATCATGATGGCAAGGTTGCGGCAACAATGATTGAATGCAAATTCTCGTTATCTTCGGGAATAGCAATATTGAAACTTGCCATGGTTCAAAATAAACTTGGTTTAATCGGAAGGTGGACATTTCTATTTGTCGTTTTACTGCTGACCTCTTTGACGGTGCAGGGACAAAAATTTTATCTGGGCGTCAAAGCCGGCGGCGCATTACCAACCCAGGAAAATTTCGATTTCAGCAACAAAGACAGTCTCGAGTCCTTTGGCTATCATGGTGGAGCGATGGCTGCGGTCCGCCTCAAAAAAGTGGGACTTCAAGGCGAATTACTTTATGCGTACAATGAGTTTAAAGGTGACGTTTTAGGTATAGAAACAAACTTCAAATACACAAGGATCGCTTTACCGGTTGTTGCCAAATTTTACTTTCCAGGTGGCCTGAATTTTCAGTTTGGTGCGCGTCTGGGGTTTCTGATAAAAGCAGAATCGGAAGATGAGGATGGCGGCTTTACTTTCGATATTTCCAACACAACAAACAGCAATGATGTCGGTCTGCAACTGGGTTTGGGGTATGAATTGCCCCTTGGTTTGACGGTGGATGCACGATATAATATAGGCCTAACTGAGTTTCCGGGACCTGACAGCAATCTGGCCGGTCCGGAGATATCTATTGGTTACAACTTCCTGGAAACCGGGGGTATCGTCTCAGGAATTCCTACTGCCAAAAGAAAAAAATGGAAAGGTAAGTGACATAAATCGTGAGTCATCACTAACTGATTTCCAATCACCAATCACCTTAATCACCAGCTACCAAATCACTACTCACGAGTCATAAATCACGATTTCCAAGTCAAAAAAAAGCTGAATCGAAAACTTTTTTCATTCACTATCGTCATATACATAGAATATATATGTATGTAGATATTAGATGTAATGAAATTTTCTAAATCATTAATTGCAGCCTCCTCAAAGCCACTTATCCTCGGGACATTGCAAAGGGGCCCTTCCTACGGATACGACATCATTCAACAAATCAAGGCCATCTCCGGTGGTAAGCTCGAGTGGGCGGAAGGCATGCTTTACCCGGTGCTTCACCGGCTGGAAAAGGAGTCGCTTGTCACTTCCAGTTGGAACTTATCGGAGGGCGGCAGACCGAGAAAGTACTATTCCATCACTGACGCAGGAAAGTCAGCGCTGCACACCGAAAAAGAACACTGGATGAGTATCCATGAAGTACTGGGCAACATCTGGCCAACGCAACCTGCTACCGATCATGCGTGAAGAAATAGAAAAATACATTGCTCGATGGAAAAAACAGCTTCATCGGCAAAATGGATTGGAACCTGGCACGATAGCGGAACTTGAGGATCATCTGCGCCAGGAGGTGCAGCAAGCACTCGCAGAAGGCTTAACCGCAAAACAGGCCTTCAATCGCGCTTCTGAAGCCATAGGGGAAATTGGCCACATCGGAAGAGAAGAGGCCAGAGCGAACCTTAGGGGTTATAATTCCTCTCTTGGGTTGATAAAAAGCTACGTACTGGTATTTGTCAGAAGGTTCAATATGTCTCGGTTTTTTACCGTCATTAACCTAATGGGACTGAGTCTAGGACTATACGGATTCTTATATATCGTCACATTTCTCAATGACGAGTTCAACCATGACAAAATGTATCCAAATGCGGAAAAGTTGTATCGACTGTCCTACACCCGAACATGGGAAGACGGTACGGAAGAGGATCAGGCTTTTTCCAGTGGCCTCTGGGCCGAAGTGCTGACCGAAGAGTTCCCAGGCATATCAAATTATATGCGCTTCCTGACCATTGCCTTCGGCTACATTTCTTCAGAAGATCAAGAGAAGATCTTTTACGAAGAGCAGATTTACTGGTCCGACGAAAACTTCTTTGACTTTACTGGCTTCGAATTGAAGTATGGTGATGCGTCCAGAGTACTAACGGACCTCAACAACATAGTACTGACCGAAAGAATGGCCACGAAGTATTTTGGCGAGGAAAATCCTGTGGGTAAAAAACTGATTTATCACCGCAGCGACAGGCAAATCACGCTGGATGTTTCGGGTGTCATGTATGACCCTCCCACCAACTCCCAATTCCACCCCGATTTCGTAACGAGGATCGAGACCCTGGACCGCTTTTTTGGACCAGACCGAGAAGGATGGATACTTAAACGGATGCGGCCTATTTGGGCTTTTACCTACTTGCAAGTCGACAATCCCCGTGACCTGGATTTGATCAACGACCGTTTGGCGGAAATGTGGGAAACGGAAATCCCCGACAGGGCCAAAAACATGAAGCCGCTGCTTACACCCGTTGAAGCGATTCATTTTCAACCCGCCATGAAATGGGAAATTGACTCTCCTATAGACGTGAACTACCTCTATGGAATGGCCGTGATTGCTGCTTTCATTTTGATCGTGGCCATCATCAACTTTGTCAATTTGTCGACGGCCATGGCGGCCAAAAGGGCAAAAGAAATAGGGCTTAGAAAGACATTAGGAAGCGAGCGACGCCAACTAATTCTTCAATTTTTCACGGAATCATTTATCTATGTGATCTCGTCCATGGTACTGGCCATCGGCGTTTACGTACTGACTTTCGACTCCTTCAACAACCTACTGGATAAAAACATCGATGTATTCTCCCTACTGACCCAAGTTGAATCCATCGGATTCCTGGCGGGGATTATCATCATCACCGGGTTCTTGAGTGGACTCTACCCAGCCCTGTACCTTTCAGGTTTTGAGCCCCTACAGGTGCTGAAAGGCAAATTTCACCACTCACGAGGAGAAGAGTGGTTTAGAAAAGTGCTGGTCACATTGCAATTTACCATTGCGCTTTTACTCATCATCGGGTCTTTGACTGTGAAAAACCAGCTGGAGCTTATCAACAATGGGAAACTGGCGCAAATCAGAGATCAGATCATTGGCGTCCGCACCACCGGCATGGGCTCGCTGGAGCAAATTCGTACGTTCAAAACAGAAACTTCCAGGCTCGCCGAGGTGGAAGCCTCCACGATTGGCATGCATTTGCCCCGGCTCCCCGGCTTCAGTCGACTGAATAGTAAATTCATCTTCCCTGCCATGGACCGCAAGGAAGTATACTGGAATAAATTTGAAACTGATGGCGACTTCTGCAAAACCTATCAGTTGGAATTCATTGCGGGGACGGATTTCAGACATTACAACGACTCTACCGGAATAATCATCAATGAGGCCGCCCTTAAAACCCTAGGTCTAGGCGCGGAAGAAGTGCTGGGCTTGCGGTTGACCGAGGACGAAGAATACGGAAACTTCGCCAACATCTCAGGCACCATCATTGGCGTTGTGAAAGACTTCCCCTACGAATCTATTAAACAACAAATCGATCCGCTGCTAATCGTAGCCAAGCTGGATTATCTATATACTTATTCTGCTCGGGTCTCAACGACCGATTATCCGGGAATATTGGCAAAAATGAAAGCGCAATGGCATGAAGTCTTTGGCCCTCGCCCCTTTGCCTACTGGTTTCTTGACGAAGGATTTGAAAAACTTTATAAGCAAGAAAGAAAGTTGTCAAAGATCATACCCATCTTCTCCGGGCTAGCCATAGCCATCGCTTTGTTGGGTCTTTTTGCACTTACTGTATTTGTAATCGAAACCAAGCAAAAGGAAATCGGCATTAGGAAGGTACTGGGTTGCCTGAAAAAGGACATTTTCGTGCTTCTCAGCAGGCAATTTCTCTGGAGCTTTTTGATAGCTGCATTAGTCAGTATCCCCCTATCCTATCAGGTCATGAATATGTGGTTGCAAAATTTTGCCTACCGTGTAAATGTGACCGTAGAAGTAGTATTTATCGCTTTGGTCACAGTGGTTGCCAGCTCAATAATTACTGTCGGCTTCAAATTTTTCCAGGCCGCAGATCGCAACCCTGTAGATAGTCTAAAGTACGAATAAGAAGCTTTTAAAATTGTGCCCGCCAATGATCGGCTCCGTGTCGACTCATTGGCGGTCTTTTATCTCCCGCAAGCCGTTAACAATATCTTGTATCTGGCTAACCGAATTATTGGCAAGTAAAATGATGCAGGTGTTGGTTTCCAGTTCCCGATAGATATAGGTACGAAAACCAACCCAGCTGCCTCCGTGAAAGACCACTTTTCCAGATTTATTTTCACCAACAAACCATCCATAACCATAGGGTGTCTTCTCTCCATCATTAAGCACTCCTGCCGTAAATGCTTCCTCCAGCGTCGCTTTCGTTATCAGCTTTTCGGTATATAGCGCCCGATCCCACTTGAGAAGGTCCGCCAGTGTGGAAAATACCCCGCCATCCCCCCGGGCCGGATGCAAATAATGACAATCATTCTCTTGAAGCTTACCTTGTGCATCCGCATAAAAGCCAAAAACCCGATCTGAATAGTCCGGGTCTTTCCCAGGCTTGTAATCATAAACCAAAGTACTGGTCATACCCAGCGCATCGAATATATTCTCCTGCGCGAACTGTTCAAATGGCAAACCGCTAACTCGTCGCACGATGCTTGCCAGAAGCATATACCCCGTATTGCTATATTCCCATTGCATTCCAGGCGAAAATGATACCGGCGTTTGCTGCTTCGAGAACATGTCGATAATATCATCATTACCACCTATAAACCTTTTAGGATCGTCGCTGGCCAGGTCATTTTTCCAATGTGCATTCATTACCGTCATGTAGTCCGGCAATCCGGAAGTGTGTTGCAACAAATGCCTGATAGTAATACCTTGATAAGGCAATTCCGGAATGAAATCAGTAAGCTCATCCTCGTATCTTAGCTGACCTCTCTCCTTCAAAATCATAATACACATTGCCGTGAATTGCTTGCTCACGGAAGCCAGACGAAAGGCGGAGTTGAGCGTCAAGGATTCCTCAGCGTCTGCTGCAACAAATCCAAGTGCTTTTTGATAGGTGATCTCTCCATTTTCCAGAATCAGTGCATTTCCGTTGAATCTGCCTTTTGCATGCAAATCCAATAGAAAGTCATCATAAGATTTGTGCGGCGTGGTACAGCCATAGCAGATGACTGATAACACCAGGGACAAAGGTCCGGCCAGTAAGTTTTTGATCATGGACAAATATCACTCCGTGAGCCACAAATTGTAAGCTTACGCTAAAGAAAAGCGATCCTATTCAGAGTGTATAATAGAAGTGAAGGACATCTTCTTCCTCTGTCGGCCTGGTTTTTCTGTAAAAGTCCACCGCATGTTGATCCACACGATCCGCCTGTACAAAGACCTCCTCAAAACCAGCTTCACTGCAATGCTCCTTGAATACCTTTATAAGCGTTTTCCCTACACCACGCCGTTGTATCGATCCGTCCACTGCCAAGTCATAAATATAGGCGAGCGGTTTTTCATTATAATATTGATGCAACACGTAAGCGGTAAGTCCGCCGATCACACCGAGTTCTTCATGAATCGCCGCAAAGACTAGAAAATCATCCCGCTGAAGCAGTCCTGCCAAATGGGCTTCTGGTGGAAATGTAGTATCCTTCATTTCAAAAACCCGATGGAATAGTGCGACAACCTCACGGAACAAGTCGACCTGTCCGTCCTGAATTTGGTTAACCCTCAACTGCACAAGTTACGATTTGGTTTGAAAATATGCCGTCAGCTTCGCTAAAGCCCGATTCAATGATTCCGCAGCCTGGGGTGCTCCCTTCGCATGGCCCATCCGCACCACTACCAGATCCATTGATGGCACGATGATGGTGTTTTGGCCACCCCCTCCGCGCATGGCATAGGCATCAGCAGGTAGTTGGTAAGTACCCGTTCCATTGAGCCAAAAAAGTCCACCATATTCGGGATGTTCCCAACCTGGAGCTGCTTTTCGCACAAAATCCACAAATCCTTCAGGAAGCAGTGGAGTACCTCCCCAGGATCCATCATTGAGATACAATAATCCTAACCTTCCCCAGTTGCGAGCTGTGCCATAATCATAGCCACTCATGATAAAATTGCCGTAACGATCTGTTTCAAGCATTTGCCTCCTGATGCCAATTTTGTCGAAAAGTTGACGTTGCGGCCATGTGAGATAATCTTCCCCCGTCCGTTCGAGTGTGGTCTTAAGAATGTAACCCAACGCAAGGGGATCGCTATTGCGGTACCTACCAGTAGAACCAGGAATAAATTCTAGTGGTCTGTTTACGGCAAAATCGAAGACATTGATGGAGCCGGTGTAGACATACATATGCGTTAATTGAGCTATCGGAACTTTTACTTCCGGGTCATGATGACTTGGAAATCGAAGGCCGCTGCTCATCTGGTACAAGTTGCGAATTGTAATGTTCCTCCTTGGATCACCCTCACGTTGCCATTCAGCGATAGGTGCGAGATCGTCGAGCTGTAGTTTCCCCTGTTGCATCAATCTAGCCACTAGGGTGCCAGTGAGGCTTTTCCCCATTGACCAGCTTTCCAACTGGGTTTCATAAGTAATACCCGGCCGGTATCGTTCTACGATGATCTCGCCTTTATGAATAACTAAAAAAGCGGCGGTATAGGCCGCAGAATCAAATGCCAGATCAGCTACCTCTTCTAAGGCCACTCGATCATATGAGGCGCCGACCGGTGCCACAATATCCCCCATGGGCCAGGGTTGGTCATCGCCCGGAGGTAGCGATGTGACCACTGGTTTCGGCTCAAAGAAAAGACCCTTTTCAACATCCAAAATACAACCTTGATCATTGAAATAGGTGGCGACTCTGCTGATACTGTCTCCAATGGTAAGAATAGTTCGCCGGGCTTCCTCTTCGACCGTGTACCGAACATGGGGCTGCAACTCAGGAGGTAATAGTAGCCCATTGCTGTTTGCAAATGCTTCCTCGGGTTCACGGCCTGATTCAAATACTGCGGTACAAAAAACTTTGGCATAGGATCCCAGTCCAAGGTACGCAGCAGATCCCGCGGGTTTCTCAGTATCCTCCCAGGACTGGAAATCTTCGGATAATGCCACTGGATCAGTTGCACTCTTTTCTGGAGGAGCACAGCCTTGTACCAGGCACAGTACAAGAAGACATATAGCTATCGGCTTCATTGTTTTAAGTTTAAAATTCAATTTAAACACAAAGCCGCACAGTCCGAGTGACTATTCTGCTTGCGGTAATGCCTGTTTGTTGTCCACGGCAGAAAGCACCTGAAAGGAAGGTCTATCGATTCGGATCAAGTCTTCCGTACTACCCATGATTTCATCTATTAAACCAAAAGTCTTGGCCTCTACGGCATTTAAATACCTGTCCCTTCTGAAAAACTCCTCAAGCTCCTGCCAGGTATGTCCGGCATGTTTTCCGATTATATGAAAAAGCTGAGTCTGCAGTCGTTCTTGTTCCCTGGTGGCGATTTGGACGTCCTCAGTGTATCCTTTAGCACCTCCCCCGGCAGGATGCAAATGAATGGTGGCATGAGATAAGGCAAAACGACGGCCTGTAGCACCTGATGCCAGTATGCCCGTGGCCATGCTGCCAGTAAATCCTAACGAAACTGTTGATACAGGTGCAGATATCATTTGCATGGCATCGTAGATAGCCAGGCCAGCATAGACCTCCCCTCCCGGGCTTTGAATGTAGAGGTCAATTTGCCGTTTGGGGTCGAGGCTATTAAGGTATAACAGCTGCGCCACCACAAGACTGGATACCTGCGCATCTATAGCTGTGCCCAGGAAGATGATTCGCTCTTTCAACAAGAGACTGTATATGTCAAAGGCACGCTCACCGGTACTACTGGTATCGATGACCATGGGAACTAAGTTGGCCGAGATCATTGAGGTCGATTAAAAAATGAGAGCACTTTCTCTTTGATTTCACGGTGAGAAGGTTCATTGAAGATTTGCTCATGTATCTGATGCAATTCCCGACGCACTTCTCTTCGCGCAAACAAGCCGATGATCCGATGGGTATATTTCAACCAGTTCAATTCTGTCTTTTGTGTGTCATTGATCAGAATCTCCGCGTCCATCACCAATCTATCGGCAGCAGGAAGTTGACCTAATAGGAAATCGTCCTGTCTCTTAATATCACGCAAGGAAGTCCTCATAGCTAATTTTTAGAGATCTGACATGATTTCTAACTTTTTCCAGACACTTATATTTCTGGACGGTAGCTGACCTCTCCGTCTTATAACCGAAGGCCGTGGCTATGCGATTCATAGATAAACGGTCATAGTAAAATGCTTTTAAGAGAAGCAAACATTTCGTCCCTGCCTGCTCCAGCATATCCAACACTTTGGACTCTTCAGGCTTTTCATCCAGAACGGCGGCGGTTTCGGATAGCATCTCGGCATCAACAGCCACCTTCTGATTTCGGCACCTTTTGAACCAAAGGTTCTTGCTGATCCCGACAACATAAGCCTCCGCGTTTGCTGAAAAGTCCGGATCTTGCTGCTTCTCCCAATAAGCCATCAAGGCATCGTGGAAGAGGTCCCTGGCCTCCTCTAAGCTACCCCCATGATCTGCCACAAATTTGGCGACCTTCGGGAAAGTCACTAGATACACCTGCTTGAGTGCATTCACCCCCTTTTTTTGAAGTGTTTCAGTCATCGTTTTCTATAAAGTGCCTATTTGGGCAAAGACATCACCCAACAAATTGCATTTTATTTCAATTTAGCAATGACTGGTCAAACCAGCGCCAATCAATCGTGGTGCAAGATCGTTGATGGATTCCTGCTGATAGAACGGAAGGATTGCATATGTACCACCATCAACGTCACCAATACAAGCGCCAATCCAGGAAGGCCAAACATCCATGGTGAAAGGGCTATTTGTAATTCGAAATTAGCCAACCAAGCGCCCGCTATCCATAGACTTATGGGAATAGCAATTATCGCTGCCAAAAGGGTCATGAAAAGATATTGCCTGCTAACCATCAAAAATATTTGGCGCCAGGAGGCTCCCAAAACCTTCCTGATTCCTATTTCCTTGGTTTTACGCTGAACTTCTAGCGTGGCCAGGCCCATGAGTCCTACGCAGGAAATTAGTATCGCTAGGCCGGTGAACAGACCGGCTATCCGAAGCATATTTTGTTCCCCCCGATACAAATTACCCACCTGAGTTTCCACCAGCCTGGGAAGGAACATGGACTGAGGAGCTATTTGCTTAATCTCGCCGCCGATGCGGTCAATAATTCCTGTAACGTCTTCCGTTTCCAGTTTAACCAGCCACTGACTGGTCCACGCTGGGTAGTTTGTCAAAACCATCGGCTCGATACCACTTTTCAAGGAATAATGGTGAAAATCCTTTACAACCCCGACTATTGGCCCCTTCCGTCCCCGCCATTCAGCCAGCTGACCGACAATCTCACCGCCTAATTGGTTCGCCAAAGTTTCATTCACCACAAATGCCGCACCGCTATCTCGGCGGTGAAAGCCCTTCCCCAACACCAATTCCATATTCATTACCTGCAAATAATCTGTATCACACCACAGCATATTCACACTTGCATCTAAAGGTGCTCGCTCTGCCAGTTGAAAACTTTCGTGGCTTAGTGGTTCCCCAGGGAGATTCGACACACGGCCAATCGCAGCCACTCCCGCAAGCTGTTGCAGACGATTTTTGGCAGCCTGGGATTTTTCGGCCAGCTGCGATCGCAAATCCCCATAGGTCTCGATTGCAAGGACTTTCTCTCTGGTGTAACCAAGATCCTGATTATTGATAAAGTTCATCTGCTGGAAAATAATCAGGCTGCCAGTGCCAATAAAGAGGGAAAGCGCAAACTGAAAGACCACCAGTCCCTTTCGGAAATAGGAGATACCCGTCTTTGGATTTTCATTCCTTGCGACGATCAGCAGCGGATCTTGCCTTACAACCAATAACGCAGGATACAAGCCTGAAAGTAAGCCTACAACGAGCGCAAGACCAGAAATCAATAGTAGGTTGGCGGGCTTTAATACTTGCTCAGTCGTCAAGTCCAGGTCTGTAATGACATTGTACCAGGGAAGGGTGAGTATGGTCAAAACCAAGCCTGCGACGGCAGCCAAGGTCGCGGAAATAACTGCTTCTGTCAGGAGTTGATGTATCAAACTCGCACGGGTCGCACCAACAAGTTTTCTAATGGCCGTGGCTCTTATCCGTTTTATTGCAAGTGCCGTGAAGATATTGATGAAGTTAACAAGCGCTATTAGAAGAATACATACCGCCAGGGCACTGAAAATCCAGACGTAGGTCATATCGCTATTTTCCCCCATCTCCTGAATTCGGTCGGATTGAAGGTGTATATCTGCAAGCGGCATTACATCAAAATAATTATCCCCGACCTGTGACCACTCTTCTTCTGTGAATAAGCTCTTTTGAAAGTCACGCATTCGGCCTCTGAATTGTGATTCATCGTCCTCGTCCCTTAACATAACATAAGTGTAGAGCGCCATCCAGCCATAATTGTTGATCCAATTCTCCGGTACATTCTCATAAAACGTACTCATTGAAATCAAAAGATCGGCTTTGAGATGTGAATTGCGAGGAAGATCCCTGTACACACCTGTTATTTCAAACTGCTGGTTATCATTGATATGAACCACCTTCCCAATGGCGGAATTAGCACCAAACAGCTTAGTGGCCATTGAAGCTGAGATCAGCGCCGTATATGGTCGCTGCAGACTATTTGTCGAGTTGCCTTCGGTTAGCTCCAGATCAAAGAATTCGGTCGCGGATTCATCCACTTGAAAGAGATTATCAGAAGTAATCTGTTGGTCCCCGTTAGACAGAATCGATAACCCGTTGCCATAGCGTGCAAAACGGCAGAAGGATACTACCTCCGAAAAATAATCATTCAGATTCCTACCTAAATTAACTGGCGATTTAGCCCATGACTGGTGAGTCGAAACCCGAAAAATCCTGGCATGCTTGGAATAGTCCTTATCGTAACCCAATTCGGCACTCACGTGCAAGAAAATCACAAAGGCAGCGGTCAATCCGAGTGCCAACCCCATAATATTGACGATGCTAAAAGATCGGTAAAAAATTAGGTTGCGTACCCCCACTTTGATATGGTGTCCCCAAGTCGAAAATCTGGTCATGGATCTATTATTTTGAGAGAATTTTGAGTTGTAAAGTCTTAAAAACAGTAAAGCGTTTAAAGCATACTTCAACCGGGCTCTGCGATATCCAAGGGTGACTACCCAACCTTCATATAGTTCTTGCAGGTCTCCTTTTATCTCGTTGAGGTACGTCTCATGACAATACCAGCCAAGTACCTTGTCAATAAACTTCGGCGGTGCCGGATTTCTCTTTCTCATAAGCTTTCCCAACCGATTTGGGTAATATCCTTCCACATGTTTTCCCGGAGGTCCCGAACCGTGAGAATAGCCTTCTTGCCTTCCAAAGTGAGGTGAAAGAAGCGCTTGGCACGGCCTCCCCGACTTTCGGTCGCGCCTCCCATCGCACTCTTGAGTAAACCCTTCTTCTCCAATCGAATGAGTGTAGAATGAATGGAACTGATCGTCATGCTTCGGCCAGAACGGGTTTTGATTTCGGCCTGCACAGAAACCCCGTAAGCCTCCGGTGATAATATACCCACACAGAGCAGGCACATTTCCTCAAATTCTCCAATGGAAGTTCCTTTCATATTTCTTTCGATTTTGCCGAGCTAATTGAAAAACGAATTACCAGTCAATATGTTTCGATTTTGCCGAACTAATTAATAAGAGGAGCTGATAGGCCCTGCTTATTCTTCCGGTTCGTCAGCTTTTTTCCCTGGTCTTTTACTGACACGACCAACAATGCGCTGAAATTCTTAAATTGACTCGAAAACCTAGTCTTGGAAAATCGCCCAAAAATCAAAATGACACCTCGGGTGCAAGATCACCTGTTAACTGTGCTTACCCTGGCATTCGTCACTGGTTTGGTACTTTATCCTGCCATGAGTTACAATGAGCTACCGGCACAAGTTCCGGTCCATTTCAATGCCTCTGGTACCGTGGATAATTTCGGAAACAAAGGAAACATCTGGATACTGCCCATACTGGGCTTGGTAACGGTGATTGGGCTTTCGGTCCTCAACCGCTTTCCACACATCTTCAATTATCCGGTGCCGGTTACCGAAGAAAACGCTGAAGAATTGTATCAAAACGCCACACGGATGATTAGAGCCTTGACGTTCACGATAGCTGCTGGCTTCTTTTACATTGAATATAGATCGGTCAACAGTGCATTGGGTAATACCTCAGGACTTGGCTCCTGGTTTCTGCCCATCTTTATTCTTGGAACCGGGGCTCCGATCGTATTTTTCCTTGTAAAATCATTGCGCAGTAAAACATCCTGACTTTTTTTGAACAAAAAGTTTTAACAGATTGTAGCGAAAGGGCATGTACCACTCACAGCTAGCCAGCATACATGATCGTGAGTTCGGTGATTACGCGATTCATGTCGCTCAATTCCTGCTCCGACAGTTTCCCGAAGCCACGGGTCCCGTAGTGGATCTTGGTTGTGGAAGTGGCCAGCTACTTCAACACATGGCTGAAGCGGGGATCAAAGTTGGTTACGGAAATGACCTCTCTCCGGCGATGATCGCATTGGCGAAAGAAAAAAATCCCTATTATCAATTGGTAGTTTCGGATCTCTTTGACTCGGAAATACCTCATGCGCAGATTGTCGTCATGGCTGGTGAAATTCTTAGCTACGCCTCCACTGTCCCCAACAGAACTGACGAAGACATCCGACAGTTTTTCTCGAGAATTTACGACCGACTAACAAATGACGGTCTATTCTTTTTTGATTGCCTCGGAGAAGGCTCCTATAATTACACAAGTATCCATAGTTATGCGGACCTAACACTTGAAATGGTAAGTGAGCAAATAGGCGATGTTGTTCATCGGACTATCCGCATTTTAAACAGTACCAATTGGAAGGTAGAATCGGCCAGAGAAATTCATAAGCTGCGAGTTTTTCAAAGCAATAAGCTTCGAGAAGGACTGGAAGAAATGGGTTTCAGGGTGAAAATGGTAACCGACAAAGCCGATCTCCAAATCCTGCCCGGCAGGACCGCTTTTTTATGCCGAAAGCGCTAGTCCACTTGCAACCGGTACCCCCGCATGAGGCCATAATATTGTCTTGAGATCTCGTAGAGTTCCACACAATTATCTGGTAATGCCCTGGAAGAGGAGGATTGAAGCGCGAACCCAGAACTGCCATGAATATTCTTATACCAGTATTTAGCCCAAACTCCGTCCTGGGCGATGGGTCCTGGTGGCCAGGAAAGCATGCTTGCGCGATAGTCAAGTCCGATTTGCTCGCACAAGGCCTTGAGGTATTGCTCCGGATTTGATAAAAGGTCTCCAGAATCTATCACAATAAACTTCCCATGAATTGATTGTAACCTCTCGAAGATCTCCCACTGACGTTTGATACCGACATCCTCCATGGTGGGCTCTTGGATCACTTGAGCGAAGGAAGCTATTAATTGTCTCGGGTCTCTTATAAGAAAAATGACGAAGTGTCCTTCCAGAAAGGTCAGGTCCAGATCGACCAAATGATGCGCCATGTTCTTAATGAATAAATGCGTGGAGTGCTCGCTATCATCTAAAATTTGGTCAACTATTTTCTGGGGATGCCACTCCATCGATGCCATGATCTCATCACGACCAGGGTGCATTTTTCCAGAGTGCTTTAGATAATAGGCATAGAATGGTTCGTCAAGCACGGAGGTATCTCCTCGATGATGAAAAGAGTACATCATCGCTGTTGATAGGTTTCGAGGACTGGATATCAGGTGGTAGATCACAGGTTTGTCAATTTCTCATGAAGGTCCAGCACTTGGGTTATAAGCAACTGGGAGCCATCATTATTTATTTGAAAGTCAGACTTTCGATTTTTTTCAGCCTCAGGCATTTGCCTCTCCATAATATTTTCTACCTGTTGCCTATCCCTATGTTTGTCTCTTGCCAACACGCGCTCGATTCGTTGTGCAGTGGGAGCAGATACCAGAATCACTCCGTCCAACTCTTTTTCCATTCCTGTTTCAAATACCAACGCAGCTTCACGCAATACATAGGGCGCCTTTTGCTGCCGAATCCACAGTTGATAATCTGCTTTGACTCTGGGGTGGATCAGTGCGTTGAGTGCGTTCAGCTTTTCGGGGTGTTTAAATGCCTGCGACGAGACCCAATCGCGATTGAATTTGCCCTCAATCAAGGCCTGCTCTCCAAAAAGTGCAACGATCTCTTTCAGCAGATCCGCATCGGTAGTGGTGATCCTCTTGGCTTCTTTGTCGGCATCGTAGACCGGTACCCTAAGCACTCTGAACATGCTACTTACGGTGCTTTTCCCAGCTCCGATCCCGCCTGTTAAGCCAAACACTTTCACGGACTTCCCTCGATTATTATCGATAGGTTTTCCGGCACCAGATCCAACTCAAACGCTTCTTCAGGTGCGTAAATCAAGATCGGAAGCACCGTAGAATCCGATAAATCCAGCATGTTGTAATCCACGGTAATTCCAAAGTCTGTGTCTTCATAATCGTCTTCGCGATCCTCGCGACGTACGGTAAATTCCACGTCAATTGTTGCCTGTAAGGGATAGGCGGACGAGTCATCCGGGAAATTGAGTAGATCAAAAGTCACAGGCACGGAGACCCTGTCAAACCGGTCGACAGCAAACGTAACGGTGACCTCATCTGGGATAGCCAGAGTAACATCTGCTCGGCTTAGCGGGACATTTACGCCATCATTAAAATCGTCATCGATCCTGGTTTCGGTCATGGGAATGATGTATTCCGCGGGTAAAGTGTCCAACAGGCTTTTTGGCCCAATCACTTCGATGGAGTCCGGGGAAGTGGCGATGGGGGAGACGATTCGATAGCCCTCACGCATTTGGACACCCATGGAATCGACCTTAACCGGTACACGCCTGCTTTGCTTTTCCTCGATATCAAAAAAGATCGTGTCTGTTAGCAGGTAGTTTACATTGAGTTCGTCCAGCTGTTCAGTCACTATTGGGAGCAATGTAGCTCGGGTGTAAAATTTGATAAGCGTCGGATTGTAGAGGTCAATGGTTATTGGGGTAGGATTGAAGAGAATAAATGTCCTCCGCAACAAATTCCAGCCACCACTGGTCACGTCCACTTTCAAGGTTTGTGGAAGTGGTTCCATGATCACGACACTATCGCGCTGGAAGTTGAACTCCAACGGGTAGATGAGCCTTGTAGTGTATTCTTTATTGAGTTCATTAAAAAACCAAAAGGTAGAAGCGCCCACAAATGATAGCACCACTACCTTCCAGTTTCTAAGTCCTCTAAAAAACCCTTTTCGCGCCATCTAGACCATAGGGATCAAGATTTGGGTTGATATCGTTTCGAGGCTTCAAGCGAAATTGAAGACTTCTCCACAACCAACTTGCTTCCACGATCTACGTCCAGCGTAACCGTGTCATCTTCCACAGAGACAATTTTTCCATGGATGCCACCTAGTGTCACTACCTGGTCTCCCTTTTTGATGGCCTCAATGAATTTCTTCGTGTCTTTTTGCTTTTTCTGCTGAGGCCTTATGAAAAATATATAGAAAACCGCAACCATACCACCCAACATGATGAATTGGCCATAGTTTCCTCCGGTACTAGCTTGTAGCAATAGGGTTTTTATCATCGATCTATATTATGAAGGATTTTGTCCTTTCACCACATTCGCCTTGATCTTCAATCGTGTGATCTTTGGATAGGTATTTGCGGTGATTGTCACAGTCTTATTTTGAATTCCAGGCTTATTGCGGCTATTGAATTGCACTTTGATTTCACCTGTTCCTCCGACCGGGATAGGCTCTTTTGGCCACAATGGCACCGTACAGCCACAAGAGGCAGTAGCACTAGAAATGATCAAAGGTGCATCTCCGTCATTTGTAAATGCAAATACGTGATCTACGATATCGCCTTCGCTAATAGTACCAAAGTCATGATCAGACTCTCCAAAAGCAAAAGCTGGAAGTGGTCCGTCGGGTTGAACTTCTGGCTGTGCTGCCTTGTTCGCTGCTGGGATGGTAGAAGTTCTGGCTGTTCCGCCTTTTGACTCCAACTCAGCCACTTTGCCCTCTAATTTGGCAATCCGGGCTTCCATTTCCTGGTTGCTACAACTAGCCACCACAACCCCCGCCAGGACTACCAACAGTGTTTTTGTAATATTCATGGTATTAATTCTTTTTTCTTATAACAAAACTAGATAATAAGTGCTCTAACGGGCCTCAACAAAATCCTAATATTCTGTTAAAGTCTGTCCACTAATTTTTCTTAATCTGGTCCATCAGACCATTCACATCATCCAGTAGTTTTTCTGCTTTTTGCTTGGCACTGCTGATGATTTTCTCACCTTCCACTTTCGCCTCACTCTCCACGGCCTGCTTTCCTTCCAGAATTTCCGAAAGAATTTCTTCGAACCGCTTTTTGTACTTGTCAAGTAAAAATGAAAGTTTGTCCCGGGTATTGGCTCCTTTTTCCGGGGCGTATAGTAATCCAATGATCGCTCCTGCCGCCAGACCCACCAAAAACGAAAAGAAAGAACTCGATCCTCTACTCATATATCTCTTCTCTTTATTTGTTGTCAATAAGACCTCTGCCGCTCTTTTTGATAGCGCCCTCCGAAGTTAGTTCGTTTGCGAGTACATCCAAAATGCCGTTCACAAATTGTTTGCTTTTCGGGGTGCTATACTTTTTGGAAATCTCAATGAACTCGTTGATTGTCACTTTCACCGGAATACTTGGAAAACTCTGCATTTCGGTGATGGCCATCTTCAAAATGATCTTATCAATGGCCGCCACCCTCGACATATCCCAGTTATGCGTTTTTTTCGCAATGATCTCTTCAAGTTGCCGATCCTCCTTGACGGTTTTGTCGAATAACAAACGGAAATATTCAAAATCGTCCTTTTCATTCAAAGACAGGGTTTTTAGTTCAAAAGCATCTTCCAGGTCCGGCTCGTAGCTTTGGATGGTCTTGGAGATCATACTTTTGAGTATCGCCTTATTTTCCCCCCAATGCAAATCTTGCGTCGCCATGTAGGCATCCACTTCATCTGTTTTGAAAACAAGGTTTTTCAATAGCAGTTTGGCAGCATCAAAATGCTCGTCATTTGTCGGACCTGACTTGGATTGATAATCAATGAAATCATCTTTCTTGCCCCACACTTTTTTGTACCAGGACTTCAACTGTTCCTCCTCGCCGGACCAACTCACCTTTTCTGTGATGGCCTTATCCACCAGTGGTTTGTACGTAGTTAGTGCATCGATCACAGGGTTCTTAGCAAAATTGAACTCATTGCCTCCCTTAACTCCATTAGCCTTCGATTCCTGCTTTTCCTTTTCCTTTCTTTCCAGGAATGCGATTTCGCCAGGCAATAACAAGAGCTTCAAATAAAGCCTATGGATGTTGTGGATCTCTTCCTCCATCCGCTTGCGTGCAGACCGCTGCTCGGAGTTGACTACATTAGCAAATTCCCTGGCACCGTCCTCCAACGCTTGCGTAACGTCTTCGTCCAATTTACCAGGATCAGATTTTGGGTTTTCTATTTTTTCGATGAAGGTGCGCTTCACAAACCGGACCTTCTTGTCAAAAAGCGGCTTTTCTGTCAAGTCGTGAAATGCAGGATCGTATTCAAATGCTTCCGCAACTTTTTCTGCATGGATTTCTTTCAAAGAAGCTATCGCGAGCTCGTGCGCATACAAGGCTTGCATTGCTTTTACTCTAAGAATCCGCCTGTTTAACATAAGTAGGTTTGGTGAGTTTTAGTAAGGCAACTTCACTTTGCCAATGGCATTGATGCGACCTAGTGCCAAATCTAATGCCGCTTCGTGTGTTGTAATCTGATTCTTTTCGGCGTGATTGATCACATCCAGACAAACATCGTAGATTCTTTCTGTCTGAGCCATCACCCTTTCCTTATTGTAATTCCCCTGTTGTTCGTAAAAGACATTGGTAATACCCCCCGAATTGATCAGAAAATCCGGTGCGTAAATTATCCCCTGGTCTTTAAGCATTCGACCATGAAGCTGCTCATCATCCAATTGATTATTGGCACCACCAGCGACGATTGCACATTTCAATCTGGAAAGCGTGTCGTCATTCAAAGTGGCCCCTAAAGCACAAGGAGCATAAATATCCATATCCGCATCGTAGATATCCTGAGCATCTACCACTGTCACGGCATGACGAGCAGTTATTTCGGCGATCTTCTCTTCAAAAATGTCCGAAACACTTACCTGGGCGCCTTCCTTCATCAAATAGTCAATCAAATAACTACCGACATGACCTGCCCCCTGCACCACGACCTTCTTTCCCTTCAAAGAATCGCTGCCGTACACTTTTTTGGCCGAAGCTTTCATTCCCATGTACACTCCGTACGCCGTGACCGGACTAGGGTCCCCCGACCCTCCCATACTTAGTGGCAATCCAGCAACGAAGGGCGTTTCCATCCGCACGTACTCCATATCCCTGGTATTCATATTGACGTCTTCGGCAGTCCAGTACCTTCCGCCAAGACTATCAACAAACCTACCAAACCGTCGCATCAAGGCTTCATTTTTCAACTTCTTTGCGTCACCAATGATGACCGCTTTACCCCCACCGATATTCAGGCCTGCAATAGCATTTTTAAAGGTCATCCCACGTGAAAGTCTGAGGACGTCCTTTACCGCTTCGGCCTCCGTCTCATAATGCCACATTCGTGTACCGCCCATTGCTGGACCAAGTACAGTGTTGTGGATAGCTATAATCGCTTTAAGACCCGTATCCGGATCTGAGCAGTATACGACCTGCTCGTGCTCGAGCGAGGCCATTTGATCAAACACAGAGGAGGTAGTAGTTTGGGGTTGTGTCTCTATCATTTTCGATTTGCGTTTGTCAACTTACAAGCTCCAGGAATCATCTTTGGTGTTATCCTGTTAATTTCGAGGAACCTCTAAAAAAGAGGCCAAAATTACCTGATTTGGAGAGAAATAACCATCGGCCGACAATTCTCATCGGCTTCCTGGCGAAAACAATTATTGAAAAAAGGCGCTTTACAAAAGAAGCCAAATACCATCGTGCACAAACTCAAAAGCATATTCGGTGAAAGAACTGTCTGCCTTAAATAAATATTTACTTAAGTACAGGTACCACCTACTCTTAGGCACCTTATTTATAATCATTGCTAATTTCTTTTCAATCGTGCCCGCGTGGGCTGTGAGGCATGCTTTCGACCTATTGCAGAGGAGTTATGACGTTTTTGTCATGTTTGATGGTCTCGATCTTCAAAATACCACAGTGCGGCTTTTCGCAACCAGCGTCTTCATCTTCAGCGTTGCCATTCTCATATCGGCCCTGCTCCGGGGGGTATTTATGTTTTTCATGAGACAGACAATCATCGTTATGTCCCGACATATTGAATATGATCTGAAAAACGAGATATATGCGCACTACCAGACATTGCCCCTGAGTTTTTATCGACGAAACAACACAGGCGACCTCATGGCTCGAATTTCTGAGGATGTAAGTAAGGTCAGAATGTATATCGGACCAGCCATCATGTATGGCATCAATCTGTTTACGCTCTTCCTGATGGTCATCCCTTTTATGTTTACTATCAATCCGACGCTGACGATTTACTCGCTGATCCCGCTTCCGCTGCTTTCGATCAGCATCTACTTTGTCAATAACATTATTAATCAGCGATCAGAGCAAATTCAAAAAAGCCTTTCTGATCTTTCGACGTTTGTTCAAGAGGCATTTTCAGGAATTCGAGTAATCAAAGCATTCTCACGGGAAAATGAAGTGGCACAATCCTTTGAAAAAGAGAGCAACACTTATAAAGAAAAATCCCTGCGACTGGTATTGGTGGACTCGCTGTTCTTTCCGTTGATCATGGGACTTATTGGACTAAGTGTGATCCTGACCGTCTACGTGGGTGGCATTGAGGTATTTAATGGTCAAGTAACGACCGGTAACATTGCTGAATTCATCATTTACGTCAATATGCTGACTTGGCCTGTTGCTTCGTTAGGTTGGATCACAAGCATTATCCAACGAGCTGCTGCCTCGCAAAAAAGAGTAAATGAATTTCTCAACACCAAAAATGACATTATCTCGGAAGAAGGGATTGTCACCAAAATCAGGGGGGACCTGCATTTTGAGAATGTTTCCTTCGTATATCCGGATTCTGGTATTAAAGCACTGAAAGCGGTCAGCTTTCATATTCCTGCAGGAGAAAGCCTCGCCATTATAGGCACGACTGGCTCCGGCAAAAGTACCATCGCCAACCTTATTTGCCGTCTTTACGATGTGAGCGAAGGCCAAATCCTGGTGGATGGCAGGGATTTACGCGATTATGATATTGCCAGTCACCGGTCTCAGGTTGGTTATGTACCTCAGGACATCTTTCTGTTTTCCGATACCATTGCAAACAACATCGCCTTTGGCAATCCTAACCTAAGTAAGGCTGAAATTGAAAAGGCCGCAAAGGACGCGGACCTGCTTGACAACCTTGCGCACTTCCCCAAGGGGTTTGAAACGAGAGTGGGCGAACGGGGCATTACTTTATCGGGAGGCCAAAAGCAACGAGTAAGTATTGCCCGGGCCATTGCGACCTCCCCAAGCATTATGATCCTCGACGATGCCCTGTCGGCGGTAGATACCAAAACTGAAAATGCTATCCTCAATGCCATGGCGAAAATCATGGTGGATCGAACCTCTATCATTATTACCCACCGCGTCTCCTCCACCAAACTGGCAGATCGGATTGTCGTCCTGGACGATGGCGAGATCATAGAAAAAGGATCCTATGAGGAGCTTTTGGAGAAAAACGGCGTTTTCAGGGAATTATTTAATAAGCAGGTAGCGGGTGAGGAAGAGATAGCACCCTAGGCCTCTTTGGCAACGGTCTCCTCCGGGTTAGGAGGAATAACACTATCCTGTTTGTTGGTTCTTTTTGTGCCAAGTACGTCTTCATCTTCAGACAGGTACTCATTGGTCATTGTTCGAACCTCCTTAGGCGACAAATTAGCATGCAACTGGCCACTCTGCACAACTGACAACTGACCTGTTTCTTCGGAAATAACTATCAGCAGGGTGTCCGTCGCTTCGGACATCCCCACAGCTGCTCTATGGCGCAAACCAAAATTTGCTGGCAAATCATCCCTCTCGGTAACCGGCAGAATGCACCTGGCAGCAACTACGCGATTATTATGGATAATGACCGCACCATCATGCAGCGGACTGTATTTGTTAAAAATAGCTAGCAGCAGCCTTTTGGATATCACCGCGTTGAGTCTATCCCCCGAGTCAGCGTAGAATTTTAGTTCGGAGCTTCGGGAAATCACGATAAGCCCCCCCATATTGCTAGCCCCTAATGTCTTGGCAGCTTCCACGATAGAAGCTACATCGGATCGTTGCATGGCCCTACCATCGGACCACAGGGACCGCATACTCTTGATAAAGTTGCCCTCATCGAAAGTTGTGGTGCGACCAACCAGAAGCAAGAATTTTCTGATCTCCTGCTGAAACAAAATAATCACGGCTAATACGCCCACACCCATAAACTGACCCAAAATATTGGTCACCAACTCCATGCCTGCAGCTTTTACCACAAGAAAAAGGAGGTATAAAAACAAAAAGCCAATAAAAACCCGAATAGCGAGACTTCCGCGGATAAGCTTGTACGCCTGAGTTAGCAGGATTGCAACCAGCACTACATCAATGATATCAACGATTGATATCTCTAAAAAACCAAGTTTGAAAGCCAGTATCAATTTTTCAAGAATCCAACCAGTTTTACCGCCTCTACAGCTTCTTTTACGTCATGCACCCGCAAAATGGATGCGCCTTTCAGCAAAGCTACAGTATTTAATACCGTGCTCCCGTTCAAGGCTTCCTGTGGGGAAGTATCCAATCTACGATAAATCATCGACTTCCGTGAAATACCAACGACCAAAGGCCGCTGTAAGTGTAAAAATGTCCCCAGGGATGAAAGCAAATCATAGTTCTGATCGACGGTCTTGGCAAAACCAAAACCAGGATCTAACAGCACATCAATCACTCCCAAATCAGCCAATTGATCCAGCATCCTACCGAAGTAACGGTAGATATCACCTGTCAAATCATCATAATCCGTTTGACTTTGCATGGTCTGCGGAGTTCCCCTCATGTGCATACCAACGTAAGGTACCTGGAGCTCCCCGACCATCGAGTACATCTGAGGATCCAAATGCCCTCCGGAAACGTCATTTACTATCTGTGCACCAGCAGCAACCGCTGCGGCAGCTACGCCGGACCTGAATGTGTCTATCGAAAAGACCATCCCTGGAAAGGAATTGGTGAGCTCTCTTATTGGTTCTTTGATTCGCCGGACCTCTTCTTCCTCGGAGATGTTATCACCTCCCGGCCGGGTCGAGTACCCTCCTATGTCAATAAACGTGGCGCCCTCGTTGATCATACGCTCCGCTTTCGTGAGCATGGCATCTATTTCATTGATTCTGCTTCCTGAATAAAAGGAATCGGGCGTAGCATTGATGATCCCCATCACCTTCGGAATGTTCAAGTCAATAATGGTTCCGCCTACGTTTATGGACTTCAAGAATTACTCAGCTATTTTTGCGGCAAAAATCGCAGTATTTCGGCACAATCATGACCGATCAAACCACAAAAGATTACTTGGAGGTAATAGCCTCATGCAAAGATCTGTTTGCCAAAAAGACCGTGGATTACGGTACCTCCTGGAGAATCCTTCGACTCCCCTCTATTACGGACCAGATTTTCATCAAAGCTCAGCGGATCCGCTCTATCCAGGAAAAAGGTAAGCAGCTTATCGAGGATGACATCCGGTCGGAGTTTATCGGAATTGTCAATTACTGTCTGATCGCCCTTATTCAGATATCATTGGCTGGAAACGAGGGAACCGAAATCAGCTGGGAGGAGTTGGAACCAGAATATGATCGCGCGGCAAAGGAAACTTTTGAACTGCTTCAACAAAAAAATCACGATTATGGTGAAGCCTGGCGTGACATGCGGGTCAGCTCTATTACCGATATTATCCTTATGAAGCTCCTTAGGGTGAAACAAATTGAAGATAATGACGGTAAAACGCTTGTCTCCGAAGGTATTGGAGCAAACTATCAGGATATGATCAATTACGCGGTGTTCTGTTTAATAAAATTGAAAGAAGCATGAGAGTTTTAGTAGAGATCGCCAGGATTTTAGTCGGAGGGCTTTTTATATTCTCGGGGATCATCAAAGTGAACGACCCGGTAGGTACTGCGATCAAATTGGAGGAGTACTTTCAGGTTTTTTCGTATGATTTTGCCTCCTTCTTCAGCATTTTCATTCCGGCGGCTTTGTTCCTCTCCGTTTTTCTTAGTGTCCTGGAAGTGGTCCTTGGCATCGCGCTGCTGGTTGGCTACAAGCCAAGACTCACCAGCTGGGTGCTACTCGGGTTGATCGTCTTCTTCACTTTCCTTACATTCTACTCAGCTTATTTCAATAAAGTCACTGATTGCGGATGCTTTGGGGATGCCATCAAACTTACGCCCTGGCAGTCTTTCCAAAAGGACATTTTACTCCTGGTACTCATCGGTTTTCTATTCGCCGTGAAGCACAATATCAAATCATACCTTGACGATAAAAAGGGGGTCATTGTGGTCGGCAGTTTCACCTTGATATTTACTGTAGTGGCTATCGCCGCCATCAGGCATCTTCCTTTCGTGGATTTTAGGACCTACGCCATCGGCAACAGCATACCGCAACTCATGCAACCTAGCGGCGAATTGGAGTATGCTTACATCATGGAAAAAGATGGCGAAGAATTTCAATTTGACAGCTACCCAACCGATAAGTCCTATACATTCAAATCATTGGAAGTACTCAACCCGGAGGTGCAACCAAAAATCACCGATTTTGCCGTTTGGAACGATGATGGAGAGTTCACCGAGCAGATACTTCAGGGAACCCGATTGATATTTATCATTTACAATACCGATAAAGCCAACACCTCGAAGCTTGGAGATTTGAAGGCTCTTGGTAATGAACTGCGCCAGGTCGACCAACTGATCTTGACGGCCTCAGGCTATGAGCAATACGAGGCATTTCGACACGAGCACCAACTCGCGCAGCCCTATTATTTCGCTGATGCAACGGTTTTGAAAACCATGATTAGATCAAACCCAGGTGTTATGCTGCTAAAAAATGGCGAGGTAATGGGCAAATGGCATTACAATGACGTTCCTTCCTCCTCGGAGGTTAAGCAGCTTCTCAATTGACAGAAAAAATATTTTTAGTAGGGCTTCCGGGGGCAGGAAAAACGACGCTGGGACGTCAGTTAGCTCAAGAGCTGGCCTGGGAGTTTCTGGATTTGGACCATTTTGTCGAGGCAACAACTAATAAGACAGTCCCTGAGATTTTTCAGCAAGGCGAGCGAGTTTTCAGGGATATAGAACGATCGGCTCTTACTCAGATCATTGGGATGGAAAAGAAACTCGTACTCTCCACAGGGGAGGTACACCTTGCTTTTTCACCAGTATGGAGGACATGAAAGCAGCAGGGACCGTCATCTTCATCGATACACCCCTTGACGTTATCATAGACCGTGTCTCCAAGCAACACCATCGCCCCCTACTTAGGGACCATGCGGTCAAAGAAAAAATTTCTCAGTTGAACAATGACAGGCGCGACCATTATTTGAAAGCACATCACCGGATTCAAAGTTGGTCTGACCTTCAAGGGCTGACCGCCCGGTTTAAAAGGTGAATCCGACAGTCACCTGGGCTGAGGTGGTAACATTTTCGATCTCAGCAACCGGCTGATTTTCCTCCACGAAATAAGGACTCATTCGATCCGTGCTGCTTCTGTTGACGATGCTTAGGTCCACAAAATAGTCCGCAGTACGAAAACCAGCACCGAATGTGATATCGGAAATACTTCTGTCAAACTCTCCATCCTTAAATGGGGTCTGCCAAATAGGCATAACCAGCACGTAGGCGTACCTGATTAAGCCTAAGTTCTCCGCCCAACCTGAAATTCACAACTGACTGGTAAATATCCGCGATTACCTCATTGTCCGCTTGCTCTCGAAAATCGTTGGTGCGCAATTTTGCCCCAGCATAGTCAACAAATTCCACATCGCCAGAGATAAAGCCCATTTTGCCGAAGAATATGGAGGTTCCCAAATTCAATTTTGCTGGCGTTCTGAGGCTGTAGTTGCTAGTAGTGATGTCACTATCCGTTACGATCAGTCCAAGCGCCACAGTATCTTCGGGTAACCCATAGGACCAAGCACTATTCCAGTCCGTGGCAAATGTGAAAGACTCTCTTCCTCCATGGTATAAAATGTAGGAGACACATAACTCACGCCCACGGTCACAAAATCGAGCGGCCTCCCAATAAGACCAACAGTAGCGTTGATGCCAGTACCGGTTACATTCAATTCGTCTGAGATGGTAAGGCTGTTGAGCAGGCCATCCGCATTGCCATTATCCAAAACAAATGCGTCCTCTACATACGTGCGCTCTCTGCGAAAATTGATGGTAGCCAATCCAAGTCCTCCTCCGAAATAAAGCCTATCTGAAAAATTCCCACCCCAGGCAAAGTTGAGTTGGTTCTGACCTCCTCTAGTTTCGATCGATTCTGTCTGCCGGGGCAATGACCCAGCAAATCGGCCGAATGGAGAGCCATACCCCTCATAGGAACCATCACCATCGACAGGCACGATAACGTCATTGTCGAAAGTATAATCATCGTCAGAATCAAAATCAGCGAGATCAATTAGGAAATGATCATAGGCAATCGCCTCTAGTCCACCCAGGTCCCCCGGATTTGTCAGTCCCGCATTGGCGAGGAAAGAATCAACGATAGAATTGTTGTTGTTAAAGCCAACGTACTCCACGTCGTTGTTGAAGCTGTTGGTCCGACTTAGTGTAATGGCAAAAGATCCTCCCTTAAATCCATTTGCCGAAGTAGATGGCTTGCTATAGTTGAGGACCATCCCCAGGTGCCCAAAGTTGAAATTGGTCCGGAATGACGCATTGTCACTGCCAAAGTATTGGCTATCAGAATTATGAAAATTCAGTGCAGGAGTGAAGGAAAAAACGCTTCGATTATAAAATCCGAGACCAGCAGGATTGGAAGTCGCGGAACTAAGGTCTCCTCCTAAAGAAACCTGTGTCCCCCCCATGGCCTGTATCCGGGCGGTACCGCCGAAAGTAGTCCTGCTGAATAGCAAGGCATCGTTGTAGTAGCCAAATGGACCATCCTGTGCATTCAGAAAAACAGGACATACTGCGATCAGGCTAAGTACGATTAGCTTTAATTTTTTCATGATGTTGTTGAATATTTCTAGTTTCTGCCTCTTGATGAAGAAGATCTACCTCCTGATGACCGGGAACCGCTACTGCGGCTTCCGGAAGACCTTGACGGTGACGAAAATGACCGGGAAGGTGAGCTACTACGTGACTTAAAGCTGCTGGATGATCCCCTGCTCCTGGAGGGGCTAAAAGACCTGGAGCTACTCCTGCCAGGGCTGGAATAGTTTCTCGATGAGCTACTGCTTCTATTGCTATTTGATAAAGAGTAGTTTCTTGAGCTCCTCCCTGAACTGGATACCCTTCCTGATGACGAGCTTCTGGAAGATGAAGTTCGATTGGACACTCCCGAAGATTGTCTGGTAGCACTACTGGAGCGAGACACGGCGGATCTATTATAGGAAGACCGGTTCGTCGAAGACCTATAGGTGCTGCGTTGGCTGCGACCCGAGACATCTGACCTACCGGAGCTAGATCTTTCTCGAGATGAAGCTGACACCCGGGATCTGGAACGATTGTAATAGTCATTTTGGGTGCGACCGTAATCTCGGGAAACGCGCGACCTGCTAGTGGTTGCACTACGCCCACTGCTGCTTCTACCATTGGAAGCAACCGATGATCTCCCGGCAGTCGACCTTCCAGCGACTCCACTCCTTCCCACTACAGAACTCCTGTTGACTCCAGTGACCAAACCTCCTCTTGAGTATCTGGCGCCGGAAACAACACGTCTGGACCGTATCGGCTCCCCCACAACTGCCACTCTGGCAAAGCCACCAGCATAGAAACCATTGTAGTAACCTGCCAGGTAAGCGTTTCTCCTTGGAAAGTAGGACAGGCCAAAAACCGGAGGGCAAAAGAACGGATCGTAGAACGGATCGTAAAATCCAAACCCTGGCGTATACCACGGATCATACCAGCCAAGTCCTCCGCCCCAAAAGGGGTCCCAAAAAGGGTCACCAAAGCCCACGGAGAGAGCAAAACCACTGTTCCAGCCCCACCAGGGGTTGTACCCAAAGCCAATAGAGCTTCGAAAGCGAGAGCGGTTGGGTGCCCATCGGTAGGCAGAGTTACCGTAATAATTATTGATTACGGTGGTACCTGCAGCTTCCTCTTCAGGAAAATATTCCAAAGACTCGTCGTAGGTAGTGCCGTAGTTCGGGTTTTCACCTGCTTCATTTCCCCCTGCAGCCTGACTTCTATATCGGGCTATATATTCCGGATTGACATTTTTCGCGGTATAGTCGTCATCGTAGGTATTGTTGGTATAAGACCTGTAAGTTGCCCGTGATTCGTTGAGAGGTTTGTCCTCTTTGAGGATCTTTCGGTCCTTCGACGTAAAGTACATATCGTCGTATTCCTGGGCCATTAATCCGCTGAGGCCAATCAACATCAGCGCCATTGTCAAAATCATTGATAATACTCTCACAGCTCTCATAATCCTACAATTTACTTTAATTAAAACATTTGAACAGAGATAATCATTCCCCAATGCTCACGATCCTATATTTGTGCCTCTTTTCAAATTCTGTATTTAGAATTTAGCAATTACTATACCAAAAAAAGAAAAAAGGAAAAATGGGTAAAGCAATTCCTTCCAGAGATGAAGATTATTCGTTGTGGTACAATGAACTTGTAAAAAAGGCTGGACTCGCTGAAAATTCTCCGGTAAGAGGTTGCATGGTGATTAAACCCTATGGTTTTGCCATCTGGGAAAAAATGCAACAGACGTTGGACCAAATGTTCAAGGATACCGGTCACAGCAATGCCTATTTTCCATTATTCATCCCTAAATCTTATTTAAGCCGAGAAGCTGATCACGTAGAAGGGTTTGCCAAGGAATGTGCCGTAGTGACCCATTATCGCCTTCGGACCAACGCCGATAAAACGGGTGTGGAAGTAGATCCGGACGCCAAATTGGAGGAGGAATTGATCGTGAGACCCACGTCAGAAACGGTGATCTGGGACTCATACAAAGATTGGATCCAATCTTACCGAGACCTTCCACTACTTCTAAATCAGTGGGCCAATGTCGTGAGATGGGAGATGCGTACGAGGCTTTTCCTGCGAACAGCAGAATTTCTATGGCAAGAGGGGCATACGGCGCATGCCACAAAACAAGAAGCCATGGATGAGGCGGTTCAGATGATGAACGTCTACGCCAGTTTCGTGGAAGATTATATGGCCATCCCCGTGACGAAAGGACTGAAATCAGAAAGCGAAAAATTTGCAGGTGCTGAAGATACTTATTGCATTGAGGCAATGATGCAAGATGGCAAGGCCTTGCAAGCGGGCACCAGTCACTTCCTAGGTCAAAATTTTGCCAAGGCTTTCGATGTGAAGTTTGCCACTAAAGAAGGCAAGGAGGAACATGTCTGGGGCACCTCCTGGGGAGTTAGCACAAGACTGATGGGTGCGTTGATCATGGCCCACAGCGACGATGATGGGTTGGTACTGCCACCACAATTGGCGCCGATCCAGGTTGTAATAGTTCCAATTTACAAGGGTGCCGATCAACTCAATGCGCTCAAACCTGTAGTAGAAAAGCTGCAATCTGAGCTGAAAACCCTGGGAATTTCTGTGAAATTTGATGATCGTGATACGCATAAACCTGGGTGGAAATTTGCCGAGTATGAATTGAAAGGTGTGCCTGTACGAATAGCTATGGGAAATCGAGACCTGGAGAATGGCACCGTCGAAATTGCTCGCAGGGATACCAAGGAAAAGCAGACGATATCCATCGATTCATGCGTGGAACATATACAGCAATTGCTTCAGGAAATGCAGGAAAACATTTTCAAGAAGGCTGCTCAGTTTAAAGAGGAAAATACGCGAACTGCCGACAGCTACGACGAATTCAAAACTTTGATTGAAGAAAAGGGAGGGTTTATCTACGCACACTGGGACGGAACACCCGAGACAGAGGAAAAAATCAAAGAGGATACTAAGGCCACAATCAGGTGTATCCCCTTAGGAACTGACAAGGAAACAGGGTCGTGCATGGTCACCGGCAAGCCCTCCGCAGGGCGGGTTTTATTCGCCAGAGCCTATTAAAGTCCAATTTTCCTTAATTTGCTGTAGTTCTTTTAGAAGAAAATGGAGTTGGCCGCTATTATAGGTTTTGTCGCGCTTGGTGTAGCGTTGATCATTTTGGAGGTAATTTTTGTGCCAGGAACGACTATCGTGGGGATTGGTGGGTTGGTATGTTGTAGTTATGGCATTTACCTTTCATTCGAATCCTACGGCTCAACCGGGGGCTTCATCACTATTGCTTTAAGTGCCGCTTTTGGTTTCGGAGCATTACTTTATTCATTCAAAAACAGATCCTGGGAAAGATTTTCTCTAAAACAGACCATCGACAGTTCTGTCAATGAAGAGCAAATCTCCGGATTAAAAATTGGCGACCTAGGGGAGAGCATATCCGCACTCAAACCCATCGGTAAAGCCATTTTCGAGGATGAGGAATACGAGGTTACCTCCAAGGGCGGATGGATTAGTGAGCATATTAAAATCCGCATTATAGGGATAGAAAACCATAAGATTTTGGTGGAAAAGGATTCGGAATCTGGTAAATCCACCTAATTTGGTTTTAGCAATTTATTTCGTTGAACTTCGCATCCAATTTTTGACATAATTACGCATGAATTTCTCAATCATCATAATAGTCTTCGCCGTTATTATCGGCTTTTTCGTATTTCTCTATTTCGTTCCGGTGAACCTGTGGATCACAGCGATCTTTTCCGGCGTGAGAGTCGGGCTTGCGGAGTTAGTATTTATGAGAATCCGAAAGGTTCCCCCTTCTGTGATCGTAAACTCACTAATAACGGCCACCAAAGCTGGTCTAACTATTTCTGAAGATGGTAAAGAAGCCCGGCGGAATCTAAAGTCACCCGACCTGGAAACACACTACCTCGCGGGCGGGAACGTACCTCAGGTGATCAAGGCACTGATCTCTGCGGACAAAGCCAATATCAACTTGTCGTTTCGGCAAGCCACGGCCATTGACCTGGCCGGTAGGGATGTATTTGAAGCGGTGCAAATCTCGGTAAACCCCAAGGTGATTAACACGCCCTCGGTGGCGGCAGTCGCTGCGGACGGCATTCAGCTGGTAGCCAAGGCCAGGGTCACCATCCGTGCCAATATTCAACAGCTGGTGGGTGGTGCCGGCGAAGATACAATCCTTGCCAGGGTTGGCGAAGGGATCGTAACATCGGTGGGTTCTGCCGCAACTCATAAGGAAGTGCTCGAAAACCCCGACAAAATCTCGAAATTGGTCCTTCAAAGAGGCTTGGATGCAGGAACAGCTTTCGAAATCCTCTCGATCGATATCGCTGATGTGGACGTAGGAGCCAACATCGGAGCCAAACTACAAACCGATCAGGCCAGTGCCGATCTGAAAGTGGCTGAAGCCAAGGCTGAGGAGAGACGTGCCATGGCGGTAGCTGAAGAACAGGAAATGGTAGCGAAGGCGCAGGAAGCCCGAGCCCGTGTAATTATGGAAGAGGCTGAAATTCCGAAGGCTATTGCTGAAGCCTTTAGGAGTGGCAATCTTGGCATCATGGATTACTATAAGTTCCAGAATATTCAGGCTGATACCGACATGAGAGAATCTATCGCTGGTGGCGACAGTGGCAGCAAAAAGAAAAAGGAATAAATTGAAGGCACCTACGCGTGCCTTTTTAGTCTAAATCTATCTCCAGGGTCTCTGAGACATAGCTACCGAGGAAACCTCGGCCATTTTCTATGTTGGTATAGACCTGAACAGGTTCTGCAAAGGGATCACCGGAGACCCAATTTTGAAGGGAGGAAGTGTTGAAGTAATTGAAATAGGCTTCAGATATTTTCCTGAGTTCGAAATAAAGCCTGGCCTCATTGTCAAAATCGTCGTTTTCCATAATATAGAAATACCCGGTCAAGGACATATCGTAAGGACGACCGTCAAAGAGGTTATCATCAAAGATGAGTAAATCCGAAATATGGTCTTCAAAGATCAAATTTTCAGACTCCAGATATGCTTGTTCATCTACCAGAAAAATTGTGTCTTTGGTGTAGTCCCCAGTCGCCGGATCCAGGGTGGTTCCCTGAATCAGGTAGGAAGATCTCACAATGAGTTGATAGTAATCGGGACCTGGTTGATCATCCAGTCTTAGCTTAAAAGAAAGCTCTGAGTTTCCAAACTCGCCAACCAGCGTATCTATTTCTGTGACTTCAAATTCGGGCACACCGGTGGGAATACGCTCCGTGGAAGAAATAGAGGTGAAACCTTCCTTGGCAACCTCCAAGCGGTAGGTATTCCCAGCAGAAGCCACCGCAGAGGTACCATAAATGCCTCGCACATTCTGCCCATCGAAATCAGTAGTCTCTACTTCCATCAATTCGGCCAGTAAGATATCATTTTCATAGATCCGTACCTGTGCATCGCCTATACCCCGGAATCCGTAGGAGTTATCCAGGATGTATTTGTCTCGGCCAATAGCCACAGTAATGGTGCTATCAGGGATCAGCGTACTCCCCACGACCAAGGTCGGCTTGAACTCGGGGGTTTCGACATCAATGACCAACTCACATGAAAACAGCAACGCTATAGTAGAATATTTTATTAGGGTTTTCATCAGAATTCAAAACTGTATGAGACGTAGGGTAAAAAGGGGAATAGGCTATACTGAACAAATTTTTTGTTGCCACGATTGTCATAGGCCACATCGATATAGAATGGGTTTCTCCTGCTGTATATGTTGTAAACCCCCAGCGCCCAGGTCCTTAGGCCTCGAGGTTTCTGTTTGGTCATAGTCACGCCAAAGTCTAACCGATGGTACGCCCTCATCCTAAAATTATTTCTGGACGGATAGAAGTCCAACTCTCCTCCATTTCTGAAGGGGTTGACCTGCCTGAACCTGTTTTCAAACCGGGGGAATTGAGATTCCGGTAGGGAGACCGCATTGCCTGTGCCATAAACCCAGGTACCAGACAATTTAACCCGATCATTTAGTTGGTAGACTGAAACCACGCTCACGTCATGTCTGCGATCGTATCGATAGGGGTAGCGTTCGCCAAAGTTAAGCGCATCAAACTGGCGTGTAGTTTTCGACCAGGTATACCCCACCCATCCGGAGAGTTTGCCTGTCTTCCTTTGTACAAGTAGCTCCGCACCATAGCTATCTCCATCACCGGAAGTGACCTTTTCCTCCCAATTATCATCTGTGTTGAAGTAGGTGGCTCCATCCACGTATTCTATCAGGTTCTTCATCTCCTTGTAGTAAGTTTCAACACTCACTTCAAACGGCCCGATAGTCCTGGCGGCGCCTAAGGCTACTTGCCATGACTCCTGTGGCTCCAATTGGTCGGTTGCCGGAACCCACAAGTCCGTAGGCAGTCCGATGCCGCTATTGGCCAAGAGTTGCACAAACTGCCTCATCTCCGAATAGGAGGCCTTCAGGGATGTGTTGCTGTTCAGTAGATATCTTCCCGTCAACCGAGGTTGCACTGAATAAAAGTCCTTCCCACGCACTTCAAACCTTGCAGCGTGGACGCCAAAATTGAACCTCAACTGGCTGCCTATGCTAAAATCATCTTCCACGTAGGCCGAAAATTCCGTCGCCAATGTCTTGTTGGCTCCGAAAGTAGTGTCTGCTTCGGTATCTGACCGAAAAGCAAATACTCCCGGTGTGAAGGCATGGCGGATACCCATGACACCAAATTTGAAATTGTGCTGCGGAATGGGCAGGTAATCGAAATCCACCTTAATCGCAAAATCCTTGATTCCTGAGTTGTACTCTATTTCCTCCAATTCTTCCTCATTCACGCCAGGGCCAGTCCGCTTGGTTTGAAATTTGGAAAAGACATCAAATTGATAGCGACTGAAGGTACCTGTGACATTGCTGAATAGTTTAGGTGAAAAGAGGTGGTTCCATCTCACGGCCGTAATCACATTACCCCATTTTATGCCAGCTTCATCATCGTATTCCGTACTTACATCGTCAAAAAACTGATCGTATCGATCGCGCGAATAGAACTTGTCCTTGCCACCGTAAAAACTCAGGTAAAGGCGGTCTTTGTTAGAGAATCTATGGTTGATTTTGGCGTTTAGATCCTCAAAGAAATAACCGGCTATCACTTCCCCATCTGTGGAGGCTTTTATCAGAGGTCGGGTCAGAAGATCGATATAAGTTCGGCGTGCGGAGAAAATAAACGACGTATTCTCGTTCTTAATCGGTCCCTCGATGGTGAACTTGGAGCTTATCAATCCAATAGTGCCTTTTCCGGTTATTTTCTGATTATTTCCTTCCTTCATGGAAATATCTACGACGGAGGAGAGCCTGCCGCCGTAGCGAGCGGGGAAGCCTCCCTTGGTTACGGAGACGTTGTTAATGGCATCAGCATTGAACACGGAGAAAAAACCAAACAGATGACTCGCATTATATACGGGCACGCCATCGATCAATATGAGATTTTGGTCAGGTCCACCACCACGGACATAGATACCGCTTGTTCCTTCATTCCCCCCTTGGATTCCCGGAAGTAGCTGAATAGCCTTAAGAACATCTACTTCCCCCAACAAAACCGGGACTTGTTTCAACTGGTCCATGGGGACGGTGATGGTACTCATCTGCGGTAAGGCCTCGATCGACTCTTCAGCGGTGATCACTACCTCATCGAGGATCTCACCAGGTGTCAGCTCAAAGTTTAACTCAACATTACCGCCCAATGTGCGTCGTTCCTGAGTGGCATTATACCCTACAAAGGAGACACGAAGTGTGACACTGTCTTCATCCAGGGTAATGCTATAAAAGCCGTAGGCATTGGTAACAGTGCCGCTTTTTGAATTTAAGTCATAGATAGTCGCACCTATGAGATTTTCGCCTGTTTCAGCATCGCGGACATAGCCACTTATGGTGACTTTTTGACCAATACAAAAAAACGGAAACGCAATTAGGAGGGAAAAAAGGTATTTCAATGGTCAGTGGGTTTTCCAAGACTGATACAAACATCATGCCTTGAACCCTACAACGTCCAGACAAATAAAAAATTTTGGGGATTTGGTAAACAACCGTTAATTGTATGTAAACAACCAGGGATCATTCCTTCGGTACGCGGATATGGTTACCAAAGAATAGCGAATTCATGAATAACCGGTTGGTACCATACCACGAACCTCTAAAATTGGGGTTTTCGGCAAAAAGAACTACTCTTCCACCACCCAGGGGGCTTACGACTACTGAAGCAGATGGCTTCAGAAAAGTGTTCAAATTCTTATCACTGATAAATCCATCCATGTGAGGCGCATCCGTGTAAGCGGCAACGGTACCGTAGGCACTACCACTTGGTGCAAGCCAAACCGTACTGTTTCGGTACACTGGGATATCTGGTTTCTTGTAACCAAAGGCCACGGGATGGGTCAGGTCCAGAGAAGTTTTAAAAATCGCTCCTCCGACTGCTTGCTTCCCTATGTTTTCACCCGCAACCACATAAGGCTTGCGTTGTACGGGTCCTTTTTCACCATCTGTTTTCGGCTTTTGTTCCTTGATTAATTTTTCCTGAACCAATCCGCTTTCTATGGCCCATTTGGAGGCCATCCTGGAAGTGATCAGTGTGTTCCCCTGTTTCACCCAATTGCTGATCTTCTGGCGTTTAACAGAATCGAGCTGACTGTAATTTCCTGAGACTAAAACTAGCGTGTTGTACTTTTTCCAGTCAATGGTATTGAATCTGGACATCCATACTTTGGTTATTGGCATTCCGATTCTGGTATCCAGCAGATGCCAAACCTCCCCCGCTTCATAAGAACTAATGCCATCACCAATCAGCATAATGGCTTTGGGCTGTTGCACGGGTCGCATGAATCGGCTGCCCAAGTCAATTCCAGCGGTGGCATAGCCTCCGGATGCCGACAATACTTCCACCTTATGCTTGGTACTGAGTCCCTGCAATTTTTGATGGAGTTCAGTTGGCGATATTTTCTGCTTGCTTACGGCGATCACCAAAGTGCCATATCCAAAATCACGGGTACCGCCATTCACTGGCAGCGAAAAGGGTTTAAAAGCAGAGGTAACCACAATTTCATCTTCCAAGAGGTCACTGAGCAATGGCATGGCGTTATAGTCCTCCCATGGAATGAGGTAGGCGTAGTTAGATTGTTGCACTGGTTGAACCTCAAACCAGCCATCTGCACTTGTTACCTGGTCACCCATGGCTGCGGTACTATTCAATGCTGAGTAGCTCATGTTGTAAAAATTGGCCAGCGACCAAGCGGAAGCATCGTAAAACACGCTATCCTGATACGATTGATAGGTTTCAAAAGCACTTTGCACCATCCTGTACTGGGGTTGGGCAGTGGGGACAATGAAAGACTTTCCAGGTTCGTAGGATTGGCCATTGATATTTATTCTTTGCTGGTTGGCGTAAACTTTCACTTTGTGAATAAGCAATTTGTCCAGGAAGGCGCCTATTCTATTGCGGTCCCAGTTGTCTCCGAATACATAGGCCTTTACACGTGTGGAATTGGCATTGGACACGGCCGACTTAAAAAAGTCCTGTTGGTAGCCATGCAGCAAGTCTTTGTTTTCCACCGCCGCGCGAACAGTCGCCATGCTGGAGGTATATTGGTTTCGGATGGTAAATGCGAAAGTAATTTCACCAGTAGACGTTTTCTGTTTATGTCCGCGTGAGCTGGCCTGTTCAAATAGTATTGCCAAACCACCCTGCAAATCGGGATACGACGAACCATAGCCGGGATAGGTCCCGTCGAAAACTTCTCGAGTGAAATACAACGAACCTATTTTCTCTAAATCTTCTCGATAATACTCCGCAAACTTGTCATTGAGTGTCGTATAGTTTTCTCTTGGCATGATCGGATTCTGGCTGGCGTTTGCCTTCATCGGTTCAAAAAAGTAGGTGCTGTTGGTACCCATCTCATGGAAATCCGTAACCACATTAGGATACCATTCATGGTACCATGTCAATTTGCCACGGCTTTCCGGGTTGATCGCCAGCCACCAGTCCCGATTAAGGTCAAACCAGTAATGATTGGTTCTTCCGCGAGGCCATAACTCATTGTGTTCGGCATCTCCCGGGTCGGCAACCATGGGCGTTCCCTTGTACATATTGGCCCAGTGTGAGTGCCGGTCTCTTCCGTCGGGATTGATGGTGGGGTCAATCATAGTTACCGCTTGGTTCAGGTACTTCTGAACTTCAGGGTTCTCCGATGCAATGAGCGTATAAGCCGTAAGCATGGCTGCTTCTGAGCTACTCGGCTCATTCCCGTGTACGTTGTAACCTAAATTGATGAACGTCGGGATATTCGAAAAATCAGAGACCGTCTCGTCCACCGCAACTACACGCAGGTGCTGCGCTTTTAGTTCTTCCAAATTGCGCTGGTTGTCACTGGAAGTGATTGTCAAAATCACCAGCGGACGGTATTCGTGCGTAAGGCCATATTGGTAGATCGTCGCTTTATCTGATACATCTGCCAAAGTCTGGAAATATGCGACTATCCGATCATAGCGTGTGTGGTGTTGGCCTATTTCATACCCAAGAAACTCCTGAGGGGAGGGAATATTGGGGTCGAACGGCTTATAAGCTTCATAGAAGTAGTCTTGAGCACCAGCTTGAAGGCTCAGAAAGACACAAAAAATGGCTAGGAATCGGATCATGGGTAAGGTGATGGTTAATCTGTTGTGTTTTGACTAAAAATCAAGAAATAGTAATACCGCTCAATTGCAATGATCAATCGTTACTATTATTTTAGGGAATATAACACCAAAACAACACACCGCCAATGCCCTCCATATCAACCATCACCATGATGATATGGACGGTTTTTTATATGCCGTCCGATCATGCTGTCTACATTTCGGTAGTCGAATTTCAGGAAAATAGCGTCCGTATCAAGGTATTCACCGATGACCTGCAGGACGCGATAAGAAATGATAGTCCGGGGAGTTTTCAACCTGGAAATATTTCCGATTTCTGCAACTTAAATCAATCGGCTATTGAGAAGTATTTCCAAAACAAGCTGAAGATAGTGATCAACAATAGCCCTGTTGCTATCAAGTACCTGAAATCAAGGGTCGAAGGGGATAGTTACTGGATCAATTTCACTATGAACTTCAGCGGCTCCTGGAAATCATTGAACATAAGTGCTCCCTTCTTCAGAGAATTGTTCCCGACACAATCCAATATTATAAAAGTTATGGGAAGCAAACCGCGATTTTGCAAAATCACGGCAGGAAATCCGCAGTGCTCATTTGAGTTTTGACTATCCCCTCAGTAGGTCAAGCATAGCCTGGCTCACGACACCTACACCCGTCTCGATGGACTTTGCAGGCTCGGGATAATAGAACGGACTGTGCAATCCTGGTAAATCTCCGGTTTTCATCCTTTCATCCGGGACCGTGCCTAACCAAAAAAGGACCGTGGGCACGTTTTCCTTGGTCTTGCCATACCTGGCAAAATCTTCCCCCACCATCTGGGGTTCGGCAAAAAGGACGTTGGTTTCCCCGATGGCATTGACGGCAGCGGTTCTGACTTTACTGGTCAAGTCTGGATTGTTGAAGTTGGCAGGAGTAAAGGAATCAGGGATGATTACTTCAGGCAATTTGTCCTCTGGCAAGCCAGCGGCTATTCCTACGCCCCTCGCTATTTCTCTGATACGTTGGTGAACAAGCAATCGAACTTCCTCTTTGAAGGTCCTCACAGTCAGCTGCAAGGTTACTTCATCAGGAATGATGTTGTGTTTGGTCCCTCCTTTAATAGCACCGACAGTAACCACTACATCATCCACAGGTTTCACGCTCCTACTTGCAATGGTTTGGAGATCCATCACAATCATGGAAGCCGTAACCACGGGATCGATAGACATATGTGGTGACGCTCCATGAGCTCCTACGCCAAACACTTTGATATCCACCGACTCGGTGTTGGCCATGGTATAGCCCTCAGCCAATCCGATGGTCCCCGCAGGAAGTGTCGGACTGCTATGGAGCCCTAAACCGTAATCCGGCACCCCAAATTTTTCATAAAGCCCTGCTTCTAACATCATTCTGGCGCCCTGGCCAATCTCTTCCGCCGGTTGACCTATCAGCATCAAAGTACCCTTCCACTGATCCTTCAACCGCGCCATGTTCCGGGCTGTTCCAACCCAGGTAGCCATATGCATATCATGCCCACATGAGTGCATTGTTCCAACGGACCCTCCCTGATATGGCACCTCTACTTTACTGCCATAATCCAGGTTCGTTTTTTCGTACATGGGAAGCGCGTCCATGTCAGTTCGATAAAGGATGGTTGGTCCTTTTCCATTTTTCAGGATGCCTACTACCCCATAACCCCCAAAGTTTTCCGTGACTTCAAAACCTACTTTTCTAAGCTCATCTGCCAAGCGTTTAGAGGTCTCTTTTTCCTGCAGCGAAAGCTCTGGCGACTGATGGATATTTTTATACAAGTCCACCAGATAGTCGACATCTGCAGCTATTGCCTTTTTATCCACTCGAGGAGGTCGGCCGGAAGTGAAAGCTGTGACAAGGATTATTGTGCCGAGGAGTGGGAGAATTCTTTTCATTGTTAGGCTTGTTTGAACCAACCAAGATAAACAGAAGCGTGCTAGGTGCTATAAAATGTGAGCAGAAAGATGATCGGTCGATAGATAAACTGCGACAAACCAAGCGCAAATAAAATCCCCAAACCTCCCAAAACGGACGACAACCAACTATAAGAAAGGTAATTTCTGATGGAGATGCTGGCGAATATAAAGGGCACTAATAAAACGTTCGTGACGATGGTGACCATCCCCAAATAAGACCAGGTGATAAACATGCCGAAAATCTTAAAAAAAGCAGCTCCTACTACCAGCATCAAAAGAAATAGCGAGAAATAGTGCAAACTGAAAATGAGACTATCGTAGTAAAATTTTGTACGTCGCAGCGAGATCAAGAAGACGAACACCGCGACTATGGGCACATTCAGTATCATGACGGACTTGGAGATGTTGAGCGAAGCCTGATTGTAATCTCTAGCATAGACCGACAACTCCAGCTGCTCCTTCCCAAGTTTGGTTTCAACCATTTCTTTCGCGAACACACTGTAAGGTTGAGAATTCATCTGGTCGTGTAGCGGCAGTGAGTAGTCTGTGAGCGGGTTGACCAGAAAGTAGGCCAAGTTTGAGAATAGAAAAATCGAAATAGGTGCCAGAAACTTGCGTCGTTTCCCCGCCAGATATTCCTTACTCATCGTCCCAGGGTATCTGATCAGATATCTGATGCTCAACCAAAACCGATTATCAAAGAAAAAGAGATTCCCAAAAAATTCAGTTAAGAGGTTTTTTATTGACCGGTTTGTATGGTCGTAGGTCCTTTGTCCACAGTTGGCACAGAATTTTCCGAGTGTAGTACCCCCGCAGTTTTTACAACTAATTACTTCCATTTGACTCGCTAATATCCAGTAATCAGCGGATATTGACGGGAATACTGGTAGTTTTAGCAGCAAATCAAGTTGTTAAATGAAAAGATATTTATCTCTCATATTGCTATTGCCTTCCATCCTGTCGGCCCAGGACGAAAATGTGGATGCTACCATTTCGATTAACAAGATCAGGAGTCACATCCATTTCCTGGCCTCCGACGCGTTAGCGGGCAGGGACACGGGTTCTCCGGGACTGAAAGTGGCTGCTGAATATATTTCATCGCGATTCATAGAATACGGAGTTGTGCCGGTAGAGAGCACAGGCTACTTCCAGGAAGTTCCTCTCAAGGCCATCACAGCACCTACTTCGGGTATTGTTTCCACTACCAACCTGTCGCTTGCCATCGGGGATCAGGCCTTATTGATGGATGGGACCAATGGCAATTGGGATAATGAGGTCGTTTTTCTTGACTATGGCAGCGAAAAAGATTTCAAAAAGGCAAAAAAAATTGAAGGCAAAATAGTAGTGACCTTCTGTGGCGCGAAAAATGAAAAAGATCCTAGAAAATGGCTACGTCTTTCGCGTCAGAAACGCAAGATGGCCCGTGAGGCCGGAGCTGCGGGACTAGTGGAGTTATATAATTCCACGCAAATACCCTGGTTGCTACTGGTGCCTTACCTGAGTAGTGATAAGGTCGAAATAGCCAGTACCGAGCCCGAAGAAAAACTTCTTTCCATCTGGGTAAACGACTCCAACAATGAAAGAGCGGAACACTTCCAGTCAGGCAAGATTTCAATTGTAGTGGAAGGAGCTCAGGTACGGCGGTTCTCGTCTCAAAATATCGTCGGATATATTGCGGGAACTGATCCGGATTTAAAAGACGAATACGTGATGTACTCTGCACATTATGATCACGTCGGAATAGGTGTAGCCGATGAAAAAGGTGACTCCATCTACAATGGAGCCAGAGATAATAGTGTGGGTGTGGTAACGGTACTTAGCATGGCGGAGAACCTTGCGAAGTTCCCGACCAAAAGGTCGGCGCTTTTTGTTTTATACACCGCTGAAGAAAAGGGACTACTTGGCAGTAAATATTTCGCTGACAATCCGCTTCTGCCACTGGAGGATATTGTCTATTGCTTCAACAGCGACGGGGCCGGTTATAATGACACAGGTGTGGCTACCATCATCGGCTTGGACCGTACTACGGCCAAGACAGAGATCGTAAAGGCTTGTGACGCATACGGGCTCAAAGCAATGGAAGATCCCGCTCCGGAACAGGGGCTCTTTGACCGGTCCGACAATGTGAATTTTGCCAAAAAGGGCATCCCCGCTCCGACGTTCAGTCTTGGGTTCACCGCTTTTGATGCAGAAATCGGCAAATATTATCATCGCCCCGCTGATAGTGCCACCTCTCTCGACTATGAATATCTGAATAAATTCTTTCGGGCTTACGTTTACGCTGGCCGATTAATAGCGGACAGACCGGAAAGGCCCTTTTGGGTTGAGGGTGATAAGTATTTCGAGGCTGGTACGCAACTCTACAACAGATGAATATTTTCAATTCGATCAAAGACTTGCCTGCCCGGGAGTTAATGCCCGGCTTCAAGGGCAGATTTGTGCACACCAAATCCATGACGATCTCCTACTGGGAAATAAAAAAAGGAAGCGAGTTGCCCGCTCATAGCCACCCCCATGAGCAGACCACCAATGTAATCGAAGGTGAAATGCAGCTTACTGTGGATGGTGAAACCCGAAAACTAACTTTCGGGGACATTGTGGCCATTCCAAGCCATGCGGTTCACAGTGGCAAGGCATTGACGGATTGTATCGTAATCGATGTATTCAGTCCGGTAAGGGAGGATTACCGAGAATAATCTGGTACGTTTCATTAGTGTTTTTGGCATCAAACTTGTTTTGATTATCCTTTCTGGAGCTTTCACAGATGATCAACAAGTCGCTGAAAATACTTGCGTTTTTATTGCTCTGTTCGTGCGGTGATGATGAATCCGAGCATGGTGACCTGGAATTATCTTTCTATGAGCGTGCGGGTATCGCCGATGATTATCCGTATGTCGAAGAAGGTACCAATGTTGTGTTTCATAGGTTCTTCCGAGCAGACGATGAACCCGATATCGCCGATGACGAATACGCCGAGGATTTCATGATAGAAATTGATGGGAGTCAGGAATTTTTTGAAGTAGCAGGCGATGAACTGGCAGATCTTAAGGTCTTGCTAAATCAATACTGCTTTTGCGCGCCTACAGAACTACTGCTGTTGACTGGTGGATTTATTAGAGGAGAAAAGCGTGGCGAGGTTTGGGACCTGGATGTGGATGTCAACTTCCGGCAGGGTTATATCAACCCTGAAACTAACGATACCATTTTTTTTGATACCGAAAATAAGACTTTCAGTGGTGCATTTCGACCTAAGGTAAAGCCATAAAAAAGCCTCCCGATATCCTCAGGAGGCTTAAAAAGCAAGTTCCTTTAATTGTTAATTATCCAAGGCCTTATCGATCAGAAATGCCAGGTGCTGGCGATGTGCTCTTGTAGCTACATTGCCGCTAGTAGACCTGGCCATACCCCTGATGCTCTTCAGGTTGTACAGGGCCATGGACTGGGCCATGTTGGTGTAGTTGTCTTTGCTGATAATATTTATCAACATTTCGGTGTAAGCAACTTGCAGGTTTTGACGTCTTGAATTCACCGACCTTCCCGCATCCACTTTGAAGATAGCGTCATTCAGGTTGGTCATAAATTCAGAAAGTGAGTATTTGTTACCATACATTTCCGAATCGCTGATGCGTTGCAAAGTATTTCTATGCAAAATATGACTCAAAACGCTTCTCTGAGTTCCAAGGATCAATTCGTGGATTTTCGGATCTTCTGTGGAACCAAAAAAGTTGAACCCTCTACGCTGCATTGCCAGACGACTATAGAGGTCAGTTGACGCGGTGAATGCATTCGGGGCGAAAGCGTAATCCCTTAGTGCATTCATGGCTCGTTTTTGATCTTCATAACTCACCGGGGTATAGGGGCGTGTCCCTCCTTCCTGGCCCTGCATAGCTCGGTCTACATAGACACCACCAATGAAGCGGGAAATCACCTCAACCGCCCGGTCGTGCTGTGCATGAGCGATTAGGAATGCTTGTCTCAATTCCTGGTAGGATTCACCTTCGTCTGCGTATTTGTCTTTGAGGTCCCCAATGAGCTTCCTGGCTATCGCGATTCTGTCGATGGAGTATCGTATCTGATCGTTAGATTGATCGCCGGTATTGACGCGCGGATCAATGGCTTTTCCGGAGGAACGCATGTCGTCGGCATCGTTGCCAAAAGTAAGAGCAGGTTCAGTCGACCGATTGGCAATGGTCAGAAGCTCCTGGTCAGTAGCAGGCTTATACCCCCATTCAATGGCCCATTCATCGTACGGCCCTACGTTTACGGAGTAGTAGTGCCCTTGCGTTTCGGCATTGGGGCTAAGGTTGATGGTGGCATAGTCCATCACCGAACTCGTGAGCGCCTTGCCCTCAATTACATTCTTGTCATAGAGCTCAGAAGGACTGAATAGCTGGCTGGATTTCATATTGTGATTCAAGCCAAGCGTGTGGCCAACCTCATGCATGATGAGTTGCTTCAATCCTTCCCTTTTGAGCCCCTCGGCATCAAATCCCGGGGCAGCCATTGCTTTCATCGCAGTGACCCCAAACAACATGTTTTCATTCATGCTTTCACCAAATGTGCAAAAGGCATGGTCATCCCAATACTCGGATTCGAACGTTTCATCATGTGCCGCGAAATTGTACAGTTTCGTGTATTTGACCCTATTGGTAAAGAAGACAAACTCTAGCATAATATCAGCACCCAGGATCTGACCGGTCAAAGGATTGACGATACTCGGCCCGTAACCGCCGAATGGGGGGTTCGGTGAAGAAGTCCACCGGAGTACATTGTAGCGAAGGTCTCCTGCATCCCAATCCGCGTCATCAGGCTGTACTTCGACGGCCATCGCATTACTGAAACCAGCTTTCTCAAACGCGACATTCCACTGCAAGACCCCTTCCCGAATGACGTCTCTCCACTCCTCAGGTGTTGTATTTTCTATCCACCAGGTAATCGGTTCAACAGGGTCAGATATAGCCGCATTTGGGTCCTTTTTTTCCAAATGCCAGCGACTGATCAAATCCCGGTAGGGAGTAGCTTCCACGGAGGTCATGTCGGTCACCTGGGTAGTAAAATACCCAATCCGCGGATCTTCGTACCTGGGCTGGTAATTGTTTTCTGGTATTTGAATTAAGCTGTGCTGCACCTTCACACTTACGTTGCGGGCATCGGTAACCGCTCTGGTACCGCCATTTTTCGGTTTGGAGGAGGCATATACGTATTCGACTGTAACATTGGTATTCTCCTCGTAGTTTTTGAGCTGCACATATTTAGTCTTGTCCTTGTTGATGCCCCCCAATTTGAAGGCATTGGGATCTCTCCTGAAGTAGGTGAAGTCAATAGCTGCCATGACCTCCTTTAGAAATAGCGGATCCGCTTCTATCAGATATTGACCCTCTTCTTCGCTCCCTGCAAGAATTTTACCTGAGTAAAGTACACTACGGCTAATGTTGGCATCGGCTGCTCTACTCAGGGGGTTCTCTGGATCAAAGTAGCTGGAAGTGTTCTCGCGAACGAACTCTATCCGGTTGTAGTACTTCTCTATGCGAAAGACGCGGGTACCCCTGAATTGTCCCTTGAAGAGTCCGGCCTCCGTGGCGCCATTTTCAATGTAGTACCAGTGGATGTACTGCTGGTCAATCTGATCCGCCCCGATGACCATTTTCACCGAACCGCTTACAGAATCCCTGTAGAGCTTGAACAGACCATCAATCAGGGCCATTTTCTTCACCTCATCGGCTACCTTTTTGGGGCCCTCTTTCTTTTTCGGTGGAGGTGTCGTTTGCTCAGTATCATCTCCTTTCTTTTTCTTCTTTTTCTTTTGAGCCAAAGAATCCCATGGACTCACAACCAACAGCACCGCTGCTATCAGGTAAACATAGATTTTTTTCATTTTTGGATAGATTTTATTTGATCACTAATGTTCAATTAGCGAAGCTTGAAGTTATAACCACTGCTTAAGAATGGCACTTTAGAGGTGTCAACAATCTTACAAAAGGTTAAAAACAAGGATACTTGGAAACCTTAATTATCGGTATCGGCGGCCCAAGTCAGGCCGGAAAATCGACACTTGCGGGGAAAATTGCCGCCAATAGCTCGAGGCCCATTACGATTTTATCTCAGGACGATTTCGTGAAACCCGCCTCCATGATACCCAAGATCCAGGGCAGAACCGACTGGGAAACTCCGGAATCCGTGGATAAACCCCGCTTACAGCAGGCGATTGAAGTTGCTCTCACTGCTGAAAGCACCGTCATCATCGAGGGTATTTTCGCCTTTTCTTATACCTGGCTAACTGACATGTATGATAAATCCCTGCTGTTAATGGTGGACAAGGACACTTTTTTGAAAAGGCGTAGGCAAGATTCGCGGTGGGGACACGAACCTGAATGGTTTCTGGAACATGTCTGGTCATCCTACCAAACTAATGGCGAAGCGGTACCTAAATCGACGTTGATTTTGGACCAGAATTATCGCATGCAGGAGGTGCTGGAGTACATTTGGGCTGGCCCAAAAATCCCGGCTTAGTGTAGCTTGTCTGCCGCCCCTTAAGTGTCAGATAACCTTCTCAACACGGATTTGACGGCCTTGAAAAGACACTTCTCCGTCACCGGCCTTTTCCAAAAAAATCTTGCCAATTGGTGATACCGGTGAAATACAAAAAAACTTTTGACCAGCTACTTCCACGGCACCAAGACCTACGCTGATGTAATAATTCATCTGTGGCGTGAAGACCACCGAACCAACAGTGATGGTTTCATTCAACCGGTCCGATTTAATAAGTGAGAGGGCTTTCTGCAAATTGTGCAATTGATTGAGTTGGGAGGCAATGCGTTCTTTTTCCAGGTGCGCCATGGCTCTGCCGGTTTCATATTTATCCCCGGCGCTGCTCTTGGTCTCGTTGTTGGCAGCTTCCTGCGCCTCCTTATCGGCCAGTTGAAGTGCGGCGATCTTGTGATTCACAAGCTCGCCGCACGTTTTGAGTAATGTTTGCTTGAGTGTGAGGTCGTCCACCTACAGATCAAACTTAATTCCTTGCGCCAGAGGCAATTCTTTCGAGTAATTGATCGTATTGGTTTGACGCCTCATATAGGCTTTCCAGGAATCGGACCCAGACTCTCGTCCACCCCCAGTTTCTTTCTCGCCGCCGAAAGCACCGCCGATCTCGGCTCCGGATGTCCCAATGTTTACGTTGGCAATGCCGCAATCCGAACCAGCATGAGAAAGGAACAATTCCGCTTCTCTCATATTGGTAGTCATAATGGCAGAAGAAAGCCCCTGAGGTACTGCATTTTGCATCTCGATGGCCTCGTCCAGCTCGGAATATTTGATCAGATACAGGATCGGCGCAAAAGTCTCGTTGCACACAATCTCATAGTCATTTTTTACCTCATAAATAGCAGGTTTTACATAGCAGCCAGATTCGTAACCTGTGCCTGAAAGTACTTCACCGGCAATTACGGCGCTACCTCCCTCGACATCAATTTTTTTCATGGCGTTTTCATACATCGCCACGGCATCTTTGTCAATAAGCGGGCCGACATGATTATTTTCATCGAGCGGGCTACCGATCTTCAACTGTCCATACGCGTTGGTGAGCTTTTGCTTCACAGTCTCATAGATGCTTTCGTGGATGATCAGCCTTCGTGTGGTGGTACATCGCTGGCCGGCCGTTCCCACTGCACCAAATACAGCACCGGGAATCACAATGTCCAGGTCCGAATTTTCGGTCACAATGATGGCATTGTTACCACCAAGCTCCAATATGGTCTTACCCAATCTTTTGCCAACAGCCTCGCCGACAGCTTTGCCCATGCGAGTGGATCCTGTAGCCGAAACAAGCGGCACGCGCTGGTCATTGGCCATTTTCTTGCCGATCTCCGCATCGCCGATCACCAGGCCGCTGATCCCATCGGGAACATTATTTGCCCGCAAAACGTCCTGGATAATTCGCTGGCAAGCGACCGCAGACAAAGGAACTTTTTCAGAGGGTTTCCAAACGCACACGTCCCCACAGACCCAGGCAATGGCCGCATTCCAAGCCCACACAGCTACCGGAAAGTTAAAAGCGGAAATGATCCCCACAATACCGAGTGGATGCCATTGCTCATACATGCGGTGAGACGGACGCTCCGAGTGCATGGTAAGTCCATACAATTGCCGCGAAAGACCCACCGCAAAATCGCAGATATCGATCATCTCCTGGACTTCACCCAGACCTTCCTGAAGGGATTTTCCCATCTCGTACGAGACCAACTTGCCCAGTTCGTCTTTTTTCTCACGCAGGGCTTCTCCTATTTGGCGCACCACCTCTCCTCGCTTTGGGGCAGGCACTAATCGCCAGGATTTGAATGCCTCCTGAGCTGCGGCAATCACTTGCTCATAGGCAGCGTCATCGGCAAGTCTTACCTCGCCGATTAACTGTCCATCAACAGGGGAAAAGGAACCAATTTCTGGTCCGGTGGTTGTAAGCCATTGACCGCCGATCGCAGCGCCGGGGTTGGTTCGCGAAATGTTCAGGGTATCAAGAAATGATCTGTCTATTGACATGATTAAAATGTTGTTTAAAAATCGGTTCGCAAAGCTATAGAGTTAAATCGTAAATCGTCATTGGTGATTCCCGAATCGTAAAAATTGTGAATCCAGGGCAGGGAAGGAAATTGGTGAATGACGAATGGTGATTCGTAAATTGTTATTTGTGAATCGTGGTTTTTGAATGATAAATCCTTGATTGGTGATTCGTAGAAAAGTTACTGGTGATTAGGGAATGGAGAATAGTAAATTGGGAATTGTGATTGGGTAGCCATGAATTGCGATTTGTCATTACCTCGTGACCTAAGAACCAGGAGCCAGCATCAGGAACCAACTAGATGAGTTAAGTCGTCAATTACTATTGAGAATGACCTATTTCGGCAGGAATACCCTAGCAACCTAGGCCCGATAGAGCCGGTGCATAGCTTAGGCGAAAGCGGGAATATCCTGAGATCGGCGCTTCTTGCTTTTCCCTCCTAAAAAGAAAGGCCCAATCCAGACGGACGGGCCTCTTTTTGAATTTAAAATTCACAATCACCAACCTATACCATAAAATGCCTTGTTGCCATTGGGGTAGTATCCTTCGATCAACATTCCCTCCCCGGAAGGACGCTCCACTGAGGCAATCAGGTCATCAAGGTCCTCGATAGCCCGACGATCTATCCTCGTCACAACAAATCCCTCCTTGATACCAGCCTCTTTCCACTTCCCTCCTTCTATTTTTTCTACTTTCACGCCTGTTTCTAATCCCAATTCCTCTTTTTCTGTGGCTGAAAGCTCGGCAAACGTGGCGCCTTCGGTGCTGAAGCTGTTGGAGTTTACAGCCACTACGTCCGTGGTACCAAAGGTATTTTTCAGCTTGGCTCGTACATTTCTACGGTCGCCATCCCTGATAAAGGTCACCCCAATTTCATCCCCAGGGCGGTTAAGTGCCACCTGTTCCTGCAGTTCGGAAACACTATTTACCTCGCGGCCATCGATGGCGATAATCACGTCCCCTTCTTCCAAGCCAGCTTCCCTGGCAGAGCTATTCGGCTGCACTTGCGCTATGTAAATCCCCTGCAGTACATCCAAGTCTCGCTGCTCGGCCAACTCTGCACTTACATTCACAATGCTCACTCCCAAAAGTGCCCGCTGAACGGTACCAAACTCGACCAGGTCTCTTGCGACCTTACGTACCAATGTAACTGGGACGGCAAATGAGTACCCAGCAAAACTACCGGTAGGAGATGCTATGGCAGTGTTGATGCCTACTAATTCACCCCGAAGATTGACTAATGCGCCACCACTATTGCCGGGGTTCACTGCGGCATCGGTTTGAATGAATGCCTCAATGGAAAGATTGGATCTTTCTCTATTTCTGGACCGCAAGATGTTAATGTTTCTCGCTTTCGCACTTACAATTCCAGCCGTGACGGTAGATCTAAACTCATATGGATTGCCTACTGCCAAGACCCACTCGCCAATCAGGAGTTCATCGGAATTGCCCCATTGGACTGGCTTCAGGTCTGTCCCGTCAATTTTGATCACCGCCAGATCGGTATTAGGGTCCACACCCACGACAGTAGCAGGATAGGTTCTGTTATCGTTGAGCAATACCTCGATCTCGTCTGCTTCGTCTATCACGTGATTGTTGGTAACGATGTAGCCGTCTTCGCTGAAGATAACTCCTGAACCGCTGCCCCTGGCCATAGGACCTCTGCGCTCTCTTTCGTCTCTCGGAGCCCGGTCTCCAAAATAATCACGGAAAAAATCATCAAATGGGTTGTATGCGGTGCTTGAACGACCGCCCTCATACAACGTACGGATGTGCACGACAGATGGTGTGGCGGAACTGGCAGCACTTACGAAATTGAGTCCGCCAGGCACCCGAACATCTACGGTATCGTCGACGTAGTTGGTAAAACTTACGGGCATCGTACTACGATGTGCCACCTGGGTAGTCAGCGGCTGCACACCTTGCTCTGGCGCCACGAAAAGATTGTATCCGGTAATCGCAATGACTCCTCCAAATAGGGATGAAAGAACCATGGCGAACATTAAGTTTCTCGTCTTCATATAATTATTCTAAATCTCGACCTTTTAATTATACTTTAAATCCTGGTCATTGGTTCGAACATATTACGATGAAAGCTATGTGTTGGTGTCTTGGTTAACATGTTTTAACGAAAAAAGGCGAGCCCTAAAAAAGGACCCGCCCATCGTCAACCTAACCTAACTCACTCATGAAAAGTATTATTTGATGCTGATGGTCCTTTCGGCGATTTTCTTCTCGTCTTTAGGCACCAGCACTTTGAGTACACCGTCTTCGTAAGCAGCGGACACTTTATCCTCGCTGATGTTCTCAGGCAAGTAGAAGGAGCGACTAAACGAGCCATAGTAGCTCTCTACTGATTTGTAGTTCTTATCGCTTTTTTCGTTTTTGAACTTTCGTTCGCCACTTACCGTCAGCCGATTGTCTTTCAAGTCAATTTTGATGTCGTCCTTTTTAACACCAGGAAGATGGAAGTCAATCTCGAATGCTTTGTCGGTCTCCGCTACATCCACACTGGGAGAGAACTTGGAAACACTTGATCCCCCATGGAACTCGTCGTTGAAAAACCGATCGACGAAGCTGTTAAATCCAATGGGTGAGAATCTTGAAGGGTTATATTTTACTAAAGCCATTTTTTTAAGTTTTATGTGTTAAAATTTCAAATTCGATTAGTGAATGATCGAATTCTGTGCCAGGAGGAAAATTTCACCATTTTGGCACTTAATAATGACATAATGTCTGATTTAGAGGAAAATCAACAATAAAAAATGACATAATGTCATTTTTCAGCAATTTCTTGTTGTGTTGTTTCTGGCAAGAAATTTTTTTCTAAGAAAGTATTGGTGATTGTAAGCCAAGAAAATACATTTGCACTCCCTTTTAGGGAAGGACTAAATAAATTCTTTTCTTCTTGGCTTACGACACGTCGTAGGCGAGGAAGAAATTCCTCCTTAGCTCAGCTGGTTAGAGCATCTGACTGTTAATCAGAGGGTCCTTGGTTCGAGCCCAAGAGGAGGAGCACTTAAAAGCCGACTTTCGTCGGCTTTTTTCATTTGTAACAAGGTCTCGAACCGGTTCGAGGACTAGCCGTCCGCCCCAAGAGGAGGAGCAATAATTGTCAGGGTATCAGCCGACCTCCTTTGCGATACACATCAGAATTGATTCCTTATTATGTCATCCTAAATCTCCTCCGAGATCAGCCCTGCTACAGAAAAGACCCTGACCCCAATTGAAGCCAACTTCTAATAAGTTCCTCGGTATTTGTGGTCGATTTTGCGTCCATAGTCCCTACGCAATGGAATGGCCAGTCCATTGGTTTGTTGGAGCCAGTACCACAGATCCTCGTTTAGTTCTTTGGCAATATCGGCATAGGCCGGGTCGCGGATCAGGTTATTGGCCTCATACGGGTCCTGCTGCAGGTCAAACAGCTCATTGATGTCCCAGACACCATGATACCGAATGTACTTGTATTGATCGGTCCGAACGGCATGGACAGTGGGCGTTTGAGGGAAGGGCCGTTCCCAGAAATACTCATAATAGATTCTATCGCGCCATGGCACCTCCTGCCCCCGTATAAACGGCGCAAACGACATACCGTCCATGTTCCCAGGTTTTTGTAGTCCGGCCAGTTCGAGAATTGTGGGGGCCACGTCGATATTTTGGATCAATTGCTGAATTTGACTCCCGGGTTTAACCCCAGCGCCGTATAGCAGCAATGGTACACGCATGGATTCTTCATATGCCTGGCGTTTATCGATCAGTCCGTGCTCTCCAAACGAGAAGCCATTGTCGCCCATATAAAAAACCAGGGTATTATCCAGCATGCCCTGCTCTTCGAGATAGGTCAGAATACCTCCAATACTCTCATCAACCGCCATTAAGGTTTCGGTATATCGCTGATAGAATTTTTTGAAATCATATTTTCCATGGTACATATAGTCTACGCCATGCCAGCTGTACCGTTGATTCTTCACCCAATCGGGTACATCTTCGAAATTGTAGTCAATCGTGTCGGTGCCGAAGGGGTTTTTACCCGGTTCAAACATGGTAGGGGGATAGGCTGGTTCTTCGTTGCTAAACCCATCGAGGTGGCGCTGAGCCGGGTAGAAGTCGGCATGAACACCTTTGTGCGAAACGTAGAGAAAAAACGGTGCATCCTGCTGTTGCTGGTCGCCAAGAAAATCCAATGCGTAATTGGTAATAAGATCCGAAACATAACTACTATCGGTAAAGGATTCCTCCTTTCCGTTCACATTAAATACAGGGTTGTAGTAGTTGCCTTGGCCCTTGAAACTCGCCCAATAGTCAAAACCCGGCCTTTGCACGTTGCTATGTTCTCCCATATGCCACTTGCCGACGAAGCCCGTGCGATAGCCCGCTCTGTCGAGGTATTCCGGAAAAAAAGTTGCAGAATCCGGGACCAACGACTGGTTGTCCACTACACCGTGATGATGCGAAAACTGCCCAGTTAAAATAGATGCCCGGCTGGGGGAACAAAGTGAAGTGGTGACAAAGGCATTTTGAACATGAGCCCCCTGAAGGGCCATCTTATCCATGTTAGCAGTTTTGAGAAAGGGCACTTTTCCGGTAAAACCCATGAAATCGTAGCGATGGTCGTCGCTCAAAATAAAAACGACATTCATCGGTTTCGTGTCCTCAATCAACTCTAAGTGCAAAGGGTCTTCCTGACTTTGGTGACAGGAAAGAATGAAAAAAAAGGAGATTAGTAGTATAAATATTTGTGCTCGCATGAAGGTTAGTATTTGGAAAAACCAAGGATCATAAGGTGTTGAGTTTATCGTAGCTGAAAGTCCGTTTCCAGGAGATCTGCTGAGCTGGTACCGACAAATAGCTTAAAGTCACCGGGTTCCGCCTCCCATTTCCGTTCCCTGGTAAAAAATATCAGGTCCTGGTAATTGATCCCAAAAGTCACCTGTTTGCTTTCCCCGGGCTCCAGTGAAATTTTCTCAAACCCTTTCAACTCCAGGACAGGTCGTGTAACACTTCCTACCACATCCTGTATGTACCATTGCACCACCTCTTCGCCTACAAAATCTCCTGTATTCGTAACAGTGACGCGGCCTTCTATTTGGCCATTCTCAGTTATAATTGGTTCATTCAAATCAAGTCCGCTGTACTCGAAAGTCGTGTAGCTCAAACCATAGCCAAACGGGTAAAGCGGGCTATTTGGAGCGTCGAGGTATTTGCTGGTGTACTTGTTCTTATCATCGAAGGGGCGACCGGTGTTTTTCATGTTGTAGTAGATTGGTATCTGCCCCACATTTCTGGGCATGGTCATTGTCAACTTACCACTGGGATTATTGTCGCCGAAAAGCGTTTCGGCCAGGGCCCTTCCTGCCATAGTACCCAGATGCCAGGCATTGATAATGGCTGATGCTCCTTCTTGTACATTGCTGAGCGTAAGCGGGCGCCCAGCCATCACCACCAAAACTATTGGCTTATTGAGCTCAATCAACTCCTGGAGCAGCTGCAGTTGAACAGTGGGGATACCGATATCGGTGCGACTGGCTGCCTCCCCGGATTGCTGATAGTTCTCACCCACTGTGTATACAATCACATCGGAATTTCTTGCCGCGACCAGCGCCTGTGGAAATCCGGATTGATCGTTGCCCTCAAAACCAGCTCCCTTCGCATAATTTATTGTCAATGAGGGCACCAACTCTTCCATCGCCTGCCGAACAGTAATAACTTTCTCAGCGTCGCCTGCCACATGCCACGTCCCGAGCATGTCTTTTTTGTTATCTGCCAGGGGGCCGATGAGGGCTACCTTATTTAAATCCTTCGATAGTGGTAAAATGCCATCATTTTCGAGCAGTACGATCGACTCACGCGCGGCAGTAAGCGCATGGTCCATAAATTCCCTGGCATAAAGCGTTTGAGACTCTCTTTCTTCATTGAGGTATTTGTAGGGATCGTCAAACAGGCCTAATTCAAACTTCATTTTCAGGACTCGGCGGACGCAGGCGTCCAACTGCGATTCGTCGATCCTTCCCTCATTAACGAGCTCGGGCAAATACCTACTGTACACACCTCCCTGCATGTCCATTTCCACACCGGCAGAAAAAGCCAAAGCGGCCGCTTCCTTTTCATTTTTGGCGACCCCATGTGGGACCATTTCATTGATCGCCGTATAGTCAGTGACGACAAAACCCTCGAAACCCCACTCATTGCGCAGAATGTCAGTCAACAGGTATTCACTTCCAGAGGCTGGCAGGCCGTCTAACTCGTTGAAGGAGGTCATAACAGTGGTAGCTCCAGCTGCGATTGCCGCTTTATAAGGAGGCAAATAGGTATCTCGTAATACCCGGTCAGAAATATCTACGGTATGGTAATCCCTACCCGCCTGGGATGCACCGTATGCAGCAAAATGTTTGACACAGGCCAGCATGGTTTCCGGCGAAGACAAATCAGTCCCTTGATACCCCCGAACCTTGGCTGCGCCAATCTGACTCCCAAGATATACGTCCTCACCGGCACCTTCGGCCACCCTTCCCCATCGTGGGTCTCTGGAGACATCTACCATTGGATTAAATGTCCAATTCAATCCGGCTGCCGTTGCTTCTTTGGCGGAAAGTCTCGCTGTTTTCTCGATCAGATCCAGATCCCAGGAACACGACTCAGCAAGGGGGATAGGGTAGGTGGTTTTGTATCCGTGGATTACATCCAATCCAAACAAAAGCGGAATTCCCAGTCGTGTTTCTTCGACTGCAATTCTTTGTAGTTCTCTGGCATAGGATACGGTGTGGGCATTGAACAAATTGCGCCAGCTCTTCCGGCTCTCAATTCCTGTAGGTAATCTTCCCTTAATTTAGGTCCGGTGACCGTCCAACCACTAGTGTACAGCGTCAGTTGGCCTGCTTTTTCCTCAAGCGTCATGATACTTAGGAGAGAGTCTATTTTCAGATCCGAGTCTTTTCCTAGGGTTCCGCCGATGAATGGTAGCAATTTTGGCTTACTGCGATAGCAATTAGAAAAAGAACAAAGTTGAGTCCCTTTTTCAGATGCCTGTGGCTCCGGCCGATGGTCGCTTTACTCATATTCAAAACCTAGCCTCTTCAAACCACTTTGAATCTCTGGTGCGGACATGAATAACTGCCAAAGCAGGCCAGTCCGATAATTCTCGATCATGACTGGAATAGGTCCCTGGTCAATCGCCAGGTAACCGTGGCAAATACCAGTTGTTCTCAAAACTGAATGCGTCGTACGGGCCGTAAGTACCGGTCAGGGTATCAGCTTCTTCATAAAGGAAGCGAAGCATTCGCATGCTCTCATCCGGTGTATAGGGAAATGATGATAACGCAGCAGTGGGGGAAATAACACCCAAATCATTGTCCGGTCTGTGGCCGGCGTATCCCCTCATGGAGTAACTGGAAGTCAACCCCCAACATTTCTCATTGTACCCTTTGAAATTATTGGGATTCTGTATGGCATGCTGATAATGAATCCTGGCGTGATTTTGATTGAGTTTCCAGTAATCCGCATAGGTATCTCGAAGTTTTCGGGGGTCGAGTCCCAGATAGGAATAATGAGCCCAGAATAGTGGACCTACGGGAGAGTCATTGGTTTCATAGTGATCCACAACAGTCTCAAAACCAAGAAACTCCCGATCACTTGTCAATGACCGGTTTCGGGCCCAGCCCTCATGATAGGCCTCCGGCGGAATAGGGAAAGTGGGCGAAGAAGCGGCCAGTACATACATGATCAGGCACTCATTGTAACCTCGAACGTCAAAGTCCATGTCCCAGCCAAAATTGGGAGACCAGTGCCAATAGAGGACGTCCTCACCTCCTTTGGTGTGCCAGGTCCACTCCACCTCCTGCCAGAGTCTGTTGATCCGGTCGACTATTTTTTGCTCTCTGGAGTTGCCCTCCTTGAAGTATTCCCGAACGGTGATCAAACCCTGGATCAGGAATGAAGTTTCCACCAGGTCGCCCCCGTCATCTTTCTTACTAAAAGGCTTTGTTTTGCCAGAATCGCCATACCACCAATGGGGCCAGACCCCATGAAAGCGGTCGGCAGTTTCCAGGAAATCAAGGATCTTCTCATATCTTTCTACCGCTTGCAGACGGGTAATGAAACCTCTTTCAACCCCTACCAGAATCGCCATAACCCCAAAACCTGACCCCCCGGAAGTAACTACATTCTGGTCATTCATGGGATATATGTTGTCCATATGAGTCCGCTCCGGTGCCAATCCGGAATTGGGCTCTGCATTTTCCCAGAAATATTGGAAGGTCTCATACTGAACCCGAGTTAGCAACGAGTCATCCGAGATACCAGTGTCCGACGCCACAGCGGTTTCGCTTTTTGAGGGAGCGCATCGTGTGAGCAGCAAACCGCCCGCGAAGATTAAGAGTAGGTGTGTCTTTGTCATAATCAATAGGTAAAGCCGAGTTTATCCAAACCCAATTGTACTTCAGGTGCAGACATGAATAGGTCCCACAAGAGGCCGGTTCGATGATTTTCGATCATACATATTATCGGTCCCTGATCGATCGCCAAGTAACTATCAGCAAACCAGGATTCAGTGGGATTAAAAGCGTCATAAAATCCATATTCACCCCATAGCCGGTCCCCTAGCATGTAGTAAAAATGCCGGAGTGCCGCCATGGACGCTTCTGTGGTATAGGGCATCGCCGAAATAGCGGCAGTGGGGGTGATGACGCCCAGGTCATTGGAAGGCGAGTGGGCTGAATAACCTTGATGATTGTCACTCGCTGTAAGTCCCCAACAGCTCTCACTATATCCGACAAACCCCCGGGGGTTCATTTTACAGTAGGAAAGATTGATCATCGAATGATTTACATTTTGGTCCCAGTAATTGCCATACTGATCTGCTAGCATTCGCGGATCAAGTCCGAGAAATGAATAATGTGAAAAAAACAACGGACCGCCCAAATCAGGGCCCAAGGGCAGCGTGATATCGTAGAACATGCGTCCATTGGCCATCTCTGCATTTCGCGCCCAGCCCTGTGTGTAAACCTCCTTGTCAATGGCAAAGGTTGGAGAAGAAGCCGCCAATACATACACGATCAACGACTCATTCCAACCAGAAATACGCAAATTTTTCTCCCAGCCAAAACGAGGGGACCAATGCCAGTAAAGCACTTGTTGAGCATCTTGTTGATACCATGTCCATTCTACCTGATGCCAGAGGGCGTTGATCTTTTCGATCAGCTGCGCTTCCTCGGGTTGGCTCTGATCTAAGTATTGTCTTACGGTCAGCAATCCCTGGATCATGAAGGCCGTTTCCACTAAATCCCCACCATCATCATTTGAGCTAAAGGGGATCGTTTTGCCAGTTGTTCCGTCCATCCAATGGGACCAGACACCATGATAGCGATCAGCTTGTGAAAGGAAATCTACCACCTTTGTTAGCCTGGTGACCCCCTCCGTTCGGGTTACAAAACCGCGTTCGATGCCTATAAGAATGGCCATCATTCCGAAGCCAGACCCTCCTGTGGTAACGGTATGCCCAGAGGTATTTCTTTCACGGGCCATGCCACTAGTAGGATGTCCAAAGTTCCAGAAGTAGCGAAAAGTCTGCATTTGAACTTTCGTTAAAAGTTCGTCATCCGAAATCTGAGGGAATTTTAGTGTAGGATCCAGTTGTGTGTAGAACTCCCCCGAATAACCTTCAAATTCATACCCTAGCGGTGAGGCCAGCTCGTCACTAACCGAAAATCTATATTTTGACAAACCTTTAAGTGGTTCATCAAGGACCAGCCTTAAAGAGGAATCCCCATTGAATGAGCTTAAGGTAAAAGTTTGCTGCAGGCTACCTTGCCTAAGCTGAACATGTTCGGAATTGGCAACGACAGGACCTGTAAAAGTGAAAGTGAGTGAAGGTTGCAGCGAAACCTGTGTGGTCCTTCCATTTGCATCAAATAGCTGGTCGTCTATGCGAATTTCCTTCAAGGCTATTTTGCCTTGTTCAGTCTGGAAGGAGTAGGTCAGTTTTCCCTCAAATACGGCACCACTGCTGGTTGTGAATTCTTTTAGAGTCAAATCATATACTGTACCTGGAGCAAGCTCGTTCTCCAATGCCAAGGAAGCTGTCATAGAATTATCCAACAGATTCACCAAAAAATCTTCGGGTTCGTCGTTGGCATTAGTCAATGAAATCGCTGTTTGAATTAACTCTTCTTCTACCGCCATATTGAAGCTGAGTATAATAGGTTGGTCCAGTGGAATATCCGGAATGGTGCTGTCCAAATCAAGAAATCTGCCTCCTACCTTTATGGAAGTCAATTGAATGGTATCAGTTGGTTTCTGGTCTGTGTCGTCCTGACACCCAAAACCAAGCAAGGCTATAATAAAAAATGACCGTAAAATGCTGGACATTGATTGAAGCGGGGTTTGAGACAAGATTCCCAAACCCCATAACTCAATTATCTAAACAATCTGAAGAAGTTCCTTACTTCTCATTGTCGTAAAGCTGCTGAATATCACTGGCATTCATAGCAGTATTAAAGATCCTAAATTGGTCTATCGCTCCTTTATAGAACTTCCTGCCGATGGGATCATTGCCAAGTATTGTTGCATGGTTCGCCCATCCGGTAGCCGTATTTGTAGAAGAACCAGCAAAACCAAGAGCGAGTGAACCTTCTATTCCGTCAACTGCTGAGCCATCGTTGTTTTCAGTTTTCAGGCTGAGCCCTGAGAACAACCAGTCAGACCCGGAGGAATTCCACTTGAAAGTACCCCACTTTTCTCCGTTGATGTAGAATGTCTTCTCCTGAGTAGACGCGTCTATTGTCATCACGATATGTGTCCAGTTACCCATTACCTCGCCGGCTAAGAAAGATCTGTTAGGTGGATCTTCCTGCAATTGATCAAGCGCAAAACTCCAACCGCTTTGCGAACCCGATTCAAAGTTCACATTAATTTGAGAGTTGATTTCCGTCCAGGCTGTAGCTTTCGGAACCGCATCGGCATTATTTCCTACGTTGATCTGGTTGGTAGCATATTTAAGAAAGAACTCACCATATCCGTCCGCAGTTGGATCCTTGGACCTTCTTCCTATTTCCAGGAAATAGCCCTTCTCTACACCGAGCCCCATAATAAATCTGGTCTGTGGTGTATCCGACCCATCCTGGCCATTGTAATCGCTTTCCTCTGTTTTAATCCAGTAGCTGATGGTGATATTCTCACTTATAAGATCAGCACTGGCTGCAACTTCTACCAGGTTGCCAGAGCCGTCGAAATAAGCTGCGGAGTTCGCAGTTCCACGTCTATCCTCTACAAAACCAAGGGTTCCGACAGTGGAAACGGTATGATCTCCAGATTCGTCATCGGAAGCTCCCTCATCAAAGCTTAGGAACAGTACCTGATTCTCTTTATTAGGCACAAATATTCCGGAAGTTCTGAAGCTAAGATTGTTACCTGCGAACGTGGATCCGCTTGCTGCGGCGATCGCGCTGGTAAGTTCAATACTAAATTGGGTCCCTCCGTCCCATCCATTCTCAGGAGTGAGCGTAACCGTTGTACCACTTACACTGACTGTATAAGCAACCGCCGAACCATCGTCTGTTTTAGTAACCTTAAAGTTGGTACTGGTAGCAGTGGATTCATCCACATTTGTCGAAAATACAGCTTCGATTGCTGCATCTTCCGGGACGTTGGTGGCCGACGCCACTCCCGCCAAATCAACGCCACCCGCAGATAGACTCACCAATGTTATGGCAGCAGGTTCATCATCATCAGAACACCTAGTGAACAGGGCAAATGTCGCGATTATCGCGACAGTAAAAATGGATTGAAGTGTTTTCATATCATTTTAGTTAGTTCTCGAAAAAGATCTTTTAGTTGTAGTTGGGGTTTTGTGTCATCAGGCCTTCGGAAAGGTCAATTTCTTGTTGAGGAATAGGCAGCAGCTCATTCTTGCCTGCTGTAAATCCTAATGGGGCCAATATTTCGGCCATCCTACCTTGCCGTTTCAGGTCGAAATACCGGATATCTTCAAATGCCAACTCATGCCGGCGTTCATCCCAAATGAGTTGTCTTAAGGCAGCTTGTTCTGTCTCTGTAATGTCTGGCAAGACCGAAGCATTAGTCCCTCTTGCCCTTGCACGCACCTGATTTAAATAGAGCAGGGCCTGACTGGCATTGCCGTTTTCATTCAAAGCTTCAGATGCCATCAGCAGTACATCCGCGTACCGAATAAGTTGCCTGTTGTGTCCCCAACCGTCTTGTGTACTGATGGCCCCTTCCGCGTAAACTTTTTGATTGTAGCACTCAATCGCGACAATCTCATTGAATTCATTATACACAGTGTCCGTAGTGAGGTTACTGCCTTCAATTAGGGTACCGTCCAATTCTTCACCGAGGAAAATAATCGATGCATCCATCCGGGGATCGCCTTCCTCGAAGGAATCTATTATATCTATTGTTGGGTGTCCAAACCCCCAGCCCCAGTTCGGGGATCCGCGGACCCCTTGGGTATTTCCATATTGATTCCCTCCGCGATTTCTTCCGCCCTCGGGTAAGGCGCCCAATTCGAAAATTGATCCGGGGCCATTCTCACCATTCGTAGAGAATACATGCGCAAAGTCGGGATCCAGAGAATATTCACCGGAGTTTATAACTTCCAGGGCATATTTCTGAACGCTATCCATCCTGGATGGTATGTGATTCGTATGTGTATGAAGGTATACTCTGGCCAAAAGCGCCTTTGAAGCACCTCTCGTGGCTCGACCATAATCAGCGGCGGAATAGCCGCTTTTTTCAGGCAAAAGCGCTATTGCATGCAACAGGTCAGGAATAATGATTTCATCATAAATCTCCGTCTCCGGAGCCCTAGGCAGCACCCTGGGAGGATTAATGACTGTAACTGCCGGCACATCGCCGAAAATTCTCACCAAATTGAAATAGCTGAATGCTCGCAAAAACCGGGCTTCCGCAACATACCTGGCTTGGAGTGCTTCATCCATTGAAACGGCCGGAACGCGTTCGATAACGATATTGGCATGCCTTATAGATTGGAATAGCGTCTGATACCAACTGAGAATGTAGGCATGGCTGGGACCAAAACTGAATGCCTCAAATTCCTGTAAATCCGGATTGGAACCGTCCTCACTTCCCTTGGTTTGATCGTCAGACATGATGTTGGCCAGGGGATAACCTCCCATATACCACCAGTTGCGCAGATTGGAATAGGCTGCATTTGTGACCAACAGGGCGTCCCGTTCAGTGGTAGGGAAGGTTTCATCGGTGATCGTCGTAAGCGGTGGATTCTCCAGAAAGTCCTCCGAGCAACTTGTGCCAAACCAAAAAAGAAGTATTAATAAGCATATTTTGATGTATCTCATCGCTGCAGCTTAAAATGTTGCACTTAATCCCACTGAGTAAATACTTGTTACCGGGTATACCCCCGTGTCAATTCCATTTTGTGAAATGTTTCCTCCGATTTCAGGAGTGTAGCCTGTATAGTCGGTCAATGTGAATACATTCGTCCCCCGGAGATAGGCTTTGGCAGTACCGACCTTGACGGCTTCCAACCATTGTTTTGGCAGTGAATAGCCGATCGTGACGTTTCTCAATCTGAAAAAGGAACCATTTTGGATAAACCAGTCGGATTGGCTGTAGTTGATCCCACCTGCTGATATCCTCGGTTCGGAGCTACTGGTCCCTTCACCATTCCAGGCATTGAGGACCGTGGTTTCATAATTGTACTGTCCTGCCCTTACTGCGTTTTTTCCATTGTAAATCTCACGCCCCGCCTCACCTTGGAAGTCCAGGCTGAGCTCGAAATTCTCATAGGACAACTGCAGGCCAAATCCGTAAGTGAAATCCGGAATTGGAGAACCTATAAACGTACGATCATCCGTGGTAATCTCTCCATCTCCGTTGATATCTTCATACCGGAAGTCTCCCACACCCTGCGCTGACAGCCGCGGGAATTGATCAAGTTCACTTTCATTTTGGAAAATGCCCGCCACCTTATACCCGTAGAAATAACCAATGGGCTCTCCAACAGCGACTCTTTTCACATTCTGCCCATTGCCCAGATTGCCCAATGGGAGAAAGTTGTCAGCGCCCGTATCTTCACCCATTTTGATCACCTCATTGGTGACTGTCGCTCCGTTGGCGTTAACGGTAAAATTCACTCCCTGGAAGCCTCCGCTATAGTTGATACTGAGTTCCACTCCCTCATTCCTCACATCGGCAGCATTGAACTTAACAAAGGTGAATGAGCCGTTTCCAAAGTGGCCTGGCAATGGAAGATCAATCAAAATGTCCCTTGTTACTTTTCGGTAATAATCCACTTCCAACCTGAGGGCATCATTTAAAAAAGCGACTTCTGCACCTAAATCGGTCTGATTGGCCTCCTCCCATCGTATCAATGGGTTACCGGACTTGCCGAAAGTCGAACCTGGGTTTAGCACCTCCCCAAACACTGCCCCTTGCTCGGATATGATGGAGGTAAAACGTTCATTTGCAGCCACCTTGTCATTGCCCACAATTCCCCAACTCCCTCTCAACTTTATGTCACTCACCAATCCATCTTCATTGAAGAATGGCTCATCAGAGATCCTCCAACCAACTCCAAGCGATGGAAAGTTGCCCCAACGGTTTTCCTCGGAAAAAATGGACGATCCATCTCTTCTGAAAGTGGCAGTGAAAAGGTACTTCCCCAGAAAGGTGTAATTCACTCTGAATAGGTAAGACATCAGGGATTTGATGCTGGCATCATTGGTGACACGAATATCTGTGAGATCATTTGACAGGTAGAGGATATCATCTCGCAGCAGGTTGGCTCCAGCATTGGATAATATCTCGGTATTGTCTTCCTGAAGGGTATAACCAGCTACCGCATCTATGGTGTGATTCGATATGGACCAGTTAAAATTCAGGGTGTTTTCAAGGATCCAATTTTCTTTAGAAAATCGACCCTTTGTGATAGCGGTTTCATCATTTTGCTGCTGAGGTGTTACAAAAAATACGGGCGTAAACGATAGGTTATCAGCATACTCCAGGTCTACCCCATAGCTAGTTTTGAAAGTAAAGTTGTCCAGGAACTTCACTTGCGCATAGAGGTTTCCAACCGCACGGAGGCCATCTCGCCAACTGTTAGTGTATTCAATGGCGGCAAGGGGATTTCCATTTCCTCTGACACCTCTGAACTCCCCAGTATCTTCAAATGGCGAATCAGTGGGCCAGGCCCGTAAGCCGGATGCCACCACATTTGAAGTATTTTGCCGATCAAAGCTTGTGAAGGTCAGATTGTGCCCCAAACTGACATTCCTGACCAGATCATATTGATTGTTGATCTTCAAGGTGATTTTCTCGAACTCCGATTTCGGAATAATTCCTTCCTGCTTGAAGTAGCCAGCTCCCACATAGTACCTGCTTTTTTCACCTCCACCACTTACTGAAAGCTGCGCATTGTAGATTGGGGCAGCCGATCGATAGATTTCTCGTTGCCAGTCTGTATCCTCGAGGAGTGTCAGGTTGTTAAATGTGCCTGGCTGTATCTGATTGAGTACAGTCGCGAATTCCCTGGCGTCCAGTACATCAATGTAGCTTTGAATGGTTTGGAGGCTATACTCGGAACTGAAATTGACGGTTGTTTTACCCTCATCGCTACCAGATTTTGTGGTAATAATGATGACGCCATTGGCCCCTCTGGAACCATACATCGCAGTGGAAGAGGCATCCTTCAAAATCTCCATGGATTCGATATCAGCGGGGCTGAGGAACGTAACATCATCTAAAATGACGCCATCCACCACGAATATGGGATCAGGATTCCCAAAAGTTCCGACACCCCGAATCCTCACGGTGGGAGCATCGCCAGGTGCACCCGAATTACTTGTTACTCTGACGCCAGCGACCTTCCCCTGCAGGGCTTGCTCAGGACTTACAGACGGCACCTTGGTCAGGTCTGCTCCTTTCACAGAAGCCACGGCGCCGGTCAGGTCTCGTTTTTGAACCGTACCATAGCCGATCACCACTACTTCGTTGAGTGTCTGGATATCAAGCTCCAGGTCCAGGGTTATGAAATCATCCAATCCAACTACCACTTCCCGGTTGCGATAGCCAACAAAAGAGGCAACGAGCACATTCCCTTCCGCCACACCACTCAACACGAAATTGCCATCGATATCGGTTACCGTACCTACCGAAGTTCCTTTAATGATAACCGTGGCCCCTGGCAGGCCTAAACCATCTTCCTGGGACCTGATCTGACCTCTTATTTCCGTTTGCGCGCTTAGCGAATGGATACCGGTGAGTAGCAGCAAACTCCCAATGGAAATGCGAATTAAAAATTTTGTAATTGAAACCTTATTCATTTAGGAAAATTTGAATTCCGTGCCTGAAAACCGCGATTCATCTTCACGAATTTCAATCATTAAAATTCAAAATTCCAAATTAGGATATTAAAATATTACAATAAATTCATCGAAAAATCAGATTATTTTATTCGATTTGTATCGCATTAAAAACAATCAAAAAAGTCTATAAAATCGCCTATAAAAGATTTTTACATCATCAAATCACACAATAAAAACATGATTTTTTTTTTCGTGCAATTATTGAAATAATCACATTTTTAATTTCAAATCGGGAATTTTGCTCTAAATTCTTGGAGTTACTACCAGGTCTTCGAAGATGAGTAAGTCCACTTTCCCGTTTTGCTCGATATGATTTTGTATTTTCTTTTTGAAGGACCAAACGGTATTCTTTCTGAGGTCCATTTCTTCTGACAAATGTTGGACGGATCGAGTGTCCTCATTTATTGTCAAGTAAAGGATATACAAAGCCTTTGGCAACGGGAATTTAAGGGCGTGAAACAGAGAATCTGCCGTTGGTGTTTCATTATAGCCGCACTTCGTGCAGCGTCTTGAAAAAAGGGAGGTACCGTCGAGAAATTTCGTATTACTACACTTTCTACAACTGAAGCCTGTTTTCCATTTATGCTCAGACAAAAACCTCAAACATTCCTCACGGCCGGGGAATATTTCACAAAACTCTTGAAAGGAGAGTGTTCGATTGAGAAGCCTTTCTGTCTGAATTGATTTCAGGTTATTCCTAAGCTTCCAATTGTCCAGATCGAGTAATGTATTGATCTCTGAAATCTCCTTTTTCTGCTGTGTGAGCAATTCATTGTAATCCTGTAACTGCTCATTTTTTTCGGCGATCTCCCGGGTGCGTTCGGCGATCCGGTGCTCCAGTTCGCTATTCAAGCGGTCCTTGTATTTGATATGCTCGTCCTGCTGTGCCAGTATTCTCTTGTACGCCCTATCTCTATTCTGCTTCAGGATCCTCACGCGATCACTCAGCGCAATAGAAAGGAAAAGCATCTCAAAGACGAAACAGATATGTAAACTGTAGTAGCTTATGATCTGGAGTCCTCGTGAATAGGACACCATACGAAAGGGAATAACTCCCATCATCAGAAGCGCCTTTATGATGAAACCAAGGAACAGAAAGCCATAGGCAACAATGAAGAATCTAGCAGGCTTATAGTTCTTGTAAAAAGAGTAGATGCTTCCCGCGAAAATCAAGGATAAAGGGATGATCTCGATATTGCGTGCATTGAGAAGCGTGTGGTCAAAAGCGAGGGCATAAAGAAATACCAGCGTTCGCAAAATGAGTACTACGTTCAACAAGCGGTTGATCCAGGGCGCCCGATCCTTGAGATTGAGGAACTTCTTTGAAAACACGATCGACCAGAAAATGATGGAGAATAGTGCTACGCCATGTGCGATTTGGTTCCATCCGGGAGCACCGGGCCACAGCAGTTGAAAGGCGATACCATCAACACACATTGCGAAAAGGCCAACGGAAAGTATATAGAAAGTGTAGTACAAGTACTTGATCTCTCTGATGGCGCTATAGATGGAGATATTGTACAATGAAATGATGAGGATCATTCCATAGAATATGCCATACAGAAAATACTCCGAAAGGGCATAATCCACGAAACGACCAATTGTCCGTATAGCGAAACGTATGTCAGCATATTCCCTGCTTGTAATCCGAACATATCCGATGTACTGACCATGTTCTCCTAGTGTTAAACCAAAGTTCTTGTGATTAAAACTTCGCTTGTCAAAAGGATATTGGTCACCAAATCGATATTGCCTGAATGACGAGTCATTCGGGTGCTTTAAATGAATCTCAAGCGAATCAATAGTCTGATCATAAAACTCCAGCAGATACTTCTGGTCTTTATTTTCAAGGCAAAAATCCAACTCTATCCAATAAGCATTTTCAGTATTGTAGTCGGTGGGAATATAGTCAGCCTTGAATTTGAAGAGTTCTTCTCGGCGAGCAAGCACTTCCTGAAAGGTTAACTGTCGGGAAGCATCTTCATAAAAACGAACCTGATGAATGGTGATTACGCGCTCTTTCTCCGCTGGGGTCAATCGAAACAAACAGCTAAAAAGGAATATGGATATTCGTAAAGAAATCACTGTTTTTACGGCTCTTAGAAGCAATAAAGATAATAAGGTCCACCCTAGACCCGATAAAGCTTCTCCTATGGCCTGGAGTGCTTTTCATGAGGCTGCAGAATCAACCTACTCCAAGTCGTCTGGTCAGCAGCAGTTTTCGCCTCAGGCAAAATCAAAAATATTAGTTAGAAAAGGGTACTGCGAACTGATCCCCACATGGCACTGTGAGTTTTCTTGTTCAACACCCTCAGGAATGTGCAAAATGGTACCTACACTTGCAACTTAGTTGCTTATAGTGATTCTAAAATGGCGAATAACCTGGAAAAAGTGAAGATTGGAATTATCAACGTATCGGATCGCGCCAGCCGCGGAGAATACGAGGATCTACCCGGACAGGAGGTTAGGAGACTCCTGGACTTATGGTTGGTTAGCACCTGGGAAGCTGTTTACGCTGTGATTCCAGATGAACAACCCCGACTGGAACAGGAGTTAAAAAATATGGCTGATAAAGAATCGTGTTGCCTGATCGTCACCACAGGTGGAACCGGACCAGCCAAGCGAGATGTGACCCCCGAGGCAACCCTTGCCGTATGTGAAAAACTTCTCCCGGGATTCGGCGAGCAAATGCGCAATGTTAGCCTGCAGTATGTACCAACAGCCATTCTTTCCCGACAAACTGCGGGAATCCGAGGACGCTCATTGATTGTGAATTTACCCGGCAAACCCAAATCGATCAAAGAATGCCTGGAAGCTGTTTTCCCGGCTATTCCATACTGCATCGACCTGATCGAAGGACCCTACCTGGAGACCAATGAAGAGCACATGAAGGTGTTTCGACCACTTCAGCGGTGATAAGGCTCTTCATATGACAACAGACCAGTAACCAAACCACATGAATCACTATCTCTTTTAGGAGAAGATTTAGCTGATCATTATTGTAAGTACTGTATTGCTAAAACCCTAAATGTGCTTGCTAGATACACTCATCGGTGATGGGACGATGTTTCCCGTAAGGCAAGCTCTGAACGTCTGATATATTTCCAATTTATTAAATGGGCAACTGCGATTATAATCCCTCCACTGGAGGTAAAAAAGAGCTCCGTCCACGCTAACGTGGAGAGTTGGCCAATAGCAATAAATACAAACCCCACGATGGCAACCACGAGCGCGTTTAGCTTCTTGTGATGTCTCCTGTAACCATGGGTAAGCGCATTGGCAGCAATGAAAAAGCTTAACAAAATAATGGCATATTCCAGCCAAGGGTTATCCAAAAAACGTAGCCCAGCTAATGGTGCAAGTGTAAGAAGAAAGGGTAATGCGGCGCAATGTAAGGCACAAAGTACGGAGGCACTGAATCCAATGAAATCCAAGTGCATTCCCACAAACTGGTTTTTTATTACAGGCTTCATAAATGCAACTAAGTTGCAAGTATAGTTTCCTATTTTAGTAAATGCAATATTGTTGCGTTTATGTCTGTTTCTTTTGTGGTGTGGAGGACCAGAAACCATAGTCGAGCTCAAAGCGAAGCCTGGTCATCCAGGGTTTCGAATGGATCAAGTGGTGACCAGCATGGGAAGACTAAAATTGAACCAGAACAATATTTATCAGTGCAATTATATCTTTGAAGAGGCGGAGCTTTACTATAAACTGCGATAGTGCCTTTGATTTCGAGGAGCTAAGCCAAATTGGACTCTTTCTAAAGTATATGGAAGCAATTATCACAGTTGTTGGCTTTTTAGGTGCTGGAAAAACGACCTTACTGAAGCATTTGATGACCTGTTACTTGGGTCGTGGCTGGAATCCTTTTGTCATACTCAACGACTATGAAAATGCAAGTCTTGACGCACAACAGTTTTTGCAACAGGTCGAGTCCCGGCAGGTCATGCCCCTCAATGGTAGCTGTATTTGTTGTAGCGGGATCAACGAGCTGAGATCTTTTATTAACATCATCCCTGAACGGACCAATGGAATAACACTCATTGAGGCCAATGGCACTTCCGATGCCTGTTCATTGATGGGATTCCTGGGTGTAGGACTCAATGATCGGTTTTTACCCCCCATTCAAGTTTCGGTGGTGGACGTCAAAAATTGGCAACGACGGGGAGAACACAACGAGCTGGAAGCAAATCAGATCCAGGTCTCATCCTTGATCATCCTCACTCATATGGACGATACCACCACTGAAAGACAGGAATTTGTTGTAAGGGATATCCAAAGATTCAATCCAGTGGCGGAAATAATACCAATGGAGGAAATCGACGTTTCTCTTCTTCCCAGACTTTCCCCTTCCGGAAATGACGCCCAGAAATTGGACCACTTAAAAGCACACTGGTCTTCCTGCTCGGCTGACTTACCCCAATTGCCGCATATCGATTGCGTTTACGAAATTTGTAAGGCCCTGCCAGAGAGCATTTTGCGTGTAAAAGGATGCACCAGGATCGGAAACGAAGAACAATATACCTATTTCGAACGCACCCCCAGCGGCATGGTAAATGTCAGGCCTTTTTTCGGTTTACCCACTACGGGACCTAAATTGCTGGCTGTGGGCCCGGGGAGCGAGGTTTCAGTCCTTGAAAGGGTCATACAAGATAGTCAGAGTCCAGCGGAGTTATATTTTCCTGAAAAAGTGAGCAAGTAATTTTCTGTAACTTCTTCCCCTCACCGACAGTTGTCCCCAATTTCAGCATCAATCTCATATCGGAGACTCACGTAGGTCTAGTTCATACCCTGTATTGCCCGTTTCAGTCAACTCGCTCAAACCTTTGATAACGGTATGCCGTGAATTAAGGGATTTAGTTCAAGCACTTTGAACAAAGGCACTCTGAAATAAAGATATGAAGTACTTCAACGATGACTGGCAAAAAGCCTTTCGGGCTATATACGTCGTTTTTTCAAGGTATGTACCTGCAGCGATATTCTTTTTATTCATCACCTGGATAATCGTTCAGGCCGATTTGAGGAATGACAATTTCATCATCAAAATTGGTCATGCAGTACCATTGGGAGATAAGATCGGTCACTTCTCCTTATTCGGAGTACTGGCGCTTTTGCTCAACATGGCCATGGGATTTAAACGCATCAAAATACATGTACGCGCATTCCATCTTGGTTCGGTGATCGTTTTTGCTTTTGCTATGGTGGAAGAGTTTTCTCAACTGGTCATTTCCTCACGAACATTCGACTTGGTGGACATGGTTTTTGACCTGCTGGGAATCGGCATACTTTCCTCTGTGGCTTTTAGAAAGTTTGTAGTCCATCAACTTCGGTCCTTCACGAATTACCTGAACAGGCGTCTGTTGGTAGAATAGTATCGGTTTGTTTTAGCCCCAACAAGTTGCCCCAGTCGCTGATTGCCATCGTGTCTCCTCACTAATAAAGCGGTGGGAAAAAGTCGTCCTTGGTTCGGGATTACTGATCAAGATTTTGATTACCTTCTGCGCATGAAAGAAGACATATTTTTCAAACTCATCACGGAAAATCACCAAATTTCCCCGGAAGAAGTGGCTTACTTTAAGAAGCGACCCGAGGAACTGGATCTGATTATTGACAAAGAGATTGTTCACAAGCGTTTTCTTTCGTACTTCCTCATCCTGGCCATCATTATAATTGCCGGCGCAAGGTCCCTTGCCGTATTTGCCGGCGACCTGCTAGGACCCTTTGTGAATCAGGTGATCCTTGACGTGATCTCGGAATTTGGGATAGCGTTGATGGGGGGCATTATCACGGCTTACACCCTGGAGGTGCTCCGCAAAAAACAGTTCCGGACCAACATGCAATACCGCGATGCTATTCTAAAGCAGATTGAGAAAGAAAAAACCGTCGGCGGGCAATAGTCGAAGCACTTACCATTAATACTTCTGATAGGTAATCCGATACAGCCTGGTCACCGATGGAACAAACACAATCAGGCACAATATCAATACAACCGTCCATGCTATGAAATGTGTGTCCGGACCAGTTTTCCAGATTGGCTCATATTTTATCATGTAATCGGGGTTGATGATTTTGCGGGTATGTAATCCCGTAAAAATATCACTGGTAACATGCGCAATTACTCCTGGAATAATGGATTTAGCTGCGTAGGCCAGCCAACTCAACATCAGCGCTCCCACAAAAAGGGTCACAAACCGCACCGGTCCACTTGCACTGTTGAAATGGGCAAGCCAAAAAATAGACGCACTTAGCCCTATGGCCAAATAAATCCCATGCCGCCGTGCGACGATGTTTTGAAGATAGCCCCGAAATGCAACTTCTTCCCATATTCCTGCAGATACGGAAAGGGCTGTGATAAAGCTTAGTGCTACCCAAAAGGGCATACCAGCTATTTCTCCGCTTCTATCCAGTATCCCGGGCGAAATCTCAATAAACCTAAAGCTGACGGCCGCACTGGCTGGAACAAAAATGAAGGCTGCCAACATACAACATAAAGCGGGGAGCCACTGGACACGCGTCAAACGGTGCCAGGACATAGCTTCCTTCCGGGCCAGAGAGGTTGCTTCCGGCCAGCCCCATCCGGCCAAATAAGCAACGTAACAGACAAAAAACAAAATCACCGCCAAAGCCGACCAGGGATAATCAACCAGAAGACGGTCGTTGAGATCGAATAGATAATTGGTGGGCAGCAAGCCCGCGTACCCCACGATTAAAAAACAAATAATTGCCCTTAGGATGGCCGGAACCCTATCCCAGAAACGGAGGAGATCTTTCATCGAACAGTCAGGTTTGCTGTAAGACGTACCGTACCTCTCTTTGTTACAAGCGCTGTTCTATACGGGCAATGCTGGCACTAACTGTCAGGAGTTTTTGCCCCAGTTCCGAAGGGCATAGTTCGCTGCCCTGGCCGTCAACGCCATAAAAGTGAGCGACGGGTTCTGCGTAGACATACTAGGCATACAAGCGCCATCTGTCACATAAACATTTTTGCAATGGTGAAGTCTGTTCCATTTATCAAGTAAAGACGTTTTTGGGTCCTTGCCCATGCGCACGCCACCCATTTCGTGGATATCGTTGCCAGGATTACGGCCATTGTCCCTGGAGCCTATGTCCTTAAAACCCGCCTTTTCAAACATTTCGCTGAATTGTTCGAAATAGTCCGCAAGCATCTTTTCGTCATTGTTGTCATAATCGATATCGATCTTCAACAATGGAATGCCCCACTGGTCTTGTTGGTCTTCGCTAAGCGTCACCCCGTTAGTTTCCTTAGGTATGGTTTCCCCCATCATGTGGGAATGAACATGCCAAATGCCATTTTCGCTGGTTTCATTTAAATTTTCTAACAAGGTGGCACCAAACCCGTCGCTATTCACGGGTCTTGCCGGCGACGCACCAAAACCTGCAGCATAACCCCGAAGAAAATCAGTTTCTTGGCGGTAGACATTTCGAAACCTGGGCAGGTAACAGCCAGTAGGTCTACGACCTTCTGTCGTCCAGTCTGGTTTACCCTCAAATGTGCCCCATACATTGCCGCGGTAATTGTGAAACCCGATGTACTTACCTAACAGTCCACTGTCATTACCCAAACCGTCAGGAAATCGGTCTGAGGTGGAATTCAGTAGAATAAGATTGGAGTTTAATGTTGCTGCATTTAAGAATATAACCTCCGCAAAATATTCGGTTGTTTCTTTTGTGTTGGCATCAATAACTCGCACGCCTGTCGCCTTCTGCAACTTGTCGTCATAAATAATGGAATGCACCACTGAGTGTGGGCGCAAGGTGAGATTGCCTGTTTTCAAAGCCCATGGGATCAACGTCGAATTGGCATTGAAATAACCTCCGTATGGGCAACCCCTTTCACAAATCGCTCTATTGACACAGAGACCCCTCCCTTGTTCCTGGAAAATAGGTTTGGACTCGGTTAGGTGTGCGCATCTTGAGAAAATGACATGGCGACCTTTGTAGTTGTCTTTGACTGCCTGCTGAAAATGTTCTTCTACCCAATTCATTTCCCATGGCCGTAGAAAGTCACCATCTGGCAAAACATCTAGCCCATCGCGATTCCCTGCTACACCAACAAATCGCTCGACATAGGTATACCATTCCTCCAAATCTTTATATCTGATGGGCCAATCAACCGCAAAACCGTCCCGCGCCGGACCTTCAAAATCAAAATCACTCCAGCGTTGAACCTGCCGGGCCCACATGATGGATTTTCCTCCTACCTGATATCCCCTTAGCCAATCAAATGGCTTTTCCTGGATGTAGGGATGATGGTCATCCTTGGGGAAAAAGTGTGTTGTATCTTCCCGGAATGCATAGCACCTGCTGGCAATAGGGTTTTCCGATCTATCCTGGTGCGACAATTGCCGTCGGTGTTTGAAATCCCAGGGCTGTAGGTTGGTGGTGGGGTAATCCTTAATGTGTTCGACGTTTCGACCTCTTTCAAGTAACAGGGTCTTCTTACCGTTTTCACAAAACTCCTTGGCCGCCCAACCGCCGGTCATACCCGCGCCGATGACAATCGTATCGAAATGATGATCTGTAGACTGAGCCATATTAAACGGTTTTTTCTTCTCTAATTTCGTGACCAAGATACCTGGCCGGAGCAAACTCAAAATCCATTTTCGACTTCAGGAAATATTCAGAGGAAGTGTAGTGCCGTACCGTCAGGGATTTCGTGGTAGACATAAAATATTTCATGGTTTTTGGAAAAATCGGTGAATGTGTGATTTCGGTAAAAAGCAGCACATATTGGTCATCGTTCAACTCGTCAAAAGCTACCTGGTAATCGTCCTTGATGTATTGCTGAAAGAGGCGCATGCCCCGTATATAATTAGCAACCTCCTTTGGAGTATAGCAGTCGTTCACCATCGTCAATACAAAGTGTGGTGTAGTCTCCGGGGTTTCTACAGGATATTTACCCTGCGGCAAAATCGCACTGATTATTCTATTGATAAAAGCTCTGTCTTCTTCCTCTAGTGGAATGTTGGAATAGACTGGTGGCGCCGCTCCGACTTCACATCCTGGCAACAGCAAAATGCTGGATGAGAGCACCGCCAAATTCTGAATCGCCCTTCTCCTCTTCATGGCTTTATCTACAATGGTTTAAATAAAGTTTCTCAAAATAGCAGGAAAACAAAAATTTCAACCCATCGGAGGAATAGGAGACTCCCCATTATGGAACAATTGCCCTGTTTACCAAGCAAATTTACATGATGAGGAGGGTCAAAGGCCATTTCTGACCGCCCTACCACATCAGCTCGGCCAATGTACCCAAAAGCGCCTATTCGTATTTCAGTGTCTTGGCAGGATCCAGTCTTGCAGTTTTAAACGTATGATAGCTTAAGGTTAGAAAAGCAATGATCAAAACAAGAACCGTCGCACCCACAAATGACAAGAAGTTAATTGAAATATGATAGGGATAATTTTCAAGCCAACCTTGGAGGAAATACCAGGATATTGGCCACGCCAGTAAGTTGGCCACACCGATAAGCACAAGAAAATCTTTGAACATCAGCTGGATCACGCCGGCGGTAGACGAGCCAAGTACCTTTCGTATCCCGATTTCCTTGGTCTTTTGTACCGCCGTGTATGAGGACAGTCCAAATAAACCCAGGCAGCCTATTACGATCGCCAGTACAGTGAAGACCAGAAAAAGCTTTTGAAAGCTTCTCTCAGATTGGTAATAACTATCAAAATAGCTATCCAAAAAGAAAAATTCGAATGGATTCCCTTCATAACTGCTATTCCATTGCACCTCTACAGCTTCCAGGGTATTCTCTATGTCACTGGTATTGACCTTCACCATCATGTACTCGTGGTTGTACTGTTGAAGCGCAAAGACCAAAGGCTGCATCGATTCCTGAAGCGTTTCGTTGTGAATGTTCTTCAGCACACCGACAATTCTTGGTTTCCACCTGAAGCGATCTATCGAAACATAGTTGCCTACAGCCTCCTCCGCTGAAGCATATCCGAGTGCCCTTGCTCCGTATTCATTGATAATGATGGCCGTATCAGGATCATTCGTAAACTCGCGGGAAAAATTCCTACCTGCAAGCATTTCCATTTCCAGGAGATCGAACAATTCGTAATCCATAGAACTGAAAGCAAAGCTTGTGCCCATAGATGGATCCTGATCCAATTGCCGAATAGCGGTCTTAAACCTCAGCTTCTTGCCAGGGAGCATTCCAGACCCTGCTACTCCACTGATCGTGGGCTGATCCTCCAAACCATTTCGAAATGACAAATAATCGTTTCTTGCCTGCACATTTGAAGTATCCCTGGTGGATGGACGCTGCACTACCATAATCTGTTCTGTGGTATACCCGAGATCCTGACTTTGCATAAAAACCATTTGTTCATAGACAATCAAGGTGCCGATTATGAGCATAACGGAAGTAGCAAACTGCAATACAACCAACGCTTTGCGAAGGAAAACACCTTCACTTTTACCTTTAAACTGACCCTTAAGTACCTCCACAGGTTTGAAGGATGAAAGGACAAATGCCGGATAGATTCCTGTGACAAAAGAACCACCGATCCAGAACACGAAGGCACTTAGCCAAAACCATGTTTGATCCCAGATCATGTACGATGCGGGCGTACCTCCAATATTATTAAAAAGAGGGGTGATCACAGCTACGAGCATAAATCCGGCAAGAATAGCGAACAGGAAGACCAATGATGATTCCACCAAAAAGTGGGCAATTAACTGTGGCCGCTGAGAGCCTACCACTTTTCTCAATCCTACTTCCCGGGCCCTCTCCACCGACTTGGCCGTACTTAAGTTCACATAATTGATGCAGGCAATAGATATGATGAACCAGGCAATGATAGCCAGGTAACCTACGGCTTGTCCATTGCCATTTATTTCAGCCTCATCCGTGAGGCGGGAATAGAGATGAATATCTTTTACCGGTTGTAACAATAAAACATCCCGGCCATTCCTGTCAGCAAGTTCCGGTTTGAATTGAGACACCAAATCAGGTAATTTTCGTTCCAGCGCCTTGGGATCCGCATCTTTTTGCAGTTGTACATAGGTATAATAATCCTTCCTTCCCCAGCCGGTTTTATAGCGCTCAAGCGCTCCATCATAGCGGCCATAGATTGTCGGAAACGAGATGAGAACATCAAACTTCAAGTGGGTGTTGGTGGGAGTGTCACGAAAAACGCCAGTGACGATGCAAGGCTCATCATTGAAATCATCATCTTCCAATCGGAGCATTTTACCCATGGGATCCTCATCACCAAAGTAGTTTTTCGCCATGGTTTCAGAGATAACTATGGTAAAAGGGTCTTTTAACGCCTCGTCCCGATCTCCTCGTACCATCTTGTAAGAAAACAAGCTCAAAATGGGTGCGTCGGCGTAAAGGAATTTTGTCTGTTTAAAAACTACCGGGCCGTTTGGACCATCCTCCCAGGTAATGATCACATTGTTTTTTGAACCCATATTGTACAAACGCGCATACTCCAGCACCTCCGGATAGGTAGTTTTCATCGCTTCTCCTACACCAGCATAGTTTTCAGAACTCTTGTATACAAGTTCGCTATTGCGGTAGACATCCAGTTGCACCCTGTAAATGTCGTTGCCATTTTCCATGAAGGCTTCATAGCTTTTTTCGTAGGTAACATAGTGCTGAATGAGCCAGAAGGCAGCCAGTCCGATGGCCAGCCCCAATACATTTAAGAACGTGAAAAATCGTTGCTTGAGGAGTCGTCGAAAAGAGGTTAGGAAGTAGTTTTTAATCATGATACTGAGTTATTTGACCTGTATGGGTTAACTGTACAAAAGACATAGGGTTACATTTTAGCCAAAGGCACCAGAAATTCACGTCAAAGCATGAAAACAATGGGTCAGTGGTTTAATCATTCCTGAGATTCTGAGAGGGGTTGGCCTGAGCTGCTCGGAATGCGTGGAATCCGGTGGTGAGCATGGTCACCAATAGAATGATCAAGGTCACGAGAATAAAAAGGACGATCCGCACTTCCACATGAAACTCGAAATTTTTAAGCCAATCCTGGGCAAACATGTAAGCCAGACCAAAGGCGGGTATGGCACCGAAAACTACGAGCCAGACAAATTCTCTCACTAGTAAGGAGATAAGCCCGCTGACTGACGCGCCTAGTACCTTCCGGATGCTAATTTCCTTGCTTCGCTGCTCAGCTGTAAAGGAAGCCAAGCCCAGCAGGCCCAATGCCGCTATCACAATCATCAGCCCCGAGAAACCCAAAAACAGGTTACCTCTGACCTGATCATCTTCATAGGAATCTGCAAAATTCTGATCCAGGAACTCATGCTCCAACGGGCGATTTGGGAAGATCTCTTGCCAACTTTCTTCAATGTGGGCGATAGCCCCGGAATAATTATTTGAAACTCTTACCAGGGCCCAGCGATTGTCCCAAATTAGGAACAAAAAGGAGTGGTTCGATGGGGTCGTAAAGCGACAAGTGATGGAAGTCTTTCGCCACGCCGATGACCCGATGAAATACGGTGCTGTCCCGGGCTATTTGAAATTTTTTACCAATCGCATCTTCCCAGCCCAACCTTCTAACCATGGCCTCATTGACGATGACCGCTGTAGCCGTGTCGGTAGAAAATTCCATGGAAAAATCTCGGCCCTGAACAATATCTACACCCAATGACGAGAAGTATTCAAAATCCACATTGAAAAGATTAACGCCATAATTGCTCATGGGGCCCTCCTTTGTCTCGACGGGAATAAGGTTTTTTGAGTAGCCATTGCCTGGTATGGTGGTAGCAGTCCCAGCTTCCACGATATTAGGGTTTTCAAGTAATCGATTCCTTAACACCGGCCATTTTTCAGAACTGTTACCACGCATCAGGAAAAACACCACCTGCTCTTTGTCAAAGCCCAGGTCTTTGCTCTGGACATATTGCATCTGATCGTAAATAACAAGTGTGCTTATGAGCATGAATATGGAAATGGCAAATTGAAGTCCAACGAGTCCACGACGCAGCCACTTGTTACCACCCTTGCTACCCGCTCCCCCACGGATGGCCTGGATGGGCGAATATCCTGAAAGATAGAGCGCAGGGTACGAGCCACTTAAAAACCCGGTTATGATCAGGATACTGGCGATGGCCAACAAAACCTTGACCGAAACCAGTTGATAGATATCAAGCGTCAGGCCCAATGAATTATTGATAAGGGGCACGGCGATCAAAAGCAAGATGATACTTAAGAGGAAGCTAATGAACGAAATCAATACACTTTCTACGATGAACTGGCGGATCAACGTGGGCCGGTGGGCTCCCATGACCTTCCTAATACCAACCTCAAGTGATCTTCTGGTAGACCGTGCGGTGGCTAAGTTCATGTAATTGATACAGGCGATCAGAACTATAAAAAGTCCTACAGCGGTGAAAATGTAGATATACTCAATGCTTCCAGTGGACACAGGCTCCCCCTCAAAGTCCGAGTACAGATGTATATCCTTAATATTCAGCAATTCATACACCACACTTACATCGAATTGATCAAATATGACTCGTACATAACGGTCCATAATTTCTTTATTCAATTTATCCTCTACCACCTGTGGGTCTGTTCCCGGGTTCAATTTCACATAGGTGAATATGTTGAAGCCGCCCCAATTTTGAGAATTGTAGAATCCCTGCGCTGAACTGGCTGAGCAAAGTGCCCTGGCCACAATATGTGTGGTAGCGGGTTGATCCCTGAAGATGCCAGTTATCTCGTAGGATCTGGAATCAGTTTCAAGAATTTCCCCCATGGGATTTGCCCCTTTGAAAATCTTCTGAGCTTCAGATTCGCTTAAGACGATGGAGTTGGGCGCTGCCAAAGCCGTCTGCGGATCTCCGGCGATAAATTCATAGGTAAAAACCTCAAAGACAGTAGAGTCTACCAGGTATACATCCTCAATTTGGTAGCTCTGTTCTCCTTTGCGGAATCGCGTCCTGCCCGAACCTATAAATCGGACATATTGGTCCACCTCGGCGAATGTCTCTTTCACTGTTTTCCCCAGCGGCATTTGTGTTACAGCCCAATTGAAAGCATCATCGGGCTCAGAGATTCTGGAGGAAATGCGGTAGACCTGATCAGCATGCACATGATGGGTGTCAAAACCCGTTTCAAAAGCCAGATAAAGAAGAATTAAGAGACTAGAGGTAACTCCGAGCGTCAGCCCAAGGATATTTAACGCAGTATATCCAGGTTGCCTTTTCAAATGACGCAAGGCAGTAAGAAAGTAGTTTCGTAACATGAGTTTTGACCTTATTTGAGACCTAAAAGATAACGAGGAATTGATAGAAAAGCGCCTCGAATCTTTACCACTGGAAGTCAGAGGTGACAAAAGCATATCGATGCACTTATTCGTCCGGCGGGAACAGCGGGCGGATTAATACCTTAAAAGTGCGCTATTGATCCATCACCATTTTATGAGGTCAATCACTGAATTGGTCGATCTTTCTTAACCTCAGGTGTGAAAATGCTACTTCCGATCCTTCAGCTTGTACAGCGATTTGGCCTGCGCTAGCTGTGGAATTGAAGCCATGGTTAACCAATTCGCCGTTGACCCAAACCTTTACGGCATTTCCGAGGCATTCAATCGCCATATCATTCCATTCACCGAGGCGGTTCTCTGTGCCATCCGTCAAATTCAAGATTCTCCTTTTCATACCCTCGGTGATGCCCCACTCCTCTTCAGGGCCTCTACGCTCGACCATATTCGGTACCTCAATATTTTCCACAATGCACCAAAAATCTCCAGCATTTTCATGCATCATCTGGACCTCAATAGACTTTGGGAACATATCATAAAGTGCCCGAGGTTTGGAGGCATGGACCAATATGCCGCAATTGCCCGGTTCTCCCGTGAAGCGGTACTTCGCTTCTAATCGGTAGTTTTCAAAAATGGCATCGCTGATCAGGTGGCCACGAGGCTCACCCAGGCTTATCAGCTGACCGGACCTAACAACAAACGGGCTAATGGCTCCGGTATCGGGATCCATTGCCGGGACGTCCATGTGCCAACCACGGAGATCCTGACCATTGAACAATTGCACCCAATCCCCCTGATCATCGACAGGCTGTCGCGGCGCTTTCTGACCGCACGCGCCGACAAGAAGAAGCAAAAACAAGCAGTTAATGGAACTTATCTTGGTCATGATATCATTGATTAGATTCTACGCACGCCATGGTTCGTGAAAAAAAACCGTCCCCCCTGGCGTCATCATTCCAGGCCATGCTCGTGATTTTCCATTCATCCCCCACCAGTATAAATTGAATGCTGTTGATCCCTACTGCAAATGGATCGGCTTCGGGATGCGTCCTGGCCTCATAAAAGCTGTAGCGATGGGCCACTCTGTCATAAATTTTCGTTTTGTGATGGACCTCACGATCTTCCAGACTAGTGATTATCCCCTGCTGAAACAGGCCATGAAAATGTTCAATAAATGCTGCAACGCCAAAAACCTGAGGTTCCTCTTCATTGTAGTTGATTAAGAGTCCCTCCCCAATAAATAGATTTCGAATGGCTGGCATATTCGGTTCGCTACCTGCTTCAAAGCTGATGGCCGCAAAAAGCTGCTTTACGGTTTTATTTAAATTCTCTAGTTCAGCCTGTCCAGGATGGCTCATACATTCGTGTTTAATTGGCGAGTTGCAATGGACTAACAAGGTACAGCCGATAACCAAAATACACAGCTCCCTAACCCGGAGATTACTACCTTTCATAGCTTCAACTTTCTTTCCTCAAAGCAATTTGAAGAAAAAAATGGACACAGCCGAACTAACAGACAGACTTGTCTGTTTGATATCTAACAAACACATGAAACAGTCATTAGTCAGAGATAAGATTGTGGAGACTGCCTCCGAATTGTTTTATCAAAAGGGGTACAACCTTACGGGTATCAATGAAATCATAAAAGAGGCAGGTATTGCCAAAGCTACCTTGTACAACCACTTCACAACGAAAAGTGAGATCTGTGTGGCATACCTCCAGGACAAGAACGAAAAATTCCTGACAGATATCAACGATTATGCCACGACCAAACCTCCGGGACGGCAACAGCTACTGGCACTTTTTGATTTCCTCAACGACTTTTTTAATACTGACTATTTTAATGGTTGCTGGTGTATCAATACAGTGTCAGAAATTCCCCAGAAAGACGCCATCATCCGTGATGAGGTTCAACTCCAAAAAAGACTCTTTCTAAAGCTTATAGAGGAATTGACCAAAACGAACTACCCAAATATGGACAAGGCAAAAGCCGAAAGTCTGGCAAAACAAATTTACCTTTTATACGAAGGAGCTATCTCTGAATCCAATTTGCACAAGCAAAACTGGCCAATAGCTTCAGCGCGAAATTTATGCGAGGTACTAATCGATTAAAAAATTTTCAATCCAACAGACAGACTTGTCTGTCTGTATTTTAAATCAATAATTATGGAACATTTTACAAGTAAAACAGCAATCATCATCGGCGGGACCAGTGGAATCGGACTGGCAACAGCTCAATCTTTGTCCACAGCAGGTGCCAAGGTGCATATCGTTGGTAGAGGTGTAGACAAGATCGCCGACGATCGGTTCACCAAGCATAAAGTTGATATCACCAACGAATCGCAAGTGGACCAACTTATTGAGAAGATCGCGGGTCTGGCTCAGCTAGATTTTCTCATCAATGCCTCAGGTATTTTTGGCCCCAAAGCTTTCCTTGACCATACCAGAGCTGATTATGATTCCTATATGAACCTGAACCGTGGCTTCTTCTTCATTACACAGGCAGCCGCTCGCAAAATGAAAGAGACGGGAGGAGGATCCATCGTCAATGTGGGTTCCATGTGGGCAAAACAGGCTGTAAAGGCTACTCCCTCCTCAGCATACTCTATGCAAAAAGCGGGGTTGCATTCTCTTACACAACACCTTGCCATGGAATTGGCAGACTACAAAATTCGCGTGAATGCCGTTTCCCCTGCCGTGGTAGACACCCCGGTTTACCATGGCGTGTTCGGAGGAGAGGCTCAAGCGCAAGAAGCACTACAAAGTTTCCATGGATTTCACCCTATCGGTAGAAACGGCACTGCTCAGGATGTGGCCGATAGCATCTTATTCTTGCTTTCGGAGAAGTCCACCTGGGTTACAGGTACTATCCTCGATGTGGACGGAGGCGTCATTGCAGGTCGCAATTAGCACGCTAGCTGCTAGCATTGGGCGGCTTCATACAAAAGCCGCCCCATACTGGTGGAACTGCCAACAGACTAAAATTGAAGCCTCAACCAATCGTCACGATCTTCCTTGAAGCCCAATTCTGCTAAATATTGCTGCGGGAAGTTTGCCTGCTCATCCTTGCGGATTGCGCACCCAAGAAAACCCATGTGATTGGCTTTCCGCAACAAAAAGGTCAACAGGAGATACACCACAGTGGGGTGCTGTTCGCTACTTTCCACATACAAATCTCGTATTTGTGCATTGTTACCTTCAAATGAACCTGACCAGGTAAGGCTTACAGTTCCCTTCACCTCCGAGGCCTTGGCCAAAACAAAATCAATGTATGGTTGACCACTTAAGCGTTCGGCGAGTGACTCCATTTGAGCAACATGGCCCCGCTGCCGAAGGGCTTTTTGATGCAATCGTTCGATGGCTACACCGTCTTCCGGTCTGGCAATTCTGACTGTGACGCCATCTCTTATCACTCGTAAAGTTTGCTTGACACTGTTGGATGCCTGCTCATAAAGCAGGGAGATTTTTTGGAATCTCTTCAGTCGAGGTGCAAGCGTTATGTTATTGGTATTCATGGTTCCGGCAAGAATTTTGTTTGCGATGAGCAAATCTCTTTTGCCCTTGGAACCTGGCCCACGCCAGGTGGTAGACACTTGGTAATCCCAGTAAAGAAAACAGGTAAACAAAGGGTAAACCTATTTTATAACAAGCTGATTTACAGAATACTAAGCATTAGCATGATCAAAGCTGATAAGAAAATCAACCAGGTTATCCTCAGTATTCAACCCTAATTTTTTTCGTAAACGACTTCTGGCGGTCTTCACACTATCAGAACTAATTCCCAACACACGTGAGGATTCTTTCATATTCATATTTAACCGTAGCAGCGCACAAAGCTTAAGTTCCGCATTACCTAAATCTGGAAAGTGCTGCTTGAGTTTATAGAAAAACCCCTCATGCAACTCTTCAAACATCTGCTTAAAGTTTTCCCAGTCTTGATCTATTCGCAGACTACTTCCTATGAGATTATTCAGCTGGTTAAGTCCTTTTCTCGTGGCCTCGTCAGCTTCGGGCCGGAGCTCACTGACTTTTTCGGTCAGTTCATTGAGCAGTTCATTTTTCTGAATGAAATTCAGCGCGTAGGAAGTGAGTTCTTTGGTTTTGGACTCTAACTGATCCTCTAATTCCCCGCTCTTTCAGGGCCGCATTCTGGATGCGAATGCGCTGCAAAAGGATGGTCAATCCCGCCACCACCAACACAAACAAGATACTGATGATGATGATTGTGTAAATCAAATTTTGACGGTCTTTCTGAGCTTCCAATTGTGCCAATTCGCGGGCCTTCTTCTCGTCCTCGTATTTGAGATTGATAATTTCAATCTCCTCCTGAACTTGTTTGCCCCGGATTTCCCGATCTTGTTCGTATTCTTTTAGCAGATAATCGTAAGCCTTTGCATATTCCGATCGGGCCAGGTAATAGTCGCGGTAAAACCCCCAGGCCTGGCGTTGCATTTCAAATTGGTCGGTGGCCAATGCAACTTGTAACCCTGAGTCAATGTATGCTAGACCTTGATCATCGCCAGTTTTTAACAATGCATTACCCAATCCAAGATAGATGTTACTAATGATCAACTCATCCTTCTTGATGAGTGCCAAAGCGTTTCTATAATTTGAAACGGCCTCGGCCATGTTTTCCTGCATTTCGACGACATTGGCAATATTTAAATGAAGTAAGGCCATCCCGGACGTATCCCCGCGCGCTCGTCTATAGTCCAACACGCGTGAAAAATAGAACAATGAGGAATCGTATTTCTCCTCATAGAAGTGGATCACCCCAAGGTTGAGCCTGGCCCAGGACAATCGCTTGAAGTCGTCGATTTCCTGGAATATGGCTATCGCCCTTTGCACATACCGCTTAGCTTCTTGTGTGCGGCCTATTTCGTCGTAGGTATTTCCTATGTTTGTGAGTACCTGACCCTCTCCCAATTTGTCCCCCTCTTCCTGAAACAATGTCAGTGCCTGGAAATAATATTCCATTGATTGTTCATGAGCATCCCTTTGCCAAAAAGCGATGCCAACCAGACTTAAGGCGGTAGCCTCTCCTCTTTTGTAGTTCAAATCCCTAGCTAAATCTCGCGCGAGTAACGCATAGTATTGCAAGGCCTCAGGGTCGGTTTTTTTCAATGGATCGATGACATCATTCAGCCAATCGACGGTGCTGATCGATATCTCCCTACTGGCGATGGCTGCATCGAGTGTGTCAATAGGTCCACTTACCGCACCAAAAAAAGGAAATAAGAATAGGAGAGCAGGGAGGATCTTCATTGTGAAGGGTTAAGTATCCAATTTTGGTAGGTTAAACGTCCAATTTACGCTTTTTCAGTTTTTGATGCCTAAATTAAAGGTCTCACAAATCATCAATCTAATGGCAATGTATAAAAAGAGAAGAGAGGCTATTCAGGTCATCGGAAAAGGGCTGTTGGCCGCTCCATTGGCTGCCCCAATTGCGTCGATACTGCCATCCTGTTCACCGGCAGATTCTAACAAGACCGCTGATGCAGTAGCCGAAAAGGCACCTGAACCATGGTCCTTCGATATTTCCCTCGCACAATGGTCCTTGCACAAGTCATTCCTAGGGGATGCCATGAAACTCGGCTGGGATGAGATAAGACGTCTCCGTCGAGAGGATCCGGACAAACTTTTGCAGGGAGAATTGGATCCTCATAATTTTCCAAATATTGCTAAGCAGCAATATGACATAAACGCAATCGAGTTGGTTAACACTTTTTACGCCTCAAAAGGTGAAAACAACGCTTACTGGAACGACTTTAAGAATCGTTGCAACGAAGTGGGGGTAACCACACAATTGATCATGTGCGATGGTGAAGGCAACCTCGGTGATGCGGACGAAGCCGCAAGGATCACTGCTGTCGAAAACCACTATAAGTGGGTAAATGCTGCAAAAACCCTAGGATGTCACTCTATCCGGGTGAACGCCGCAGGAAATGGGACCGCTGAAGAGGTGAAGGCGGCAGCTGTTGACGGACTGGGTAGATTATCCGAGTACGCAGCCCAAAGTCAAATTAATGTAATTGTCGAAAATCATGGCGGCTATTCCAGTGACGGCAAGTGGCTCAAAAGTGTCATGGACCAGGTTAACCTCCCGAACTGCGGTACGCTGCCGGACTTTGGTAATTTCTGTATTGAGCGAGGTGAAGACGGGTGCACGAATGAATATGACAGATATATCGGTGTTGAAGAACTCATGCCTTACGCTAAGGGGGTTAGTGCGAAATCCCACACCTTCAATGAGGCCGGTGATGAGGTAAATACTGACTATTCTAAAATGCTCGGCATTGTAAAAAGCGCTGGGTATAGTGGTTTTATCGGCATTGAGTATGAAGGGCAAGAGCTTAGTGAAGACGAGGGTATCCGCCAAACTAAAGCGTTGTTAGAACGCCTTCGAACAGCGCTCGCGTAGTTTCTTTCAACTCTTGCGGTAAAAGAACCCGATCATTCGCGGTTAGACTTTTAAGGGTGTGTATGTTTGCGGCTGAATTTGCAAAAACAGAGGCAGACATCAATGAAACCTACACTAATCGTCCTAGCCGCGGGCATGGGTTCCAGATACGGCGGACTAAAGCAATTAGATTCTTTTGGCCCCTCCGGAGAGACCATTATAGATTACTCGGTATACGACGCGTTGAAAGCCGGTTTCGGCAAGATCATATTTGTCATTCGGAAAAACTTACTGGATGACTTCCAAAAAATTTACTTTGACAAATACGCGCAAAAAGTCGAGGTAGATTACGTTTTCCAGGAATTGGACAACCTGCCGGAGGGCTTGACAGTGCCGGCGGACCGTGCCAAACCATGGGGCACAGGTCATGCGGTACTCATGGCAGCCACCAAAGTCAAAGAGCCGTTTGCTGTTATAAATGCAGATGATTTTTACGGAGCAAGGTCCTTTGAAATTACTGCTAGCCATTTGGCCAATCTTGACCCGGATGTTCTGGATGCAGTACTCGTTGGATTTTCCCTTGAAAAAACCCTTTCAGATTTTGGGACCGTTTCTCGCGGTGTATGTGAAGTGGACGAGCAAGAGAATTTGCTCAGTATAATCGAACGGACGGATATATCTCGAAAAGGAGATGGGCGAATCTATTATGAGGATGCAGCGGAGAAAGTTGCCCTGAAGGATGATCAGACCGTGTCTATGAATCTCATGGGATTCACTCCCCCAGCCTTTGATTTGATGAAAAACCAATTTTTAAGTTTTTTCAAAGAGCGGGGAAACGAATTGAAGTCTGAGTTCTACATACCGCAAGTCCTTGACGAGATCGCTAGAAAACAAAAGGTGCCAGTCCTGAAGTCACCGGAACAATGGTTGGGAGTTACCTATCAGGAAGACCGACCATTTGTTACCGAACGGCTCAAAGAATTTAGTGAGGAACAGAAATATCCTAAAAAACTATGGTGATAGCATGAGTAAAATATTAGTTACAGGAGGAGCAGGGTACATTGGTTCTCACACAGTTGTCGAACTCATTGAACAAGGATACGAAGTAGTCATCGTCGATGACCTTTCTAATTCCGAAGCCTCGGTAATAGATGGGATTGAAAAAATCACTGGGGTAAGGCCGCATTTCGAATTAATGGATTTGGTAGACAGAGGCAATGTGGAAGCCCTGTTCCAAAAGCATCCGGACATTGACGGGGTAGTGCACTTTGCAGCAAAAAAAGCCGTCGGTGAATCTGTAGAGAATCCGCTACTTTACTATCGAGTCAATATCGATTCGCTACTCAACCTGTTAGAAGAGATGGCCTTGAGAAAAGTCAACAACATTGTCTTCTCTTCCTCTTGTACCGTTTATGGCCAGCCAGAAAAGCTACCGGTGACAGAATCAACTCCTTTTCAGCCTGCCGAGTCTCCTTACGGCTACACGAAGCAGGTAGGCGAGGTGATTTTGAAAGATACTTGCCATGCGCTAACTGGTTTTCAAGCCATTGCGCTGCGGTATTTTAACCCAGTAGGTGCTCATAAGAGTGCCCTGATCGGGGAACTTCCCCGTGGAGTCCCCTCCAATCTAATTCCTTTCATAACCCAAACGGCCGCCGGCCTGCGTGATAAGCTTAAAGTTTTTGGGGCAGATTACGAAACACCCGATGGCTCAGCAATTCGAGATTACATCCATGTAATCGATCTTGCTAAGGCTCATGTCATTGCTTTGAAAAGGCAGCTCGAAAAAAAACAGAAAAAAAACTTCGAGTTCTTCAACCTTGGCACCGGACGGGGATTTTCAGTATTAGAAGTAGTAAAGACCTTCCAACGGGTCAACAATGTCAATCTTAACTATGAAATCGTCGGTCGGCGCGACGGTGATGTTGTTCAAATCTACGCCGACACCAGTTATGCCAACGATGAACTGAGCTGGCAAGCAAAATTGAGCCTTGAAGATATGCTTACATCTTCCTGGAATTGGCAGCAATCTCTGAATAGATAATCTAAATAAACTCCCCTAATGTCCCAATTGCACCTTGTATCCTGGAACGTCAACGGTATTCGCGCTATAGTTAAGAAAGATTTTATCAAGGACGTCAGGGACATGAATCCTGATGCTTTATGCCTGCAAGAAACAAAAGGACAACCCGAAGAGGTCAGGAGTGCCCTCCAATTGTTAGACGGCTACCATATTTACGTCAATTCATCCAAGGCACGAAAGGGCTATTCCGGAACGGCGATACTGGCCAAAGAGAAGCCTGAAGAGGTTACCTATGATCTAGGCATTGAGGCTCATGATCAGGAAGGTCGCGTCATTGCGGCCGAGTTTTCAAAATTCTTCCTGGTGACAGTTTATACTCCCAATTCCGGAGAAGGTATGAAAAGACTGAACTACCGGCAGGAATGGGACCAGGCATTTAGGAAATTCATCCTTGGTCTGGAAGCGAAGAAACCTGTTATCATTTGTGGCGACCTCAATGTTGCCCATACTGAGATCGACCTGGCACGACCGAAACCCAACTACAACAAAACGTCTGGCTACACACAACAGGAAATCGACGGAATCGACAACCTGCTGAATGCCGGGTACATTGATACATTTAGAACGTTTTATCCGGAAGAGATAAAATACTCCTGGTGGAATTATAAGTACAACGCCAGAGCGCGCAATGTGGGTTGGCGCATTGACTATTTTCTAGCCAGCACAAAAATTAATGAACAGGTCAAAGAAAGCGAGATCTACAACCAATACCTGGGATCCGACCACTGCCCTGTCGGTATCCGCCTGGATATTTGATTAAATCTCCATGGTTTGGTTCAAAGTTTGCTGAGAACATGGGAAACACTTCTTATGAAACATTTCCTAACCTTCAGCATGCTGTTTTATGCCTTCCTTTCCTCGGCACAATTTGACGACAAAAAGGTGGTGGCAGCAGGCTCCGTCCTGGTCAATGAAGACTTTGGAATCGTCAGCCCCAGTCTAGGGTTGGTTCTGAACCCGACACAGTTGGTTGGTGTTCGGACACAAATTTCGTATGGTTCAGATTTGACTACCCTCTCTCTTTTGAGCATTTGGTTCAGACATCATATCCCGATCGAAGCGTCATTTCCAGTCTATGCGTATATAGAACCCGAGGCGGGATATTATGACATTCGGGGAGGTGACGGCCTTCAATTGGCTGCTAACGTAGGTTTCTCTCTTCCCATTGGAGATATGGTTATCCTTAATTTGGGTGCCACCAGAATATCCACGAGACTGGGGGGAAATGAAGGGTTCAATTCTCGATTCAATCTAAACATCAACCAAATTTCAGCGGAATTTATGGTCCGTTTTTGAAGTCGATATTACGCAGCATCGAATCCTTTTCTACTTTTGCAGGCTAAACACAAACCCGAAAAGATGAAGAAAATCCCTCTACATGAGATCCATGTGGCCCTAGGTGCCAAGATTGTACCCTTTGCCGGTTTCGAAATGCCAGTTCGCTATAGTTCAGATAAAGAGGAACACATGGCTGTGAGACAAGGAGCAGGTATGTTTGATGTGTCTCATATGGGAGAGTTTCTCGTGAAAGGTCCTCATGCCCTTCAATTGATTCAGAAGGTCACCAGCAACGACGCCAGTACCTTGATCGATGGTCAGGCGCAATACTCTTGCCTGCCAAATGATCAGGGTGGAATTGTAGACGACCTGATCGTTTATCGATTTGCGGAAGACGATTATATGCTGGTAGTAAATGCTTCTAACATCGAAAAGGATTGGGACTGGATCAGTTCGCAAAATAGCATGAACGCCGAGCTCACTAACGTGAGCGATGATTACTGTCTTTTCGCCGTGCAGGGACCGAAGGCCGCGGACGTATTGCAAAAAATAACTACAGTCGATCTGCAAGCAATCAAGTTCTATCATTTCACCAAGGGCGCCATCGGGGGAGTTGATGATGTGATCATATCAGGTACAGGTTATACAGGCGCCGGAGGATTTGAACTCTATGTGCAAAGCGAGCATGCCGCTGCTCTTTGGAAAAAAATAATGGATGCAGGTGAACCGGAGGGACTTCTTCCTGTGGGGCTTGGCGCCAGAGACACCCTGAGGCTCGAAATGGGCTACTGTCTTTACGGCAACGATATTGATGACCAAACCTCGCCGCTTGAAGCCGGGCTAGGGTGGATCACCAAATTCACAAAGGATTTCGTAAATGCCGAAGCACTTAAAAAACAGAAAGAGGAAGGGGTTAGTCGCAGGCTCGTTGGACTGAAAATGATCGACAAAGGGATCCCCAGACAGGGGTATGATATTCAAGATGGTGACGGCAACCACCTTGGAACTGTCACCTCAGGAACTATGTCCCCTTGTTTAAACATCGGGGTGGCCATGGGTTATGTGAAACAGGGCTTCCACAAGCAAGGTACAGAGGTCTTTATTACCGTCAGAAATAAGTCACTAAAGGCTGTGGTGAGTCGACCTCCCTTCTATAAGCCCTCATGAGAGTAGAAGTTTGTTTAACTCCTAATCTCATCGAACAGCATGAGTTGAGCAATAAAATAGCGGTGGTAGTCGATATTTTTCGGGCCACATCCTGTATGATCACCGGCCTGGCCAACGATGTGAATGCGATCTATCCCGTAGCAACCGTGGCGGAATGCCTGGCAATGGGAAAGCAAGGCATGATTATGGCCGGGGAGCGTGGCGGTGAAAAAATTGCTGAATTTGACATTGGCAACTCCCCTTTCGAGTACCTGAGCGAAACGGTGAAAGGCAAAGATGTCGCCGTTACAACTACCAATGGCACATTGGCAATCAGCAAATCCGATGATGCCCACGAAGTATTGATCGGGTCATTCCTAAACCTTAGCGTACTTGCAACTTATCTCCAGCAACAGGCCCGCGACGTGGTGATCCATTGCGCGGGGTGGAAAGGCACTCCCAACCTCGAGGATACATTGTTTGCCGGCGCCCTGATCGACCAGCTAAACGAAAACGATATTAGCCTCATCAATGACGGAGCCCACCTGGCACTCAGTACGTACGAGCAACATCGTCATGACCTACTCGCCGCAGGAAAAAGTTCTTCGCACGCCCAAAGGTTAGCTTCCTTCGGTGTGACCAAGGATATCGCATTTTGCCTGGAAGTGGACAAATACAAAGTACTGGTAAAAATGGAAGGCAAAAAATTGGTACAAAAGAACGGATCCCCGACTTCTGGGGACAAATGACCCACTTTCCCTTTGACCGCCGTGGATTACCTTTAGGTGAATTTAATGTAAAACAAAACCGGAACATATGCTCGAAAAATTAGTCGAGGGGACAGGCTACTATCAATTTCCTTCCTTTGAAGTGGCGATCTATTCGGTGCTATTGGCGCTGGTTTTGAGTTCCTCGATTGCGCTTACCTACCGGCTCACATTTACTGGCAGTAGTTTTCCTAACGGTTTCTTCCAAGCCATGATCCTCAGTGCTATTGCCACTTCCACTATCATGATGGCTGTTGGCAATAATTTAGCAGTAGGCTTTAGCATAATCGGTGTAATAGCCATTATTAGGTTTCGGATACAGTTTCAAAATAGCAGGAACATCATCTTCATCTTCGCAGCAATCTCTGCTGGTGTCGCCACAGGCGCCTATGGTTACGCAATCGCCGTTGCGGGGACTCTCATTTTTTGCTTGGTGGCATTTACGCTCCACTACTCAAGTTTCGCACTCAAACCCACAGTAAAACACCAGGTAGATTTCGTAATCGCCGATGGCGGCAGTTTCCAGGAAGCACTTGCCACACTCAACCAATTTGTAAAAGAGCAATCTCTCACCGAAATACGGACGCGAGGAAACGGTGCACGATACGAGTATCAATGTGAAATCAAACCAGGTGTGGAGTGGAATGAGATATATGCCGCGATGATTGGTAAAACGATCGAAGTGAGGATACAGGAAGTGAAAAGAGAGGAAGTACTATGATAAGAAAGTGGATATTTCCTGCGGCTTTGTGCATCGTGGCAGTCTTTCTGGGATTGAGCGCCAAAATCTTCAAAAATAGCCAGGAGGCCATGGCTGCAGTGGTGGATGCTCAGGTCACTGCGGTCAGTTTTGAAGAGCCTGTGATCGTAAGAAAAATACATGTCGTGCCAGGCCAGGACGTGCAAAAAGGCGAATTGCTCCTGGAAGTTGAGAATCCACGATTGCAATTGAAGATCGAAAAACTGCGGTCCGAACTAACACAACTTAAGCTGCAACTCGCATCCGGCAAGGCTGATACCGAGGCACTGATCGCGCTTGCCCGTCTGGAACATCAATCTAAGCTGCAAAACCTGGAATACGACCTTGCAGAAATAAACCATCAGATTTTAGAAGCTGAGACAAGCCAACGTGAATTGCGGGCATTGGGGGTGCAGATGACGCCATTGAAAGACAGCTTGCTACTCATCAAAAAAGAAGAAACCGAACTACGCCAGAAGAATCTTGTTGCCACGCTAGAACTGACAATGAATAGATTAAAAGCACAGCAGACCACAAAACAGCAATTGCTGGAGGAGCAAATCACAATCGTGGCGCAGGAGTTGGCTTCAGCGAACGCAAGCAAACAAGACCTGGTGCGACGAGCCGATTTTGAAGGCACAATCGGAACGTTAAACGTACAACTCGGCGAATTGACTGCTCCATTCAAAACATTGCTGAGCATCTATGAAGCCAGGCCGCGTCTGATCAAGGCATTTATCAATGAGCGAATCAGTTATGACGTAACTGTAGGACAGGCCGTCAGGATATTATCCGAAAATAGAAACTACGAAACCCAGGGCCGGATAATCGAGATCGGAAGCCGTATCACCTCATTCCCCCAAAAAATTGAGCCTTGGCCACAAACCAGGAGTTACGGCCAGGAAATATTCGTACAGATTGACACAGAGAGTGAGTTTCTCCATGGCGAAAAAGTTTTTGTCGAACCAATCAGTCAGCCATGAGAGCATTACTATATTCTCTGATTTTCTTGTGCTCAATCGGCTTGAAGGCACAGTTCAACATGGATAAATTCCTAGCCTCCGCGGTGACTGACATTGAACTCCAGCAGCTGCATGTGGCCAATTCGTACCTGGCCTCCCATGATTTTTCCTCTCCATGGCTCCGTGAACTTGAGATCCGTGCCCGCTCCAACGATAGCGAGATTGGCCTGGAAGATTACCGCTTAAGATTCGGCTTGCTCAATCCGGCAGAACGACGTGCCAATAAGCAGTATCACAGGCAATTGTCTTCTTATACCGCGCTTCGACAAGAGCTCGAGCTCAACGACGTTCTAAAGCAGCGATATGACCTACTGATTGAACAAGTTTATTTGCACGCACTTGAAGAACTACAGCAAGCAAGACTAGATTTTCTGAAAACTCAAAAAAGGCTTGTTATTAGCCAGGGAAGAGATAGAGTGAAGCGCATCCTGGAACTCAATCAAGAAATCCTTAAATCCGAAATGGATTTGATCGACACGGATCAAAAACAAAACATCAACAATTTCCTTATCAGCGAGCGATATCCTTATCAGGGTACCATCGAGATCGATACCGCGGATTTAGTTTCTCCCAAGCAGCTGCTCAAAAGGTTTTATGACAAGCTTGAAATCGCGGATAAAAACCAACAGCTCGCTATCGAAGAGCAACAACTGCAGGTATCCAGATATAATCTTGAAAAAGCCGAAAACTGGCGAAATATAGGATTCATACAGGCAGAATATGATATCGAGCGCGGCGACGATTTGGAGGATCATCTGGGTTACCAGTTCGGGGTTTCTATTCCTATCTTTAATGCGGATCGACCAGAATTGGAAAGAGAAGAGCTGGAAATGATAGAGGAGGAGGCGGAACGCGCAATAGAAACAGCGCGAAGGGAATCCGAACAAACGCTGCTTCAAATGAATTTCGATTATAGAAGCAGGCAATGGCAAGTTTTGAATAAGAGATTATCAGAGATCCGAGAAATAAAACAACAGGGGCTGATAGACAAGGAAGCCCAAATGAACGTTATAGAGATTGAATTAGAGTTGCTGGAGAGCTTTTGGGGGCTTTACACACTATTGATGAACAATTACATAAGTGTTCTTCACGCCAAAGGCGTATTATCAGTAGCACCTGTAGTAAATCATCTGGCTAACGTGCCAGTGCCCATTCAGATAGAAGCGCATTGACCAAATCTGCAGAGAAAGGAAAGACCATGAAGAATTTACTATTACTATCACTATTACTAGGTGGAGTCGTACTCGTCAGTTGCAACAACGACAACCAGGACGAGCCCACAAATCCGATAGACCCTACCGATGATGAGGTTTTTTTCGCAGTAGATGTTGGCACCAGCGAAATTCCCTATGTCGTTATCAATACCAATGGAAATCAGATCCAAAATGAGCCGAAAGTTCCAGCCACCATTCAAATATTTGAAAAAGGGGAATTAAAACAAGCTACCACGATCGGTATTGAATTTCGAGGATCAACTTCGTTTCGCCTATCTGACAAAAAATCGTTCGGCATCGAATCCTGGGATGCTGATGGCAACGACCAAGATGTCACTTTTTTTGGAATGCCTGAGGAAGAGGACTGGATTCTGAACGGTCATGTGGTAAATGAATCACAAGGTTTTATATGGGATCGAACGCTTATGTATCACTACATCGGCTACAACCTGTATAGGCAAATGGGTCGCTATGCCAGCCGTACACAATTTGTGGAACTGCAGGTCAATGGTGAATATCTGGGGGTGTATGTCTTTATGGAAAAGCTCAAAAGAGACAATGAAAGAATAGACATATCAAGGCTAGGTCCTGATGTGCAGGAAGGAGACGATCTTACAGGCGGGTACATCCTGAAAATTGACAAAACCGCAGGCGGCGACGTGGTATCGAATCAACCACTTGAATATTTCCTCACCAATTGGGAGGACGATGCTCGGTATTTGCCGGCACTAAGCTTTCGATCTTCCTACGACATCTTCGGCAACACCATCAATTTCGCCCCCTATGGATCACCTTACCATAGTCAAATGTTTCTGGAAACATATTTTATCTATGAATACCCCAAAGCGGAAGACCTCAACGACGCACAGAAAAATTACATTCAGAACTACATCCATAGCTTCGAGACGGCCTTACTAAATGATGATTTTTCTTCAGAAACCAGAACTTATACAGACTATATTGACATTAGCAGCTTCGTTGATCATTTTATTCTCAATGAGCTGGTAAGGAATATTGATGGCTACAGACTGAGCACTTTTTTGGTCAAACCACGCAACGGCAAACTCGAAATGGGCCCCGTGTGGGATTTAAATATAGGATTCGACTCCAATGATCGGGTCCCCGCGGACGACTGGATCATAAACTATAATAACCACGTTTCCAATGATCCCTGGATGATGCCATTTTGGTGGCCTAGATTGATTGAAGATCCTGTTTTTACTGATGCGCTGAAGACAAGGTGGTCGGAGCTACGAAGCGGACCGTTGGCCGACGCCAACTTCCTCGCCCTTGTAGACGAGTCCGCAGATTACCTGCAATCTAATGGTGCCGTCACAAGAAATTACAGCAAATGGAATAGGATACAGGTGGATTACCAGGCCAGTATCCAAAGCCTACGGGACTTCCTGGTCGCTCGGGCCAGTTGGATGGATAGCGAGATTGCTAGTTTTTAGATGTTCGCGAATCGGCTTGACTCGCAATCAAGCCCTCACCTCCAATCCCAGGTGCATCCTAAGCTATACATATGTGGTCGGAGCTGACCTAGTGAAGGAATCTGATAGTCCTTCAAAAAAGAACTATATCGCCCGGAGATACGCCAGTGACTTCCTATTTGGAAGCCATAACCAAGCGAATATCTGAGGATATGCCTTTGATAGGTAAAGTGAGCTTGTCGCCCGTCACTAAGTCTCCACTGCGACGACAATCCCACAATCAAATGACCTGGTAACTTGAGCCGCCGCGCATCGATTTCTGACCAAAGAAATAGACCTGCATCAAGTCTTTTGCTTTCAAGCGCCACACTTGGATCAAAGCTGTTGTTGATTTCCAGGGGCAAAGCAGCGCGATAAAAAGTAGCAAAAGGTCCATAGTTAAATGTAAGCCCCAGGACTTTGGACCTATAACCTACCGCCAACTGATAACCCATTCTTTCTGATGGCAGGACCTTGCGATCCTCGCTCAGGGAAATGTGATTTTCGTCATTGGAGAAAGGCCTCAAGGTATGGAATACTAGCTGTGCCGATAGCCTCAGAAAGCTTGGTTTCATGGGGTGTGGTCGGGGTATTTTAAATGTAGAAATTGGCTTGATTGTACTTGCACCGCCTGGCAAAATCAATGAAAACAGCGGATAATCGGAAAAATGAGTAATCCCTGACTTGTACGTCAAGCGAGGTAAGTTTTGGCGAACAAAGTTTTGAGGTGGCGATCCACTTGCCTGGAAGTCTCCGCCTGCAGCTTTGCTATTTGGCTCCTCCCTTGCAATGGCAACAGGTCGAACGGCCCGAGATTTTCCATCAATTTTCTGCGAATTACTCCCTTCGTCGCTTCGAGAAGCCTTCGGCTTGATTATCGGTGAAGTGTTAGCCGCTTGACGCCATGGTGCAGGTGCATTGGGAGTAGATAGTGCCGGGACAACAGAAGCGTTCCATAACCAGCCTATTAACATGCCCAACCCGAAAACAAAAGGCAAAGTGGCCTTCCAAAAAACAACGCTACCCGCTGCAGGCAATGAGCCTTCAATTTTATCCCATCCATCTATTGGTACATCGGTCGGTACCTCGCTAAGTTTTTCTTTCAAAAGCTCCGCTAACTTCTTATCCTCAAGAGGCTTCATATTTGTAAATCCCTATAGCTTCTAATTCCTTCTTCAACAATGCCTTCGCGCGGGTCAATTGTGACCTTGAAGTTGATTCCGAAATGCGCAACATCTCCGCAATTTCAGCATGCTTATATCCATCAATAAAGTACATATTAAAGACTACTCTGAACCCATCCGGTAACGCTCTGACCACCTCCATGATCTGTTCACCAGTCAATCCCTCAAGAATCTGCTGATGTGACGTGTCCAGTATATTCTCTGCTAGCCCATCGTGTTGGTGCTTGACTTGCCTATAGTAGTGCTTGGCATTAGTATTGATGCAAATCCGGGCAATCCAGGCCTCGAGATTGTCCACCTGGAGCCCCGGATCAGCCACTGACTTAAAAATTTGAATGAAACACTCTTGAAACAGGTCCTGCGCCTGCTCTGTTTCCCTGATATAACGGCGACAAATATTCATCACCAATTGCTTATAACGCCGAAAAAGCTCGTTCTGAGCCTTTCGGTTATTTTGGCGGCATCCTTTTAAGAGCCGTTCGTTGGTCAAAATCGTGGGCGACTTAGATAACCTCAATTGTAGCGAGCGCTGTATAGTAATAGCGACAATTATCAATGGGATTACCCTCGGGGCCCCATGGATCCGCATTGCCAAACCCAAAGCACAATTCGTAAATAAACTCGACAGTACCTGTGAATCCTTCCGGAGCTGTGTAAGTCAATTCGGCACTGCTAGCCGTAATAGACAAAAGCACTCCCTCCGCGCTGGCCACATCAACTACCCTGACACCTCCCGTACCGGTGTATGAAAAATCACAAAAAGCATCGTTTTCGAGCAAGTTGACAGCCAAGCTGCCTCCTGCCTCAACCACGTAGTTATCACTAAAGGCCGAATTAACACAGCCAGATTCCCCAACCGTCTGGACGTCCATACTCGCATTGCCCAGTAGCTTTTCTCCGTTTTTGATTTGAAATTCCAGGTAATCAGAAGCATCTGCATCCAGACCTTCCGCATCATATAGCACGTAAGGTATCCTCCCGATTTGGGCAGCTCGATCTGAATTGGTGACAACCTCAATGTCGTCCCGCTCAAATTGACCATACAATGCCACAATCGCAGATCCACCTGGTCGGGCATATAAAACAGGCTGCACCGATACTTCCGGCAAAGTATCCTCAGTCACCTTGTCACAAGCAAAAAACGCAATCAATGGTAGTAGCACAAGTTTTCTCATGGATGTATTATTAGTGTTCGCTGGTATAGTACCGGACCAGAGGAAAAACGCTGCATCTCTTGAAGAATGAGCTGCGACAGAGAGATGTAATTCCTGAAATATAAGCCTCAAAAGTCGTAAAATTGCTACATTATTAGTAGCATTGCTATTAATTAAGTAGTGAAATGAAAATTCCCAGACCACATCCCCAGGAGTATCCTGCCTATTCCTCCATATACATGGATCTTCTGGACGACAACACAGATATACTCTCAGACTTGTGGGAGCAGTTTGTTGAGCTCCGTACGCTTGTTTCAGAGCTTCCTGAGGCTAAACTCCTTTACCGATATGCACCTGATAAATGGTCTATCAAGGAGATCCTGGTACATTTGATTGATGATGAACGTATTTTCGCTTACCGCGCACTAAGGTATGCGCGGGGTGACAGCACTCCGCTCCACGGGTTTGATCAAGACCAATACGCCTTAACTTCCGGGGCGGATGAGCGGTCTCTGACTAGTATTTTCGAAGAGTACAAGTACGTGCGTAAATCTACCATTGCGTTGTTCAGATACCTTCCTGAGGAAACTCACCTGTTGAAAGGGTGCGGCATTGATCTTGATGGCAGGATAATTAATGAAAGAACTGTGCGGGCGCTGGCATACCACATCGCTGGCCATGAAAAAAGACACATCAATATCATCAAGGAACGCTATCTCTCCTAAGCCGAACCCCCAGTTCGGTCAAAATGATATCTTATTTTTTCCTAATTCCATGTCGCTCAGTTCTAACTCCAGCGCTTTCGTGGATAGCTGCACTTCGCGAAGAGAGAATACCAGGGACACGAGCAGCGAGATCAGGGAAAGGCCGAAGGTATATTTGCCCAGCAACTGCGATTCCTGAAAGATCAGCACCATACTCAGCACGCACAGGAAGAAGCTGAAAACACCAAAAAATTGCATCCTTCGGATAAGAAATAATCTTGTGCGCAGGTTTTTGATCTGCCCGATGATCACGGCACCTTCAGGGTTCTCCAGGTAGTTACTATGCAACTTGCGAATGAGTGTGGCCACTGCCAGGAAACGATTGGTATAGGCCAGTAAAAGCAGGGAGATTGCCGGAAAAAGAAGTGCCGGAGTGGTCAAAGTGATACCCATCAACGCAACTTTTTATTCGTAAGATGCCTGGTAGCATCCCGAATATTTTTTTTATCGAAATTCTTCTCCAGCGCTTCTGTGAGGTTCACGCCCGTTTGATTGGCAAGGCAAATAAGAACCCAGAGTACATCGGCCATTTCATCAGCCAGATCATGACCTTCATCCGACTTCTTGAAGGATTGCTCTCCATAGGTCCTCGCCATTATTCTCGCCAATTCTCCTACCTCCTCTACCAAAATGGTCATGTTGGTTAATTCTTTGAAATACCTGACGCCCTTGGTCGTGATCCACTCGTCCACTTGTGCCTGAGCCTCTTGAATAGTCATTAGTTAGCTTGAAGATGTTCGTTCAGGTGTTTCACGACAAATCCCTCCATCTCTAATTTCCCTAACAGGAACTCAATCCGCGTTCGTTCTGATGTGAGGAGCGAATCCATGTCGGGTTCGAACTCCTTAAAACTTTCATGCGGAAACCTTTTACCACGCTCGTAGTGATCTTCCCAGAAGAGACTCTCAACAATCTGATCCCCATCATAATAGTACTTGTACTCGGAAGCCAGCAGATCATCCTTGTTGTTCATCAAGTGCCCCGAGAAGATCACATGATCCTGCTCAAAATAGAAGTAGTCGTCTCTTTCAATATGCGGTGTATTGAGTACGGAAACAAGTTTCAGGATTCGTCCATCCATGGAATATCCTCGTATTTTCATCAGAGAGTCCCCTTGTAGGTAGTCGTCTTCAACAATTTGGATCCGATGGTTGCTATCAATGTTATTTACCTTTTCATTGATCTTATTGACCAGAGGTCTCATCTCTTTTTTAACAGGGTTGCTACAGGCAAGCATGAAGCCAACCAAGGCGAAAATGGTTGTTCTTTTCATAGTCTAGATGATTTTCAAGATTGGAATATAAAAGATTTGATTCAGAACTAAACCAACTCTTCGTCCGGCGTTCTGGAATATTTCCAACGGTTATGAGACCAAAGCCAAGCTCCAGGGTGGTTGTAAATCTCACGTTCGGCTACTTCGACATAGCGCTTTAAAATGGATACGTCTCCTCTTACATAGGGTGGTTGCGCAATGTGGGTAAAGCGAACTTCATAATGCCCCCGCCTCACGCGTTTTAATGCGGCGAAATATACAGGCGTCTGCAATAGGTAAGGTAAGTTGAAAATACCCTGGTAAAAGGCAGTTTCGATACCTAAAAATTTCGTCCAGATTTTAGCATTGTTTCTTCTGGTAGGTGACTGGTCTGCAACCACCGCTACATAACTTCCCCTGTGAGCATCTTTGAGAATTGTTCTTATTTCATTGGTAGCCACCGGTCTATTACCCAAACGACTCCTCAACCAATACATTAGCCTGTTGGCAGGCTGATTTTTCAAGGGTTTGTAAACCAAAACCACCTCATGCAATTCCTTGCCACCTTGGAGCGCCAGCCACTCCCAATTGCCTTGGTGCGTGGTAAGAATCAGGCTTCCCTTTTCGGCCGCCAGCATTTTCTCGTATGTTTCATCCTTGATGAAGTGAACCCTCCTTTCAAGCTCTGTTTCATTGAGACGCGCCGACTTTATGACTTCTACTGTCACTTCCAGCAAATTGCGATAAAAACCGCTTGCAATGGCAGCTATTTCTTTCCTGGAATGGTCTGGGTATGCGCTTCGAAGATTGCCAAAAACAACCTTTCTGCGATAAAAAGCCATCAACACAGGACTAACTACATCAACGAAAAGATATAGGATCGAGAAAGGTACAAGCGCTAGCAATCGAACAAAAACCTTGAGCATGAATAAGAAGTATAAACAAGGATACGAGCTACGAACTAAACATTTTTTACTACACCAAATCGAAAAACCATGAAAAAAAGTAGTCTAATCCTACTGGCAGCCCTGCTCTTGCAACTGCCAGTAGCCCTTGCCCAGGATAAAAGCAATCGCCCAAGCCCTCCTGCACAGGTAAGTGCCTCCTTGGATGGCCTGGAAGTGACCATCGACTATAGCAGACCTTCCGCCAAGGGAAGACAGATATTCGGGGGCTTGGAGTCCTATGGCAAAGTATGGCGAACTGGCGCCAACGAAACTACCTGGATAGCGCTTTCGCAGGATTCAAAAGTAAATGGCCAATCCTTGACCAAAGGAAAGTACGGTCTCTTCACGATCCCGGGAGAAGAGAAGTGGACCATTATTTTCAACAAGGATTGGGAAGGTTGGGGTGCCTTTCGATACAATCAGGATAATGACGTACTGCGCATTGAAGTAGATGCCGACAATGATGCTCCCATGACGGAGCAATTCACTATAGGTATTTCAGAACAAGGCGAAGTAAGTCTGGCCTGGGACAAAACAGCTGTAAGCTTTACCTTATCAAAATAGGCAGCGCTGCAACTTGCCCGAATTAATCATCGATCTGGAGCATATCACAGCACATTCAGGACTTGTTCCTTGATTTGCTCCAGGTCATCTTTCATTTGTACAACCACCCGTTGCATCTCTGCATGGTTGGACTTGGATCCAATGGTGTTTATCTCCCGCCCAATTTCCTGCGATATAAAGCCAAGCTTTTTTCCATTTGATTCCGGGCCATCTAAAACCTCCAGGAAATAAGTAAGATGACTTTGAAGACGGACTTTCTCCTCCGAGATATCTAACTTCTCCAAGTAATAAATCAGTTCCTGCTCGAAGCGATTGATGTCGACTTTGACCCGGTCCTTGATCTCGTCAATGGCTTGCTCCAGTCGCGTGCGGATGGCACGCACGCGTTCCTCATCCAGCGCATTGACCCTTTCTAATCCTGACTGGATGGAGTCTATATTGGACCTGAGGGCTGCTTCGAGCTTAGTCCCCTCGTCGACACGAAACTTATCACAGGCTGCAATCGCTTCCTTCATGGAAGAGAGTATAGATGGCCAGTCAATCAGTTCTTTGATGTCTTCATCTTGTTCTAAAACCCCTGGAGCATGAAGCGCCAATTTGAACAGCTCATCGCGATTGGCGGCGTAAGTGTCGGCTAGTTTATCGAATTGGTCGTAGTATGACTTGAACAATTCCTCGTTCACTGAAACCGCCGAACTGGTGGCTGTACTTAGGGCAAACTCTAAGGCCAGGCTGATTTTTCCACGCACCAAATGCGATCCAACCAGCGATTTCATCTCCAGTTCCTTGTCTCCAAACTCTTTGGGTGCTTTCAGAAGTAAATCCAGAAATTTACTATTGAGAGATCTGATTTCGATTTTCAGGGTGTAGCGGTCGGTTACAGATTCTGCCGATCCATAACCCGTCATGGACTTGATCATGACGCAAATTTAGAAATCAAGTCCTACACTAACGTAAAAGCGGGTCCTTCCAAATTCAAAATCCCTGATCGGTCTTGCTACATCCAGCTTAGCATAATATCCAAACAGGACCATTCTCACGCCCCCACCAAGACCAGCCAACCAGGGATTTCTGAAGTTAGAGATATCAGCGCTAAATGGGGAGCCGGGAACTTCATATCGGACCTCCGTGGCACTATTTTCCCGAGTAAGGGGAATAGATCCGCTCCAGGCACTTCCAATGTCGTAAAAGCCTACTAACTGAAAATTCCGAAGGAAGGTAGAGTTGACCGGGCCACGGCTGAAGTAGTCAAATACGGGAATCCGCAGTTCCGCGTTGAAAACCAACGTCGAGGAACCAAACAGCTCATTGTAATCGAATCCACGCACTTTTGTGACGTATTCAACAAACAGGATGTTGGAGTTGTCACTTTGATTTGAAATAGCCAATGGGTCTCCTACCGGGGCGAAGTTCGTTTGGTTAAACAACCAATTGGGTACGCCCCCAAGCAGATAGGTCTGTTTGTTGGGTCCGAAATATTGGCCGTAGAATGCCCTGGTCGCCAGGGTAATCTCCTTATGGATTTTCTGATAGTGTCGCAAATCCACCCTCAAATTGCCAAAACTCTTATTCTGGTTTGAGATACTTGCATATTGGCGAAACTCGATTTTACTACGAGTTCCCTGAACGAGGTTGTATCCACGGTTAATGGTATTGTCAAAAACAGCTGCCGCGTTAAAGCCGGTATAAGAAACCACTCTGTCAGGAGCTAACCCCGGCCGATTATTGATCGTGTTGACCGCCGCAAATTGTAAGTTTCTAAAATTGGTGAAGGCATAAAACGGATTGAATTCCAATCGCACCCAGTTCGAAATTGGAAGGGCTGCACCCACCTCAAACTTGTGTAAGGCATACCGTTGCACCAACTGGTCGGCAGCGTCATTTCTTACCAGATAGAGCTTACTGTCGTACCTGCCTCTGAAATCGATCCGGTGCTTCAAAAACTGGTATTCGACAAACACATCACCACTTCGAAGATCCGTGATTGCCAGTGCTCCTCCCCTCAATTTGTGGTTCTCGAGCATATCGGTGATCTGGGTTTCCAGATGAATCCCGAAACCTCGTAAGGGGTCTATTGCGAAAGAGGTGACCAGATTGCTAAAGCTGAAACGGGGAACATAGGGAATCGGACCCAAGACATCTGAGGTCTGTTCAAACTTCTCAAAGTTGGAAAAAAAGGATTCGGGACGGTAATTTTCACGCACATCCCCCGATTCTTCTTCAAAGACAAAGTTCTCGGTATCCACAAAGTTCTCATTCTCCGGAACGGTATCCTCCTCGAACTCAAAGTCTTCGGCAAACACAAAATTGTCTGTATCCAAACCATCGAGTGCAAGGGAATCCGCATCGTCCTCTGCTAGATCGTCCTCAACAATTTCGTCCTCGTAGAGACTGGAATATCTGTTAGCGACAAATTCCGCCTGTTCATAACGCTGCCTTGGTGTTTGCTTGGTAAACTTCTGCCCACTGAAATCTACGGTGTTGGTATAGTAAATCCTCTCCAAGCCACCTTCCAGCATCAAGAACGTAATACCGTCTTCGTCAAAATGCAGATCGTAATCTCTGAGGCTTTTACTAAAATTGGTTATCTGTTGGTGGGTAGAATCCCGGAAGCTGTATTTATATAAATTATAAATCCCTCGTTGATCGCTGGCGTAAAATATTTCGGTATCATTCTTGGCGACGGGTTTGATGTCGTTGCCGATAGAATTTGACAGGCGATAAAAGCCCGTTTTGGTGGTATCCAAATCATAAATAAACAAATTGAACACATCCCCCACATCAGCCATAGGCACATCGGCCACGCGCAAGGAATCAGCCACGCGATTGGAACTGAATACCACTGCTGCGGTCCCTGGAATGAACGATGGGTTATTATCGTCGTAGATATCAGCTGTGATCCTGCGAACGGCGCTGCGCCGCATACTGATCAGATATAGGTCGTTGCGACCATCAACATCAGCGCTTAGCACGGCTAATCGGCCGTTATCATTGAAAGAGAAAGATTTTATTTGCTTAAACCTGCTGAGTGGCCTGATACTCCTGTCGCCGGTTTCGAGGTTGATCACACTGATGTAGAGGATTCCCCTTTTATAATATACCGCACCTAAACGATCGTCATCGACCCAATCGAGCAATGGCAAGTCCTCATCCACCTTCTGGCCGGGAACGATGATACCGCCTTTAAGTACCTTTTTTCGCTTCCCAGTTTCACGGTCCTGAACGTAAACTGCATATTTTCCTAAGTTATTGATCGAGTAAGCAACTTTTTTCCCGTTGGGGCTAATTCTTACGTTATTATACTTCAGCTCATGATTCCTTTTGCTGAAAACCTCGTCATCATCTACCGGATCGATATGATCCTCCAAAATCTCTTCCTCGGAGAGCAGGTAATAGTTTTGCCAGTCTGCCAGGAATTGTTTGTATTCAACGCCAAGCGTACTGGATATACTGGTTTTTTCGTTACGGATGATCCGGGTTAGGTTCAGTATGTTAGAGATATTGCTTTTCCCGTAGATCAGGGCGATGTAATTCCATATGCTCTGCCCGACAATCCCCGCTTCATCTCCTTCAATCTTCACGAGCTTTTTGACACGCTTATGGCCGATGTAATCACGGACATGGTCATCCATATCGGTACTCCAGCCATAAGCCAGGTACCTTGCCGCCCCGTCGATAAACCATCTGGGCAAGGAGAGCAGATAGGAACTTTGAAAAATTTCTGCGAGGCTTCCTCCGAACATCATATCCTCTATCAGGATCCGAGCAAACCGATATACAATCTCATTCCTGAATTCCACGGCAGACCCTGGATGGGCCACCTCCATTTGAAGCTTGATGAAGTCTGTCTGGCCACCGATGGTGAAGGTTGCTCCATCAATGCCCTTGTTGCTTTGCTGCAGGTCGTGCGTGGAGTTGTAAAGGAATATTTTCGTTTTGGCATAGGGCGCATAGCCCAGGATATCCGTCAATCTATTGAATTCCTCTTCCAGAAAATCTATGGTCTGTCGGGCATAGTCACCGCCCCCTTCATAATAGTAAATGTCAAAATTGTTGGTGCTATAGAAGTACCAGTCAAAATCCTTGTATTGAATCCGGTTTTGACCGAACTCATCAATGTAAGTCTGACTGAAGGCCGGGACGGCCCACCAAGCAAATAGCCATACCAGTAAAAGGAACTTTTTCATATACTTACCTATACAAGGCCACACTTTGAGGTAATTCCTGGCCATTTATCAAAAAGTCCGCCATCTTCTTGGCGAAGAAAGGAGCCAGAGAAACACCCTTGGTGCCAAAACCATTAAATATACCAACCCGTGGGTTATTTTGTGCCATACCAAGGTAAGGTCTTCGATCAAATGTCGCTGGCCTTAACCCTGCCTGCTGAGACAACAAAGAATAATCCCCAGTGAAAATCTTTGATAGCTTCTCCACAATTTCTTTTCTCCCATTTTCAGTCGGCTCCCAGGTAAGATCCTGATGATCGTAAGTAGATCCGACCTGCAAAAACCCGGACTTGGGAATCATAAATACACCCCTGTTTACGATTACACCTTGCTCCAAGGTTGCTTTCAGGTTTAATAATTCTCCTTTAACTAACTTAAATCTCAACTCTCTAAAAAAAGGATTGTTCACCACCCCGGGGCCCTCACAAAACACTATTTTTCCCGCATCCTGACCCTGATAAGAGACCTTATCTACATCTTCAAGCAGATTGTGATAGTTAAACAGCTCACTTCGGTAAACCCCCAAAGCCTCAAACCATTTCTTGAAGCAAGCCAACATGGCAGGCAGATCGATGTATCCGCAATTTTTCAAGGAAACCCCACCGTGGGGATCCACAACACCAGCCATTTCTCTGGACTTCTCGTGAACATTCTGAATGATGGCATCAAATGCACCGGATGCTAATTTTCCCTGCCAGTCATTTTGCTCCTCGGTGGACAAAAAAGGCCTGTAAATCTCTTTTGAATGTAAGAAATGCCCCTCCAGCGACTTCTCCAAATTGGAATAGTAATCCTGTAAAGTCGGGAAAAGTTCATCCGCCAGCCACGTTTTCACCATCTTCCGGCCGGTCACGGGATTAAAAATACCAGCGGCTCTTTTGGACGAGGTTTCAAGCTCATCCAAATCATAAATTACAACTGATTTCCTCCGACTGATAAGTTCATAAGCCAGCAAGCTTCCCGCCAACCCCTGACCAACAATTAAAAAATCTGCCCTCGCCAATGATCCTTTTTCGACAAATTTGCGATTGTTTCAACTGCTAATACAAAAAACTTCACATGTTCATTAAGACATTTGTATTTAACCCTTTCTACGAAAACACTTACATCATTTATGATGAAACCAAAGCGGCGGCGGTTGTTGACCCTGGATGCTACGAAGATTTCGAAAAACAAGAGATCTCAACTTTCATTGAGGAGAGTGAATTAAATATCAAAATGGTCATCAACACACATTGTCATATTGACCATGTTTTGGGTAATGCATTTATCGCTGGACAATACAATGTACCCCTTAAGATCCCAAAAGGCGAGGTACAGTTGTTGGAAGCGGTGGCCAACTATGCAGGCACATGGGGCATCAATCATTACGAGCCAAAAGACCCGGACGAACTGCTGGAAGAAGGCGATATTACGATTGGTAATCTTAACTTAAAGATGATCCTGGCACCTGGCCACTCCCCTGGTCATTTGATCTTTCATCATGAAGAAAGCAAGTCGGTCATTGGCGGGGATGTGCTATTTCGTGAGAGTATTGGTCGGACAGACCTACCCGGGGGTGACCATGAGCAGCTATTAACAAGTATCAGGACCAAGCTTTTTACGCTTCCGGACGACACCACAGTTTACAGCGGGCATGGTCCCACTACCACCATTGGGTACGAGCGACAATTTAATCCGTTCTTGAAATAACCAAAATGATACGCAGCGCTATCCCCAACATATTAACCTGCGGTAATGTAGTAGTCGGTATCCTCGGGATTATTAATGTTTTTCAGGGCGAGCCTCAGTACACATTGTACTTTGTCGTCGCGGCTGCATTCTTTGATTTTCTTGATGGATTTGCTGCCAGGGCACTTAAGGTTCAATCACCCATGGGCAAGGAACTGGATAGCCTGGCGGATATGGTCTCTTTTTCTGCTCTTCCGACTCTGTATCTTTATGTTCACACTTTAATATTAGGATACAGCTGGGCGGCTTATGTGGCCTTGCTAGTTGCTCCTTTTTCGGCCTTGCGGCTGGCAAAATTCAATATCGATTCAAATCAAGGCGACAAGTTTATTGGCGTCCCAACGCCTGCTAATGCCATTTTCATCGGATCACTGGGCTTCGCACAATTGCAGCTCCCGGAATTCGGGTGGATTGCTATCGGCCTTGCTTCTAGTTTTATGCTAGTAGTACCAATGGAAATGATCGCTTTGAAATTCAAAAACTATACTGTCGCCGATAATTGGCCCCGGTTCCTGCTAGTGCTGGTGATCTTTCTTTTGATTGCTACGCTGGGAATGAGCGGGTTGGTATGGGTAATACCAACCTACATTGTCCTATCCATTGCAACCAACTTCATAGGCAGGCGGCGGAGTATGGGTAGTAGTCAATAATTTTGACGAATTGGGCGTTTCAAGGTATATGGTACGAGCTGTAATTATTTGTCTTTTTGTTCTCTGCAGCCAATGGGCGGTTTCACAATCCATTTTCTCGCAAGGAGAATGGTACAAACTGGGAGTAACCGAGACGGGTATTTACAAAATAGATTATAGTTTTCTCACTAGCCAACTTGGGGTGGACCCAACAGGAATTGACCCAACCTCCATTCAACTTTATGGCTATGGGGGAGGTGCCCTGCCACAAGCCAATGATGCCGAGGTTCCTGTTGATCCTCCGCAAAACAATCTGCTCCGCATTGGTTTAGCAGATGAATCGTTTGACCCGCAGGATTACATTTTGTTCTATGCCGAAGGACCAGATCAATTGCAGTTGGTGGCCGGTCATATCTTCTACGAAGACAACATCTATGCCGATACAGCCTACTACTTTCTGACGTATGGACAAGAGGCGGGCAACCCTATCGAAAATCGCCAAATACCAGTTGATGGCGCTGCGGAAATTACCTTGGGTTACAACCTGCAATACCATGAATTGAATACAAACAATATATTGAAAAGTGGATTGAATCGAGGTGGAAGCGGTCGGGAATGGTTTGGGGAGCTCTTTGCTTTGAACATCAGCACAGAAAGGCAATTTGATTTCACTATACCCGGTTTTAACGGAAATGCCGACATCATTTTGAGTATTCTAGGGCAATCCGAAGGGCCTTCCTCGTTCGACATAGTTGCTAATGATCAACCGCTTGGGTCCATGGACCTGGATTCTATCCTGCCACAGGCTGAAAATCCCTATGTCGACAGGGGGATCATCAAGGCTGATACTTTTAAGTTCGTTGGGGAAGCTACGAACTCGTTGACTGTCGATTTAAATTTTAAGCGGTTTGAAGGAGGCGGACAGTCCATTGCTAGATTGGACCGAATACTCATCCAGGCGGAAAGCGAAATGAAAATCACAGATGATGAGGTGATTTTTCGGCCAATATGGCCAGAAGGTGCCCCTTCAGGTATCATCGAGGTTCAAGGTGGAAATGCCGATGTGATTATTTGGGATGTTACAAATCCGACACAGGCAGAAAGCATCACTTATGATTTGAGTGGGGAAACCATTCGATTTGGTGCAGCGGCCGCTAATAAGGTATTTGTAGCTTTTCAGGGTAACAACTTTCCAGCTCCCCAGTATTTTGGGAGGCAGGCTAACCAAAACTTGAAAGGTTTTTCGGCAAAAGATGGCCTGATCATATCACATGGAGACTTTTTCAATGAAGCCAATCGATTGGCACAGTTTCATCAGGCTCGAGATGGACTCGACATTGCAGTAGTGGATGTAGCACAGGTCTACACCGAATTCGCCTCCGGTCGCCAGGACATTACCGCTATTCGGAATATAATCAAGTATTTCTACTCCCGGTCAGAAACATTCGACAATGTGCTCTTATTTGGGGATTGCTCCTATGACTATAAAGGACGACTTGCGATCAATACGAATTTTGTGCCTACCTATGAATCAAGAAATTCAGTTCATCCCATTTTCAGCTATTCTTCAGATGACTACTTTGGTTTTCTCCAGGATCATGAAGGGCAATGGGAAGAAACAAGCCGGGGAGACCACAGTCTGGATATTGGTATCGGCAGAATCCCGGTTAAAAATACGGAGGAAGCCCGTGACATAGTCAACAAGATCATTAGGTACAGTACGTCAGAAAACACCTTGGGGGATTGGAAAACTACCGTTGCGTATGTAGCCGACGATGGAGATGGAAGCACCCATATGAATCATGCAGAGCAGCTCGCGAATATACTGGCGACAAGTCATCAGAAAGTATCCTTCCAAAAACTCTATTTGGATGCTACACCACAAGAAGTAGGCGCGTCAGAGGAACGTGCCCCTATATTGGAGAATCAAGTTCGGCAGACGATCAGCGAGGGCACCTTTTTTGTAAACTACATAGGTCATGGCAATGAATTTAAGTGGATGGATGAGGGTGCCTTATTCGCTGAGGAGGTCGACCAACTCACCAACAGGTTCAGGCTTCCGGTTTTTGTTACTGCCACTTGTCAGTTTGGCAGGTACGACGACCCTGACTTCTTCTCCGGAAGTGAAAAGCTCCTGCTTGCTCCCAATGGCGGCGCCATCGCGCTTCTCACTACGACCAGACCCGTGTTTTCGTCATCAAATCTACCGGTAAATCGCGCTTTTCATCGTGCCATATTCGAAACTGAAAACGGCCAATATCCGAGGTTGGGAGACCTGGTAAGAAAAACTAAAAACGAAAGTCTCAGGGGACCGGTAAACCGGAACTTCGCCCTTCTTGGAGATCCCTTTTTGCAGTTGGACTACCCTGACTTCTCTGCCGAAATAACCACCGTCAATGGCAAGTCAATCGCAAATTCAGTAGATACCCTCAGCGCCCTGGAGGAGGTACAATTATCGGGGGTCATTGAGGATTTGGAAGGAAACCTGCAAAGTCAATTTAATGGGATTGTGAATATTCGCCTGTTAGATAACGAGGAAGAAGTCAGAACACTGGGACAACAAAATGCCCCGTTTCGGTATTCGACCCAGGAGAATGAGCTTTTTAGAGGTGAGGCCACTGTTGAAAATGGTCAATTCAATTTGTCTTTTATCCTGACCAGAAACACCTCTTACAGGTTCCAGCAAGGCAGGTTCATCCTGTATGCAATAGATGAAACTAATGGTCAGGATGCCAACGGAGCCGCTACGAATATTGTGCTGGGGGGGACCGACCAATCACAAAGGGATGACGATCGACCTCCCTCGGTAGACCTGTTCATCAATGATGAGTCATTTTCAAATGGTCAGGAAGTACAACCCAACTCGCTATTAATCGCGCAAATCGTAGATGAGACCGGCATCAACATTTCCACCAATGGGATTAACCAAAACATTACCCTCCAGTTGAATGATGGCGCACCAACCGAGATCAACGACTTCTTCACGTCATCGCTCGACAGGTCAAATGAGGGTACGATCGTTTATCCATTAACCGATCTGGCTGCCGGTGCCTACACAGCCACCATTAAAGTCTGGGATCTGTACAATAATTCTGCCACGACATCAGTTGATTTTGTAGTATCAGAGAATGCACGAGTGGTCCTGGACCAGGTGAGAAATTACCCGAATCCGGCTACCTCTGAAACCAACTTTGTTTTCGAACACGACCGACCTGGAGAAGAGCTTGAAGTAACCGTACAGTTATTCAACACCCGTGGTGCTGTGGTAAAGGAATTGCTATTTGAAGTAGACAATAGCGTTTCTCCTGTTGAGAACCTCCAATGGGAAATGGACTCGTCGATAAATGCGGGAGTTTACCTATATAGGATTAGCGTTCGCAGCACACTTGACGGGGCGGTGGGTTCGGGTTTAGGAAGACTTATAGTGAATTGACTTAATTTTGCAACTAGATAGCATTTTATGAGGATTTTCTTCCAGTTGATCGGCCTACTTTTCGCCTCTTCATTGGCTTTTAGCCAGGGCAGTCAAGTGCGCATTAATGAACTGAACGGTAGTTCAAACCCCATTACTGTGGCGGTACCATTTGTGAATTTTGCAGCCGATAGCCGCGGGGCAGCCCTGGGGGATGCCGGGGTGGCAACTTCCCCCGATGCTTATAGTGTTCACTGGAACAATGCCAAGCTCGCTTTCATTGACTATGATTTTGGCTTTTCGTTTTCCTATTCGCCCTGGCTTGGTAACATCGTGGATGACATGTCATTGAATTACCTGACCGGGTATAAAAAAATTAACCGAAATGAGGCTGTGGGTATTACCATGCGATACTTCGACCTTGGGGAGATAGATCTTCGTGATTTGCAGGGCGAACAAATTGGTTTTGAAAACCCTAGAGAATTCGCCATTGACCTCACTTATTCCCGAAAGCTGAGTCAAAACCTGAGCATCGCCGGAACAGGACGCTTTATCTGGTCAGCCCTGGCCGGCAATATCACTGGCGCTCCGGATGTTAGGCCTGGTACCAGTCTGGCCATTGATGTTGGTGTTTTTTATCGTCAACCACTCAATCTTCCAAATATTGATTCCGACCTTGCACTCGGCGCACACATATCCAATGTCGGACAAAAAATTACCTACACAAGTGAAACTAACGAAGATTTTATTCCTGCGAACCTGAGGCTGGGAGGCGCCTGGACAGCAAGGCCTGATCCCTATAACTCTTTCACTATTGCATTAGACATTAACAAATTGTTGGTGCCAACCCCGCCTACTTATCAGACGGATGATCTGGGCAATTTCGTGCGTGACGCCAATGGCGACCTGATCATTGTGGAAGGTAAAGACCCCAATAGACCCTTGATAAGTGGAACCTTCGGATCTTTCACGGATGCACCAGGTGGAATCGGCGAAGAAATAAAAGAGCTATCCTATTCGCTTGGGGTCGAATACTGGTACAGAAGTTTGTTCGCAGCCCGTGCAGGGTACTTTTTGGAGCATGAAGACAAAGGGGACAGAAAATATTTCACCGCCGGACTGGGATTTAGGTATCAGGTGTTTGGGCTTGACTTTTCATACCTGATCCCTCAGGAACAAAACCACCCCCTGGGTGATACTTTGAGACTTTCTTTCATCTTCAGCTTCGATAAGGAAGATGATACCAACGGGTAATTGACCGGCGAGAAGTGAATTTAGATCGCCGTAAAGCTCCTGAAAGTCAGCCTTTTGCAATAAGGCCACTCACAATTCCAGAGAAGATTCAAACACGTAATGGTGGCGAGATAATTACATTCAAAAGCGATATAGCTCCTATCGTCTATTTAGAAATTCTTTTCGAGAGCGGCCGGTGGTGGGAATCTCCCTTCGGCGTATCCTATTATGCAGCAAAAATGCTTCTGGAAGGCACAAACGACATGTCCGCTGCAGAAATCTCCGCCAAATTCGAGTATTTGGGTAGTTTTATTCAGGTTGCTCCGGGTACCGATTACGTTTCCTTGAAGCTTTTTGCCCTTAAAAAAAATTTTGGCGAATCATTAAACCTCCTAATAAATCTCTTAGGGAATGCTCGTTTTCCTCAGAAGGAGTTTGATCGGTTACAGCAAATCCGACACCACGACATAACAAATCAGCTCTCGAAAAACAGTCGTTTTGCCACTGCCAAGTTCCTGGAATCACTTTTTGGCCCCACACACCCGTACGGTCAAATAACTCAGATTGAATCCATCCAGGACCTTACCCTTGGGACGGTTAAAGATTACAAAACCAAAATGCTCTTGAACAGGCCAAAAGCCATGCTGGTGGGAGACCTTACCAACGAACCGGAACTGCTGGTAGCTGCTCTTGAAAGCCTGGATTTTCACCACTTGGCCTCACCAGTTTTCCGACAGGAAAAACAGTCAGAACATCAAATTATTGCCAGAGAAGAGAGTGCGCAAGCATCTATTCGCTGCGGTGCAAATACGATCCCGCGCCACCACGAGGACATCCACAAATTGATGGTCGCTAATTTGATCTTCGGAGGTTTCTTCGGCTCACGGTTAATGAAGAATATCAGGGAGGAAAAAGGACTGACCTACGGCATAAGTTCACAAATTATACACCTCACCAACGCTTCTTATTTGATGATTTCGGCTGAAGTTGAGCAAAGTAAGGCCAAGGAAGTTCTGGACGAAATCCATAATGAAGTAGACCTGCTATCTAAAGTGCCTCCGAGTGCCTCTGAAATTGCTACAGCCACCAATTATGCAAAAGGAAAGTACCTCGCTTCCATGGATTCCCCATTATCAACAGCAGCACTTTTGAAGAATTCATTTCTATTTGGCCTTCCAGTGAGTTATCAGAGCGAGTTTATCGATACCCTCGACCAGATTACGGGTGAGGAGATTTGCGAAGTAGCGAGTAAATATCTGAAACCAGAAATTTTGGTATCCGTGAACTAGCGTTTATCCCTCGTGAGAGCAAGCAGGTTCTTTCCGACAGCTTTGATCTCAGCATACTCAAAACTCACAAGTAGTTGTCCATCGTTCCTGTATATACCCTTCTTGCCGTTTCGGTCTACGACAATGAGCCCGTCGCCGATATCTTCCATCGAATCAAAAGTCGGTGACAAAAGCATATCACCATTCTGACTTGCCAGGCCAACAGTACCATTGTCGTGTTCAAGTATATAGCTTCCCCTGGCTGTCCTCGAGATATTGCCATATTCCAAGTCAAAAACCAACTCACCTTTTTTGTTAATTAAGCCATATTTACCCCTTTTCACAATGGCCAGGCCGTTGTGAAAATCTCCGACATCCTCGAACGTGGGTTGAACTACCAGCACTTCATCAACGTCGATGTAGCCCCATTTTCCGATCAATTTGATAGCAGCCATTCCCTCATAAAAGCTTCGGGCAGAGTCATATCTGTGCGCTATCCGGATCCGACCCTCATTGTCGACAAAGCCATGTAACCCGTTCTTCCTCACATGAAACAGACCCTCCCGCCAGCTGTACACATTTTCATAGCCTGCATCTAATTTCAACACAAAGTCACCCTGGCTGTCCTTAACGACACTACCTTCCGCCCGCTGGCCGATAAAAAAGGACCCGTTATGAATAACGTCTTGATAAATGGGGCTAAAAATTGTTACACCACTGGTAGAAATCAACCCCTTTGATCCAAGAAGACTTATTTCTAATGATTCATTAGCCGGAGAGATTTCCCCTCGAGTACGCAAGAATTCCTCGCCTTTTGCAGAGATAACATATTTAAATTCCTGATTTTCAGCAATATACAGACCCTTCGCGACACTTATATTCTGATACTGAGGCTGCGTTATCCAACGCCCGAATGCGTTTAGGATACCCCAGGAACCAACGTATTTTGCAGGGAACGAAAGATCGATGCCAGTGCCTATTTCATCATATACAAAATCAGCCACTGTCTCACCCTGAAAATCAAGAAGACCCCAATGTCCATTGCGCTGGACTCGGACATACAATTCGCGAGAAGGCCTGACGGCCTCTAGTGGCCATTTATTGACCTTTCTTCCATACTTATTGAGTATATCCCATTTCCTTTGATTGAGAATAAAAAAGTAGGAACCATCAAAATGGATTGAGTCGCCAGTGGCTATCTCCTTCCCTCCAACTAATGCGCGCCAGATATTGAAACCCTTGTCTTGAACTACCTGGTAAGGCCTGATGGATTGCTTTACCTCAAAATATTGATCAGGCAGCAATTCATTGTCACCATCATAGACCCGCTGATGCCCATTGAGATAGGTCACAATTAAATCGTCATAGGTGGTCAGACTGTCTCCTTTAAGGGTCATCTGCCGCTGAAGGTCCCTGTTATAAATTTCCCACGATCTGCTCTGGCGGGGCACAATCGTATCCTCACTGATTTCAATTGATTTGAAATTGCAAGCAAGTAAAAGTCTCTCCTCGCGCAGGTCAATTGCTCCGGTCGCCCCCTTTTTTACAATCTCGAGCATGTGTCCGCGAACCTGGAACGAATCGAAGTAACTTTCATAGATTTTGCTACCGTTTGATCTATGGGCAGCCCATCCTTTCCCTCGCTTCTCCGCCAAGAAGATACCGCGATGATGGGTAATTTGGGTATACTCCACCGGCAAGCTCATCGTAAGATCGCTATTAATCAAGCCGTAGTTCACATTGCCGTCGTTGTAGACCCCAACCCGATAGGACATCCCAATTGCGTCTATTGAAAAATAGGAGCAGGACAACTTAATTTTTCCTCGCTGATCCAATAATCCATGGTCCAGTTGGTTGGTAAGTGCTTTAGTCACGGCCACTTTTATATAGTCCGCAGACAGAGGTTCGATAAGGTAGTATTTCGGATCTGTCAGCTTCTTTCCGGAAACAGTCATTAACCCCCATTTTTCCCCTTCCTTGAAACCCACAAGATTCCCCTCGATCGGAGCATCGTTACTCCAACCAATCATTTCATAAACCGGAGCTATCAGTTCCTCACTGCCATTTTTCAGGCCATATCTGCCATTTTTTTCAAATGATTCCAGCGCCTGGCAACAGCCTATGCTTCCTCTCAGTGTGAGAATGCAGAGAAGAAAAAACCTCAAAAAATGATAATTTGAAGGATCACTTTGGTACTTGATCCGATTCGAGGTTGAAAAGGTCATTGAGCGTTTCCACGAGCGTATCAGCTTCCCCACGTTTGCATGCTGCTTTAAGTTGAAGAACCGGCAATCGTAGCACTTTTTGAATAATTCCCTTGGTGGCAGAATCCAGCAGCTTCAACTCGTCCTCATTGACCTTCTTAACGTACTTAGCCAGCTCTCTTTGCCGAATTTCCTCCAGCGCATTTTTAAGCTTTTGAATGGTCGGAGAAACTTCCATTTCCTGCGTCCAATTGCTAAATTCTTGCAAGGACTCATTCAGAATATTCTGTACCTCGGGAATAGCACCTTCTCTTTTGCTGAGTGCCTCGGAAGTTTTTTGCTCTAACTGATCGACATTATAAAGCCATACATGATGCAGTTCGCCCACCTCGGCCGAAATACTACGCGGTACTGACAGGTCTATCAGTAATTTCTGCTTAATGTTATCATGGAACTGCTCGCTGGTAATAACTGGTTTGGCAGAGAAAAGTGAAGAAATGACCACATCATAGTCATTAATGGAGGATATGGCCTCTTCAAATGCTACCACATCATACCCTAGCCTGTCGCCGATATTTTGAGCCTTTTCATAGGTACGGTTAGCCACAACAATATTCGCTTGACAACCTTCAAGGTTTTCGGCAATATTGGTTCCAATCTCTCCAACGCCGAGGACAAGCACCTTGGGATGCTCGAAATTTGGAACGAATTGCTTCACCAGTTCTACGCTCACATAAGCCACGGAAGCTGCTCCGTCCCGGAAGCAAGTCTCTTGAACCACTCTTTTGTTGGCATAAAATATAGAGTGCATTAACCGATGCAGGAAAGGGCCTGCCATTCCTTCATCTGCAGACCACTGGTAGGCCTTCTTGATCTGATTGGAAATTTGAATGTCTCCAAGCACCTTGGAATCCAGCCCTAACGACACCTTGTACAATTGCTCGATTGCTTCTGGCGTATCAAACTCCTCCAGATACTCACCTAGTTGCTCTTTGTTAGTGGATTGTTGTTCCAAGGCGAGCAGGGTCAGAATCTCTGATTTCAGGGGATTCTCCGCAGAATAATATATTTCGGTGCGATTGCAGGTGGATAGCACCATCGCTTCTCCGATTCCGAAGGTGGTATTGAGATTCCTCAGAAATTGCTTGGTGCGATCTTCGTCAAAAGCCAATTCCTCCCTGATCTCCAGGGGAGTGTTGCGATAACTAAGACCAAGGGCTTTAAAAGTTGGTTGCATCCAATTAAATATACCGAGCGCAAAAATAATAACGCTTATCAAGGATAAACGATAAAAATCAGCAGGATTATATACATGACGTGAATGGGAATATTTCGGTTGCCAATAGCTATTTTTAGAAATTACTGTCTATGAAGCGCTTTCGGGTTTTACTTACCAACTACTTCGGTTTCTCCAAAGTAGAGTCAAATGCGTCAGTTGTCCTGATAAGCATTGTAATCGGTGCGGCAATCGTCCCCAGATTCTATTTTAATTACCTGGAAAGCAACATGGGTAGGTCATTTGCGCAAGACAGTGTAAAAATTGCTCAATGGAACGAACAAGTAGCAGCCAGTCTGATCGTAGCCCGGAAAGAGGATAGAGAAAAACGTGATAATGAATTGTTTTCGTTTGACCCTAACAATGTGACTAAGGCTGATCTCAAAAAACTAGGATTCAGGGATTTCGTAGCTCAACGAATCGTCAACTACAGAAACGCTGGAGGTAGTTTCTCCCAAAAGGAGGACCTCCTCAAAATCTATGGGATTGACACAGCGCATTTGAGTGAGCTTCAACCGTATATCGACATCAAGATCCAACCCCCATCTCCGGCAACTGGGCCCGAATCAGGAGAAAGGGTAGTGGCCTCAGTGCCTCGCGGGGAGATTTCGGAAGAAAAAACTGAAAAAATAGATCTTAACCTTGCAACAAACGAGGCCTTGCAATCGATCCGTGGCATCGGTCCTTATTATGCAAGCCAAATAATCAAATACCGCGATGCCCTGGGTGGCTTCATTTCGATGGATCAACTAAAGGAGATATACCGGATAAGGCCAGAGACAATTGAGGTTTTAAGGAGGAACACAGTACTTACTGGCGAAAATCATCATTCGATCAATGTGAATGCGGATTCTATCAAATTCCTTTCGAGACACCCCTACATCAATTGGAATCAGGCGAAGGCAATATTCAAATACCGAAAACAGCACGGAGACTACCAACACATCACCGATATTAGGCGCATAAAGATCATTTCGGATAGTCTTTATCAGAAAATATCTCCCTATCTTTCTGTTGAACCTTAAGGTCTGAATGCACCAGATTCTTCAATCCTATCTTCGTCGGCTAACTAATCTTTCGGGTAGTAACCGATCTCTTCTTTTATTGCGTCTTATTTCCGAGCAGTGCATGGATCTGCACCAATTTGACTATGCACTGAACCAACCGAGTTTTGACATTGTAAGTGGGCTTATTGCTAAAAAGAATCACGTCCCCCTATGTGCCCAATTAGATAGTCGAGACAAAGAATCCAACCGGCTAAGTACGAAACTGAAGCGACTCCAGCGGATCGAAAAATTCATTTTCCAGGAGCGGGGAGCCCGGGACTTGTACATGGGTTGGCCTTTTGTCAGGGGTAAGTTTGCAGATGACACGCTGGTACGAGCACCACTACTTTTTTTCCCTGTCTCGATCGAAGTTGAGAAAGATCAATGGATCTTGAAATTGAGAAAGGACGTCAATATCACGTTTAATAAATCGTTTTTATTGGCTTACTCATTTTTCAACAAGGTTGCCCTGGATGAGGAATTGCTTGAAACAACTTTCAACGACTTTGATGTCGACCCAACTACCTTCCGAACTGACTTATATCAATTGCTCAAGCAAAGCAGCATCGAGCTAAATTTCAATCAGGAGAATTTCAGAGATGAACTTCGCCCTTTTGAAAGCTTCAAAAAAGCGGACTATGAACAACTGGAGAAAACGGGGCAGCTGAAACTCTTCCCGGAGGCCGTACTAGGCATCTTCCCACAGGCTGGCTCCTATCTGGTTCCTGACTACATTAACTTGATCGAAAACAGTACTATCAAGGATCTGGAGGAATTTTTCCTTCAGCGGAAGCGGGAAGACATGGAAGACGAGAGCAATGCCAAATATTCCGATCGGGCGCTGGAAGAAAACACTTTTACGCCGTTCGATGTAGACGCTTCACAGGAGCGAGCACTTGAACTGGTCAAAAAAGGTAATTCCATCATTGTACAAGGACCTCCCGGCACAGGCAAATCTCAATTGATCTCCAACCTGATAAGTGATTACATCGCCCGAGGAAAAAACGTACTGCTCGTTTGTCAAAAACGTGCAGCACTGGACGTGGTTTTTCAGCGGCTGAAAGACAAGGAACTGCATGATTTTATCGGACTGGTACACGATTTCAAAAACGATCGAAAGGACATTTTCGAAAAGATCGCCCATCAAATAGATCGCCTGGATGAGTATCGGCAAAAAAACAATGGCCTGGACACAATCCAACTGGAACGAACTTTTCAACAAGCCAGCAGAAGCATCGATAGGGCAAGCGAGGAGCTCAATGAATTCAAATTCGCGCTATTTGACGAAGTAGAATGTGGTAAATCCATCAAGGAACTATACATCAGTTCGGACCCCTCAAAAAAAGCAATTGCCCTTAATCAGGAATACCGTGGGTTTCCATACGCAACTGTCGGAGAATTCAAAGACAGACTCTCCCAGTATCTGGAGTATTATCGAGAACTTGAAAACAAAAATCACTTTTGGGTAGGTGGCAAGTCGTTCGCTAATTTTTCTGCGTCGGACCTGGTGGAAATTCAAAATACGGTCGATAAGGTCTTGTCGTTTGCCAAGGATCTTGAAGCTCAACTAACAAACATTCTTCACCAGGACGTGGACTTTGAGTCCGCTGAAATGATAGCCAGTAAGCCGGAGGAACTCGCCCAGCTCATCCAAAACCTGGACAATGAACGTGCCTACGCTTATTTTCTGAGAATAGTCAAAGAGCCCCCGCTGGTAAAACAAAATTGGCTCATAGAGCAAGAACGTACGTTGCTCCAATGTTTCAAGGGTCCCGGTCCGGAAGTGTCCCTGAAAACCCAGGAGTTGGGTAGGTTTCAAGAATCATTGGAACATGCCATCAAGGCCCGCAGAAGCCCCTTGAATTGGATCCGGTGGAAGCTATTTTCAAAGGACAAGATCTTCATTACCAGGGTACTGGTAGCAAACGGTCTGAAAAGCAACAGCGAAGGTTTTCAAGTACTCCTGGATCGAATTGACAACAGGCTGAACTATGAACATAAGGTTTCTGAACTTTTACAGAAGAAATGGTTAGGTGACTTTCCAAAATCCACACGAAAAATAGACATTCAGAATTGGTTCTTTTTTGTCAAATTGGCTTTCAACACCTACGATTTATTGACCAATCTGAGGCCTCTTGAGAGCCTGATGATCTTTTACAAAGACAACCGAAAAGACCAAGTGGCAACATTGAAGCAATTGGAGAAGGTTGTTAGTGAAATACCTACTCGAAAAGCCGCCTGGAATACCTACCTCTCCAATACCCAAATCCGGGCTATCATCTTGGCCAAAGTGGAACGGGACACCATATTCCTTTCTTTGAAACGTGATTTTGATAAACTTTCCCAATACCATCAGTTGAGGGACAAATTCAATGTCGCCGAGGCCAAGATTGCAGGTGAACTGATGGACTCATTTGAAACTGATTTTCAGCCAAAACAGGTTCTGGAATTGTTTGACAATAGCCTGGCAATTGCCTGGATTGATCACATAGAAAGTAAGTACCCTATCCTACGAGCCGTTTCTAGCCAAAAATTGGAGTCCCTGGAGAAAAGCCTGAAAGAAGGTGTCGATAGTAAAAAGGAGGCGAGCAGCGATATCCTCCTGTTGAAGTCCCGTGAAAAGACGTACGACGGACTCGAATACAACCGGCTTAATAACCTCGTTACTTACCGCGATTTGTATCATCAGGTAACCAAAAAGCGGCGTATTTGGCCCCTTCGTCGGGTTATTGGCAACTTCAGCGAGGAACTGTTTAAACTCATACCATGCTGGATGACCTCCCCCGAATCTGCCTCGGCCATCTTCCCGATGCAGGAAATGTTTGACCTGGTCATCTTTGATGAAGCTTCACAATGTTTTGCGGAAAAGGCCATTCCTGCCTTGTACAGAGGTCGACAAGTCGTGATCGCAGGAGATAGCAAGCAACTAAAACCTTTTGATCTTTATCGAATCCGATGGGAGGATGAGAACGAGCAGGACCTCCCTGAGCTGGAAATCGATTCCTTGCTCGATTTGGCCAGACATCACTTGCCTGAAACCTCGCTTACCGGTCACTACCGAAGTAGATCCTTGGAGTTAATTGATTTCAGCAACCTCCATTTTTATCAGGGGCGATTACAAATGTTGCCAGATTTCAGTACCCTCACCAATCGTGATAAAGCTATTGAGTACATCAAAGTCGATGGCATTTGGGACAATAACATCAACGAGGCCGAGGCAAAGCAAGTGGTACAATTGGTTTTTGATCTGCTTCGAGCCAGTTCATCTACAAGTATTGGGGTGGTTACATTCAATGCCAAGCAGCAGGGGCATATCCTGGATGTTCTGGAAGAGGAATCGGCCAAAGTGAATGTCAGTATACCGGACACGGTATTCGTCAAGAATATCGAAAACGTGCAGGGTGATGAACGTGATATTGTGATCTTCAGCACCGCATATGCACCTGACAGCAAAGGCAAGTTGCAAATGCGATTTGGCCCCTTGAACCTGGAAGGTGGCGAAAATCGACTGAATGTAGCAGTAACCAGGGCCAGGCAAAAGGTATATGTCGTTAGCAGTATAATACCAAGCCAGGTTCGAGTGGAAGACGCCAAAAACCCCGGACCCAAATTGTTAAAGGCCTACTTGCAGTATGCTTGGGATGTGGCCAATGGCGAATGGACGCCCTCGTTGGGGGAGCCGCCGGCCAAAGGCTACCAATGGTTCCTTCGGGAGCAGCTCAAGTCACCGGAGTTCCACGGATTTCCACAATCAGAATTGACTAAGAATTTCCAATTCTCAGACCTGACGGTACAAGAGGGAAAAAAAGCCCGTGGCCTGGTGCTGACCGACGATGAGATTTTTCACGACGCGCTTTCCGTCAAAGAAGCGTTTGTGTACTATCCCAATCATCTTTCAGAGAAAAAGTGGCCTTTTACTCGCTTCTACTCCCGAAATTTCTGGGTAGATAAGCAAAGCATTAAGGAGCGGATGAAAATTTTCCTGAACCGTGTTTTAAACTGATATGTCCAACCCGGGATTGATCATAGAGGAAAGAAGCAGGGATATCGGTGATTTCCTTGTCGGTCGTCTCATACCTTTTAGAAAGAAAAGGATGGTCGGGCCATTTATTTTTATTGACCACATGGGACCATCAAAAATTGGCACTGGAACCTACCTGGATATAGACCCCCATCCGCATATTGGTCTTTGCACGCTGACCTACCTCTTTGAGGGGGAGATACTGCACCGGGACAGCATTGGCAGCGAACAATTGATTAAACCAGGAGATGTCAACCTCATGACTGCTGGCAGCGGCGTTACTCATACCGAACGGACACCATCGCAACAGAGAGACGGAACCACTCGAACCCTTCATGGATATCAAATCTGGATAGCCCTGCCAAAAGAGGAAGAGGACCGGCAGCCCGAGTTCTTTCATCTATCCACTGGCAGCCTTCCTTCCTGGGAAAATGATGGATTCAAACACACCTTAGTCAGCGGCAAGGCCCTTGGATATGAAAGTCCTGTGCCGGCTTATTCTCCACATTACATGATCGATTGCATTGCACAAAAAGATTCATTACTTCAGTTGGATCAGCTATATGGTGAAACGGGACTTGTAATCACAAATGGAAATATTGCCGCTTGTGGGCAGTCCATACCAGCAGGCAATATGCTCATTGCAAAACACGAGGAAGGATGTCAAGTAGAGGTATCTGCCGGAACTCACCTTTTGGTGTTTGGAGGAGACGCATTTCCCGAGGAAAGGCACATCTATTGGAATTTTGTAGCCACCAGCAAAGAAAAAATAGAAGCAGCTAAGGTACGGTGGCGAAATAGAGACTTTCCGAAGGTGGTCAATGATAAGGGTTACATTCCGCTGCCGGGTGAGACTTGAGACTGATCAATCCGGCAGATAATCTCCAAGCAGATTCCAGTCCATGCCGTTGCCCCAGTTTTGCCCGTGATCGCTCACATTTCGCTGTGCATGTGCAGGACTCACATTGTGGGTGCCATAAGCCAATAACTGTAAGACCGCACCTGGCCGTAAATGTTCACTGGCCCAGGTAAGAGGACTATCGCCATTTGCATCCCTGGCCTCCTTGTTCGCGCCATGGTCAAGCAAAAATTGGATCGTATTTGGATCAGCATAGGCCGCTGCCCGATGCAATGGTGTCTCTCCTTTGCTGCGAACATCACGCATAAAAGCTCCGGTTTCGTATCCCGGAACAGTCGTCGCATTCACATCCGCTCCTTTCTCAACCAGCAACTTGACAACATAGAAATAATAAGGTCTTCCGGCCTTTGCCAGCGCGTTATGAAGCGGCATTTCGCCAGTGACATCTACCTTGGCATTCACGTTAGCTCCCTGACTAATCAGAAAATCACAAACTTTCCAATGACCGAAAAAAGCCGCATTCCCAAGTTCTCCATCCAGATCAATACTACTGAGATCCCCTCCTTTTTCAAGGACTAGTCTGAGACCAGTGGTGTCATTGTAGTAAACCAGCCACTGAAGGGCTTTGACAGGCCCCTCATGCAGTAACTCAGGCCAATTGTTCTGGGCTAGTAAATGAAGAATATAATCAGTCCGGCCTCCACTGATTTTCTGAAGTATTTCTTTCGGTTCCATGGACACTAATTTGGGATACTGTCCGCACGCTGCCAGTGCACCACGGTAAGCACATCCAACGTACGATTTCACTATTTAATTCTCTAACTTCAGAAGTTAGCAAAAAGTAAAATGGTTATGTCTGAAAAATTTGACGCAATCGTCATAGGAACGGGCCAATCGGGGCCAAGTTTGGCGGCACGCATGGCATCCGAGGGCTGGAAAACAGCGATCATCGAGAAGGACAAGTTCGGAGGCACCTGTGTGAATACCGGTTGTACGCCCACAAAAGCCATGGTCGCAAGTGCTAAAGCGGCATTTGTGTCAAGACGCGCCGCAGACTATGGGGTCATGATCGACGGAGAAATAACGGTTGATCTAAAAAAGGTCAAAGCACGAAAGGACAAACTGGTGAACGCTTCAACTACGGGTGTGGAAAATTGGCTTAAGAACACCGAAAACCTCACGGTTTTTGAAGGTCATGGCCGTTTCGTTAGCAACAAAAAAATAGAGGTAAATGGAAAAATCCTGGAAGCGGACCGTATTTTCATCAATGTGGGAGGGCGCCCCCGAATTCCAAATGGTTATGAGAAAGTGCCGGTACTAACTAATAAGGAGATCATGGAGCTAGAGGAAGTTCCCAGTCATTTGTTAGTTGTAGGCGGTAGTTACATTGGCCTGGAGTTTGGGCAAATGTTCAATCGGTTCGGCAGTAAAGTAACAATCATCGAGAAAAACGATCGATTAGTTAATCGGGAAGACCCGGATGTATCGGAAGCTATCCAACAATTTCTCGAGGATGAGGGCATTACCCTACGCCTACAAGCCACTTGCCTTGATGGCATACCTGAGGAAGATGGCCAGATCAAGATAGACGTAGATTGTGAAAAAGGAGACAGGGAAGTTGTAGGAAGCCATTTGCTCCTGGCAGTAGGAAGAATCCCCAACACCGATGACCTTGGACTTGAAAATACCCGGATCGAGGTAGACTCCCGGGGATTCGTTGAAGTCAATGACGCGCTCCAAACAAGTGTAGATGGGGTTTGGGCCATAGGAGATTGCAATGGAAAGGGTGCATTTACGCACACCTCCTACAATGATTTTGAGATTGTGGCAGCCAATCTTTTCGACAATGACCCACGAAAGGTTTCTGATCGCATCCTTTGCTACGGCTTGTATACCGACCCGGCGTTGGCAAGAATTGGCATGAGCGAGGAAGAAGCCAGAAAATCAGGCAGGAAAGTACTCATCGGTCAACGTCCCATGTCTAGAATCGCCCGAGCCAAGGAAAAGGGCGAAACATATGGATTTATGAAAATCCTTGTAGATGCTGAAACCGAAAGAATACTTGGAGCTACCATTGTAGGTGTTGAATCCGACGAATTGATCCATTGTTTGTTGGATATTATGTACGCAGACGCTCCATATACAGTAATTAGCCGAGCGGTCCACATACACCCCACTGTTAGTGAATTGATACCCACGGTACTGCAGAGCCTCAAACCTCTCACGTGATAATCAGGCCCAAGCTCGATCTCAGTCAAGCGCTTTTTCCAAACGAAAACCTACTCTATTCACATAATCAAGGCTATCTATCCTCATGAATTGACGTAACTCCAATTGATAGCTACCATTCCTTGGGAATTTAAAACCTGCTTTCCAGAGGTATTGGTGATCGAACGAGCCTCCGATACCTCTTCCCAACGGCTCCCCGGATTTTGGGTCAAAGAAAAATATCTCCTCCAAGTTTTGAAGTAATACAGAGTCAGTGGTGGTGGCAAGGGTCGGTTGAAAATAGAGATTGTGAAATCGAAACGATCGATCCTGTTTAAAATGAATGATCAAATTGTAGGGAACCTGCACATCTGTGACTTCAAAGGGAAAGGTGATGGTTTGATCGGTGCTCCATTTGTTCTCAATCGCTTGAAAATCCTCAAACACGCGGGAAGAGTCACATGCACTCAATAATGCGAGTATTACGATCAGCCTGAATCGAGTCATTTCAGTTTTTATCTCTTTGGGAGGTTCTTTTTCTGTTTTGATTACTATTCGGGTGGGCGGGTCGACGTTTCTTTTTCTTCTTGGTTTTATGACGGCCCCGGAATTTGCGGTCCATCGCCACGAGATCACTGTTCAAAGTGGAAACAGGCTCTTCAACAACCTCATCCTCAAAGAGTGTTGCAGGCTTTTTCCCGTCCTTGTTGAGTGCAATGATTTCAGCCACTCTACTGGTGTCCACCGGATGCCAACTATTTTCATCCTTGAAACTGAACCACATAATCTTTCGGAAAATGTCTGTTTTTTGCAGAAACGCAGGTCCAGACTCCATTTGTAATGGTTTCTCCACTTCAGGTATGTCCTTCAAGGACTCCATGTAAGTCTCTAACTCATAGTTTAGGCAGCATTTCAATCGGCCACACTGACCTGACAATTTACTTGGATTAAGCGATAGGTTTTGATATCGCGCGGCCTGGGTACTTACCGAAACCATCCCCGTGAGCCAAGTGGAGCAACACAGTTCCCTACCACATGAGCCGACACCTCCGAGCCTACTGGCTTCCTGTCGCAAACTGATTTGTCGCATCTCAATTCGAATGCGAAATTCAGCTGCCAATACCTTAATGAGTTCTCGGAAATCCACCCGATCATCCGCGGAATAGTAAAAAGTAGCTTTAGTATTGTCCGCTTGATACTCAACATCGGTGAGTTTCATCTGCAACTTTTGCTGCTGGATGATCTCCCTGGTTCGGAAGAGTGTTGGTTCTTCCCGCTTTCGGGCCTGCCTGAATTTGTCAATGTCCTTCGCGGAGGCCACCCGGTAGATTCCTTTAATACTTTCATCATCGTCCACCTTCTTTTTCTTCATTTGAAGGCGGACCAACTCCCCCTGCAGAGAAACATGTCCAATGTGGTGACCATTTGGCACATCCACAACCACCGCGTCGCCCAGATTAAGCTCTAGCTGCTGCTTATTCCTAAAAAAATCTTTGCGCCCATTTTTGAAACGGATCTCAACGATATCAAAAGAACTGATCGACCCATCCATGTGCGCCAGCCAGTCGAAGACATTCAATTTATTGCAACCTCCTGTTTGACAAGCGCCATTACTTTGGCATCCCGTCTCTTCTTTAGAACCACTACTGCACGTGCTACACCCCATCATTGCTTTCAGAATACACCAAATATAAAAGGGGACGCACAATTTTGACAATCAACCGCGCTAATTCTCCCGCATCCGTTTTTGAAACTTAATTTTGACTTTTCAGTAAGCTTAGTTGAATCTATTTTAATAGGACTATGAGAAGATGGGTTGTACCGGCACTCGTTGGTTTCGCCACGGGTTTCTTGGGGCTAATTGTTGGGGCGGAATGGTATCGTAATGAAATCATCGCCTCGATAGATCAAAAATTCGAACCTCAATTTTCCAACTACGAGCGACCTGAACCTTCTGCGTCAAGGTCGACCCGTACTTTGGATAGTACATTCTTGTCCGGTGATTTTGTAAAAGCTTCAGCATCGAGTACCTCCAGCGTCGTTTTTATCCAAACTGTCACAGAATATGAATATGGTGGACGCAGTGTATTTGATTGGTTCTTTGAACCCCGTAGCTCGCAAAGGGTTGGTTCAGGTTCAGGCGTGATTTTTTCTACCAATGGCTACATTGTAACCAACAATCACGTGATCGCTGATGCGGATATCATCAAGGTTACTATTGGTAAGAAAATCGTAGCGGGTGAGTTGGTTGGTGCTGACCCGTCTTCCGATTTGGCAGTCATTAAAGTGGATGAAAAAGACCTACCCGCCATTAGTTTGGGGCGTTCAGACGAAGTTAACGTTGGAGAGTGGGTACTTGCTGTTGGAAATCCCTTCAACTTGACATCTACTGTAACCGCCGGTATTGTGAGCGCAAAAGGTCGAAATATCAACATACTTAAGGATCGTTTCCCAATAGAGTCCTTCATTCAAACGGATGCCGCCATCAATCCCGGAAACAGCGGCGGTGCGCTCGTAAATAAAGATGGCGAATTAATAGGGATCAATACCGCGATCCTCTCCCGGACTGGATCTTATGCCGGCTATGGTTTTGCGGTTCCTGTAGACATTGTCAAGAAAGTATACAACGACCTGGTGAAGTACGGACAGGTTCAAACTGCCCTGACGGGCGCGGAATTCCTGGATATCGACAGTGAGCTGGCCAACAGACTTGATCTAAACGATTATCAGGGGGTAATTATAACTGACATATTCCGTGGTAGTGCGGCAGAAAAAGCATTACTTGAGAAAGGTGATGTGGTCGTAAAGGTTAACGGACTTGAAGTGGATTCCAAGGCATTCCTTGAAGAGTATATTGCGAAACAATATCCGGGAGACAAACTAAACCTGGAATTGAATAGAGATAATAAAAAAATTAGTCGAGAGCTGATTCTCACCAATCGGGAAGGCACAACCGACATCCTGATCAGAAAAACCTTCGTCTCCAATGAGCTTGGTGTGACACTCGAAGCAATCTCAAAAGTTGAGCGAAATGCATTGGGTGTCCACGGGGGAGTTAAGGTCATTGATTTTGAAAGCCGAGGGTTTTTCGCCCAATTGGAAATTCCCAAAGGCTTTATCATCACCTCAATCAATGGATCTGCAATGGATTCACCGGAAGAACTCTCCGAAGTACTCGAGAACATCCGGGGACGAGTGATTATTGTAGGGGTCAATAAAAATGGCAGACAGGTTTACTACCCTTACAGGTTTTGATTAGACTATCCTGCTGACCGTACAGACCTCACCTCTGCTCGTGATTGAAAAAGAGAAATAGCCGAGTTAAGAAGTGCGCATTTTGAGCTTCTTTTTAAGCTCATCTATGCTATACCGAAATTTGGCATTGGTATCCATCATGTCATTGACAGATTGTACCGCATGGATCACCGTGCTATGGTCACGCCCACCGAAGTGGTATCCTATGGATTTCAGAGAATGATTCGTGTAATCCTTTGAGAAATACATAGCTACCTGCCTCGCGATTACTATCTCACGTTTGCGGGTCTTAGCCTTTAAATCTTCCTGATTTACCTTAAAAAAGTCCGAAACAGTTTTTTGGATATAATCGATCCCTACCTCCGAATCAATATCCGTGACGATATTTTGGAGCGTTTGCTTAGCAAGTTCCAAATCGATCTGATCCTTGGTAAGAGATGCATGAGCGATCAAAGAAATTATCACTCCTTCGAGCTCTCGAATATTGGTGTCGACAGAATACGCCAGGTACTCTACCACCTGATCGGGAATACGAATACCATCGGCCTGAAGCTTTTTCAGTATGATGGCCATGCGAGTTTCAAAATCAGGCTGTTGGAGGTCAGTGGTTAATCCCCATTTGAATCTCGAAACCAGTCGCTCCTGCAGGCCCTGCAAATCCCTGGGAGCACAATCACTTGTCATGATTATTTGCTTTCCGCTTTGATGCAGATGATTGAAAATGTGAAAGAAAATCTCTTGCGTCTTTTCCTTCTCCTTCAAAAACTGCACGTCATCAAGGATCAGCACATCTACATTTCGGTAGTAGGCAATAAATTCCTGAATACTATTGTTTTTCAGGGCATCAATGAATTGCGTAGTGAATTTCTCCGAAGCCACATAGAAAACGTACTTGTCAGGATGGTTGCTTTTGATTTCATTGCCGATGGCCTGCACCAAATGCGTCTTACCTAATCCGACCCCACCGTAAATCATCAATGGATTAAACGAAGTAACACCAGGCTTTTTGGCTACTGCATAACCAGCCGACCGGGCCAATCGATTACAATCTCCCTCGATAAAATTATCGAAGCGGTATGTGGGATTTAAATTGGAGTCAGAAGCGAGCTCCTGTATAAACTGTGGGTTTTTGTACTGGTCAAAGCCATTGACGCGATTTTTGTTCTGGCTATTGATGGTCCCGGACACATTGACAGTGTAGGGTTGAGCCATGTCATCCCCGCGATCCACGACAACAGAATATTCCAATCTACCTGCAGCACCTATTTCAGCCTGAATCGCCTCTTTGAGCAAATGCACGTAGTTTTCCTCCAACCATTCGTAAAAAAACTGACTGGGAACCTGGATCGTAAGAACCTCCTCCTGAAGTCTGACGGGCCTTATTGGCAAGAACCATGTTTTGAAACTTTGCGCAGGAATGCGCTGTTCAATGTATTCAAGGCACTTTCTCCAGGTTTTTTCGTGCATCAAATCAAGAATTTGGGCGGTCAATTATAGGTTTAAGTGTAAGCCTCATTTTTGGGCGGACATCAAAATTGTCTCAAATTCACTGAAGAAAAAAATGAAATTTACCATTGACTTTTTGGAAAACACCCCTGAGGGATTTGAGGGCACTTTTCGTTGAAAAAATCTTTAAAAAACACAAATCGTTATTCGCTATAATTCAACCTTGCAAATCTGATTTGGTCAGCAAAAAGTAACTTTGAGTCTTAATCCAAAAAACTCGATGGTTACTTTTCCGGAATTCTCCCCAGTCGGATTCGATCAGTGGTTAGAACAGGTCAAAAAAGACTTAAAGAGCGACAATCCTCTCCCCCTACTCAAATGGAAACCCGATGCCGATTTAGAGGCATTTGCCTACTACTCCGCGGACCACTCCGAGGTAGCCGCAGAGGTCAGAGATTACTTCTCTACTAGAGAGTCAATGCCTTGGCAGCTCTTATTTCAAGTGGAGGTGCAAGACGCAAAAGAAGCCAACAGGAAGGCGCTCAGAGCACTCAACGGAGGTGCTGACGGCATAATTTATGAGTTGGGAAAGCAGCCCGTGGATATCAATCAACTTTTGGCCGGCATCCAACCAGCATATTGCAGTATTTCATTCCAGCATATCGATCAAAAAACCTTTGACGAATATATCAAGCAACAATCACAAGTACCTTCTGACAAACTCAGCGGTTACCTGATCGATTCTCCACAAGTGATCGCGCCAGCTGGCTACTGCCACGGAATGGCCGCCGCTGACTCCCGTACACTAATTGACCAGTTACGCGGGCAATTAGACCTTATCAATCAACAAAGTGGCTCGGTCCTTACTTTGGTCAATATTTCGTCCCATTTCTTCACGGAAATTGCCAAACTTCGGGCGCTAAGATTTTTGGCTTACAAGCTATATCAAAAGGAAATCACCCTCCTGGCGATCCCGACGACCGCCAATGAAAAAGAACAGAGCCTTTTGTCCTCCTCGGTTGCAGCTATAGCTGCGGTGATCGGAGGAGCCGACGCAATCAAGTTTAAAACCCTCGGCTTTGAAAATGACGATTTCGACGACAGAATTGGCTTGAACATTGGTAATATTTTACGACTGGAATCTTCCCTGAAGGAAACGATCGATCTGGCGCACGGCTCACACTTTTTAGATTCCTTGACCAGCAACATTGTGGCAAGAACGTTAGCGTCTTTAAACATCTCTTTTGATATTAAAAGGGCCAAAAACAGCCCTGATCAGCCACATGCCTCTTTCTCGGCAGGTATCCCACCCTTCCTTCGGGGACCCTATTCAACCATGTACACAAGGCGACCATGGACGATACGGCAGTATGCAGGGTTTTCAACTGCTGAGGAATCCAATGCCTTTTATCGACGCAACCTTGCTGCCGGTCAGAAGGGGTTATCCGTTGCTTTCGACCTGGCCACACACCGAGGTTACGACAGTGATCATCCACGTGTGAAAGGAGATGTAGGGAAAGCGGGAGTTGCCATCGACACTGTTGAAGATATGAAGCGACTATTTGACCAGATTCCGCTGGATCAAATGTCCGTGTCCATGACCATGAATGGTGCTGTGATTCCTATTATGGCTTTTTACATTGTCGCCGCTGAGGAGCAGGGTGTTAGTGCCAGCGCCCTCACCGGAACTATCCAAAACGACATCCTGAAGGAATTCATGGTTCGTAATACCTACATCTACCCGCCCGCGCCCTCCATGCGAATCATTGGCGACATCTTTCGGTATACCTCCTCGAACATGCCCAAATTCAATTCAATCAGCATCAGCGGGTACCACATGCACGAAGCGGGGGCCACCCCTGAACTGGAGTTGGCCTTCACACTGGCAGATGGACTGGAGTATATCAAAACAGGCCTCGATGCAGGTATCGATATCGACGCTTTTGCGCCACGTCTATCCTTTTTCTGGGGCATTGGCATGAATTTCGTTCATGAGATTGCCAAGCTTAGAGCAGGTAGGGTCCTATGGGCGAAACTCGTCCATCAGTTCAACCCTGGCAATCCCAAATCCATGGCCTTGCGAACACATAGCCAAACTTCCGGTTACAGCCTCACTGCCCAGGATCCCTTCAATAACGTTGCGCGTACATGTTTTGAGGCAATGGCGGCCGTCATGGGTCACACCCAGAGTCTACATACCAACGCATTGGACGAAGCAATCGCCTTACCAACGGATTACTCCGCCAAAATTGCCAGAAATACCCAACTATTCCTCCAACAAGAAACGGACATCACAAAAGTGGTGGATCCCTGGGGAGGCTCTGAGATCCTCGAAAAGGTAACAGCTGATCTTATTCAAAAATCCTGGACCATTTTGGAAGAGGTAGAAAACATGGGGGGTATGGCCAAATCTATCGAACAGGGCTACCCTAAAATGAGGATCGAAGAAGCTGCGGCACTCAAACAGGCCAGAATCGATTCGGGTAAAGAACATGTCGTGGGAGTCAATATCTTCCAAACCGATGAGAAAACGGATATCGACCTGTTGGAAGTGGACAATCAAAAGGTCCGGGACAGCCAGATCCGTTCGCTGGAAGTGTTGAAGGAAACAAGAGATGAGCAAGCCGTCACGAGCGCGCTGGTTGCGCTTGAAGATGTCGCGCGATCCGGAAATGGAAATTTGCTTGAAGCTGCCATCGTAGCTGCCAGGGCTCGTGCTACTTTAGGAGAAATTTCCATGGCAATGGAAAATGTATTTGGTCGATATCAGGCAACAACAAAAACAATAAGTGGCGTGTATTCTTCAGAGATCAAAAAAAATGAATCCTTCCTTGAGGCAAAAAAACTGTCAGACGACTTTGCCGCCGCTACAGGGCGTCGGCCAAGGATCATGATTGCCAAAATGGGACAAGATGGCCATGATCGTGGTGCCAAGGTAATTGCAACAAGCTTCGCCGACCTGGGCTTTGACGTGGACATAGGGCCGTTGTTTCAAACCCCTGGTGAGGTAGCCATCCAAGCAGCAGAAAATGATGTTCATATCGTTGGTGCCTCCTCACTGGCAGCAGGACACAAAACCCTTATCCCGGATCTTATTGATGAATTGGCGAATATTGGCCGACATGATATTGGAGTCGTTGCAGGCGGGATCATCCCCGAAAATGATCACGAGTTCCTAAGGAACAAAGGGGTAATGGCAATATTTGGTCCGGGGACAATAATCGCCGATGCTGCGATTGAAATACTTCGGAAACTCATGAGTTGATCTCGGAAAAATCCATATTTTTATACGTAAAATCCGATAAAATGCTTTCAAATCGCCTGAAATTAGTGGTGGTCCTGTCGCTGGTGGCCACGAGCTTCGTCTTTGGCCAAAACTGGGACAAAGCGTTTTCGAAACTCGACCTTAAATACGAATACGGAGATTATGCCGGGGCCAAAAAGGGTATCGACAAGCTCGAAAAGAAGGTGATCAAGAAACTGGGTGGGCAGCATCCCATTTATGTTAATACGCTGATTCGCAAGGCGCGCTACAGCAACCGACTGGGATTGCTTGGTGAGGTGGAGAGCAATATCAACAAAGCGATGGAAGTAAGCACCGATGCCAACGCCGAAAACCCGACGGAATTGGGGTTCACCCAGAAAGAAGCAGCAAAAGTAATGATCGACTATGGCAACTATTCACTGGCCCAAGAGCTTGTGGAAGCCGCAAGGACATCACTCACGGGTGCTGGAGGAATGGTGCCCGAGGTGGAAGCAGAGATCGCGGTGCTGGAGGCCAAGGTATTGGACGGACTAGGTTTTTACCAGGAGGCGCTTACACTAACTGACGCTCAACTGGACCACTTTGAAACACGCGTACAGCAGGCAGGCAAAAAGAATCTGAAACCAGCTGAGGAAATGGCTGAGCTGCTTATAATCAGGGCCAACGCACTTCGCCAAATGGGAGACTATTTGAGCGCGGACTCGGCCTTTGTTTATAATGAAAGATGGATTGCGGATAAATTGAAGAAGACCCACATCCTGTATTCAACCAATCAATACCTGAACACCAAATTGCTACAGGAAAACGGTCTTTCCGTTGAGGCGCAGGCAGATCAATTCGAGGACATCTACTTGAAAGCCATTAGAAAATACGAGGACTCACACACATTGGTGATGGATGCCCGGGAGGAACTGCTACGGGCCTTTTTCGAAAACGGCAACAATTCTAAACTCCGCATCATCCAACAGGAATTCAAAAAAACACTGGCTAAAGCCTATCCGAAGCAAAGCATTCGCAATCTCGCTTATGATATGACCAAGCTTAACTACAAGCTACTTCGTCAAAACATTGGCAGCATTGAGGAAAAGGTTAACGACCTGCTCACCAAGGATTTGATCCCGGAGTACCATCAGTACCGGATCTACCTACTTGAATTTGCCAACGAGATCGCACTGCTCAAAAATATGCCCGCAAATTCAGAAGGGTACTTGAATCAGATTCTGGCGATTAAAGCACACCTATACGGCCTTGAAGCACCGGAATATCACAAGACGAAAATTCGACTTGCCAATTACTACGTGGATTATGGTGACCAGTTTGCGGAGGCACAAGAGATATACGAAACCAGCTACTTGAAAATATTTCGGCCCGAAATCACAGAAGGCCATGTGGATTATATTGACATACTTAATCACCTGGCTTCTTTCTACCAGGAAACAGACCAATATGACCGAGCAGCAGAAACACTCGATGAGGCGCTACTGGCATCTAGAAAGAAATATGACAACAAGGACATTGCCTATGGCCTGGAGCTAGAGAAAATCGCCTCCCTTGAAATCAAAATCGGGCAGTATGAAAAGGCCGACGAAAACCTGGAGGAAGCGCTATCAATATTCAAGGACATCAAAACTGACGATGCAAATACTGCCACCGGAATCGCCCTCATTACCAAGGCCTCGTTACTCGGTATAAAGGGAGAATACGATGAAGCGGAAGACTTGATCGGGCAAGCGGAAAAGCAATTTTCAAAAGGCTCCCTGGGTGCAATAGCCCGATCCGGACTTGAAGAAAAACTTGTTGCACTCTACCTGAAGGTCGGAAGACTCAGTGAGGCCGAAGAATTACTAACAGAAGAGATTCAGCGGAAAACTGAGAATTTCGGCGGATCCAGTCGGCATTTGAACAACCCACTCACCCTCCAGTCTGAACTCCATCTCATCAAAGGCAACTATTCAGAGGCAGAACAAACTGCTCGCAGGGCCTATGACTTGTCAACCGGAATTTTCGGGCAGGAATCCACAAAGATCGTCCCGTCTATGATCAGGTTGGCAGAGGTGCAAAGCAATATTGGAGATTTCGACAAAGCGGAAGCGCTATTGACCAATGCCATTGCGATCCAAAAGTTGCAATTTGGGCTGGAACATGTGGATATCGCCAAAACCACTTCGACACTGGCCTTGGTAAAATTTCAAAAAAACGACCCGAAGGAAGAAGTCGAGGGCTTATTTGCCGAAGCCCGGGACATGATTTCCAATAAGCTTGGTCCCAATAGTCCGTCGTATGCAGAGGTCCTGAAAAACCTGGCGATCCTCTATATTGCCTACGGCCAGTACAACCAGGCGTTCACCTTACTCGACGATGCGGGTCGAATCTGGAAAGAAAAAATAGGCCGAAGAAACAACATTAACGCCTCCACCATCAGTGTTCTGAAAGGGGATATTTTCTATCGCCAAAAACGCTATGCCCGTGCCGAAAACTATTATGAAAATGCCAAGAAACAGTTCGCTCGATTCTTCAGCGAGAGTCATCCCGAATATGTGAAAGTCCAGTCCAAACTTTCCAAGACGTACTTCATGCAAGGCAACTGGTCAAAAGCACAATCGCAAATGGAGGAAGTGCTCGCCAACTATCAGGAATTCATCGGAAAGTATTTTCCAGCGCTTTCTGAAAGGGAAAAAACCAAATTCTGGAACACAATCAAGCCAGACTATGAGTTTTATAACTCGCTGATCATCAGCAAGAACAGAAACAGTCGCTACATTGGTAAGCTCTTTGATAACGCCCTGCTGACAAAGGCCCTATTGCTCAACTCCTCCATAAAAATCAGGCAGAGAATCAATAATAGCGGTGACGAGCAATTGAAAGAGCTCTATGCGAAGTGGGTGGATAAAAAAGAACTACTCACCGCCGCGCTCTCTATGAATTCGCAGCAGCTGGAGGAGAATGGGATCAATCCCAATCAGCTTAACTCCGAGGTGGAGCTCATAGAAAAAGACCTGAGTCTCAAGTCAGAAATCTTTGGACAGGAAATTGATGCCAAGCAAGTTACCTGGGAGGATGTTCGCAACTCACTCAAGGAAAATGAAGTAGCCATGGAAATGGTGCGCTTCCGTGTGTTTGATCACACCTTTTCCGACTCAATTGTGTATGCCATGATCTACGTGACGGGCAAGAAGAATGACAAACCTGACGTGATTTTGTTGAATAATGGAGATGAGTTGGAGACACGTTATCTCAAATACTACCGAAATGCGATCAAATTCAGGTTGCAGGACAACTTTTCTTACAATCAGTTCTGGCTGCCTATCCTGGATAAGCTGGGAAGCGTAGCGACCATATATATGTCTCCTGATGGGGTTTACAATCAGATCAATATAGAAGCGATACCAACACCCGATGGTAAGTTCGTTCTGGACAATTCCAACATAATTCTACTGAGCAATACGAAAGACCTCCACCTGAGTCGTGAAAAATCTAAGCCGGTCACGGACAAGCAGGTGGCCATGATGTTTGGTAATCCGAAGTTCTATGTGAGTACCGAACCAGGGGTTCCCAAAGAAAACTCGGGTCTTACAAGGGCTACCGCTGAAGTAGTCGTGCCACTTCCGGGCACCAAAAAAGAGATTAAGGAATTGAAGCAATATCTTGGAGATCGAGGCTGGGAAATCGATGACTATACAGAAGAAAAAGCAACCGAAACAGCAATAAAGGAAGTTTCCAACCCCCGCATTTTTCATGTAGCCACCCATGGCTTCTTTCAGAACGAAAGCCTGGAAGCCAGCGCCCTGGACATGGAACTTCGGGAAAACTCGGCTTACGAAAATCCGCTACTCAAAACTGGATTGCTACTGTCAGGAGCAGGTGATATCTTAAATGAGACGAAGTTCAACTACAACCTGAACAACGGTATTCTTACGGCCTATGAGGCCATGAATTTGAACCTTGACCAAACCGACCTGGTTGTACTTTCGGCTTGTGAGACGGGACTTGGAGAATTGGAAGCTGGGGAGGGTGTTTACGGACTGCAAAGAGCTTTCTTAGTCGCTGGCGCCAAAACAATTATCATGAGCTTGTTTAAAGTCTCTGATGATGCCACACAGCAGCTAATGGTGAAGTTTTATCGAAAATGGATCGAATCCGGAGATAAGAGGCAGTCCTTTATTGAAGCGAAAAAAGAGATCAGGAATGAATACCGAGATCCTCTTTACTGGGGTCCTTTTATCATGATCGGCCTGGATTAGCAATTTTCACCCTGGGAGGCTAAAATCCCTTTCGCACTACGTCTATCGGCGTATTCAAACCTCGAATAATCAGGTTATCTCGTCGAATATCCACTTTCATTTTGTGGTGCCACGGATATTATCCTTAATTTGACTCTTTAAAACCAACACCTTTTTTAATGAAAACACTGCCAGCATTTCTCGTGGCATTCCTTTGTGTAAACCTGGCTATTGCTCAGAAAGTCGTCAAAGGAAAAGTCACCGAAGACGGAGATGATTTTGGCCTGTCAGGTATTACCGTCGCCGCCAAAGGATCCTCCACAAAAACCGTCACAGACATTTATGGGGAATTCGAGATTGAAGTTCCGGAGGGTGTAGAGACTCTGGTATTCTCAGGTCCCAATTTTGAAACGCAGGAAATCGCAATTGGTAACCAGACAGTTATCAACACGACCATGCGTGCATCCTCCGATACCTCCACCGGAGACGAAAGCCTATCTGTCGGATTTGGCACCCAGTCCAAGTCAGAAGTAACAAGTAGTATCTCACAAATTGATGCAGATGACTTTGAGGGTGCACCTGTCATTGATCTGGAGCAAGCCAACCAGGGACGCGCTACGGGTATTTTTATCCAAAACAACAGCGGTAAACTGGGAGAAGGCACTTCGGTGCGCGTTCGAGGTGGATCATCCCTGTCTGGCTCCAACGATCCACTTTATGTAGTAGATGGGGTCCCGCTTAGCTCCGGAAGCCAGTCGGATATCAATCCCAGTACCATTGCTTCTATCGAAGTACTGAAGGATGCATCGGCAGCAGCGATTTATGGTTCCAGAGCGGCGAATGGCGTCGTATTGATCACCACAAAAACAGGACAGTCCGGAAAACCAAAAATTGATTTCGACTATCAATTTGGCATCAGTCAAACACCGCAGAAACTAGACCTTTATTCCCCGGCAGATTACAACGCCCAGTCGCTGGAATTCGGTCTGAGGGATGCCCTGCCGGAATTGGAGTTACTCGCCCTGTTAGGTGTTCAGGGGGCTTTCGCGCAACTACTGGATACCGAGGCCGCCTTGGATGAGGGTTCGGCGGAAAACTATCGAGCGTGGGCGGAAGCCGGGGAGATCACCTTAAATGATGGCACTACGATACCCTTGAGCAATGCCGATCAAAATTCCATTTTCAGATTGATCGGCCGGGTTTTGGATTCTTTGACGTTTAATACCAACTGGCAGGACGAAGTATTTCGCAATGCAGCATCACATCGGGCCAACCTAAACTTGTCTGGAGGTGCTGGCACCTTCAAATATTATGGGGGGATTTCCTTCACAGATCAGGAAGGTATCCTTATTGGAAACGATTATCAAAGATTCAATGGCCGATTGAATTTGACCAATGACTTCTCTTCCAATTTTTCAGCTAATCTGAGTTTGAATTATGCCCATACCAATGACAATAGACTGAACGAAGACCAGGACTTGGGATCGCCTCTGCAAGCCATCCTGCTGCCTCCTTCTGATGGATATACCGCCGCAAACAACTATCAGCTTAATGTCAGAACCCTGGAATACAATCCGCTTACTGAAATAAATTTTGCTGACAATATCGCCACAGGCAATAGTCTCATTGGCAACCTGGGACTAAAATATGATGTCAATGACAATCTTTCTTTCAATATTGATGGAGGGGTGGACATATTCGGTCTGGACGAGGAACGCCGGCAAGGACCGGAAACCCAGGAAGGTAGCGGTACAGGATTATCACGCCTGACGAAGACAAGAGTTCATAATTCCGTAATCAATGGCTATGGGACCTACGACACCAGTGTCAGTGGCAATAAGCTGTCTGTGCTGTTGGGGTCCAGTTATCAGACCACCACAACCGAAACGACCTTCAGGTCCGCCAGGGTGAACTCCATTGGTACACTTGAATCACTGGATGAACTAGACCCCACACTGCTTAGCGTCCCCATTCCTGACTCGAAATTTGCATTTCTTTCATTTTATACCCGGGTCAACTATAACATACAAGACAAGTACATATTTCAAGTAAGTGGGCGTGCCGACGGTTCCTCCAAGTTCAGCGAGGACAACAGGATTGGTTACTTTCCCGCGGTTTCGGGAGGTTGGAATATCCACAACGAAAGTGGTTTCAATAGTTCGGTATTCAGCCAGTTAAAGTTGACTGCCAGCTTTGGCCTGGTGGGAAATACGCCAGATGAGGATTTCCTCTATCGTAGAAACTATATCAATGTCATTTACGGAGATGTAGAAGGCTTGCGACTCTCGAATCTTGCCAATGCCGACTTGAAGTGGGAAACGACCGCACAAACCGATATAGGGATTAATGTAGGCTTGCTGGCGGACCGGATCAACTTTTCCGCGAACTACTACATCAAGAGCACCTCGGACCTGCTTTTCCCGGTTCCTGTCACTCAGACAAGTGGATTTTCATTCATCCTCCAAAACATTGGCAGCTTGGAAAACAAAGGTTTCGAATTTAACCTCAACACCATCAATGTGACACAGGGTGATTTTTCATGGTCTACGGATTTCAACATTTCATTTAACCAAAATGAAGTCACGGACCTGGGAGGCAACCGACTGATTGTCGGAGTGAGTTCTTTCCAGGAAAACCAGCCAAGTGGTGTCTTTTTCACGCGAAAATACATGGGAGTAGACACGAATACGGGTGAGGCGCTGTATGATGATGGCAACGGAGGGACCACAGCCGATTGGGAGGCGGCACCTCGCATGGTAGTCGGCGACCCAAACCCTGACTTTTACGGTGGCTTGGGCAATACACTTACCTACAAAAATTTTGACCTGAATTTCATGTTTCAATTTGTCCAGGGCGTGGACATTTACAATGCAACTGGTGAGTTTCTGGCAAACAGTGGGATTCTCAATCTCGGCCAGCGAGTTGATCAGTTGAACCGATGGTATAGGCCCGGAGATGAAGCACCATTCCCTGCGCTTAATCCATTTCAGGAGAATACAAACCCCTCCTCCAGGTTCATAGAAGATGGCAGCTACATTCGGTTAAAAAGTGTTACCCTGACCTACATACTAGACCCAAGTGTCGCTTCAAATATGAAACTGGGTTACTTGAAGTTTTATGTGGGCGGGCAGAACTTGTTTACAATAACGGACTACACCGGGTACGATCCGGATGTCAACTATGTCGACCCCAATTTTGGCACCATCGAAAGAAACATAAGCCGAGGAATCGACAACTTCACGGCACCCCAGGCAAGAGCATTTATCACAGGGATTAAAATAGGATTTTAACATGAGAACTTTAAAATACAGTAGCATTCTGGCTTTTCTGTTCACAGCATTTTCCTGTGAGCAGGCATTGGATATCGAGGCTGATGGCACCATCAGTGGTGATGTGTTAGTTGATAACGCAAGTATTGAACAGGCGCTTGCCGGGGCATATTACAGTTTGGGAGGAATTGCCGATGGAACTGACGGAGGCGAACTTCTGGGCGGTGATTTTGTTTTAATCGCCAATTTATTGGCACATTCCAGCGACAATGATATTAGTTGGGATGATGTGAATGGACCGGCCTATTCTGATTTTATCGATAAGGAAATCCAGGCTACCAACTCGAGGGTAGAGGCCAATTGGCGACGTGGTTATGAAACGATCAATACGGTAAACACCATTCTTGCCAACATAGATAAAGTGACCGGTGGGGACCGTGATCGTATCGAAGGGGAGGCGCTCGCCATTCGCGGTATCTTATACTTTGAGATGGTAAGACTTTGGGCCCCGCAATACACCGAAACCAACCCGGGGAGCCAACGGGCCATACCCATTTTAACAGCGGCTATTAATGATATCTCTGAGATTCAAACCCCCCAAATCGAGACGGTACAGGCCGTGTATGACCAGGCAGAGGCTGATTTGACCTCTGCATCCAATCTGCTTTCGACCTTTGGCAAAAACGGCACAAGATTGTCTACCTATGCATGTCAGGCCTATTTAGCCAGGCTCAATCTACAACAAGGCGACTTTGGTGCTGCATTGAATTTTGCGGACGAGATCATTAACTCGGGGGAATATTCACTGGAAGCCTCTCCACTTGGTGCATTCAATAACTCCAGCAACAGCAGTGAGGATATCTTCGCTATTCAACAGACCTTGTCCAACACCGCGGGGGACATTACAACTGGTACAGGTATTGTCAACTTCTTTTCCTCCCTGGCGCAGGCAGGTGTCGGCGCCGCCAGAATTTTGGCCAATTCCCTGAACACTACCGTAATAGAAAATAGCCCGTTTTTTGATGGCCGGGATCTGAGAGCCTCCATCGCCAGTGACATTACTCGTGGTTCAACATCCTCCGATATCTCCACGGCTTTCTACAACAACCTGCAAAATAATGACCCTTCTATTCTTTCCTCCAGTAAGTGGTTAAGGGGTGATCAGGTGATACCGGTAATACGCTTGGCTGAAATCCATCTTATCAGGGCTGAGGCATTAGCTAATCTTGATCCGCTCAATATCGATGCGGTTGCTCTCGCGGATTTGAATACTATCCGGGACAGGGCCGGTCTGGATAGACTGACAGCCGGTCTATTCGTTAATGCCTTCGCATTCTATGATAGCATACTTCTCGAACGCAGGAGAGAGTTGCTGTACGAAGGACACCTGTTACATGATTCCAAGCGACTTGATAACAACATTGGCTCCAGCCTGGCGCCTATCAATGCAAATGATGCCCGGCTGATCCTCCCCATCCCTCAGACCGAAACCGATACTGGCACGGGAGGTTAAGGACCTTGGATCGCCAAAAGAAATGTAATCAAAGAGCCAACCCCCGTTCGGTTGGCTCTTTTTATTGCCGTCGTGCCCTCGCGGAGACCAAGCGACACGCCCCTACTGCAACTACACACTTAGCACCACTTGAGATCACTCTTTAGAAATTTTCGATTGAACCGCTGGTGTGGTTATTCTCAATCAATGGCTGTACAAGCGTTGATAATCCCAATAGCTACCTGGCGGTAGTACCTGCAACAATTCTCCGGACATAAAAAAAGCCGAAGGATCAACCCTCGGCTTTCTTGGAAACTTGCGTTTCTCAGTTACTGTGCAATGCCATTTTTTATTAGGAAGTCTTCATAAAGTGCCTTGAAGTCATCCACTTCCGGTGAAAGTCTGATTGCTTCCTCATACTGTGTGAGTGCGTCCAGCAATAGAGCGTTCTCCTCAAAGAAGCCGGCAAACATCAACTTGTTGAGTGCTGACTCATCGCCAATTTCTGCTTGCAACTCACTCAAACTCTGAGCTACTTCCGGCTTATCAACAGCGCTTACCTTTTTGATGCCAAAGTCGCCTGACGCGACCTGCTCATTGTCCTTTTTCTTCACATTGAAAATGTACAAACCAGACTCATTTTCCATATCGGTAAAGTTGAGTCTGATGGAAGTCTTATCGGTCTCTTCATTGAAGATCACATCGTCAAAGATGTTCTTAATAGTGACAATGTAAACATCCTCTTCTCCTGCCTCTTCCGGTGCATTCCATCTTACGACTGCCTCTTCACTGAAGACATCCACAGAATTCGGAAGTAAAACTTCGATGGCTCCATCAGCTCCTCGAGAAACTGCCCCAGTGGTATTGGTTCGTGACCTTAAGGAACTACCGTCACCTTCGTTCATCTTAGCTGCGATGAATTGGGCATATCGACTTGCGGCAGAAGTCTTTTTCGTGTTGATTTTAGACGCCAATTCAGCAACCTTACTCGAACCAGCACCTCTTATTTCGGTAGTTTTCCCGGTCTTGTGCATCAGTCCAATGTAGGCACCCTCCGAAGACAAAATTTCTTCTTGATCAAAAAGGAGGGCTCCTGTTTTCAAAGTTACCAGCTCTCCCGTCGGCTTCTTTACTTTGTTTTGACCTTTATTGGCCAGCACCTTAAAAGTAAAGCTCTGACCCACAGCTACACTCACGGTGAGAACCATGGTGCAGATTATGAATACGATCTTCTTTTCCATTATTAGTTGCGTTTAGACATTACAAATTTAAAGATATAAGTAGTAGTATTTTTTTCTATAATCTATCAGCTTTAAACAGCGCCTTTCTCCCTTCCTTGGTGAAGGTATTTTTGACAACACCGTAGTAAACTTCCAGCGCATCACCAGATAAGGCGATGGCGACCAATCCGATCGTTAGGTCCATGTAATAATTGAAGGAATCAAAAACCTGAACCATCAAAAAATACAAGACCAACAATTCCAACAACTGAAATAGTTTCGTCAAGCCATCATACCATTTCGGTATTCGCTTATAGACGATTGAAAACAACAGCACATTGAACACACACAAGAATATCGCCAAACCGATCTGGCCTACATCTCCCATAATGTCCACTGGATCATCGGTGAGTACCATAGAGATGATATTGGCATGGATAACACCTCCGTACATATCTGGCAGTGTTCTCCCGGCGTACTTGGAATTTAGAGGAGTTATGTACTTATCCTCAGTAGAGTTTCTATCCCCCAGATAGTCTCCCAAAAAACAGAAGATGACAATCTTCCCTTCGATCATCTCCGGAATAAAATTTTCCTGAAAAACATCCTCCACGTCCAATGCAAAATATTTAGTCCCAAACTTTGATGCGCCAAAATCCAGAACGTTGCCTTTGAAATTGATCAACTCCACATCGTTGCCACGCTCCAGGTATTTCTGGGCTTTCTCTGCATCCAGATAGCTCGCCAGTCTAATCCCTAATGCTACGTGATGATTGCCGTAGATGTCTGTCCTTTGTGGCCAGAATTGTCGGCAAAATTTCAGGTCATCCTGATGCTCTGCTACAGCATCCAGGTTAGCATGCGCCACGTCCGCCCCTTCGGTGAACATCCGATGCGATACATGGATCGAGTCCAATACATCCTCGTCGTTGTATAACATCTGCGTGACCATGACCAGATTTTCGACATCCGACAGGGCATTATCCAGAATCATGTCCTCAAGCGTATCCTTCGGATTGTCAAAAAATGTATCCATTCCAATCACGGCCGGATTGAATTGATTGATCTTGTCCACCATAATGCCGATAGAGCCCCGAGATTCGGTGCCTATATTAACCAGGACAATTCTTTCATCGGCAATCGGATCCTCACGCAATTGCGAGAACACAATATCGGTCACCTGGAAATCTCCAAGTGCGTCCGCAATGGGATCAAAAATGTCAAATATCTTAAAAGCCGATATCGAGCTGAAGGCTCCCATTATCCCAAAGATGAACAGGGTACCCAACACGGTATCAAGCCACAACTTTTTAAACATTATGCTGAAGTTAGCGGTGAACGAAAAGAATTAATTTATTTGCAATTAATGTTCATTTGATCAATCCAGCAAATGACCGAATTAGTATAATCTAATTTTATATTGAAATTACTCAATTCTAAAGGAATCGGTTGGCTTAAATTCTGATTATTCGTTGAATGGCGGTAAATCCTCTACCAATAACAAGTGACCTTCTGTCGGAAATCGTCAGCGGCAACAGAATCCTCCTGAGTCGCGCAATCACCCTGATCGAGAGCACGTTAGCTTCTCACCAGACGCAGGCTTCGGATCTAATAGAAGCGATCTTACCCCACACCGGACGTAGCTTGCGCCTTGGTATCACCGGACCTCCTGGAGCCGGCAAAAGTACTTTTATTGAGGCTTTCGGGAAACTGTTAATCGGCCTTGGCAAAAAAGTAGCCGTCCTGCCAGTGGACCCTACCAGCACAATCTCCGGAGGGAGCATTCTGGGAGACAAAACCAGAATGCAAGAGCTGTCACTAGACCCTCACGCCTTTATAAGACCAAGTCCAGCCGGGGATAGTTTGGGTGGTGTGGCCAAAAAAACCAGAGAAACAATTTTCCTTTGTGAAGCCGCGGGATTCGATGTTATCATCGTTGAAACAGTGGGTGTTGGTCAATCTGAGACCATGGTCCGGCAAATGGTAGACTTCTTTCTTCTTCTGACGATCGCCGGAGGTGGCGATGATCTGCAAGGCATAAAAAGAGGGGTCATGGAAATGGCGGATGCAGTTGTCATCAACAAGGCGGATGGTGACAACCTGACCAAATGTAAGCTGGCCGCCAAACACTATTCGCAGGCGTTGCACCTCTTCCCAGCATTGGAAAGTGGTTGGATGGTTCCTGTCAAAACCTGTTCGGCATTAGAAAAAAAAGGATTGAACGACTTGTGGAAAATGGTCATGGAATACCGCTTGCTAACCGAAAAAAACGGCTATTTCGAACTGAACCGTTCCCAACAAAATGCCGCCTGGTTTCGTGAATCCCTGAAATCCTGGCTAGAATCCTACTTTCTGCAAAAATTGAATGACGATACGACCTTGGCACGGGTGGAAAAAGATGTCGCCTCTGGCACCCTATCCGTGCGGTCAGCTTTGGCCCAGATCCGGAAGAAAATGGAAGGGGAGTAATCTCCCCTCCTCAATAAAAGCTGGTCTTAAAATAATATAAATGCATTGGGACCCACACCAGTCGCAAATTGCGTTTTCAGGGCACCGTCAGATCCATAAATGAAGGCTGTCCCGGTTGATTGAAAGGAATTGTTATCAGCTACATAAACATCTTGCGTTTCGGGATTAACCCCGATCCCATAGAGCGCCCCACCCCCTGTCAAAAATGAAGTCGCGACGGGATCGGCAGTGTTCAAATCCACGGCATAAACAGCTGTCTGACCCGTGAAGGAAGAATTACCCGAGCCTAGGAAATACAACCTGTTGAGCGTGGTGTTGAGTGCCATTTTCTCGTTGAAGCCCGAAGTACTGAGCCCACTTGCCAGGATTTCTACTGAATTACTTGAAGGATCGACCGATAGTAAGCTTCCACTGGTACAGAGAACGACAATTTGACCATTCGCATCCAGTTTCATCTCCGACGGACCAGCAGGCGTATCAATAGTTGTCTGCGTGTTGTCTTCGGTGTTGACAATGGTCATCACACTAGCGGCCTCATGGGTCACGTATAGGTTGTTACCGACAGCAAGTATGTCCTGAGGTCGATGCATCAACATGATGGAATCTATGACTTCATAGCCAGACAATTCAATGATCGCTATGTAAGAGTCCGGATTTTCAGTGAAAGCGGTACTAATATTACCCCAGTTGGTAACATAGGCAGCATTTTCAATCACCGCAATGTCAATCGGGTTATCAAGTCCCTCTTCGGCGACTCCCAAGACAGTAAAATCAGGACTTAGGGCCTCTACTTTATTTGGCGCATTGCTGACAAGAAAAAGCTCGTCTCCAATAACGCGTGCGTTCTGGACGGTGGCTTCCGCTTCAAAGACCGATTGCCTCAGTAGTTCCGTTCTCAAATCGTAAGAAGAAACAGATCCGTTGGCAGAAAAGAAATTGCCTTCATTGACCACATAAACGACCGGGAAATCCAGATCTGTGATGGCAATATCAACATTCAATTCCCCCTCCAGGCCAGCATCATCGGTGACACTCAGCACGAGAATAGCATCTTCATTAGGTGTGCTGCCGGCTACAAAACTCACTTCTACAGTGCCATCGGTACTTCCGCTTCCGGTTACTTCAGTAATGCTAGCCGATCCATTACCCGTAACTGAAGTAGACAGGCTGCCTTGCGAAAAACCATTAAGTGCCGTAATGGTAAAAGCGATACTTGTGGTACTATCAGGCTTGATGGACAAGTCTCCGCTTACCAAGGTGATAAAGGGGTTTTCGATGGAAGTATCGTCATCGCTACATGCAAAAACGAGCATGAGCAATCCGACACCCACTAGGGCAAGTAGTTTATTGATTTTCATAATGTGTAATTGATTTTCAAAGTGATATCGTAGTTGATTCCAGGCATGGCCCGATTGTCATAACTTTCATAGTCTTCATTCAACAAGTTTCGAAGGCTACCCTTGACCATAAGAAGGAGGTCGCGTATGGGCAAGGTCTTGCTCAAGCTCAGGTTGTAAAGCTGGTAGGCTTCCAGGGGCGGTAGTTCATTATTGGCCTCTGTATACCTGATGCCAACATAGGACCTGGAAAAATTCAATGCCCAACTGTCGTATGCCAACGCTAGTCGGGACAGGGAGCTGTACTTTGGCGTAAACGGGATTTGCTTGCCTTCTGATCGGTCACTAGCCCCCGTTCCTATCCTATTCTCCGCCCTTGTCAAATTATTTTGGTAGCCCAGACTGACTTTGAGTGCGCCAAAACGATAGGTCGATGAAAGGTCTATTTCCAGCCCTCTTGCCAACACTTTCTTCAGATTTTCCGGAAACCAAAAAGAAATTACTTGTCCGTCACTATCGGTGGACCGCCCGCCTGGCCGCCAGAGAATCCAATTCTCAACTGATGAGAGGTAGGCGCCGGATTTAAAGCGAATATCCACGCCTGCGAAGCAAAAATTGGATGTCATTCCGAGATCGAAGCCCTGGCTTACTTCTGGACGCAGATCAGGGTTACCGCCGGGGTTCCAAAACCGATCATTGATGGTGGGGAGTCGAAACCCTCGACTTGCCTGCCCCTCCATCAAAACTTGCCACTTCTTTTTTCTCAAAACCCACCAAGTTCCTGAAACAGCAGGTGAAAAATCTCTTGGTTTACCTTCGACCGTGGGAAGTCGCAGGTTAAGGCCAAAATGCAACTGGCGGTTGACAACCCACTTACCATAAGAATAAATGTCACTTCGCCATTCCGAAGTACCACCTTCAAAATTGGCCCCGGTGGCTTGGATCAGATTGGACCGAATGCCATTGGTGATCCTTATTTTGTCATCAACCGAAAATTCGTACTGAGCCAGGCTAAAAAACTGGTCAACTGTGAGCGGTTCCAGGTTATTGTAGACTTGATGGTCCCGACTATATCCGACATTGACTTCCAGTTGCGAGGTGGATTTGTCCAAATAGTAGCCAAATCGACCTCTAAAGTTTCGATCAAATAGCTGATCAGAGCTGGAGAAATTATTCCTTGAAGGCTGAATTTGTCTGTCATTTTCAGCGTACCAGAGGTTCATCGTCACCGAGTTATGTTTATTCAATAACCAGGAGAGGTCTTGCGAAATGTTCCTCGCATCAAAGGCGGCATTATGCTGCCGTACGGATTCACCTCGGCTTTCATATTCAAAATCATTGTCTGCCTGAAGGGTCTGACCTTTAAGCGCATAGGTGAACCGGTCGGCACTGAAGTTCACACCAAATTCAGATTGATTGAAACCAAAACTGCCCAGGGAGTGCCCAAATTGTACAGCGGAGGGCCTGTCAAAAGATGGTCGCGAATCGATGTTTAAAGTGGCCGCAAGCGCCCCGCTACCATAAATGGAAGATCCCGAACCCTTAACAATACTGAGGGCATCCCCCGATAGCGTTGGTAAAAGGTTGAGGTCCACTTGGCCATTGGTGAAGGAGTTGATCGGCATATTGTTCCAAAGGACTGCCGTGCGCGAAGCTCCCAGGCCCCGTAGGTTAATGGATGCCAACTGGCCACGAGCACCATATTGATTGATAGCGGCTGGCATTTCTTCCAGAAGCGTTTCTGTGAGACTAGTGGATCGCGCCGAATCCAAGGGTATTCGGGCCATTAGATATCCAGGCGCATACGACTCTTCCTCCAGACCAAGTACCTTCACCTCCTCCAGGAAAACAGTGTCCTCCAAAAACTCCTGTCCATATACGATGGGCATCAGGGCAAGGGCGAATAGCCCAACGAACCATTTTTTAACATTATCCATTCCGTACGCTTGATCCACCCTTACTCCCGAGGATGAAAAACGAATATTCGCATATGGCAGGTCTCCTGGCTATTTCGTGTCCATCGCCTTCCCGACCCTCGCGGGGACAGTGGCAAGATGAGATGAACACCCTTGCGGTAAAGAAATTACAGTTGCGGGGACAGCCACGGACTTGCACCGTGTTCCCTATTAATCCGTAGAATTGAGACAATCTTACGGAACCATACGAGTACAAAGGTATACTAATCGGTTACACAACCCAGGTCATCGCGCTTATTTGGCTTTTTTTCCACAAATTTGATAGAAGCCGATCACCAAACTGTTAATGCGCTCCTTATTCGTCTTTTGCTGTATTGCTCTTCTCACGTCTTTATCCGGAGAAGCACAAACAAAAATTTTCGATTGCGAAATCGAGCAAAAACGTTCTTATCAGGTACATCATGTTGTGGATCGATCCCTCAATAAATCCTACCTGGTTATTTCCTCCTACGACCAGGTCGACATTATTGCACTGGACTCCATCATGCAGATGTCGGGAAAGCGTAGTTATAGCATTGGCCTGAAAGAGGAAAAACACTATCTCACTGAACTTCTGACATTTACAGCAGATAACGGAATTATTCACGGATTTTATGCGAACCATAACCTCACCATTGTTGGGTTCTTGGAATTTAATATGCGCACTAAGCGGGGTGTCCGGCGAGGACAACTACCCATCGACCTGAACAGGAAAGATGAATTTCTATTTCATTATGTATCACAGGATATCTTCTACCTGGCCTCAGCGACAAAAAAAACAAGTGTTATAAAGGTGTACGCGGTTCGATCACCAAAGAATATCAAGCGCTCGCTTATTAGGGTGGACGTTTACAGAAACCTTCATGATATGTTCAAAACATTCAGTGAACCCAAGCCGATGGATGTCGGGGTGGTAATAGGTGATGCGGACCTCTCGGTGACTTCCAAGAAGATAAAAGCCTACCCTTCTGCCAATGCATTAAGAATCACGTTTGAAACCGTCGCTGGTACCGAAATCATCGATCTGGACCTGCCTAATCAGACCTACACCGACGACATCATTCATTATCGTAAGTTCAAAAACGCCGGAAGCACGAACAATACCAATTCCTTCTTATCCGGAGATTTAAATTACATCGCCAGGTCTTCCGGGGCCGAGATTTTTGTGTACGCCGAACGTAAGGGAGAGATTCAATCCTTATTTCAAGGCCGTTTTGCCAGGGAAGATGAGGAAATCCCTTTTGCAAATGAGCTACCAACCGGCGAAAAGATTTGGACAAGTTCCAGGTTTTATAGAAATACCCCTAAAGATTTGATAAGAGATATTGACGATGGGAACATCGGGATTTCGGTAGCTGAGACGGATACTTCTTACGTTTTGACCGTTGGCAATTTTAAAGAGACGACCAATCCACTGACAGACCCTTATGGCAGCAAAATATCTGGAAGGAATGAAGGTGAGTCGTCTTACTTCAAAGTCCAGCTCAGCAGGGAGTTTGAGCACTTTCCGGGAGCCCTTTCAGATCCGGATCAAACCAATTTGACTAGCTTCTTTACTGAAAAAGAACTTAAAGCGAGATATGTTTACACATTTAATGTCGCAGAATCGGAATATGTTTTTTTCCAGGACAAGAAGGAAAAACTGTTTAGCCTATATCAATTGGATTAATTGTCTTCCGTGGGCATTTCTCGTTTTAGGATGTGTTGAGCAATCACAACAAAAGGAGGCGCACGGAGACACGCTAAATACTCGTATCAACTATGCTTCTAACTTCGAGGTATCCGGAGATACAATAAAAGTGCTTCAACCTTCTCCAGGAGCTCCCGCGCAATTTTATAAACGCCCTCCCAATCCACTGAGAATCATCTGCACGTCCACCACCCATCTCCATTATTTGGAGCTGCTGGGCCTGGAAGACCGGCTCGTAGGATTTCCCAGCACGAAGTATATCTACTCAGAAAAAATTAGAAGTCAGGTGGCGTCAGGTAAAACGGTTGACATAGGACCTGATGGCAGCATCAATATTGAGATGGTTTTAAGCCTGCAACCCGATCTGGTCATTGCCTTTGATGCAGGCAATGAAGGAAGGTCACTGAACCTAATGCAGGAAGCAGGTATTGCCGTTATGCTTAACGGAGATTACATGGAAACCACTGCTTTGGGTAGGGCTGAATGGCTCAAATTTTTCGGGGCAATCTTTGGGGTCGAAAAGCAAGCGGATTCCATTTTTTCCACAGTCGAAAGCAATTACTTACGTCTCCGGGCATTGGCGAGTAACCCGAAAAGGCGACCAACCATAATGACGGGTATTCCATACGGTGGCACGTGGTTCCTGCCTGGTGGAGACAATGCCTCGGCAGTCTTTTACCAAGAAGCAGGTGGAAATTACCTCTGGTCAGACGACACCAACACTGGATGGATTGAACGATCGCTGGAGACTGTTTATGACAATGCCAACGATGCTGAGTTTTGGCTGGGAACAGGAACCTACGGAAACTTGAGTACCCTAGTGAGTAGCGATGAGCGGTTCGCAGGCTTTGCTCCTGTAAGGAATGGCAACGTATTCAACTATGATAAGCGAATGATACCGGAAGGAGGCAATGATTATTTCGAATCGGCGTACGTACGACCTGACCTGATACTGGCGGATTTAATAGCTATTATTCAACCAACGCTGCTACCAGAACATGAACTGGTGTATTATCAAAGATTGAAATGATTGGAAAACGGCGTTGGGTCCTTACTTTTTGGTTACTGATTGGCCTGATGGCAGGACTGACATTAATCAATATCGCCTTTGGATCTGTGAAAATCCCCCTGGGGGGTGTCGGCGCCTTTCTGCTGGAAGGGTCTTCAGGAAGCGCGAGTTGGGATGCCATTTTGGCCCAATTTCGATTGCCAAAAGCCATAACCAGTATTTGTGTGGGTGCGGCGTTGGGCATAAGCGGCTTACAAATGCAAACGCTTTTCAGGAATCCGCTGGCAGGGCCATTTGTTTTGGGTATCAGTTCCGGCGCCGGGTTGGGAGTGGCACTCACCATCTTCATTGGTTTCTATTTTGGCTTCCTCCTTGACCTCACCGGGCTTGGGCGAAACTGGCTCTTTGTCATTTCCGCCGGGTTAGGTTCCTTGGCGGTGCTTACTGTTATTTTGATCGCCTCCATCCGTGTCAGAGACGGTGTTAGCCTACTGATCATCGGGCTCATGTTTGGAACTGTCACCAGTGCTGTTGTGAGCGTGTTACAATTTTTCAGTCAGGCGGAAAATATCCAAGCATATGTGTTTTGGTCTTTCGGAAGCGTGAGTGGTGTTTCGAGATCAGAGCTCCAAATATTAGTAAGTGTGATTCTACTAGGGTTGATCGGGGCTTTCTTTCTGTCAAAACACCTGAATGCGCTATTGCTTGGCGAAAGCTATGCAGAAAGTATGGGGCTCAATATACGGAGGGCCAGGTTTTTGATCATCGCCAATACCAGCTTGCTGGCAGGATCTGTGACCGCTTTTTGTGGACCGATCGGCTTCATAGGGCTAGCAGTACCTCACCTGTCTCGGATGTTATTCAATACCTCCAATCACCTGCTGCTTTCACCATTGGTAATGATCTTAGGGGCATGTCTCATGCTGGTTTTTGATTTTCTTTCCCAGGTACCAGGATTTGACCTCACCTTACCGTTAAATGCGGTGACTTCTTTGTTTGGGGGACCTTTCGTCATTTGGATGATCCTGAGAAAACGTTCTATCAACTATTCCTGAAAGCCATGCTACAGACCAGCGCTTTGAGTATCGGCTATGATCCCGATTTTCCCTTGCAACAAGACATTGACCTGGCACTTGCCAAGGGGGAAATAGTCTCTCTGATGGGTCAAAATGGCGTAGGCAAAACCACCTTTATCAAAACCTTGAATGGCTTGCTCAAGCCTTTAGCTGGTGAAGTGCTTGTCGACGGAAAAAATATCAAAACGCTTTCACGGCATACACTCGCTCGCAAGTTTTCCGTAGTATTGACGGACAAACCTGGTGTCGGCAATCTTTCTGTGAATGAATTGATAGCGTTGGGTCGCCACCCACACAATCACTGGCTTGGGATTTTGTCATTACAAGACAAAAAATCCGTTGAGCGGGCCATCGACTTGTGCAAAATCAACTATCTGGCAGACAGACAGATACGTGAATTGAGTGACGGTCAGCTGCAAAAAGTAATGATTGCAAGAGCGCTGGCTCAGGAGACAGATATTATAGTGCTTGACGAACCTGTCGCTCACCTTGACCTTAATAATAAAATTGAAGTACTACTCTTATTGAGGGAAATTGCCAACCAGGGAAAGGCCGTGCTTATTTCAACGCACGACCTACAGCTGACCTCTCAGCTTTCGGACCGGTTATGGCTTTTTAATTTCAATGCACCCATCCAAAGTGGACTCCCGGAGGATCTAATCGTGTCTGGGAAACTGGAAAAAGCGCTCTACCTGAGTGAACACCCATTCGACCTGGTTCATCAACGGTTGAATTGGCCGCCGAAAGGACCCTCAGTAGTACTAGAGGGAAACGAAGAGGTTGTTTTTTGGACTGAACAAGCTTTGAACCGATCCGGGTTTCGCAAGAGCGATGAAGGACCGGTGGTCAATTGCAATAGCGGTGAATGGAGGTGCGGAACGCTGGTGTTTGAGACCATTGAAACGCTGGTGCAACACTTAAAACTGAAAAGTTCTATTTAACCGCTCCATCAACATTTCTTCTGAAATGGAAAGTAGGCATCAATATTGCATCTCAACATTCAAAAAGTTAAAAAATTATAATACACGTGTCTATTTCTACCGACAGGTGCAACCTATCAAAAACAAGTTGCATCTTGCCTCCAAAGGTCACTAACATGTCAAAGGTCAAAAACTCATTTTTCATATTGTTAATACTGTGCGGCAGTCATGTACTCGGGCAGGGCTCCCGAGTAATCACCGGCACGATCAAAGATCAGGCGAACCAGGAATCCCTACCATTTGCCACAGTCAACCTGAAAGGCACCTCTATAGGCACCATCTCCAATGCAACAGGGGAGTTTGTTTTCAAGTGCCCAAATGTCGATGGCGCCATCTTGTTTAGTTTCATTGGCTATCACTCTTTGGAGATACCGCTATCAGATATTGGTGAAAGACCCTTGGAAATAACTCTGGAACCCAGTTTTATAGAATTGAATGAACTTATCGTCAGGCCGCTGAGTGCAGAGCAATACATGCGACGGGTAGTACGCAAATTTGTTGATAACTACGCCAATGAACCCTTTGAAACCCGCGCGTACTACCGGGAAAAGTTCATCGAAAATGACAAGCCTATTCAATACTCCGAAGGGTTTTTCAAAACTTACTATCCCGACTTCCAAAATGACTCTACGCTACATCAACTGCTGCTCTATCGACGTGCCGACGACTTGCGGGATATCGCGTTCATGGAGCGCACAAGGCTGAAAAAGGAAGCCAAAGAGCGGCGAAAGGCAAAGAAAAATGGAGAAGAATATGATGAGGAAAACTCGGACAGTGATATCATCTCGGTAGCCTTTGGCGGACCCAAGGAGGTGATTTCCGACGATCCGGTTATTGGCCCGGAGGATTTTCTGGATACACTCAAGTTTAAAAAATACAAATACGAATACGGCGAGAATTCCAGTTATCAAGGGCGTAAGCTGCTGACCGTCAATTTTAAAACCAGGGGCAAGGTCGAACACATAAAACAATCAGGTAAAATTCTGATCGACGAGAATTCTGACGCTATTGTCTCCGTAGAATACGACGGCAAATTTGTCGTGCCGCTTTGGGCCAAACCAATTCTTTTCGCTTTCGGCTTGGCCATTGAAAGCCCTCGATTCCTTAAAAAAGTGCGGTATCAGGAAATAGACGGTCGCTGGTACCCTGAAAACATCATGATGCAGGCGGACATTGGTTTAACTAAGCGTTACATGTTTAAATCCAATGACAAGTCAGATTTTGACATTGAGCAGGTATTCTTTGTTCAATCGATCAATACTGAAAGCCCTCAGGTAATTGCCGAAGAGAATCAGTTTGATGCCGATGAAGAGATCGAAGAGCAGGTCGTGGAATTGGATGGGCTCGATTGGACCAAGGTGAATGTGCTCCGGGTGGAAAGCGACTTTGTCGGGGCTAACTAGGTGGGTAGTACTAAGTATTAGGCATTAAGTATAGGGTACTGGGTAATTGTCGCTACAAGTTCTTAGGGGAGGCTTTTTCTCTGATAATGGGTGTCATCGAGAGCCTGCAAAGCGATCCCATGAAGTGGGTATTAAGTATTAAGTAGTAGGTACAAAGTAGTGAGTTGTAGGAACGGGTGTTTTGCAGAGTCGTCATTCCTGATGAAGTGTAACGGAAGTCAGGAATCTCCATTCCTCGTACTCAGAGAGATACCGGTATTTCTCCCTATCGATCTAAAACCGGGATGACGGAAAAGAGGCTCAAAAACTGCAATCACGGAAAGGAAGGGAACCCCAAAAAAATTGTGAAGGCAGTAAGGAACGGAAGCTTGAATGCCGCCTGGTCAGAATGGTCATCGCGAGCCTGCAAAGCGATCCCATGAAGTGGGTACTAAGTATTAAGTATTAAGTATAGGGTACTTAGTGATAGCGCCAAACGCGCTCGCGTAGTAGGGTACTATGGATGCCCAACAACGCTTTTGATCTGCAACTCCAAACGTCACCCACGTGCATCGTAGACGAGAATTTGCAAATTCTCGCCATAATTCCCCTCCCCGGAGGGGCCAGGGGTGGGTTCTCAGGACCACTGATCACCTACCGACTCAGCAAATTGCTCCGCCATTCCTTGTAGTCGCTCCGCAATGACGGAAATCTAACATTAGCATCGATAGAAAAGGGTAAAGCGAAAACAAGGCTAGCCCGAGCAGCTGGGTAGCGGGGCCGCCGTTTGAGCTACCCGCGAGGGAGCTTAGTGAGCTGGCATGTGCGATGGTAGTGAGGCACCAAAACAGGATAATAAAAAAGCCCCTTACAAGAAGGGGCTCCATAAGGCAGTATCACCAAAACCTAACCTATACCACTACTACTCACTACCTTATTGTATGTTCAATGCCCAGTCATATTCGTAAAACTTAGGCGATTTCGTTGCGTCCAGCTTGGAAGTCCGATATATGTTCACATAATCTATCAACGACTGACCTTTCTTCTCAAAATCGGCTCGATACCAGTTGAATATTTGTGATAACGCTACTTTCTTATCAACTGATATAAACCAGTCAAGGTTCAAAACAAATTTTGTCCTTTGCTCCAACTGCTCTTCCAGATCGTCAGGCGTATAAGCGAAATTCGCCAATGGGGGACAGCTCTTGGCCGCGCAAACCAAGACAAAGTGTAACCGCGCATCATTGAACTCCTTCATCAAAGTACCTTTCTCCAACTGGTCCAATGTCAACGAAGCATTGCCCACTTTATGATTGATCCCTTTGAAAAAAAGTGGATTGTCTAGTGGACTTTTGAGAGGCATCAGCTCTACCACCTGCTTGATGACTAATATATTGTAGGTATTGATCAAAAAAGCCTTACACTCAGTTGCCGTCAATTCTTCAAAATTGGTATCTGCAATAGTCGATAATAGCGTTTGAAGTGAAGTAGGGTCCGCTTTGATGTCTTTATAAGCTACCTGACCTTCGTCATCCACATGTTCGCCAAAAAAAGCATTGGCTTGCGCATAAAAATCAGGCTGTGCTATGGTCGAGAAAGTAGATAGAAATAATACTATTACGATATTCTTTTTCATTTTTTCAAGATCGATTTACAGGACAGAAACGGCAGGCCGCACATGAAGTTAGCAATGTACTGCACCGATTCGGCAATGTGTCAATGGATTGACATAAGTGAACGAATATCGGTAACTTGAAAACTCTCACGCCAATTCCGGCCTTTATTTGAAATTGAAAACTGCCCCTAATGCAACACATTGTCATAATCGGAAATGGTATCGCCGGGATTACTACGGCCAGACATGTCCGAAAGCGAAGTGATGACAAAGTCACTATCATTTCAGGAGAAACTGATCATTTCTACTCCAGAACGGCCCTGATGTATATCTACATGGGCCATATGAAATACGAGCATACCAAGCCTTACGAGGACTGGTTTTGGTCGAAGAACCAGTTGGATTTAATTCGTGGTTGGGTCAAAACCGTTGATTTTGATGCCAAATCAGTAGTGATGGAAGATGGGCAGCAAATTGCTTATGACAAGCTCGTGCTGGCCACAGGATCCAAGTCTAACAAGTTTGGGTGGCCCGGGCAAGACTTGAGCGGTGTGCAAGGACTTTACAACATGCAGGACCTGGAGTTGATGGAAAAAAGTACGTCAGGAATTGAGCGCGCGGTTGTGGTCGGTGGTGGTCTTATCGGCATTGAAATGGCGGAAATGCTACATTCTCGCCATATCCCTGTCACCTATCTGGTAAGGGAAAAGCACTTTTGGAACGTGGTACTTCCGTCGCAGGAAGCGCAGCTGATCGATCGCCATATTTTGGAAAATGGCATCGATCTACGTTTGGAAACGGAACTGAAGGAGGTCGTGGATGATGGAAATGGCAAGGTTAAAGCGATTGTCACGAATTCCGGGGAAACCATCGATTGCCAGTTCGTAGGGTTAACCGTTGGTGTATCCCCCAACATTGATTTCCTGAGAGAAACCCAACTGGAGGTGGATCGGGGTATCCTGGTCGATGAATTCCTGGCGACTAACATTCCGGATGTCTATGCCGCAGGGGATTGTGCCCAAAGACGCAATCCATTATGGAATAGAAGACCAATAGAGGCCGTTTGGTATACCGGACGAATGATGGGAGAAAGTCTCGCCAAAACGCTTACCGGTACCAAAACTGAATACAATCCTGGCTATTGGTTTAACTCGGCGAAATTCTTCGATATCGAGTACCAAACCTATGGCCACGTTTGGGGAACCCTGAAAGACGGTGAAAAGGAGTTTTATTGGGAGCATCCCTCGGGTAAAAAATGCATGCACTTTGTCTTTGAGGAAGCCACAGGAAAGTTTCTTGGAGTGAATACATTCGGTATCCGATTAAGGCACGCTTCTTTCAATAGTTGGCTGCGACGGGGTGCAAGTATCGACCATGTCCTGGAACACCTTAAAGACGCCAATTACGATCCGGAGTTCTATGCCCAACATGAGCAAGAAATTTTAAGTCAATTCAATTCAGAAAACGGCAAAAGTCTGAAACCCAAGAAAAAGAGTTGGAAGAGGATACTCTCCTACGCCTAAAAAAGAATCTACACATGAAAACAATCAAACTTGCGGGCCTGGGAATATTTCTTACGGGCATTGTCATTTTCTCCTTTTCGATCTTTCTGGGATCCTATCAGGTTACTTCAGAAGCATTTGATGCTTATGCATCATCCCGCGGATTCAAGAGTGAGTTGTTTAGCGCTAACATGCGCAGCCAAGTTCTTGATAAGTCATTTGGTTCCTCTTTTGCGATCTCAGGGGCCATCGTATCGAGTCTGGAAGAGGCCAATGCCCAGCATCAGGCCAATCAGGAGTGGGACAAAGTGATTTGGGACAAGCCACACGATATGGCATTTGCCTTGATCAAGCCAGGAGGTAGTGGTCCTGTGGCGGAGAATAAGGGGCTCTTTTTCTTTCTGACATTTGGACTGGCCATCATTGGTGGGTTGATGTTTATTCTGCCTAATGTGGTGCTCATGGGCGGGCCTGGCATTAAGAATAATCACATTTACCAGGAAAACTCCACGGGTCGTGGTTGGGTTGCGTATGTGGTTTTTGCGTGGCTGGTGGCATTTTATATTCTCCTCTATTTCTTTCCGGACCTGATCGTGAGCTGGGTATATCCGGTAGATCCGTTGAGTAGCTTTTTGAGCGGAAATCTTGCTAGTCAGTGGTTTTTGTATGGCACGATGTACACTTCGGTGATGATCGTTATGGGCATTCGGATGTATATCAAATACCGTCACAACAGGTATCAAATGGTTAGGACTACCTCTGTCCTGTTTTTCCAGTTCGCCTTCGCTTTTACGATTCCCGAGCTCTTGGTGAGGTTCAATATGCCTTATATGGATTTCAAAAATGCCTGGCCGTTGGATTATGACTTCTTCTTTGACTGGAATATCAATGGCCTGATTGCTTCGGGGAATGTGGGATTCTTCATGCTTTTCTGGGGCATTGCCTTAACCATCATATTGGTCCCGCTTTTTTCCTATTTCTACGGAAAACGCTGGTATTGTTCCTGGGTTTGTGGTTGCGGGGGACTTGCTGAAACACTGGGGGATCCATATCGTCAGCATTCGGATAAATCACTCAAGGCCTGGAAGCTCGAGCGCTGGTTGATACATGGTGTATTGGTCTTCGCAATTGTCATGACCTTGGCAACACTCTACACCTATTTCTCCGGTTCCTCAAGCCTACTCGGCGTGCAAACCTATGACCTGCAGAAGTACTATGGTTTTGCGATAGGATCCGTATTCTCAGGTGTAATTGGCACCGGTTTTTATCCTGTATTTGGGAATCGCGTATGGTGCCGGTTTGGCTGCCCGCTAGCCGCTTATATGGGGCTTGTTCAAAAGTTTAAATCGCGGTTTCGAATCACCACCAACGGCGGCCAGTGTATTTCCTGCGGCAATTGTTCAACTTACTGCGAACAAGGTATTGATGTAAGGTGGTATGCGCAAAGAGGTCAAAATATTGTACGATCATCTTGTGTGGGTTGTGGCGTATGTGCGGCTGTGTGCCCTCGAGGTGTATTGAAACTGGAAAACGGTACCAACGACGATGCCTCCCGCATGGAGGCACCTGCATTGGTTATTGGCAATGAGGGAGTGAAGGTAGGAAGTTGAAGGTTTAAGTAACTGATAGATGAAGCCGCTCCTTACGGGCGGCTTTTTTTGTGACTAAACCTACCTCGCCCGGAATTGCCTATCATTCCGTTCATGTACACTTGATTAATCATTTTACCAGAAACCATTCGATTTTTACAAAAACGAAACATATTGCTCTAAGGCTCGTAAATGTCTTGTGAATATCAATTTCGACAAAAACGAATCTAATACTTGAAAGGTCATAACTCACCACCTCGTTGGATAAAAGCCGTCCTGGAAAAATACTGCGACAGCAGACTACTGGAGGGGATTCTAGGTGATCTGGATGAGGTCTACACGGAGCATTTGGAAAGAAAATCCAAATCGGTGGCAAGCTGGGCTTATGCTTGGAACGCCCTGGGTTTTTTGAGAATGGTATTCAGAAAAAAACTAACCAATAATATGGCTATGCGCTCGATCTGGTTCAACTATCTACTAGCGGCTTTCCGATCAGGAAGGCGTCAGAAATTCACTTTTTCAGTCAATGTTTTAGGGTTGGTGCTGGCCATTTCCTGCTCGCTGTACGCTTTGATCTATATCAACGATGAGTTACAATTTGATACTCAGCACGAGCAATCCGATCAGATTTTTCGGTTGCACAAGCGATACATCAATGTCCAGGAGCAAATAGACCACCTGACTTACGAGACTTCCGGAATGATGGGGCCTACCATGAAAAGTGAATTTCCGGAAGTAGAGGAATTTGTGCGAGTCCTGCCCTGGTGGGATCCGATGGTACTCACGCACAAGCGAACACATATCAGTACCGATCATGCTTACTTTGCGGACTCGACTTTTTTCAAGGTATTTGATTTCAAGTTGCTCCGAGGCAATCCGGATCAGGTGCTGACCGCCCCCTCCTCGATCGTTCTCTCGGAAAGTCTGGCCAAAGCCATTTTTTCCGACCAGGACCCTATCGGAAAAGTGGTGAAGGGTCTCCACTATGAAGATCTGGAAGTCACCGGTATCATGGAAGATGTACCCCGCCAGTCGTCGTTCAGACACGAGGCTATTATTTCCTGGTCCACAACTGTACCAGGCGTGGGCGTTTTCAATATGCGATGGATGAACAATTGGTTGGCCCAGGGGATCTACACATTCGTTCGCCTACAAGCCGGAGCCAAGTCAGCAGATGTTGTTCCAAAGCTCTCCGAAATGATGAAAGAGCATTTTCCTGAACGTTCCGAACAATACTTTTTGAAGTTGCAACCTCTCTCCGATATGTACCTGAAGGGGTATAACATTCGGGGGACCGAGCGAATGCGGTCCGGGAGCATCGTCTTCACCCGGACCCTGGGATTTTCTGCCCTGCTCATATTTCTCATTGCCGCAACCAACTACATCAACATGGCATTATCAAAGGCCAGCCGTGCCCGCAAGGAAGTAGGTGTTCGGAAGGTTATGGGGTCCACCAAAAAACAACTAATTGGCCGCTTTGTGGTCGAAACCTTTATCATCACCACCATCGCTTCCATACTCAGCTTCATCCTCGTGCTAGTTGCACTACCCTATATCAACCCTATTGTGGGTAAGGAACTACCTCTGGTCGCAGCATTCCAACCAATCGTGTGGGTATCCCTGGCCATTTTTGTTCTTGGCGTCAGTCTGCTGGTAGGATTTTATCCGGCTTTGGTCATTGCCTCTCCTTCCATTACTTCCATCTTAAAATCCGCTGACGCGCAGACCGGATCCGTTGGTGCCTTACGTAAACTCTTACTTGGAATTCAATATATGATCTCAATTTTCCTGATCATCTGTACCATCATATTTGTCCGGCAAATCCATTATTTGGAGAACAAACCGCTGGGCATGGACAAGGACAATATCCTGGTGTTGGACATTGGCAATGAGGTCTCGGATAAGGCAGATGTACTCGAATCGGAGCTGCTTACTCACCCCAACGTGGAGATTGTTTCTATTTCCAGATCTGCCCTGGGAGGTGGCTCTTACACCACCAGTGTCTTTCCAGAGGGCTATGGTGACGAATTTGGTGCGAGGATTTACGGTGTGGATCAGGAGTTTTTTGAAACCTACGGGATCAAAACAGTGCTCGGCCGCACCTTCCTGCCCGGGTCGGTCGCTGACAGTAATCGCCTTGTGGTCAATGAAGCGTTTGTCAAATTCATGGATTGGGACGACCCAATAGGGAAACACGTTCGTTTTTCAGAAGACAGTCAACCCGTGCCAATCATGGGTGTTGTTAACGATTTTCATATAGAGTCACTGGCGAGTGGCGTAGTAGAACCTATGATTCTGTATCTCAACTTAACCACCCAATGGTACGCCAGTATCAAGTTGGGACAGGGTAGCGTCCATGAAACCATCGCCTTCGTCGAAGGGTTGTGGAATCAGCTAGCAAGACGAACTCCCTTCAACTACTATTTTGTGGACGATTGGTTCCACGCCAAGTACGAAAAGGAGCGACAGCTTTTAAAAATTGCCACTTATTACGCGAGTGTTAGCATCTTGCTCAGTTTGCTTGGATTGTTAGGTCTTACTTCATTGCTACTCCAACATCGCATCAAAGAAATTGGTATTAGAAAGGTACTTGGCGCCTCTGTTGCAAGCATTTTGCAGCTAATGAACAAACAATTTATTCCCGTAATAGGCGTAAGCTTTGTACTGGCTTCACCATTGGCATTTTGGCTGATGTCCGACCTCCTAAATCAATTCGCCAATCGAATAAACGTGGATCAAGGACCATTCATCATCGCATTGATTTCAACGATCATGACAAGTGTATTAATCATTGTCTTAACCTCATTGAAGTCAGCCCATACAAATCCCTCGAAAATCTTAAAATCCGAATGAAATGAAAGGAACCAATCTAGGAGAACTGGAAGAGTTGATCATGCTCACCGTGGCTTCCTTATACGATGACGCCTACGGGGTAGCTATCCAGAAAACCATCAAGGAGAAAAGCGAAAGATCAATAAGTATAAGTACAGTACACGCCGTATTGTATCGACTAACTGAAAAAGGGTATATGTCGTCCAGATACGATGGAGCTACACCTGAAAGGGGCGGCAGGCGCAAGCACCTTTTCCGGGTGACAGTCGCTGGGCAACGTGTCTTGCAGCAAGCCCGAGAACTCAGAAATGGAATGTGGGACTCCATACCCGAAATGGCCTTTGAATGAAAAAAAGACCTCCCCAGTTTATTGGCAGATGGCTATCCAGGTTCATTGACCCTTTTCTTTTGGAAGGCATACTAGGTGATCTGGAAGAAAAATACGCTGATCATGTCAAGGCGCATGGTGCTTTCCAGGCCAAAATCCGCTACGCATTCAGTGCGCTAACCTTCCTGAAATTGCGCTTTTTCAAACCCAAAAACATTACATCAATCTCTATGATCCGTCACTATCTTATCACAGCATTTCGAAACATCAAGCGACATGGTGTTTTCTCCGCTATTAATATTTTCGGTTTGGCTACTGCCATGACCTTGTGCCTGTTGATTATCCTATTTTATGTCGACCAAAGCGGAATGGAAAGCCATAATCCTGACGCTAACCGGACCTATAGAATACTTACTACCAAGAAAGATCCCGACCGTGACAGAATCCTGCTCCACGCCACCAGTCCCTACGAAATTCCGGACAGGTTAGAAGCAAATTTCCCTCAGATTGAAAGTACGAGCACCCTGATGCGGGAAAATGGTGAGGTGAAATTTCATGACAAAGTTCTGTCCTTTTCGGGGCTTTATGCCTCCGGTAACTTCTTTGACTTTTTTCAATACAATCTGCAAGCAGGCAACAAGAGCAACGCGCTCAGTGAACCTATGTCTATCGTACTTTCTGAAGAGCTCGCGGAGCGACTTTTTGGTGCTGACGAGGCATTGAACCAATCATTATATATTGATGGTTTAGGTCACTTTACAGTAACTGGTATCGTCAAGGAGCCTGCGAGTCGTAGCCACATTCGGTTTGATCTTCTTTTGTCACTTTCCTCAATGGATAGAAAGCCAGGAATTGCCGAGTTAAAGAATAATTGGGAAAAGGGTTCAGACCAGTTTTTCAACTATGTCCGGTTGAAGAAAGACGCATACGCATCTGTAGACTTTCTCCCCTATCTCGCAGAATTAAAAACACAATTCCCACGATCCGAACAGGCAGGGCTGGGCTTCCAGGTCCAACCCCTCGACGATATCAACTTTGGGCCAGTTGTCCGTGGGGAAATTGGCTTTGCCATCCCCGGTTTTGTTTTCTGGTTTCTAGCCATCATTGCCATGCTGGTCATGGTTTCAGCGGTGTTCAATTATGTCGGTTTAAGTGTTGCTCAGGCTCTTCGCCGGGCAAAGGAAGTAGGTATCAAAAAGGCAATGGGCGCCGAAAAACGGCATGTGCTTTGGCAGTTTCTGGTAGAGGCTCAGGTGTTGGTCTTTATTTCATGGGTATTGGCAATGCTTCTGCTTCAGGTGTTGATACCCGTCTACAACAGTATGAAAGTGCTTCGGGATATCGACGGCAGTATTGATCCTAATGTTTGGAGTAATACAGGGCTATTTCTGTCCTTTCTTCTTTTCGCCTTGTTCATTGGGTTGATCTCAGGAGGTTATCCGGCAATTCATGTATCGCGGTTCGGATTTCGAGAAGCGACGAAAAAAAGTAGCAAAGGAAAATCCCAGGGTTTTCTGCTAAGGAAGATCCTGACCTTCCTACAATACAGTTTTTCACTGGTTTTCATTGTCACAGCCATTGTCATCAACAAGCAATCCAATTTGTTCTTCGAGATGGAGTATGGTTTCGATCAAGAAAACATGATCAGTTTTCCTGCAAAGGACCTACCATACGAGGCACTAAAAACTGAATTGCTTCGAAATCCTCACATCGAGTCAGTAAGCAGGTCCAGCGCGCTGCCTGCGTTAAGTTTCATCACGAAAGAAACCTTCCGTATGCCAGGAGCAGAATCGACAATCAGGCTCTCAAGCTTTGCTGTGAACGAGGACTTTCTGGACAATCTGGACCTGTCCGTAAAGGCAGGCACCAATTTCCGTCCCGGTTTGGCTACCAACACCAAGTCCGTTTTGGTCAATGAAGCTTTTTGCAACGAATACGATATCACATATGATAGATTTATAAGTGGGGAGCAAACCATTCGCGCTGAAAAAGACAGCACGACCTACCATATTGTTGGTATTGTCGAGGATTTCAAGTTCGACGTGCTTTTTCGGGAGTCCGGTCCCTTGGTGTTGACCTATGACCCGGATGAATGGCAGCATATCAATGTGAAATTTTCAGGTGTCGACCCGGATGTAGCTGCGAGCGAAATCGAAACAGTCTGGCGGGAGTTTGATAAAGTCCATGCTTTTGAATATTCTCACTATCAATATGAGCTGGCAGACATGTATGAGGAATTTCAGGATATAGGAAAAATCGTGGGACTAGCCGCAGGGCTTGCCATTATTATTGCTTGCATCGGTCAATTCGGCATGATTCTTCATCATGTCGAGCTCAAAACCAAAGAGGTTGGTATCCGAAAAGTGCTGGGATCCACGAACCGCCAACTGATAGTTCTTCTTTCTCGTGGCTACATAGGTTTGACCACCGTGGCCTTACTTTTGAGTGTGCCACTCGCCTGGTGGATGAACAATGCCTGGACCCAAAGGGTAGGCTATCATGTGGAAGTAGGAGCATGGATTTTAGGCCAGGGTATCGTATCAGTTATTCTGCTGTCAGCACTTTCGGTCTTTTCCCTGACCGTAAGAGCCGCCAACAAAAACCCGGTCGAAACACTGAAATATGAGTAGGTGATAAATGAGTAAGGCTGGGCAACCAGGTCGTTTCAGTATACCTTGGTAAACATCATTCTAACGCTTCGCGATAAAAGCGGATCCAGTTGCCCCCGCAGATATTGAGCACATCCTCTTGCGTGTAACCTCGACTTCCTAGTATCCTGGGTATGCTTTGCAAGTCGGCAATTGTATCCAGATCATGGGGAGATTGCTCGGTGCCAAAGGCACCATCCAAGTCGGACCCAATGCCCGCGTGCAGCGAGTTGCCGGCTAGCTGGCAAACATGATCGATGTGGTCTACCACCGTTTCCAGTGAAACGTTTTTCGCCTGGGGGGTGGACTTTCCGCGAACCCAGTTCTCAGTAAGCATCCAGGCATCCAGGGCAGCGCCAATAACGGCGCCCCGATCGATCAGTTCCTTTAATTGCTCATCTGAAAACTGACGATGATGAGGAACAAGGCTACGACAGTTATTATGACTGGCGCAGACCGGACCTTTGAACTGATCCAGGGCTTCCCAAAAACTCTCATCACAAAGGTGAGTGGTATCGAGCACCATATTTAGGTGCTCCATTTCTTGGAGAAGCTCCCGGCCCCTTTTCCCGAGGCCCCCTGTGGCATCTGTACCCTGGGCATAAGTTCCAGGACCATAATGTGCTGGCCCAATAGCTCTGAGCCCGTCTTTATAGGCCTTTTCCAGGTGCGACATGCTAACCAACGAGTCCGCTCCTTCCAAACTACGGATCATGCCGATTGGGCTGTTAACCGGATCTGCCTCCCAGGCTATTATATGGTCGTCTAACTCTTTTCGGCTGGTGATTTGTCGGATCATGCCATCGACTTCCATCGCCTGATACCAGGCCAATTGTGCTTGAGTTTGCGCCCATGCTTGCTCCGGAGAATTCCAACTCGCTCCGGGAAGTTTGTTCGTTTTTTTTGTGTATCTGGCGATCTGCGTGCCAATCACGATACCAATATTACCTTGACGCAGACTGGAGAAGCTCACCGTGCCCTTACCCCTGTCAGGCTTATCGGTCATCCCTTTTTCGGATTCTCTGATCTCCTCCACAGTCCAGCGCAGGTCGCGATTCCACTCCATGGCGTTCATGGACAAATCGAGATGGGCATCAAAAATCAGTGGCAACTTTTTTTCCATAGATTCTAAAGGTAGCGTCTATTACGGGCCGCAATTGGCCATGTCTTGGTGAATTTTCCTTCCTCAACGATCGCGGCTTCATGATGGAGCGCTACCGTGGGACATATGTGGAAGGGTATTGCATGAAGGATGTCTCCAACACTAAAATCTCGCGCGTTCGGTAGGGAGATAACCATATGCTCCTCGCTATGCATGATCACCTTCGCATCAGTTAGCTCCGGAAAATGGACCGGCATGTCCGGCATTTCAGAAGCAATCGACTTGTACCCCAGGTCCAGGCACAGCAGGTTTTCCTGAGGTTTGCTCACGACTCTGGTGAGCACTGAAGCGGCATATTCAAATGGCAAATCCGGGAACTCACTAGCGTATCCATAATCCCAAAGTAGCGTAGTACCTGGAGAAAGTGACCTTTCTGGATGGCTGGCATGATATGGAAAGGTGATACTTCCTCCACAAATGAGTTCTGTCGACTGGGTTTGGGTCCTTTCCACAAGTGCAGTGACGGGAGTCATGCCGGCTTTCGCTGCGGCCGCACGGTCCTCAGGATGTGAATCATGAATATGACCATCGTAAGCATGCCACCCACGGAAGACATGACCCGAACGCTGGACCGACTCAAGCAGTGACGATGCTTCATGGACCTGACAGCCAGTCCGGTGCATACCAACATCCAGATCAATGAAAACGTCGAAACTTAAGGCGGTATTATTCAGGAACTGTAATTGGTCCACATGGTCAACTAACAAGGAATACCTGGTGCGCTGATATTTACCAACATATTCAATAAAAACTTCTAAACCGGGGCCACTAATAGGATAAGCTAGCAGTACATCTTCAGCTCCGCACTCTCCCAGCATCAGAGCCTCTGACAGAGTAGCACATTTAAATTTGGAAATACCTTCGGCCAACTGCATTCGCACTACTTCAGCACATTTATAGGTTTTCACATGAGGACGTAACCTTCCTGGTGTACCCGCCATTTGGATCATCCGCCGGATGTTCGTTTGAATCCTTTGCGGATAAAATAGCAAAACAGGCGAAATCAATGATTCGGAATTGGCGATATCAAACCACTTGGACACGGTCAATACAATTCGAAAATAGCTTCTATTTCTACTGCTATATTTCCAGGCAATATCATTCCAACGGCACTTCTGGCACCTTTCCCAAGGTCGTCTCCAAGTAACTCCACCATCAAATCACTGTATCCGTTGATCACCTTGGGTTGATCATGGAAATCCTGGGTACTGTTGACCATGCCCAGTGTTTTCACCAGTCGCTTAATGCTTCGAAGGTCTCCAAGCTGGCTTTTGATGGTGGAAAGCATCGTCAATCCAACCTGTCTGGCCGCCGCATAACCTGCTTCGGTATCCAGGTCTGAACCCAACTTCCCAACAATGAGGCTCCCATCACTACGCACGGGGCCTTGTCCGGACACATACAACATTTTATCCGCTACAATGACCGGTTTGTAAACCCCGCCTGCTGCCGGCGCCGGAGGGAGAACTAGCTCGAATCTCTGCAGTCTTTCTTCTATCTTATTCATAATTAAACAACAAGGTCAATAAGTAATACAGCCAGTAAACCCACAATCGATACAGTTGTCTCCATGAGCGTCCAGGACATGAGCGTTTCCCGAATACTTACATTAAAATATTCCTTGAACAACCAAAATCCCCCATCATTTACATGTGAGAATGTGATGCTCCCTGCTCCTGTAGCAAGCACCAGCAATTCCGGAGACACGCTCCCGGCAGTGACCAGCGGCACCATAATACTCGCAGCTGTCAAAGCAGCAACCGTAGCTGAACCTACGGATATCCGGATGATCGCTGCTATCAACCAGGCCAATAAGAAAGGAGAAACGCCGAGCCCTCCCAGGGCCCTGCCGATCTCATCACTCACCTCGGTAGCGATCATGATTTCCTTGAATGAACCAGCTCCGGCAATAATTAACAAAACCCCAGCTACGCCGGAGATCGCGGCTGAAAGGATTTTCATTACATTGGTAACGCTGCGGCCCGTCCTAATACCGAGGAAGTAGGTCGAGGCCAGCACAGCAACAAGCATTGCCATAGCTGGATTTCCCAGGGCCGATAAAATCGGATTGTCTCCCACCAAAGCACCCAACATGGCAGATCCGCCAATGAGCACCACCGGAAGCAAGGCTATGAGCAAGCAGGTTGATAATGAAGGCACCTTGTATTCATTTGAAGTTTCCACTACGTATTCTTCCAGGGGGACCGGCTGGATACGTTTCATCGTCTTCCTTAGAAAGAACTTGGCCGCGAAAATCGCTGGGATCCCCGCAATGATGCCATACGTCAGGGTCAAACCCAGGTTGGCTCCGTACATTTCAGCAATAGCCGTCGGGGCCGGATGAGGTGGTAAAAAACCATGTGTGACTGATAGCGAGGCCAACATCGGTAGCCCCACGAACAGTAAGGGCAACTTGGTTTTGGACGCTATGGCAATTACAAGTGGTACCAGAATTACAAAACCAACGGTATAAAACATTGGGATTCCCACGATGAAGCCCGTGACGATCAAAGCGATCTGGATGTTCTTCAACCCAAACATTTTCACAAGACTGTTGGTGATCTCATTAGCCGCTCCGCTTTCGGCAACAATTTTCCCCAGCATAGCTCCAAAACCCAATACCATGACAAGCGACCCCAAGGTCTTGCCAATTCCATTCTGTATGGCTGTTATGGACTCGGTTATGGAGAGGCCTCCCATTACCCCGACAAACAAGCACACCAGCATGAAGGAAATGAAAGTATCCAGTTTGACCACTGTGACTAAGAAGATAAGGAGTAAAATACCTAGGACGACAGGGAGAAAAATCATTGTATTTGCTATTGAAGTGACATTAATCTGTTTGAGGTTGAAATATATGCGGAGCGTAATTTATTCCCCAGACATCCAATAAAGGGCGGATGGTTCGCGCACGTCTCACAAAATCCGTATAGTCACGAGACTCTCGCGGGGACCAAAGTACCTCCGACATGGCGATGGCCCTGGGATAAACCATGTATTCCGCATGATCTCCGTTTGTAACGTACTCAGACCATAGGTTGCATTGCGCTCCGAGTATCATAGCTTTTTCAGCTTTGGTCAAGCCGGCAGGCACAGGCTCATACCCATACACTTTCTCAACTGTCGTGATTTGTTTGATCGCTAATGGTTCCACATCCATGTCAGCCTGATAATAGTCAAAGTAGCACCAGTCGGTGGGAGTCATAATCACCTGGTGATTTTCCTTGGCTGCTGCTATGCCACCAGACTCTCCGCGCCAGCTCATGACTAAAGCATTCGGCGCCAATCCCCCTTCCAGGATCTCGTCCCACCCAATGATTGACTTGCCCTTGCCATTTAGGTAGGACTCCATTCTTTGAACAAAATAGCTCTGGAGCTCGTGCTCATCTTTCAGCCCTTCCTCAGCAATACGCTGCTGGCAGTGAGGGCATTTTTCCCATCTGGATTTAGGGGCCTCATCGCCACCAATGTGAACGTAGGGGCCTGGGAATAATGGTAGCACCTCGTCGAATACATTTTCCAGAAACTCGAATGTAGATTCCTTTCCCGCACAGTAGATATCTTGAAATACACCCCAGGTCGTGGCTGTTTCGTAGGATTTGCCCACACAACCCAAGTGAGGGTAGGCAGCCAGTGCTGCACGTGCGTGCCCGGGTAATTCGATTTCTGGGATCACCGTAATATTTCTGGCACTGGCATAAGAAACAACACCTTCGATTTCTTCCTGTGTATAAAAACCACCATAGGGCTTTCCATCATATTCTGCCTGCGCTCTTGTTCGGGTCGTCGTGTAGCCAACGGCAGTTTCTGCCCGATAAGCGCCCTTTTTCTGCAACTCGGGATACTGTTTTATCTCTATCCTCCAACCCTGATCATCGGTAAGGTGCCAGTGAAAAGTATTGAATTTGAAGTACGACATCATGTCGATGTACTTTTTGATGAAGGACACTGGAAACATATGCCGTGTAACATCTAGGTGCATTCCGCGGTAGCCGAACCGGGGGGCATCTTTGATCTCAAGATAGGGTACGGTTTCCTTCTTCGTCACCAAAATTTGAATAAGACTCTGCGTTCCATAAAACAAGCCCGCACGATCGCCAGCAAGGATTTTAATACCTCCTTCATCGATATACAACTCATAGGACTCAGCGCCCAGGGATAGGCCATCTGATATCGTCAACGCTATAACCGTATTATCGGATTGGTTTTCAGTAATTCGAGCATCGGCACCTATCGATCGGAGACCCCTGAGCAGGAAACGTGCCACCTGGGTTTCATCTGCGGTCTGGGCTTTAATGACAAAAGCGCCATTTATTTCAAGCGCTCCCGCTATCCTACGGACAGACTTTGGCTCCGGAACTATAGCGGGTACTCCAGTAGGCCCCTGCCTAAGATCTGTGCAGCTTGCTATCAATAAAACCCCTAAAAGTACCAGGAAGTACTTCATCATCTTTTTTGGATCTAAAACGGAATATACTAGAAACCCCGCAGCCAGGGGAAAGATGACATGAATACCCATGGCTAAAGGTCTGTAAACCAGCCTAACGCACTAGCGAGCAACTCCTTGAAGGTTAGGCTACTAAATAGGCCCAAACCATAGTAGATGAATCTTTTTTCAAGGACCTGTTGCAACATCTGTAACCTTCGGGAAGTCCTTAGGTATATTTACTATAACCTGAACAGGCTTACGTAACCAGGTGGTGGTCGTACGGTCAAAAAGCAGAAATTGCGTGCCTAAAGGTCAAAAACTCAAATATTATGCTACGCAATCACTTTACCATCACCTTACGCAACCTCAGCAAGCATCCTTTTTATGCCATCATCAATACGCTGGGGTTGGCCATTGGCATGGCAGCCGGTTTCATGATCCTGCAGTACGTCTACTACGAACTGAGCTATGATAACTTCTTTGAAAACAAAGAAAATATCTACCGCGTCCAAACCAACCGGTACGAGGACGGTGAACTTGCCACGCAGTGGGCCGCGGGGTGTGCAGGAGTAGGTCTACATATGACTGAAGATTTTCCGGAGGTACAGGCCTTTGTTAATCTCACCGGAAGCCGCGCACAGATTTCTTATGATGACAAATATTTCAAACTGGAAAAGCCCTATTATGCCGGGGAAGATTTCTTTGAAATATTCTCCATTCCCTTGCTCCGAGGTGTCGATAGCCTTGTATTGAAAGAACCGTTTACGGTTGCATTAAGTGAATCTTTGGCCAAGAAAATCTTCGGTGACGAGGATCCGATCGACAAGGTCATCAAGCAAAATGACACCAGAGACTTCAAAGTAACAGGAGTTTTTCAGGATCTACCGGAACGCTCGCATATGCAATTCGACCTGCTGTACTCGTTTGAGTCATACGCAGTGATGGTGAGCCCCAACTCCAAGACCGCCTGGCAGTGGGATGGCTTTCTTAACTATGTGGTGCTGGCCCCAGGCACGGACCCCAAGGCTTTGGAAAAGAAGTTCCCCGACTTTGTTCAAGCGCGTGAAGGCGAGCGGCTGGCGGATTTCAATGCCGACATGAGTTTCGACCTCCAACCACTGACCGACATTCATTTGATCTCCAATTATCGCGGCGAGATCAAGGCAAATGGAGATAAGCAAGCCACCTATTTCCTACTGGTCATAGGGATGTTCGTTCTGTTCATTGCATGGATCAACTATATCAATCTTACCACTGCTCGGTCCATGAGCCGGGCCAAAGAGGTGGGCATCAGAAAGGTTATGGGCAGCCACCAGGGACAATTAGTCCGACAGTTTATGTTTGAATCGTTTTTCATCAATTTACTGGCTTTCCTGATCGCCGGCCTATTGGTGATTTCAAGCTTCCCATTTTTCAACGACTTTATTGGCAGATCCAGCTCCTACACCTGGCCAGATGCTGCCTATTTCTGGATTGGATTGGCTACGGTATTTACCACCGGGATTCTTCTGTCCGGATTCTATCCAGCCATTGTTCTCTCAAAATTCCGTCCGGTCACAGTACTGAAAGGAAAATTTTCTGGAAGCCCTGCAGGCAACATGCTCAGGCGCGGATTGGTTGTCTTTCAGTTCCTGGCGTCACTCGTACTCATTACCGGAACTTATATCGTTTACCAGCAAATGGGCTTTCTCCAATCGCAAGACCTTGGGGTGAAAATCAACCAAACGATGATCTTGAAGCCACCCTCGTTCCAAAGCGATTCTGTCTTTGACCTTAGAAGTTCTCTATTTCAGGACAAGGTGCTGGCCGAATCATCTGTTGCCGGTATTGCCGCATCATCTGCGGTGCCGGGAAGAACCCCTGGCTGGAATGCCGGAGGTATTCGTTTTGTTGGTCAGCCACAAAGTGAAAGCAACCAGTACAGAGCCATCGGTTGTGACGACAGGTTTATGGATTTCTATGGCCTTGAATTGATTTCTGGTCGCAAATTCAGCTCGTCATTTTCGGCAGAAGAAAGCAATGTCCTGCTGAATGAATCTGCCATGAAAAGAATCGGAATGACCGATCCCGAGGAACTAATGAAGAAGAAATTGTTCTTCTGGGGAGATACGTTCAATATCATCGGTGTAGTAAAGGATTACCGGCAGGAATCTCCAAAACAAGCCTATGATGCAATCATTTTCAGGTACTTCGACTCTCCCGGTGGGTTTTACTCTATCAATATTCGCACCACCCAGATCAGTGAAGCAGTGGCGACTATTCAAAGCAGGTGGGAGGAAGCCTTTGGCACCAAGCCTTTCGACTTCTTTTTCCTGGATGACTACTACAATGAACAGTATGCCAACGATATGAAATTCGGATCTATCTTCGGCATTTTCTCAGGACTCGCAATTTTCGTAGCAGTCTTGGGATTATTTGGTTTAAGCTCTTTCATTACCGCACTGCGTACTAAGGAAATAGGTATTCGTAAAGTACTCGGAGCCAATATCCAAAGCCTTTGGTTACTACTAACCAATAGTTTCCTCAAACTCGTCCTGGTTGCCATGTCGCTCTCTATTCCTATCACCTGGTGGGTAATGAACGGCTGGTTAGAAAATTTTGAGAATCGTATTGGCCTCGAGTGGTACTTGTTTGGCCTGCCTGCTATCGCATTGATAGTAGTAGCAGTGAGCACCGTCTCCTACCACACTTTCAAAACGGCCATTCTGAATCCTGCAACAACGCTCAAGGATGAGTGATTATCAGGACCTGCGAGTTGTCTGAACTGAATTATGAACTAAAGTTTTCGTTATTGAATTGAATTAGGTAATTTCCAAAACCAATTGCGAATTGGAAGCCTGGTGAAAACCCTCAGGATGTTGGTCCTGGCTACCATACCATTGGATGGGTAAGCTGTACGCTGAAACTAATTCAAAGCATGTCAAAATCTCAATTTGCTGGATGGGCGTTGCTCCTGTCTCTACTGGTGAGTAACTGCAAAAACGAAGAGCCGCCTGCCACCCAGCGTGCAGCAGAAGTCAAAACCGACAGTGTCAATATAGCCACGGCGCCTAAGCCAAAAGTCAAGTTCCCCGAAAATTGGAGCTACCTGGAACGAAAATTCATGCCCCAGGCCAAACTCCATGGCAAATTTTTTGACAATCGCATTCAATTCCATATTGTGAAGAATCCGAGCCTTACGCTCTTCCGGACCATGGTAAGTGAACTCACCTTTTATCATATAGACGAAGAACTTGCTAAGAAGAAATTCATGTTGCAAGGTGATATCTCTTCTGACTTGATGGAGACCTATGGCAATTTTAAACTAAGACCCCTGGACTCCTTGACCAAGGCGATTGCTAAAGGCGAACCCATTATTAGTCGTGTCGGTAAGCGGCGCGTTCTGAACGACGGCCTGCGTCACTATGAGATCCGGTGGGAAAAACCAAACAAGACGATCCGATACAGAGTATCAGCCGATACGGTAGGAAGACAGATCTATGAACTCTCTGAAGAAATCCCTGATTATTCGTTGCTTTTCAACTCTGTGGAATACGGGATTTCGCAGGTAGAACCAGTCGATGAAGAAGGCTAATCACCTGATCGATGAAATATTAGATCGTCACCGTCAAGAACTGAGTGAAGCTTTCACCCCCTACAGAAATCATGCGCAACGGGTGTTCCAAATTAGCTTATGGCTGGACCCAGGAATAAACGACCATAACCTCTCCATAGCTGCTGCCTTTCATGACCTGGCCATTTGGACCAATAAGACATGGGATTACTTGATTCCTTCTACGGAGCAGGCAGTCGAATATTGTGAAATAAACAACATACAAAGCAGAAGGGAGATTACACACATGGTCCATTTTCATCACAAAATCACACCTTACAGAGGCGACTTCCCCTCCGCTGAAGTATTTCGAAAAGCCGACCTGGTTGACCTGTCGAGGCACTATGTCCGATTCAACCTTTCACATAAAGCGCTAAAGCAACTAAGGCAAGACTTCCCTTTTTGTGGGTTTCACAGGCACTTATTTTCGACATTCAGGCGACATATGATAAAATATCCCTTTAGGCCCTTTCCGATGATCAAATTTTGATCCACTTACTTCCAACCATTACCTAAATTACTTTGTGAATTAACCTGACCCTCATATGAAATTTCGCATTTTCCTACTTCTCTCGACCATCAGTACAATCCTAAGCGCGCAGGATAGAATCACCGGTGAACTATTCGCTACTCGCTCTGAAGTTATCGCCCAAAATGGTATGGTAGCCACAAGCCATCCACTGGCCACCCAGGTTGGTCTTGATGTCTTAAAAGCCGGAGGAAATGCAATTGATGCAGCTATTGCCGCCAATGCAACACTGGGATTAATGGAACCTACCGGATGTGGAGTTGGTGGGGATCTTTTTGCAATTGTCTGGGATGCAAAGACCAAACAGCTCTATGGCTTGAATGCAAGTGGTCGGTCTCCTGCCGATCTTAAATTGAAATACTTCACGGACCAGGGAATGCAGAAAATTCCATCTTTCGGTCCATTGCCTGTAAGCGTGCCAGGCGCTGTAGATGGCTGGTTTGAGTTGCATGGGAAATTTGGCTCAAAACCTATGACCGACATCCTGGCGCCAGCAATCAAATATGCAGAAGAGGGTTTTCCCCTTACGCAATTGATTGCCTGGTATATAGAACGCACAGTCCCCCGATTTATAGACGCAGGGTATCCTAATTTGAAGGAAACGTACATGGATCAAAACGGAGGGAAACTGCCCAACGAAGGAGAAATATATCGTAATCCTTTTCTCGCAAACACTTATACCAAAATCGCTGAAGGTGGAAGAGATGCCTTTTATAAAGGGGAAATTGCCAAGACTATCGCCAGTTTTATTAAGGAGCAAGGTGGCTTTCTTTCCGAAAAGGACCTTTCCAGTCATAAATCCGAGTGGATAGATCCAGTATCCGTCAATTACAGGGGGTATGATGTCTGGGAGCTGCCTCCCAATGGGCAGGGAATTGCCGCATTGCAGATGCTTCAAATCCTCGAGGGGTACGATTTCTCAAAAATCGAGTTTGGCAGCGCCGAGCACCTTCATGTGTTTACAGAAGCCAAAAAATTGGCTTTTGAAGACCGGGCAAAATATTATGCGGACATGGACTTTGCGGAAGTTCCCGTCGAGACATTGATTGGAGAAGACTACTCCGCCCAAAGACGAGAACTTATAAAAGACCGAGCTGGTACCTATTCGGCTGGGGAGATTAGCGCAGGAGAAACTATCTACATGACCGTGGCCGACAAGGATGGTAATATGATTTCTTTGATACAAAGTAACTATCGAGGCATGGGCTCTGGCATGGTCCCTCCGGAATTGGGATTCATGCTGCAGGATCGCGGTGAATTGTTCAGTTTAATTCCGGGACAAGCCAACACCTATGAACCACGCAAACGTCCATTTCATACGATCATTCCCGCCTTCATTACAAAAGATGGTGAGCCTTTTGTAAGTTTCGGTGTGATGGGCGGGGACTTTCAGCCCCAAGGTCACTCACAAATTGTCATGAACCTTGTAGATTTTGGAATGAACCTGCAGGAGGCAGGTGACGCGCCACGCTGGGACCACACAGGCACCTCCACTCCTACCGGCGTTGCTGCCACTGGTACCGGCGCCATCCGACTTGAATCAGGAATTTCCTACAAAACGATCCGTGGACTGATGGACCGAGGGCATACCGTGAGATACGGGCGCGGGATATACGGTGGTTACCAGGCTATCATGTGGGACAGCAAAAACAAGGTCTATCGCGGAGCATCGGAGAGTCGCAAAGACGGTCAGGCTGCAGGATATTAGCCTTAATACTAGTCACCACGGAGAATCTCGGCAGGGTTTACTTTCACCGCACGCCGGATCTGTCCAAAAACTGTTATTAGGATAGTAATGAGTGTAATGCCGATGGAAACAACCACAGGTGTTAAGCTGAAAGGTTTTGCAAAAGTAAAGGTCCATTCGACAGCAAAACTCATTAACCAAATACTCACAGGTGTCCCCAAGCCTAACGCTACGATCAGTATCCAAAAATATTCCCTATTGCTTAAGTGAATTAGATGAGAAATATTGGCTCCAAGCACTTTTCGGATGCTAAATTCCTTAACACGCTGCTGCAATGTAAATGACAATAGACCATATAATCCAAGGCATGAAAGGAGGATCGTCATAACAGCGGTACTAAGCATAAAAAGGTTGTTGGCATCCACGTTTGTATAATCTCGATCAAATAAATCCGCCTGAATGTACCTTTCGTAGGGATCATCTGGAATAACCTGCTCCCAGGCAACCGCGAGTGACTGATCCAAGGTGCGCAATGATCCTGGTGTCGCCTTGACTATTAGGAAATCGTGCGATTCCTGACCAGAGGTAAAGATCATTGGCCGCATGGCTTCATCGAAAAAGTCGTGATTCACGTCTCCAGTAACACCCACAATTGTTTTTGATTCACCCATTACGTCGATTTGCTTCCCCAGCGCATCTTCCCAGTTCATTTGTTTTAGAAAAAGCTCATTAACAATGGCCGTATTAGATTCACCCTCTGTCTCTTCAAAAACCCTACCCGCTACCAATGGCACGGACAAAGTGCTCAGATAGCCTGGTCTCACATCATAGTGCAAGGCCTTGAATTTGGTTTCCAAATGTTGAAAAGTCAGAAGTCGATCACGCACACCAATGTGCCCGTAACTTGAGGCAATTGTCTCGACTTTAGGATCATTATCTATCAATGATTCAAGCGCCCTCCTGGCCTTTGCATCAGGTGTTTGTAGCGCCAGCATATCGGCTGGATCATAACCCCAACTTAGTTCCTTGACATACCGCCCGTTATCCACAAAAATGAAACAGCTTAAAATGGTCAAAAAGGCCAAAAAGAATTGTATGGTGAGAAGTATCCGGGTAAATCTGTTCTTGCCAGCAATTTTGTTTGTCCCGCGAAATATTCCCAATGCTTGAAATTTGGAGATGTAAAATGCGGGATAGCTCCCACTCAATACACCCAGCAATACGAACAGTCCCGAAAGGTATAAAATGGCTGTTGTGGTGGACGAAAATGCGAAGGGTATCTCCACCGGAGCAATGTAATTAAAACCGGGAAGCAGCAGAAAATAACACGCCGACACACCCAGGATCATGGCAACAGCACTCAAAATAAAGTTCTCAACCAGAAACTGAATAACGATATTGATTCGGGTACTACCCATAACCTTCCGGATGCCTATCTCCTTCAGGCGTTTCGCAGCGGAGGCTATGGCGATATTTACGTAATTGAGGCAGGCAAATAAAAGCAGGAGAAAGCCTATGGCAGCAATACCAATGGTCCCGCCTTCATCATTGCCATACACCGTTCTTTCCTGCACCGCTCCAGCAATTTTACTAAGTCTTCCCAGGGTGATAAGTTCATATCCCAGGAGAAGAGATCTAGGGTTTGCCTCGTTTTGAACTTTCGCCAACCGGGACATCAGATCGCGCAAATCCGTTGCGGCATAGTTGGGGTGCAAGAGTACAAAAGTGGCCCTGATATCATCTAACCACGAGACACGGTGACCTGTAATACTTTCGTACCGATCAAATGGTAGCAGGATAGCGGGCTTGAAACTATTGTTGCTGGGCACGTCCTGCAAGACACCAGCAACTTTGAAAGAGCGCGGCCCACTATGGTCAAATTTTATATTGATGGCTTTGCCAATAGGATCCAGATCCCCAAAATATTTTTTTGCCAGGTGTTGATTGATGACTACAACGTTACCCTGAAATTGATGGAGCGAGCCTTGTGTCAAAGGAAAGTCGAACACATCGAACAGCTCCGGATCCGCTATCATTATCCGCTCTCTGAATACGTTTTTTCCGAACTTGACATTGCCTGCAACATAATGCAGACGGGCAAGAGATTCGATCATCTCGTGACCAGTCAGCTGTTCCTTCAATATAGAAGCAGAGGGACCAAATAGCTTCTCCTCCCCGTTTTCTTCCACATGACTGACCACCTGATAGATATTGGCAGCATTCTGATGAAAAGAATTGAGGTCAAAGAAAAAGTCAGCAAAGAGGAAGGTTGTCATGGCACAACCTACTGAAACCGACAAACCGGAAATATTGATGAGCGAGGTTCCCAAGTTTCTCGTGAGGTTCCTTACTCCTATCTTAAAGTAATTGCGAAACATAAGTGATTGTCCTTTTAAAATTGAATTTTCGTAACCCTTGATATTGGAAGGACGGAAATACCGAAGTACGTCCCAGACAAATGCCAATCGAGCAACTGACTTACCATCATTTTCAATTCGATAGTCGAATAATTCGTACAGGTCGCCTTCAATCACTTCGAGCTGATCCGGATCACAAAACCAGCGTAGGAAGCGCAGCGCCCAGGATGGTGGTTGAAACTTCAAATCCCTCGGAAGTTGAATCCAAGATCAGGTATCCGCTCAAACAGAGAATTTCTCAATTCCTTAGACGATTGCAAGGCACTCTTGCCTTCAGCGGTAAGTGAATAAATTTTTTTCCTGCGACCACCTCTTTCTTCAGTAGCCCCACCCATTTGTGAAAGGAGGAAGGACTTTTTCTCTAAACGCTTTAACACCTCGTGAACGGCACTGATATTTACCTTCCTGCCTGTTTCACCAATGATAAAATTTCTTATCGAAACACTGTAGGCCTGATCCTGAAGTGTACCAACCACCAGCAAGATCAGCTCTTCAAACTCTCCGATATTTCCACCTTTTAACTCGCCCATATCAATTTACTTGAATTACACAAACGTGAAACTAATATATATGTTACAGATTTGTATAACTCATGAAGTGTACGACGGCCTGAATAATTTTTAGTCGCAAGCAACCTCTACGGGTTTTATTGAATCATGATTAAAAGGTCACCCGGGTCAAACCCGTCAATTAATTGAAAGGTCAAAATTCATGAAAAACTCAATTCTGCTGGCAGTAATGCTAACCTCTGCTTCTGTGGGTCTTAGCCAGACCCTGTCCGATGGTACGAAGTTGTATCAAAGCAAAAGGCATATGCAGGCTAAAGAAATATTTTCTGCCTTCGGTGAGGCGCACAAGGACTACAATCAAGGTCAGTTTTATCTCGGACGAATTGCTTATGATGAGGGGCATTATGAGCAGTCTATCACCTATTTGCAAGGGCTTGTAGATCGCGGTAATGCATCCTCTGAAGTCTACTACTGGCTGGCAACAGCCATGGGAGCGATTGCTGAGGACGCTAACGTTTTCAAGCAAGCGGTGATGGGCCCGAAGATCAGGGAGGCACTCGAAAAGGCGGTAGCAACGGATAGTTCCAATTTCGAGGCTTGCGTTCGGTTGGTCGAATTTTACGCGTTTGCGCCCGGCATTGTTGGAGGTAGCTGGGAAAAAGCGGAGGCCTTGGCTTCAGAGCTGGAGCACTTGGACACCCCCTGCTGGCACGTCGCCAAAGGAAAAATACTGGAAGCAAAAAAGCACTATGATCAGGCCGAACGAGAATACCTGCAAGCAGTGAAACTTGATGGCATTCACGGCATTGATCTGGGTTTTCTCTATCAGGAGCAGGCGCAGTATGATGAAGCTTTCGATGCTTTCGAAAAAGCTTGCAAAAAGGACAGCAACAATGAGGTAGCACTTTACCAGATAGGCAAAACCAGCGCACTGACGGGGGATAGAGCTGCGAGGGGCATTGCGTGTTTGAATCGCTATCTGGAAATCAAGCCCAAGGCCAACAAGGAATGGCGATCTGCCGCGATGATGAGACTTGCTATGATCCACGAAAAAACCGGAAACACCGGTGAAGCAAGGGCACTTTACGAGCAGTCCCTTAGGCAAGATCCGGATAATGACGAATCCAAAAAGGGGTTACGGCGGTTAGACTAGCCTCCTGTAGCCACACGCTAGATATTTTTTTACTAGAAGTCGCTAGCTATTTGGCAAAGGCTATAGCCCGTGTCTCACGAATAACTGTGACTTTAATCTGACCTGGGTACTGCATGTCTTTCTCAATTTTCTGAGAAATACCAAAGGAAAGATCCCCTGCTTCTTTGTCACCTACCTGTTCTGCGTCGACCATCACGCGGAGCTCCCGGCCCGCTTGAATTGCGTAACATTTATTGACCCCCTCAAATCCAAGGGCCAGGGATTCTAAATCTTTCAGGCGCTTGATGTAGGATTCCATTACCTCCCTTCTTGCCCCAGGGCGGCTACCCGAGATAGCATCACAAGCCTGGACGATAGGAGAAATCATTGATGTCATCTCGATTTCATCATGATGCGCACCTATGGCGTTGCAGACTTCTTTATTCTCCTTGTACTTTTTTGCAAGATCCATACCCAGGATAGCATGAGGCGTGTCTGGCTCTTCCGGCCATACTTTACCAATATCATGCAGCAACCCTGCTCGCTTCGCCAATTTCACATTCAGACCAAGCTCTGCTGCCAATGTTGCGCACAGTTTCGCTACTTCCCTGGAATGCTGCAGCAAATTTTGGCCGTAAGACGAGCGAAACCTCATACGTCCTACCATTTTGATCAGTTCCGGATGCAGTCCGTGAATGCCTAGATCGATAACAGTACGCTCACCGATTTCAATGATCTCTTCCTCGATGTTTTTCCGGGTCTTATTAACAATTTCCTCAATTCTTGCCGGGTGAATACGTCCATCCTGAACGAGACGGTGAAGTGATAGTCGTGCGATTTCACGACGTACGGGATCGAAACCCGAAATGATAATAGCCTCTGGCGTATCATCCACAATGATCTCCACTCCCGTCGCGGCTTCCAACGCCCGGATATTTCGCCCTTCGCGACCAATTATCTTTCCCTTGATGTCGTCGCTTTCGATATTGAAAACGGAGACACAATTCTCAATGGCATGTTCAGTGGCAGTCCGTTGTATGGTTTGAAGTACGATCTTCTTGGCCTCCTTGGTCGCGGTAAGCTTGGCTTCCTCGATGATTTCTTTAATGTGTTGTGAGGCATTGGTCCTGGCCTCATCTTTCAAGGCCTCCATAAGGCGCTCTCTAGCTTCGTCAGCAGTAAGATTTGACACCTTCTCCAGTGTGGCCACCTGCTCGTTTTTCAGTCGCTCAAACTCTTGCTTTCGCTTCTTGACAATTTCCAGTTGGGCAGAAACATTTTCTTTGAGCGACTCCAATTCGGCTTCAGCCCGCTTATTGCTCTCTATCTGCTTGGATAGATTACCTTCTCGCTGCTTCAGCTTATTCTCGTTGGAAATGATTTGGTTCTTCTTCCTGTTGGCTTCCTCTTCGAACTCCGTCTTAAGTTTGATGAACTTCTCCTTGGCTTCCAGGATGCGATCTTTTTTTATGTTCTCTGCCTTTAGCTCTGCCTCTTTGAGTAGATGACGTTTCTCGTCTTCTGCTTCCTTCAACATGGCGGCAGCTTGCTTTTTGAGAAGAACCCGCTGTATCAGGTAGCCAGCCACGACGCCAGCGATCAGTGCTCCGGTGATGAATAATATGTCCATTTTCTATAATCTATCTTGAGATAGTGTTAAGAATCGGACAGAATAAAGTACTGAGTTGGATGGGGTTACAAGGATTCCGAAATCAGCTCATTTAATTGTGCCAATCTCGCTGTGGAGAAGCTGTCAGTTGATCCCGCTTCTTCTTCATTTTTCATTTTCTCAACCAAGCAATCAAAAGCAACCATTGCCAATAAATCCTGATTGTCGTCTATACCAAATTGTTCCCTGTATTTTCTTATTTTATCGTTTAATCCCTTGCCGGCCTTCCTGATCCTCTCTTCGTCTTCCGCTTTCACCCTCATGGGATATTCACGATTTCCAATCTTTAGTTTTATAGATAATTCAGCCATCAGGTCAAGCCTCGCCCAAGTGGGCAATGCATTTATCGATTTCCTTTATATAGTCATCCAGTACTTCTTTCAATTCCTTCGAATCTTCCCGCTCTACCTCCATGTTCCCTACAAGTTTACTGATTTTAAATTTATTTTGGAAGTTGGAAAGTTCACCCTCTTTGAGGGTAATTTGAGACCGCAATTTGTCATTCTCCCGCTGGCTGACTGAGAGCTCTTCCTTGAGTTTTTTGTGCTCCCTAACCAGTAGTTTCACCTTTCTCTCAAGGGTGTCCAGTTCTTGCTTAAAGTTCGCGTCTGACATTCTATCTTCTGATTACTGCGCCAAGTTCTTCCTCGTACCTTTTGATCAGGATGTCCATCACCCGGTCGATCTGCTTGTCATTCAAAGTTTTGTATCGATCCTGCAAAAAGAAACTGATTGCGTAAGACTTCTTTCCTTTTTCAATCCTATCGCCTTCGTATACGCTGAAGACGTTGACCCTAGTTAACAATTTTTTCTCAGACTTGAAAGCAATTGCTTCGATCTCTCTAAAGGAGATGGACTGGTCAAGTACCAACGAAAGATCACGACGCACTTCCGGAAACTTTGAAACTTCGGAATACTGGATTTTTCGATTAGATGCACGCAACAAATTGTTCCAGTTGATCTCCGCGTAAAATACCTCTTGCCCTATATCAAAATACTTAACGATACCATCGGCGAGCTTGCCCACTACACCCAATTCTGCACCCTGTGCGGACAGACTCACACCATATTCGAATCGAATGTCAGTCTCCGGAAGAATTTGCTGGCTGACCGATCCGGTGTTGAGGTGATCCAATACACCCAGAACTCCACCTGCAATGGTATGGTAGTTGAAAGATTGAGAGGTGCTAAGCCAAGATTCTTCATCGCCACCCGTTACAAGGGCGCAGAAGAATTCCTGTTCAGCAAAACCATCTACTGCCATCTCGTAGCTTTTGCTGAATTCAAAGAACCTCAGATTCGGCTGTTTGCGGTTTATGTTATGCCTCAGCACTTCAAGATTTGTGTAGAGGGGTGAAGTCTTTAATACACCCAGCTCGGCACTGGATTTATTGAGTATTTCTACCGGCTTTCCACCAACTTTCAGGTCAGTACCGTAATCAGCATTTGTGAGCGAATTGGTGAAAATTTCGTGATACCCTTGGCCTGCCAAGAAATGTGAAATGCGCTCGCGAATATTGTGAGGCTCTTTCTCTTTGAACTCCGCAAGAAAATCAGTGGCAAAGTTTTCATCAATTTCCACGTTGTTGATCCCATGGATCCGCAAAACCTCCTCCACAAGATCTGCCGGACGTGTAACTTCTGACCGGTAGGGAGGCACTGTGGCTTCGAAGCTATCATTACCCAGCTCTTGAATTTCGATATCCAGCGATTCCAGAATGGACTTTATTTCCTCGTTGGGGATCTTCTTGCCAATTAGCCACTCGAAGTGGTCGTAGTTGGTCGCTATGGTCCTCGGTCGGACCGGCTGAGGATAGATATCAATCCATTGTGATGCAATTTTTCCTTCGGCCATCTCGCAGATCAGCGAGGTAGCGAATTGCAGGGCCACCATGGTCATTTCCGGGTCGGTTCCTCGTTCGTATCGGAAAGATGCATCTGTACTTAGACTGTGACGCTGTGCCGTTGCACGGACCCAATCCGCCGAGAAGTAGGCGCTTTCAAGGAAAATACTTGTTGTGTCCTCGGTGATCCCTGAATGAATTCCTCCAAAAACGCCAGCAATACACATACCCTGTTGGGTGTCGCAAATCATGAGGTCATTCGCGCTGAGCTTTCTTTCTTTTTCATCCAAAGTGACGAAGGTCGTTCCCTCTGGGAGCGTTTTTACGACCACCTCGTTGCCATCTATTTTATCAGCATCAAATGCGTGCAAAGGCTGACCTAATCCATGAAGTACATAATTGGTTATATCTACTATGTTGTTGATGGGAGTAAGTCCGATACTTTTAAGTCTAAACTGGAGCCAATCTGGTGAAGTTTGCACTTTTACGCCCCTGATGGTCACACCACTGTACCGTGGGCATGCGTCGTAATTTTCCACCGTCACCTTGATCGGGTTGTCCTCAACAACTGAGGCTATTTCGATGGTGGGCAAAGAGATTTCTTTCTGAAAAAAGGCTTTTAAATCACGCGCTGTACCATAGTGGGAGGCTGCATCACCGCGGTTAGGTGTCAGACCAATTTCGTATACTGTATCCTCCCCAAGCTCAAATAACTCGGCTGCGGGAGTACCGTTGGGCTTATCTGTTTGGAGCACTATAATCCCATCGTGCTCTTCCCCGAGGCCTATTTCATCTTCGGCACAAATCATTCCTTCGGAAACTTCTCCCCGAATCTTAGCCCGCTTTATTTTGAACGGATCACCACTTGTCGGATAGATAGTAGTATTGACCGGCGCGACAATTACCTTCTGTCCTTCTGCCACGTTGGGGGCTCCGCAAACAATTTCAACCGGTTCACCACTGCCTAAATCCACACGTGTTTTGCTGAGTTTGTCGGCATTTGGGTGTTGTATGCAGGACACCACTTCACCGACGAGGAGACCGGCTAATCCTCCCTTGATTTTTTCAACCTGCTCGATTCCCTCAACCTCAAGACCCACCTGAGTCAATACTTCTGACACTTTTTCCGGTGATTCGTCCAGATTTATGAAATCATTTAACCAATTGTGGGAGATCTTCATTTGCCCGGTATTTTTCTAAAATTGATCGGCAAAAATATACAAATGTGTTTCTGCGCCCATGACCCGCATTCAATAATCCGAACGGTACTTTTCACCTGCCTCTACCACAATGTTCAGCATATTCTCTGATGGCGGAAAAGGGCAGACATAGTCATCGACATAAGCACAGTAAGGATTGTAGGCCAAATTGAAATCAAGGACCACTTTATTGGACTTGCCAATAACGATATCGAGGTACCTGCCTCCTCCATACGTGGACTCGCCGCTGCTAAGGTCACTGATTGCCAAAAAAAACAAATCGACTTGCCCTAAACCATAAGGTTTAAGTACGAGTAGTCGTTGCTTTTCTCCCAGTAATGAAAAGTTGAGCCAGGCAAATTTCTGGTAGGTCTGAGACTGGCCATCGCTACTACCCACAGTGACCAGTTCACGTTTTTGGATGCGCTCGACTTGTGCGTTGACTCTATACCGCGAATCGACCGGGAAGTAAACGGGCTCCCGATAGGGCTGGTCAAATTGTATGAAAGGAGACTCAGAGCTGGTTTTTAAAAATTTTTTTCTGTCCGCAATCTCTGACAAAACAGAAGCCGTATAGTCGCTATCATCCCCGTCGCCAAGGCTTAACCACACCAAACCGGCCAATACTGGCAGCGACAACCATTTAAGCAAATTTTTCATAGTAATCCTTCGTCCGCAAAACTAAAGTAACTACCCCCTGCGATGATGAGGTGGTCAAGGATAGAAATATCCAGACTACTTCCTGCCTCCTTCAGCTTTGATGTGAGCTTGAGGTCTGCGTGACTTGGCTTTAGTCCGCCAGAGGGGTGATTATGTACCAAAATTACTCCGGAAGCCAAGTCTTCCAAGGCTTTCTTGAAGACGATCTTCGCATCCACAAAAGTACCGGAAACACCACCTCGACTTATTAGCTCCTTTTTGATAATCTGATTGTTGCGTTTAAGTAAAATGATCCAGAACTCCTCGTGATTCCGGTCCAGCAAATCGGCCTTGATATATTCAAATGCATCCGAAGATGAGGTAACCTTTGGTTTTTGATGTGGCTGCGATGCTTTTCGTCTTCGACCAAGCTCTAATGCACTAACAATGGTAATGGCTTTCGCCTCGCCAATACCCTTGAATTTCTTCAAGTCGTTGACTTCCAGTTGGGCAAGTGCATTGAGATCGTTGTTTTGACTTGCAAGTATTTCCTTGGACAGTTCTACAGCGGATTGTTTGGCCGTTCCAGAACCTATCAGGATAGCTATCAACTCGGCATTTGAGAGGCTCGCTTTACTCTTCAGTACTAGCTTTTCGCGGGGGCGATCCTCCAGTGCCCAGTCCTTTATGGTCAATTTCTTACCGGATTGTGACATGGTTAGCCCCAAAATAAAAAAGCCCTGCTTACGCAAGGCTCAATTTTCTTATAAATTTCTTAGGGACTAGCTCAGAGCATTTACATGCTTGCTCAAACTGGACTTCAGGTTAGAAGCCTTGTTTTTGTGGATAATGTTTCGCTTGGCCAACTTATCAAGCATGCCGGACACTTGCTTCAACAGCTCCTCGGCCTCACTTTTCTCCGTAGCTGACCTCAGTTTCTTGATATAAGTACGAGTTGTCTTGTGCTGATACTTATTTCTTTCCTTCTTTGCTGCACTAGACCTAATCCTTTTTGCCGCCGATTTATGATTCGCCATCTTGAAGTTCTTCGCTTTTGTTTTAAAAAGGATCGCAAAGATAGCCGTATTGCAATTAAAAACAAACTAATTCCAAGACTCAACATGGTATTTAGGGCCAGACTGTGCCTTACGCTGTTTTTACTTATAGGGATAGTGCATTCCGGACAAAGTTGGGTGTTTGAAAACGGAGTATTGTGGGGGTTTCACGCGCACCGCAAGATCAACCGGCAGGCGGTATTTTCCTTACCCCCCGAGATGTTGGGCTTTTACAAAAAGCACATTCAGTACATCATGGCCAAATCTGTCAATCCTGACATGAGAAGGTATGTTAATCCCCGGGAGGCCCCTCGACATTATATTGATCTCGACGTTTACGGGGATAGCGCCCTACGGAAAATGCCAAGGTATTGGAAGGACGCGGTTGCGAAGTATACGGAAGATACCTTGCGCGCTTACGGCATTGTTCCCTGGCACATCAACCGGGTTAGGTTTCAACTTACCCAGGCATTTGAAAACCGCGATTTGCAACGGATTCTTCGCTACTCAGCGGACCTGGGCCATTATATCGCCGATGCCAACGTACCACTGCATACTACGGAAAACTACAACGGACAATTGACTGGTCAAATAGGAATTCACGGGTTCTGGGAATCGCGGCTGCCTGAACTTTTTTCCGGGGAATATGACCTGCTCGTAGGTAAGGCCAGCTATTTGGAAAACCCTCAACTGGAAGCCTGGGCGGCTATTTCTCAAGCTCACATGGCTTTGGACTCTGTCTTGACTTTGGAAGCTACTTTGACTGAGAAATTCCCCGATTCCAAAAAATTCAGCTACGAAACGAGGGGGTCATCGACTATCAGAGTCTATTCTTACGACTTCTCCGCTTTATACGAGAAAAGGCTAAATGGCATGGTAGCACGCCAAATGAAACGGGCCATTAAAATGGTTAGTGACTTTTGGTTTACAAGTTGGGTAGATGCGGGCCAACCCGACCTTACCAACCTGGCCCAGTCACCTTCAGAGGAGGAAGAACTTTCACCGAATGACAAGATCAACATCAGAAAAAATCACTTTATCAGGGAGAACTAGACGATGTCAATCGCCAGTTAGAGAGACCGATGATGCCAGTAAGAACAAAGGAAGAACTATTTAAGAAACAAAAAGAATTAAAAGATATAATGGCGGAAATAATCTAATTTATATTATATGATTAAAACATTGAAGGCAGAATTACAATTGAGACCGACCTACGATGAGATGATAGGAATGATTAATGAACAAGAAAAAGAAAACCGACCACCTATAGATAAAGTAATTGATAGAAGGGCAACATTATTTAGAAACAATCAATTTGGTAGTCAATTTGATAATCTTGATTTTCTAGGATTGAAGAAACAGGAAGAAGACAAAGTTAAAAATGAGTTGAGACAAACACAGTTAAGACAAACGGCAATGGCAACCGGTTCATCAATGGGCATTTTAAGTTATGGTGGTTTAACTCCAGTGGGTGCGTATAATGCCGATGGATTTGAAACGCCAGACAGTGATGATTATAGAATGACAGCAGAGCAAATTAACAGAATAAGGGCAGAATTAGAAGCAGGGGAAAGGAGACAACAAGCAGCAAAACAAGCATCATCATCATCCGCAAGAAGTGATTTAAGTGATGCCACTAGTCAATCTTTACCCGCGGGTGTTCCTATTCATTCAATGGCAACAGATGAAGATTTACCACCTTTAGAAACACCAACTGAAGTAGCAGAAGAAGAAGAAGAGGAAGAAGAAGAGGAAGAAGAAGATGATGAAACGCATATGCGACCGCAATCTAGGAAACATAAGGAAACAATAGATTATAATGAGAATATTGATAGATGGAAAAGAAGCGACGTATCAGTTGATGATTTGTTATTTCAATTACATTTAAGAGGAATACAACTAACTGAAGAACAACAAGAAGAAATGAGCAAATTAAAAATCAAGGGTAAAGGAAAAACCCCGACACAGAAAGATTATTTATTAACATATGTTCAACGTTTGATGGTGACGGACAAATGGGCAGACGAGGTAAATGACCAGTTGTTAAAAAGTAGGAAAGAAGAATGGGTTCAAATGAAGAAAGGAAAAGGTAAAGGAGTAATACGAAAGGCATTTGAAAGCGCAGGAAGTTCTTTATTAGAAGCAGGTAAAGAAGTCGCAAAAGATGCCTTAATCGCAGGTGCTCAAAATGCCATTATGAGTTTGTTATAAATTATAATCATAATATAAATATAATGTTAAGATTGAAACCAACTTATGAGGAAATGTTAAGAGAAGCAAAAACAAGACGATTAAGAATACTACCCGAAAGGGAAAGAAGAACACAACAAGGATTGTTACTAGAAAATGTTGATTTTGATGAATTTGACTTAAGTAGATATGATATAAGAAACCCAAACAAAGCAACACAAACTGATGTTTTTGATGATAATAGCAATTATTCAAGTGCTACATCAAATAGAAGCATAAGAACACCTACAGAAGTAGAAAGTCGTCAAGAACAACAACGGCAGACCAGTGTTTCAACAGGGGAAAGTATGGATGATGTAAGATACAGAACCAGAATGTCAACAGCAGACGATTTAGCAACAATGGCAAGAGTGGGAGGTAATGTTATATAATATACAGGTCAAGGAATAGGTCAAGGTATAGGAATGGCAATTGATGCTTATAATTGGATAAACGATAATGAAGAAGATGATAATGAAGATACTCAACCACCTATAAATGTAGAACAAGCAAGCGGAAGCAATGATGCTATTAGGTTATTAAGAAGAGGAGCAAGTAGAAGTCGGTCTGAAACACCACCGAATAATAAAAAATATAAGTAATACTAATGACAACAGAGGTTATTCTAAAAAAGTCTTCAAACCCACGGAAGAAATATGACGCAGTCATTGATGGAAAGAAAACCGTTTCATTTGGTGCTACTGGTTATAGTGATTTTACAAAGCATAAGGACGAAGAAAGAAAGGAACGATACATAGCAAGACACAAGGTGAATCAAAACTGGAAAGACCATGAAACCGCAGGTTTCTATGCTAAAAATATTCTTTGGAATAAACCAACCATTGAAGCATCAGTTCAGGATACAAACAAAAAGTTTCCTAATTTGAAAATAAAACTGAAATAATTACTAAAAGATATTTTGATAATTATTTCGCAGAGCAATTACACAACTTACACCAAGCCTCGCAGTTATCTTTATAATGCGGGACTTCATTGTTTTTTCGCTGGGCAGTTATGTTATTCGTTAAGTATCCGTTACTTACGTCAAATTCAAAGCGACAACCGCAGTTCTGGCAGTTTCCGTTTAACCTCTTCATAAACCATTCCACATCAACATATTTAGTCTCATCTATCTTTCTATTCTTTGCTTCATCCTGTAGTTTATAGTTCTTAATTTTATTGTTTAAATATCGGTGTAGATTTTCTTCGTTTAGCTCCCCATTGTTAGTAGCGCCTTCGTAAAACAAAACATCATTAAAATCGGTGCTTCTCGTTAAGGCGCACCATATCCACTCACGGCTTACTAAATACGACTTCTCCCATTCGTGGATTGTTATTTTACCTTTGATTGATGCCCCCTGTGCCGAATGGCAAGTGGCGCAGTAGTCGTATCTAAAATTATTATCTAAAGTGTAAATGTCGGTGGTGTATCTATCTTTTGATTTTATGTTCTCTAATTTAACTACATTGCCTGATATATTAACGATTTTAAACCGATAATTAACATTAAATTTAGTGCTTCCAACCTTCTTATACTTCCTACATATAAGCGTTTCCCCTACTTCGTATTTATCAGTTTTACCTAGATTGCTTCTTATGTAGTTGGATACATATTTACACCGTATATTGGTGTATGCTATGTTCTTTTCGGACGCCATTAGGTCGGCAGTCGTTTTAAAATATTTCCTTACGAATTCGGTTATAGGAATGCGGTTTATCCACATGTCGTCATACATACGGTTTAAGGTGTTGCGGTTCTCATTTGCTTTTGGGTCATCCTTTGCCCCTAACCTCTTACAAATCTTAAGCATCATAGTGTATTTAAATATTTGGTTGATACAGTCGTCGGCGTATTCATCGGGCTTTCTGGTATTGGTTAGGTCTTCAATCGGTGGCAGTTGTTTAACATCTCCCGCACCTATGATAATTTTATCGGGATGCTGTTTAACGAATTCCCTAATCCTATTCAATATATACAAACTGTTCATATAAATTTCATCAAACACTATACAGTTAAATTTACTATGGTCAAACTCTGGCAGTTTCTCGCCATCGCCGACAGGTATTGCGAAAAACTTGTTAGTTGTAATGGCTTCATCGTCTATATTTTGCGATAAGCTGTTCTGGGGGACTACAAACAATGTTTTATAACCTAACTTGCTGAAATTCTTTGCTATATGCGATTTACCACCACCGGCGTATTTACTTCTTATAATAAGTGGGCTCTTTTGAGTTATTTGTTTTGCTATGCTTTCGGTGTCCCACTCGTCTTTAATTTCTAGTGTTTCGTTGGTATATTCTGGTATTTTTGTTAAGGTAGTTTTCTTCATTTTGTGTTGCTCTGTCGGTGGGATTATTGACTTACCTTTTTCGTGTCTCCATCCTCCGATGTTACCGTTAAATGTTATTGCTTTCTTCGCCTTGCTTAAGTGCTCGTGCCTAATTACAAAGGCATCTGTTTTAACACTCCATACATCAACACCATTATTAATTAATTTATTATAATCCTCTTGTATTTTATGATTGTGGATTTGAAGAAGTAGCTCCTTTATGTAAGTGTATCCGTTTCTTAATGCCACCCTATCGGTCACCGTTAAGCAGTAATATTTTCTATCCAATTCCTTGTCGTCTTCGTCGTATCCGGTGATTTTGTTAATCTTTCCTCCCACTTCTTGTTGATAATACAATGCCTCCCTTAAGCTGTCAAAGGCAAAGCTTTTAGAAGATTTGTTCGTTCCCTTCTCTAGCAATCCGAAATTTACATTTGCTATAAGCTTTTTGATTTTAGCATCTTCTGGGAAGTGGTCTGATATTTCGGTTGCCCATAACTGTTTAATAAGTTTCGTGTAATTCACCTTATACACTCTGGAAGGCTCTTTGTAATATAAGATTTCGCATTTGTCGGCGTAGTGCTTTAGAAACTTACCATATACTAAACAATGCTCCTTATTGAAAAATAACGCTTGTTCTTTAGGCTTCACCAAAAACAAAGTCAGTTCGTGAAACTTGCTGTAATCGTGGGTTTTGTAACTGAAATGCTTCCATATATCAAACTGGTTAAACGCGGGGATTTCGGTAATTTGGTTGAATGCGTGGGTGTAAGCTTTTCTTATATCTATTTCGGTTGTAGTTTCGGGCATAAATCCGTATTTGTCGTATTTCTCGGTTCTTTGGTTAAACACCTTGTAGAATTTATTTATTTCTCCCACCGGCGGGATTGTTCGGCACTCCTTAAGAATTTGTATATCGGTTTCGTTGTAATAGGATTTATGTAAAGGATTAAACAATGCCTTGTTGAATTCATACATTGCTTTAGACATGTTGTTGTAAATCTGTTCCGTCCTTACTGTTATAGTTCCATCCACTGAGCTCGTCACTAGATTTTGTGTTTTAATCCTGTATCTTATGGTCTTCTTTTTAATGTAGAATTTGAAATACAAATCGGAAACGATACAACCAGTAAATCTTACTTGTGGCTCATACCCTGCCATCTTGCTTTCATAAAACAAATGGGTTAAATCATTGCCATCATATATTAGCGTATAGTTGTCTTTTTCTCTGAATTTCTTAAGGTCATCTAATGACTGTATCATTTTACATTCAGTGGGTTCGTCATTTTCGTTTATGTGGTAATCTGGGGAAGCCTTAACCGATACATCTTGATTCTCGCGGATTGCTACCATTTGTCGTAACATCTGTAGGTTGTCGTTTGCTGTGTAGATATGATTGTTTTTAACTAGGGCATATAATGTTGGTATATGGTGGTTGTATTTGGTAGGTGAGTATTTGAAAATAGGCTTTATGAAGGAATTGAATATCCTTACTTGAATGCCGTAATGTTCAAACACTGGCACCATATCCTGTATTGATGCCCCGTTTGTTTTGAAATCGTCTTCGGTTTTATTCATCAGTTTTAACATATTTTCTTTTGTTAATCTGTTCTTCTCTCGTCTTTTTTCGCCCATTAGTGTATCCTTATACCAATCGGTTATGGTGTTAAACCAGCACTCGTTTTCTTTGTAATGTTTTACATTTATCGCTTCCTTAAAGGTTTCAAACTCGGGGTCTAAAGGCGTTTGAATGTAGATGTTATACATACTTAAATTAGCGGTATTTGTTAGTTTTTCTTTTTTAGGGTCAAAATTGACATCATCATCAACACGTTCTACACTCAGTAATTTAATACAATCAATGTAATTCTTATGAAATTCTAACTCATCATATGCTTCTCGGTCGGTTTGTAAAGTATTATACAACTTAATAAACAGTCTCGCAGTGTCCTTCTCAGTGCGAAATACCCTTTTTCTAATTATGTCTTCTATGTAATTAGTAGATTTTACATTCAATGTTTTCGGGTCTTTCCATAAAATAACGTAGGGTCTGCCTTTGCTGTCTTTAAACGCTGTCTTGAGCTCCTTTTCCCTTTTTTCGTCCTTCAGTCTGTAAAACAACGCATCTACCGAGTAGGTGTTAGAAGTATTTCGTCTTTTGTTTTCCTTCTTTGCTTCTCGCATTCTTTGCCCGAGTGGTTCTTTGTCGTGGTGTTTGTCGTGGATTTTATCGTATGCTGTGTTTGCTTTGGCTTTTTGTTTGTCGGTTTTTGCTGTTATAAACTGTCTGATTAAATTGTCCGCGGTGGTAAATTGCGCTATTTTACGGTCTTCATAAAAGTTAATTAGGTTTTGTATTTTTTCTCTGGTGCCTTGTGTTAAACGATTCTTGTAGTTGTCGTAGGTTGTTTGTAGTGCTCTCGTGTTACGCTTAATATTTTTGCTCATATACAATATAATTACAATATAAATTAAATTTCTTTTTAAATGTTTTTTCTAAAGATTTTCGTAATATATTTAGAAACTTATTTAAAGAAATAATATAAATATATAGTATAGTAATATGACACATTTCAAAAGTCCCGAGGATATGACAATGGACGAGATTAAACAACAACTGGCTTTGTATCAACGGCTTTATTATAACAAGAGGAAAGAAGACGAGCAATTTATGATGAAGAAGCGCGAAGCAAGTTTAAGGCACAACCAAAAAAAGAAGCTTAAGGAATACATAGAAGAAAACAATTTAAGCGAGGAAGACTTAACACCAAGTCAGATTAATGAAATCATTACAGATAAGAAACCTAGCGGGAAGAAGCGCGGAGCACCAAAATACGATATGAACGAATACAAAGTAATTATGCCAAATGCTGTATAAAATGATGATTTAATTAATTATATTAAATGATTATTTTTTGTTACTTATTTATATGAGCGAGAAGCAGAAAATAATCAATGATGTATATTTTGATAGAGCGGGGTTTGGCAGTAAATCCAGAACACTAGCGGAAGCACGAGAAAAGGACAAAACCATAACAATGGGTGATATTAATGAGTTTTTTAGAAAGAATGTTGAGCAAAAAAGAAAGCCGGTAGGTCAAAACAGTTTTATCGCCCCTCATTCCGCTTATGAATATCAGATGGATTTGTTTTTTATAAACGATTTGAAAGAACAAAAGTTTAGGGTAGGTGTTTTGATGATTGATATTTTTGATAAATTCATGTATGTAGTGCCGATAAAAAGCAAACAAGAAGGAGACGTGGCGAGTGGAATGATTGAATGTTTAAATAAGATGGGTAAGAAACCTCAATTAGTTTATACGGACGATGAAGGCGCATTGAACAAGGAAGCAATACAAAAGTATTTGAAGGATGAGAACATAGAACATCATAGAACGAGGGCGCACCCAAATTTTAGCGAACGAGCCATCAGAACTTTTAAAGATATGTTGTATAGGAGAGTTGAAGCAGATGAGAAAAAAGGAAAACAGAACATCCAATGGCCAGACTACATATTAGAAATATTATTAACCTATAACAATCAAATCAAACACTCGGCTACGGGATTTACGCCGAAAGAAGCCCGAAAACCCAGTAATCAATTCAAAGTGAAACTAAATTTAACGATGAAGGGAAAGAAGAACCGCGTATATCCCGATTTAGATGTAGGAGATGAAGTTAAGATATTTAGGAAGCGAAAACCGAATGAAAAAGAAAGAGTGGGAAATTACAGCCAAAACATTTATACAATAGAAAACATTGAAAACAAGTTAGGGCAAAATTATTACAGAGTTGAGGGCAATAACAGGCAGTATCTTCGTTTTGAGTTGTTAAAAGTTTAATAATCTTATGAATTAAATTTCTAAAGAAAAACATCTAAAGAAATAATACCTATATATATATTAACAGGGAAATGTTCAAGTTTGAAAGTTGTTGGAAGTGCGAAGAAATGAACAATGTAAGCGTGTTAAATAGCAAGTTGCCAATTGATATATGTAATCGTGTATGTGAATATGATAAATGCGATAAGTGTAGGAAGAAGATAATAGAAATGGAAGATTTTGATGAAAACCCCCGATTTTCAAAACTAAACAAAGTTCAAAAGATAATAATACACATTCTATATCGTAACCATGACATTGATACAATTATGGACAGGCGCAAATACAAAAACATCATCAAAAGGTCAAATAACCCACTGCGAAAGATAATGAAGCACTTTGTAAATATCAGAAACCATTCAGACAGGGAGCGTTTTATGTTTCACGGTGTGTGTCATGCTAGTTTATTATATAGTGTCATAAGCCGTTTATCAGACCCAAAAGTTTTAAAGGAAATCGCATATTATAAGATTAAAACCGCTACCATGAGATTTAACGGCTTTGAAATTAGTAAGGAAGTTATAGTAAAGGAAATCATACGGGAATGTTTTGATTTTTGGCTGGTGGGTCGGAGGGATTATTACAATACCACAACCGAAGAAATTATGGAGTATGTAGAGTATGTGTTTTCGCTATAGTTTAGCAACCATAACATTATTAATATTCGTATAATGTTATGTTTGTAGCCATCCTAAACCCCAAAATTTAGTTACTTACTTTTTTATGTCCGTTTTTATTTGTTTTGTTATTTTCGCTTGCTGTTGTATGGCATTTGCCTATGTATTTGAAGGCGTTTTCGTTTTTTGATCATATTAAAACCGTTTGAGTGAAAAATTTGAGGTTTATTTTTTGTTGTATTTCTGTTTTTAATGGTTTTATGTTTTGTTTTTATTTTTCATTTGTAAAATATATGTATTTTTAACCAAGGCACTGGCAGTCGTAGAGGTCGGTCACTGTGTCCGCGATGGTGTTGTAGAGCACGAGGTTTGATGTAGGCGATGAGGTCGGAAACTCCTCGTATCAGGGCTGTTCTCAAGGGGTCTTGGGAGGGGGCGCGGCACTGTTCCCCTTCAGCGTTTTCCCTGTTCCCTATCAGGGGGTTGGGGGTCTAAAAAGACGCTTAAAACCCTTTATTCTGGTGGGGGAAGCCAAAAAAGGGAACAGGGGAACAGACTGATTAAGGTCAGGAAAATAACTAAAGGGGAACAGAGGGGAACAGGCGCAAATGCGAAGATGTCTGCATTTTGTTACGGCAGACTGCTCTTGAAAGCACAGGTTTCTAGGCAGCAACTGTACATATTGCCTACGCATGACGACTTCAGCGACTCCGACCCTTCCGAGCCAGAGCGACAACCAAACACACTGCAAGAGCAACGGTGGCCACCGTCCAGCACCGAATCGCTGCATCTTTTGCATGAATTGCAGCATCTTTTTCTTGAATTGCCTCTTCTTTCGCATCTCGCTGGTCTCGCATCATGTTCACTGGCAGGAACCAGACCGCGGACGGCAGGAAGTGCATCATCACAATCATATCGATACCTGGGAAGTTCGTCGCCGGAGGTGCTGCTCGGGGATCATGACCATTGTAAAACAAGGCAACACCCTCGCCAAAGCGACGCCGATCAGCATGATACAACAACCAGCTTAACTGATGAGCCTTGTCACGTTTCCGCAGGCTGTCACCAGAGAGGCCCGAAATTTCAATCAGCCAGCTTTTGCCCGTCAACCGCTGGCGAAAGTCACGGATGCTCAGGGGTATTCCATTTTCGGAGAAGCCGCAGAATCGATCCTCAGATTTTGCCTCTGCTTCTGTCAGAACACCGATTTCCGCCATCACATCCACTTCTGTCACAGGTGGGCGTCGAATCTCCAACTCCTGTCGGTATGGATCACGTTGGTAGTGCCGCCACCACGGCTCCCCATTTCCCTTGCAAAACTCTTTGGCAAGGATGTATTTCTGCCAGCGCAACTCCAGGCGCTCACTAGCGATTCCTGAGGTATGGTTATTGAGTAGTGTGTTGCTCCGCACCGTGAAGCCCATGTGTTGCATTGCAAGCACGACGGCGTCTTCAAATCCCTGACCAGTGAAAGACGATCCCCTTAGCGACTCCATGAGCAACAGCCGGCAATGACCATTCAGGAGCCGAGTGGCATCATGCTGCTGACTTATGCAAAAAAAAAGCAGCGTTTGCTGTTGTACTGTGTGTCTGCCATTGCGTATCTGCGATTTTGCAAGCAAGTCCGTCTCACCTCTTTTGCCGTAAGCTGCAATGTTATCAATTCTCAGTTCTGGTGTGATTCGATTACTTTGTCGTGACTCTGAGCTTCATGAAACCTTGCGATACACCCAATGTTGTTGCTCTTGACTGATGCGTTGCAGCACGTCTCTGTCAGGTGATTTCACTTGCGCTCTCCGCACTCCAGGGCGAAACCCGAAACGTAACACCCAAATCCCCCAAATCTGTCCTTCACTGATGAGGTCGTTGTAGTGATCTTCGTGGTGGTTGTTAGAGTCCGTCCGAACAGGGGGGTTGCTTCTTATTTATTACCTTGTTACCTAACCCTTATTCCTTTTTTAGATACATTATTTAAGAAGACCATTTCCATTTTCTAAGGTTAGGGATTTCGGGTTGGGCATATGGGTTTTTCTATGGGGGTATTGGTGTATGGAGTTTAGAGTGGGATTTTTCTATGAGGTTACATATGGTTATTCTATTGGTTCCATCTTGTGGGCATTGGGTTGAGGTTGTTATGGTTTTGGGTCTTCGGGTGAGTTATTCCTAGGGTTCTACCTATGGGTCTTGGGTGGGTTTAGGGTTGAGGCATAGGTTGTTATGGTTTTGGGTGCTAGGGGGGGGAGCATGGTTAGAACATGGAAATGGTATTCACTGACTATATATACCCTATAGTAGTTTCCACTGTTTTTTCCATTATCCCGTTTTACCCCAATGGTAAACCCTAAACCCTCGCCCCTAAACCCTAATCCCCATATTGTGCTTCCACGGGGCTTTCTTCCTCTCCCAGCGCTCGGATGAAGTTGTAGATGCTGTACCCCTGAACTGACTCAAACTTGTAAACGAGCAAAATCTGTTCGAGCAATCCCTGCCCACATGACAGCAGCCCCACCACGCTCATAGTGAATACCAGTATACAATCTAATTGACGATGCTGGCAAAAAACTTTCGGTTTTTGCCCAGCGTTGGGATGCAGAACTGCTGTTGTTTTCAAGTCTGAATCAAACTGACAGCTCTATGCTGCATCTATCTTGACATGTGGGGGCCTTGTCAGGACTCTTCCAAGGAATCACAAAGCGCCAAGGTTCTTTTCTGAGACATCCTGTGCTGATGGTGTACCGCACTTGAAGCGTAAACAGGAAGCTGCGTTGATGGAGGCCCCACGCAACTGCACAAGCCTCACCCTGGCCTTTGTTTATTTCACCTCTGCAAAGCGGTGTAATAGGGTTTGGGGGAAGGATCTATAGGATATAATCCCAATAATAGAGAAGCGAATGGAAACGAGAATGGAAAATCAAATGAAACTGCTACTCAGTGTCTGGGGTCTAAGGTCGGCAACAGTAACATGCCTGGAAATCCATCTATGATAGCTAGCGGCCGCTGACTCCTAGACTGTCCACTTTTTTGACTGGTGTCCGCTCACAAGATACAAGCTCCATGCAAGGGATGCCCACCACCAACTGGACCATGGATGAAGTAGCGGACATATGACTTGGGATGCCAGCCCCATTGGGGTAGCACTGCCAGGAAAAAAGGTACATGCCAAATGAGGAGATTCATTGGAGAATTACCTCTATAAGAATCATCCACCATCTTTGCTTGACAAAGCCATGCTGAGCCCTGAAAGCTACGTCTGAAAGAAGTCTCCATCATGTCTGCTTGGGACCTCCTCGCTGATCTTGCTGCCGGGGCTGTAGTCAACAAGCTGATTGATCTTGCCCTTTACCTTGGCTGTTTTAGCCCGCAAGACAGTTAAGGATTCCAAAACGGTAAGGGTTAGGCGTAGCTAGAAGCAGAATACACCAGAATCATAGATGGGCAAACTATTTCATAACCCATTACTAGCCGTAAATCTCCCAGTCAGAAATCCGAGGGTTGGTATAAGAGGCCACCCCATCAGAAAGCTACAGGACGGGACCTGTGAGGGCAATACCAAGGTTGATTGTGCTTCATCTGAATAGATGACAACTCATCAGTGGGCTTTGTAGGCTTCAGCTGAAGATATCTATGTTGCACTTTGAACGCTTCAGCATGCCAGTGTCCATAATGAGATGCCTGACAGGCTGACCAGCCGGCTAAACTCCATCCCTATCATATCAGCCTAGGAAGAGAACAGGATGCTTTTACAGTGTGCAAGGAAACCCATCCCAAACCTGGACAAAGTAAACCCGAACATGGAGGTGCCTGCAAGGCCTTCGGTGGCCAGAGGTTGAGGATGGTTCCCGGAGGCCTGGGGCCGCTTTACAGGCGCTTGGCTTCGGGACTGAAACTTTGAGTTATGAAGCCCGGGTCAAATCTGAGGATAGAGGCCTATGACAGTTCAAGATCCGAAGCAGGGAGGCGCTTGGGAACTCCTTGTAGCCATTGGAAAACAAAACCTGACGTCCCGCAAACCTCATTGGAGGGAGGCAGGCAAGCTTTTGGTAGGGTACACATGGATGTTAAGCAGAAGGAGAGGGTAGACCTTCCATACTGCCAGGAGGAGCAGGAGGAGTGACCAGGGTCGCCCAATCAAACGGACGAGGTGCTAAGTGTCTGAAGGATACCAAAGCATGTACCCTCCCCCAAGCCCCATGGTGAAACATTTTCGCAGCGAGAGGTACATTGCGATCCTGAATTTTCCGTCTATCAAGGAGACCCCTATTTTGGGCCAGAGCAGGACGTGTCCCGACTTAGGCTACGTTCCTCACACCTGCCGCTTAAATTCTGTAGCCGATAAGCCTTTACGTGGTCGCAATTCTCCTGAACATCCTGACTGTGACTCTGCTCCTCCTCTTCCTTTCGCAACTGCAGCTACTACTGCTCTAGGTCCTTCTCCTCCTCCTCCTGCATCTACAGATACTACCGCCTTGAGTTCTCCTGTCCCGCCACTACTGCAGGGGGTACTTCCACTTCCGCCATTACTGCTGCTATTGCTGCTGCTGCTACTACTCCTGCTTATGCAGCTGCCACTGCCACTACTTTTCTGGTTGCTGCTGTTGCTATGATTTTGGATTGGTATCCAGTCAGGTCCACTCAAGCCCGAGGACGCGGCTCCATTTGGCTCTCCTTGGCCCAAATACCGAGGTATCCTCCAAGACGGGCACAGCCAATCAAAGGTCTGGACTAGCTCAACATTGGGGTTTCCCAAAATTAGGGGTACCTTTTGGGGGTCCCTATAATAAGGACTATAGTATATTGGGGTCTATATTGGGGTCCCCTTATTTTGGGAAACTACCATTGATGTCCATAACAAGCACTGGAATCGTCTCCTTTGACGAAACCCCACCTCAGTACAGGTTCAGCTCTGAGCCATTGATTCGAAGCATATTGTTATTACGATTATTAATATTGTTATTAGTATTGTTATTATTGCTATTATTATTGTTATTGTTACTGTTATTATTATTGCTATTATTGCTATTATTGTTGTATTTTTTTATTATTGTTATTGTTATTATTGTTATTATTATTGTTGTTGTTATGGTTGTTATTCTTATTATTGTTATTATCATTAGTATTATCATTATTATGATTATTGGTATTGTTATTATTATTGTTATTATTCTACTATTATTCTTGTTACTATTGTTATTATTACTATTACTATTACTATTATTATTATTGTTTTTCTTGTTATTGTTGTTATTGTTATTGCGTTGAGTGGCGCAGGAACTCTTTTTTACCGCAAGCAAAGACACACAAGAAGAGTGGTAACCGCCGGTTGGCACTATGCCTACACGACTCAAAAGCTTGAAGGTATTGTGAAATGTCTTAGCATTTCTAGCTGGCATGCTGCCTGAGCCCATAGGGCTGCTTTTAAATAAGTGGATGATTCCCATGGAAGTCACAACACACTCCCCCTTTGGCCCTTGACCAAACCTTAAAATCAACCTCGAGTGCAGTGCAACCAATCCAGGAGTATCCAAGATAGGCTCGCGAGCCGTCTGCAGCTCTCCAGTTGTCCACATGAACTTTGAGTCGTCGGTCTTCCGGGCTGTCAGGGTCGATGTCAATGACGTATGTACGTCTGCGCCCTGTCAGCTGCGAAAGGGCCACTGGAAGTCTCGTCTGATCTGGTGCGAAGAGCCGGATCCTGGGACTAACATGCCACCGTAAGAGGGTCCGACAGCCACGTCTGTACTCGTATCTGTCTTGACCTACCGGGTTGAGGTCCAAAGTCAAGCATGGAGGCCATCCCTGAATCTCAACCGAGTTGAACTCAAAAACTTGTCCACGGCGTCGCCTCCTGGGCTGCTCCAACAACGGGGTTCCTGGCCCTTCAAAGGCGGTCATCACTTCCATTGTCTCTTCCTGCTGATCCAGGTAACGCTGCACAGTTTCCCGAGGTCCAGTTACGGCTACATCATCCACATGATGCACCACTCGAACTTCAGGTCCCAGCGATTCGGGCTCTAACCGGATACGCGAACACCATGAAACTAAAGACTTGCAACCTACTCCAAAATTACGGCAACCAGCCTTAAAAGCTTCCCAACAACACACCGAAACTATTACTAAAAGTATCAAGAACTGCCAATCAGGGTTTCCAAGAGCCTGCGCCATCTGAGTTCCGTCCCGATGGGCTTCCGCGCTGTTGAGGAGGCTAGCCACTACCAGGCACGCAAGCAAGACTCGAACGTTCGCCTCCAGAGAGCCGTCGATAGTTTTCTCCTTTTTCTTATCGGTCAACGACAGCTCCGACATCCCCAGCGCAGCAACAAGTTGTTGAAACCTGGTGGCAGGTAAAGGCTTCGTTCCAATATCGGCCTTCATGCTGATGCCATTATCGTGGCGCAAACTGTACCTTCCTGACTCTAGAGCTTCACGGACGTAGGCAGCTCTCAGTCTTAAGCGCCGGGTACGCCAGTTGTTTGACGGAGTGCTGCAGATAGCAATAGCTGCCTGACTGTCGGAATGCATCTGCAGCTGCAGCGGGGCACCGTGGATCTCTTGCACCAACGGCTCCAGAGCTCTTAGGTCCGTAAACAAAGACGTTATCCCAACTAGTTCCGACTCTGCTGTCGACAGCGTGGTCAATCCCTCTTTGGTGGATGACCATGCCACCAGGCCTGCGCTGTAGTAAGCTAGCGTTGTTTGAAGAGATCTCCCGGCTTGCGGAGCGAAGCCAGCGTCACTGAATCCAACCAAGGAGTTGTGACCCATAGGCTGAGACAAATCGCCCTCCTCCCCCCAGGCCATTTCAGAGCGCCTGTACCATAGGCCTCGTGCAGGGAAGCGCCTGAGATACTTAATCACCTGTTCCCCCATTGCAAAAGCCTCATCGGCGCTGACTGCAATCATCCTCGAAATGGCTCCCACGCCATAATGAAGGTCCGGCCTCGTCAGGCCACTCAACCAAAGAAGTTCCCCAGCGATTTGCTGAGCTTGTCGCACAGTTCGAGGATCCTGCTTTGTCAGTGGTTCGATGTCCGGCAGACGCAATGCCGGAACATCCGCTCCTCCTTTATCATCGTACCTAGACAGCAGCTCCCGAGTGTAGGAGTCCTGGTGAACAAGAGTGCCTCCTTCTCCCCGTCGGATTTCCACTCCTCGATAGTGAACATTGCCATCCTCCAACAGCTCTGGGTTCGACAGTTCCCACGTCTTCCCCAGTTCGGAGATGATGTCCGCAATGATTCGAGGTGTGCTCAGAATCATCATGACGTTTACATATACGAGGAGCAATCCAAGCCGTTGAGTCGGCTCAACAGGTTCTTGAAGTTCAGCTGGCACTACTGCCCAAATGTTGGGGTCGGATTTGAACTGCAGCAACGGTACCAGTCCAGCACAGGTACGCAACCGCAACGTCGGCAACTTGCGGTCTCGGCATCGAGACCATGCTGCTGGGCTTATTTGCAACCCGTACATTGCTCTATGGACGTCCCAGAAGGATTCTTCACAGATTCCTAATCGGCGCCATAAGGCTGGAGCGCGGATTATCACGCGCTTGGTGCCAAGGTCAGCTTGCTCAAGTTCCGCGTTCAAAAAAGCAGTTTTTATATCTACTACTCCTGCGGACCACTGCTGAGCCACCATTAGCACGAGGCAGCAGCGGAGAGATACAACGTCCAATCCGCCTGCGTAGAGTTGACTGGCCGAATACGTACCTGCCCCCAGGTAGTTTCCACACCCTACGCACCGCACGTTGCGTCGTGCTGTAAATGCTTTCAGCGTAAAGATCAACTTGGCCGGAATGACCTGAAAGGCCTCACCAGCCGCCTCGCGCCTTGATAACTCCTTCGCGGTTACTGGAACGACCACTTGTTTCTCATGTACAAGTGCCTGATATTCAGCAAGCATGGGGTTCCACCACTCTTCAATGCTTGTGAGGACTTCCTCGATGGAGATTATTTTAGTCTGCAGCGGTGCTCCAGCTTCGCCCTCCACCTGGGCTTCTGAAAGTTTTAGACCCAATCTTATGGTCCAATCACAACTACTCTACCCCACTCCAACCTAACCACAGGCGGCACACTTTTACCACTGCGGCTGCAGTCTGTCTGGGGTGTGGTTTGAGCCTAAACATAACGTGTGAAACATGCAATCTACATTGGGCTCTTAGGGTGACATGTACAATCGAAATGTTTGTTACGCCCTCTTCGACTCACGTGGTGCTGTTCATCCACTGATGTCGAACTCTAACTGTACATGGCATAACTTTCACTTCGTTCATACATCCAAAGGTCTAAAGTTCCAAGGTCTTATCATCAAGACTCAATCATCCAAGTGCCAATCATCGTACCCGTCTTGGACGGCCTTGTGACGACTTGAACAGTCTGATGCAACTTGACTCTCGAAGTCACATCCAGGCGTTAAGCAATAGACCGTATCCATCACCATGCCTTAGTCCGACTCAAAAGTCGCTTGAAACTTGACTCTCTGGGCCGTGCCCACTTTCGTCGCCAAAAGTTTTAAGCCTTTTCCAAAGAACAGATACAGACAACTAACAACTCAGATAATCAAATCATAGATGACTCGATCTTAAAACTTATGACTTTGGCTTCATCATCAACTATCTTGAAAAACCTGTATTTAATTCAGTCTTGCAACTACTCACTCCTCGTCGAAGAAAACTAAATCGCACTCACTTGTTCTCCTTCTCGCATGCAGTAGTCGGGACCTACTCAACCGCTACTCAAAAGTCTAATTCATTCCTCTTGCAAGGAAATATTCTTTTGTAGCCTTCTCCAAAGAACTACTGGTGAAACGCTTTTCTTTTGCAGAAACGCCCTCTGCAATCTTTGTCCTTCGCCAGGACATTTAACCAGCTCTAAAGCCTAACAGGATTTTTCAATCCTCTTCTTCAGTCGATTCAAATCAAAAGAAGGCTTGTCTTAGTTTACCTTCAGCTCATGCGGATTCGAATCAACTTCTTCGTACGGGGATCTTCCCCACCTCTACTCACTCTTTTGCTTTCCTTTGCTTCTTCTCTTTTCTTTTCGTTTTCTCGTCCTTTTCAACATCCTTCAGGATCTTCTTTGCTGCCTTGCGCTCTGCGCGTCGCTTCAATCTTTCCTTTGTCTTTTCTTCCTCTTCCTTCAGGATTCTTTCTTTCTCCTCGCGTAGCATTCTTGCGTTATGCTCATCAATTTGTCTTTTGTTGTGTTCAATTGTTTCTTGAAGTCTGCTTTGATAATTGGGTGTCTGCTCTAAAATGCTGTATACCAACTTCTTCTCATACTTGGCCTGGGCCTCTTGGGCCTTCTGCGTCTGAACACGAAATTCCTTGTCAAACAAATATCCGTGAAGGATTTCATCTGAGGAATCACGAAGGCTTGTTTTGAGGTCCTCAGTTTCCTTTTGGATCCTTTTCTCTTCCTCTTCTCTTTTCTTCTTCAAGCGATCTTCCTCAGCTTTCTTTTCCGCTTCTTTCTCTGCTTTGATCCTCTTTTCTTCTTCTTTTCTTTCCTTCTTTTGTCTTTTTCTTTCCGGTTCTTCACTTGCAGTAACCGATCTTGGCTCGGATTTTCTGCTCATCATCATCTTCTCTTTTTCTTTCTCTTGGAGCTCTTGCTCCTCTTTGCCGAACATTCCTTTCTCTTTCAAATGTCTCAACAATTCGGCTGAGCTCATCGTCAAAAGCTCTTCGTCCGGCTTGAGTGGACATTTGTCCTTTGAGTGGCAAGCACTCCTGGTATGGACATACCATCCGGACACTTTCTTTACATCTTCTCCTCGCACTAGTGCAATCGTAGCGTTTGAGAACGCACATGAGGAGCACCACAAGCTGTGCTTGCGATCGTAGCCTCCGTACTTGGCCTGGCCAGTTACCTGGCCCCAGCTGCAGGCGAGCCTGAGCATGCTGCTGCAAGCAAAAGCACGGTGTCCCGGTGCATTGCAAAAGTAGCACTTCTCTGCTGTCCTTTGCTCGCATAGAATTCTTTCACGAGAATTCCAGCCGAGGAGGTTCCATACCTCTTGGGTAATTTCTACCTCCAAATGCTCTCTTGGCACGGTATTTGAGTTGATCAAATCTTTCATCAACTCTTGGCCTTCCTTCTTTGGCCTCTTCGCGGCTTCCTCGTAGCCGATTCTCGCTGCGCTTGCTGCTTCTTCTTCTTCTCTTTTCTTTTTCTCTCGCAGCATCTTTCCTTCTTTCTTCTTTTCTTCTTTTCCATCTCCTTTGTGCAGCGGCTTTGGCATCGGCTTTGTTTTAGGCGTGCCAATAGGCTCTCTTTTCATAGCAGGAACGTCTGGGGGCATCATTGCAGGTCTAGCTGCATCTGCTGGTGCAGAGGTTCTTCCTTCTGCTTCCAAATCTATCGTTGTGACGCTTTCAAACTCTTTCAGACTTGTTTCCAACTCTGTAATCGGGTTGGACTCTAAGGGGTTCAACCGCTCTGAAAACAGCTTCTCATAAAACGTCATGCCCGAAAGCTTCTCTCCCCCTTCTTCGGTCATATCATAGTTCAGACCGTTCCATTGCATCTCTTGAGCCTCATTTGTGGCTTGAAGATTCCTTAACTCACGAAGTCCTGTCGTGACGTAATCTTCAACAGACTCATGGAACTGCATCATTCGTTCCAAGGCTCCTTCTTCGGCCCTTACTTCGGTAAGTTTCTGCCGGATCCATCCAATCTTCTTTGTGATCTCCTGATCCTTGCGGATTCTTTCCGCCTCGAGGTACTTCTCTTTTTCGCGAAGCAGAATTCGAAACTTTTCTGCTCGGTCCTTTTGCCTGTCTAAGGACTCAAGAGTCTCTCGGTTTATTTCACCGAGTAACTGTGCGTCTTTCAGATCATCCTCCTGGATCTCACTCGGTGTCATAAACGACACAGTCAGAGAGTTCCACAAAGAGATAACGGTTCTGGTTGCTGCGTAGCTCTTACCGTTCTCAACTTGGCCGGTAATGGTTCTCATAACCTCTTTGAACCGCTCGTTCATTTTTCTGCTGAGTCTTTCCATTTTCTCATCTTCTGACTCTTCTTCCTGAGGCTTCATCTCTGCCTCCGCCACAGCTGGTGCGTCTTTACTTCCACTAACGGACTCCACCACAGCTGGTGCGTCTTTCAAACTAAAAGACAACTGAGGCTTACCCGATTCGGTCGGGTTTTCCTCCTCCTCAGAGGAACTTTCTTCATCCTCTGAGCTTTCTGTCTCTTCTTCTTCACCTTCATTTTCATCGTCTTTCTCTTTATCAGCCTCAACTTCTTTTCCTTTTGCCAGAGTAGATCCACTACTCCTCTCGACTGAGGCTTCACCCGATTCGGTTGGGTTTTCCTTCTCCTCCAAGGCTTTCTCTTCCAAGGCCTTCTCAAGAGCTATCTCTCTTGCAGCCTTTGCTTCAAGAGCTTGCTGTTTTAACTCCTTTGCTCTTTTCTCCATCATCTCCGGACCTTCTTCGGTCGGCTTCGGCTCATTTGGAGGCTGGAGGTTCCTTACCTCCTGCGGAATATTTCCTTCATCCGCCATTTTTCTTTTTCTTTTCTTTTCTTCAAACTTTTCTCTTCTTTCTTTTCTTCCTTTCCCAAACCTAAAGGCTTGGTCCCAAACGGCTGCGGACGTGAACATACTCACTATGCAACACAGTCCAATGCAAATCAAACAACAACTCACGATGCTAAATTCATGCCATGAGTTTTGTTCTTTCGCAACTGTAAATGCTCCTTCAACGCAAATTCCTTCGCTCATCAGGATAGCAACAATTTTCGCAATCATGCTTACACTTACAGTTTTCATTCTGTTCTTCGTTCTTCGCACTTGTTGTTCTTCATCATCAAGAAAATCTCCTTTGTATCCAAGTGCTTTCAAATACTTTCTTATCTTGTCTCTTGACAGTGCTTTCGTGCCTAAATCTGCTGGATTGTCAACTCCTTTGATTGCTTTTACCAACACGTTTTTCATCTTCTGAATCCACAGCAATGACACATCCAGATGTCTCGCTTTTCCAAGTCCCTTCCTTGAAATCAATTGTCTCGACGAACTTGAATCGATGTACAATCTGACTTCTGGCGCGATTCCAATAATCCGCTCAATCAGCTTTTGCAGAAAGATTCCTTCACTCATAATGCTTACTGCTGCTATCGTCTCGCTTTCGCAGCTTGACAGTGATACACTTCTTTGTCGCTTTGATGGGAAATGAACCATATTTCCATTCACAAATATCGCTCCACAAGACACGCTCTGTCTTGTTTCACGATCTGCTGCCCAGTCTGAGTCTGAACATATCTCAACCAAACTTTTCTGAGAATAAATATCTCGATTTCTTACTTGCTCATGACTTCTGTTTCTCTTCTCTTGAAAACTACATCCTGGATACGACGTCTTGCGCAGCAAGTGAATGTCTGGACATCCTTTCAGATACTTTCCAACAAATCGTAACAGTTCTAGATCTCCTTCTGTTGGACTTGCTAGCTTCATACTAAGTTTCTTCAGCGCAAACATCAAATCAGGTCTTTCAGGCGCTAAGTACAGTAGGATTCCAACTCCTTTCCGATACAAATGATGGTCCTCCGGTGTCAACGGAGTATCTGCTCCTTTCTTGTTGTGTATTGCTCTTCCACCATCTGCCGGAATTGGAAGTTTCTTTGCGAATGCTTTCTCTAACTCCAATACTTCTTCCAAGGATTCAACGTACTTTGCATTAATCGAAATCTCAACTCCTTCCAATGTTGCAGTAAATGTTCTTTTCAAGAATCCAATGGACCCATGATTCCTTTCCAAAGGTCCTTCTACTTTCACCTTTAGACCTTCTGCCTTCAGCTTCTTCACAAGATCTTCAAATCCTCCTTTTGTTGCAAATACTTCCAAATCGTCAACGTGAGATAGTATGATGATTCCAGGTTCTCCATCTTTTGGTAATCTGTAGAATAGCGCTGGTAGTCCATCATCGGACTTCAATCCGTACTTCTCAACGATTCCTTGCAACTTGTTGAACCATGCGCTTGATCCTGTGCGCTGTCCAGGTAGGGTATATCCTAGTTCATACCACTTACCATCAACTTCTACAATGGTCGGTTCATCTTGTTCAACTTGAAGATATGCATCTCCAATGTCTATGCTTCCAAGACTGTACGAATCAGTTGACACAAACAGTGCTGACAATAACTTGACCGTAGACGCTACTCCAGTTGGTGAAAACAACGCTGCTAGGTCGTAATCTGTCAACCAACGAAATTCTCGCGCTACCAATCTTCCTCGTCTCTTCCACTGTCCATCTCTGTGTCTCCAATCGTAGACAATCTTTGTAGACAAATGCTTGTAGTTTCCACTTGTAGCTTGATCTTCACTGATTGGTTTCAGAACCTTCATCTCAATCAACCGTTCAACCTCCGTCTTCCTTGACTGTCGATCAACCGCTTCAAGCTCATGGTCTTCCAACTTTGGTGGTCCTTCTTCCAAATCATGTGACCATGTCGGGACGTTTTCATTTGTCATCTCTTCATCTTCATACTCTTCAACAACTTCTTCTTCATCTTCAATTTCTGCTTCTAAGCCGTTGAACTCTTCAATGTCAACTTCTTCATCATCGTTGTACTTGATCTCTTCTTTCTTGAGAAACCTTTCGACGTCGCGGACGCTCTTCAAACTGCACACTCTTCGTATTCTCGCTCGAAATTCGCTCGATGTGCTTGATGTGCTCATAGGGTCATCATCGCTCAAAGTCCTTATCGTCACGTTTGCTCTCCACTCTTCAGCTTCTGAATCCGTAAAGCCTGGCTCAGGTAGCCTAACGACTTTGCTTACCTTCGGAACTTTCTCAGGTCTTTCTTCAACCACTGCTGGAGGTTCTTCTACTCTCAACCGCGTAGGCGACGGTTCAGTCGATCCTCGAGCTTCAGCTCCTCGCTTAGTTGGGCTAGGAACTCCTCCTTCATCTGCTACCAACTCTTCAGAACTTGCAGTTCCACCTGATGCAGAACTCGTAGCTTTTCGCTTTGTTCCTTCTCCAGGATCTTCATCATTTCCTCCATCATCACCACCATCATCATCATCAAGTGATGGCTGATAACCTTCAGTTGGCGTAGCATCACTAGCTGCTTGCTGGCTAGGACTTCTTGGTGCTGGAGGCAACGCTTCTATGCCTCGATGCGGAGGTAATCTTTTTCTTGGCCTCCTTGTCACGACTTGTTTCTGCGTGTGATTCCAAGGTGTTCCACATGCATCTTCTCATCGTTCTTGCTTTGATGATTCCTGACGACGTACTCACTAAGTTCGCATTTGATACGTGGTCCTTTCCCACGAAGATTCCTTTCTTCCAAGGTTCTCCTTTCTCCTTGATCTTCGGAAGTGGCTTTGCCAAAACTGTGCTTCCCCATGGTGCTAATGCTCCTTTGTACTCTCGATCAAACAGCACTTCAAATGGGGTTCTTCCACCTTGCACAACGAACCTGTTCAGTAAGAAACACGCATGTCGTGCCAACCAAGGGTATAGTGTGCTCTCTGACGTAATCTTCACGTTTGCCTTCCTTTTCTGCTGCATACACCAAGGTCTTAGACAAGTTCCTAACAGTTTGTACCCAACGTTCAACTTGTAATCCTTGATGTTCATCTGGCGAAACATCCTGTATCTCCGTTTCCAAGTTGTTCATCTTTCTGATCAGTTGTACTTTGTTTCTGAGCGACAACATTGCCGGTTCCGTATCCGTTCTTAGGATAACTTTCTTTTCCATCAACATCAAAACGCGGCAAACTTCCTCTACCAAGTACCCTGTCACTTCTTTTGACGGTACTGGTATCGCATGAACAAACTTGCTTTCCTGATCTACCATTACCAGACTGATGCACAAAGCGTCCTTGACATCTTTGGCATTTTCTTCATCTCTTGTTCCGGTGAACTTGAAATCCATGCTCACGAGAGATCCATCATACTTCTTCTTTGACGTCTCAAAATTATCTTCTCGACTTCTCGTAGCAGTGCAACTCTCGCACCAATCAGCTTTCGGTAAATGAGTCAATTCGTGCAATGCCTTTTCTTCAGCTGATGGTTCGTAAGGTTGCCGTTGCGCAGTCGGGTCGCGCTCGAATTCCTTTTGGATAGCCTTTGATATATCTACAAGTGTTTTGAGTTTGGTCTCTGCAACTTCTTTCTTGAGTCGCTGCCAAAGCAATTGTTTGCTTCCGGTCACTCCGACTCCAAGGAATTTACACGCTTGCTTTAGCGCTTTCAGTGAACTCTCAGGCGTGAGTTCAACTCCACCAACTATCATCTTTTCCTCAAACTCATCTTCTCCAATAGCTGGCAATCTCTTTTCCAACTTTTCTTGTTGATCAACTTCCATCTTTCCTTTCGTACCATCTGAGCTGCTTGCGCTTCCTTGAGGTTCCTCCGGAAATTGCTTTTCAGGTTCCTTCCGTTTCTCATTGATGTACCTAGACATCTCTTGAGGAGTTCTTTCCAAAATCGTAATCATCACATCCTCTTCTTTCTCAAACTCCAGTATCTCAAATCCTTGCCATTCTTCGGCACAGGCGAACATCTCCAGATCGTTCCATAGTATCTCGTCTTCTCTACAGGGTCCATAAAATACTGTTCGGTACGGAAACTCCATCGAATCATTCGTAGGGTCGTAGGTCGTCCACACTGACCAATCAAACCTAGCAGGTCTTCCGTCTGGAAGGAAAAACCATCCTTCAGTCCACTTTTCTCTATCCAACCATTCTTTGAGTCCTTCCTGAATTTCAACTCGTTTGACTGTTCTCTTCACACTTTCCTGTTGAGCGGGTCGTGCTTCTGCCCGATATATTCGAACTTCTGTCATCGTTGAATTCCTGTGGAAACTTATAGGGATCTTTGAGTTTCCTTTCACAAGGAATGCTTTCTCATGGCTGTAGGGTTCCATACCCCAGCCTGTCTTCCACAGCTTTCCTACTGCAAACAACGGTTGTGTAACTTCTCCAAATACACAGCTGTCAATGACTTTCAACGTTCTTCCATTTTCCTTCTGGAACTCGAATGTAATGTTTGCTCTCGTTTCTGTTGTCCTTATTGCATTTCTTTGGGCATCGGTGATCATCATCCGAAGTTCGGGTAACTCTGTAGTTCCCAACTCTTCACTGTAAAAACTCAACGGTAACACGTGGCAATCGGCTCCACTGTCTAAACAGACTTCGACTGGTTCGTACCAATCTCTCTCACACCGTTGGTTATTGACCATCCTGACTCGGTCAACATCTTCTCCCAAGTACCATTCCATCAGCTCATCAATCACCATCATCTCATCATCTCCATCGCTGATATCGAACAATTCTACTCTCCTGACTTTGTCTTTTGATCCGCGAGCTCTCTTTTCCTCTGCTTCTTCTGCTTTCTTTCGCTCACGCGTGTCTTTTCTTTTAGCTTTCTGTTCCTTTCTCATTTCTCTCCAATCTTGATCTTCTTCGCCGTACACGTCTTCAAGGTCTTCAAGGAATTGTTGTCTAATTGGCTTATCTGGATAATCTTTCAGAAACTCTAGAACTTCATTCACCAAATCATTGATATCCTTGACTTGATTCCAAGTAGCTCTCAACACATTCGCTCGTCTCTTCACTTCTTGGTGTTCATATCCACGGCGCTGCAACTGATCCCGAGCACGCCTTGTTGCGTGGAACAGGATACTTTCTCTTTGCCTTTTCTTTGGCATTCCTTCTTCACTATCCTCCTCAACTTCTTCAGGATTAGGTTTCACTTGGCGTGGCTTCTTCTTTCCTTCCTTCACCATTCTTACGCTTGAACCTTTAGCGTAACTGTTGAACATTCCAATCAAATCAACTACTTCATCTTCAACTTCTTCCATCGTAACCGTTGATTCTTGCATCACTCTTCTCACACTTTCATTTCCTCGAGCTTGGCTAACCATTCTTACACTTGGCTGACTCGATGAACTTGATGCTTGCGTGGACTGTTGGCTTTGCTTGTCTCCTTCATTGTTGTTCCAATTCTGCCATTTATCATTCCATTGTTCACTCTCTTGATTCCACTGCTCATACTCTCCATGAACATTTCTGATGCTCTTTCCTTTTCCTTTCCCTTTTCCAGGGTTCTGGTAACACTCTGCGGCAAAATGTCCTGTCTTACCGCAGATGTAGCACGCAGGTCCTTTTCCTTTTCCACTAGACTTACCTTTTCCGCCGTAACCTTTCTCACCTACTTGTCTAGCGTACTTGCCTTTTCCTTTTCCACCTTTTCCGTACTACGTTCGTACTCCAACAATCTAGCTCTCATCTGCTCGTACGTAGTCTTGTCATCCATGTCAAACAACAAGGTTCTCTTCAAGTCATTTGGAATACCTTTCAACAAGGTACCTATCTTGAGGTTCGGGTCGTAGCGAAGTCCTGACAATTTCTCGTACTCATCAACTAGTTTTTCATAGGTCAAAACGTAGTCACACAGGCTAGCTCCCTTTGACATTGACGGGAATGAAACTAAAGCTTGAGCCATAGCCAAACTCCTACTCCTACTCGTGGGTTGTAGCTCGACCGTAAGCTTTCTCCAAACTTCAAAGCCGTCATTGTTCAACACCGATCTCAAGATTTTCAGCGGACGGTTCTTGAGGTAACTACTCAGGACTGAGTAGAGCTTCACCGCACGTCTTCCTTTGTCTGATCCTGAAACATATTCACTTTCCTTGATCGGTCCATCGTGGGCCTCAGCCCAGCTGAATTCCGCAAGATAATTAGGATCCATAAATCCAACATAGTTCTTGAATATGAACGCCCAATCTTGCCATGACGAAACTTCTTCATCTAAAGTTCCAGGGGCAAACACATCTGGTCCTTTGAGGACTTTGGAACCTGTATCAAACGATGTTCCACTAGTTCCAGTTGTTCCTGTTGCCATTCTCGTAGAGGCATCTGCAATCGCTCTCGCTGCTTCAGCGAGTTGATTTCCTGTTTGTCCTTGGGCTGCGATGGTCTGCTGCAGGGCAGCTACCAACGCATCGAATTGTGTCTGTTGTTGAGCCATTGCTCTCTTTCGTAGGTGAGTGACTCAAGGCTCTTCAAATGTCTCAAATCAAACTTCTCCTACTCAAACTCTTTCTCGATCTTCTCTTAGCTCTTAGCTCTTTTCTTTGGCGAAGCGCTCTCGGCAAGCCTTAACGAATCGCCTCTCTCTTATTCTTCCTGGATCTTAGCTTCTTCAGCTGCTGGCCTTTGCCAACAGCTCCGCTACCATGAAAGTTTTAGACCCAATCTTATGGTCCAATCACAACTACTCTACCCCACTCCAACCTAACCACAGGCGGCACACTTTTACCACTGCGGCTGCAGTCTGTCTGGGGTGCGGTTTGAGCCTAAACATAACGTGTGAAACATGCAATCTACATTGGGCTCTTAGGGTGACATGTACAATCGAAATGTTTGTTAGCTTCACAGCCCCCTCCGACATCACTCTGCAAGTTGCAGATCCGGTAAGGCTTCTCGGACTCGAGCTGGCTTTCGCTGGCACCGGGCTCAGGAAGAGGCTCGCCTCGGAAAGCAAGTAGCTCTCGAGCCACATCCTCCTCCAACTCCACAAGCCGATTCAGCTCCTGAGCTTCAATCTGGCAATTATGACCCTGGGCAGCTTCGTCCCACACTATCTGCCTCTGCATCTCGCACAGTTCCCGGAGCTCGGCAAGCACACTGTCCATGTGCTCCCCCACAACCTGCGCTCTTCCGAGACCGGTGCAAAGAGGCAAATCCTCCACAACCCTTTCCACCTCCATAGGGGTATGATCCCTGTTCTTCTCCACAACAGCCCTGCAGGCCAACACCGCCAGCGGCAAGCTACATATTGAGGCTTCGACAACGGAACCCTGGCCCTAGGGGTACAGGGCCACTTCCTGAGTCACCAGCGGGTTCAGGTCTAAACCCTAAGGGACACAGGGTCACTTCCTGAGTCACCAGCGGGGCAAGGGAGGAGGCCTTGGATGTGCAGCCGTCTCATCTTTCTGGCTCGATACATCCCGCACTGACCTCAAGCCCTGCGTACTTTCCTCTTCTGGAATGCCTTGCACAGTGCAGAAACCTTAAGCGCCTTCCTGACTGGAAATGCTTGACGCATTGTAGACACCTTGAGCACCTTCCTGACTTGGACTGCTTGGTGCAGTGCAAAGACCTTGCGCGCCTTCCTGACCTGGAATGCTTGGCGCAGTGCAAAGACGTTGAGCGCCTTCCTGACCTGGAATGCTTGGTGCAGTGCAAAGACCTTGAGCGCCTTCCTGCTTGGCGCAGCGCAAAGACCTTGAGCGCCTTCCTGACCTGGAATGCTTGGTGCAGTGCAAGGACCTTGAGCGCCTTCCTGACCTGGAATGCTTGGCGCAGTGCAAGGACCTTGAGCGCCTTCCTGTATACGACTGGCACGATCTGGGGCTCGCGCAATCCTGGCTGCAGTAGCGGGCCTAGCAGGAGCAATAGGTCTGCTGGGCCGATGAAAACCAGCTCTCGCCTGAGCCGGTCCATCAGGCCGGCCATCCGTTCCTGCCCGTGTGCACCCCAAAATCGCTTCTGCCTCTTCCTTGGAAGCACCTGCCTCCATCAAGTCTTCCCTATAGAGAAAACCAAAATCTTCCAAACTATCCACACCCATTTCATCAATGACTGGGATTAAGTGTTCTAGACCCAAACCTTCAAGATATTGTGTAACTTGGTTCCAATCAGCCGGCTCAAAAACCCTAGGTTCCAACCTGCGGGCATATGCTCCCCTGAAGTTCGGACTACCCTCTGCAAACGTGTCTGGCTGCACATCCTCTTCCAGACTTACACCGGCACTTGTGCACGCATCCAAGAGACCCACATGGTCCCGATGTGGGAGGGATTCTGGAATTTCCGAAAAAACCTTCACATTTTTTTTGGCTTGAGTCTACGCCAGAACCCGACAACAGTTGCTCTTCCACTTGCCTTAGCATAGGCTGCGCTCCCCCTGGACTAACCCCGGGCGTTCCTCTTAAACCTATGGAATCAACCCCAGGCTGCACTCCCCCTCGACTGGCTCCCAGTTGAAACCCTGCTAAGTGAAGATCACGGAGCTGATCAGGAGTAGCGCGATGAATCCAGGGCACGGAGTAGCCCACAGGCAAAACACGCGGGGCTTGCATGTCTTGTGGCAACGGGGTAGGTATGGCGTGAAGCGAACGCGGGTCCACAGAGGCAGGTTGGCCTACTATCAATGGCAAGCGAAAGCCGGGACGGGCCAGGCCATCATTACCCAACCAGGTTAGCGGCTGCAAAGAGGCTTGCACTGGCTTGCTAACCCACATGTATTGCTCGGTGGCTGGCAAAGCCAACGGCAGCACGAAGTTGCAGGAGTTCTTCAGGTTCCTGCGATCTGTGTGTGGGTCAGCTATAGCTGAGGAAAACAGGGCCAACGTAGTCCAGTCTCCTGTCGGATGGGCCTGCGCAAGAAGCGCGTTCAGGAGGGCAACGACCGACGGCATTTGCGAAGTGACTGTAGTGACCCCAGTCAGGCCTCCATGCTTGTACCACCCAAAACAGCAGATACATGGAAGACGGTCCAGCGCTCAATCGTACCGGTAGTGGTCGCGCAAAACTCCACAAATCGGGAGACGAAACCAAGAGAGCTGCGGCTGTTCGGAAAGGCACAGGCCGACAGGCTAACAATGCAGCGGCCGCTTGAGAAAGAGCATGCGTCTCGGGCGCTATGTCCACCCTTGGCGTCAAGCGGGCGACACTTTGCTTCCCCTGCACCCGACGAGGAGGCGAGGAACTGCTGAGAAACTGAACGGGAACTTCTGGGCCAGCCACAGCTGACACAGGAACCGGTCCAAGACGTGCACTGGCAGGCAATGGATCAGAGGAAGGGAGCACAGGCTGAGGAGAAGGCTGGACGGCCCCGCGAAACACAGCGGTAGTGTGCATCAAGGTCCCCGCCTCCGTTCTCACAACATGACCTTTGCAGGTCTCAACAGACGGAGCTAGGATCACAGCACCTTGCGCCCGGTCAGACCACACATCCCCATACCTTTCCCAAGAACGGGTCCGGACCTTAACTCGAGTCCCAAAAGGCAAGGGGTACCACGCAGCGCGACCGAACCTTTGCATCGCCTTGGCCCACATGGCACCGTGAGCTGTGCGCATAGCGTAAGGCCAATCCCTTGGATTGGCTGAAGAGGCCTTCAACAAGATCCGGGTCTTGCCTTTAAGGCGTGCATGGTAACCCTCAACTCGTCCATCTTGCCTAGGGTCATCACCCTGCGTGAAAGTTTGATACACATCTCGTTGCCGGCACAACCGTTGGACCAACCCATTATTAAACTCTCGACCCCTATCTGAGTGGAGTCGCCTTATCATAAAGCCCTCATAACGAAGGTGCGTGATCATGGCGGCCAAGGCTTGAGCAACACTTTGCTGAGATTTGTTGGGGAGCACGCGAAGGAGGGGTACTTCGAGAGTGGGGCATTCCTGGAGTTGAAGGGCCGTTGCTGCAGCCTTCCAGCGTTCATTGGCTCGCGTGATGTTCCCTGCTTCCACCTCGGTTTCCTGATCCTCCTCCCCTTCAGCTTCCAGGGTCATGACATCCACACTTTCCCCGTGCTCCGAAGGCTCATATCCCTCCGAATCATCATCCTCTTCAATGGCTTCTAGAGGCACAGAAGGGGGTGGTCCTAAGGAGGAAGTAAGGGGTTCAAGGTCTATAGAACCCCTACGCCCATGAGCGTTGGCCTCCACAGGGCCACCCATGGGTACTTCAACAACCTCCCCCGAAGCAATATCGTCCGATGCTCGGACGGCGTCGGCAACTCTGCTAAAGTCAGGAATGGTAAGGATGACGGTGAGTGCATACCGCACTTGGCCGTGCTCGTCCGCTCCCTCGGCAAAAGGCCCCAAGAGGTCAACATGTAAAGTCCAAGCATCATGCACCGACTTGCGATTGTGTCTTTTACCCCGGGCAGCCCCAGCAAGGCAGGCAGAGCAATCCCTCCTAAAGTCTACATGTCCCTGGACCACATGTCTCAGGAAGTTTTCACGGTCCCGCAAGACACAACATTTTTCCGAGCACCAAGCATCCATTACGGAGACCATTTCTCGTTCAAGAATGCTCTTAAGACCAGGTGCCCACGCAGACCAGGCGGAAGAAGGCCATGGGCTGGAAGCACCATTTCTTCCTTGCACAGCTTTGTTCGGCACTCCGTGTCCCGGCCCACTGAAGGTGCAGGGATGCTGGACATGACTGTGGTCGGCTTACGCTTTTCGTGCCCTAATGGCCCCTGATCAAAACGCCAAAGGTAAAACCCATGTTCCTGAATCAGGTCCTTAATGGCATCGAGCGCCCAACATGATGCAAAACCATGAGTGGGCACATCCAAACCCATTTCCTCGGGCTGTGCCCAGGATTCGGGATCCCGGGGGTGTTCTAATCCCATAAAGGGTTCGGCAACCGCTTCTGCAATAAGGTACAACCAAACCATTCGGAACATTAACACTCCGTCCACCTGGATGGCTTCCCTTCCACTAGGGGTCAGGTGTTCAAAACCCCACTGCGTTTCCAAGGATCTACCTCTCACCGGCCTCGGCATACCTGGCGGCATGTACCTCGACAATGAATAGGTTCGGCACGGTGGCCCTCCCAGCACTGCAGCCAGTTTGCCGGTCAACGCCCCAGTGACTGGAGAAACGCATATGCGCTGTCGTCCCTAAGTATAAGGGTTTCCAGTATCACGTTCGCGGTGGCCATTTTCCAGCTCAGGCTGCCAGACACCCAAAAGAAATGAAAGTAAGTACTCAGACAGAGTGTGGCCCACACGAGGCAATAAAAAACCCAAAAACCATGAGCCATCCAGGATATGATTCGGAAAGCCCACGCGCCGAAGCTTTTCCGGTGCAACTTGCCGGAACTAAGCACCAACACATTGAGAAGTGAGCACATTTCCTGCCTCAAACATCAGGTGCCCCCCGATTTGTTTCCCACGCAGCTCCAAATGCAGAGCTTAACGCAAAACCACCCAGCATTGACGTAGCTGGAGCCCCTTCGAACTTAAACATGTGAAAATCGGGAAGCCTCTACCATCTGTGTTCTGATCGCACCCAGAAACAAAGCAGCATGTGTCACACACACGCTGCAGAAACTTTGGAATGTTGAGCCGAGATGGTCTGAACAAAAAAGGCTTGCGCCAGATGGCTTGAGCCCAAATGATATAAGGGTATAAAGGGTTAGGACACCTGATTCGCATTTCCGAAAAAAAGAATTGATGTATTGGTCAGGCTCACTCTCTGCTGCTGTATCCTGAAAGTGTCGGGTATGCAACCCAACACCAAACATATTTGAAAAAAGGATGCAATTTCAGCAAGCATGTCCATCCATGCGACTCGGATTGTTTTCTACAAGCTTCCTGGAAATGATGCGCTCCTGAGGCGGTTTCTCAAAGATGAATTTGAGGCTTCAATCGCACATGGAGAAGAAAAAGACAATTGCTGCTGCTTGATTTTGGACATGGATGCAACTGACTGATTTGCACAACACAGACTCTGCTAGATCAGGCCCAAAACCCTGCACTCACAAGCATGGCTACAAAGATCTGCATCAGGCAGAAGTGGCTTCAGCATGCTGGTTTCACAGGCTTGAAAAACTGGCTTCAATGGAATTGGTCGCATCGGCTTCCAACATACGTTCATCGGAGCTGTTTGAAACAATGCTGGCACGGCGCGACAAATTATGCATAAAGTCATGCTTGCCCTGGCTGCTGCGCAAAACAAATTTCGGCAAACTGTCAGAACACTTTATTTGTTTTGATCTGTCATCAGCTTGCTGCTTCAATTGGATGTTGTGATCTCACGGCAAAGCTAGCTCTTCACATTCAAACTTCAGAAACTGGACTGGACCTAGTCGGACCTAGCAAACGTTTCAAGGATCAAGCTTCCCATCATTGAAAGCTGCTCACGCTTTGGGATCAACATGACTGCCTAATCATGCTTCACTGCTGGCACTTGAATGTTGGGACACAACGCATGGTCAAATCGCATAAAGCATGTGTGGCGCTTCAAGGTTTTTTGACTCCTGCGAGTTCCGGATGGGTGCTTCGGTCCGTTGACTTGAGAACCTCCCAATGACTAACATTGGGAGCGAAGATCATCAATCCCTCGCCTGAATCCTGATCCCAACGGATTCACAGCTCTGTCAGAGCATCCTTTGCGTCCCCTTCAGGACCATCCTTCTTGTTCTGATTGGCAGCTGCTGCAGTAGGTGGATTCACACTACAGGCATGATAGTATGCCTTTGCAAGCAACCCTTGATCAGATGGCACATCTCCAGGCAATGTCTGGATTTTGCTGAAAAAATCACGGGCACAGGCTGGTCTTCAACCCCAATGACATGTCTTTGGTCTGCTCCGCAAATGCCCAACCAGCAGGCACATACAGCATTTCGGTGGCATGGACAACACCTCCCAAGCACTTGCTGCCTGAGGCTTCCACAAAAGCCTTGAGTTTGTCAGCGTTGCAAAACTTCAAGAACTGATTGACCCCTTGCTTGGCTTGGGGGTCTGCAAGCTTTGACTGCGGAGCACCTGGTGAGGAAATGAAATCCAGCACTTTGTCATACGGCGCAAGAACCACATGGCGTAGTCCCTCGGATGCGAAACGCAAACAAGGCAGGAAGAATTTCTCTGTTGCGAAAGTGGCATTGTTGGCAAGGATAGCATAGGAAGTGCTTAGCATGTTCTTATGCAGGGTCTGAATTGCAAGAGACTCCACATCCTGGGGGAGGGAATCCGCCATGCCAGTGTAGAAGCTCATCCCATCTGGCAACATGCCATCCAGCAGCTTGGCAACACGCTTGACAACCGAAAGGTCCAACCCCACCTCAGCCCGGTTGTGTGTTGCACCAGGCTGCTTGAACAACTTCTTTAGCTGCCCCATAGCAACCTTCACATCTGAACCAAAGAGCTTGCCCAGCGTCTCACTTTCGAAAGAAATGATAGCTGGCTTGTCCAGGCACATGCTCTTCAAGGCACTCTCCGAAACAGAGGGCAACGCATCAACTAGCTCGGAACCTGCTTCGAAAATGGCATGCGCTGGAGCTTGGGTCGGTTTGGCACCTGGCTTGCTCTTGGCGGCAGCAGCCTTCGTTTTCTCCTTCTTCATCAAAGTGCCAACTTTCTTGATGTCATTGAGCACCGCCTGATTAGGGTTTAGGGTTTAGGGTTTGGGGTTTAAGGTTTAGGGTTTAGGCAAAAAATCGTGAACAAAAGAACGGATCGAAAGGGGTGTATTGATTAGGGCTTGTAAAATGAGTTCAGGGCAATGCTGCAATCCGGCCTGCGCTGACGACAACAAATCAAGGATCGGGGCTTTCATCCTTGCAAACTGTTTCTTATGCTCTGAGATCTCATCCGCAGTGCTGCAGTTCAGAACCTCATCCTTGAATATGGAAAGTTCTGCGAGAAGCTTGAGCTCTTTGAACTGCTTGCAAGGCGGTGAATTGCCTAAGGCAGCAAGTCCAGCGGCTGTTGAACCATGGTCTGCAGCAGCCAACTGTGCCTCTGCAGCTGCTTGCGCACCCTTCGTAGGGGAAGGATTGGGCTGCGAAAAGTCATCAATGAGGGAGTTGAGTTCCGCAGCATCTGAAGACAAAGCTTGCAAAAACTTCAAGCGCACATTGGCAATTCTTTCCTCGCCTTGATACTGCAACCTCTCCGAAGGGCTCAAGTTGCCAATCTCTTTCAAGGCCGCCTTCAGCTCAGAGACTCTCTGGGAATGGGCTGCGTGAAGCTTCTTCTCCTGGCTGGTCAGAAGCTTCTGCGCGGCATTCACAGCCCTGTCCTTGTCGAACCACTTGACCTTCTTGTTGGGGTCCGGGGCTTCACCATCTGAGCCGGGCTCCTCAGCGTCATCGTCCATCTGCGCATCACCCTCAGCAGTGGCGGCAACTTCGCCATCGCCCATATCATCATCAGGGATGAGGTTGCGGACATCACCAATCTTCACGCTGGCAGAGTCAAAGGCAGTGCCACCGCCTCCCTGCACCATCATCTGGGCAAGATCCTCAGGTCCTGGGATGATGCCTTTCATGGCTGAGGAGGAACCTCCTATCATGTCGTGATTTGTCATGATGCGCTTCGTGGATTTGGCAACAGATGCGTCATCGTTCTTGCCCTTCTCCGCCCACTCCATTTGCCGCTTTCGCGCGACATCATTGTAGTTGATCACCATGTCTTCCCTGGCGATGGCCAGCCGCAATGGCTTGCGCTCCGGGCCCTTCTTATCATAGATCACCCCAGGCTCACCCACCCTGGCGGCAAGTGCGTTCCATTTCTGCCGGAGTTGGCCCTCCGTCTACGCTCTGCCAAAAGAGCAAAGCCTGCCGCTCCCACATGAGCTGCTGGTTTTCAGCCAGCCTGGTGCCTGAAGTGGCTTCCACGGATTCCTTGTACTGAATGATTGACCACTTGATTTTGCCAACCTTTCCACCGGTGCACCAGTTCTTGTAAGCAGTACGATAGGAATCCACCACGCTTTTACACTTCGTAGGATCAGCACGCGTCTCAGAAAACCACTGCAAGGCTTGCGCGCCCTGGGCTTTGGCCTGCTTGTAGATTGAATCCAAGAAGCGCTTGCATTCTAGGTCGACCTTCTGATTCAAAGCGAACTCGGGCTCAGGCTTCCTCACCTGGCAGGCATAGCACACCCTGAAGGACTTCGAATTGGCGGACGCTTTGTGTCGAGAAGCTGCCTTTGCCTGCGCTTTGGCCTTGCTCTTTGCGGTTGCAGGTCGAGCCTGAGCTGGAGGATCTGGAGGAGGAGCCACCTCCACATCTTCGTCCACATCGCAATCTGCAGCCAATTGGAACTCCGACATTCCACGGGCGAGCATTCACCAAAGCACACTTGGCTCCAGGAAGCTAACTGCGAAACCCTAGCCTGAACCTGAACTGTTTGACAACACATCGAAGGCACACCTCAATTCTGCTCCAGCGCCAGCTCATGAAACATACAATGCATCACGGATTTACCCACATGCCCCTGCTGATGACGATGCTTCTCAACCACGGCTCAACCACATGTTGAACGCTGACAACCACAACTCATGACTGTCTACCTGTCTCACTTGCACAGCCCATGTGGCACAGTTCATTGCACGTTTGTTGGATTTTTTCGCGCTCCCAAACGTGGCACTCGAGCACACACCCCAACACTTTTCATAAAGACTATCACTGAAGTGCGTGAAGAGCTTCCGCTCATCTGCAGTGTCTGGCACACATGTTGACAAGAACCGCTCTCGCCTGTCACGCATGCAAAGCAAACCCTCGAACAAAGCGAGCTGTTGCAGGAAGGGCTCCCAACGCGAAAGCTTGGAAGACACGTCTTTGCACAAGTTGCTGCAAATGCGCAAGGCTCCAGGTATGATAATTGCGTTTGGCATGAAGCGCATTTCTGCAACACCGGCAACATTGTCAAGATTTCCGTCCCCCTCATCAACATCCATTTCTAGAAGAGGTTCTGCTAGCCATTCTGGCAACAATTTGGACATGTCTTCAACAAGGAATGATGCAGCCCCCAGCTCAGTCCCCATGTCTGTTGTGAAAGAAACAAATGTCTTCAACAAATCTTTCAAGGCACTCTGGCTGCCGACTTCCAAAAACGAAATGAAAAGCAAGGCGGCGACCTTACTCTCCAAAGCTGTGAGGCCCAGACCCATGGCTTGAGGAGGTTGGGTGTGAATACAGACCCCCGACATCAAAGATTTCAAGTGGTTTTGCCGCTGCTGGCTAGCATCTGCCGGGCTTTGCACAGTGTCTACGAGAGCCTTCCAAGAGCCCCAAAGAACGGTGCAATCGCTTGCCAAGACTGCCTCTTGCTAATCAACCAATCGCTTTTTGCAATTGGCGAAGAATCTGCCCACCCATACCTTGCACTAATTCCAAGCTGTTCAAGGCGACGGCGCCTTACCAACATCAAAGCCATGTCTACAGCCAGCTGCGCATTCCTGAGCAAGGACTTGCTCTGCTTTAAGGCCTGTTGGCCCATGGCAATACTTGTTTGTGCGAAAAAATTGGGGAAGATTGCTTCCATTGCGGTTGGCGTTGCTTCCTTCACAGCAACACTGTCTCGCAAGTGCCAGGCAAAAAGAACCATTCCTACCAACTGGCAGTCCGAATAACGCTTGTTATTAGAAAGCCGGGGACCCAATTCAACAATTTCTTTAGCAAAGTGGGGTTTGAAGTACACAAGGAGTTGTCTCAACCATGTGGCGTGAGAGTTTAGCAATAGCTCCTGCCCGCTTGCTTCTCCATCGTCTTCACACGCTGCAACAATTGCCGACCTCCAGCGCCGAAGATCGTTCAATAAACCCTCTAAATACGACAAATCCAAAGGCTCAATGGTTCCCAGAACCTCGTGTTGGCCAGATACTTCCTGCAAGTTAGGGGGGATTCTAAATTAAGACCACATCGCACTTTGTGAGAAAGGAGATTTAAACCATTTCCATCTGCTCATCCAAAGCAAGTCTGCCCAGCATCCTTTCATCACCAGGTCTGCCACAGGCTGCGGCAGCATGCAAGCAGCAACGGTATCAAGCTCTTGCTGACACGTGATTCCAAATTTGCCCAGCACATCACAAAGTCTGGCCCTTCTTGGTGGCTCTGCAAAAGCATCATGGATTTTCGTTTCTGTCCCAACACAGTCGCCCAACGCGGCGAAACTCACTCCTGACGGCTGAAATATACTATCGGACCCATTCACCTCAACCTCTCGCGCTCGTTTGTCTAGCTTGTGAAAAACGGATCTTGCTTCTTCCAGCTTGAAAGAATATTTGGCTTGCGCAATGAAACTGTCAACTGGATTGTTGTAGTACTCGTGCAACGCGAATGCTTCCTTTGACCATGCTGTGAGAGACCCCCTCCATGGTCGCACTGATGAGATGTCCACATCAGCAAGACCCACGAGACTGTACTTTTGCGATTGCAGCAAAGTAACATACTTCCAGGAAAGACTCACATTCTCAACTTGCGCAAGTAGCCGCAACCATGACGCTTGTTCTGGCAACCTAAGGTGATGCGCGTGCCCATCTATACATTCGTTGCAGTGGATGCGCCACACTGCATATCCACATCAAAACCATTGCAACGACACACATTGCAAATTCTTCAAGCAGTATTATCTGACCTACGGAGCATGACCATCTGCTGGGGTGAGGTAAGGTGTACGGAGCATGGTGTCTTGTCAACAGGTTTTGCCAATGGAATCAACTGGCATGGTGCTTTGTCAGATAACTCGTTGGAAGCAGGCTGCCCAAGCATGTTGCTACTTGACATCCACACTTGCAAGCTGCAAGCCCAGAGTTTCATCATTCCACAAACGCAAAAGTCCTGCGAAATCGCAGCAAAACCAATCATTCACATGTTGCGTTTGAAAATGAATTGAAATCAAAAGACTGCTTTCGACTCAGCTGCCATGGACTTGCGGACATATCATCAAGCTGGTTGTACAAGAAGGACCAAGCACAGGACCACCAAAACTGAAATCGGTTTCATTCAGCAAACACAACGGGCTTGAAGTTGTTTCTTCCGCTTGTTGGCTTTGGGCTTCGAAAAACATGTTTCGGGTTTAAGGTTTAGAATCTAAGGCTTATGGTTGGGTTTTAGGGTTTTCTCTTTCTCTCCCTTACTCTCTTTCTTCTTCTTCTTCTATCTGTCTTGTTTTCCCATGTGTTTGAGCCAATTTTTTTTACGCACGCCTGAGCCACGAAAATTTTCACCACTACTGCACCACCCACGCCTATACGCAGGGGACACAAGGCCACCCGCTTCTGCACGCACGTCCAGCAGCATGGATTCGATCAGCAATGTGCTGCCCAGAACAGGAAATCGATGAATGAGTAAAAACTACAACTGCTAAAAGAAAAAAACAAAATGGATCCTCAACCACCCGAAATACCCTGCCAAAAGTACTTTCGGAAACCCTTATATCCATAAGGTTCTCTTGCACGTCTACACACACGCAGTGGGCATCAGCCCGGGGCACTTCCCAGAACCGCTTCGAAGGACCTGAAAACAGGTCAAGGGCTAATGCCTTGGATCGAAGCCACGATCTCCGCTGGCGTCTATTCCGGAGGAATCATAACTGGCCGCAACAGGGACCCTTGCCAGGATCTCCAAAGGTACAGAGGGAAACTTCTTGGCCAACCATTGCATTGCAAGCGACGAGTCTATGGGCAGCGCCTTCAGGGCTTCCTTCAGGTTCACAACATCCTGGCTTCCCTCCCGGAGCATCCTGAGGGCTTGAGCGTTCCGAATCTGGGCATTTTCAATTTCCCTTATCAGATTCAAGCCCTCTTGTCTGTCAACCTCGGGGCATCCATTATCCGTATAAACCTGCAGCACCCTATTACCGGGGCCTCTAATCCGGCAACCACCCTCGCGCGACCAATCCACCCTGTATCCTATCTGGCAAAGTCGATGCAAGGACACTATGGGGTCAACACAGTCCGTCGTGAGCAAGGTGCCTCCATTGTTCACTCGCAGTCGTACCTCTCCTTGCGCAAGGTGCACCACACGCTCTGGCAATCCGCAGAGTTCACCTTCCTGCGCTGTTCTCATGCAGGCGGTGGCACCTGAATCTAGCAAAGCCCTCAAGGATCTTCTCCCATCCCCAACCTTGCTCGCAAGTTCTTCAACAGGGCCGCCGTGTCTTGCAAAAGCTGCTGGGCGCTAGGTGCAAGTGTGGGAGTAGGTTCATCTTCCTTGGCCGCCTTTACCTTTGCCTCAGGCTTGGACTTACCTCCCTTTCCGCTGGCCCCATGTTGGGCAGGTTCCTCCGCACCATCCTTGCGCTGACGCGGACAATCTTGCTTCTGATGCTGCGTACTGGAACAAACCCAACATCGACTAGTACCCCTAAGGAGGTCTTTATTGTGGATGTCTGGACACTTTGCAGCCCTTGTGCAACCCATGTCTGTGATGCACCAGTACTTGCATGGTGCCCTTCCAGCCTCTTTACTGCCGGAACTCGAGGCTTGAGCTCCGGAGCTGCCTTTTCCTCCGGGCGCACTGTCTGAATGACCACCTGCCTTTCCTTGCCTTCCCTTGCCACCCTTAGGAGTGGGTTCCTCCTCACCTTCTTGAAGCTTATTAACCTTCGGTCGCTTAGGCTCAGAGGGTTCGCAAGGCTGTAACAGCTCATATTCCGCAAGGATCAGTTGTCCGAAAGCCACAATAGACTCGAAGGTGGGCATGTAATCTAACTTCCTCTCGTTCCTGAACGAGTTCAACCTGAAGACAGACTGTTGACTCTTGGTCAGGACCGGGCGCATCAACGAATCAGCTCCCTTAATCAGCAACGTGGCATCCGGCAGCATAAGGTTGAGCTCCTTGGCACGCTGGAGCTGACGGAGCCATCTCCGGCACGTGGTAAGTCCAGTATCAATGGACGTTGGCCTATCCGGAGACACCAGGAAGGCCAGAACATTTGCACGCTCGCTGGGACCTCCCGGCTGATACCGAGTCAGCACAGCCACAATCACGGCGAGGTCATGGCTCTCACAGCCACCAAATCGGCCCGAGTCTCCGAGGGTACCGCCCTATCAGCAACACCGTAAGCCTCTGCTCTATCAGCACATGCTGAGGTGACTTGGCTGCTAGCCAGTCGCTGGACAGGATCTGCAGCCAGCCACCTCGAGTACAGGCTATAAGCTTCTTTGAGAACCCCTGTCCAATCATCCCCCGAGATAGCCGAAAGGGTACCCACTACTGGAGTCAACTGAATCATCCAGTCTCCCGCAAGTACACTTCCTTCCAAGGGAGTAAAGGCAGGCAGTTCAGGCAACTCGGTGACCAATCTAGAAGGTTCTTCAGGTTTGAGCGGACCTTCTTGGCTTAGAGCACTGGGACCCGTTCTGAGTTCTGGTGGTAGAGGAGGAGGAGGAGGAATGTGCTCCCCAAACCTAAGTTTGGTATCCCCTCCGATCAAGCTGGCCATTCAAAGCAGTCGGCTCAACGGTGAGCCTGACACAGGTGGAGGACCAGACACAAACGGATGCTGCCCAGTACTTACGAAGGGATTGCGCTGTCCCACACTTGGCTTGCACTTACCTCCAAACCTCTAGGACCCAACACTGCCACCCTCGGCTTCGCATCAACCCACACTGTACACGACTGCGCGGTAACTGCTCGGCCTCCTGCTTCACCTGTGTTGCCCGTTGATGCACTGGGATCTCCCAAACAAGGCACGAGATCGAAACCTGACACACCTGGGCCGAATGCCGATCGACTATGCTGGCACGAGTCGTACCTGCCACCTCCTGGCACCTCGAAACCTGAGACACCTGGGCCGAATGCTGACCCTGACTATACTCGGGCCGAACCTCACGTCACCTGTGCTTATCGGGGTTGACACCTCGAAGCCTGAGATGCCTGGGCCGAACGCCGATTGACCTTGACTACTCGGGCCGAACCTCACCTCACCTTTGCTTATCGAAGCCGGCACCTCGAAACCTGAGATGCCTGGGCCGAATGCCGAGGGACCGAAGGTCAGATCTTCATTCCTGGCCTGGGCCTGTCGATTGCCTGCCTGGGCCGAGAGTGCACCTACTAAGTCCCTGACCTGGGCCGACGACGTCTCCTGAGCCTGACGAGCACCTGCCTGGGCCGAATGTGCACCTACGAAGGCCACGGTCTGAGCCGACGTCATTTCTTGAGCCTGGCGAGCACCTGCCTGGGCCGAATGTGCACCTACGAAGTCCATGGTCTGGGCCGAGGTCGAGTCTTGAACCTGTCGATCACCTGCCTGGGCCGAATGTGCACCTACAAGGTCCACGGTCTGGACCGATGTCATTCCCTGAGCCTGACAAGCACCTGCCTGGGCCGAGGTGCACCTACTATACTGGCCTCCCTTCTAGACTCCACCCCAATAAGATCTGTTCCCTGAACCTGGCTGGGGCCATATGATTGGGGGGCTACTAAAGGCATTCTGGCGCCCTCATCCGGAAGATTGATCAACCTTACGGGTTCCTGAACCCAGTCTTCCAAAGGCAACATTCCCGATCGAAGACGTCTAGGTTCATTCACCTCTTCGTCCCCTATTCGGTAATATTGGGGGCCTACACCAAGATCCCCAACCCTTGCATGACTGCTGTCATTATCTTCCCGTCCAGTGCGCATCGACGAACAGCTCCCTGAACGTGCTTCTTCAACTCTTGCTAGTCTCTGCTGCGTGTTCCTTTGCTCCTCCGCCAAACTTGCTATAGCTCCACCAAAGGAAACTAACAACTCCCTCATAGAAGCATAGTCTTCCCTAGCCGGACTCCTCGACCTTGAAGAAACCGAAGGCACTCCCGAGGAAACCCTCCCTTGGGACGTTCCTGCCTGTGGACGTTCGCCTCCTTGAACAGGAGGACTCTGCTCTCGGGCACTAGCTGCTTCCAAAGACCGATAACCGCTTCGCGCTGCGTCCGAGGCCGCGTAGTCTGGCTCCAGCTGCCTATCATCATATTCAGCTAGGTCCAACGGTCGCGCTTGCCTCAGCCTAAACTCTTCAGCGGCTCGATCCGACCAGAAAGGATTCGGCTGCTGCGGCAGAAACGTATCCTCAGGGCCATTGGCGTCCTCAGGTTCACCCTCTTCCCGTTCAGCCGGTTCGGCTAACTCAGTCGAATCTGCCTGTTCCATGGCTACAAGGCTCTTAACCTGCGTTGAGTGGCGCAGGAACTCTTTTTTTACCGCAAGCAAAGACACACAAGAAGAGTGGTAACCGCCGGTTGGCACTATGCCTACACGACTCAAAAGCTTGAAGGTATTGTGAAATGTCTTAGCATTTCTAGCTGGCATGCTGCCTGAGCCCATAGGGCTGCTTCTAAATAAGTGGATGATTCCCATGGAAGTCACAACACAATAATAATAATTATTATTATTATTATTGTTATTCTTGTTATTCTTGTTATTACTCTTGTTATTGTTATTATTGTTATTACTCTTGTTATTGTTATTATTGTTATTACTCTTGTTATTGTTATTATTGTTATTATTGTTCTTATTATTATTGTTATTATTATTGTTATTGTTATTATCATTGTTATTACTATTATTATGAGCCTACACCCAATGTCCAGTGCATCCAATAATCCAATATGCGTGGCTGGAAAATCTCTTGACCTGCCATATAACCGTCATTGAATACTGCGGGGCCGCATGACATGTATCAAAGGATATGGCTGCTTCACAACTGAAAGATGTGTGAACTGTTTGCCAGTAAGGGTAGTCTGTCGCTGAGGCACGTAATATCATAGGCTCTGAAAATCAACGTTTCAGAAAGGCTGCTGTCTACCTCCCGGAAAATTGGGATCTGCACTGACAGGCGTTTACACTTCCTGCTCCCTTCATCCTCTAAACCCCTGAGTTTCCTACGGCCAGTCCTTTCATGTCGTTGAGTGCCTCGTTGATGAAGAAGGCTTCCTCTACCACCGGACCGATGGCTGAGGTGAAGTATCTGAGGTGTCGGTCGAACTCCTTGTTGTTTTGCCTGAGCCAAGCGAACCAAACGGACCCTCTGATTTGTCCTGAAAGCCAAGTTGAAAGCCTCAAGACACCAACAAATTCAACCACTACATCCGTCGAACGGTGCTTGCACTGCAGCTGAAGGTCCTTGCTGCAAAGCGCTCCATGAGCCCTTTGAGCGCGTTGAAAAACCAATTCCGGTTCTCCTTCCACTGGAGCACCTTCTGAGGCTTGGGTCACGTTAAAGGCTACGGGGTTGACGCGTGTAGGTGCTTAGGCTGCTTAGGGCCTGGAGGCGGCTTTAGTTTCGGGGGTTCAAGCAACCTGTTGCCCACAAGACGCGATGAGCATGCATCATTTAGAGCCTGCTGCTAGGTATGCGCGCGCTCAACCAAGGTTATTCCACACGTTTGTGACTCCGCCCTGTACTTACTCTGCACGCTGTTGTTTTGGGGAGCTGCAGCTTGATGTTAGAGTAGTAGTAGTAGAAGCAGTAGCAGTAGAAGATGCACATGGCGGCAGGGTGGTAAGAGCAGTAATAGTAATGATCATAGTTGCAGCAATTCTACAGGCACACGTACTGGTACTTGTAATTCCCGGATCCTTTTGTCGGTCGGGTTCTTCACATAATTCCCGTAGGGTAAAGATAGTTCTTGCATTTCTTTGGATTTTGCTGGCATCCTAAGTTCTTGCCAGACCCTATAACCAAATCACCCTCTATCATTTCTCTTATAATCCTTCCAAACATGGTGTGAAATGAAGCCTCAGAATTCGCATCATTCCTGGTTCATTGCAGCGGCAGCCGGTCGATATGCCCAACATTGACGTGGTCCGCACGTAGTGTCTTAGAATTGAGGGCTGGCATCATTTTGGAAACCTCTTTGCCATGCACCAGCCTCCTTGCTTGACTCCTTTGATTGCGGCTTTCGATGATTGATGAGCCTGGTCGATTGGTTCTACCTTTGCGACGCGAACCTACACGGCCAAGATCTTGTGAAGTGCGGGATTCAATAAGGAACCTTCAGAAACACGCAAACATTTCACAGACCTCAGCGCCCCCAGCGCTTCAATCTGGCCAAGAGAAACATATTGCGCGCAAACCAGTTTTAAGTGCATTTTGCACATCCGTGTGAATATTCATTTGACTGCCAGCATCCCCATTGTGGGGTCATGCAAGCTCGCAAAGCAAGAGTTCATGCCCCCAACGCATCCAGCATCCAGCTTATCACGGAAGATGCATGTGATCAGCATGAAAGCCATATGGTGTAAGCAGCAATGTCGAAACATAATTGCTACGCCGACTATTGGCATTGGCTAAGTGCTCCAGTGGTTGCCAGTCAAACACAGCCCTGCTGCCGTAACTTTCGGACTCTGCAAGGTGATTGCAAACTAAACACGGCTCTCAGTAGCGGCTTCAGAAAATTTGGTGTACACGGGAGTCAGACGTTGCGAATTGACCGCCCTCCTGGACCCACAGTGCAGGTGGATCTGATTCCCAAAAAAACACGACAGTTTTCGCATCTGTTAGGTGCTATCAGTACGAAGAATAGCCGGGAGCAGGATTAGAAGCAGGAGTATGAGCAGGAAGAGGCGCTGCTGCACTGCTGTGAAAAATCAGCAAGGTTCTCTTCATACTGTCGTTGGACCAAACGCTCATCCCTCCCAGGCGCCTGCTCTGTTTCCTCTCCGGCATTCTTGCCTTGGCCAAGTTCAACAACATCCAGTACACAAACCGCTTTGTGAAGCATTTTCTACTGCAATAACAAGAACACCCAATGGACAACTGGAAGAAATCATGTGAATCACTTTGAAGGCAGCCACGCTAGCGAGAGGATTACCGCCGGAAAATGGAGTAGCCGGAGCATGAGCAGGAGGCAAAATTGTGGAGAGCCGTGCAACATCATTACTCCAGGGTACCTGAATGCACAACATGCAGGCATTGCTCAGGATGTTACAGGGGCAATCTTGAGAAATCTGGCAACTTCTTTCTTGGATGAAGGTGTTCGGGATGGTTTAGGACTCAGTGTCCTCTAGAGTGGATTCTAAACCCTTTGACATGGAGGTTGTTAAGCTGGTTCCTCTTTTCATCAATTCCAACAAACCCAATACTTTGGCAACCCCCCACATGTTGACCAAGTATCCACCAATCTGTGTGGAGAAGCCACATAATGAGCTGTCATAGTTAGCTTCCTCTTTTCTGGCCAGAATCCCAGCACAACACTCCTAGTTTCCACTACTTCTTAGATGTCGATTTGGCCTGTACATCATGGAGCCCCGGTGCCCCACGCACAAATCCCAACCTAATTGTGCACTTCTCCCAGGCCCTTGCAAACATGATAAGCTTGGCTATCCGCCGAGGCCGGAGGCCTGGGGCGTTTGGATCCAGGTCGGAGAGTAAGCTTACCCTCCCCCTACCCACTTTCAGGGCACGATCCCGGCTCTTGTTTTTGCGGTTTCTAGGGGGGGACGGGGGGGTTCGGCTGGGTTCCGCCCAGGCTGGGGTGGGTACATTCAGAACCCCTGGGCACGTTGCCGCAAACATGGATTTGGGGCCAGGTAACCACACTTGCCGAGGCAGTCTCGCGTTCGATGAAATTTATGAGCAATATGTGAACTTTTGATCCTAAACACTATGCCCCACACAACAGATCCTAATCCTGAATCCCAAACGCTAAGTATTGACCCTCAAAAATACTCCTTGCAGCCGCTGCCACTCTTCTGGCTGTTCGTCTTCCATTCGCCGAAGTTCGGGTCATTCCGCCCAATGACTGTGAGCCTCCAGAAGTGCAGAATTTCAAGTAATGTAGGGGCCTCAGTACTTAAAGTTGGGGCTTTAAGCAAAGTAGCGGCCCAAGTGATTGGCATGCGGCTGGGTTTTCTCTAGCATAGCTGTACGAGTGCTATGTATGGGGAGTTGATTTTTCTCATCAATTCAGGCTCCTGCATCATACTTGGACATATGAACACCGCGGGTGCTTTCCGACCTAGGACTCATTATTATGGGTAGTGTGTACGGCAGGTATTCAGCCCTATCTTGGACAGGGAAGTTCGGCTGAGTAGAGGAACCAGCAGTGCCGCAGAGCCAGACTCTGAACCTCTTCATCCCTGCGCCCTGCCTTCTTTCAATCGGATACGGAACAACGATCCCCTTACGCAAGAAAATGTCAATGGTTCTGCATGAGCTTGGCACATAAAATGCCCGAACCCATTCACCAGAAAGCTCTAGTAGTAGCCTCGAGAAGCCACCCGTAGGCCAACCGTATGTCTGCTCATCCCTTGCAGCAGCTCAGACACATCTAAAGCTACAAATCGCATGGGGACTGAGCTTCACGCTTGGGCTTACATATGAGCCACAGTCTAAAAATTCCCAGTAGTTTAGACTATAGCTCATATGGTGATATGTTTGTCATTAGCCAGATGCTCAGTACAAGTTCTCGTTGCGAAGAACTCACTACGGCCTCCCTGGCACCTCCGTCAAGATGGAAGGGTTGTCACCCTGCTTCGTGTACCTCAGCATTCTATCCCATGGGGCTCATGGCCTTGGCGCTGGTCCACTGTTCGTACCGATGATGCTACTGTTTCCATCTCCTTCGGTGTGATCATGATCCCAGCTGCTGGTGCTGCTGCCATGATCTACTTCGTCAATCTTAACAACTCTTGCTTGAATCTCCGCAGCCCATACAGGATGCGGAGGCCAGGGTGTGCTAAGGACTCTATCCATCATCCCAACTCATCCAGTAAGTCGGAAAGTGCTGCAGGTGATGGGCAGTTTTGTGTAATTCCAGCAAGGACTCCCGCTATCTGTCATCTCAAGTATAACAACTTCTCTCTGGAGGAGTTAGAAGAACAGTTCATGCAGCAGATAGCGCAATCTGCTTGCCAAAGTCAGCATTGTCATGCACAGAAACCTTCTGCCACCCTCAACGCCAAAGAAACAGCAGAAACAGCAACAGGCAAAGTGTAAACACTCAAACCTAAGAGGCCTGTTCCATCGGTACATGCTCAAATGCTTACATGTCTGGCATGGCACCTGTCCGCCTTGAGGTACTTGTCACCTTAGCTGATCAGTTTTGGGGGCTTGAGGGCCCCTGTACAGGTAGGCATCTGCTACGTAATGAAACGACCACCACGCCCACCACCAACCCCGCACCAAGCCTCCGCCCACGACATTCAAGTCAAGTCTTCAACCCTTTCGCAGCAGCAAGGAACGCAATCTAAGCACACGGGAAGTGCTAATGAAGATGGAGGCCAGGACAGGACTGTTAACTGTCGCGACCCTGATGAAATTGGCCATTGCGAAGTGCAGGATCTCACCAACAATGGTGTCATCATTAAAGCTACTCGAACATGACCCACGCACTGAACAGGATTTGCCGAGAACAGCTAGCTTGCTTCATTTCTACCTGATATAAATTCAGGCCGGGCATGGACATCATCGACGAACGGGCGGCAGTGATGCTAATGTAGATGCCAACAAAGTCAGGCGCTGCCAAAGCCACTGACAATACCGTGTTGCTTTCGGTGTAATTTAATGCATCAGCGTGGCCAAGGACAATGTAATCCACCACACCAGGGCTATCCTTCCTGCACTTGCCCTTCTTGTCCTTGGCATGGATTGGAGGTTAGGTTCATGTCTGTGCCTACTCACCTTCCGCTGCATGTTACACCGTGTGCTTTGACCACGTGACCGCGTGATGAAAGACTCCGGAACCTGAGACATGTTTGGAGATCGAGAAGTGAAGTGCAAAGCTCCTGGCTAGACCATCAAATCCAACCGCAACAGCTACTGTACTTCGAAAGGACAATGATCAGCTAGCAGCCGTACGCGGAGGAGGCTTCCGGCACGGTCTGCAACTGACGGTAGGGGACCTGGAAATGCTGCACCAGTGACTGTAATGTACTACCAACAAGCAAACTTTCCTTCCATTTTGCATTCGCACCTTCAATCCAGATTCGAAGGTGCTGAGCCCCGATCTTCCCTATAGAAACCCACAAAAAACTGCAAGTCCTGACCGCCTCAGTGAACATGCTCGCCTTTCTATGTCTATGTCAGAAGTGAACAAGCGCCAAACGAATGTCCTCAATCAAAACCCTGAAACCCTACAAAGTGCCGAATTTCCTTAAGTACAGCCCACACCCTACACTCGTCTCTTGTTTCGAACCCCACGTGATTCGTATGTTACAGATGAGATATCCCCTGGTAGAATGCCTGCATAACCCTCTTGAATGCCCTTACAATCCCTGGCTGGGTGAGGCGCTCTGATGCATCGCCCCCAAAGGCGCTCAGCCCAGTACCAGTCGGGCCCTGCTTAACATCATGGCTTCCCACTAATGGTCCCTACGAAGCTACTAGTACAGCCCAGCCCTGTTCATGATCCCCGGAGTGCGAGGGAGAGACGGGATGAGGCCAGGTTCCAACACCTACACTCCTCAATAATCCCTGTAGTTTCCATTTTCTTTTCCATTATCCCCATCTAACCCCAATATAGTCCTCACTCTGCACCTTGAAGGTTGTGCTGGATGTATATGCAGGCAGAAGGATTGTGGTACATAGGCAAGGCTACGTTGGCTTTCAAGGCTCATGATTTCAGACCTGGGGTTATATAGGAGTATATATGGGGTTATATTGGGTTTGTATTGGGGTAATATTGGGGTTATATAGGGGTTGTATTGGGGTTATGTAGGGGTTATATTGGGGCTATACTGGGATACTGGAAAAGAAAATGGAAACTACTACAATAGGGTATATATTGGGGTTATTATCTGTTGTGGCAGCTGTTGTGGCTCTTTGTCTAAGAGTACAGCAAGCACGTGGGGGCAGCGCTGCCGCTGAGAAGTAGCAAATTGTCGTCGCAACCTTCCTTGTAATGTGGAATGGTCGTATGATGAGTCATACTTGGTAGAAAGACGAGCATGAAGAAGACAAGCACATACCAGCCCGAGTGCTGACCCTTGTCCAGGGTTTAAGAGTTGTAGCTCAAGCTCCAAAACTTGGGGTTTAAGGCCGAGCCAGGCTGCCTTCTTGCCACAAAGCAGGTTCTGCTTAGCCACCGCAATACATGTATGGTTTTAAAACCCCCAAACCAACCCTGTTACACAAAAAAACGCATCAGTGAAAGCTCCTCAGACAGCCCTGCAAACCCCTTTGCATCGAACCTGACAACAACTCCTACGCAGCGGCCCAGCCCTTTATCAACCATCCTGAGCCAACATTCAGTCTGCATCGCAGCAAAGACACCCAGAGGATTGGTGTCCTTCCGCTTTTCGGAAAGGCCATTTGGTGGTCCTCTCTTCCAAGATAGCTTTCCAGTTAGCGTGCAAATTGTAAATGCCAGTGCCGGAAGAATTGGATATCTGATGTAATGGCAGAACAGGAGCAAATGAAAGCTTCCTGTTGTGGATTGTTTGCATAGCAGCTTGCGCCAGGCTGCATTGCACCCTGGATCATGTAACAGTTGTATCACCCCCCCACCCCCCCCTGGCGCGCCCTGCAGAACCTGACGAATCGCACCTGGACTTTGGGGGCTGCAACTATCGCAACTTCGGATTCCTCAGATTTTATCGTATTTGAAGGCTAGGGACTGGAAGTTGGTTCTGTTTTGGAGCGCTGGAGAAGAGGTCTGAGCCTAGCAAGATTTTTCCTAAAAACCGGTCGTGCCTGGCATGGCAAATGACAGTTGGGCACATCATGGCGCATTTATGTCTCAGCTGCAGTAAGGGCAGGCAGTGACTATGATTGTGGTGTTTCTTGTTTTGCACTCCATTTTGATGTTAGCTCCCAAACCTGCCTTCTTTATGAATGGCATGCTTGGCAGTTGCCAGACAAGTGTGCAACTGCCAGCAACACCAGTGGGTTTTATCATTGCTGCTTGCAGCGAGCAGCCACTACTCCATTTCAAATCAGAACACCGTCAAAAATTACCTCGCCAACAGCCTCGCCAAATTATGGTCTTCGCCTCGGCTTTTACTGGTTCTGCAAAACATACCTTGATTCTTGTCGTAAATCTTGGTAATTGGCTTTGCTGCAAACCTCGGGGCATTACAGTAAACAGGCGAAACTAGTCTGGAAACTCTGTGACATGACCAGACCTAGGTCTTGCGCTTCAAAGATCTCATCAAAGGAGAAGAACACTGTCCTCAGTCGATACACGGCATGTGCAAACAAATATAAATACAACTATATATATATACATTATTTATTTACGTATACATACAAGTAAAGGCTCCATATAGAGCCTGAGCCAGAAGACAGTTGATCCAAGTTATCTTCCGAGTCAAATGCCTCGGTTCGGGATTTTGCAAACCCACTGAATCCACAACAATTGCATCCTGAACATTCCTGAACTAATTCTTCAAAACATCACACAGTGCCCTGCCCATGCGCCGCACGGACACTAGTAAACCATGAGGTAATTGTCAATTTGCCCAAGAAAATTTCCAGTTCTCAAGCAATTGAATCGTGGTCTAAATTTTCGGGTGAAATGTCCCATAAAATCCGCTTAGGCCTAGGCATACTCTAAGAATGAATTAGATCACAATTTAGTTGCGGAGTAAGATGCCAAGATGTTTATGGCATCTTCCCTCATTCCAAGGCTTTGGAAGCGTCAGGCAATCTGTTTTTGTGTGACTCACATGTCGACATTCAGGTTTTTCTACGGGAAGCGTCCCTGTGCGACCGTCTCATCTCATGTAGAACCTGACCTGAACAAGGCTAAAGTTTGCGAAACATACTTGGCACAACTTCACGCACTGCAAGTCCTGGACAGAATGATTTTAAGAGCATCCTACATAGATCATTGGATAAAAGTTGCACCCGTCTTCATGAGCACACCTCCTATTCTCGATTAAGGGGCTCCAGGACCCTAGGAACATCTTGGATAGATCCTTGGGTGCCAATTGGCCCCGTCTGTATGAGTGCACTTCAGACCCCCAATTTTATCGTGATTAAATTGTGGCTAGGTACTAAGACCCTAGGTATATCCCATATAGATCGCTGGGTACGACTTGAATCTGCCTCTATGAGCGCAGCTCAGCTCCGCCATTAAATTCGAATTTCACAGCGGCTACGGACCTAGGAATTTCCGAGGTGTGAAGACAAAAACCATCCCTTGTTCCCTTCATCCATTCACCATCCAGCACAGAGTTGCTGCTGCCTAAGACCTGTCCATGCAGCTGTGTAAGGTCTCTATAAGTTGTAGAAACTCCACCAGTCCCTCAAATAATACCACTTCAGTCAGTCAGTCAGTCATACGCCGGGCGGCGCGTGGACGGGTAAGAGCTGGCCAACCGTGTGGTGCCAGACAACAGGATTTTGTACAAGTCTGGTGATTTCACAGTGGCCGCCCAAAAAGTGAAAAGCCTTATTTCTAGTTTCAGTGATCCACTCACGTCTCGGTCTCCCTACTCTTCTCACGTACGCATCGGTGATAGGCTGCAAGGTTCCGGGGATGAAAGAATGGAAATGCATTGGACTGTCCCAAGGACATCTGTAGGCCTTTCCAAAGAGATGGAGCTGATGTTGTAGTAGCAGGTCTGTGGCTGCATGACAACGGGCCCTACGTCGAACTTCAGCATTGGCTACCCTCGAAGTAAAAGCAGGCGGAATGCCACCTGGTTCCCCGAAACCCTAAAACCACCTGCCAGCCCCAGAACCCAGGCCTCACTTTCACGCGGAAACACCTGCCTTTCAGGCGCACGAGTCAAAGCTTGCAGCCCGGACTCTTGTTCTTTTTTGATTTCTCATCGGTCCAGATAAACCTCAATGAGGCAGGAACATTCAGCAAGGTATTGAAGCGACACGTTTGACCGGAAAGACTTCCTGCAAATGCAAAAAAAGTGAACCACCGTCCTTGTAATGTTTGCAAGACGGCGACAAGAATCTCGCCCGTGACCGCGCTGGTCTTTGCAATATCTCATACAACTACAGTTAAGAACATGCTCCTCGTAATATGGATGCTAGCAACCCAAACAGGACGGGAACTCGGAGTTGCAATCATGTAATCAAGATCATCAACCATCAAACAGTTTCAGGAGTTTCCCATCCCTGTGGCCCCAGGATCATTTAGGGTCTTTCTTTCGAAGTGTCCAAGTCTTGGGACATGTCAGAGTTCCTTGTGAAGGGCTGCTTCTTGCTTCTGCTTCCCATCAAGCAACACAGAAATCAAGCATCCATGCACAACTGTGCTGGAGCAGCAGGCTACCAAAATTATCCTGGAAGTAAACAAAACCCAGCTTTGTGAGATGCCAAGGCTTGGCTGGGGTTATATTGGGATAATGGAAGTGAAATGGAAACAACTATAGTATGTTGGGTTTATATTGAGTTTATATTGGGGTTATATTGGGGTTATATTGGGGTCATATAAGTCGTCTGGCTTAAAATCTCTTGGGCAACGTCTGCTGGCCAGTGATGAAGGGCTTGGCCATGCCTGGACTGAAATGCTTTAGCTGCCCATACCCCACAGAAAATACTGTGATGCAGCCAGGTCCATAGCTGTAGCCAAGAAATGCCCTCAGTCGTATTGTTATTATCAAGGCTTAGGTTCTATATTGTGTGCAATATTCTGGCCTGTGATAATGCCACAGCCATCGCGCGGATCAATCGGAGGGTCTTTAGAAATCAGGGTGTTGGTTGGCTCTCGGGCCATCTATGTTGAGATGTACGTCAGATTTGCTCGGCATCAACGCTTTCAAGGTTTCGCCAAGAACTGCTTTCTCAAGCCCATGCTGAAGCCATTGGCGGCAACAGGGCACTCATCTGTAGCTGCCCAGAAAGTTACCAACCACAAGTTTCCTTGTAGAAGCAGAACTTTCACTTGCAGCGATGCTGGCATGCACTGCCTCACCCCTGTCTCTATGGCGGAATCTCTTTCTCGGACCCATAGTCAGAACACAAATATGGGGATCCATACTATACTGTTTCAGGATATCGTCCATGTGTGTTTAGCACCAAGGTGCGACAGGCCGGCAGGTAGGTTCTCACCCCGGAAGTCCTGCAGATGGATGTGTGGTTTCGTAGAGGGATGGAGCTTTTCTTCAAGGAATTGTAGCTTGATGTTCTGCCATGTTGTACTGGGTTCTACACGGATGCACCTGGAACTGGAGGAGAAGCTAGGCAAGATTAATGAGTCATGTAATCCCCTACATTAAACCGTTGAAGGACTTTAAACTATAGCTCATATAGAACAAACATGACGGAGCAGTGACTGAGACAGTCAAGTCTGCTTCAAGACAGTTACTGGAACTGCCACCGAGTGTTAAGACTGGGTTGCTAGCACATGCAGGGTGTTGTCCGACCAATTCATCTTATACAGCTGATCTGGAGATGTCTGGAGATATGGGCAGTTAGAAAAAATTGGACTTACAGCTCCCAGCATTTAGCCACTGTGTGGAGGGCTTTTTTTATCTTGCGCAAATGCAAAAACCATCAAGCATCGCAGTCCAGACAAACTGGAAGAATAAGGCATGAATCCACCAAATCACTTTGCAATCCGAAGCCTAAGCTACCAACTCCCTGTAGCTAATCGCACGAGGACGTCAAGCAGCAGAACGACTTCAAGGAATACTAGTAGCAGTATATTCGGAGGGCTACCTCTCCTCACAGTAGTTGTGCTAGTAGCTGCCCATTCAACAGAAGTAACAAGAAAATAGCAACAGCAATAATATTGCGACGCGTGGTCACGCAGTATTGTCCTTGGATCTCCAAAGCTCGGGCTTATCGAGCTTGGGTCGAACGAATTCCGATCGTCCATCTTGTGTCAGGAAAGCAAATGCTTGACGAGGGTTTGAATGGAAACATGCTGCATGTATCACTAACCCAAAACTGTACTCGACTTCCATCTGCAACTAGAGCTTCCAGGATGATACCATGCATCAATCCCTTCTATACTAGATTTTATACATATCCTGTCTTGCCGAGAGACCGGCAAGCTGCACGTCTACGCAGCCCTTCTCTGGCTTGGTTTTGTCGCACTCCACAAGCACATCCTTAAGCTCGAAGCACCTGCTCAGAGCCAAGCAATAGCCAGTTTTCTGAGTAACTTGGCACTTGGGCAGGGTTCTTAGTGCCGTTTGCTTTCCTTTCGGAATCCTGTGGTAATTGTGTAGTTGGTTGACACTACGGCTTTGCTTCATTCGGCCTTAAGTGCATCCATACTCAGGTTGTTCAGGTCGTGCACAATCATGTTAGATGTTGAAGTGTCGAAGCTTTGTAAGACCTAACATAACTGTGAATCTGCACTGCCAAAAGGGGCATCCTCATTGTATACGCTGCCTGTCACTAAACCCTTACGATAAATCCTTCGAAAAGCAGCTTTCATTTTCAAGAAAGCCCACAGATGTTCAACCTAATCCAGAAAAATCCTGCATCAGCACCCCAATTCTTTTTTGCAAAAATTCCACCAACCCCGTGTCATCCCAGCACCATGCTCAGTCTGAGGTGCCATGCCAGGCTTGAAGACATCTGGTCATAGCTGCTGAGGTTTGCCAAGTACCTGATACACACGCAGTGCCTTACATGATGGGGCTGTTCCAAAACAAGCATTTTCTTTGGAGATTGCTTGCATCAGAATCCTGCACCGTCAAACCAGGCCATGGTCCTGCAAGCTGAAGGTCTTGCCAGGACAACGAAGGCCACAGACCAAAATTGTTGGCAAAGAGCGCTGCCGTGAACATTTACTCCGTCCAAGTGTTGCCACCTGTTTTCGGGCTATCACTTGGGTTAACTTTACCATGCCGAGCGGCTTTGCCATCAGCTGGGCCGGCGTCTTGCCGTTGGCAGGATCGCATTCCGGAACACCTTCGAGGGGTGACCCTAATGGAAAGGTTAGGACTGAAGGTTTTTTTTTATTTATTGAAAGCGTTTTGCGGTGCAGGGGCTTCTGCTTGCATGCAAGGATGTTGAGATGTGATGGTGGGAAGACTGCCAAGATGCAAAGTCACGTATGCCCCATCCCCAGAACGCGGTAGCCAGGTGAACCAACGCGAGGCTTCTCTAGGCGGAGGTCCCTGCACCCAGCGACGTAATGCAGGGCCTCAACAGTAAACAATGGTGAGGAATTTTGCTGATGGACTAGGGTTCTATCTGGATGGCAAACGAAGGTGTTGCACTTCCATAACAGCTCCATCCCCTGCTCAAGAACAAGAAGCCGTGAGCTCCCCGTTTGTTCCCGAGGCAAATTGAGACTTTAGAGGGGTCGTTTTCAGAAACTCTCATATCATATCCATTGCTCATGAAGCAGACTGCTTCTAGACCCGCACAACAGGCCATCGGTCCGTGCAATTCCTCTCCAATCCACTCAGAACAAATGTTTCATACATGTGCCTGTTGAACCGAATCTGTACGGAAGCTTCTCAAAGCAACCCCTTAGCATCCCCAAGAGGAATGCCGCCCCTGGCATCTAAAGGACGTGCTTCTCCATACTGAGGTAACATACCCTTACCTACCACCATGTGAGCTACAGTCTCAACTCCATAAAGGGGGTCATGTAGGGGCTTATTAGGGCTTATTAAGGGGGGATACTATGAGTTTGGATTATAGCTCATATAATACCTGCCTGGACGGTTCACGAATCGCAAGAAGCCTCCGACCATGACCTCGCATCGCCCAGGCTTCAGGGTTTCCTTGCCTTCCTTTTTGGGAGAAAACGGTGAGCCTTTGTTAATGTTCTATCTTCTAATGATTATTGTGGTGGTTGTTACTTCCTTGTTTAAGGGCCTTCTAGAAGCACCACCCTGGCGGAGCCCTCATGCGAGTTGGGAGGACACCCCTGAAGTTTGAGGTTTTGGATTATTCAGACGCAGAAGAATCCAAGGTCCAAAGTGCAAGACTAGAGCGGAGCAGGCATGTTAGCAGTGTGACATTATTATCTCGTCAAATATGTAGCTATCGACCGTCTCAACCAATACCCTAGAGAATTCGAGCAGGGACCTATACCTATAAAGAAATTATCAGAATTTCCAAGATGTGCAAGAGGATCTAGACGTGTATGCAGGAGCAGAAGACTTCAATCGAAGAAGGCAGCAGAAACAACTTCATGACTGTCCCAAAAAGAGGCTCTTAGGAATGCTATGGGCCTTAAGGATAGAACTAAAGAGGGGTTGTGGCGGTCAGGATGAAGGACCCCATCAAGCTCCTAGCAACCCTCATTGCTAACCAATCAAAAAATACCTTGGCTGCTACCGGCTTTGAATCTCACAGGTCAGGAGGCCGCAGGATCCTCGGAACCCGCGAGATCCACGGTGGAGACTGGAGAAATCTTGCCTCAGCTGCTTTTGGTATGGGATAGTTATGCTTGTGGGGTTTGTACTTGCGCTTGGTTTTGGTGTGGAGTCTAGGATGGTTGCACACTTTGTTGGGACTTGTGCGTGTTTGTTTGAAGTGTTCCAGATTCAAGTGTTCGGGGTTTTGGTTACAGTGCTGCATGCGGCTGATCCTTCTCAGCTAGACCCTTTCATTCAGCTCGGTGATGCTCGAGTTCTGTCCG
>CBDETI010000023.1:0-27005 GCA_965242775.1 Cyclobacteriaceae bacterium
TACCATTGATCCCAACAACTCGGAGACGATTTGGGTAGGGACTGGAGAAAATGTAGGTGGCCGGCACACCGGATTCGGTGATGGCATCTACGTGAGTTACGATGGAGGTAAGACTTGGAAGAACAAAGGGCTCAAAGCCTCTGAGCATCTTTCCAAAATCATCGTCCACCCTACTGACCCTAACATACTGTGGGTGGCGGCCCAGGGGCCACTTTGGAGTAAAGGAGGCGAAAGAGGACTCTATAAGTCTACCGACGGAGGAAATTCCTGGAAAAAGACATTAGGAGACAGTGAATGGATAGGCGCAACGGATATTGTGATTGACCCAAGAAATCCTGAAGTGCTGTATGCTGCTACCTGGGAAAGACATAGAACTGTGGCCGCTTTGATGGGTGGCGGTCCGGGTTCTGGCATTCACAAGAGTTCTGATGGGGGAGAGACCTGGACCAAGCTCAGCTCAGGCTTACCTGCAGGACCTATGGGTAAAATTGGTTTGGCGATTTCGCCGTTTAATCCCGACCAGGTGTATGCCGTCGTTGAGGAGTTAAGGCGAAAAGGAGGAACTTACATGACCTCTAATCAAGGGGTCACCTGGACGAAAATGTCTGATCAGGTATCCGGAGGGACAGGTCCTCATTACTACCAGGAACTCTACGCTTCACCTCACCATGAGGGGAGATTGTACCTGATGAACAATGTGGTCATGATCTCGAACGATCACGGCAAGACCTTCAAGGCTATGAATGAGGACAAGAAGCACGTGGATTCACATGCCATGGCTTTCAAAACGTCAGACCCAAATTATGTGTTATTTGGTACGGATGGTGGATTGTACGAGTCATTCGACCTGACCCAAACGTGGAAATACATTGCCAACCTTCCGGTGGTCCAGTACTACAAAGTGGCCGTTGATGATTCTGCACCTTTTTACAACGTATACGGTGGTACACAGGACAATGGCAGCCACGGAGGACCTTCAAGAACTGCCAATGGAGCAGGCATTCGTAACGCAGACTGGTGGATAACCTTGTCGGCAGATGGTCATCAAAGCGCGATCGAACCAGGCAATCCTGACATCACCTACGGAGAATTCCAGCAAGGATGGCTGTGGAGGATCGATCAGACGACTGGTGAGACCGTTTTCATACAGCCACAGCCAAAGGCAGGAGATCCTCACGAAAGATTCAACTGGGATGCGCCTATTTTGGTCAGCCCACATAATCCCACCCGGTTGTACTTCGCCTCCTACCGGGTATGGAAGTCAGAAAACAGGGGGGATGACTGGACGGCTATATCGGGTGATCTGACGCGTAACGAGGAGCGCTTGGCATTGCCGATCATGGGAAGAACCCAAAGCTATGACAATGCCTGGGACGTACTTGCTATGTCCAACTACAATACCATCACCTCGCTGGCAGAATCTCCTTTGCAAGAAGGGTTGATTTATGCTGGAACTGACGATGGTATCTTGCAAGTCACGGAAGATGGTGGTGAAAACTGGAGAAAAATTGAGCTTGGTAACATCAAGGGCATTCCATCGACACCCTTTGTGAATGACGTACGGGCGGACTTACATGATGCCAATACGGTCTACCTGATCCTTGACAATCACAAGTACGGAGATTATAAGCCTTATGTCTTAAGGAGTACAGACAAGGGAAATTCCTGGACTTTGATCAATGGCAATCTACCGGACAGGTTGCTCACCTGGAGAATCGTGCAGGATCATGTGAAGAAAGACCTATTGTTTTTGGCCACAGAGTTTGGTGTCTATTTCTCCAATGACGGGGGCACCAAGTGGATCGAGTTAACAGGTGGTCTACCTACGATTTCATTCAGGGACATTACCATTCAGAGAAGAGAAAATGACCTGGTTGGTGCTTCTTTCGGTCGTGGTTTTTACATCCTTGATGATATCTCTCCATTGCGAGATTGGGACAATGCCATGCAGGAGGCAGAGGCCACAGTTTTCGGAACAAAACCCGCCCACTGGTATGTGCCACGCCCTGAAATCTATGGACAAGGTAATGCGGATTATCAGGCTAAGAACCCACCGTTTGGAGCTGTATTTACCTACTATTTGAAGGACAAATACAAGTCGCTGGCTGATACGAGGAAGGAATCTGAAAAGGACTTGAACAAGAATAAGTCCAATATCCCGTTTACCGGGTGGGACGCCCTAGATGAAGAGCTTTCTCAAAACAAGCCCATGGTCATTCTTACGATCCGGGATGCAGCCGGAAATGTGGTGAAACACGTCACAGGTACGAATACCAAAGGGTTCAACCGCGTGGCCTGGGACCTGACTTATGCCAAAAGAAGTGGGGAAAAGTTAAAACCTGCCAAAGGAGGAGGGTTCTTCTTCGGCGGTGGCGTGAAAGCAACTCCCGGTACTTATACCATGACTTTGTCGAAAGTGGTCGATGGGGTGTGGACGGAGTTGTCGGAGGCGCAGACGTTTGAAGTGATCAAACTTCGAGAAGGTGCGCTGCCCGGCAAGGACATCTCCGAAATCAATGCTTTCAGGGAGCGTTTTGTGGCCTTTCAACAAGACTTGACCTCTGTCAATACTGTCTTGTCCCAAAGCCAAGCCCTGGTGGGCGCCATGGCCAGGGCCTTAAATAGTGCCACCAAACCCACCTCTGAATTGGCCAAATCCATAGAAGATGCTCGGAAGGCGCTGTTGGCACTGGATGGTATCATGAATGGCAGCAAAGCCCGTAACGAAATAGGCGAGCGTAACCCACCGGCACCTGGCGATGGTCAGTTCGTGGGAATCGTTTCATTGGTAAGCAATACTTATGGTCCAACTGGTAATCATCTTGCAGCTTTTGAAAGGGCGGTTGCGCAGTTGGCTGATGTCAAATCCGAACTCAAAACCATCAGCGGGGAGACGCTGCCTGGTCTGCGCTCTGCCTTGAAAGAAGCGGGGGCACCCTGGATCGAAGGAGAAGGTCTGAGATAGATTTGAGATCTAACACATGGCGAGCACCTGCCATGTGTTAGATCGTTTTTACCCACAACTAGACACGAAATTTGAGGGTTTGCTAATCTTTTCAGCAAATACAAAAAGCACAGAAAGACGGCTGGACTTTGGTGTAGCGATTCGCTGCGGAAGCCGTTTCGTCAAGAAGAATGGTACAATTTTTAGCCAATCAGGCTCCGTCCCAATTTTGATCACTAGGCGAGCTTATACAGGATGGGGTTTGCAGCTACATTATTTGCCTCAAAGTTGTCCAGCACGTAAGTATTGAATGTTTTTTTGAAAATCAAAGAAGGAAGAACATTCATGAGCCCGTCCCATCGGCAGTGATTGATGACAGTGAAATCTTGAGGTTCATTTTCTACTGAGCCAAATAAGGTCGAGTTATCAAGATGGGTCTGATCTTGAAACCATCCGGCAGTGTATTCCCATATGTCCAGGTTTTGATTTTTGTTCTCGGCTACAAAGTAATTAAACAGAAAGACGCCAGTGTTTTTGTGGTCTACCGTGTCTATTCGCCTGATATTCTCCGCCTGATAGATGAAATGATAGGAGGACCCTTTGCTAAATGCTTCGTGTATGGAATGGTAAGCAGCGTTGTTTTCTAATATTTTGATGTCATCTGTTGACCTTAATTCAATTAAGAGAACAACATCGAATCGATTGTGTATTGTCTTATTCAGTTTTCTTAAGTACCCACCATCCCTTCCCGGGGGAAATAGCATGGCCTTAAACAAAGTAGTACTGACGATGCGCTCGTTTTCTTCCAGCGTTAGTGATAGGTTTTTGATTTGCCGAAGTAATGTTTTCTTTGATTGGCTCTCCCCAAAAAACGATGTTCTTCTGTCTACTTCTCCCGCGATAAGAACGAAGCCACTGGTTAGGGGTGCTTTTAAACTAACTCGTGGAAATTTCAGGTGTGGGTTGACAATATTTATCTGCTTACTCATAGCTTTCAAAATTGCTATGGTTCGTCTCCATTTCTTTTAACAAATGATAAAAAGGGTTATTTGCTTGCTCTTATTCTACTTAAGGACACTTGTGTGATCCCAAGGTATTTGGATAAATCCCCCAGGCTGATGCGCCGCAATAAATTAGGGTGATTTTCAACAAAATTTGAATATCTCTTTTTTGCGTCTTCTTCCAGAATTTCCTTGATACGCTCCATCATATTCAAACTTGCCCTGGTCATTAATTTGCGGTAGAATACTTCTAAAGTATGGTGATGTTGGCAAAGAAATTCGAATGACGACAAAGGAATCAGAATGAACTCTGTATCTTCAAGTGCTACAATATTGTACCTGGAGCGTTCTTTTTTATTCCAACCTTCTATATCTGTGAATAAGATCCCTTCCTCAAAGAAACGCATGATGAACTCTTTGCCGTTTGAGTCAAAACAAAATTTGACCAATCCCTTTTTGATAAAGTACAAATGACGGCAATAGGTGTTTTGGTTGGAAAGAATGCCTCCGCTTGGCACGTTCATCTCAGTCATTATTTCATTTAACCCATCGACCAAAGAATCATCCGGGGTGATGTGTTTTTTGACGAACTGGATAAATGTATTCATGAGAAATCAAGTGCCAGCAAAAGCCATGAAACTCGGCGATTTTTTGATGAGTTAAATGGCTCTAAAATAGCATGACCAAACCAACAACTGTGATTGCAATGAACCTTATCCCGATCAAATGTTATAACCACGTTATAAGTAAAAATTAACTAAAACAATCCAACACAGTTTTTTTTTCCATCGACTAGATAAGGTCCGTAGAAGCAGTCTCTGTTTACGTCACGTTAGGTTTGATGTATCGCTTATTAAACATATTACGCTAGAATTTAAAAAAAATAGAAATCTAAACAACTGAACATTTATGACTATTTCTCTGAAAACTAGGCTCTTTTACATGGTTGCACTCTGTTGGGTGCTATGTTTTAACGTAGGGGCTCAGGCTGATCTTAGTCCCGGCTACGATATTGGTGTTTTTTATATGCCTTATTGGCATTCGGATGCGCCAGATGGTCGTTATCCTGATCCCTATACCTCTTTTTCTCAAACTCAGCATCATTGGTATCAGGTGGATGCTTACGATCGGTGGTTAGTGAGTAACTATAAGTTTGACAAAGTCCGTATCCCTTCCGCCATTTATTATCAAGCCGGAAACGGGGCTGCCTTAGGTCCTTCAGCATGGTACAATGAAAACCTCAAGAAGGTTACTGAAAAACAGCTAGAGCTGATGTCCCAGTATGGTATCGACTTTGTGATCTATGATTCTTATTTTGGTTATATCAATGGCGATTGGAGGCCTTATTGGAACAAGGTGATTGACAATTGGCTGCCAAATAATGGCCCTGGTAATCCGGATAATTGGGACCCTGTATCTGCTCCGCTGAATAACCATGGTGTTGAAATGGCCATTTTTTGGGTAGAGCATGATAAAAACAAGATCATAGGTAGGGGTTGTGATGCCTGGTACAATAGCGGACAGGGCCTGGACAAGATGATTGCCTATTGGGCAGAGTTCATGAAGCTCCCCTCCTATAAAAAGACCAGTGATGGCCGGCCGTATTTCTATCTTCCGGAATCAGTGGTATTGAATACCATTGTGGGAGACTGTAAAAATCATGCCTTTTTTGCTGGCGCCGGGCCAGGTTCGTACTACGTAGAATTCGCTAAAACGAGAAGGCTTTTGGAATATATGAATGCGAAATTCAAACAACATACGGGCTCCAACAAAGATGTATATTTCGTTGCCGTACATTCTCCGGATGCAAACATGATCAGTTGGAACGAGAAGTGGGTGTGGCATTTGAGGTGGCCGGATGAAGCTGGCTTTGATGCCAGTACATCACTGAGATATGATACGTGGGATGAAACAGATCGTACGCAATTTTCATGGCCTCCTTCTTACCAGGGTTACGATTATGATAGGATGACCAGTATCACAAAAGAGTATTATGATTACACGCTTGATAACAATTATAGTGGATATCCCAACACGAATGTCGATTATCAAATTCATGTGAACGCAGGTTGGGATAACTCACCAACTCATTATCATAATAGAAATAATTCGAGCTATCCATATCATGGATATCCGGCGTGGGATTATAAGAATGGGGCCAGTGATCATAGAAAGGGTGACCCTCATTCCTTCGGCCTGGCATTAAGTCAAGCTAAAAACTATGCGGATAGCTATCCTGATAGAACCAATAAGACCATTACTATTTATGCATGGAATGAACATACTGAGGGCTCGGTTATCTCACCTACACATCGTTGGGGATATCAATATCTCGATAAGATTGCCAGTGTATTTGGTGGTCAATCAAGGCCTGCTCAAACAGCCGAAGAAAATGCGGAAGTGCCAGAGGTTTTGTCAAATGAAATTAGGGTTAATGCTGATTTAAACAACCAATCACTGATTCATTTATCACTTTCCTTGACGCGGAGCAGTGACATGGAAGTGCAGGTGATCGACCTTCAAGGTAGGGTCTTGCAACAAGAACTGTTCAGCGATCAACCAAAGGGTCACAGTGAGGTGCAGTTGCAATTGAACTTTGAAGCACAGGGCCTATATCTTGTCAAAGTGAGTGCACTGGGGATAAATAAGACGCAAAAGATCATTGTAGATTAACTCTCGAGGTTATCAACATGGAGGGCGTGAGTCTGTCCTAAACTGTAATGAACCGGTAATTGTCATGTTGAGCATGCCTTGACTACAGTCAGGCTTGTCGAAATCTATATTTTTTTAACGTCAAAATAGGTTTCGACAAGCTCAACCGGACATTGAAGGACCATTTCGCAATGAAAATCGCTCGTAGCGAGTTTGGCGGTCCACAAGGGTTCATTGAGGTTATTACTTGTTATGTGCGATTTATTCTTTTACAGCTACGACCCTGATTCGCTTGTAATCTGCATGCCACTTGCCATTGACATTATGAGTCTCGGTTAAGTCGTCTTGAACGTCATCAAGAATTTCGTCTCTCAAGGGTGCGGAGATTCCAGAAAAGAATTTTTCTCCAAACATTTGAAACCAATCTTTTATACCCTGATTGCCTTTCAGCTCCGTAAACCGATCAAAGTGTTCTGCATGAACAACCCGGAAGTTGTGCATTTCAAGTTGGCTGGAATATTCACCGATCGAAGGGTAATACCAAAAGTCTATATTGGCATTGTCGTATAGTCCTCTGTTATTGAAACTCCTTCGCAATGAACCTAGCATTTGCTCATTATTTCCCTTTCCTCCGAACTCTAAGATTATCCTTCCGCCCGGTCTCAAAGCTTCGTACATGCCTCTGATGGCCGTTTTTTGATCAGCTACCCAGTGCAATACCGCATTGGAGAATATGGCATCAAAGACATTTTTATATTCTAAATGTTGAGCATCCATTCGTTCGAACTCAATTTCAGGGAATTTTGATCTCGCTGCAGCAATCATTTCCTCTGAACTGTCAATGCCAATCACCTTTCTGCAACACTTGAAAATTTCAAAAGTCAGATCGCCCGTACCACACCCTAAATCAAGTATTGTTTCGTGCTTCTCAGGTTTCAAATATTCGAAAACACCCTTACCATGTTTTGACACAAAATCATGCGATTTGTCGTAAAATTCAGAGTTCCATTTCATAGCTGACTATTTCCTAAATTCTGGTGCAGTGCGTATTCCTACACCTCGGCATTTAGCGCTAAACTAGCTGATCTAGCGAAAGGGTGGGGGGTGAAAAAGTTTATTTACTTATTGGTTTCGATAATACCCTGGTAAAAGCTGTCTAAAAACAGGGAGTTGTGAGTGTCGGCATCATAAAATTTGGTTGTGAGCTGGATGTAAGGGCTCTTCGCAAGTTCGTCGATGAATTCTTCGATCTTGCCTCTGTGAAATTCAGGCTTTGGTTGGTAGGTCAAATGAATCTTTGTCGGTTTACTATAATTTTTTTGTTTGAAAAGATTCGTCACTTCACCATCGCTATACCAAATGGAAGGATCGTATATATGCAGCACCTCAAAAGGGTGGTTCATTGATAAAATATATCCAGCAAAGTAGCCTCCGTAAGAGTGTCCGATTAAAGTTTCGTGATTGTCAGTAGCGTAATTCCTGTTGATGTCGGTGATCAATTCTTTTGTTAGGTAATTATAGAATTTCATCCCTCCACCGGAGTTCGACGAGTTGTACCAGGTCGTGTCCACTTGATCACCGTCGTACTCCACTCCCGAATGACTAAATGTCAAGTCGACCCCTCTTTTCTCCTCTAAATCAACGTGCGGGATACCCACTACGATTGACTTTTGAATTTTATTCCATGCGCCCAATTCGAAAATAATTGTTTTGGTGAGTTCAAACCTCCACTCGGCATCTAACACGTAGACAACCGGGTATTTCAACGAATCAGAATAGTTGAGAGGTAAGCTCACCCAGTGACTCCTATTTTCATCGAGGTATTCTGAGTACAATGTGTGCTCGATAGATTTATCGATGCAAATACGGTCTTGTGCCGGTAGATGGATAAGTAGACTTGTGAAAATCAAAGTTGTGATTATCCCTTTCAGTTTTAGCATTTCTTTTAAAGTCTGTGTAAAGCGGGATTTGAGAGGAACCTTCAAGTGGATCGTGCCCTACTATTCTCTATTCAATGGATCTGCTTCTCGATAACAGTCCTTTATTTGGTCTGTAGTCAGCAGATAGATCTGAGCAAATGGCGATTTGGTGTCTGAATATCCTGAAATGTGTTCCTTATTTTCTTTTATCCATTCAACCGCCACATCCACAATCCTTTGATTTGCTTTGTGATGGCCATAATCACCATTGGCACCGGTCACCATCCCTGGCAACTCTAATCGCGGTTCTGGCGCAAAAATGATTTGAGATAGTTTTCCGCGGAATTCTCTTATTTCACTAGTCCAACCTTCAAACTCATCTGGAAAATACTTCTGATCAATGCTGTGCCTACCTTCATGTGCCAGCATTGAAGCTTCCATTCTATACTGTTCGTAGTTCGACAAGAATGCCAATTTTAATGCCTGCCCAGATAACCCGGTGGAGGAAAGGCTGTCGTACAAAGTAAGCAATGCATCAAATTTCAGTTTTGCAGCCAGGCCTCCTGACAGCTCCAGCTGATTTGTAGAAAAACTAGTTAAAAATGCTTGTATCTCTTCTTCCTTTTTCTGGCGTTCCACGGAATCTGTAACCATTTTCCAGGCATTGATTGGCTCATTCAGGTAAGCTTCTCTGACACGGATTATCTCCGTAGCTGTAGCCCAGCCTCCAATGGATTTGTATTCCCAGAACCAACTGGAATAGCCGTTGGAAATCATCATGTCGATCTGCGTATAGATGAACTCGGGCTGATAACCATACTGCTCCACTTTAGCTTTTTCCTGATTTACTATGTGCCCAAGCGCCAAAACGTACCCACTATAATTTCCCGTACTTCCTGTAAAACCTCTTGCGCCGAAGTGTTTTTCTGTTTCCTTTAAGAATTCATTCTCACTGTATTCGCGCTGTGCCGTGAATGAGAGGTTGTTCCAAAGTTCTTTCCTCTTATTGGAGAGCCATTCTATGTAGGCAGTTTCATTTTTTTTGCCAATCGCGATCGAACGGTAGTATTCATTGGTTGCGGCTTCTACCTCCTTTAAATACCTGGAATAGGTAATGGCGTCTTTCGTGTTTTGATTGTAGCTGGGTTCGCTGTTATTTTCTTTGACGTAAACGGGAATAAATTCATAAAACCTGGAGGATGACAGTGCGTCAATTAGCACTTCCTGATCTGAAATCGACAGCTTGCGCCCGCTCCAATTTTCGCAAACCTGACTGAGCTTTTCCGCCGAAGCTGACAAATACGGGTAGGTGTTTTTGATTTCTTGGATTTGGAAATAGGACTGCCATGCTTTTAATACATTTTCACCATCATTATTCAGTAGGGCTATGCCTAGTAGTAATTTGGAGGGTGTAGGCAAACCTGCGTCAGTTTCCAGGACGCGGGAAAGAAGTTCAGTGGCTCTGGTTAATAAATCTTTATTAGCCTTCCGGTCTTGGGACAGCGGATTTACTGCCGCTGTGTAGACAGCATTTGCATAGGCCACATTGGCTTGATTTACTTCATTTTCAGATTTTGCGAACTCGCCGGCTTTTTCAGAAGCATTTAGGGCCTCTTCAAAATGCTGAGATTCTTTTTCAATTCTACTGAGGAGCAGCCAGGCTTCATATTTTTCACTGCCTAGTGAATCGGCAGAGGTCAGCCTCTCTTTCGCCAGGGCATAATTTCGGTAAAACTTCCAGTCCTGGTAAGCAAGCTTTCTCAGCGCTTCACCTTTTTGTTTTTTCTGAAGCGTATCAATTGTAAGCACTGCTTCTAATATCTCGCGGGACTTGCTTAGATCAAATTGGTCATAAGCTGCATTGGCCGATTCCAGTGTTTGCGCAGGTGTCCTAAATGCTGCCAAACAACCTATGAGCAGGGTGGATACCCAAATAAACGATAGCTTCTTCATTGTCTTACCCTGTAAATAGCTTAATGCATGATTAACAGGGCAATGTTAACCGCTAGTTAGCTGAGAAACTTGTATCAGACTAACCCGAAAATAAGCTGCGGAATCTCCTGGGAGAAATATTGAATGCCGACCGAAAAGTATTTGAAAAATGTGATTGATCGTAAAACCCAGCTTCCAGTGAAATATCAGTTAAGCGCTTGTCAGAATTAAAATTCAAACAGGCCTTTTCTAATCTCGTATTACGGATGTAATCGCCTAATGTGATGCCACTTATTTTTTTAAACTTCCTTGCGAGATAGTTGGGGTGGAGGGAAACACAATCGGCTATGGAACTTAAGGATAGCGCACTGGTATGGTCATCCCTCACCTTGTCAATAACCCGAAAATACCAGGAAGGTATCTTGTCGGTGCCTTTAATTTCAAGCTTTTGAAGCAAGGTTTCGGTTATCAGGCAATCCAGTTCATTATCAAGGTAATTGTCAAATGTTTTGGTTAGGATTTGAAGGATCTCAAAACATGAAAATTGAATGTTCTTACGCTCGAATAATGCGAGTATCTCACTGTTTTTGTTCGAGGTTATTTCGATGTTAAAACAGAGTCCTGATTTTTTTTCAAAGGCATTTTGATGTTCATAGTTGGAAGGTCTCAAAATCACACTTCCGGATCCAACGACGTTCTCGCTGGCTCCATCTTTTTCCAGGTACGCCGTTCCAAGATTTAAGGAGAGATAAGGATTTATATGGCTGTGTTTTGGGATTTCATCTTCTTTATCGTGATGTGAAATGGAAAGATGATAATTATCCAGTGACCCTATTTGCCTGGCTTTTCCAAAGTATATGGTTGGCGGTAATTTCATTAGTCCTTTGGTAATTCCTGACACCAAGCTGTCATGAACGTTCGCACTTGTTGCGACTACTAAACTAGCCGATCTGTGCGGGGACTCCAAGGAGTAAGGACCTTTAGCGATTGTTAGTTGTTGCTTTCTTTTGTTACAAAGGTCGACCCGTTAGACAGTTCAGAGTTTAGGTACTTTTTTAATTCTGGAAGAAGTTCGGCTATGTGCCTATAGGTGAGGAGTTTAACGTTTAAGGTTAAGACGGGAACGGGGTATTTGTTGAAATTCTGCTGATTTTGGATATTCTTGTCAGCGGTTATTAGCACTTCAAATCCATCGTTAAGCATCAATTCTAACAGTTCGCCGTTCTTCTTGCCGTCCCAGTTCATCTCTCGAACTGTATGCACTTCAAATTCCGAAAGGTCGTTTTTAAGTTTTCTTGGAATGTTTTCGTCAAGAAGCAGTTTCATAGAGTTGCTTAAAATTGGAAGCTGAAACTACTTTTCCAGCCAGTTCAAGTACGCTAACCGCTTGTTCCTTAGTTACAGAGGGAAAGTCATCTAAAAACTCTTCAAGTGAAACACCGCTTTCAAGATGATCAAAAAGTGATTCCACAGGTACTCTTGTCCCAGAAAAGACAGGAGTTCCTCCAAGAATGTCAGGATCGATATTGATTACATCTGTTCCCATACTCAAATTTACGAATTTCGAGTAGATCTGTTCTACGAGGTTTGGTGACCCAATCACCCAAAACCAAGCCCCCCGAGCTATTACCGACTCCTCACCACCTCAAACTCCATACTATCCACCGCGAAAGAGGTGAAGATGCCCAGCGCGTTGGTGACATTGGAGGGAGGCTCATTCAGGTCGCGGGAATCTTGTGTGAGGTTTTCAAAGAGGTCGATGTAGGCCTGATTTACGCTGAATACTTTGGCCACATGTGGACCGTAATTGGTCAGGGCGACACCTATGATCTCGAACCTAGGACTGGCAGACGGTTCGCTGATAAATCGAAAGGACGACAACAGCTCCACCGCACTCTCGGGTACTCCTTCGGGCAGGATCGGGTCGGATAAGTCACCTTGCTCTTCGATCACCACGTAAAAAGACCGGCCGGGTACCGAATCCCACTCAAAAAGGATGCGCTCATCGAAGAAAAGCTCCCCTAATTGGTCGCCAAGCGTTAAGCTCAACCGCAATGGTGGTACCACTAAAACCGAGTCGTCCATCATTAACCCCGTGGGTGGATCGGGAACCAGCGTAGTGGCAGTAGCAGTCCGGTCGCCAATGATCACTTCCAGCCCGTATTCAGCACCTACATCGATGGATAGGTCGGATTCCAAATATTCGTATAGCCCAGTCATTGAGTTGTATGTCAGGTCGAATTGCTGCTGGCCTGCGGCGATCAGCACTTGCGCGTCGGTGACTGGCTCGCTGGACACAGAATCAGCCAATAGTGGAGAGATGCCTTTTACCTTGATATTATTCACAGGGTCACCGGCTACAATAAATCCTTCTACCACGAAGTTTGGATCCCTGGATACTTCATCATCAGCACTGCTACATGCCAAAATCACCATCGAAAGGAAGATCAACTTTTTCATGCTCAGAATTGAATTGAAAGTGAAAGGTTGGGAGTGAATCCCAGGTAATTGATCTCACTGATCACCGCTGGTTCCTGGTTGAAATCGTACTCTACGTACCACACATTTTGGCGACCATACAGGTTGAAAATGGAGGCGCCAATGTCTCCTTTGGCTCCGGGCCAGTTGATGATGTCGAACTTGTAATGCGCCGAAATGTCTAGCCGGTGGTATTCGGGCAGTCTTGAACCGTTTTTGGTGCCTACGCCAATGTAGTTCACCCGTCTCCCATCGAGTAGTTCAATGTTGTATTGGCCCTCGGGCTCGGAAAAGGGTTTGCCTGAGCCATATATGAATGTGGCCGCTAGCGTCCAATAACCAATTTCCATGCTGTGCAACATCTTGAATTCGTGCAACTGGTCGTGCAGCGCGGGGAATTCCCTGCCATCGTTGAATCCGGCAAACGTATTGCGTACGCGACCCAGGGTGTAGGAGGCCCAACCTGTGTATTTTCCCTGCTTCTTTTGGATCAGAAATTCCATGCCACGGGCAATTCCCGAACCGGTAAAGAACAACTCGCTCGCCTCTATTTCCAGCCCTCTTCGAAAGCGCAACGAAAACTCCGACAAGCCGCTGTAATCTTTGTAATAGCTCTCCACATCGAACAACCAATTGTCGATTTCATAACTGGCACCGAGCACGTAGTGAATGGCCTTACTCACTTTCACCTGATCGCCATCGGCAAGTAACCAAAATTCTCGCGATCCCTCACTGATATTCTCATTCACTATTTGGTTGACCACCTGGTAGTGTACGCCATATGCCCCTTTCAATTTTATTTCAGGGGTCAGCTGATAGGTCAGATTGAGCCGGGGCTCCACAATGGGGGAGGCCCGGAATCGGTACTTTGATAGTCTCAGACCGCCATTGATTGTCAGTGCATCCAATTTCCTTTCATGCCCTGCATAGACAGAGGCAAATTGGGCCTCCTGGTTTCGCTCGAGAATGGTAACGGTATCATCACGAACACTGGTGTAATCCACTTTCGTGTTGGTGTAAGAGATACCAAATTCGGTTTTTGCCGTGTTGGAAGATTGCCATTCAAAATCAGCCCGACCACTAATATCGAGCACACTATTGTCTTCCACGGTCAGGCGACTGCCCGAACCGATGATAGAGTCCTCTGCTGGGATACTTAACTCCAGGAAAGCATCGCGATCATAGTTGCTGAAATACTCCGATGAAGCCACCAATACGTTAGAATAAAACTTTGGATTCCATTGTCGGGACCATTTGGTGGATGCACCACGATTACCCCAGTTGAGATTTTCGGCCAGGGATAGCAGTAGCCTGGCTTGGTTAGCAGCCAGTTCAAACTCTTGGTCCAGGGTCCGCGATTCGTCCAGGAAATCCTTGCCGTTGTACAAACTCAGAGTGATCATGTCTCGATCCGAAGGTCGGTACGATAGCTTGCTGTTCCAGTCGAAGAAGTAAAATTTGGGTTGAACAATGCTCACGTTATCGGGGTTGACGTTGGCATTGTCGAATCCTCCGTCTCCGATGAGATTGTCGGAAATCTCTTCAAACAATCCACTTCGAATGATGTCTGTGTAAGATCGTCTTCCTGCCGCCAGAAAAGAGACATTTTTGGCTAATGGCACCTCTACATACGCATTGGCACTTAAAAAATTGACGCTTGCGGCTCCTCCTACTTTTTCGAAACTTCCGATCTTTCCTGTCATGTCCACCACACTCGAGGTGCGTCCTCCGTATTTGCTTGGAAAGGCGCCTTTATAGAGCTGCACATCCTTGATCGCATTGGCATTGAAAGCACTGAAAAAGCCAAAAAAGTGATCGACTTTATAGACTGTCATACCATCCAGCAGGACCAGGTTTTGATCGGGTGTACCGCCGCGGACAAACAGTCCCGAGGAGTTTTCATTGGTGCCACTCACTCCTGGAAGGAGTTGTAGCGAGCGGAAGATGTCCGTCTCGCCCACGTTGGGTAAAAGCGCTAGTTGCTTGGCAGATATTTTAGTTGTACTGATTCCCGAAGAGGCGTCGAGGACTTTATACGCGGTGGCGGAAACCACTACTTCTTCCAGCTGATTGCTCAGCGGGACCAGCTCAACAGTCAACAGGTTGTCAAAATCTTCAGTGCGGACCTGAATGGTTTTGGTTTTATAGCCTACGTAGCTAATATCCAATTGTAAGTTTTGTGGGTCAATATCAAAAAGGGAGAAAAAACCATCCAGATTCGTGGTGGTCCCTACGGTCGTACCCCCTATGACCACCGTAGCAAATGGCAAGGTTTCCCCTGTTTTTGCTTCCACTACTTTCCCAGTTAGTGATTTGGTTTGGGCGCACAAAAGGCAGGAATGGGCCATCAAAATGGCTGCCAGAAAATTTCTCAATGCTGTCGACTTGTAATGATCAATTGAAAACTAAGACAAACTGCTAACTAAAAAGTTTAATGAAGTAAGCGAATTTAACTAGTCTACGGTGATCACCACTTTACCGGCAAGAGCGTTTTCGTCCATTTTCTGATGGGCAGCCGGTAAATCCGAGAACGAATAGACGCTATCGATGTGTGGGTTGTAGATTCCTTGCTCAACGCGCTTGACGATTTTTGTGGGTTGTAGCCGTCTTTCTTAACTGAGATGGTGCCACCGTCGTAGAATCCTATCCTTGGTTGGGCCATGGCTTTCGCGAAGCTGCCTGCCTTATCGGAGCCATAGCTGTCAGCCAACGACCCTGCCAGGATTGGGTTAGGGGCGATCAGCCTTGCCGGAATTGGATGATCCAGGAAACTTCGACAATTACCTGAGACTACAATCCTGCATGCAGATCCGAAGTATTCATGAGCAACTGGGGATTGGAGAATATGAAATAATCTAAAAATTTGCTAAGCCGGTTTGGCTGCTGTTAAGAGGTAGTTTCCTAGCTTGTTCTTCCCATGATTCAGTTTCAGGCTATAGCAGACAATGTTGGAAAGTTCCGGAGGGAAGATACCAGGTTATGGAGGTATTTCGACCTCCATAAATTAATTTCTTTCCTGTCGTCTCGATCGATGTTTTTTTCCAGAATGGATCGTTTTGAAGATGTCAACGAAGGCATATCGAAACGGCAGCTCTTCAAACATTACAATGATGAACTTGGTGATCACATCAAGGAGTTGCCGCTGGACGTACGCCAGAAGCGAATGTTTGCGTCTTGCTGGTTCTACGGTAAGCGCGAGTCTGTAGCCATGTGGAATCTTTATGCCTCCTCTTCCGGGGTGGCTATTAGTTTGCCCGCAAGCGCCTTGATTGCGGTTTTCGAAAACAGCGATATTTCTGCCCAAAACCCGGAAGAGATAGGCAATGCCTACTACGGACCGGTTTTCTATAAGGATTTTTTGGATCCTAATGATATTGAGTCTTTTAAGGAGGAAACTCGGGTGATTGGGTTTCAGAAGGACAAGTCCTTTGAACACGAAAATGAGTACAGATTTTTGCTAAGGCAACGATATGCAGATCCGGAAGATGCCTTTCTTGAGTTTGTGAGCCTGAAACTCGAGAGCTTTGGTGAGTTACCTTTTGAACTGATTTTCCATCCAAAAATGCCTATTTGGCAGAAAGAGAATATCGCTGAATTAGTAGCGGCCTACGAATACGATAATTTTCAACTGAAGGATTCAGAGCTCAGGCTGCAATAAGCCGAGTTCAAGGAGAGGGAGAGGGTAAAAGTGAGGGCCACAAGAGCGGTGATGGCCCTCAATAGGGTGTCTTATTCTGCTACGGCAGATTCCTTGATATATTTTTCAAGTGTATTCTTCGAACGCATTTTTAGGAATTTCTCAACGTTCTTGTCTTTGTTGATTGTTGCCTTATTCGCGGTGTAGTAGTCCAGCGCCATGTGAACACCAGCGAGATTACCGGCGGCTTTATCAGCATCACCGGATTCAAGTGAATACTTGGTCCAACCTGCCATAAATACGTTGAGTAGATCCGGAGAACTAGTTACAAAAGTTACTACCTCAGGGTTTTACCGATACATCTACTGTGGGATTGTTGTTTAACCAGGTAAGGAGAAACTCATTGGCCTTTTTGCGCTTGGAAAACTCCTTATTTGCAGGGGTGGCAGTCATCCAATCGACACAAGCCAAAACATCTTTTTCATATTTGGCATAATCTTCGGCTTTGTTTAGTCGAAGCACCCGCGGAACTTCAAAATCCTGGGCAAATGCGTAACATGAAACAGTCAATAAGGTTAGGATGATTTGTGCTCTTCTCATAATTCGATCATTTTTTGGTAATATAACAATATGACGGCCCGTAATCCACTTTTTATATGAAAAAGTGAAGGACTTTTCGGGGTGTAGACGCCATCATGACAAACCATCAAAATAATGAATTGAACCGAAAAATTTGATCTAATGCCGATCACATAAAAAAATAGATAACCTAAAGATGCTATTCGTAGCACCAGATCTCGGTTGGCTGCTTTCTATGCCAGATCCGGCCGATTCAGATCCATTTAAGGGCCTCAGCACCAACACAATGCGCGATTATGGGAGTCATCTTCAGAAGAGGCCTTTAATGGTCTTTTACTCAAGTTTGATGTGCCTTCTATGTAAGTAACAGCTCCAGAATGCGACCGGTTTATTGGTGCCAGCAATAGATCTTTAAAGTGGCGTCGAAGGTGTCAAGTTCTTGATAATTAGCCACACCTGTCTTTTGAAGTAGTCCGACTAGAAATCCTTGGCGCTGATACCTCTTAAAGTAGGGATAGTGCGAGGTGAATCGCTGGTCCAGCCAAACCAATGCCCGTTGCAAAGGGGTAGCGGGATTTGAGAAACCACAAATAATAACCTTGGATGATATTGCGCACATTTTCTGAACTAAGGAAATAGCCAATTCCTCCGGAAGCGTGTGAAAAAAGAGACTAGCGATGGCGTAATCGTATCGTTCTTCGCTTTGAAAGTTGTCGTCCAGTTCCAGGTTCAAAAAATTGATATTATTCAGTAACTGTGCATCCCGCAGACGCAGGGCCTTGCTGATTTTGGTCTCGGATTGGTCTATCCCAAGGCCAGCACTGATTTTAGGTGCTAGTTCGGCAAGTAACTGACCCGAACCCGAGCCAAATTCGATAACACGACTTCCGTCTTCAACTAACTCGATTATCTGTTTTCTGATGGGTGCTAAATATCTGTCCGAAGCGCTCATTAAAGTTCTTTTCTCTTAGGTTGTTGCACCTAATTCGCCGGCTGCTCAAGATATCTGTTTATGGTCTTTTCAGCAATAATGTGACTAAACCCTTCGCTTCTGGCGGATGTTTGTGGGCATTTAGCTAAGACTTACCGGTGTTATCAGAAAATTATTCCGGTTGACTTTAGGGGATGGTGCCGGATCCTTGCCTTTGTATTTGAATACGGGGATCCAAGTCGGGTATTTTTTTCTTGGCCTGTAAGTAGATTACACATCATGCATAGACAATTTCTTTTAATCCTTGGTTTTTTCTTGCCTTTGGTATGGGCAAGTGCCCAGGAAAAACTGGAGGCAAGCTACTTCAGCAATGTATTTATTCAACCCGGCATTTCGGTGGGTATGGAGTTGCCACTGCGTTCAATAGGTAAAGACACTAGTAAAGCAAGAGTACTTTTCGTTCTTCCCAAGGTGGGATTGTTTGCGCACCCTGGTGTAAGTCGAAATATGATGATTTCTGCTGCGGTAGGGGTCTGGCAACAAAAGGCGGATAGTAAAATATCACAGTCCTTATCGTTGACGGTTGGTTACTTGAATAAAAGTGAAATTCAGTCGCTGAGAGTAAGGCTATCTGATGGAGAGATTACTGATCGCAATCGAGAGGTGAGTCACTTTTTCATTCCGACCATCAATTATTCGATAGCCCGGCAGCTCAATGATCGACTCGACATTTTCGGGAGAGGCTCCTTGGGTTGGATGTTTTCGGGACAGAAGGAGCAATCCGTCATGGCCTTGGCTGAACTGGGAGTCCAACTATCATTAGCGAAGTAATGACTATGAACAGAAAAGAATTTTTGCAGAGAAGCGCCTTATTTACTTTGGGCACGCAGCTTTTGCCAGGTTTGTTGACTTCATGCGATGACAGTCCAACAATAGGTAGGAGATTTGATGTCAATTTTGATGGGAATGTCTTGGTAATTGGCGCGGGTTCCGCCGGCTTGACAGCTGGGCATGTCCTTCGACAACACAATATCGATTTTCAAATTCTGGAAGCCTCCGATAGATTTGGCGGCAGAGTCCGCCGTGACAGTTCGTTGGCGGATTTCCCCATCGACCTGGGAGCGGAATGGTTGCATACCGACTCATCGGTTTTTGCGGAGATGATCAACGACCCGGGTACATCGGGCGATATTGAACTTATTCGGTACCGTCCTGAAACAATGAGTGCCTGGCACAATGATGCATTGAGGAAGCGCAACTTTTACACGAACTTTTACGCGGAATACAAGTTCAAAAGCACCACCTGGTACGACTTTTTCGAAAGATATATTGTGCCAGGTATTGAGGACAGCATCACGTATCAATCTCCGGTGGTGGCCATAGACTACAGTGGATCACGGGTTCAGGTAACCACAGCTGATGATACGGTTTATGAGGCTGATAAAGTCATCCTTACGGTACCACTTACCATCCTGAAGCAAAACAGGATCACCTTTGATCCGCCACTGCCGGCCAGCAAAACCAATGCCCTGGCAGATGTGGAGATGCCTGATGGTATCAAGGTATTTATCAGAATGAATGAAGATTTTTACCCGGATATTCTATTCGATGGTGGAATACTAAAAAATGCCCTTACTGATATCAATGGCGAAAAAATCTATTACGATGCGGCTTTTCGAAAGGATACCAGGGACCATGTCCTGGCCTTGTTTTGCGTTGGTGAGCCGGCTACAATATATGCCCAGCAGGACAGTGACCAGCAAACCCTGGATGTGGTTATGACGGAATTGGACAAGTTCTTCGATGGCAAAGCTAGTCGGCACTATCAGGATCATGTAATTCAAAACTGGTCTAAGGAGACCTTTATTGGTGGTTCTTATTCTCATTATGATAGCTACAATCGGCGTGATGACTTAAAAGCACCTTTAGACAGCAAAATATATTTTGCCGGAGAGACCTACGCGGAGGAGGACTCCATTGCCACGGTGCACGGTGCGAGTCTGTCGGCCTTTACCGCGGTTCAACAAGTCCTGGCCTGATCGGTTCCACTTACTTGAAGCGAGCCGAATAGTAGCCATTGGAGCGATGATGGGCTCGGAGTGATTCCCGCTCACCAAAGTAGTATCGTAAGCTGATAGCTGTCTCCAAAATATGGTTTCCGGCGAGCTGAATGATGATGGACCAATTTCGTCTGGAACCGATGGCGGGCATATGTTCAAACCTGGTGATGATATCCGTGTCTGTTTGCTTCAAGTCACTTTCTGCAAATGCTGCACCGGAAGAGATCATCCAGTTGGCGCCGGGATAGATCAGCAGTAAAAGTTCAGCGGCAAATTGGTTATTATCCAGGTTTTTTGATTCGTAATAGACGGAGCCTGCGGCAGAGATCAGATCGCCCTCGTACCTTTCAAAGTCGATTGAAGTGATATGACTTTTGAAAACGTGAAAGCGCTGAGTATTCATAGCCTACTCCGAATAACCAGTTGCTATTTCTAAAATAAGGGCGAAACGCCAGCTTATGAAGGCTAACCCCAGGGTATCGGACAATGGCTGCATCTACCTGGTACTGGATGTCCCGGTACAATGCCCCACCAGCGAGAGAGTTGACCTCCCCCAGGATTGCGATTCGTAGCTGCGTGCATCATCGTCTACACCCGTGTCGTAAGTGCTCAAAAATGCGTCTCCCATCTGGAGCCTGATTGTGGGCTTGTCCTGGGCGTCAATCCACAAGCTATGGAATAGTGAGAGTATAAGCAGCGGAAAGAAAAGGAACCCTTTCATTTGATGTTAATGGTTGTGCCGATGTAATAGATCGGTGGCATCATAAGCAGGGTTTCCGCTCCACAAACCCTCTGCCGTTGGAACTATGATAGTCCCTGACACCCACGGCGAGGTAACTTCTTTTCCGAAAACAGATACATAACACCCAAGCCCACGTTGGACATACCATTGACGGTGGTTCCTTTTGGAGGAAATCCCTTCATCACTGAGCACCGGCCCCGCCCCCATGTTCGAAATAAGCAGTAAATCTTCTTTCCCTTACAAAATGCCACTTCAATAAGTAGCTAATACCCACCGCAAATGTTATTGGCATCCAGGCCGTCTCTTTGGCCTTGATAGTTTTTCACAATAAGGTCTCCGCCAACAGAAAACCCAATGATTATGGTACTCTTCGTAATTGAATCTTAGTGCTGTTTTGTCAATACCTGGTTTTCGCTTTTGCTCATCTCCATAGGCGAAGAAAAAAACTGATATATCGCTTACCGTCCGACAGCGTGCGCAATATTATCCTGTGCCATCAATGGACAACCAAATAATGCAAGAGCTAGGACCAAATAGATACTTTTCAATAGAGCTAAATTGAAGGAGCGAAGTTAAAAGGGCAGGCACTCTAATGTGGAAGACCACTGCAACGAAGAAGATTGCTTTAGGAATTCTTTACTCGCAGCATGTGAGTTAATTCTATTCCGAATAGCGTCGCAATTGCTCCTTTCTGCCCGCCATCGTACAAATACTTGGCCGGAGACTTAAGTATAACTATTTGATTATTATAGATTTATGGCTAGTGGCATAGTCATTGGGATTTTCAATTTCCACCAAGTCCTTAGCAGATCATGAACAACGACTTTCATTTTGCGCTCAGAAGAATTTTCCTTAACAGGATTACTACAATTATCAATATAGCGGGACTGTCCGTCGGATTGTTTGTGTCTATCGTCTTGCTTAATTACGTGTACCAGGAGCTCAACTATGACCAATTTCACAACAAATCGCATCGGACATACAAGGTGATTAGTCATTTCACAGATAGCAACGACAATGAGCAAACTTTTGCGATAACCTTTGGGAAAGCTAGCACAGGATTACAAAAAACAACTTCTCACAGGTCGAGGATGCTACACTGTTGTATGGTCCGTTCAAGACAGAGGTCGATTTCGATGAGCAACGAATGAATAACCTGGAGGTGCTACGCGCGGATTATGAGTTTATCAGAATATTTGATTATCCAGGTCTGGACCAGCGGACTTTTTCACATGAAAAACAGGCCATCTTGAGTGCCGAAACTGCTCAAAAAATGTTCGACAATCCTTTAGGCAAACGGATCAATATTGAAGGTCAGGAATTTGTAGTTTCTGCTGTAGTGGAGATACCTGTGGATACTCGGCTGAAGTTCGATGTTCTGTTGCCGTTGGCTTCTGATCCGTTTTTGGCTGGGATGATCGATGGAGGATTGGAATTTGAGACCTACTTTACCCTGAAGCAAGGTGCCAATAATCCAGCCTCAATCGCTTTACTAAAGGATAGATATGATCAACTGATTGAGGCAAAGTGGCCCCAACTACGAGGCTGATAACCGGATCATTGCGCTAAAAGAAGTTTTATACCAGCGGCATAGCCGGTAAAAGCAGGTTTGGCAACGGCAACAAACAATTGCTCCTGACGCTCGCTTTGGTGGCCACGGTTATCCTGTTGCTGGCGCTGATCAATTACGTGAACTTGCAAACGGCCAACAACCAAAGTCGAATTGGTGAGTCGCGACTTGAAGCGGATCCTGGGTGCCGGTAAATGGACGCTTTGGCGTCAGGGCATGGTCGAGTCAATTCTTGTCATTTGGGGAGCTGGCACGATCACAATGATACTGGTCGAAGCATTCTATGGCTCGGCATTGAGTCATGTGCTGGGGGCCCATCTGCTTACTCCTGCAGAGTGGCCCTGGAGCTTTTGGGGGCTGTTCGTCTTGCTGCTTACCTTCGTTGGGGCCTTCTCAGGGTCTATTCCAGCCTTGAAACTATTCCAACAGGGGCGTTTCACACAGAATCAGTTGAAAGAACGCAGACTGAGTCCTTTGACCGTGGCCTGGTGATTTTCCAGTTTTTAGCCACTGCTTCCTTGTTAACAATTATACTTTTCATCAACCTGCAGGTCAACTACCTTAGAGATCTACCCAAGGGTTTTGACGACCGACAGGTGATGGTCATTGACAATCTGGGTGAAAATTTTGATGGTTCATTCGATCAGCTTCAAGCGGAGCTTGCCGGAGTGCCCGGGATTGAACAAGTAGCCGGTACACAGGCTGCACCCGGCCGAGGAGCAAGCGGCCAGTTGGCCTATCGCAATGCTTTGCCGGAGAACAAAGTGAGTACGGCCCATATACGAACTACCGAGGGTATGCTTCGACATTGAATTTGAAATTTCTTGCCGGAAAGGATTTTCAGGTACAGCAGGGTACCAAACACCAGTTTATCCTCAACGAGGAAGCTCGAAATCGCCTGTTCGAACAAGGTGAAAATGCTGTTGGACAGGAAATTACGGTGGGCGGGCGCAAAGGTCCTGTCGTTGGGATCGTTGAGAACTATCATTTTCTTTCTTTTCACCATGAGATCAGTCCCCTGGTACTCAACATCGAAGAACCATACCGATTGACATTGCTGCTGAAAGTGAGCTCCCAGCAGATGCAAAGTAGTCTTGACAAGGTCAATGAAATCCTTAAAAATCGAGATCCAAAGTATGTGCTGGATTATCATTTCCTAGATGATCAATTCGACCGACTTTATCAATCTGATTTAAGGACCCAACAAATCATAACCTATAGCACCATCATTGCCTTGTCAATTTCGGTTTTGGGCCTTTTAGCATTAAGCATTTTTGCCATTGATGCAAAAACGAAAGAAATCGCGATCAGAAAGGCACTTGGGGCAGGCAAATTCCATGTCTTTGCCAAGCTTTCGGCTCGGCTGGTGCTCTGGATCTTTTTGGGAAGCGTCCTTTCTGTTCCCCTTTCCTACTTTTTCGCTGGTCGCTGGGTAGAGGAATTTGTCTATCAGGTGGGCACCATCCACTTACTATGGATCAGCCCACTGGCCGCCATGATTACGCTTACGGTCGCTATGACCGTGATCAGCAGGAAGTTGCATCAAACCATGAACCTGAACCCCGCAGTTTTCTGCGGTACGAATAGAAACCAGGTCTAAATTTATCGGGTGCAAGATCTGGCTGCTGATTTCAACATACTTTTCACAATTACCTTGTGAAAGGGCTTCACAAAGAAAAAGTATATTCTGCCTATAGCGTTGTGAAACTGTACTGTGGTTGTAAAGTGTATTTCATAATCGCCAACTTGCTGTTGCAGAAGGAGTATCGAAGCTTTGAAGTCCAAATGGCTATCAGACTGTCCAAAAATAATCTCGTCATCGGCTCGGTCGAGCACCTCGAATAAACCGATGGCGCTACCAACCTGACCGTCAAACCTGTTAATGACTTCTTCAGGATTTCGAACTCTTTCACCGGTTTTCAATCCGATTTTTGCTACCAGGATGTTGCGAAATGTCATCAACCTCCGGATCCAGATGGGCATCGTCAAGAATATGGCCTTTGTGACTGGAAGGATGTCCAGAGACGCTGCCTTAACTCGAATAGAAAAGCTGTCGGCGTAGTTTTTACCAGGGTGTACCAGAATTGAATTTTGAGGGATTGTGTATGTCATGATAAATTAGTTTTTGGCTTCCAGGTATTTCTTGAAATCGTCGTTCATCTTGGAGAATTTACCCAGCGCTTGATGAATCTTTCTTCTGAAGAGCTTGCTGATCAGACCTTCTAACTGCCAGCGTTGGACTAATCGTACGGCATGATCCGATGCGTCTTCCACAATGAAATGATGGGTGGCTTGAAAGAACCAGGAAAACCCACTATCTGTCGGGCGGCGAAAGCATAGTCTCCTTTTGAAACGACCGTTGCTGTGAATCGCTCACGAAATTTTTCCGCACTTATGGTCACTTCAAACTGACTTCCGGGTGCGAGTTGCTCGTCAATTTTCAGATCGAGCAAATCGGTCCATTTTGAATAACGCTTGAAATCAGTGAGGACAGAGAAGGCTTTTTCCTTGGTAGTATTTACGGTGACCGAGAGAATAAAGTCCTCACCCGGAAAACGCGAAGATAGTGTGGTGGACATAATAAGTACTTTATACAATACCATACGTTATGGTATGTTTTTAGTTCAAATTTTTTTACTTACCCAGGATTATTTCCTTCTGCATTTGCCAAAGCGCCTTCATTTTTTCATCGGCTATTTGTGGATATAGCTGCTGAATTCCAATCAACGTGCCATAATCAAGGTCTGCCCGTAAGGATGACTCTTCCTCAGATAGCCCCATTTTGAGATACAGACTATGAAGGTATCCAAGTCGTAGTTTGTCGACTTTGGCCATGTGTTCCGCTACGGTCGGCTGATAGAAGCTCCATGACCTGATGGCTGCTTCAATGGACTGTTTTCTCGTCATGATCGCCTTTGCCAGCAATTCCATCGATTCTTCAGGTGTATTGCCCACATTTGCTTCTTTGACCATCATGTGGGTGTTTTCTTCTTCCCATGCCGTCATAAGGTCTTTGATATACCCGTTGATCCCCTGAAAATGGTGGTAGAAGGAGCCTCTGGTCACCTTCAATCTATCACAGAGGTACTGGATGGTGAGCTTATCTTGGGAAAATTCAGATAATAGTGCAAAGCCTTCCTCTAGCCACTGTCGTTTACTTAAGGCCATTGGATAAATATAACATACAATTAGGTATGTAGTTTCTTAATTCTTATCAGCGGTCGTGAGCCTCCTGAGTTGGGAGAGCATAAAATTCCAGGCCCTTGTGCGTGTAGTAAAGTCTGGTACCTCCGATTCAAACTCCTGGATCATAGCCAATTGTGTTTTCTGAGGTCCGGTGATGTTCAGTCGAAAGGTGACCTGACTGGGAGGAGGGGGATCGGGCAATCCTTCGTATTGATAGGTGAATTGTACTAGGTTCGGCGGGTGCCATGTCAAATATTGGCCATGAATTTCAAAGGTTTGACCATTTTGTTTTTGCAGTTTCATGCGATAGACACCCTCAACCTGCGGTTCATTTTCGATAGCTACTACATGCAATCCTTCCGGGCCAAACCATTGCGCAATTAGCTCCGGTTGCGTTAGCCAGTCAAAAAGTTCATGAATTCCGCATTCAAAACTACGGTTAACATAGACCCTATTTTTTTCCATCTTTCGACTTTTTGATTAGGTGGTCCAGCTTATTAAATGAACCGTTCCAAAGTTGGAGTAGTAGGATATCCATTCAAGTGACTTCTTCATGGCTTCGTGATTCAGGGAGCAGATGGTAAATTTCCCCTGTTTTTCTTTTCGAACTATGCCAGCCGCTTCCAGGATTTTGATGTGTTTACTTAAAGCTTGAAAAGACATGGAGAAGGAGGTGGTCAGGTCCAGAATGGAGGCCTCTTTTTCATGAAGCAATTCCACCAACCGTCTTCGTGTCTTATCCGATAATGCTGAGAAAACCCGATCTGTATATTCGTCCTGGTCTGTCACTCTTATAAGTTGAAGCCTGCAGCTACTAAATTAAGTGCTTCTGACTTGGGAGGCGACAGGGGTTCGCTGGCTTTTAGCGCCTGTCGAAATTCCTGAAATTCTACCACTTCACTCAACTTGGCCATGGTAGCGTCATCCTTTGATAGGTTGATATGTACGAAGGTTTGTCCGTCTTCCAGTGTGAAGGATGCATAGTGCATGCCTTCGATCGGATCGTTCCGGAGGCGTTCCATGATTCGGGAGATATTCGCTTTGTTCGTTGCAACATAGTCGGGTTTGACGGTGTATTGCACTTTTACTGCTTTCATATTATTAAACTATTTAGTTGAATGTAAAGATGATGGTTTTATACTATTAAACCAAATGGTTTAACGATAGGCTTTAATTTTCTACCCAGTGTGGCAATTGGTTTTTGGGTGTTTCATCTTGCCAGAGCAAGCTCATGACCTTCCACCTACCTGCTTCCCGAACCAGCATGATGGAGTTGATACCTCGTGCCTGTACCGGGCCATTGGCAGCGAATCGATATTCGAAAGCCGACATGACTTGTGCCAGATCACCGAACTCCTGCGTTTTTCGGCCTAT
>CBDETI010000024.1:0-563466 GCA_965242775.1 Cyclobacteriaceae bacterium
CGGTCCCTACGGATCTGAATTGAAGAACAATATCAAAAATTACTGGTGGCAAGCCATGACCCGGCTACACCGGAATATTGTAGGTATCGACGCCTCGATTTTCATGCATCCTACCACCTGGAAGGCCTCTGGACATGTCGATGCGTTCAATGATCCGTTGATTGACAACAAAGATTCTAAGAAAAGATACCGTGCTGATGTTCTTCTGGAGGACCAAATCGCCAAAATTCAGGGGAAGATCGATAAAGAGGTAACGAAGGCTGCCAAGCGTTTCGGTGACTCCTTCGATGAAAAACAATTTGTAGAGACTAACCCACGGGTGATGGGATACACCCAACAAATTGTTCATATAGAAAATACCCTCAAGGAATCTTTAGCGTCTGGGGAGCTTTCAAAGATCAAGGAGCTGATTGAGGAGCTGGGTATTGCCGACCCTGTATCGGGATCAAAGAATTGGACCGATGTTCGACAATTCAACCTCATGTTCTCCACCGAACTGGGATCCGTGGCTGGAGAAGCCGGAAAGATCTACCTCCGTCCCGAAACTGCCCAGGGCATATTTGTCAATTTCTCCAATGTTCAGAAGTCCTCGCGAATGAAATTGCCTTTTGGGATTGCCCAGATTGGAAAGGCCTTCAGAAATGAGATCATTGCGCGTCAGTTCATTTTTCGAATGCGTGAATTTGAGCAAATGGAAATGCAGTTTTTCGTAAAGCCAGGGGAGGAGCTCGAATGGTACAATCATTGGAAAGAGAAAAGAATCAAATGGCATAAGGCCCTGGGACTCGGTGACGAAAATTATCGATTCCACGACCACCTCAACCTTGCGCATTATGCCAATGCCGCTTGTGATATTGAATTTAATTTCCCAATGGGCTTCAAGGAGTTGGAAGGTATCCACTCGAGAACTGATTTTGACCTTGCTGCTCACGAAAAATATTCTGGGAAGAAATTGCAGTTCTTTGATACCGCTTCGAATGAAAGCTACGTGCCCTACGTCGTTGAAACTTCCATCGGACTGGACCGAATGTTTCTGGCAGTAATGTCTGCGGCTTATAGAGAAGAAAAACTAGCCGACGGAAGTTCTAGAACAGTTCTGGGTATCCCGGCACCGCTGGCTCCGGTGAAATTGGCTGTTTTGCCATTGGTCAATAAGGATGGGCTCCCGGAAATGGCTGAGAAGATCATGAACGAACTTCAATTCGATTTCCCATTGCAATATGACGCGAAAGACGCGATCGGCAAACGCTACCGCCGCCAGGATGCCATTGGCACTCCTTTTTGTATTACGGTCGATCATGACTCGTTGACAGACGAGAAAGTTACTATTCGTCACCGGGATTCTATGGAGCAGGAAAGGGTTGAGGTCAGTGCGTTGCGGGAGCAGCTCCAAAAGCAAACGAGCCTGGAAGCTTTATTGCGTAAAATCTGATTCCGGCAAGGACGGTGCCGGTAAATTGCAGGGTCACACCACCAAGTAAGGAGACATGGAATGGATTAGATTGATGAGTCCCAAGAGGTTTGGGGAGAAAAAAGAGGCTGATTTCGGCCATCTAAGATCCCGATTCGATCAGGATTACGACAGGATTGTATTTTCGCACCCATTCCGGAAATTGCAGGACAAAACTCAAGTTTTCCCAATACCGGAGCAGGACTTTGTCCATACCCGGCTTACCCATAGCCTCGAGGTAAGTAGCGTGGGTAGGTCCTTAGGCCGGGCGGTCGGCCAGAGCGTCATAGAAAGAAATGGGTTAAGCAAGCTTGGGCTTAATGAAAGTCATTTTGGCGGTGTAGTGGCGGCAGCCTCGTTGGCACATGATATCGGCAATCCACCTTTTGGCCATTCGGGTGAGCAGAGCATCAGCGCTTTCTTCTCGAATGCTAACGGAAAAATCTTCGGGGAGCACGTCACCCAAGAAGAATGGCAAGACCTGATCAGCTTCGAGGGCAATGCGCAAGGGTTCAGAATACTTAACAGCAAATCCTACGGAGGATTGAAGTTGACCTACGCGACCCTTGCTGCCTTTACCAAATACCCCAGGCTCTCATCGGGTTCAAAACAGCCAGGACGTAGAAGTCAAAAAAAGTACGGCATATGTTTCAGCGATAAGGATCATTATCGTGTATTGGCAGAGGAAATGGGGCTTCGTAGACTGGGAGAAGATCAATACAGTCGCCACCCACTGGCATTCCTCGTTGAAGCTGCAGATGACATCTGCTACCACATTATCGATCTCGAGGATGGTTGCCGATTAGGTCTGGTATCGCTTGATGATGTAATAGAATTGACCTCCAGCATCATTGGGGACCAGTTCTCGCCTGCGAAGTTGAGGCAAATCCATAGCAAAGACGAGCAACTCGGTATACTAAGGGCCATGACGATCAATCAATTGATCAATGAATCGGTAACGATGTTTCTCGACAATGAGCAGGGTATACTGCAGGCTGAATTCGACTCAGCACTGGCAGACGTCATCCCATCAGCACCAACTTTGGAGCAGATCATCGACCTGTCGGTAGCAAAGATCTACCGTTCGCGAATTGTCCTTGAGCGCGAAGCAGCTGGTTTCGAAGTTTTAGAAAAGTTGATGAATGCCTTCTGTATGTCGATGTACTCAGAAAAATTTGGGAATGGCACCCAAAACCCCAAGTTCCGGTCAATATACCGGTTGCTAACTCCGGAATACCAGTGGCAGCTTTCAGAGGAAAAATCTGTCTACGGCAGTCTGCAAATCATCCTTGACTTTGTAAGTGGACTCACTGACAAGGCCGCTGTAGGTCTGTATAAAACTATTTCAGGCTATACATTACCTAACTCCGCGATGAACTAACCTAAACTTTGCAACTTTTTCGCGTAGAATTTGTATTCTACATGGTCTTGATGATCACAGTGTTGAAGCATTAATTATTAAATTTGCCGACTATTTTTATTCCGACTGAGCGTACAAGAATCGGCAGTTACAATTAGCAAAATCGAAAAGAAGGAAACAAGCGCAAGTTTTGTCAAAAACCCATGTGGTATAGGTTAGCCAATTTCATATTAAAATTCCGACTGCTGCTGATCATTGTCATTGCAATCATCACCGGGATCATGGGCTATTTCGCGCAGTTTAATCGCATGTCCTATGAGATGATCTCGATCGTCCCAGAGGATGACCCTGACGCTGTATATTTTCAAAACTTCAAGGACCTATTTGGGCAAGATGGCAATATCATTGCTTTTGGCTTCCAGGATAGTACCATTTACCAGATAGACAACTTCAGGAGACTGGGGTATATGATCGAGGAGTTGAAGAAGTTACACGGTGTAATTGACGTTTTGGGGCTTCCCAACTTACAGAAACTGGCCAAGAACACGGTTGAGAGAAAATTTGATTTCGTATCGGTTTTCCCCAGGGAAATTCGTGATCAAGATGAATTGGACTCGCTTTTAGATAAAGCTTCGGATCTCAAATTCTACAGTGGGCAGTTAATCAATCCGGAAAACGGCGCTTCGTTGATTGTGATTTCCCTGGATAAGCAAATCATCAACTCTGAAGAACGAATCCCGCTGATTTATGACATTGAGCGGACCGGATTTGAATTTGAAGCCTCCACGGGTATTGATGTTCATATTGCGGGTTTGCCTTATGTGAGGACAACCAATATGACGAGGATCAAGGGAGAGTTGAATAAATTTCTAGGGCTTTCAGTCCTGATCACGGCACTTATCCTCTTTTTCTTTTTCCGGTCGATCAAAGCAGTAATTATTCCCCTGGTAATCATTGGGGTTGTAATTCTCTGGGTGTTGGGATCATTGACTCTTTTTGATTATAGAATAACGGCGCTCACCGGATTGATCCCTTCTATCATAGTGGTCATAGGTATCCCCAATAGTGTTTATCTATTGAACAAATACCACCATGAGTTTGCCTTACATGGAGATCATCACCGCGCTTTGCGGCAGATTATAAGGAAAATAGGCATCATCACATTGATCACCAATGTGACTACAGCTATTGGGTTCCTGGTCCTGATCTCTACGCAGATACCAATCCTCATGGAATTTGGGATCATTGCCGGATTGAATATCCTGGCCACATTCGTGGTAAGTATCATACTGCTTCCGGGGATTTTCTCCTACGTTTCGCCTCCTTCGATGAGGCATTTGAAACACCTGGAATTCCCTTTGCTAAATAGCGTGTTGGAGGGATTAGACAGACTGGTACGTAAAAGTCGGCCAGCCATTTTCACGGTTACGGTTCTACTGGTTTTGGCCTCCGTTTACGGGCTTACCAAGATCAAAGCCATTTCTTACCTGGTGGATGATCTGCCGGATACCACAGACGTGATGAAGGACTTACGCTTCTTCGAAGACAACTTTGACGGCATCATGCCTCTTGAACTGGTGGTGGATACTGGTGTAAAAAACGGTGTGAAGAATCCACGCTACCTAAACCAGATAGGCCAATTTGAGGACTTTCTTGACTCGATCGAATACATCTCTCAACCCATATCCGTAGTTACTTTCATCAAGGCGGCAAAGCAAGCTTATTATAATGACCTGCCTTCCTTTTATTCCCTCCCGACCAATCGAGAGCGATCACTGATCCTGAGGTATTTGGATGGCAACGCCGAACAGGAGGAGCTTTCACGATCATTTGTCGATTCCACAGGGCAAATCATTCGCGTCTCTTTAAAGGTGGCGGATATTGGCTCCAACAGGATGGACTCCCTGGTCAATGAAGTTGTTCGGCCGAAAATCAATGAATATTTCGGAGCAGAAGGAAAACTTAAGGCCGACATTACTGGCACTACCTACCTGTTTATCAAGGGCAACAAGTTTTTGATAGAAAACCTGATCACCTCCATGATCATCGCTTTCTTCATCATTGCCATCATCATGGCGGTATTATTCAAGAAGGGGAAAATGATTGTTATCTCACTCATTCCCAACCTGATTCCATTGTTGATGACCGGCGCAATTATGGGTTATTTTGGTATACCACTGAAACCATCAACCGCCTTGGTATTCAGTATTGCCTTTGGCATTTCAGTAGATGATTCCATCCATTTTTTGGCCAAGTATCGGCAGGAAATGGCAGGAAATGGAAACGATGCCTCCCAGGCAGTGGCGACAAGTATCAGGGAAACAGGATCTAGTATGATCTATACTTCGATCATCCTGTTTTTCGGCTTCGTGATCTTCTCATTTTCGCAGTTTGGGGGGACCATCGCCTTGGGAAAATTGACATCCATCACACTTTTGATTGCGATGCTGACCAATGTCATTATTCTTCCCGCATTGCTGCTTCAATTTGATGCTGATCGCAAATCTGATGCTACCAGCAAAATTGTCCTGAGTGAGAATGGTCAGCAGAAGAACAAAAACAAAACGCAATCCATCAAGAATTAGGAAATCCTTTCCGAGAAATGGCGAAATATCCTGAGTATAAGCAAGTCAACTATTCCCAAGTAGCCGAAGAGGTCCTGAAATTTTGGGAAGACGAGGCCATATTTGACAAGTCGGTCTCCTCCCGAGAAGGTGCGGAGACCTTCACATTCTATGAAGGACCACCCTCGGCTAACGGAACGCCTGGTATCCATCATGTGATGGCCCGAACTATCAAAGACATCTTCTGCCGCTATAAGACTCAAAAAGGCTTTCAGGTGAAAAGAAAGGGTGGATGGGATACTCATGGCCTCCCCGTGGAGCTTCAGGTAGAGAAGGAGCTTGGTATCAAGAAGGATGATATTGGCAAAAAGATCTCTGTTGAGGAGTACAATGCCAAATGCCGCGAGGCCGTGATGAAGTTTAAGGACCAGTGGGATGATCTGACCCGAAAAATGGGTTATTGGGTCGATCTGGATGATCCATACATCACCTTCAAAAGAGATTATATAGAGTCACTGTGGGCCATTCTTAAGGAATTGTTTGACAAAGGTCTACTGTACAAGGGTTATACAGTTCAACCCTATTCGCCGGCAGCTGGCACCGGTCTCAGCTCACACGAGCTCAACCAACCGGGTACGTATCGGGATGTCAAAGACACCTCGGTAGTAGCGCAATTTAAGGTCAGGAAAGACGAGCGATCCGCTTTCCTTTTCGATGAGGAGCAAGAAGACGTCAGAATACTTGCCTGGACCACCACACCATGGACATTGCCGTCCAACTGCGCTTTGGCGATCGGCGAAAACATTAATTACGTGAAGGTCAAAACCTTCAACCCGTATACGCACTTACCCGTATCCGTGGTTTTAGCTCAGGATTTGGTAGGAAAATTCTTCCCTGAAAAAGCCCGGGAACTGAGGCTGGACGATTACGAGGCCGGACAAAAGCTGATCCCCTACCAGATCGGTGAAGATTTTAAAGGAAAAGTACTCGTAGAAATACGCTACGAGCAACTTATGCCCTATGTAACCAATGAAAACCTGGAAAACAATGCATTTCGGGTAATTGCCGGAGACTTTGTGACCACCGAAGATGGTACCGGCGTAGTACATACAGCTTCACTTTTCGGGGCAGACGATTTTCGGGTAACTCAGCAGGCAGGGGTACCGTCAGTCCTTGTACTTGACGATGAAGGTCGTGAAGTACCACTGGTTAACAAGCAAGGCCGATTCGTGGACGAAGTGACGGATTTTGCGGGGAAGTTTGTCAAAGCCGAATATTACGACGATGCCACCCAGGCTGATCCCAACTTCAAACCCACAGATGTGCTGATCGCCATCAAGTTGAAAGAAGATAACAAGGCTTTTAAAGTCGAGAAATACGAGCACAGTTATCCACATTGCTGGAGGACGGACAAACCTGTGTTGTATTATCCATTGGACTCATGGTTCATTAAAACCACGGCACTGAAAGATCAGCTTGTTGAACTGAACAAAACCATCAACTGGAAACCTGCATCTACCGGCACAGGCAGGTTTGGGAACTGGCTGGAGAATCTGGTCGACTGGAATCTGAGTCGGTCTCGATACTGGGGAACGCCGCTTCCGATATGGGTAAGTGAGGACCGAAAGGAGATGAAGTGCATTGGAAGCGTTGCGGAATTGCAGGAGGAAGTAAAAAAAGCCGTCGACGCGGGATTGATGTCTGAGGGTATTGGTGACGATTTCGACCTTCATCGCCCGTATGTCGACGATATCATCTTAGTCTCCAAAAGCGGCCAATCTATGAGAAGAGAGCCGGATTTGATTGACGTTTGGTTTGATTCAGGCGCTATGCCTTACGCACAATGGCATTACCCATTCGAGAATCACTCGATATTCGATGCCAATTTTCCGGCGGATTTCATTGCCGAGGGTGTAGACCAGACAAGAGGCTGGTTTTTCACACTACATGCCATCGGAGTATTGCTTAAAGGCAATGTGGCCTTCAAAAATGTGGTCTCGACAGGTTTGGTATTGGACAAGAATGGTAATAAAATGTCTAAGCGCCTGGGCAATGCCATCAATCCGTTTGATACTCTCAAAAAATATGGTGCGGACCCTACCAGATGGTATATGATTGCCAACGCCAACCCTTGGGATAACCTGAAGTTTGATTTGGACGGAGTAGTGGAAGTGCAGCGAAAATTATTTGGTACACTTTCAAACACCTATTCATTTTTCGCTCTGTATGCCAATATTGACGGTTTTGACTTTAGCAGCGGCTCAATTCCACTTTCAGAGCGAACTGAAAGCGACCGCTGGATTTTAAGCCGCCTTAACAGTCTGATCGGCCAGGTAGATGAGAGCTTCGATCAATATGAGCCTACCAAAGCAGCGAGGGCCATTCAAAATTTTGTCACGGATGATCTCAGCAATTGGTATGTGAGATTAAACAGAAAACGGTTTTGGGTCGGTGATTTGACCAAAGACAAGGAAGCCGCTTACCAAACATTGTACACTTGCCTGAAAACAGTGGCCAAATTGATGGCACCAGTTGCTCCATTTTATGCCGAAAAGCTTTTTAGGGACCTAAACGAGGTAAGCAAATTTGAAAATGTTGAATCTGTGCACCTGGCAGATTTTCCTCGTCCCGAATCACAATGCATCGATCTGGAATTGGAAACCAGAATGCATCTCGCGCAAGCTGCCTCTTCCCTCGTGCACTCTCTTCGTCGAAAAGAGAAAATAAAGGTCCGCCAGCCTTTGACAAAGATCATGATACCGGTCGCCTCTGACCAGGAAAGAGAGCGACTGCAAATGGTACAGGACCTGATCATTTCTGAGACCAACGTGAAAACGGTCGAATACCTAACTGATGACTCAGGGGTACTGGTGAAGAAAATAAAACCCAATTTTAGAAAACTGGGTGCGAAGTTTGGCCCCAAAATGAAATTGTTGACCTCACAGATCAATCAACTGGATCAGGAAGGCATCAAAAAGTTTGAACGGGAACAACATTTTGAATTTGTACTTGACCAGGAAAAGATCACTTTAACCCTGGAGGACGTGGAAATATCTTCAGAGGACATCCCTGGTTGGCTGGTAGCAAGCGAGGATGGGCTTACCGTGGCCCTGGACATAACTCTCACTGATGACCTCCGTAAAGAAGGTTTAGCCAGAGACATTGTGAATCGGGTTCAAAACTTAAGAAAGGATCAAGGACTTGAAGTCCAGGACAAGATTGAATTAATTTACCAAAGCAACCATGAAATGGTTCAGGAGGCAATGAAGGCCCATGAGGATTATATACAAAAAGAAACACAAGCTTTGTCTATAATTTTGGGAAATGGGGTGGATATGCAGCCTGTTGATATAGATGGGATTGAGTTTCGTGTGGCCCTGAAAGTGGTGAAAAACTAAGTAGGACGATGAGAGAAAAGAAGTGGGGAGTATTGCCCTTTTATCTGATAAGTTTAAGTGTGATCATTGTCGATCAAATCGTCAAAATGATTGTGCATTTCAATATGCAGATGGGTTCCCGGGGGCAGATCCAAATTTTCGGTGACTGGTTCAAACTACACTATCTCACCAATCCGGGAATGGCTTTCGGTATGGAATTGCCGATTGAGAACAGCAAGATCGTTCTTACTGTTTTTCGAATTCTCGCCATGTTTGCTATTGGTTACTATTTGTACATGATGTACAAAAAAGAAGCACCGCGAGGTTTCCTTGTTTGTGTAGGCCTGATTTTGGGAGGAGCAATAGGAAATCTGATTGACAGCATCTTCTACGGGGTACTATTGGATAATGCACCTTATGATGCCCCAACACCCTGGTTTTATGGTCAGGTAGTGGATATGTTTTATATCGACATTTGGGAGGGGCGCCTGGCCGATTGGATCCCTTTTATGGGTGGGAAATATATGGCTCTGTGGCCTGTTTTCAACATTGCCGATGCATCCATTTTCGTGGCAATTACCATTATTCTTATTTGGCAGAAGAGTTTCTTCAAAGAAGAAAAGGAAACTGAGGTAAGCCCAGTCACGGCAGAGAGTGGCACGCCAGACACCCGTGAACAGTAGGGCAGTAGCTATTACCTTCGGCATCCTTGGGGTGCTTTTTTTCTCCACCAAAGCCGTATTCGTCAAGCTTGCCTATGCTCACGACATAGATCCTGTGAGCCTACTTTTACTTCGCATGGCGTTCGCGTTGCCTTTTTATTTGGCGATGGTTGTGAGCCATAGAAAGGGATCAGCGCTGGCCTCAAGAGAATACTTATACATCTTTCTGGCGGGGTTTTTTGGCTACTACCTCGCAAGCTACCTGGACTTTCTGGGGTTGAAGTATGTAAAAGCCAGCGTCGAGCGATTGATTCTTTTTACCTATCCCACGCTTGTAGTTCTGCTCTCTTTTCTGTTCCTGAAAAAGAAGATCAGTCGCGGGCAGGGATTGGCGTTACTATTGTCATATACAGGTATTCTGCTGGTATTTATGCCCGAACTCGTCCGACATCAAAACGAAAATGTGACCCTTGGGGCAATTCTAATATTTCTAAGCAGCCTGAGCTATGCTTCTTATATCGTCGGAAGTGGTTGGATCATCCCAAAAGTTGGAGCCACCAGGTTCACCTCCTATTGTATGACCGTTTCATGCTCACTGGTGATTATTCACTACACCGTGCAAGTCAACGACTTCTCAACTTTACTGATGCTACCGGGACCCGTTTATGGCTATGGGCTACTCATGGCGATAGTCTCCACAATTATTCCTTCCTATCTGGTATCCCTGGCAATAAAAAACATCGGTGCCAATCAATTTGCCATCTTCGGCACGCTGGGACCTATTTCAACGATAGTCCTCTCTTATATTTTCCTGAGCGAACGACTAGCTCCGCTGCAATTGATTGGTGGTGCAGTAGTGATCTTTGGTGTTCTGTTAGCAGAAATCAAAAAGTCCAGATCCTGACATTTTGCCGCTTCCTGCTGGTTACATTTATATGACTATTCGTATAAATAATTGAACCTTTTAAACATTTCTGATAATGATAGACGCGATAAGAAAATTCTTTGGTGGGGAACGAAAAGACATCAGAAACCTCATCAAAGTCGCTTTTGCCCAGGGCAAAATAGACGAATTGGATATTGATTACCTCAACAAGGAACTTGCCTACTTGAATTTAAATGAGAAGCAGGTGAAGAGAAACAAGTCAGCATTCCTGGCCTTGAAAAACAAACTTCCAAAGGATCCATTCCGCGTATACCAACTCATTTATGGGTTGACGCGAAAGTTGATGTCCACCAATATGTTGACGGACAAAAAGGAGTACGTACTAAAGCGATTGATTACGGTCTTCACCAAAAACCTCAACAACATCAATGAATTGATCCATTTTCTTAAATACAATATACGCTATGGAAACTCGATCGAGGATTCTTACTCCCGATTGGGCTATTTGCTGTTGTCAGCCTAGAGCAGGGGCCGGGTGCAATGCCCGGCCTATATTTTCTTAATCATCCAGACTTTCAGTGAGTATGATCGGTTTTCCTTCCAGGGTTTTATGAACTGGGCACCGATCTGCAATCTCAATCATCCTGCGCCGTTGTTCCTCTGTCATTTCTCCTTCGATCTTTATTTTTCTTGTGATCTGATCAATTTTTCCTCCAGGCCTTTCACTGTTTTCACCATCCACCATATGCACCTTGTCGTGAGTTAGTTGAACTTCCACTGAATCCAGTTTGATCTTTTTGTGGTTAGCATACATTTTTAATGTCATGGTGGTGCAGGCCCCTAGCGCCGATAGAAGATACCCGTACGGCGAGGGCCCCAGGTCTTTACCTCCCACACTTTTTGGTTCGTCTGCCAACATCCGGTGACTTCCGGCGATTATCTCGGTAGTAAAGCTATCTCCTTTCAATCGAGTCCAAACCTCTCCTTCGGGTGGTATCTCAGACTCTGACGCTGCATTTATGTACCTGGAAGCCCAGGAAGCAGCTACGGCTCCCACATACCGGGAATCTTGCTCCCTAAGCAAAAGGTGATCTGCACCATCCAGGGTGATAAAGCTTTTGGGATGTTGCGCCTTTAAATAAATATCGGTTGCATTGTCGATCCCCACAATCTGGTCTTGAGGAGAATGCATAATGAGCAGTGCCCTACCGAGATTGCGGATCGGGTCGGAGGAGTCATTTTTATCTAAATCTTCAAGGAACTGCTTTTTTATCAAAAATGGCCTGCCGCCAATGTTCACCTCAGCCTGCCCCTCTGACTCCAATTGGTTCGTATCACGCTGCAACAAATGCCTAACGTGGGCAGGTGTTGCCGGAGCGCCAATGGTGACGACCGCATTCACTGCAGGCAAACCAGCACTAATGTGGAGGACCGCCGCACCTCCCAAGGAATGACCCATCATTATTTGAGGTGCTTGAAAATGTTCTTCCAGGTAGTCATAGGCAACTTTTAGGTCCTCGAGATTGGATGTGAAGTTAGAATCTGCAAAATCGCCCTGGCTTTGCCCCAGCCCGGTGAAATCAAACCTTAATACAGCAAAACCCTCCAAGGTGAGCGCCCGACTAATGTTATCCACAGAAAGCAGGTTTTTACCGCATGTGAAACAGTGGGCGAAAAGCACGAAGGCTTTTGGCGTACCTGTAATCGGGAAATCAATTCTGCCAGCCAGCAGGTGACCTGCCGCACTTGTAAACTTTATATTTTGGGATTTCATGTAAACTATTTAAACCAATCGGCCCCTTAGGACTGATGGAAACTAACATTGGGGTAGCCGCCTCCAGCGATGATGCTTTTGCTGAAAAAATGCGCTCCTCTGGAGGAAACTTAATATTTTTATTTTGTCTTTATAACAGAAGGTACACAGTACCTGAAGTTTTAGTTTGACTTGGAATGCAATTCTTGAAAACCACCGCCGTACTTGCACTGATATGTCTTTCAGCGGGCATTTCCCATGGCCAAAGCCTGCATTACGATGCCCTTAGAAAGGGTAAAATCGTGGGAGGTATGGACATCATGGTACGAAATGAGGGAGAAAGTGAGGCTTTTTTTCAAGTTAAGAGCAACATGGAGTTTCGGTTTCTGGTCTCATTGAAAGTGAACTTTATTAACGAAGAAACCTTCGTGGACGGCATACTGACCAAAGGTTGGGTCAAAAACGAGATGATCGGATTCAAGGAGAATGAGGCATCAATTTCCAAATCCGCCAATGGTTATGACCTGCTCATCAACGGTACAAAAGAACCCATTGATGATAAAGAGATTAAATACACGGTCACGAAAATATACACCCAGGAGCCCGAAAATGGCCAAAAAGTATTTTCTCAATACTACGGCATTCACTTTACCTTCGAAAAAACCGGCGAACACCAGTACAAATTCCAGTCGCCTGAAGGAGACAATTTTTATACCTACCAATACGGGGTTTGTACGGATATCCGAATAGAACGGGACTTTGCCACAATTCATTTTAGGCTTCAACCTGACAGCTTCGCAGCCGTAAAATCAGGAAGGAACAATTTCAAAAACCGATGATTCAGGCACTACGAAAGCTGGCTATCCCCATCGTGGCATTACTAAGTCTCGGGTTCATTCTCTTCCTTGTGAATCAGGTCTCAGGGATTTATTTAATGGCTTCCGATTTGAATCCGCTCTTCGGGAAAATTGTTCTCGCGATTTTACTAATACTGATCGCAGGATTGCTGATAAGCCCTTTTGTTATCTATTTCAAGCTGCCCAAACCACTAAAGCCCGCCACGAATGACCGTCAACTGGGCATGTACAAGAAACGGCTGCTGGCACGGTTGAAATCCAACAAAATACTGATCAGGGAAAGCGCTGCGCCCAAAGAAATAGAGGACCTTCCCCAAGCTATTGCCGTGCTCGATACGGAAGCGGATAAGATTCTAACCAGTACAGCACAAACCATTTTTCTTACCACGGCCATTTCCCAAAACGGCAAATTGGATGCTTTCACGGTATTCCTCACACAGGTGCGAATGGTCTGGAAGATTGCTCATGTTTATTATCAAAAGCCCTCACCTCGAGAATTACTGTACCTATATGGCAATATTGGAGCTACGGCATTTCTCGCCTCCGAAATAGAGGATATAGACCTTACGAAGCACATTGAACCCATCATAACTTCCATCGCAAGAAATTCGGGTGGGCGGTCCGTGCCAGTGGTGGGTCAGGCCACCACTATCATTATGGACTCCTTACTCGAGGGTACTACCAATTGTTTCCTGGCACTTCGGGTGGGGGTTTTAACTAAAAAATATTGCGGACAATTGTCAATCTCCACGAAAGCGGAAATACGGAAGAGCACATTGAAGGAGGCAAGTGCAATGTTGCGAAAAATTGCCGTTTCCTCCTCTGCGGACTTCATTGGAGCCATTCTCCGAGCTACCAAAAATGCCGGAATCAACACTGTTAAAGACGGATGGGACACAGTGGTAAAAGCAGGCACTAAAATGAAGGAATCCGTAATGGAAGTCTCGCGAAAAGTGAATCCCTTCTAGTCTGGGATTAGAGAAGGCTTGAATTAGCCAAAGAAAGAATCAACAAACTCGGCCTTGTTAAAAACCTGAAGGTCTTCTACTTTTTCTCCCACACCTATGTACTTCACAGGTATTTTGAATTGCTCTGATATACCAATGACTACACCTCCCTTGGCGGTACCATCTAACTTGGTGATGGCTAGGGAAGTCACATCGGTAGCCTTCGTGAACTCCGTTGCTTGAACGAAAGCATTTTGGCCGGTGCTTCCATCCAATACCAGCATTACGTCATGAGGTGCCGTCGGAATAAATTTCTGAACTACCTTTTTGATCTTGGTCAGTTCGTTCATCAAGTTAACCTTGGTATGCAATCTGCCTGCCGTATCGATGATAACGACATCTGCATTCAAGTCCACTCCCCTTTTGACAGTCTCAAAAGCTACGGAGGCGGGATCCGTGTTCATTCCCTTCGAAACCACTTCTACACCGACGCGTTCACCCCACATAATTAGCTGATCCACGGCCGCGGCCCTGAAAGTATCCGCAGCCCCTAGCACTACTTTTTTGTTGAGCGATTTTAATTGGGCTGCCAGTTTGCCAATGGTCGTCGTTTTGCCTACACCATTGACACCCACCACCATGATGACGTAGGGTCCATCGACATTGGGTACGTCGAAATCGGCCAGGTCTGCCGAGTTATTCTCAGCCAGTAAGGCAGCAATTTCCTCGCGTAAAATCACATTCAGTTCGGAAGTACTAAGGTATTTGTCTCTTGAAACGCGCTCCTCGATGCGCTCGATAATCTTAACGGTGGTGTCAACACCCACATCCGACGAGATCAGCACCTCCTCCAACTCGTCAAGTACCTCATCGTCTACTTTCGACTTTCCGACAACCGCTTTACTTAACCGATTGAAGAAGTTTGTCTTTGACTTTTCCAGGCCTTTGTCTAGCGACGCCTTTTTTTCTTTTGAGAATATTCCGAGAAAACTCATTTTGCGGTGATTTGGAACTTAAAGGTATTCAACCCGGCAAGAATGCGCTCGCCAGCTCTCCTGAATACAAATAAAAAAGGCTATCAAGTTCCCCGGATAGCCTTCTAATATTGTCTTAATTAGAATTATTTCCTGTTGAGGACTTCTTTTACTTCTCCTTCAGGCACCATTTCCTCTTTAAAGGTGTAAGCGCCCGTTTTCTCAGACTTCACAGCTTTGATCACTCTGGCAAATTTCGCTCCACCAGGCTGCTTAAGGGTTGCAACAACTTTCTTAGCCATGTCTTATTTGATTTCTTTGTGAACTGTATACTTTCTAAGAATTGGATTATACTTCTTGAGCTCCAATCTTTCAGGGGTGTTCTTTCTATTCTTAGTAGAAATGTATCTTGAAGTCCCAGGCATGCCCGATTCCTTATGTTCGGTGCACTCAAGAATAACCTGAATTCTGTTTCCTTTCTTCGCCATCGTTTAACCCGATAAATATTATACTAAGGTATTTCCATTCGCCCTGGCTTTTTTCAGGACGGCAGTGATACCAATCTTGTTTATTGTTCTAAGCACTTGCGTAGATACTTTCAAAGTGATCCATTTATCCTCTTCAGGGATATAAAACCTCTTTGTTTGAAGATTGGGATAGAATCTTCTCTTTGTCTTGTTGTTCGCGTGGGAAACATTGTTTCCTACCATCGGCCGCTTCCCTGAAATCTGACAAACTTTGGACATTACTCAAGCATTTTGAAAAATGGAACGCAAATATCGCCATTTGCTTCCGAATTCAAAATAATTATGACTTTATTTTATAGCCATAGGGGCAATGTCTGCAGCCGTTTTTGCAACAGTAACCTCTTTTCTTATGATAAGTTGCTGTAAATACCACAAACCCCTCCGGCGTATAGTAGAAATCTTCCTCTTCAGTTCCCTTCTTATCTTTTTGTGACATCACGTGAATTATGATAAAGTCTTGTCGCTAAATGGTAATTTTGAGGTTACAAACAGATGTTTAAGTAGAAAGTTTTATTCACCCCAAAGATAGCTACAGAGATGATGCACGAATCAACATTGACAAGCCAGGATTTGATTGCACTGGAAAACGAAAAAGGAGCACACAACTATCACCCGCTACCGGTAGTGTTAGCCCGAGGAGAAGGTGTGCATGTTTGGGATGTTGAAGGTAAGAAGTATTATGACTTCCTATCGGCCTACAGTGCCGTAAATCAAGGACACTGTCATCCGAAGATTATAGGCGCACTTAAGGAACAGGCCGACTTGCTCACATTAACGTCACGGGCCTTTTATAACGATGTACTCGGACAATACGAAGCATACGTAACCGAATACTTTGGCTTTGACCGGGTGCTCCCTATGAATACCGGCGTGGAAGGTGTCGAAACAGCCATTAAACTGGCCCGAAAATGGGGTTACGAGAAGAAAGGAGTAGCCGAAAATGAAGCGCAGATCATCGTTTTTGATCAGAACTTCCACGGAAGGACTACCACTGTTATTTCCTTCTCCAATGATGAGGACGCCCGAAAGAATTTTGGACCCTACACTCCAGGCTTTCTGAAAATACCTTACAATGACGCTGCAGCACTTGAGGCGGCAATTATTAAAGAAAATGTAATCGGAGTATTGATCGAACCTATCCAGGGGGAAGCCGGGGTAATGGTACCTGACGAGGGGTTTTTAAGAACGGTAAGAGCACTTTGCGATTCCAATGAAGTGCTTTTTATCGCCGATGAAGTACAAACCGGAATCGGACGCACCGGCAAATTACTATGTTGCGATTATGACAATGTAAAACCTGATGTCCTTATCCTTGGGAAGGCCCTTTCCGGCGGCGTACTGCCCGTCTCAGCCGTTTTGGCCAACGACGATATCATGCTGACCATTAAGCCTGGACAACATGGTTCCACATTCGGCGGTAACCCTTTGGCTTGTCGCGTGGCTATGGCAGCACTAGATGCATTGAGAGATGAGAAAATGACCGAAAACGCCTATAAATTAGGCGTGTTGTTCCGTGAGCGGATGGAAGTAATTATCGAGAAGTCTGACCTGGTCAATGCGGTGAGAGGTAGAGGTCTCTTAAATGCAATTCTAATCAATGACACTCCTGACAGCTCCACAGCCTGGGATATTTGTGTTGCGCTGAAGGAAAACGGATTATTGGCTAAGCCAACACATGGTAATATCATCCGGTTTGCCCCGCCGCTGGTTATGACGGAAGAGCAACTGCATGATTGCTGCGATATCATCGACAAGACACTCAGGGAGTTTAAGAGGTAGAACTAAGAGAATCATCATGGGTTATTGGGTGTTGGATTGTTAACTTTATCCATCAACGATAAACCCATGAAACGATTACTTACCCTTGCTTGCACGCTAGCCTGTCTGACGGCAATGAGTACAACCGGTACTGAGCCGAAAGATTTGACCAAGAATTTTGTAGTTGGGTCTCCGCAGATCCAGTCCATCAACGCACTGGATTTTGGTCCTGAAGGTATCCTATTTGTTGGGGATTCACGTTCCGCAAAAATCTGGGCTATAGATACGAAGGATAATCAGTCAACCCAGGTAGAGAAAATAGAACTGGCGGAGGTTGATAAGGCTATAGCCTCCCTGCTTGGCACGAGCCCAGAAAATATCACAATCCAGGACATGGCCGTAAATCCCAAGTCTAAGAAGGTGTATTTTGCAGTTCATCATAGCAGCGGCACACCCGTACTTTTGACATTGGAAGGCGGGGAATTTGCAGTAATGAGTTTGGAAGATATCTCTTTTTCGGAGGTGACTATCAACAAGCCTGTGGCGGAAGATGCCGCGGATAGAAGAGGTCGTCCTTTAAGGAAATGGGCCATCTCTGACCTGAATTACTACAACGGGCAGATCATGGTATCAGGACTATCCAATGAAGAATTTGGATCTACTTTCAGAAGTATCTACTTCCCTTTTGAAGGTGAGCAACGGCAATCGTCGTTGGAAATCTATCATGTGGCTCACGGTCAGTACGAAACGCATTCCCCCATCAAGACTTTTACGCCTACCATCTTGGGAGGGGAACCTCACATTATTGCTAGCTACACCTGTACCCCACTGGTTGTTTTCCCAATGCGCACCCTCATAGCGGGGCAACATGTCAAGGGCCGAACGATTGCCGAACTTGGCAACTGGAACACGCCCCTGGACATGATCACTATGAACAAAGGCGGAAAAAGCTATCTCTTGTTGGCCAATTCCAGTCGGGCGCTCATGAAAATAAGTTATGAGAAAATGTCAGCTTTCAAAGAATCCCTAACCGAACCTATCGGGGAGCGTTCCGGTACAGCGGGAGTAGATTTTGTGGCACTTCCATTTGTGAATGTGCAACAGCTAGATCAGTTAAATCAAAATAGCTTTCTCATGTTGCAACGCCTGGGTGATGGCAAACTGAACCTTCGAACCCAAACCGACAGGTGGCTGTAGCAAGATCAACGATTAGAATCTACAGGCCGGTATTTATTTTGATTGCCGGCCTTCTTTTTTTAAAAGGCACTTCGCAGGAGCTTATCTACAGCCAAGGCAAGGCCACCAGTGTCAAACTACCCTATTACGACACAGAAGTGCGTTTGCAAGGCCAAAAAGTTAGTATTCACGGCAAAAAAAGTATCCAGGGTCGCGACACACTCTTCACTCCCTACTTGCCTTTTGACCCCAATTTGCAATACGAACTTTGGGCAAATCATATCAAGCTTGCCACCTTCCGGCCCAATCAGCTGACAACAGAACGTCCGGAGTTACTCGGCATTTACCCTCGGGATTCCATACTACCGGAGAATTTGCTAAAAATACACCTGGTGTTTTCTCGCCCCATGCAACAAAATGTAGCTTATGATCATATCAGCTTCTTTTCGGACAAGGGGCAGCTCATCACTCCGCATCTGGAGTTAACACCGGAACTTTGGTCAGAAGACGGTAAAGTACTCACACTTTGGCTGGATCCTGGTCGTGTCAAAAGAGACCTGGAACGAAACAGGCGTCTGGGAAAACCCTTGGAAGCAGGTCGATCCTACACGCTGAAGATCGATTCGCTCTGGCGGGACATCAATGGTCAAATGCTCTCAACCACGAGACAAAAAAAATTCACAATGACTTCCCCGGACCGGCTTCCTCTAAACGCCAGGGCATGGCGAATTGTGAACCACCGGTATGACGAAATCGTGCTGGCATTTGACGAGCCAATGGATTACCTGTTACTCCGGAGTGCGTTGGTTGTTCAATCCGCTGATGAACGCATCGAAGGTGAAATCGTGACCACCGAAAACGAAAGAAAATGGGTTTTCCGACCAAATTCTACCTTTCAGAAGGGTGAATATCATATTTTTATTGAATCGCGACTCGAGGACTTAGCTGGAAACAATCTTAAGCATGCTTTTGATCATGCTCCTGGAAAGAGTGACAAGTTGGCGAACGATGTATTACTGACCTTTACTATCAATTGATAAAATACCTGAATATTCTGACGCTGGCCGCAATCCTCCTGGGTTGTGGGAGCTCCTCCGGACCTATATCCTTCTCGATGGAAGAGAAGAAAGCCCCTAGTGAATCGCTTTTTATCGGGATAGCTCTTACCGGCGATGACCAGTTGTGGCTTAGTGGCACAAATTCGACGCTATTGAGAAGCCTCGACGGTGGGGATAGTTGGGACAAATTCCAACATCCTGAGATCGATACCTTTCAATTTCGAGATATTCATGCTTTCGACAATGAATCAATTGTGGTTTTGGCTAGCGGCGAAGGAGCTAATTCGCAGATACTCACCTTCGATACTTCCGAAGGGTGGCAAACCAGGTTTATTATGCCACACGAGGAAGGTTTCCTCAACAGTATTGCCTTCTGGAATGCGGATAGAGGTCTGGCTTATGGGGATTCTTTCGACGGGAAACCCTACCTGTTGAAGACAAGCGACGGAGGTCAAAACTGGGAGCGCATACCGGGTGAAGTCTTACCAGATGCTAACGACGGAGAGGGCGGCTTTGCATCCAGCGGAAGCTGCATCGACGTGGGCAAAGGTGGTGTTGCCTGGGTAGGTACGGGTGCCGGTGGAAGTGCGCGGGTTTTGAGAGGACGTGACTATGGTGAAAGCTGGGAGGTATTCGATGCCCCAATTGTCAAAGGAGATTTCGCGGGGATAACCTCCATTCATTTTAGAAATAGCCGGGACGGACTAATTGCTGGCGGTGACCTGACAAATACCGACGGTTTCACTGAAAATGTGGCGTTCACTAGCGACGCTGGCAAAACATGGGAGTTGACAAGTCGACCCATGACTAACGGTCCATTTTATGGTAGTGATTTCATCCGATACCGGCGAAGAGATATTGCCGTTGCTTGCGGCCCCAATGGTGCCGATATTACCTTTGATCGGGGCCAAAGCTGGACCAACCTTACAACCCAAAACCTTTGGGTCGCAGACCTTCATCCTTCCGGAATAGGCTGGTTGGCAGGAAGAAATGGCCAAATTTTTAAAATCATACTACAGTAAATGAAATCTTATCCTTCTCTGGGCCAAGGTTATGGTCTCATCGGATGGCTGATTTTGTCAACCATTCTGGCCACGTTTGTGGTTTTGCCATTCATTGGAGATCAGGCAAGTTTTTCTTCCATGAGTATGTTTTTGGTTTATGTCCTAAGCATGTTGTTCCTGGTATTGCTGGCACTTAGGAAATCTCAAAACCGATTGATTCAGGTGGTTGGCAATATGGGTCAAATAAAGATCGGTGTGTTTCTCACTCTCATAGCCATGGTTCCGGCGGTCATATTGGTCCTGGACCCTATTGTGACGTCAATCCCTGTGCCCGATTGGGTGGCGGAGTTTCTATTTCCGGACCTGGACAAAGATCTACCCACATTTCTTATGATTGTGGTGGCAGCTCCGATCATGGAAGAGGTTGTTTTTCGAGGGATTGTCCTGGAGGGCTTTCTACGAAACTTTCATCCAAAAAAGGCGATCCTTCACTCGGCCCTGATCTTCGGCGCAGTGCACCTGAACCCGTGGCAATTCATCGGCGCCGCTCTGGTCGGACTGCTCCTGGGTTGGCTATACTATCGCACCCGATCATTGATCCCCTGCATTTTGGTGCATATGCTGAACAATTTGCTCGCATTTGGGGGATTGTACATTGGCAATGATCAGCTTCAATCTATTTATGATTTCTCTCCCTCTCTTTCAATTTCTATCATTGCGTTCGTCCTTGCAGGTAGTGTGGTGTATTTTGGTGTCAAGATCCTTGAGAAACTTTTGCCTCCTGCAGCTGATTGGGCGAACTTAGACACGGAAACCGAAGATTCTTAAATTATAGCACTATGCGCAGGCCCAGAAGAAATCGAGCCTCCCAATCGATCAGGGATTTGGTGCAGGAAACCCAACTAAGCACTGACGATGTAATATTTCCACTATTTCTGCTCGAGGGGGAAAAAAAACGCGTAGAAGTCGATTCTATGCCAGGCATATTCCGGCTATCTCTGGATGAGATGCTGAAGGAAATAGACTCCTGCCTGGAACTAGGCATCAAGGGTTTTGACATTTTTCCGGTGGTCGACGAACGTCACAAAGACAAGTTCGCAACCAAAAGCTATGACAGCAATTTCTTTTATCTACAGGCGCTGAAAACAATCAAGTCCGAATTTCCGGAGACAATGATCATGACCGATGTGGCAATGGACCCTTATAGTTCCGATGGTCACGACGGCATCGTCGAGGATGGAAAAATATTGAATGACGAAACCCTCGAAGTACTGGGCAAAATGGCTTTGGCTCAAGCAGACACAGGTATTGACATGATCGGGCCCTCCGACATGATGGACGGTCGGGTTGGGTATTTACGTGAGGTTTTGGATCGCAACGAATACCAAGAGGTGGGTATCATGAGCTATACAGCCAAGTATGCCAGCGCGTTTTACGGTCCTTTTCGCGACGCACTGGATTCTGCTCCTAAACATGGCGACAAAAAAACCTACCAGATGAATCCCGCAAACAGGGCTGAGGCCATTATTGAGGCGGAGCTAGACTATAATGAAGGCGCTGATATCCTGATGGTCAAACCGGCCCTGGCTTTTTTGGATATCATCGGGGAATTAAAACGAAATTTTCCGGTACCCATCGCAGCATACAATGTCTCCGGAGAATACTCCATGATCAAAGCTGCAGGACAAAATGGCTGGTTGGATCCTGAAGCGGGCATGTTGGAAGTGCTTACTTCCATCAAAAGAGCAGGCGCAGATATTATCCTGACCTATTTCGCGAAGGAGTTTGCGCTACTTGACCGTCAATAAAGATTGTCTTCGCGTTCAAGCATGAGGATAGAACTCTGCGGTACGATAAAATATTTTTCGCCTTTATAAACTACCTCAAAAGCACCTTTCTGTAAGAAAATCGCCAAGTCTCCCTCTTGCGCTTGTAATGGCACATATTTTACTTTTTCTTCGTCTGGCTTCCACGCATCGTCCTCATACATAGGAAGTGGTATTGGGTAGCCCGGTCCGGCTTTTACAATGTAGCCGGTCTGTACCTTTTCCTTTTCCTGTACCCCTGGGGGTAGGTAGATACCAGTGGCTGTCTTTTCATTTTCCTGCTTCGGCTTTATGAGTACCCGGTCACCTACGACAATGATTCGCTGCAATTTGTTATCTGCTGTTAATTCCATCTGGTCTATCCAAAAATTACTTGCAAGCTGCAAATTTAGCAGGTCAATCCCCTAGCTACCAAAAAGGTCTTTTTGCGGGGCCTGATAAGAGGTGGGTGTTTCCTCCGGGAACATTTTCTTCACGTCAGCCCGATTCAACACTTTAGGATCCATTGATTTTGAAACTTTGGCTCCCAATTCTTTGAGTCGCTCGGTCTTCCTTACCAGATTATCCTTACCCGTCACTAGCTTCTTCATCGCATCATCGTAAGTGGCCTTGGTGCTGCTGAGCGATTGGCCCACTTTGACCAGGTCATCAACGAATGCCTTGAATTTGTCATATAGAGCTCCCCCTTGTCGGGCAATTTCGAGGGCATTTTGATTTTGATATTCATGTTTCCATATGGACGCCACTGTTCGCAAAGTTGCAATGAGGGTGGCAGGACTTACGATAACAATGTTCTGGTTATGAGCCTCATTGTAGAGCTCGCCCCCCTTTTCCACAATAAGCGCAAACGCTGCTTCTATTGGAACAAACATCAGAACGTAATCAAGGGAACCGGATTCAAATAGTTGCTGATAGTTCTTTTGCGAAAGGCTCTTGATGTGGGTTTTCACAGACAATAAGTGCTCTTTCAGATGCGCTTCCCTTTCTTCATCATTCTCTGCATTGACATACCGTTCATAGGAAATCAGCGAGGCTTTCGCATCGATCACCAGGTTCTTATTGTCTGGCAATCGAATGATAACATCAGGCCTCAGGCGCTTTCCTGCCTCGGTTGTAATGGACTCTTGCGTAAAATATTCGCGATCTTTTTGCAATCCTGATTGCTCCAGGATCCGCTCCATTACCACCTCACCCCAGTTACCTTGAATCCTTGAATCACCCTTGAGTGCTTTGGTAAGGTTTTCGGTTTCCTGGGACATCCGCTGATTCAACTCCCGTAAACCTATTATTTGCTCGCGGAGGGCAGCGCTGCGCTCAAGCGAATCCTTGTTGGTTTGTTCTACTTTCTTTTCGAAATCAGTGAGTTTCTCTCCTAGTGGCTTGAGCAACTCATCCAGATTTGTTCGATTTTGATCTGTAAACTTTTTGCTTTTCTCTTCGAATATCTCGTTCGCCAAATTTTTAAACTCATGGCTGAACTTGGATTGGAGATTTTCTACCTCCTGTTTCTGCTCACTCAATCGTTCATTAAGGTTTTGGTAATTGGCCTGTAGCGTAGCATTTTCGCCATTTACCTTCAGAAGTTTCTCCCGCTCACTCTTTAATTGATCATTCAATGATTGAATTTCCTGTTGGTGATGATGAGCCCGCTCTTGCTCAAACTGGAGCTCAGCTTCTAATCTTGTGGCTTTTTGACCTTGATCGTCATTCTTGCCGAGAAGCTTTGATACCAAGAATCCGATAATTGCCCCACATAAAAGCCCAACCACCAACAAACCGAAACTAGCAACATCCATACTCAAATTTACGATGGTACGGGTAGGAACCAAAAAAACGCACCAAACGAACTAAGGTTAGGCACTAATTCGTTTTTAGGACAACTTTGCAATTTGGTCCAGGTGTATGTGCATCATAGCTTCATCCTTTAATAATCATGAAAAATACCGCCTCATACTGGCGGCCAATCGAGATGAGTTTTTTGAAAGGCCAACTGCCTCAGCTCAGTGGTGGGAAGATGATGGCGACATATTTGGTGGGCGCGATCTATTAGGTGGTGGAACGTGGTTGGCGGTTCACAGGAGCGGCAGACTAGCAGCCATAACAAATTATCGTGACCCTGTCAATATCAGAAAAGATGCAAAAACACGAGGAGAACTCACTAAGAACTTCCTCAAAACAGACCTGTCCGCCGGCGAATATATTGAGTCAATCGCCAAAGGCTCAGGTCAGTATAATGGTTTCAATCTGATGCTCTATGACGAAAATGGTGGCTCCCATTTTTCGAATTATGAGAACATTAGGAATGACCTGCAAGGCGTCCACGTACTCAGTAATGCCCTATTGGATACTCCCTGGCCCAAGGTAACGCGTTTGAAAGATGCATTTAAAAACGTCATTTCCAGCTCATTTTCACATGAAACTTTGCTCGACATTCTGGCAGATGACCAATTGGCTAATGACGAAGAGTTGCCTTCGACCGGCATACCCCATGAATGGGAAAAAGCGATCTCCTCTATTTGTATAAAAACGCCTAACTACGGCACCTGCTGTTCCACTGTTGTCACCATTGACCACCAGGGTAATATCGAATTCACCGAAAAATTATTCCCTGTGGGAGGTCGAACGAACCAAACTATTCACAAATCTCTCCAAGTCCGGTCATGAGAAATTTTAAAGTGCTTTTACATTGCGGTCTGCTAACGCTATTATTCGTGCTGACGGATTGTGGTACAGATGATGGTCTAAGAGATGCTCCAATTCTAGCTGGGCAAATAGATGGGAGTGAGTGGAAAAATAAGTTTGGGAACGCTTACCGGGACAACTCGGAAAGAATGTATAATATCACCTATTTCTCAGACGAAGAAGTGTCCGACGAAGCTTGTACCATTGCGGCTACTGGCTTTCGATACCTAACAATTTCATTACCCACTGAAACCGGTAGTTATAATCTTCCTTTCAATGGTGCTTCTATGCGATTTCATCTTGGCGGCTCACTCAACACATTGGAAGCTACTTCCGGTTTTGTAGAGATCACTCAGATTCTTGGCAATCAGATCAGCGGGTATCTTCAAGCCCGATTCGATGATGCGAATTCAGTAGAGGGTCAATTCAGGTTAAAAATCTGTAACTAGTCCGGCTCAATCACTGATTTTTCCGACTGACACTTAGCAAATTGGAGTGCCACCGACAATTATCTAGGTTCGCCTATACAAGACGTTATTAAAAGTGGACACTAACGCCGCCCACTCCACAAGAATGTCTTTTCAACCAACTATTGCAAGTAGGGCTCTTTTAACCGGGAGCCCTGTTTTATTACTGCGCCTTGTGGCCTCTAACCGTTTACCGGCGCTTGCTCCTGCTCATAGGCCTCTACGGGAAGACAACTGCATACCAAATTTCTATCGCCATAGGCACCGTCAATTCGACTTACAGCGGGCCAGAACTTGTTGTACCTCAATTCGCCTAAAGGAAAAGCGGCCTTTTCTCGACTGTATGGTCTATCCCAATCATCAGAAACCACCGCCCGAAAAGTGTGCGGCGAATTTTTCAGTACATTGTCCTCCGTACTTGCTTCGGTATTCTCTATTTCTGCAATTTCTGCCCGGATCGCCAACATGACAGCACAGAATCTATCCAGCTCTGTTTTTGTCTCGCTTTCCGTCGGTTCTATCATCATCGTTCCCGGTACCGGGAATGACACAGTTGGTGCATGATAGCCATAATCTATCAATCGTTTGGCAATATCTTCGACTTCAACTCCTACAGATTTGAAATCGCGGCAATCAATAATCAACTCATGTGCGTTGGTATCGTTTTTCCCGGAGTACAACACAGGAAAAGCGTCTTTCAGCCTATGTTTGATGTAATTGGCGTTGAGAATCGCCAGCTCGGTGGCTTTCTTCAAACCATCAGATCCCATCATTGCGATATACGCATGGCTGATCGGCAAAATGCTGGCGCTGCCATAGTTAGCAGAGGAGACAGCCGTGATTTTGCTTCCACCATCTTTTTCGTTAGGATCTTTAGGTAAATAGGGAACCAAATGTTTAGCCACTCCAATGGGCCCCATTCCTGGGCCACCACCTCCGTGAGGGATACAAAAAGTTTTATGCAAGTTTAAATGACAGACATCTGCCCCTATTCGGGCAGGAGATGTAAGACCTACCTGAGCATTCATATTCGCTCCGTCCATATAGACCTGGCCGCCATGTTGATGTATGGTATCACAAATCTCGACGATAGACTCTTCAAAAACACCATGGGTGGAGGGATAGGTTACCATCAAAGCTGCCAGGTCATCTTTATGCAAAACCGCTTTCTCCTGTAAATCTTCAAGATCAATATTTCCGTGACTGTCACATTTGACAATGATCACTTTCATTCCCGCCATTACCGCGCTGGCAGGGTTTGTACCATGCGCTGAGGAAGGTATCAAGCACACGTTACGATGCTCCTGATTGCGATCCAAATGATATTTACGGATGACCATCAATCCAGAATATTCGCCTTGCGCTCCTGAATTTGGTTGAAAGGAGATGCCATCAAAGCCGGTAATTTCCTTCAACCAAGCCCCCAGTTCATCAATTATTTGTTGGTAGCCTTGGGTTTGATCAATCGGCGCAAAGGGATGGATATTTGCAAGTTCTGGCCAGGTTACAGGTATCATTTCAGTTGTGGCATTGAGCTTCATGGTGCATGATCCAAGGGAAATCATGGAGTGTACCAGCGACAGGTCTTTGTTCTCAAGCCTTTTCATGTAACGTAGCATCTCATGCTCGGCATGATAGTTACTAAAGACGGGATGGGTCAGGAAAGGTGAAGTCCGCTTATGCGGATCCGGAATGACTAGTTCCAGCTTTCGATTCACCGACACTTTCTTCTCAAGAATCACTTCAAGCAAGGCCTCCACATCTTCCGGTGTATGGGTCTCATCAAAAGACACCTGAACCGCATCTCCTATATACCGGAAATTTACGTTTGCTGCTACTGCTCTTGCATGGAGTTTCTGAATATCTCCTGGCTCAAACCTGACTGTATCAAATGACTCTCCGTGGGCCACATCCACACCATTATTTCGCAACTCCCGGGCTAATAAAGTTGCCAGTCCTTTCACCCTATTTGCAATCTGCGTTAGACCTTTCGGCCCATGATACACGGCGTACATAGCTGACATAACCGCAAGCAAGACCTGCGCCGTACAAATATTAGAGGTCGCCTTTTCTCGTTTTATATGCTGTTCTCGTGTTTGAAGCGCCATTCTATACGCGTCATTCCCATCCGCATCTTTGGAAACTCCGATAATCCGACCAGGAATAGCTCGCTTGTAAGCCTCGCGGGTGGCAAAGAATGCAGCATGAGGACCCCCGTATCCAAATGGGACACCAAACCGCTGAGAGGTGCCAACCACAACATCCACTCCCCATTCCCCAGGAGGCGTGTACAGGCATAATGCCAACAAGTCAGACCCAACTCCCACAAACAAGCCAAGCTCCTTGGCTGCTTTGGTCAGAGCAGAACGATCCAGTACTTCACCTCTGTCGTCTGGGTATTGAAAGTAAATTCCAAAAATATCCTCAGCTGTCAGGTCGGCTTGGTCAATGTCACAGATATCAAGTTGAATGCCAAGAGGTTCTGCTCGTGTGGTGAGGACTTCCAGCACCTGCGGAAAGACATGCTTGTCGACCAGAAACCGGAAAGCGCTTTTCCGGGGACCCTTTCTCAAACCGAAAAACATGGTCATCGCTTCCGCTGCGGCCGTTGCTTCGTCCAACAAAGACGCATTGGCAATCTCCATACCCGCCAGGTCGATGACCATCGTTTGAAAATTGATCAGTGCTTCCAATCTTCCTTGAGCAATTTCAGCCTGATAGGGCGTGTAGGCAGTATACCATCCTGGATTTTCCAGAATATTTCTTTGAATAACTGCAGGCACCACACAATTGTAATATCCCTGACCAATAAAAGACTTAAATACCTTGTTCCCGCGAACTGTCTCCTTCAGTTTATTGATGTATTCAAACTCGTTGAGGGCTTCCGGAAGTTGCAATGCCTTGTCCAATCTGATATTTGCAGGTATGGTCTTATCAATGAGTTGGTCCAGATCACCGAATCCAAGGGCATCTAACATTTGACGCTGTTCTTCAGGGCTTGGGGCATTATGTCTTTCTTCAAAAGAAACCCTGTCGTTGAGGTTAATGTGCATCGCGCTTACAACTAATTTTATTGGAAAATGAAAGCGCAAAATTAGATCAAAATACCTGGAAAGTCAGGGGAAGATTCATTGTCTTTAAAGGCAGTTAAAATGGCCCGGTTTTCATGATGGTTCGACCCAAGAAAAGGTTACATCAAATCAGAAAAATACAATTTTGGAGGACAAGGTGAGGGGAGAAAAATTGGAGGGGAGATTGATCTGTGTGGGGAAAGGCTACTCCTATTCCCCACAAGATCTTTTCAACCAGCTATGGAAAGAAAGACCATTATCCATCTTTCTAGCACAATATTAACCGATTTAGCCGATTGTCAAAATTTTTAGGTATTAATTCAGGGATTGTCAAAGTCTTGTTTGCAAGAATCACTTTATTTTGAACAAAAATCTTGGATGAATCCATTTTAGCGGTGGATGCAATGATTAAAACGACCCAATGGCCTATGAACAAGTCCTACATTATTAGAAATACTCAAATAATTACTGATAGCACCACTGTTTTCGGCGATATCCATGTCGCCGATGGGTTGATTCAACAGATAGGAGCAAATATCAAGGTTGATGAGAAGGTAACAGAAATCAATGGCGAAAATCAATTAACCATTCCCGGAATTATAGATGATCAGGTCCATTTCAGAGAACCGGGGTTGACGCATAAGGCCGAGATCTATACCGAGGCAAAAGCTGCTGTAGCTGGTGGGATCACTTCCTTTATGGAAATGCCTAATGTAGTCCCTCAAACGCTCACTCAGGAGTTACTCAGTGCCAAATATGACCTAGGTGCCAAGCGTTCCCTGGCTAACTATTCTTTTTATATGGGAGCGTCCAATGACAATCTCGAGGAAGTATTAAAGACCGATGGCAGGAACGTTTGCGGTGTAAAAGTTTTTATGGGTTCATCCACGGGCGACATGCTGGTCGATGATCAAACAGTCCTGGAAGGAATATTCTCTAAGGTACCACTCCTGATTGCTACTCATTGTGAAGATGAAGCCACAATCAGGCGTAACACCGCTTTGGCCCGTGAGCAATTTGGGGATGTGATTCCTTTTGCTCAGCACCCAGTCATACGAAGTGAAGAAGCTTGTTATCTGTCGTCTTCACGAGCTGTAGGACTGGCGAAAAAGTACAATACTCGACTCCATGTTCTTCATATTTCCACGGGTAAGGAAACAGCTTTATTCGGAAATACCTTGCCTTTGGGACAAAAGCGAATCACCTCCGAAGCTTGCATCCATCACTTATGGTTCACAAATTCGGATTACGAAGAAAAAGGGGCTTTCATTAAGTGGAATCCGGCGGTTAAGACTTCCACTGACCGATCTCAGATATGGCAGGCGTTAAAAAATGATCAAATTGATGTGATTGCTACCGACCATGCACCACACACGCTGCAAGAAAAAAGCAATACCTATCTGCACGCCCCGTCTGGCGGACCTCTCGTACAACATGCGCTGCCAGCTATGCTCGAGTTTGTGAAGAAGGGGGAGATCTCCTACGAATGGCTGGTGGAAAAGATGTGCCATGCCCCAGCTGCCTGCTTCGATTTGGAAAAAAGAGGTTATATCAGAGAAGGCTACTATGCTGATCTGGTTATGATAGACCCGAATCAAACATGGACAGTAGGTCGGGGAAACGTATTGTCCAAATGCGGATGGTCTCCATTCGAGGATGTGACCTTCTCGTCAACAGTAAAGCGAACATTCGTTTCGGGCCATCTGGCTTACAACGACGGCCAATTTGACGAGTCAAGAATGGGGCACCGGCTAACATTCTCGAGAGATCACTGAGAAAATAGCAATTCTATCATTTTCATAATTAAAACGGAGCATTATCTTTGCAATCCTTTTTTATACGGTGGTTGTAGTTCAGCTGGTTAGAACGCCTGATTGTGGTTCAGGAGGTCGCCGGTTCGAATCCGGTCTTCCACCCCCGTAGAGCCGGCTCCCTCAAGGGTCGGCTTTTTTATTTTTGGTTTTAGAGGGGCATCACTTTCGTTGTTTTCAGCTTTGGAAATCTCCCTTTAAACCGTTGCATTTGGTCCCGGTGATCATTAAGTTACGTGTCAGATAAGTGCCTCCAGCATGAAATGTCCACTTGGCTTTCTTTTTCTGAGCATTTGCTTTGCGTCCTGGTGTCAGCCCAAACCAAAGGTTGATTCGCTGATGCTCAGTTCCGCTCAACCCGATGTTATCCAGTTCATCCTAGAGGAATTGCAACAACTTAAGGAGGCTCAAAAGTCGCTGGATATCAATGTAGATTCACTATTGAAAAGTGACGAGGAAATGCGCCAAACGCTGAAGGTTCTAGGTGATTCTATTCCGGGCCTGGCAGAGGCTTACTTGAGATTGGATGCGATCAGGGAGGAGGAGCAAAAAGCTGGAATCCCATGAGAAAATTGCTCACCTTCGGTTTCATCTACCTTTTACTAGGTTGCTCGGTCAAAAAAAAGCTTGCAGCAGCGGTAAAGTCGCAGGAAATGCAAATTGTCGCTGCCTTTGAAAAGGACCTACTTCTAGCACAAAAATCGCGAGAGGAGGCTTTAGCAAAGCTTGTGGTAACTCTTCCCGAATACCAGGGAATTAAAGATCTGAATGTGGTTCTTTCAGAATCCGTAGCAAGAATAAATCAAGAATATGACGAGCAAGTACGAGCAGTCCTGAAAGAAATGGCCTCAAAGAAGCAAGTCAAACTTGACAGCCTCGGTAAGAGAAAAAAGATTTTTGGTATTCTATGAAAAAGGCAACGGAAAACGAAAAAAAATCCCGATCGGCGGCTGACAGCGTTGCGTTGCAGAAGAAAAATGAAACAGGTTTACCGGATAACCTTAAGAATGGCATTGAAAATCTGTCAGGCATGGACATCTCCGACGTTCGGGTCAGGAGAAATTCTTCTGAACCCGCCAAGGTAGGGGCCCATGCTTATGCTCAGGGAAAGGAAATCCACCTGGCCCCTGGTCAGGAACGGCACTTGCCGCATGAGGCCTGGCATGTGGTGCAACAGGCACAGGGACGTGTCAAGCCAACCACATCGGTGGCGGGGAGGCCGGTAAACGACGACAAGAGCCTGGAGAAGGAAGCAGATGTCATGGGCGCAAAAGCCATGCAACGAATGGTCTCCCTGGATCTCCCCTTGCAAGATAGCGGGTGCAACTGCCCAAACTGTCTGCAAGGCAAATTCACTGGCACAAAATCTTCCGATACCGGAAATGTAATACAGCGCCTCAATGATATGACCGCCGAGGCTGCAAATGAAGAAGCGGTTGGCTCGGTGGAAAAAGAAAAGGGGGGAAGCGCGTTACTATCAGGCTGGGGAAGCTACATCGCCGGACATGCAGGTCACAAATTCAGCGACGATACACACGAAAAAATCAACGACATAGGCAAGGAAAGCGGTTGCTGTATCTGTCATACCAAGGACCCTGGAACACAAAGCGGCAATTTCGTCGTTGATCACGAACCTCCGGATTCTCTGGTAGCCGGTGGCTATACCGGTACTTTTAGGTTTTACCCTCATTGCCTTGGCTGCTCTAATATGCAGGCTGGTGTCGTTTCAGCTTATAAATCACGCATGAAAAAAATACGAGACGCCAATGATGACGACTGGGCAACGGATGTGGAGGGGGAGTGGTTTTGGAACTAATTGTTCGCTGAGATGATATCTTTTCCATGGATAAAACCCCAGGGAGTTTTCGTTTTGGCACCCGCGGTGCTTTCGTCAAAATGGCAAGGTACTGAAGTCCGAGAAGGTCCCTCGCACCATGAGCTGGCCGTTACTACTGCGGTAGCCGAAAAGAAGACCATTGAAAACTATGAAGTGATTTTGTTTGGTGAAGAGCCAGCACAAATGACCTACATACCCATTCGCAATTGCGCAAGTGGTCTTTTTGTTCGATGGATCTCGGCAGAAAGCGATGCCACGATTTTTGAACGATTAAAATCGCTTCCCACGAATAACTGGTCACCGAATTTTAAAATTACGCTCAAGCACGAGCACCATCTGTTCCCTTCTACGCAGAGAAGTCATGAGCGCAGCATAGGCAATTTCCTGCCAATTGTCTTCGAACCCGGTGAGTATGAAATGACGAGCCAGGACTTCAGGCCGGATAAATCACACTACCTCCGCATTCAAAGACTTATTTTCTCCCAACCGATCTCTTAAAATCAAAGACTTTTCCCCATTTGTCGCAGCTCCCGCTTGACCCCCGAACGTATGTCTTTTTCTGTGACGATCTTCTCCTGCCTTGAAACTGCTTGTAGCGAAGCATACCTCAGCACATTGACAATATTGCCTCCTGTAACTTCATAGTCTTCGGCAAGCCGTTCAAAATCTATGTTATCCGCAACTGGTAGTTTCCCTCCAAAATAATTTTTCCATAGTTCCAAACGCTCTTCTTTACCTGGTGGAGGAAAATAGATCATGGATTGAAATCGCCTGGCAAAAGCTTCATCAAGATTGATTTTCAAATTGGTAGCCAGTATCACCAGACCATCAAAGTCTTCAATTCGCTGAAGAAGAAATGCAATTTCCTGATTGGCGTGTCTGTCGTTGCTGGTGCTGGTCTGAACCCGCTTCCCAAACAAGGCATCTGCCTCATCAAAAAACAAAATCCAATTTCGATGCTCCGCCACATCAAAAATCCTCGAGAGGTTCTTTTCCGTCTCGCCGATATATTTGGAAACTACTTGACTCAAATCCACCCTGAAAACCGGTAGTTTGAGTGATTTTCCCAAAAGCGTAGCCGACAGGGTCTTTCCAGTCCCGGGCGGACCGTGAAAAAGGCATCGAAACCCTCTTTTTACCTTGGAACCCAAGCCCCAATCAACCAAGAGCAGTGGCTTATGGTGCATCCACAACTGGATTTCCATCAATCGATCCATCACTTCTTCGTCAAGTACCAGATGCTCCCAATTCATGGCCGTTTCCAGTTTTTTTGCTGGGAAATCGTGATTTGCTTCGGGCGCATATTCGGCACCACTCACCCAGCGCTGGACCCAAAAATCTTCAATGAACAGTAAGCTGGCAGTCTTCGGCTCTTCGCCATTATTGGACCCCACTTTCACCAGCCCCGATTTTCTCAGCGGTCCATCTGGCTGTAACGCCCTTAACACCAATTGACGTTGAACAGCATCTTCTCCTCCAAAAAGGAAACTTGCTGTTTCAACAGTTGGCAAGAACCCTCCGTGGTTTTCTCCTTTGACTCCTCCAAACTCCGTAAATCCACGGTCCAGGTTTTTATTTTTCATAAAGAATGGATCGAGCACCTGAGGTTTCACATGAGGAGCCAGGCACAATACCAGGATCATTCGATCCAGCCATGTACATTGGCTGGCTATTAAAGTTTGATGATACCGACAAGCCTCGGGAAGCTCCGGAGGAATTACACTTTGAAACGGCGGTAAATTCTCTTCTGTTTGGAAGTACGTCTTGATACGCAAGTCAATCAGCTGACTCAACCAGGACATCTCCAACTCGATGAATTCAGTATGACGGTTTAGATCGGCTTCCATCCCGGATTTTTCAAGATAATCTTTAATTTTAATCAAAACGGTGCGAACATGGATTTCGAAAACCTGAAATTTTGGTACCTAAGCAAAAGCAGTTGGATTAACCCACTGGCAATCATCGTCTTAATTGTCGGTATACCAGTATCTATCCTATATGGATATGACCGCACCCAAAGGGTATGGGATAACCTGGCCTACATCAATGGTGACCAATTTGAGCATCGTTTTGACTCACTACTTGATTCCGACCCCCAAATCCAGGCAATCGCTACGAAAAAGGAGCGGGACTCTCTGAAACAGATCCTCATAAAAAATAGCCGCAGTTGGCCCATTTCATTGCTTACCAATAACATCTTCGATACGTTGGAAACCACTGGGTCGTTGACCATCAATCAGACTACTTATCCCTATGTCTACTCTGACAGTCTGACCTACGACTCCCGGGTGAAGCGCTTCAACCTGGCTCCAAGCATCTTTATAAAGCAGGACTCTTTTCCCCAATTAGGACAGAACATCAACCAAAGTCTCAGGATTTTCTCGACGGGTATTTTGTCACTCGACAGTATCTATACCATGTCCATCGAGAACTGGAAGGATACGGACACTTTGCTCGTAAAATTCATTCCCGTCAAACCCGGGAGTTAGCGCCATGCTACGTAGAGGACTTCATCCATCCAGGGGAGTTTCACATTCGTAATAGGCCATGGTATGCTATCAAGCAGTACATCTATTCCGGATCGCTCCACCCGAAGGGTCCAGGTATTATCTTCCAAACGCAAAGTCCCGCGTCGAAGTAAAAATGAATTGCGAAACCCTTCAACAGATGTATTCCCTAACTGAGGCCAGTTCGATATGGCGCCTTCGAGCATGCTTTTTATGAGCTCCTGCTCATGCTCCAGCAGGGGGCTTGCGGCCTGATTGACTGGTTGAGCCAATTCCATTCCACATATTTTTTTTAGTAAGCTGATTTGATACTCCTGAAAATCATGCATTCCGGTTGCTGTATATTGGAGTATCGAAATGGCCCGTATCTGATCGGCAACAGACTTGAACCGCTCGTGATCGTCAAGCAATCCGAGTTGTGCGAACAATCGGCCGAAGTATGGCCATAGAAGAACAATTCCGGCATTTTCAACCAGATAGCCGGAAGCCTCGGCAACTGTTGACTCTTCAGGCGGATCAGCAACAGCAACTTCATCATCGGGTGTTTCCAAAGGCTGATTGACCAGATTTTGGATCAACATCTTATCAGCATTGGACAGGACTACTTTTTCACTGGAAACCGCGCCATGGATCTGATTTAACATGGCCTGGAACTTCGCTGCGGACTCTCCTGACAACTGTCTCACTTCAAATCGCAGTACTTGTTCAACGGAAAGAGGTCGGTTACCATAGATATAACCAAATAGGATCTTTCTTTTCCAAAGAGTTGATCGGGTAAATGCGTCCTGACTATCCTTAAGTACGGCGGATAGCAGCTTTTCGACGCGACTAAAGGAGAACAGGTATTTGGTGATCTGCCTGCCGAGAAAAACCTGTAGCACCCTAATTAACACTTGGTCGGAAAACTTTTGGCTCCATTTTGACATCTGTACCGACGTGTATTGCTGATCCTTGAACACAGAGATGATCCTGGCATCTTTGGCCATATGCCATTTCAAGATTACACTCTCCAACACCTCCAAACTAAATCCCTTTCTAATGGTTCCGTCGGTGAGGAATTGCCTGACAGCTACCAGTTCCTCATCTTCTGAATCCTGAACTTGACTCTTGGCCACAGCAGACTCTCCTGCAAATCCGAAATTTTGCAACAGCTGAAACAACTGTTTGTCAAGGGGTTTCCTCTTCAACAGACGGTCATGGCCCCAAGAAGTCAATCGCAGCAGAAATCGTCGTTGCTCGGAAGCATCGAGTTTGGAAAAAGTGCTGTCGGCTGAGAGGCCATAGAGACTGACCAGTCCCGAGTACAAAGACAAAAGGGTTTCCTCGCCGGCAACGGTCATCAGGGTCTCCCATTGAGACTGCTTCAGGGCACTCACCATCTGACGCAACCGGGTAGTATCTTGTACCAGATGAGTGAAAGACGCTTCGAGCAGCTTTTTATCTTCGACTCGGAGGCTTGCAAAGCCCGCTTTCCCTGGTATTAGGTTAAATAAAAGCGAAATCGAAGGCTTTGTGGGGACTTCAGGGAGTGCTTTTTCGGGTTGGCCCTGTAATAATTTCCGACTGAGGTACTGAAATGTCAGACTACCGGTCTTGCCTCTTCCGTCCCGCTTTAGACCCCAGGAAACGATCGCTGCCCGATCTAGCTTCCGGAAGCTGATCAGACTTTTGAATATTGATCTTCGGTTGGATTTGGAACTCATCTTCTCAGACAGAAGATCTAGTAATCTGGTCTGTTCCAACTTAATCAGCTTTGCCTTCCATTTCACAAGGAAAGCGATCAGGCTATCAAAAATCCCCTGATCAAAACGGTCCAATATCCTGATAATGTCATCTTGTTGCTCCTCCAGGAAATGCAAAAGGTGACCGGCATCATTTCCCTGCAAAAGGGTTCGCTTGACAATTGCTAGTTGTTTCTTATGGCTTAGGTGACCATAGGCGAGTAATTGCCAATCAACTAATCCACTCATCAGGTATGTCCGAACCAGCGCCATTTCCTCTGTGGTAGAAAGCTGCTCCGGGGGATTCCAACCTCGCTCCTCCTCTTCAATTTCCTTCAGAATCTTGAAAAGCTTACCGGATATCCTGGCATTTCCGGCCCGAAGCGTATGCTTAGTAACCAACGCTAGCACTTGAAAGAAGCTTTTCCCAAAGTGTTGCGAAATCTTTCTGATCTGGTATTTCAGAAATTGTTTGTTGTTGAACCTAGAGCCTCTATCCAGCAAGAGGAACGAAAGAATAAAGACATCAATTTGAGCATCAAAGTCGGTAAGGCCCGAAGTAACGAGTTGTTCCTGATGCTGTGTCTGCATCATCAACTTCTTGTAGGTAATAATATCGTCGACTGATGCTGGCTCCAAAAGTTTGATCAAGGAATCGATTTTTCCGAGCTCGTGAAGGTCAGCTGTCAGCCTTTCGACCTGGTCCAAAGTGGTGATTCGCGTTTTTAAAGAGTGTGTCAATTCGCCAGCGTACTCCCGCACCCACCTGTCCCAATGAACCTGCAACAACTCCTGCTTGTCAGCTGACCTATGGGGTTGAAAGAGAAACTCCCAAGGCAATTCATCTTTCTCAGCTAAGGGGGATGGAAGTTTTACAGTATCTCGGACAATTTCGTCGATCAAGCCAGGGAGGGTAGATCTAAATCTATAGGTAATTTCGATCTCCTGAAGCGTCGATTTGAGGAGCAATAGCAACTCCTGATAATCAACCCTAAAATGGTTGCTGAGACTTAGTAGCTGTCGTCTTACGAACATTTTACGATTGAACAGGGAGTCATGATTTTTCACCAGGTCCACTAAAACAAATGTCTTTAGCTCCTCTTCCAAGGAAGCCTCCGGAATGAGCAAGTTGGTCTGACGCCTTTGAGCCACCATATCGGCGACAAAACCGAGAACAAACCCTCCCTCTGTTGGCTGCAACTTATGAATTAGGGCCTCATAATTGGACTGGCTGAGATGATATACAAGCCGCTGGGCGACCTGCTGCTGGAACTTTGTAGTTTTTAGAAAAGTAAAAAGTCCTGGCCAGTTAGAGATGATCATAAAGGGTATCTCCTGGTCGATATCAAGGGCTTTTTGTGACCAGTGACGCGCTCCCTTTTCCAAAAACTGACGCAATTCCTCTATTAAGTCCGGCAAGGGCTCCGTTCCTTCAATAGAATCCCATGCTTTCAACTTGCTTTCCAAAGCGGCAATTATCCTCGGGATCAATTGCACATCAAGGGCTGAGTACGCTATGTCTCCAATGTCAAGTTCCAGGCGGTCGAAACGACCAATTCGATCACCAAATGCGCCTCGCAAAGCAGGTGAGAGATCATACCTGCATAAGGAGAATAGCTTGTCCTGAATCTTCCCTGTTCCATTCTCGTTGGACGTACTTACTTCAAATTTGAAAGAATTGAGGATGCCATCCATAAACGATCAAGGCTGCAGGTTGTAGATCAATTGCGCCAGCTTTTTCCTGGCGTCTTCCCCTCCTTCTTGGACCCAGGACAAATAGGCGGACTCCACATCATGATAAAGGTGGACATCTAGCCAGTGAACCCGGCTTATGATATGAGATGGCACATTGAAGGAAACAGTTTCCTCGGCTAGCTGCCGAAAATAGGTGTCGGCAAAACGTCCGGTCCATCCAGGGAATATAATAGAGCATGACAAACCGTAGAAATCGCGTTTATCCAGTTCTTTTCCTTTTAAAACTTCGGAATCTTTAGTGATTGTTGAGGGGCGAAGTGCGCTATGATCGATTAACAAAAATCGCTCGGAAATACTCAGGTACCTGGCAAGGACTCCACAATATTTGTAGCCAGTACACACCGCTGACGTAAGCTTGCTATAGGTATCTACCAAGTACCATTTCTGATCGTTGATTTTAAGAATTAGATGGTATTCGAGGCCTTTTTTGTACACTCGGTAATTGCTCAATGCAGCCCCACTTCTAAGCAGTTGGCCCGTTAGAAAGTGATAACTGAGCAAACTTGTATACTGAATGCTGAAGGCCTTTAAAATTCTTTCTGGTGGCTTGTCGAAATCCGTAAGTTTAGTGAAGCCTTTTTCATGCTTTCTGATAAAATCCTGCTCGACCGAAACAGCCTCTTCCCAAGAGGCATACAGTTCTTTGCCAAGTTCGGCTGCTTCCACCAAGTCAAACTTCAAGTCATCTTTTAGCAGTAAGCTCTTGATTGGCTCCTGGAATTTCAACCCTTCCGGGTCGATATCCAGAAGTAGCGCCACCTTCATTTGGAACCCACTCATCGATTTTTCTTGGTAAGCAGTACCATGATCTGGTGCTTTTACTGAGTTGGCATTGAAATGCCGGAGCAATTGTAGCATCCTCGCCTTATTTTGAACAACTTTTATTTCTTGTTCTGCCGGAGAAGCTACCACCCCCTGAACCCGCTTTAAGGTACTTTGGTGGAAGGTTTCTCCATAGAGGGCTAGCATGTAGTCAAGCACCCTGCTCTTCCGTGTGATATGCGGCTGCAAAGCATGGACACGTTCCAACATCAAATCGATGACTTCTGCTGTTGTCTGACCCTTGTCCAGTTGGTACAGATGATCAATTTGGTCTATTTCACTTTTAGTCAAAGGGTGTGAAAAGTATGTCCGGGTAATTTCACGATCAGAATACAGTTCTTTTAGATTGTCAATTTGGGCGGCATAGTTAGCAAGTAACTGTTCAAAAAGGAGCAAATAGGCCTTAAGTTGCAGTGTTTCTGCACGGCGACTCGCAGGCTCATACTTTGACAGTCCGTATTTGTTGATAGCATATATATATGGAAAGTGATTTTGAATCGAGTAGTAATTTCCAAAATCGGAAATAGGCATATTTTGGCCAAACCTTGGTTCCCCTAAATGTATCTTCTGGCTTGAAAGCCTATGCCGCTTGGCTTGTTCAGCCCGAAGTTGTTTGATCGTATCTTCGTAGCTTATATCCAGGTATTTGCTACTGTTTCTACGTCGTAATTTGATCGTTGAGTATCTGATGGAAGCGCGTCTGACAAGTCTTTGCGCTTCTTTTCCTTTGGGCCGAGATAACTCGAACCTGAACCGAGGTATCTTACCTGCCTGGATGTAGATCTCATCTTTTTCCTCCTCTTTCCCACTAAGGACAGCCATTTGTAGGTTTTCAACTTGACTAACGCCTTCAATTTCGGAGAGAATCGCCAGCAGCTTGGACTTTGTCACCTTCAGTGGCCGTGGCACAGCCAAAGATTCGTCGGTTACAAACCCCTGTTCAACCCTGGGTCCCTCGAATATTTCTTCCTGGGCGATACCTGAGGCAATCAGGTCATCGTAGGTACGAGGCAACAGTTGGGGATTGAAATAATCATCAACATTGAGGATGACATTGGCCAGAATTGCTTCCAGAGAACTTGCACTGGATACCACCAGACTAGCATGAACTGTTATATCCTGACCCTCCAGTATATGGACACCATCGGAAGCAAGGTCCTCTCCCAGATTTCGCCACTCTGGCCATTTGGCTAGCAGTTTTGTCTTCAGTCGCTCCCGTATTTCTGCTCGCTCCGTCTCGTTGGAAGCTGAAAAGTGGATATCGGGGCGTGTCAGGAGAAATATATCGTACAGCCCTAGTGGCTGGTCTAAGATTGAGGAACGAGGTTCCAACCAGACGTTACCCAGATCTGCAAACTCGTCGAAAACGATCCTTCTAAAATCGTCCACGGTAACCGGATGACTAGTCAAAGCTTTTTCGGCAGGGATCAAGGATTGTGAAAGCAAATTCAGGTCCCCCTTGTCGTCGCGTAGCATGTCGCCAACATGGAAGCCCATTCTAAAGGATAGGTCGCTGATGGCAAATACCAGGTATTCCAGTATCGTAACTCCTGGATCATGTTCGTTGTAATCAGTCCATAAATCGCCACTGTATTTTTGGATAGCGCGAATGCCCTCCTGATAGAGTTCCATGATATCCAGGTGAAACTCAGACCGCTTGGATTTGTCTATGAATTTCTCTTTTTCCAATTGACCTCCCTACTGTATGCTCATGAATGGATCGAACCACTGCCTTGAAATGTGGTATCGAATCAGAGTTTTGGCTCCGAAATCATTTCTGGTTCTGATTTTAAGGTCATATTTATTGTCATCGGAGCGCTCCCACTTGAGGTCGATCTTATCCCCTACCGAGTGTCCGAAAGCCTGGGTCACATTTACCACAGCATTTCTGTGGGAGAACCTGGGTAAAATGAAATCCCAAAAATTCTTCTTGGGGGGTACCAGGCAGACCGTCGCTTGCATAATGGCAAACCTGCTGTTCGCCTTATAGCCTACTCCCGCAGTGACTTGAAATACCTGACAACCTTCCAGTCCTTCAATGATCGAGTGCCACTTCCCATCCGCAACGGGACGAAAATTCGGAGAATATTGTCCTTTTAATCCGGAATGAATCAGGTCTTCCATTACCCGGATTCCGCCCATTCCAACCACCACATTACCTGACTGGTCTAAATGAAAGACGGTATCACCAACTTTGTTTTTAAAACTTAGAACCTCATCCTCCGAAAGCGATATCCTCCAGGAACTTTGGGTATCCGCTTTACTTACCGCAGTATAGAACTTCAGCAATGATTCCCTTCGATCCTCGCCTTCTTCCTGCTCTTTCAGGTAGAGCCTCAGAGGCCCATCCAACAAATCCTCAAAGTCATCGTCTTCAAGGTTAAACATTGAATCGATGAGTAGGCTAAAGTGCGACTCTGTTGGCAAAGCGCCTTTGCGAAAAACCTCCTTTAGATACTCCTTTCCTCTTTTCGCCATCATTTATTCCTTCGTGATAACAAAATCTTCGTCCAAATAAAGCTCCTCCAAACCCGCCGGATCAGGTGAGGTAAACTTGTCAGCGCCAATGAGTTCCAATAAATGCTGGCTTGCGGTGGTCAATACCGACCATGGGTATCGACCTTTCACCTCATTACCAGTGTTGAGATCCAGGCCTGTATCCTCCAGTTCAAATGATCTCTGAGAAGGTTTTATCAGGTCCTTTTCCACTTTGACTACCGAAACTTTCGTAACAAAATCCACATAGGTCCGGGATTGGATAAAAGACTGCACCTCTTCCTGCGCTATGATCCTGCCAAAAACAGGTGATTGATTCGGATCCGCTAGCCAGGGGCTGACAAATTCGCGCAGCTCAAGATTGAGTTTATCAAGTGCCCAACCTGCTGATACCTGACTTTTCATTTTGACCTGGGCATAGATCCGCACATGTTCATAAACGGGATTAATGACATCAGTAGAGACGAAACCACCAGACCGTCCATTTACAATTTCTTGAGCTTTCCTCAGGGTAATGATACTGTTGCTCGGAACTACCGGGTTGAGGGTTGTTTCTGTCGAAATCCGAGGTACAAGTACCAGGAGCACCCTGCCCGCCTCGGGTCGATTTTTCTGCCAATTATAGGCATTAATGCACATCACCTTATTGACCTCAGGCAGCTCTCGAAGCACGATACGTTCGTAATCATAAAGATTTACGCATCTATTTTTATGTCTAAGACGCTCGCTGGTGCGCACTCTAAACATGGACTCTGACTCCTCTTCCTGACCTCCGAAAGACTTTAGTGGTTGATCGATCTTTCCGATTTCCCTAATTTCTTCAACAGGTCCTACGATCTCTTGTGGCCCTATTTTAAAGTTTTTGATCGTCTGGCTATCGGAAGCAGTAAAAGTGGCTTCAACGGCATGTGTTTTAACCTGGATAATTTTACCAAGAAGGTTGATGTTTTCCATGGCAGCGGCCCTGATCCACACATATTCCGATTCCAAAATTGTATTAGACCCAGTTTTAATTTTTGGTAGGGAAAAGGACACAATACCGGACTTCAAGAGGCCGTCGGTAGTGTCTGAGATGATCTGATGATCCTTCAGTGGTATCCATTCATTGTCTTGCAAAAAACTCCAATACACTTTGTGATTTTCATAGTGATTCTGGCCAATATCCTGCTCCTTCATCTGGAAAAACAAGGACACTCCTCCCGGTGGCTGGAAATCGCTCAATCCTAAAATGAGCATTCCTTCGTATACAAATGTTGGAAGCAGCGGGACCGATCGGGCACCGGTGGGTTCATCGTGATACCCCAAGAATGGGTGTAAATGGGCAAATTGATTTTGAGGCACTTTGCCTGTTTTTACTTTGGGCCTGAAGTCCATTTCGAACTCCAAATCATAATCCATCGAAATTTTCCCAATTTTTGGCGTATAGGGAGCGGGTGGCAAGTCCATTTCTACCTGCTTCTTAAGCAAGGTCGATAATAGTCCAGTCAGCTTTTTAGCATTTTCTGCTGCAATCTTTGAAAGCAAACCAGGATAAAGTTCATGTCCGAAAGACATGGCCGGACCAGTTAGTTGCCATTTCAAAAATCCCCGCTTGGTGAGCTTTCCAAAAGATATAACCTCAGGATCCCAATGAAACGCCGATTGAACATCAATACGGTCTACCTCGAGATCAAAGGCACGCTGCTCCTGGATGACACCATCTTCGGTTCTAAATAGTGCTACTTTCTGACGCTGGTCAACTTTTGGTAGCCATTTGCCAGAGGACAACACAGAGAAGGCCCCCTGAAAGCTAGTATTGTCAACCGGATGCCCGTACCTCGCATAGTGCCATTTAAACCCTCCGGGTGCTGCTGGAAGGTCCATCCATTCGACGTTTAAGCGCAGGGCTGAGAATTTTTTTCGAAATACTTCTCGGTTGCCAATTAGAAGATAGGAATAGTTATTCGGCAATGGACCAAAAGGGAGAAATGGGCCATCTGGGTTGATCTGCCCAATTTGGTTGTAAAGTGTGAGGTTTCGTACATCCCGAACGTTTATTTGGCATTTTATATTATTCGGATGTAGCCGACGAAAAAGGTCGTAAGCGTAAATAGGTGCCTCAGGATTCATATGAAACTCCATCGTCGGAAGCTCGTAGCCTTTTTCATTATTAGCGACAAGCGGTGGATCGGTACTGGATATCGCGACAATAACCTTAAGGGTGTAGCTATTGGCTCTCCTTTTGAACTCCACCGACGCTGGATCCAATGCAAAAAGCTCATCAGCCGTCGAATAATAAATGCGGAAACTGTTGAGAAAGAGCCTTCGAAATTTGCGATGATGGTTGACCTTTTTCCCCTTTGATGCTATTAATGGCTCCAAGTAGGTTTTAGGATCGTCAGTATTGGGTAACCCGGATTCTTGCTCCAATAATTGAAGTAATTCCCGCAGCGCCAATTTTGGCTGAAAAGGCCCGGAATCATCATCGACCCGTGTTCTGGCAAGTCTTCCACCTTCTATCCTGAAGGCCATTTCGACAAAGTCTTTGGAAAAGGCAAAGTCGCCAGGATCGTTTGTCTCAACAAAAGCTCTTTTGATAAAATCACGCAATGTGACTTCTTCCATCTTGTTAAAAACGCGATGGCTAAGTATCCATCGAATGGTCTCCTGTCCTGGCTGGACTGTGGGTTTTGACCCAGAACCTTTCTTCTTCCACAGAAGCTCTTTGCCTTTTTGAATAGCGCGAGATATTTCGGGTTTCAGTCTGTAATAAGCCATCAGGCCTGAAAATTCGAAATGCAAGAGTCGCTCACCTTCATGTAGTTCCAAATTCGGTGAGCGAATCGCAAAGCCCAGGCGTGCATCCCTAACCCTGGCTGGATCTGAGGCTAAGAGGTCCATGGCGGGCCATGGCTCTTCCGACCGTTCAACAGGATGAGTGGTCGTCAAAATGCGCATCACAGGAGGAACTTTTGTTTGCACCAGGTTTTTGTCACTTTGCAAAAGCAACCCTTTAATGCTTGCAATCTTGGCCTTGTTGATATACAGGTCTTTGTCTGTTTTGTAGACCAGGTCCAATCCCTCATCATCCTGTCCGGCAATAAACGGGGTTCCTTTCGAGAGTTGGAACTTCTGAACCTCCTCTTCTAAGTCAAAGGTTAAGATTACTTGGTCGGCCCTGGCAGGCTTGGGCTGCAATTTTAGGACATCCTTATAGTAGAAATCGGTATGTCGGTCGTGGAAGGTATTTACCTTTTTTTTGAGCACCGCAAGAAGCTCCACAAATGCAAAGAGCAGCCCCAGCTGCGGTGTGTGTGACTGATGGCTTTTAGCCAATTCTATAAAACGCTCATATTTTGACTGCAAGAACAGTACGGCTTTAACTAGATTTTCAAAATGTGTCTCCAATGATTTCAAAGTGGAGAAAGGACGGGTCGGCTTTTTGGATGAGGAATTGGCCAACCAATCGCGGTAACTGTGGATCAGTGAGATTTGAGGTTTCAAGACTCTTTCCCATTCCTTAAATATTGGAAAATGTGGCTGTGTTGATCTTATATTGCTGATCACATCGTACCACTCCAGCAAGGTTTTGCCAAGCTTAGCCACGATTTCCGCAGCTTCGTAAGCGCGCTTATCAAGATGAGTTAGTAGACCTCCTTTTACTTTGAAATCGGTCCTTTGGCGGAATTGCCATTCCAGGTCATCGATGTTGAAATGCTTTAGTTGTGCAAGAACTACGATTTCGTCTGAGGTAATCAAAGACTGCCAACTCGGTGGCTTCTCCTCCTGCTGGAGGTCTTCTTCCCTGATAAAGGAAAGGCTTTTGGCGTATTCGGCAACCTCAACCAGAAGTGAGTCAAAGTCCCTTTCATCCACAGCGAAGTTTACATTGGTCAACGCCTGCTTTAGACGGCCATTCTGGGTCATTCCCTCATTCAATATGTAATTGAGGTCTTGCATTTAGGCCTTGAATCTGAGGTCCGTTCCCTCCAAAAAGTAGAAGGGGTAAACCATGTTACTTCTTTTATTGACTTTTTTGATATTGTACTCAATGAGAATATTGAGTCGACCGTCAACCTCCTTGTCCCGCTTTACTTGAACGTCCAACAAATTGATTCTGGGCTCGAAGTAGAGGATGGCATAGTGAACCTGATCCTTGATCTTGTAAAGCAGGGAGGTATCGATTTCTTCGAAAACCAGGTCGTGAATGCCACAGCCAAATTCGGGATTTAGGATGCGCTCACCTTTTCTTGTGCTAAGAATGATAAAAAGACTCTGCGCTATATCTGATTCCTCACTTACCATTACATTGGTCCGATTCGAAAAATCGAAGCTGGGCGGAAACGACCAGCCTTTACCTAAAAAATTTCTCTCCTCCGACATGCTATCCTCCTATCATTACTGTGGGTAAACCGAGTACTATCGTGCCGCCATGCGCTGTGCTATCCCCCATCCTGATGGCTGGCGTACCTCCGATCATCACTGTGGCAGATCCCTTGACTATGCTATCTGGCGGGCCTACGCATACGCAGGTGTCACCAAGCTTGGCAGCAGGTAGTCCTCCGATCAAGACTGTAGGCACACCTGGGCCCACGATGGGTCCGCCCACATGTGGAATTGGGGGCACCGCCGGAGTTTGCATGGGACAAGTGTGCATATCTGTGATTCTGGCAGCTGGGGGCATGGTTATCAGTTAATCATTACAATTGCTCCTTTGATAGTGGTTTGACCCGAGGCTGAAACCTCGGCTGTGGCATTCCCTTTCGCGGTAAAGGAGGTTTTGGCGGTTTGCTCAACTTGCAGACCCTCGACTTTGACATTTGCTTTGGCTGTCTGCTCCAGATTGGCACCAGCGGTGATAGTGATATTCGCCTTGGACTTCAAAACGATATCGCTGGCACTATCCAGGGTGATCCCGGAAGAATCCAAAGTCAGTTTGTTCTTATTCTGATCTGCAACTGTGATCCCTTTATCCTTGTCGCTAATGGTAAGAATGTTTCCACCGGGCGTCTGGATTTGAATGATCTTATCCTTGTCATCAAAAGAAATCTCCATCTTGCTCTGGGTGACAAGTGCTTTTTTTTCATTCTTATCCGCTGGTGTGAGTGGTGGTTTATTCTTTTTACTATAAACCGAACCTAAAATGACGGGATAGCGAGGATCGTTGTTGACAAAACCGAGGATCACCTCGTCATTCACTTCGGGGTAAAAAAAGTTGCCAAAGCCGTTAGAGGCGTAGTAACTGGCGAGCCTCGCCCAAACCGCATCTTTATCTTGCTGAAGTATGGGTATTTTAGTAAGAACACGAAAATTCCCGTCGGGATCTTCATGTATTTGTTTGACAATACCCGTATGCAGACCCTGAATCGCCGGAAGTAGACCCGAGGCGGGGGCTGATGACAGGTCAGGGTTATCTTGATAGTACCATTCCGGTGACAATCCAAAGTCCACCTCTGTCGTCCAATTGCCATTTTCAATCATGTGGCCAACCGAGGTGATAAACACATTCCCATTGAATCGCTCACCAACACCTTCCATTTGCAGCATTTCACCCAGTACCGCGAGGCTGCTTCCCTGAAATTTGACAGAGCCACGAACAGCGGACAACTTGGATCGGGTATCCTGCGCCAGGGACCAGGCCTTCAGGTCGTTGGCGGCAATAGCCCCGTTGGACTGCAGGGAATATTCCGAAATATTGAGCACCTCCGCCAATTTGGTACTGGCGACATTACCAGGGTTTTTTACAGATGATTTACCCGTTCCATTGACCACTTCTTGTTTGGTACCATCCCAGGCATAACCTTTGACTGACTTAAACTGATCGGTGGCGTCCAACTCGGCATTGAATTCCAAAATCGTATCACCATACCCCACCACCAGCGCCGGAGACTTTGAAGTATCAGGTTTTTTTACTGAAATTTTGCCATCGCTGACAGCCACTAAAAGTCCATTTGCGTCAGCGCGGGTGAGCATAAAATCCCAGTCCGTGGCATTGTATTGTATCATCGTCGGATGCTCATAGGTCGTAGCATCTACATCTGCGGTAGCTCCGGCTCCTTTGATCAGTGTGCTGATGATGTCGCTATCCTTTTTTTTCTGGTAGTAGGCATTTTTGCGGCCAACTGTCATTTTTACCGCTTTATCCGAACAATCAATCCGTAGTTCCGAATAGCTATTACCGGCTGCTATGCCATGCTTGACAATCTGGCCTTTGAAAATCGTAGCTTCCTTTGAATGATAGCCTGCCTTGATCTCTACCTCTACCCCAGGAAGGAAGTCGGGCTTATTACTCACCTTGAAATCGGACTCGGCGGCACTTCCATCCAACAGTATAATACTGGCGTGTGCAATGTGATTGAGCCTCTTGCTAGTCTGAATACTCATGACCTCATAAGTATCATCGATCTGTTTGCCTCCAGCCAGAATTGTGAAGGTGACCAGGTCCGTTTTGGCGTTCACAGGAGATTCTGGCATCTTACTTTTTTACAGGTGGAAAATAAATTTGGGTACCCGGCTGTATGTTACGGAAATTGACCAGATTGTTGTGCCGAGCAACTTCCATGTACATGAGCGGGTCGTCATATATCTTGTAGCAGAGCTGGGTCAGGGAGTCGCCTGCCAGGAAGGTATGAACATGAGAGAGATCGGGAGATTGATTCTGTTTCTCCTTGGACATGGTATCAGCGTCCGTAAATTCCTTGAATTCGGCGCTGACTTTGGCCCGGAGTGGTGTCCCATCCTCTTTGAACAGGGTATAATCTACCGAATACTGCTGCAGCCGACATTTAAAGACCAGACTGCCCCAATTAATAAGCAAGTAATTTGTACTGTGAATATCACCGTTGTATTCGAAAGTGGCTGTTTTAAAGTCACTCAACCACTGGCTTACAGTCTTGGTCGGACCGCCAGCTGGAGAGGGTATGGCTCCGGTACCATCAAATATGAACTCGAGGTTAATGGTTTCAGGCAATATTCTGCTGAAAGCGGGGGCGCCCCCGCTACTCCCCATGGGCTGTTGATCATTATATTCTATGACAAACTTCCTGGAGTATTTCTCAGGGTTGATCAGGACCTTAAAAGGTTGGCCAATTTCTTGCTGGCACTTCGGGTCTTTACAGGGTTGAATTGAAAGTTTCTCAAGCTTGCCCGCCATTACCTTCGCCGCTTATTTTTGATTTTCTTCAATACCTCCCGGGTACATTCCTCGATTAACTTCTTTTTTTCCAGCTGTGTCAACCTGGCCCCTGGCTTTGCCCGATCATCCTCTACATTGACTTTGACGACTATTTCTCTAATTTCTAATGTCATATTTAAAATCCGGTTGGTGCTGAAACAAAATACTGGTAAGTAAACTCCATTGTCTCCACGGCAATTTTGTTCTCCATCGACTGAAAATCGGACACCTGTACCTTCACCGGCCAAGCATTCATGATTGTCCAAACCATCGAGGGAAATCCCTTTTCATTGAGCAGGGAAACCACAATATTTTTGGGGGTAATGGGTAAGGCAAAGTTTGAACTAAGCGTTGCCATACTCCATATGCTGAAAGCGGAAATAGAGGTGACAAGCCCCCGTTTAAGAACCAAATTGGGATACTTGGTCTTGGTCGGAAGCTTGTGCGTAAATCTATTTTCACCCCCCTCAGCAACAGATTCAGTATCAAATTCAACAGCAAGGCCTGACACTTCCTGGAAACTGTTATCCGTGGAAGAAAAAAGGGACATAGCGGCACTGGCCGGGTCAGCCAGATCCACCCTGAAATAAAATCCTACTGGAGGATCTGATCTTTGTCCTAACAGGCCTGCCATTGACTAATGTTTAGGGTTTCAAGCTACCCTTATCATTTTGGGTAATACCTTCATGCACGATTTCGATGGTCTCTATTGCCACCTCATTACCATCCGCTTTGAGGTCCGTCACGGTTATCTTAGTCGGCCATGCGTTGGCCAAGACCCATGTCATCAGGGGTGATCCCGACTCGTCTAGGAGCTTGATGGTTATGGTAGTACGAGCTATGGTATTCATTTTGATCTTTCCGTACCATTCCCAGAAGGCATTGTCATCTGCAAACATTCCTTTCTTCATAGTCACGTTACTGGACTTGACCAAGCCGGGCATTTTAGCGGTACTGAACCGTGGGTCGTTCCCAGCCCGGTATTCTATGATTTGAGATTCCAGGTCCATGCCGGAAACCTCCTGAAAAGGCACTTCGCCAATTCCACTATCGGAGCCCATGTCTACACTGAAATAGAACTTGGGGATTGGCCACATATTTTCTCTTGGGCTTTGAGCTTCTCCTGCCATTGTATTTTAATTTTTTTTTGAACTAATTGATTGAACTAGGCTTCTGCCATTTTTTGCTGAAAAGTGATCACAATAAACTCGGCTGGTCTCACCACTGCTACGCGAACGGTGATTCTCATGTAACCATCCAGAATGTCATTGGCTGTCATGGTGGTGCCGAGCCCCACCTGCACATCATAGGCCTCTCCGGGCGTGGAACCGAATAATCCACCTGCTTTCCAGACGTTGTTAAGGAAATTGGAGATCATCCCTGATACGAGTACCCATGTATTGGCATCGTTTGGTTCAAAAACGTATGCCCTTGCAGCCGCTTTGACGGACATTTCCAGGAATATCATTGTTCGGCGCACATTAATGTAACGCCAATCCTGACTGTTGCCATCGAGCGTCCTGGCACCCCAAACGATGGTTCCTTGCCCAGGAAAAGCTCTGATCGCATTGACCGCCTTACCGTTCAAAGGCATATTGAGATCATTGTTGAAGTCATTGTTGATATTGACACTGGGCTGCAAAACACTGTTAACGCTGACATTGGCCGGTGCTTTCCATACTCCCCGGGTATTATCCACAGCCGTATATATACCAACCATAGAAGAAGCAGGTGGCATGAGATTTACTTTCTTGATAGCCTCTTTGACCATCACATCCTTATACACTTTCACGATGCTCCTCAAACTGGCGTCAACAGAGATAAGCCCTGCTTCGTCTACCAGTTTCTCGACCTCATTGCCTTCTTCCAGTGCAAAGATCTTATATTTCCCATCGGGCTGCGCTTCGGTCTTAAACGCTCGCTCGATCGCGTCATCAGCTTCTTTGTCCTCGTCCTTTCCTGACAAAAGAAGGTCCTTCATGCCTGGGTCGAAATTCATAAACGTGATCTCCCGGTCTGAAACGACATTGGTTTCCAGCCACGGGTAGTAAGCAGCGCCATAATCCAGGTAGTTGGTGCCGATACCCGTCCGAAACTTCTCAATGTGGTCTCTGGGATCGAATTCGGTCTCCTGATCGCCGCCTGGCACATCAAATACGCCAATACGGCTCATCATTTTTTTGCAATGCGCCAGGATAGTGGTGTAAACACCAAAGCACTCCCCTGGATCGAGTGCCAAAGCATCGGGCGCCAGGATCATAGTGGGCTCGGGTTCATCCGCCAGCGACCCCACGGCAGTATTCATAGGCTTCTGGATTATGTCCGTGTCGTAATCACCCACAGAGACAACCCAACAATTGCCACCGCCATTTTGATAGAAGTGCTTCACACAATTGTACAGCCGATACTTGTTGCTGCTCCAGGTAACTTTATGTTCCGCTTTGTTGCCGCCGACGGTGAGTGGAAAAGTCTCAATATCTCCGGCCGCTGCAGCCGCAATCTCGAATTTGTAGTCAGGCGCTCCTCCGAAGAATTGCTCAAATTCCACCATCGAGGTGACTCGAATCGGTTTATTTAGGGCTGTCTTTCCAAGTTTTTCTGCCTTTTCCGTGTGCCCGATGAATGCTGGGACTGCTGTTTCCACAGCCACAATCGAGTTGGGAAAAGCATTTTTCTCCTCGATATAGACACCAGGGGTTTTGTAAAATGCCATAATAGCGGTTTATTTTTAGTTATACATGAATAAATATTTCCAAAAAGGGTTCTAGCTCTTTGTTGAATTTTAAGTTCTTATTCTCCTCAATAGGAACACTCTCCACGATAGGCCGTGACCTACCGTTCATAATCCTAAAATGCTGTGTTGGCCGCTGCTGCCACTTAATGAACTGATCGGATTCAAAGGTTGCCTGAGTCCCCTCAATCTCTGATGAAAAGGTCACATCACCATTGCGCTCCTCCAGCCGCAGGGTGTCCAGATCATATTGCTCCGAGCTAACGCGGTAGGTAAGCTTGACGGATCTGCTTGGCAGGGTTACCGTGGTTTCCGGCAATGCGGTATCACAATGAATGGTGATCCAACCAAAAAGATTTTTTGTCCGCTCCCTTTCATAAATGAACCGCTCATCCAATGGGTCGGTGCGGTACATGCCTTCTTGAAAGGCATTTATATGTCGATCAAATGCGGGATCCGTTTTGCCCCTAAGCAATTCCTGTGTTAGCCTGGACCCGGTGGCATCTATGAGGTCAGTGACCGGCTGGTCTCCGGCAAAAAGTCCTGAGAGGGTCCTTCTCAAGGGAAGAACGTCGATACTCACTTCGTCACCAACGTCAAAGTGAAGTGCGTGATCATCACGAAAATCCGGTATATCGCTATAATTCTTCAGCGTCGGATCCAACAGAATGACCTTGAAGTTCAGGGTCGTGCCCTGGGGCATCCGCTCCTGAATGGATGGGTCAGCTTGTAAAATCAGGCTATTGGTAACAGTCCGCTCAAGCACCTGGTATCTTCGAAAAACTTCCCGAGTCTCCTCTGCGGCCTGGAAAGCAAATAGTCCAGGTTCTGTGACATTCCAGTACTCATGCCGCAACTTAACTGTAATCCACTGTGAATACTTCTCTGTCATTAGTCGTTTTGTACTGCATTTCCGGAAACTGACGGCAGGACTTCCTTCACTTGATCCGATTCGAAAGTGACCAGCCGCATCCTATATGCAATCGAGGGTGTATAGGAAGCCCCATGCACACTCCAGAAATGCGTCATCTCCCCCAGGTCAGCGTCTAGAATGGAGACACTTAATTTTCGTATCTGATCCCCCAAAGTCGGGTACCTGGCATGGTCAAAAAAGTGATGAACCTGAAAAAATGAAATAGCATCTGAGAGAAGCTTCAAGGACTCTTCGTATTTCGAGCAATTCGCACTTGCCAGAAAGTCCACATTGAATGAGAGCGGCGCACTACTCCTTTCAAAATCGGATCCTTTTCGTTTTAAAGGACTTTGGTTGATTAAAGTAGATTCTTGAAAGATATTAATTACTGAAAGCCGAATCCGGTCAGTCTCGCCGGCCGCATCTTGATTCTGACTATTGAGTGAAGATAAAATGACCTTCTCCTCGCTCCATCGTGCTGAGTTACGGAAATAGATGTTGAGTTGATCTCGAATAAACGCCAAAGACTGATGGAGCATGTATTTTCATTCAAAAAGTCGTTGGTATGAGTTAGCGAATTATTTTTTATTATCTAGGCAGGCGTTGCTAAAAAGTGGTATATGCAATAGAGATTGTTGGAATAGTCAAAAACAGTATTGATATAATTCTATCACATACAAATGAATACGTTTTTAGCAATGTTATCATATGATATGCCAAACGGGATGAAATAATCATTTGATGAGTGTCTGAGGAACAAAAAAAGGCCAATCGATAATTGGCCTTTTCATCACAGTGTTTTTAAGTCCTTATTCGTCTTTTAGGCACTCCACCGGGTTGACATTAGTCGCTTTGATCGTTTGGTACGAGATCACTACGCCGGTCAGGACGGCTGTCAAAAACACAGGTCCTAGCACCATGAAAACGCCAATGGCCGTACGATATACGAAGCCATCCAGCCACCCCGACATAAGCCAGTATCCCAAAGGCAAGGAAATCAATGCCGAGATTCCCATTAGGATCAGAAACTGATTGCTTACAAGGTAGAGAATCCTTCCACTTGAGGCTCCCAATACCTTTCTTATCCCAATCTCTTTCAATTTTGTTTCGACGACAAAGCCAACCATTCCCAGGACACCCAATGCACAGATTAACAAAGCCACGGAAGTGAAAACCTTTATCATAGTGCCGAGTCGCTGTTCCTGTTGGTACTGATCGTTGAAAAGGTCTTCGACGAAGCGATAATTCAGTGTATTGAACGCATCGTGCTTAGCCCAAACCTGTTCTACATGATTCAGTGTAGACTGGAGGTCGCCTGGCAGCACCTTGACCACCATCCGCCGATATCGGTTTACTTTCAGCATCACCATCGGCACAATTTCAGTATGCATGGATTCAAAATGAAAATCCTCCACAACACCCTGGATTCTGCCAATTCTATAGGTAGAGCCATCGTTATTGGTTTGGCCATTGTAAAAACCATAACTCAAACGTTCACCTAAGATATCTTCTGGATTTGAAAAGCCCAGTGCCTCTGCTGCCTTTCGGTTGACGATGTAGTAGCCGACAGAATCTTTTCTGGAGTCCTGTTCACGTGTAAAGTTCTCCCCCGCGATCAGTGGTATATCAAAGACTTCCAGGAAGTCCTCATCAATGCGGATCATAGGGAGTCGAAAATTTGTAGGTACCAAAGAGTCCCCCTGAAACATTGAGGAGCCCATATTGTCCAGCAATCGACCGGTTGGTATTCTGCTGGCATAAGCGGCCTTTTCCAGTTTTGGATGCTCCAGAACTTCTCTTTTGAACACTTCCAGGTTCGATATATTTCTGGAAAGGTTGATGTTCAACAGGTGCTCTTTCCGATAACCTGGACTGCTTTTTTGGATGTAGGACAATTGGCTTTCGATCACCATTATCGTGAATATCAAACCAATGGTCACCGTATATTGAAATCCCACTAAAATGGAACGAAAATTCCATCTTCTCGATTTAATTGCTTGCTCGCCTTTTAGGGCTTGAACCAAATTAACCCTTGACAGAAACATTGACGGATAAAGCCCTGCGAGGATTCCGACCAACGCCATTAGGAGGAAAAGAAATAGTACAATACCAAAGTCCGTCGTGAGGTTCAGGGCCAAAGATTTGTCCATAAAGTTGTTGAGGTACGGCAAGCAGAAATAAACGAGGCCTACCGCAACAGGAACGGACAATACGGTAATAAGGAATGACTCAGTGAGAAACTGGCTCACCAACGAATGCTTAAGTGCTCCGGCCACTTTGCGGACACCCACCTCTTTCATTCTTCTGGAAAAGTGGGAGGTGGCAAGGTTCATGTAGTTGACGCATGCTACCAACAACAACAGTAACCCAATGATCCCGAAAATAACGACTTGTTCATAGGAACCGTTGATCTCAAACTCTCCTTCCAAATTCGAGTGGAGATGGATATCCAGTATCGGCTGAAACATGAAGTCATAAAAATCTCTTGCCTTTGCTCCTCCGCTGAATTCACCAATATATTTATCCCAAAACTTGTCGTTTGCCTGATCAGCCAGGAGTACGGGATCAGTCTTTGGAGCGAGCCTGACATAGGTAAGCCAGTTGTAGTTACCTCCGACATTTTCGAAAGTTTGTTCGTCAAATACATTTTTCAAAAAGCGAAGAGGTGCCAGGTATTCGAAATGAAAATGTTGCTGGTCAGGCATATCTGCCATCACTCCGGAAATTGTAAACGGCGCACTATTGCCACCGGATGATAGTGTTACAGACTGGCCTAGTATCTCCTGTGATTCCCAATCCGTGCCAAAAATCTTAATTGCCGTGTGCTCGGTAAGAACAAGTGAAGTGGTTTCTGCAAAAGCGGTTTTCGGGTCGCCTAGAAGAAATTTGAAATCAAAAATGCCGAAGACATCATTGTCACTGAATATTACTTGCTCTCCGGGCAAAAACTTGTCTCCGTACTCAATATCGGGAAAAGCCCATGGGTAAAACCTTGCTGAATGCGTGACCTGAGCATAGTCTTCTTTCAGCCGTTCAGCATGACCGGCGGAAGCAAAAGCCCAATGTCGGTTCAACTCACCTGTACGGTCATAGTTCTTGACTGTCACTCGATATATGTCCTGAGCTTCGCTAAAATGCTTGTCGTAGCTTAATTCATCCTGGACGAACAGCGCGATTAATATAAAGGACGCCAGGCCGGTACTTAAACCAACCAGATTGATTATGCTCGCAGATTTGTATTTCAGCAAATTCCGCCAGCCAATTTTCAGATAATTTCTAAGCATTGTCGTTGAGTTTTCTATGGGCACTGCAGGGTCTAGCTGCTTCATCATTGAAGGTTTAAACAGCTTGATGATTTGCCAGTTGTACCATGCCCTGGCCCGTGTTGTTGACCTATTATTTAATTGTAGTTGAAATTCTTCCTCCAAATCGCCTTGCACATCTTCGTAATAGGCCGGTTTCAGAAACCAATGCAGGAATCTGGTCGACCAGGAAGGTGGCCTGTGCTCCTCCGGAGACTGTTTTTTCATTTTACAGCAAATGCGTAATAAAAGTCGAGTGACATCTTGGGCACAGACTCCCAAAGTTTCATCCTCATGTCCTTGGAGTACTCCATGGCTCGCCTGCCAAGCCGAGTCACCTGGAAGTAACGTTTTCGTTTACCACCTCGGACTGAAGTGGCCTCGCCAAATTGAGACTCCATATAGCCTTTCTTCTCCATTCGTCGCAATGCGGTCTGCAACGCACTTACACTTACATTTCGTCCCGTACGCTCCTCAATCTCGCGACGTATAGCGACTCCATAAGCATCATCCTGAAGTATCGCCACAGTAAGCAGTACGATCTCTTCAAATTCACCTAATTGGTATTCCTTCATTTCTTTTTGGCTTTTCAATGGTTGTTCACATCTGGGAAGCCACATATAATGGTCTCAGGTTCTGATGTTGCTGCCTGGCCTTGCTGCTGTCCCTTTCAATTAAACTTCTAAATGTAAATTTAATTGATAAAACTTCTAAACGTAAATAAAATAATCGGGTTGCTGTGAAAAACTAACTTTGCAGTATGTCCGACCTGGAATTCCTGCAATCGACCCCTGCCTTGCGTTTCCTCAGTGAAAACGTACACAGTGACATTGCCAGGTTAGTTCTCAATCCACCAAGTCAATTCAAGGAGAAAATCGCGTTGCTCGCGGACCAAATTTCCAGTCGTCGCAAAGCGGTCGGCAAGCATCCGGCATGGGTAAGGCAAGATGGCATTATCTGGCCGCCGCCGGTTTCCATCGAACAATCGTCTTCAGAACTTACTGCGAAGTACAAAAGACACCTGGTCAAAGGGGAAGTGGTGGTAGATCTTACCGGAGGCATGGGTGCTGACTTAATCGAGCTTTCGGGTGGATTCAAAAAAGCGATATACGTTGAACGCGACAAGTGGTTATGTGAACTTTTCACCCACAATACTTCAATTTTCGGTGTACAGGCAGCTGTACATAACATATCGGCGGAGGATTATTTGTCACGGACAAATACCGGAGATTTGGGTAATCACACTTTCTTTTTAGACCCAGCTCGTCGAACCCAAGGGCGCAAAACAGTTTTGCTTGAGGATTGCGAACCCGATGCGCTTCGCATTGTTCCTGCATTGGTGAGCAGAGGTGCCCACGTGCTACTGAAAACCTCGCCTTTGTTAGACATTAAGTCCACGCTTAGGTCGCTATCTCATGTATCACATGTCCACATTGTTGCGGTCAAAAATGAAGTGAAGGAAGTATTGTACCGCTTCGACCCCACATTACGACCTGACCCGGAAGTACTTGCCGTCGATTTAACAGAAGGCGTCTTCTTTCCATTCACCTACGCCGACGAACGTGGTGCCATCACTACTCAAGGGGAAGTACTTGATTATCTTTTCGAACCTAATGCGGCGGTTATGAAGGCTGGCGCTTTTCGCTTGGTCAGCGAGCGGTATGACATGAAGAAGTTAGATTCAAATTCGCACCTCTATACATCCAACCGAGCCTCTCAAGGGTTTCCGGGAAGACAATTTTCAGTGATTAAACTCCTGACCAAGGAGGATCTAAAATCAATGAGAGGCTGTAAGATGAATGTCATTAGCCGCAATCACCCCCTTTCAACAGATCAATTAAAAAAGAAATATAGTATTAAAGATGGTGGCTCTCAATTCCTAATTGGCACACGTCAACAAGGAAAGCCCATCCTGGTATTATGCGAGTTGCTTTTAAAACCTTCCGACCCGCACTGACAGTACGCCTCCCCAACCGGTAAGGTCCTGATCGGTCGCGTTTTCCAGTTCCAGGCCCCGAATCCAGCGATAGCTAGCACCTGCGGCAATTCTCATGTAGGACGTAATATTGAATTCCAATTGCAAACCCGGCTCCACGACAAAAAAGGCAGAACTTTCTACGGTAAAATCAGTATCAGCAAACTGCTGACTAAAGAAGTTGTCATCTGAAATCTCAAGGTTACCCGCTCCCAAAATCACTGGCATACTTACATGTATCACCTCTTTGCCAAACAAAGTACCTCCCACAAGCACACCTCCATAGCCCCCATACCGTTTGAGTTCCTTGACCGTATTGGTTCCCGGTAATGTTCCCTCAAATCCAGGCTGGCTGGCCAGACCATAGGCGGCAATGCCCAACAGGAAGACTCGATTGACAATAACTCCTCCATATCCACCGATGAGCAAAGTTCTATCTCCCCGTATGTCTGAAAGCTTACCATCTATCCCTCCAAACCCTTCGATTTCGTTGCTCTTGCTTAGTATTGATTTAATTTCATGTGGATCATTCACATCTTCATATCGCTGAGCATGGCACAAAAGACTTGTCAGCAATAATCCTAAGGTGGTCAGGTTTTTCATGCGGTAGGTTAGTTGGCGTGTGCTTTTAGAAAATGTACTTGAATGATATGGCAGAATCCCAAAACCTTCCATCTGTATACCTCATGCCAATAAATGTGAAATAGGGTTTTAAATCGAAACTGATTGTGGCGGGAACGCTGAACCACCGATATTCTACACCCAATTGGGCGTCTGCACCCATGACGAAATAGGTTTTTCGATCGAATACAAATTGAGGTGGCTCGACGGAAGTAAGCACCTTGTCAAGATTGCCATAATCCTCATAACCAATATGTGCTCCAACCCCATAGTAGAGGAAGAAATTCTCATTGAATTCCAATTCCATTGGCTTATGAAAGTTGTAAATCGTTGTTAGCTGAAGGCCGTCCCTGCGCCCACTTAGTAGGAGCTCAATGCTTTGATTCTCCTCTACAAAGTCCTTATAGGTGAGCGCGGAGGTGCCTCCCAGTCGCAGGCCAGCGGAATGTTCGTATCCCTGGCCAGTTAATACCTGACTGGCCACTAAAGTCAGCATTAGTACGAGTATCCTTACCATTTTGGGGTTAATCCTGTTTAGTAAATATGGGCGTTTCCTGGATTGCTATGATCAGTTCTCCTGCTCTTGCCACCACACTTAATTCACCCACCACTGAATTGGTATTGCCAACGAACCCTTGCAGAGAGATGACTCTATCTTCCAACTCGTTGCGCTGTAATGTCAACATGCTATTGGGAAGGATCATTTGTTCTTCAGGGCCTTCAATTCTTGTTTTTATATAGGATGATTGATCAAGTACCAAGTTGATATCTGTGGATTTTCCGCTGATATCGATCAAAGAAAATGTCCGGTTGATCTGCCGAAAGTAGATATCGCCATAGCTAAAATCCAACCGAGCATTCTGAATCATTTCCTCTACATTTAAATCGGTGAAGGAGCCTTCCCCCTGAACATTTTCCAGGGCTTCCACATAAAACTTATCATTTCGGGAGTCGATCTGAAGATTTTGACATTTGCTAAGCTCAATCTCTGAAGAGCTGCTTTCAAACGTTAGTTTTCGCCCCTCCTCTATTTCAATTTCGACTGCCCTGAGATTAAGGTCCCCTTCATTCACATACTCGAATACTGCCTTTCCAAAGCTTTGTTTTAACTCCAATCGATTTTCGATTCGGTTGCCCCGAAGATCTCCATGGGCCAATTCGATATCTACCACACCTGTAAGATCGGATAGGTATATATTCCCAAATCTGTTTTCTATGTCTATATCCACCTCCTCAGGCAGCCAGATTTCATAATCCACCGAAAACTTGTTATTTGAAAATGCCCCTTTGGAATAATCTTCAAAGTCATCCAACAGGTCTCCAAGCAGCCCACCGCTTGCCTTTTCCACTTCTGTGGAAGCCGTTATAAGATTACCAATCTTTCGCATTCGAATATCAACACGATTTTGCACTTTTCTCACAGCGGCATAGTTTTTACCGGCAATCGACAAGGTAGCCCTGATTCTTACAGAATCCACAAACCAGGTATTGACAATAATTTCTCCATACTTATTGGAGATTTGAACCTTATCACCAGACTTCAAGTGAAATGATTGGCTTTCCGATGTTTCCTGACTAAGATCTTGCCCATACACGATAGAACAGGCCAGAAATAAGGAAATACTAAATATTTGTCTTACGTTCTTCATTGCTTTCTTCCTCTAATTCACTCACAATTTTCTCCAATATCCTTAGCTTCAGACGGTAGTTGGCAATCATGGCCTGCACCACCTCTTCATTGTCTACATTGTCCTTCAAATCGTTCTTTAACTCAGCAAAAGCCTCATCAATTTCCTCAAAATCCGCCATTATGAGCTCGGTATCCACTTTACCTCTAACCGCTGCGAGTTTGGCATTAACCATTTCCTGATAATAATATTCCGCCTCGAATATCTCTTGGCTTAGTTTCGAGGATTCCTGGCTTTGGATAACCAGTAACGATACACTCCCTATCAATAGCAATGTCACCGTCGCTGCTACAAGCATCCAGGGGTTATATCTCTTTCCGGGTTTCACACTCGATATCCTCGGAGCGATCTCTTGCCATCCTTGGTCCACATCGAATGGAAAGACCTCAAATCCCGCAGGGTCCCTCTCCACCATTTCTTTTAAAGGATCAGACATATTGTTGCCTTTTTTGTTCCAATTTGTTCCTAATTTTTGCTTTGGCCTTGCAGTATTGTGCTTTAGAGGCTGACTCAGAAATAGATAGTATCTGCCCTATTTCCTTGTGGTCATAACCTTCAAATAAATACAAATTCAGCACGGTCCTGCAACCATCTGGCAACCCATCAATTGCTCCAATTACCATCGATGCCTTAAAATTTGAATACTCAAAGTCATCGACTTCTTCTATCCAATCGTGGTGATCCTGCAATTCGGTTGTAAGAATTTTCCTCTTCCGAATAGCATTGATGCAATTGTTGGTCACAATGCGCTTTATCCAAAGGCTAAAGGTGTTTACCTCCCTCAGGGTCGGTAACTTTGAAAATGCATCGACAAAAGAATCCTGGAGGATATCCTTCGCTTCTTCATCATCACCCAACATCCTGCGACAGATATTGTACATCGCCTGCGCATAAAGCTTGTACAAACGCTCCTGAGCAAGGGCATCCCCCTTTTGCGCCTGAATAATCAGGTCGCGATGAATATGTTGAGATTCACCTTTCACCTTACCTCATAATGACAGCAGCAATTTTCGAAGGTTTCCACTCAAATAAAAAATCTTTTTCAATGAACAGATACGACATTCGTAGCTCCTTCCGATTGAAAGTGTGAAACCAAATGCGAGATAAGACCGGAAAGGCGTTTTTTCCTATTTTTGATAGATAACTGAAAAATTAACGATGAAAAAGGTCCTGTTCTTCGCGTTTGCCCTGCTCTTACTTATTTCCGCTTCAACTGGTGGAAATGTTAATGGCACCGGCAACAATCAGCCAATGGGAGCCACCAACCAATTTGATGCCTCGTGGTGGAATGAAGTCGTGATTTGGGTTCAAAGTCTTTTTTGAGCCAAGACCTTTACCCTAAGTGCAAGAGGTTGGCGATGTGTCTGGCAATCATCAACAGAAAAAGGTGTCCTGGATAATATAGGTAGAAATAGCTTTTATGCAGTCGGACAGGCAGGCCCCTGTTTAAATAGACAAGCAGAAGACTTGCCATGCCGAATACATTCAGACTTGGAGCTGGTTCAATTTCAAACGTCAACTGGGTCAGGAGGGTGTGCAGAATATCGGTGAGGTTGATGAAAAGCTGGGAAGCAAATAGAATAACCAGCGCAAAAACTGCCGCAACCCGATTTTTACGAAGCACATAGATTAACGAGATAAAAAGAAGACCGGCCAGACCATAATCTACCTTCATTAAGACCCCCGCCAAAAGCAACCCCGGGTATAACAACCAATAGCCTTTGGCCAAAGACCATAGGCATAGTAGCCCAAGAGATAAAGTGAAGAATATGTTCAGATCTGTCCAATCATAACCAAAGGCCCAAACATAGAAAGGTTGAGATAAGGCGGCAAACAGTACAACACGTTTAAAATACGAGGAAAAATTCGAGGTGTAGAGAAATCCAACGACAAGGCAATAGCCGAATATGGGGAAGGTTATCCGACCTATCAATTGCCAATACAAGGATTCAGGATAAAAGACTTTTCCAATGTGATCAATAGACATGGTTATCAATCCCAGTATTTTCAAAAAGTCCGTATTTAAATTCCCTTGGATTCTCATGACAAGACCATTACGGCGCTTCTAAACTAATCCTTCATTTTGAATCTTTGAGAAAACACGAGACCGGAGAGAAATTCCTTCCTGGCTATCGTATCAAACCCCTGATTTTCGATAATTCCTGCCAAAGGCTGCAGTTTCTTACTTTGTAAGTCAGCTGTAGCGTTGAAAAACCAATGCATCAATTGCAGTAAGAGTAGGTGAGAAAATCGTTGGGTGGGGTGGAAATCCGTCACAATCAACTCCGACTCTCGAGTCATTTTTCTTTTGATCTTATACAAGACCTCTAGTAGGTCGCTACGGTCGAAGACATCAAGAAAAAACGGACATAGCACTACATCAAAATTTATATCACTTTCCCAGGTCAAAAAGTCGTCCACTTGGAAACATACGGATGCCTTGGTAGTCCGCTTTCCCGCCAGAGTAGCCATACGGCATGATTTTTCAACGTAGTGTACCGAACAAGCCGGCAGATGACACAGGCACTCACCCGTGCCCCCGCCCAAAATAAGGACTTGCGAACCGGGTCTTACTTCCGTCAGAAAATGGTTGCTAGCTCTGTCCAATCGCTCACCGAACGTCATTTGCTTTAGCCGGTCATAGAAAGGAGCTATTTGATTGAAGTTGTTCAAATCAAAGCCAATGGCATGGCAAGAAGAAAGATCCCATCTCCAAGAATCCGGTATCGATCTTTTTGGATAAAGAAACCCGGAAAGAGGAGAATAATTCCTAGCAGGAAGGAACCTATTAATATGAAAGCCTGATATCTCCAGGGTAAATGCTGCATACTGAACCCTAACACTGTATTGATTACCAGTAATACCGCTATTGCTTTTTGCAGATACGTGGAAGTCACGCGCGTTCCTATAGATTCCAAGCCTTCCAATCTATCTTCTTCAGCTTCCAAAAGAGCGAAAAGAAGTAAGTTGGAAAGTGCGAGAAGTGCAAGCTCTGCGGTCATGATCACAATATCATGGCGCCCGCCAACATACACTACCAAGGGCAGCGTACAGCCGCAGGCGAAGCAGCACGCCACAACTAATTCTTTGAGTCGAAGTTGCGCAAGGTATCTGGAAAAAAGCAGGTAGACACCACAAATGGCTGCCAAAAAAATGCCTCCAGTCAGAAGCCTTACAGGAACCAGGAACAGGGAACCCACTCCTAATATCACAGCTACAATCATCAACGTGACCAGGATGCCCCTTCTCTTGGCATAGAACTTTCTTCGTTCTGCGTGAGCTTCATATAATCTGGAGTCATGCCAGTGATCAAAGAGATAAACAAACCAAATCGCACTGAACAAAGCCATATACGTGGCATTGCTAATTGTCACTTCCAGGCTACGACCAAGTAAGAGCAAAATAGAAATGGCTCCCGCCGATACATCTAGCGAGAGCCATCTCATATAAGTATAAAGGCGGAAAAAGCGCCCCAAAACACAAGACCTAAGAACCCTGGCTCAAGGCCTCCGCCCCACCTACAATCTCTAAGATCTCCTTGGTGATAGCAGCCTGACGGGTTCGGTTGTAAGTCAGTTTCAGTTCCTTCAACAATTCACCTGCATTGTCAGTAGCTTGATCCATTGCCGTCATCCTGGCCCCATGCTCGGAGGCATTGGACTCCAACAGCGCTTTATAGAATTGTATTTTCAAAGAATTAGGAATGATCTCTTCAAAAATTACCACTTTGGATGGCTCGAAAATGTAATCGATGCTATTGTTGATTGATTCCTCAGCCACAGTGTTATTTGCAATAGGTAGAAATTGCTCATTTCTCAATATTTGAGTCGCGACATTTTTAAACTCGTTGAAGATCAATTCCACTTTATCAAATCGCTCGTCCCTGAAGCCATCCATTGCAAACTGAGCTGCTTCACGAACATTGTCAAAAGACAAATTGCCAAATAGAGAATAGTAATCTTCAACTATTTTATAGCCGCGTTTTTTGAAGTAATCGTAGGAGCGCTTGCCTACAGGGAGAATATGTACGTTTCCTGATCGCTCAAGATGACTGTATTTCTCAGAAATAAGCGCTCTGGTAAACTTGAATACGTTGCTATTGAAAGCTCCGCACAAGCCTCTATCGGAGGTCACCACCACTAAAAGAACGTTGTTGACCGACCGCTCATCAGCATAGGGGTTGTTCAGGTTTTCCGTCTCAGCAGAACCCGCAACATTTTGTATGATAGCAGATAACTTCTGGGAGTAAGGTCTCATCTGCATGATCCTGTCCTGAGCTCGTCGCAATTTCGCCGCAGCCACCATTTTCATGGCCTTAGTGATCTGTTGCGTCGATGTGACCGACTGGATCCTGTTTTTTACCTCCTTTAAATTCGCCATGCGATTGTCTTAGTTGTAGTTAGCTGCCAGGTCTTTTGCCAGCTCTTCCAGCTTGGCATTGGCTTCTCCAAACTTCTTTTTGTCTTTCAGCAAGGCCAGGACATCCGGATGTTGTGATCTCAAAAGGGTCAGAAACTCGTTTTCAAACTGTTTCACCTTGTTTTCCGGAACTTTATCGAGATAGCCCTTGGTCGAAACATAGATGATAGCCACTTGCTCCTCCACATGTACTGGCGAGTATTGTGCCTGCTTCAGGATTTCCTGGTTTCTTCTACCTCTATCAATTGTTCTCTGCGTAGCTGCATCCAGATCGGATCCAAACTTGGCGAACGCCTCAAGTTCTCGGAATTGTGCCTGATCTAACTTCAGCGTTCCCGCTACTTTCTTCATCGATTTGATCTGAGCCGAACCTCCCACTCTGGACACTGATATACCCACATTAATGGCAGGCCTGATACCTGCGTTGAAGAGGTTGGTCTCCAGGAATATCTGACCATCGGTGATTGATATCACGTTCGTCGGAATATACGCGGAAACGTCGCCGGCCTGAGTCTCAATGATTGGTAGCGCCGTGAGTGAACCACCACCTTTTACTTTTCCTTTCAAAGTCTCGGGCAAATCGTTCATCTGTGCAGCGATGCTATCGTCGTTGATGACCTTTGCTGCACGCTCTAGTAAACGCGAGTGCAAGTAGAAAACATCTCCTGGATAAGCTTCGCGTCCCGGAGGTCTTCTCAGAAGCAAAGACACTTCCCTGTAGGATACCGCCTGCTTGGATAAGTCATCATATACCACAAGTGCCGGCCTTCCAGTATCTCTAAAATATTCGCCAATAGCTGCGCCAGTAAAAGGAGCGAAGAATTGCATCGGAGCTGGATCCGATGCGGCTGCACTTACTACCACTGTATAGGCCATTGCTCCAGCTTTCTCAAGTGTCGAAACAATACCGGCAACAGTCGATGCCTTTTGCCCTACCGCTACATAAATACAATAGACCGGCTCACCAGCTTCGAAAAAGGATTTTTGATTGATGATTGTATCGATAGCCACAGCCGTTTTACCGGTCTGACGATCCCCGATGATCAATTCCCGTTGGCCACGACCAATAGGGATCATTGAATCGATGGCTTTGATGCCCGTTTGCATAGGCTCACTCACCGGCTCACGATAAATAACTCCGGGAGCTTTCCGTTCGATGGGCATCTCATAAGTTTCACCTTCGATCGGTCCTTTACCATCAATCGGCTCGCCAAGTGTATCAACTACCCTGCCACACATGCCATCACCGACATTCACTGAGCCGATCCGGCCCGTTCTTTTGACACTGTCACCTTCTTTTATTTCGCTGGAATCACCAAGGATCACCGCTCCAACGTTATCCTCTTCCAGGTTCAATACTAAAGCGTTGAGTCCATTTTCAAATTCCAGCAACTCACCAGCTAGTGCGTTGGACAAACCATAAATACGAGCTACTCCATCACCGACTTGGAGAACGGTTCCGATTTCTTCCAGTTCCGCCTCGGTTTTAAAGCCGGAAAGTTGCTCTCTCAGTATTGCTGATACTTCGTCTGGTCTTACGTCTGCCATATCCTTATAAATTGTACGCTAGTTGCGTTAGTTTTTTTCTTTACTAAATTTCAATTTCAATGAGCGGAGTTGGCCACTGACACTAGCGTCTAGCCTCTTGTCACCGATGGTGAGTTCGTATCCTCCAATTATCTCCGAATTCACCTTTTCCTCTAAGACGGGTGATTTTCCGGTCAGGCTTTTGACAAGCCCTTCAAATTCTTTCTTCAATTTTGCATCTACTGCCACCGCTGTAGTCAATGTGGCTTTTTGCAGTCCTTTTTTCTGATTGAACAGAGAGATAAACTCTTGAGCGATTTCATAGAGCACGTTTTCCCTGTTCTTCCGGATGGTGATGTCGAAAAATTTCATCGTGAGTTCATTCACCTTTCCTTGAAATATTTTCTTGACAATCCCCGCTTTTCTAAGATGAGGAATCACCGGGCTGTTCAACATAAGCAAAAAGTCCCTGTTGCTCTCGCACAGTTCGATAAACGAATCCAGATCGGATTTTACTTTGTCTTCAACCTTCTGCTCAATAGATAAATCCAGCAGGGGAGTAGCGTACCTTATGGCAATTCTCTGTGCGGACATCCTTAGTTTACTTTAACCTCTCCTAAGAACTTTTGAACCAGTTCCTTCTGCGACTTTTCGTCTTTCAACTTTTCTCTTATCACCTTTTCGGCAATTTCAAGAGATAGGCTCGATACCAGCTCTTTCACTTCAGCCAAAGCAGCATTTTTATCTGCAGCAATGGTAGCACGAGCGTCTTCCAGCATTTTCTCTGATATTTTGGTTGTCTCAGCCTTTGCGTCCTCTTTTATCTGATTGGCTGCTTCGGTGGCTTTTTTGAGCATTTCGTCGCGCTCCGCCCGAGCCTCTTTCAACAGATATTCATTGTCTGCCTTGATCTGAGCCATTTCTTCCTTGGCTCTTTCTGCCGCTTCTAGCGCATCTGCTATGGTGTGTTCCCTGGCTCTTAGCGCACTTGAGATCGGTTTCCAGACAAACGCAGCTAAAACCAAAAAAACGATGACAAACACCACAGTTTGCCAAAAGAAAAGACCTATGCCGGGGGTAAGTAATTCCATGATAATTTTTTTTAAAGGGAATTGCGGTCAAGCACCAGCAATTCCCTTATTTAATAAAGTAATTAGCCTTTGAGCGAGATCAAGAAACAGACCACAACACCAAAAAGCGCAATAACTTCGATCAGTGCAGCGATGATAAGCATTGCTGTTTGAACCCGTCCAGCAGCTTCTGGCTGTCTTGCCATAGCTTCCATTGCTGAACCGCCAATTCGACCGATACCAAGACCTGCGCCAATCGCAACAAGTCCGGCACCAATACCAGCGCCCATAATCGCTAAACTCATGTCCATTAAAATTGAAAGTAACATGTTTATATAATTAGTAATTGAACATTTCTATTAATGATGATCATCCACAGCCATGCCGATATACATCGACGAAAACATTGTAAAGACATAGGCCTGGATGGTCGCAACCAAAATTTCGATAAAAGTGATGACCGTAACCACTACTGTGCTACCAACGCCTACCAGGTAGGAGTGGAATATAAAAGTCAAACTCAACAAACTCAGAATAACAATATGGCCGGCAGTGATCGCCACGAACAACCTAACCATGAGTGATACCGGTTTTGTGAATATCCCAATGATCTCCACCGGTACAATGATCGGCTTCAAAGCAAGTGGTACGCCGGGAGTATTGAAAATGTGACCCCAGTAGTGCTTGTTACCACTTAGGTTGGTCCATAGGAAAGTACCTATTGCCAGCACCATCGTTACCGCAATATTACCTGTCATGTTGGCCGCTCCTGGGAGCAAACCAAGCAAATTTCCAAACCAGACGAAAAAGAACAGTGAAAGCATGTATGGGAGGTACCGCTCATATTTCTTCTCACCAATATTAGGCTTCACAATCTCATCTCTTACAAAAATGATGATTGGCTCAAAGAAAGATTGAATCCCACGAGGTGCCTTCCCTTCGTTTTTCTTGTATCCTCTCGCAACGGCGAAAAACACCAATAGCATCAGCGCCGCATCTATAAAAACAAACAATACATTTTTCGTGATAGAAAAATCAATAATGTGCGTTCCGTCTTGGGCGGTGATGTGATCATGATCCATTACGTAGCCATTATAAGGCACTGGATTATGGTCATCATCAAAGAAGTTGGACGAAGAAAATATGTCGATTCCATTCTCAGAATACAAGATCACAGGTAAGTGCACCTCCACACCATGCATGATCTCCCAAACATGGGAATCCATAATGTGGTGGTTGATCATTTCTCCTGGGTTGAAGCTCTCTCCATCCGCGCTATCTGCAGCTAGAAGGGTTTGAGAAGACAACAGTAGGAATCCAAAAAGTAAAGAACTGATTTTCAAAGGATTGAGAGTCTGGAAATTGAAGCTTTTTTTCATTTTGAATTGTTCTTCCCTGAATTCGGCCGCAAGTTACTGAACACTAAGATCATTTCAAATGCAAGGTAGCACAAATACACACCTGCAAACTGTATTATCAACGGCTGCAAATTTTCAATCTCTGCAATGATCAGAATTAAGAGAAAAAAGACCGCTGTTATCAATCGCAGTGACAAGGAACCAAGTGCGTAAAGCACGAATCTCGGGCGATCTTTCTCCCCCATATTCAAGACCCATGAAACCAATGTCGATTGCAAGAAAAAGAAACAGATCATCCATGGAAAAAGTGGATGAAACTGCCAAGGCAGCGGTATGGGCAACCAGTCCAACAACAATAAACTCGATGAAATAGCTATAATCCCAATGAAATAGCGAATCATGACAGCCTTTTCAGAAGATAAAAAATAGTACCCACCACCGCAACCAAGACACCTACAATGGTGATCCATGGCACAGTATTGCCTGCAAGCTCATCCAACCTGTAAGCGCCCCAAACAGCGACTACATTGAAAATAACTACTTCAAAGGCCAGGCTGGAATACCTTAAATAATGTGCCCGATCATCAACTTTGGGCTTTGAAGAGTGGGGTTTCTTCGGTTTGACCAATTTTAATTTCCTTGGTTTTCACACCCATCTTACAGCTTCCGTTGAAAGAAGCCCCCGATTCCACAATGAGCTTGTTCGTAACAATATCTCCATCAATTACGGAGGTCGCCTTCAGTATAAGAAGATCAGAAATCTCCACCATGCCAGTTACATGACCTTCAATTTCTGCGTTTTGTGCTAAGACATTTCCCTCAATATGGGCCGATGGACCAAAGGCCGCTTTGGATTTTGTTTTCACATTACCAATCAGCTTGCCTTCAACTCTAATGTTGCCAAAGGTTTCGATATTTCCTTCCAGAATGGTTCCCTTGCCAATAATGTTGCTTGAGTTGCTGTGTTCCTGGTCCTCTTTTTGGTCTTTATTAAACATTTGGTTCAAGTTTCTACTCAAAATGCGATATAATTCTCTGGGTCTACTGCCTGACCTTCATTCCACAATTCAAAATGCAAATGTGGCCCTGAAGTAAGCTCTCCAGTATTGCCTATGATCGCAATAATCTCTCCTCCAAAGACAAAACTACCTACGTTTTTCAATAAATCCGAATTGTGTTTGTACACTGAAATAAGATTACCACGGCTGTGCTGTATCCCTATTACGTAGCCACCTTCAAGGGTCCAGGAAGAAAAAATCACCACACCATCAGCCACACTTTTCACTGGTTCATCCTCCTTTGCTACCAAATCGGTCCCGTAGTGATCAACTGTCGGGTCAAAACCATCGGTGACAATGCCCTCGATAGGTTTGAACAGGTACACGTCCCTTAACTCATCTACTTCCTCCCCGCCGAATCGTACTAAACTCAGGTCATTTCGTTCATATTCCGCCCGAAAAGAGGAATCCACCTCGGAAAACCTGGAGTCAAATCCGAAATCTGCCGAAGCTGGGATTTCCGCATTGGGATCGGATAATGCTGCATATAAGCTGTCCTGCCCTTCCAGGATCAGTCGGATATTTTGAATGTACCTGTCCTTGGCTTTCATTTCTACCGTAAACGAATCTATTGCCATCGATAATTCTATGATCTGTCGATTCGCAACACTTTGCGCATACCTTGGGTCAAGCCACTGATTTAGCGCCGTAGAAATTATATAGAGGGCCAAACCCAGCATCACCAGAAAAATGACCGTGGCCAGAAGAATCACCCTGGCATAGTTAAAGCTTATGGTTTTCTTTTCGGCAAAATTCTCCTCATTGCGTATGATGAGTAAATACCGATTGGTGAGCCAACCTGATAAAGTCCTTTTAGTACTCAATGTTCAGCAGTTTTGAGCGTTGGCAAATATAGTTGAATAGCTACTGTTTATTTTTGTACGCCTGCATAAAACCCAAAGTGCGAAGCATCACCACATATTTCCTAAGAATATTTCTGACCGCCTTAGTGGCAGTTACAACCTCCGCTATCGCCTTGGGACAAGGTCCGGTTGCAGCCTCTTACAACAACATGACCGCCCGATTCAATTCTTACTTTTACGCCAAGCAGCGGATTCTGGAAATTGAACAGGCCCTCTATGACAACTACCAGTGGAATTATAATCGAATTTTACCCATTTTCCCTCAGTATGACACCATCTTCTCTGCGTCGCAAAAAGCCCAGGTGGAAGACTGCATTAAAAAAGCTTCAATAAGTATCCAGTACCATCCGGGATCACGGTGGGAATATGATTGCTATACCTTGGTCGGAAAAGCCCGACTTTATGGCTCCGAGTTCCCCGAAGCAATTGAGACTTTTAAGTATGTAAATACAAAAAGTGATAACAGAAATGAGCGGCATGCTGCCCTGGTCTCACTGATGAGAACATTCATCGAGGCAAGCGAGTACCTTAATGCCGAGTCAGCATCTGACTACCTGTCAAAGCAAAAACTTTCAGGAGAAACCTTGAAACGCCTTTACCTGAACAAAGCCTATCTATCCCAAAAAAGAAAAGATCTAAATAAAACGGTTGAAAACCTGGTACTGGCTGAAGCACTTATGGCAAGCGGTAAAGAAAAAGGCCGAATCAATTTTATAATTGGCCAAATCTATCAGCAACTGGGTTTCGATGCAGCTGCCTATCGGTACTATCGAAATAGCCTAAAAAATGGACCGGAATATGAATTGGCCTTCTACACAAAACTTAACATGGCCCAGGTGACGGAGTTGCAGAGAAGTACCGACAAAAGACGCATCCAGAAATATTTTCGAAAGCTATTGAAAGACCCAAAAAACAGAGAATACCAGGACAAAATCTATTATGAGATGGGCTCTTTTGAGCTCAAACAAGGCAACATACCCGAGGCCATTGACTATTATAAAACCTCCGCGGCACGGAGTGTTGGCAACCAAAGACAAAAGTCATATTCCTACCTCAAGTTGAGTGAAATATACTACGACAGCCTGGGCAATTACGAGCAGGCAAAACTTTACTACGACTCTACAGCGATGACCATGCCTCCCGATGAGGACAATTACGAATCAATCATTGAGCGGCAGAAAATTCTGGAGGAGTTTGTCAAACACATTAAAACCATTCGAGTAAATGATAGCCTACTCGCCCTTGCACGCCTTTCTCCTGCAGATCAGGAGAAATTTGTAACCGATCTTCTTGAGCAAAAAGCTTTTGAAGAAGAGGAAAAGGCTAAACTCCGAAGGAAAAAGGAGAGAAGGGCACTGACCAGAAGTGCCAATACAAATGAAATAACCGGCACCACTATTTCCACTGCCTCAGAAGGTGTCTGGTACTTCTATAATCCTAACTCGGTAAGTCGAGGAAGGTCTGAGTTTGTACGTAACTGGGGTCAAAGGTCGCTAGAAGATAACTGGAGAAGAAGTAACAGAGCAAGCACCTTGTCTCCTACAGAAACACCCATCGCCACTGATCCAGGAGAGGAAGTAGGTAGTCAAAACCCACAAGACCTGGATCCACTTATAGAACGAGCAGCAATGCTGGACAAAATTCCCAATGACCCCAATCGGCAGCTCGAAATGCTAGCTGAGATTGAAGAAGCCTACTACCAAGTAGGCAATATTTACAATTTCCAATTAGAGGAAAAGCAAAACGCCACTGAAGCCTTTGAGGAATTACTGTCCAGGTTTGACACCACACATTATGAACCTGAGGTACTTTACCAATTATACCTGCTTTACAGGCCTGTCGATACCCTGGTTGCTGCTGCAAAAGCGCAGAATCTCCTCAGTGAATATCCGGAATCTGTCTATGCAAAACTTATTTTCAACCCTCGGTACCGGGAGGAAAATCTTCAGAAAAATCAGCACGTACAAGAGCTCTACGCAATTGCCTATGACACCTATCGCCACAATAGCTATGAGAGAAGCATCCAGGTAATAGATAGTACGCTGAACTTATATGAAGAAAGTGACTATCATGACAACCTCGCCCTGCTCCGCATTATCAATGTCGGCAAGACCGAAAATATTTTTCAATATCAATTTGAGCTTGGCAATTTCATCAAAGACCATAGCGGCAGTGAATTGGCAGGGCATGCAGAAAAACTCCTAACCGCCTCCCGAGAACATCAAATAAACCTATTCAGCAGTTCTCGTGGGAAATATGTGCCTGACTTTGACCAGTCCCATTACTTTCTTTTGGTCTACGAAGGAAAGGGACAGCTATCAAATGAGCTGCCAACGGAAGTGGAGAACTTCTTGTCATCTTCAGGCATGGCACTCACCAATGGCAATCTTGTATTGGATGAGAAATACTCCATGGTCTTGGTTAGCGACATCCCCGGCAAAGCCTCAAGCCAAACTTTCCTTCAGCTCTTTCAGAACTCTGTTGATTTAGAAGAAAAGTACAAGGGTGAAAATTTTTATACCTTGGTCATCACAAAAGACAATTTTGAAATTTTGTATGAAAGCAAGGATTTGCGAGGTTATCTGAATTTCTTCGATAAAAATTACCAATAAAGAGTAAAGTGGCACGAAAACTCATCCTACTAATCTGGGTTCTTCTAACAGGATTTTTCCTATCTATAACGACGGTGATCCTGATGGTTCAAAACGACGCTTTTGGCTGGTTCGGAGGGCTCCCCAGCCTCCAGGCCCTTGAGCGCCCAGACCCGGATCTATCCTCCGAGCTTTTCAGTGCCGACGGTGTTTCTCTGGGAAAGTACTTTAGAAAAAACCGGACCCCAGTCACCTACGAGGAACTATCTCCGGAGTTGGTCAATACACTTTTAGTTACAGAGGACATCCGGTTCAAGCAACATGCCGGGATAGATCTAAAAGGACTGGTCCGTGCCATTTCAGGACAATTGGTAGGTCAATTCAAGGGAGGAGGTAGTACTATCACCATGCAACTGGCGGAAAACCTGTACCGGACATCCTCGGAAAATCGGGGTACGCTGTATGATATAAGAGGCGCAGGCCAGGTGATCACAAAATTGAAGGAGTGGATCATTTCCATACAATTGGAAGAGTCCTATACAAAGGAAGAAATACTCGCCATGTACCTCAATACAGTGGAATACGGATCCAATTCCTATGGCATCAAAGTGGCAGCCAAGACTTTCTTCAACAAACTTCCGTCACAGTTGAGTTATTTGGAAGCCGCCATTCTTATTGGATCCATCAACGCACCGACCAGGTACAATCCAGTCTATAATCCTGAGAATGCGCTCGCGAAAAGAACAGAAGTACTTTACAACCTATACAAGTACAATGTGATCGATCGACTAGCTTTCGACAGCCTCAAGACCGCACCACTTGGCTTAAATTACCGCGTCGACAGCCACACACAGGGACTTGCTACCTACTTTCGGGCAGTGATACGGGACTTTTTGCTCCAATGGACCAAAGACAATGGCTATGACTTATTCGAAGACGGTCTCAGAATTCACACTACGATAGACAGCCGCATGCAGGCCTATGCGGAAGCTGCCCTCAAAGAACACATGGATACCCTCCAGCAAGTTTTCATCAGCCATCTCGAAGGTGGCGAACCCTGGATCAACGATCAGGGAGAGGTCATTGAAGACTTCATCGAAAACGAAATCAAGAGAACGCCTCAATATCGAGCACTAGCAAGACAATTTCCAGAAGCCGAGGATTCCATTGAATCGTACCTAAATATCAAAAAACCTATGACGGTGTTCTCCTGGGAAGGCGAAAAAGACACGCTTTTCAGTGTGTACGATTCATTGGTCTACTACAAACATTTTCTACAAGCTGGCTTCATGGCTATGGAGCCTAAATCCGGCCATATAAAAGCTTGGGTTGGTGGCATCGATTACAAATACTTCAAATATGACCATGTCAAACAAGGAAAAAGACAGCCAGGCTCAGTCATCAAACCAATTGTATACACCGCAGCAATTGACAATGGTTACTCGCCCTGTTTCCCGGTAATAGATGCGGCCGTCACTTTTGCGATGCCCGGTCAGGATCCCCCGACCTGGACACCTGACAATGCAAGTGGCAAGTTCACTGGCCAGAAGATGACCATCAGGCAAGCCATGGCCAAATCTGTCAACAGCGCTACGGCCTATATAATGAGCAAAGTTGGCCCCCGTACGGTCGTAGACTATGCTAAAAGGTTGGGGATCAAGAGCAGACTGAGTGCAGTCCCCGCCCTATGCTTGGGTGCCGGTGGCGACGTTTCTCTTTATGAAATCTTAGGAGCCTATAGCACCTATGTGAACCAAGGAAACTACACCGAGCCGTTTTTCATATCTCGGATCGAGGATAAAAATGGCAATATCTTGCAGCAATTTGTTCCTGAAATTAAGGAAGCACTCAACGCAGAAACAGCTTATCTAATGCTCCACATGCTTCGTGGAACAACAGAGGAACCCGGAGGAACTGGCGGGCCGTTAGACCCTCAACTTAAGTGGGATAACGAGATAGGAGGAAAGACGGGTACCACTGACAATGCGTCAGACGGGTGGTTCGTTGGCGTCACCAATGACCTGGTTGCAGGTGCTTGGGTCGGTGGGGATAATCGCAGCATTCATTTTAAGTACTGGGCCATGGGTCAAGGAGCACGAACAGCCATGCCGATTTATGAAAAATTTATGCTCAAGATTTATGACGATCGTCGCTTACCCTATAAGAAAAGCCCATTTGACAAGCCACTAAATCCCATCTCCGTTGAATTGGATTGTGCCATCTACGACAATACATCTTTGAGTGACACGCTATTATTGCAACCGGTTGACGAAGACGATTTCTTTTAGCGGCAATGGAGTTCCAACGTTTTGAGCGGGAAGACTATGCTCTGCTACCCCAATCCCCTGGCGTATATAAATTTCATGATGCAAGTGGTATCATTTACGTCGGGAAAGCAAAAAATTTAAAAAAGCGTGTTTCAAGCTACTTCACCAAGTCCAATGACTTGAATCGAAAAACTTATAAACTCGTTTCAGAGATCCACTTTATAGAAGTCACCCTGGTAAATACTGAATTTGATGCACTGCTGCTCGAAAATAGTCTTATCAAAGAAAATCAGCCCAAGTACAACATACTTCTCAAGGATGATAAGAGTTTCCCAAGTATTTGTGTTACAAATGATAGATTCCCGAAAATTTACTCCACAAGGCGAATAGACAAATCCAAGGGACAATACTTTGGTCCGTATACAAGTGTCAAGGCAATGAATAACGTGCTTGACCTGATAAGGAAGCTTTATTCCGTTCGAACGTGCAATCTGAATCTCTCGGAACGCAACATAAAATCCAAAAAATTTAAAGTTTGCCTTGAGTATCATTTGGGCAACTGCCTGGGTCCGTGTGAAGACCTGCAAACGGAAGAAGCGTACAAAGCTGAAATCGCACAAGCGGTGGAAATCCTAAAAGGTAAGCTCTCAATCGTTAGAACCACCTTCCAAAAGCAAATGACGGACGCAGCAGCCGAGCTCAATTTCGAGTTGGCTCAACTCGTCAAAGAAAAACTGGAATACCTGGAAAAGTTTCAGGCCAAATCGCTCATTGTGCCTCCGAACATCAGTGACGTAGATGTTTTCACAATCGTTGCCGAGGCTAATCGCGCTTTTATCAATTACATGATGATCGAGCATGGAGCCATCAAGATCTCGGAAACCGTTGAAGTCCGGAACGAACTCAAAGAAGACACCCACCACCTACTAGAACATACCATGCTCACACTTAGGAGCAAATACAATAGTAGCAACTCAGAGATACTTAGCAACCTGGCCCTTGAAAACTGGCCGGACGCAACGATAGTGGTCCCCAAAATCGGTGATAAGCGAAAACTGGTAGAACTCTCCTTGAAAAACGCACTCCTTGGCAAAAAGGAGAAGTTGGAAAAGACCAGGGAAAGAACCAGCGCCACACCTAAAGCATTGACTGAACTGCAGGACAAACTCCGTCTGACTGTCCCGCCCTTGCACATAGAGTGTTTTGACAATTCAAACATCCAAGGAACCAGCCCCGTTTCTTCTATGGTATGTTTCAAAAATGGTAAACCATCAAAAAAGGATTATCGCAAGTTTCACGTGAAAACGGTCCAGGGTCCAGATGACTTCTCTTCCATGAAAGAAGTGGTTAGCAGAAGGTATCGTCATTTGAAGAATGAAAATCTGCCTTTTCCTGACTTGATAGTGATAGATGGGGGCAAAGGTCAACTGAAGTCCGCCCTAGAGGCGTTAGATTCGCTGGATATACACACCATATCCATCGTCGGTATAGCAAAGAGGCTGGAAGAAATTTACGTCCCTAACGATCCGTACCCTATTCTTTTTCACAAGCAGTCTCAAGCGCTCCGACTTCTTCAACAACTTCGCGACGAGGCGCACAGATTCGCGATAACCTTTCACAGAGATACGCGAAGCAAAAAGTCAACTGCCTCGGTTTTAGATGAGGTCGCTGGAATAGGTAAATCTAAAAAGGACGCATTGCTAAACGCCTTCGGCAGCATTGAAGCTATTAGGAACGCGTCGATAGACGAATTGTCCAAAATCATAGGGGAAAAACCCGCAGAAAACCTACTAAAAGTATTTGATAGCAAATAATAGGGCGGTGGCGACTAGTATTCCTTAATGCAACGTACGCTATTGCGGTGCCAGTTGCCGATCAGGCCGTGGTATATAATCTCCGAACCCTTCTGCACGGTAATGAGACCCGCGGTACTCTCAGTCTTATTTTCGGCATCCCAATAATTACCGCTGATACCAATGTTTTTAAACACTTCACCTGGATCTCCAAAACCTCCAAGAAGCATGTCCATGCCGCTCTCACCATCCTTTTGCAGGTCATCCCCTGCTAAGCTCATGCCTTCATACTTCGAGGCCAGTAGTTGCCAGTCCTTCACTGTTGGCAAGGTCCAGCCTTCCGGACAACCATCCTTTGCCGCCTGAAATGAGTACAGTCGACCATAAACCTCGCAGTAGGCGGGCTCATTTGCATAGCAATAAGAACCTTCAATCTCGTAATTTAAGTTCTGCGCCATCCAGGTCCTTTGAACTGAGACACCCCCGACGAGCGGAATATCAAACTCTACAATTTTATATGTCTTTCCATCCCGAGAATCGGTGAAAGTTCCGCCTTCCTGACCAAAGGCGACGCTCGCGATCACCACGCAGAATGCATAAAGAAATTGTCTCACAATAGGCTAAGTTTGGTTGACTATATAATTCCTTCAATCAATATTCCCAAAGCTCCGCTTCGTACTCCATCAGATCGTACTCGTACTTTCTCTGGATTACAAGTTTTGTCATAGGGTCTTTGGCTATCTGGTCCTGATATTCCTGACGGATATCCAATCCTTGAGCGTTGGATATTTTAATTATAGGTGCATTGAACATTCTGAGTTCAAAAGCGTCGGCAAAATTGAGGTGAGCTGCCTGATTTTGAACGTTGTACCAAATGGCCTTATCGTTGTATTGATTCTTAAAAAGTTCCACCACCTCATCATACTTGAAGTGAGCAACAAACTTCTCGAAACCGCCTGGATTCCAATCGGTGCCAACACTTGCTGGCAAGGCCAGAGAAATGCTCTTTATATAGGTCAACATTCGGCTCCTATTTCTATCGAATATCACCTCCTCCTTGAGATATAAAATTGAGAACAAAGACGGAGGAATTGCGTCAAGCCTAGGGCCCTCGTCTTCAGGTTCCTGTTCTGCGGGTTGCTCCGAATCCTGGGAGTCGAATCCACCAAAACCACCACCAACAAATGGATTATCCGCCTGCTCTACCGAAATATTTGAGATAAATACAATATCTGGCATATAGTTAATGCACGAATCGGACCGATAAGGCCGTAGTAAGCCTTCGTCCACTGCTTCGATAAGCATTTTACTTATTTCACCATTAGACGAAAAAAACGGCATATTCTGCTTCTCCGCCAAATCCATCCTTCGCCACACTGTCTTTTTGAAGAGTGTGTACGATTCCGGTACCTCTGGCTTCACCAAATTAGGTACGTCCTGCGCAAAAACATCCATGGTCATTACAGAGACCAGGAATAATACTATTAGCTTTCTCATAACACCTGTTTCACCTATCCTTACTTCAAGGAAATATTAATGAAGGAATTAGCTTTACTAATTGGGAAATCCTCCACTTGATTCCTGAAGTTTTGTCTTTGTACTTTCTTTATTTCAATGACCAATTGGTCACCTTTTCTTGCTTGTTGTGCAATAGGACCGAGGTTAATTCTTTCACCCTGTCTGATTGTCCTTCGACCCAAACCACCACTAACCAAAGTGATTTCGGCTTCAGCAACTCTGAATTTCGCATCATTCGGAAGGAATTCGGCAAAACTCTGATCAGCGACAGCTTGCAGATATAGTCTTGGCGTCTTCGCAGAGATTCCAGTTTTCAGATCGACTGGACCTCTATCCGTTCTTGGTACAATATCCGGAGCAGGGATACCTCTAACTCCAAACTCTCTCGAACCTATAGTATTGCCACTGCTTGCCACCGTAAGTGTAACTTTTCCTAACCTCTTGGGAACAATTGTAACCTGGCCCTTAGTTTGACCCGCGATCGCATCGGCCCCGGAGGCAGTGAAGCGAGGGCTATAGCTAGTCCCCAATGCTGGCACCTGAACATCAAGCGCATTGCCACAGTTCAAATAGAGCGCATTAACAGATTGTGACTGAATCTGGATCACCGGGCGGATTACATAGTATTCAATTTCGTTGGTGAATGTGGTGTCACGTCCACCAGGCATTTTAACTGTGATAGCCGCCTCGTAGGTCTTACGTGCGTTACCGTTTTTGTCATAATTACCTGGCGTAGCTGTAAACTCTACCTGACCAATACCACCACTTACAGGGATCTCACTCCCATTATAGGTCATGGTTGGTGTGACTCCAGAAGAAGAGGCAGCAATAAACATTTCTGCTTTATAAGGTGTACCTGCAGCAACATACTTTGATTCGGGTCTCACCATCGCCACGATCTGATCAAACTTCAAATCCCCAGCTCCCACTTTTTTCCTTAGCAAATCCAAAGCTCTCGTTTCGTAGCTCAGGATTCTGGATTGAAATTCACTGATCGAGGCTATTGCTGCTGGTGTAGGAGAACTCTCGAACTCCAACTGCGCGAATTTCTTACCTTTCTGATTTGGATCGTTGCTGTAAACAGGATGTTCGTCGGCATCCAATGCTAAATCCTCAAAATGTGCAAGTTCATTGGCCTCAAAGCCTTGATTGCCCAATTTAGATTTAATGCTGGCAACGTAGCCATCCAGCAGTGCTTCCAACTCTTTTCCATGACCTTTTCCACCTTCTTCGGCAGCCATCATGTAGTGACCAACCGCATCATAGTCGGTCTTACCGATCAAGTGACGTGAATCTCCGGGATACTCTCCCTCATGACCTTCTTCATAGCCTCCTGTCTCCGCAATGAAAGATATTTTGAACTCAGTTAACTCATTAAGGGCATTGGAGGTCTCAGCTCGTAATTCTTCAGCCATTGTTACAACCGCCACATCTGCTTCTCTATTACCGGTTTCACTGACAGTTTTCTTGATACTGGTCAATGTCTCCGTGTTACGCTGAGCACTTTCATCATTTGCTCTTTTCAAACTTTCATTGATAAAAACAAACTTGTCAATAACGGTGGAACTAACATTCAATGCCAACAATGCAGTTAGCACCAAATACATCATTCCAATCATTTTTTGACGTGGGGTTTCTTTTCCTCCTGCCATCTTTAATTCCTTTTACTTTATGAATTACTAGGTCCCCTCATTGCTGTAAGCATATTTCCATATACTTTATTCAACGAGGAAATATTTGAGGTCAATTTGTTCAACTCCTGCTGGAATTGTGCTGTTTCCTTACCTGCTTCGGCCATGCCTTCAAGGGCTGTCGTAACATTCGAGTAGAACTTATTCAAAGCTTTGGTGTGGCCCTGTGAATCCTTAAGTTCCATTTCATAGAGCGCATTCAATGCACTCAAGCTCTTGGTTACATTTTGCACCTGGCTATGGTATTCCTTGGCATCTTTAGTCGCATCTGCCATAGCGCCCATGGCGGTCATAGTAGAGGCATAAGATTTGTTCATGTCTTGAAGAGACTTGGAAGCCGTCTTTACATTAGTTGCATAATCATTCGTAGCAACTGCTGCATCACTAAGATTGGACATTTTCTTGGCCGAATCTGCCAAATTCTTCATGCCATCACCAAGGCTTCTAATAAGGTCGGGGCCTACTTTCGCGTCTGCAAGCATTTTATCCATTTGCGCTGCAGTACCAGATTGGACAGGTGCAGCTACTGCTTTCTTCTTTGAAGGGCCATCATAATCATCTGCCAATTCGGGGTATACTTTCGCCCAATCCGGATCTTTATGTTTTGGCTCGAAAGCACTCAAAAGGAAAATTACCGCCTCTGTCGTAAGACCAATTCCGAGCATCTCACCTGCACCAGGGAGGTGTAGAATCTTGAACATTGCTCCTACGATCACAATTGCGGCGCCAATGCCATATACTTTTGGCATTATTGTGGTGAAGAGAAGCTCTGAAAATCCGCCTTTTTTACCACTCATTATTTATTGAATTTAGGTTAGTTAAATTAAAGTTTTTAGAATTCGTAGCCAGAAGATCTACCAAGATATGTCATTGCACACCTAAATCCTACAGAAGCTCTTGTGGAATCTTTGTGTTCAAAAGTTCTTGTACCAGTTTCAAGAAAATAGGCAATGTCTTTCCAGGAGCCTCCCCTAACCACCTTGTTATCTATACGATCATCAAAGTAAGTAGGGTTCAAATCCCACACCAAAGGCACAGACGCAGGATTATATGCATCTTCACACCATTCGGCGACATTTCCTGACATGTCATAAAGACCATAATCATTGGCAAAGAATCTTGCTACTGGTGAAGTGTAGGCGAAACCATCATCGAAGTAATTGCCTCGACCTGGCTTAAAATTCGCCAACAGACAACCACGTGCGTTCCTTATATATGGGTTACCCCAAGGATATTTCGCCATATCTCTACCTCCTCTTGCGGCATACTCCCATTCTGCCTCAGAGGGCAGTCGGAAATTTGGCATGACGGGTAAACCAACTTCCTGTCTCCAGTTGTTAAGATGTTGTGTCCTCCACTGCGCGAAATATTTGGCAGCGTTCCAATCAACACCAACTACAGGATAATCATCAAATGCCGGATGCGACCAGTAGTAAGTAACCAACGGATCACCCATGTGATGAGTGAAGTCCCTGGTCCAAACCGTGGTATCAGGCATAAGATCTGCCACAGAATAACCTGCTGGCAAATCCACTTCCGAACCTTCAGTCAACTCTTCAGTGAATTGCCTGTATTCGTTGTTAGTGATTTCCGTCTCATCCATAAAAAAGGCACCAATGGTGACCTGCTTATTGAAATTGATTTGGGTAGCAGCAATTTCCTCGTCTGCCTGACCCATATGGAAAGTTCCGGAAGGCACTGAAACCATGCCAAAAGGCCTGGTCATCTCCCAACCTTGCCGGTCGGCAGCACCTATAAGTTCACCATTATCTGATCTGTTTCCTCCTCCACCAATTCCGAAAAGTCCACAACTCTGGAGGGCTACAGTTGCGCCAACAATACACAACGTAGAGAATTTTGAAGCACGCATACTATTCATAACACCGTTTACGACATGCAAGTATGTAAAATAAACAAACTTTTACAAAAATTATTGTCTCATAAATTCAGTAAATCCGAATTCTTCATGGATGAATTAGGCGATTGCTCACCTGAGCCCTGACTCTCAATAGGTATAACGAGGGGTCTTAACCTGCTTTTTGCCCCCAAATACGAAATTTGGTAAATCGTACCTAATATAGAATTCATGGGAGGTCGGCTGTTTAGCCTGCTGTTCATCGACAACATAGTCAAGCGAATAACCTACTTTCAACGCCTTGCTATCTAAGAAACTATAGCCCAGCAAGAATACCAGTGCCTCTCCTCTTCGAAAAGATGCTCCTGCCCAGGCAAGCTGCTGATAGCTCAAGACCGCTCCCAAATCAAATGTGAATGTTTCGAGATCTGATCTAATTAATAAAGATGGCGCCAGATACAAGCTTCTTGTCAGGACTTTATTAAATCCCACGGAGCCATAGTAGGTTCTCACAACGTCATTGTCAAGGTCGCTGCGACTGAAGTCAAAAGATGGTTCTATTATATTTTGTGCGCCCAGTCCTACTGAGAGATTACTGGCTGTTTGAAAATGAAGGCCTAAACCTAAATTGGGCCGCATCTGAGATTCCCGTCTACCGACATTTAAAGGATCGTCCGGGTCATTGAAGCGTAATTCGTCAAATTTTAGGGTTTGTGAAAAAAAACCAGCCACCAGGCCCAAGGACATGCGGCCACGTCCGAGCGGCCTGCTATATGAGACCGGGAATCTCACTTGCAGGTTGTTGACAGGTCCGAGATTATCGTTAACAACCTGGGCCCCCAAACCAGAAATGATACCTTCCATAGGTACGGTCACCGTCAGCAACTGTGTTTGGGGCGACCCACCGTCGCCATCGAAGGTTGAATTGTAACCTAGCCACTGCGACCGGTGGTGGAAACTTACGTTTGAAACTGTCGCTTCTCCTAACGCCGCTGGGTTATAAGAAGGAGCATTGAGCATGTATTGGCTAAAGAAGACATCATTCTGAGCCTGAGTGACAAAAAATGTTGAAAATACCCACAGAAAGATTAACGTCTTTTTCATGCGTATGTGTCTGAACTTCAAATTGCTCTGGAACTCGGATCGGGTTTCATTCTTTATCAGCCGACCCGGTGCTCATTCCAAATTGTTAGTTAGTGTTGAAACACCGACATTTCCAATAACCCTACATAAGGTACTAAAGTTTGTTCGCTTCCTTAATATAAACTTCCAGAGCGCCCGTCATTGAGGGGGCACTTGGCAAAGGAGCCTGTATATCCAGGATCAAGCCAGCCTCTTGCACAGCCTTTGCGGTGGTCGGCCCAAATGCTGCAATGCGTGTATCATTTTGTTTGAATTCAGGAAAATTCTGAAACAAGGAAGATATCCCGGAGGGGCTGAAAAAAGCAATGACATCATAGTTGACATTAGCCAGATCTGAAAGGTCACTAGCCACAGTTCGATAGATCACCGCCTCAGAAAAGGTGTATCCATTTTCCTTCAGAAAATTAGGAATGTCATCTTTCCGAATATCCGAACATGGAAAAATATACTTTTCGGTCTTATGTTTTTTTATGACCTCAATAAGATCATTCGCAGTTCTTACCCCAGTGAAAATTTTCCTCTTCCTGATGACGATATATTTCTGCAGATAATTGGCGGTCTGTTCCGAAATGCAGAAGTATTTCATATCGGTCGGAATCTCTACCTTATTTTCAGCAGCTAACCTGAAAAAATGATCTACGGCGTTGCGGCTCGTAAATATAACGGCCGTGTGATCGAGGATATTGACCTTCTGTTTCCGGAATTCCTTGACCTCTACAGGGTCAATTTGAATGAATGGTCGAAAATCAATTTTGATCTTATACTTTTTCGCCAGATCAAAATAGGGTGATTTCTCACTCTTAGGTTTTGGTTGTGAAACCAATATACTTTTTACAGCTTTTACTCTCTCTTTGTTAGCAAAAAGTACTTCTTCGCTCATGCCTGTTTAAATATTTTTCCCTTAGTTGAAGAGCCAATTGGCCAAAATAAAAGTTGGGAGAATTTCAGTTGCGCAAAGGTAGGAAATTAAATGTAGTTTTTTCACTGGCACTTTATTGTAGAGACTGAAAAAAAGCCAAACCGTGAATAAAGAGCTGCCAATCGTGACTGAATACTCAAAGACTGTGATCGAACGAAACCATGATAAATCAATTAATATGGCAACTGTTTGGATCAAGAAAATGGCAATCGCAATGCGACTTAGGATTAAAAAGAAAGAATTGAGCTGGTAGGAAACTGTTTTCTGTAACGCGAAAAGCCTGGCCGCAATCACCACTAGAATCACCTTGATACAAAAGATCAAAAATATGGGAAGTGTAATCATCAAAAAGTCGAAAATCTCAGGTGGTCCACTTCCAAACGAAGTTTTGTTTGTTGCTGTGAGCGCACTTAAAATAACCATGATGGTGATGTCCGACGAAGTGACCGCAGAATCTGGAGTCTCCGCTTTCTGATTGAACCCAACAGACAATAGCGCATGGTATTTCCGGTCATTCTGACTTTTCAGGAGGGCGAGCAAGGCCGTTAAGGTGAAAAACCCAGCAAACCAGTACTGATAGTAATCGCCCGCTTGCCGAGCACGAGGATCTTCATAAAGCCTGACATTCTTCTCTTGCACCGAAATCAGTTCCACCTTCAGCAGCTCCATATTCTGTGTGGAGAACAGCAGAAATAAGGTGTCAGTTGTGGGTGCAGGTGCAAGGTCTTCGTAGGTATAATGTTGACATTCAGAAAGCTCGCTTGCTAGCATTTGTCCATTCACCCACAGGGTGAAATTCTCCCCACATGCCTTCACCAGCAAATCCAATGCCTCTTGCCTGTAAAGGAAAATCCCACCGGCATTGATGTCTTGATCTTCAAAGGAGTGAAATGACCTTCCGTCCTGGTCTTGTTGTATCCAGGTACCTGTAAAATCTTTGATGACGAGCGAGTCCTGTTGGGCTTGGCAAGGGATGACAAGAATGATGAGAAATAGCAGGAGGAGAGATCGCAACTTTTAAAAAACTATTGAATAACCAAAATGTACCTTGGTTTCTTGAACCAGGAACTCGAGACCGTCGACGGCACCCATGGCAAAGATAAACTTGAATGTGCCACTTTGCGTATTGAAAGCCAAACCTGCGCCTAGCGATGTGGTACTCGCCCACTCCGGCTCAAGGTCGAGAAAGCCGATATCAGTCAATGCAAAAGCATAAGATTCCTCCTCAAAAAACAGGCGATACTCACTCCGAAAAACCAAAAACTGCCTGGCAAAAAAGACATTTTCGTTGAACCCTCTTAAGCTATTCAAGCCACCCAGTCGGTAGTATTCATTCCGTAGCACTTCCTGCCCGCCGATGCTTCCAAACTCTAAGTGCGAGAAGTAAGCCTGTCTGCCTCCAAGTTTCCATTGACCCAGTAGTTCAAAGTCAATTTGGATATTGGTTGTTTTGAGATTCGTAGAGTCATAGACTGATCGGTCGAAGTTGGGATTTTCCAGGACACGCTTGTCTCCGATCCCAATGCTTAGAGAGGAATAAAGCGCTTTTCGAAAGGAAGAAAAATATTGATTGGTCCCATAGGACACCCCTGGCCTGAACTCCGTATTTCGAAAGTCAAGGCCCAATTGTGGATTGGGTTCTGAGGTAAGCAAATCGCTGGCTCTGGAAGAAAGCGCAAGGGAAAATGACCAGCCAGCGCTTCCCAAGTACTCAAACCCTAGCTTAAAATCCCTTTTTACAAACACACTATCCTGTCGAAGTAGCACAAATTGCGTTTCCACGAAAAGGGGCGACGCCAACAAAAAGGGGTGCTTGTAGGTCAAATTCAATGTTTGTGAGGATTCGGCAAAGCGGTTCCAGTCGAAGGAAAAGGACTTGCCTGACCGAAACAGATTGCCCAATTGCAAGTTCAAATAGCCTGTTACTTGTGTTGTCCCCGTGGTGGAGGGCAAAATTCCCAAAATGCCTTCAAATCTATCGGACTTCTCAGCTGCCACCTGAAGTATTACCGAAGCACTGCCTCCATGGAAACCCACATCCGGCCGGGATAGCAGGGAGACTTGAGGAAGCCTATCTATTCGCTGATTGATTCCCTGAAAGACTCGCTCGCTATAAGCCCTTCCGGGGAGCACACCCGTGGCCATGCCCAAAAAACGATTTGAAAATGGCAACGGTCCAAAAACCCGGACACTGTCGAAAACAATGAAAGGTCCCTGTGCTACTTGAAACTCAGCATTCACCTGGCCAGGTTGTATCTGCAAGCTACCGGCTCTCACCTGAGCGAACGGATATCCTTGATTTGCTAACTTCCTAAGCTTTTTTTTGCCCTCGTGTAGTTGACGAAGGGAGCCCCTGGACCACCGATATTTACTACCAGGATTTACTTCTAATTGAATTGTATCGCCTGACTTGTGTACGGTATCCACCGAGGCGAAAATAAATCCTTGTTCAACTTTCTCCCAGAGGGCTTGATAAACCTGGTGGCTTTCATTGGGCAGGGTAGTACTCCGGATCTTTTGATTGCCAGGTGAGCCGATCGAAGATTTGGCTGGCTGACCCATACCCGCTATGGGTACGAGGATGACGAAGATGAAAACATGAATAAGTTTGCCAAAAAAAGTCATTGGCCGGCGTTTACATCCATATCCCTTTTTGCAGGCAAGCATGTCATTATTGTGACTTCCACTTTAGCACAAACTTACGGCCAATTGACGCTATGGTGGCCGCAATGATCCGTGAGATGGAATTGCGACATCAGTTCATACATGAAACGGTTGATACTATTTATTTGGGAGGGGGTACCCCCTCCCTTTTATCACGATCTCAATTGGAAAAATTGATGAGGGCGGTACGCAGCACATTCGGAGTATCCCCCGAAGCCGAGGTTACCCTCGAAGCCAATCCAGAAGATATCGATCATGACTCGCTTATCAATTGGCAAAGTGTTGGCATCAATCGCCTTAGTATAGGTATTCAAACCTTTGAAGACCAAAGGCTTCTTTTTCTAAATCGAAATCATACTGGCCAGCAAGCGATCGATGCTGTACTGGCGGCAAAGGCATCCGGGTTTGATAACATCTCCTGCGACCTGATTTATGCCATACCTCCACACGCCTTGGCAATATGGCAATCCGACTTGCAAAAACTGATGACCCTTGATATTCAGCATGTGTCTCTCTATTCGTTAACGATCGAGCAGGGCACAGTTTTTGGTAACTGGTTTAAAAAAGGTCAGCTTCAAGAGGTTAAAGAAGGTGAAAATGCAGATCAATATGAGCTTGCAGTGGACAGCCTGAAAAAAGCCGATTTTCACCAGTATGAAGTTTCCAACTTCTCAAAAGACGGGCAGATATCAAGGCACAACACGAATTATTGGTTAGGGGTCTCTTACATCGGTATTGGTCCGGGAGCTCATTCCTATGACGGCACCAACCGGTATAGCAATGTTGCCAACAATGCGATTTACCTGAGAAGACTTGGAGAGCAAGTACTGCCAGATACCGTTGAGACTTTGACTCCAACACAACGACTCAATGAGTACTTATTAACCAGGCTGCGAACATCCTTTGGAATCGAGATGGATTATATTTTTGAAACCTACGGATTTGACTTTCGAGGTGAATATGCATTTCGGATCAATCATCTGGTATCTCAGCATCTGGCTTCATTTGAGAATGGAAAGTTCACTTTGAATTCGAAAGGTTTGGCGAAAGCTGACCAAATCACTTTGGATTTCTTTCTGGAAGAAGGCAGAATCTGATAATTTTAAGAGATTCACCACAAAGTCTGAATGGAAAGAGATAAGAAAAGAGCACTGGTTCTCTTAAAATCCTTGATTTTTCACTACCACGGCCTTGATCCGGATGAAAAGACCATCCTGGACCAATACGTCAAGCGATTGGGAGCGAAGGAGGAACTGGAATGGGCGCTCGATTTTATCTCCCGAGACTACTTGTCAGCCTTTGAAAGGTCGAGGGAATTCCTGGGCAAAATTTTCACAAAACTTGACGAGGAGGAACGGCTTAAACACCTCGTTGAAGTCTGGGAAGACAATCATAAGAAAGGCTATGTCACCGAGATGGAGACCACAGCAATGATCAATCTTGCCAAAGATTGGGCTATAGAGAAAGTTTTTATGAGTAGTGTGAACCACTAGAGGCTCATTTTCTCCTTGAATTTTGCTGCCTGTCGTCGGCTGACTTCAACCTTATCTCCACCTTTCAATTCCACCAATAAACCTCCATTGAACCATGTTTCAATTTTCTCCACCCAACCGAGGTTGATGATGTGTTTGCGGCTTGCCCTGAAAAAATGTCGATCATCCAGCCTTTCATCCAGCGCATTTAAAGACTTGTGGATCATCGGCTTGAAATTGTCAAAATAAACTTTGATGTAGTTGCCATCCGATTCAAAAAGGCGAATCTCAGACAGCCTGACGAACCAGCATTTGTCTCCATCTTTCACAAAGACTTGATCGTTCTCACTCAAAATTTTGCCGTTGGAGACCTCTTCCGACTTTTCAGTGTCTGATTTTGTAATGTATTTTCCGACACTTTCGGCAAGTCGATCCTGTTGAATGGGTTTCAGCAAATAGTCCAGGGCATTGACATCAAAGGCTTTCAGCGCAAATTCGTCGTGTGCAGTGGTGAATATTACCTGGGGCACGGCATCCAGCTCTTGCAACATTTCGAATCCGGATTTTCCGGGCATTTCGACATCCAGAAAAATAAGATCAGGTTTGAGTTGATTGATCTTTTCCAGACCATCATCGGCATTCACTGCCTCACCTACAATATCAATTTCCTTAAAGTCTTCAAGCAACTTGGTAAGCTCTTTCCGAGCCAATCGCTCATCGTCAATAATTAATGCGTTCATTTTTATACTTCTTCTTTTAAATAGATCTCCTCTGGTATCTCAATAGTAGTGAGCACCGTTTCCGGATCTTCATTGCTGATCCTGAAATATGATTCGGGGCCATAGATCAAGTTGAGTCTTTTCTTTGTATTTAGCAGCCCGTAACCAATATCTAGCTTTATACCGTTTTTGTATTGACCAGAATTTCGAATTTGTATCCGCAGTTTATTTTCTTTCACCTCCGAGTGGATGGAAATATTTCCTCCTTCTTTTAGGTGTGCGATGCCATGTTTAATACCATTTTCTACGAGTGTCTGGATCATTAACGGCGGAATTTGAAAACGGTTGGATTCACTATCTATGTCGAAACTGGTATTGAGCCGCTCTTCGTAGCGTATGGATTCCAACGATAGGTAGTCCTGGACTGTCGCCATTTCTTCTTCAAATGGTATTAATTTATTGCTATCGGTTCGCAAAGAGTTTCTTAGAATATTTGAGAGTTGGGTAATGGCAGATTTCGATTTGAATGGATCTTCATCAACCAACGCCCTAATGCTGTTGAGCGCATTGAAAATGAAATGGGGGTTGAGTTGCGATTTCAGGTTGCTCAACTCGACCTCCTTGGCAATTGCCTGGTGTTGTAGGGCTTTGTTGAACCTTTCTATATACAAAAAGGAGAGATAGACCAATGACCAAACAAAATACAGGATCATGGATATGGACACATTTACAATCAGGGAGATCGTAGTAAAATCCCGATTTAGGTCGAGGGTGTCTGTTAGAAACGAGACGCCAAGCAGAAAAAAATAATTGGCCGCAGCCATGACCAGGACCATCAGAAAAATGCGGGGCAGGACCTGGAACCATCGGAATTTTATAAGTCTACTACGCAGGATCACTTCGCGAATTCCGTGGCTAGAGACAATGTAGAACAGCACAATAAACACCTCTCCAATCGCTTTTGAGGCATCCAGCGTATTTGCGGTAGAATAAAGAACTACTTCTAAAACCCCGTACAGACCCCAGGTGAGGACCTGACATAGCCAGTATAAGTTGTGCTTTTTCACAGCTTAAAGGTAAAATTCCTAAGCCACTGAACTCCGAAGAATTTTATCAATGGCATCTGCTGGCTCAAAACAGGTGGATAATTGTTAGGCCAATTCGTCTTTCAGGTATTTACCAGTATGGCTTTCCGCGACCTTGATAATTTGCTCTGGCGTTCCCTGAGCGACAATGGAACCTCCCGCAGCACCACCCTCAGGTCCCAAGTCTACAATGTGATCACAGACTTTGATGACATCCAGATTATGTTCAATGATCAGCACAGTATTTCCTTTGTCAACAAGTTTATTGAGTACGTCCAGTAAGTGTTGAATGTCCTGAAAGTGCAATCCGGTGGTCGGCTCATCGAGAATATAAAATGTCTTGCCGGTATCCTTTTTTGAGAGTTCCGTTGCCAATTTTACCCGTTGGGCTTCTCCGCCTGAAAGTGTGGTCGCATGCTGGCCCAATGAAATATAACCGAGTCCCACATCTGCCAGTGTTTGGATCTTGCGGATGATTTTGGGTTGATGCTCAAAAAACTGCACCGCTTGCTCTACAGTCATGTCCAGTACATCAGAAATCGACTTACCCTTAAAACGCACTTCCAGGGTTTCTCTATTGTATCTTTTGCCCTTGCATGTTTCGCAAGGGACGTGAACGTCCGGAAGGAAATCCATTTCAATTAACCGCATTCCCCCTCCCTGGCATGTTTCACACCGGCCTCCTTTCACGTTAAATGAAAAGCGCCCTGGTTTGTACCCTCTGATCTTTGCTTCAGGCAATTCCGAAAACAATAATCTGATATCAGAAAAAACGCCTGTGTAGGTGGCTGGGTTTGATCGCGGTGTTCTGCCAATCGGAGACTGATCAACCTCTATTACTTTGTCAATCTCCGCAACACCCGACAAATTAGCGAATGGCAGGGGTTCCTTTCTCGATTTATAAATTTCCCTTTTCAAGGCGGGATAGAGGGTCTCATGGATCAGGGTAGATTTTCCGCTGCCGGAAACACCTGTCACGCAAATCATCTTAGCTAGAGGCAACTTGACATCCACGTTTTTCAAATTATGTCCCGAGGCACCTTTGATCGACAAATGTTTTTTATTTCCAGTCCTGCGGGTGGTCGGTACTTCTATGCGCCGCTGATTGTTCAGATATTGCGCCGTGAGTGTGCTGGAGGATAATATTTCTTTCGGGGCACCATGGGCAACTATGGTACCGCCATGTCTCCCGGCCCCAGGCCCGATATCAACGACAAAGTCCGATTCCAACATCATATCCTTGTCGTGTTCCACGACGATAACGGTGTTCCCTAATTCCCGTAAGTCTTTGAGCGCCTTTATCAACTTGACATTGTCTCTTTGATGCAGTCCGATACTAGGCTCATCTAAAATATAGAGTACATTGACTAGTTGCGTGCCAATTTGTGTTGCCAATCGAATTCGCTGGGCCTCGCCACCTGACAAAGTTCGTAGCGGCCGGTTGAGTGTCAGGTAATCCAGGCCAACATCTGTCAAGAAGCCAATGCGCTTTCTGATTTCCTTCAAGATCTCTTTGGCAATCACATTTTGTCGCTCATTCATACGATCTTCAACACCCACGAACCAAGCACTCAGATCACCAATGCTCATTTCCGCCAATTGGCCGATGTGATGGTCGCTAATTCGGAATTGTAGTGATTCTTTTTTCAGCCGATATCCGTTGCAGGAGGGGCAGGTTCTTCTCTGTGTAAAATCTTGTATCCACTGTTGGGTTTTCTCAGTGCCATAGTCTTTTTGCTTTTCCAGGAAGTTGATTATCCCTTCAAACTTTGTTTCCCAATCAGTACCCGGATATTTTGTTGAGCTCACAGCCACGGGGACGTTATCGCCATACAATAGCAAATGCAGCACATCGTCAGGTATATTCTTGATTGGGGTAGTAAGATTGGCCTTATTTCGCTTGAGAATGACCTCTATTTTCTTGAAAATCCAAATGTCCCGGTATTCCCCCAATGGAGCTATACCTCCCCTACTGATACTCAACTCAGGGTTGGGTATTACCGCCTCCTTTGAGATCTCCTCGATTTGGCCTAGGCCGTTGCATTCGGTGCATGCCCCGTATGGTGAGTTAAATGAAAACGTATTGGGAGCGGGATCGTCGTAAGCGAGACCAGTGTCAGGGTCCATCAGGTTTTTACTAAAATGAGCCGACTGCCCATCCTGGTCCAGGGTCATCATCACGCCGTTGCCTTGTCTCAAACTGGTTGCGATGGATTGTGCGATACGGCGATTATCTTCTTTTTTTACGATGATCCTGTCTATGACAATTTCAATGTCGTGGGTCTTGTAGCGATCCACTTGCATTTTGGGTACCAGATCCTGGAGCTCGCCATCGATACGCACCTTTCCGTAGCCCATTTTCCGGATCTGTTGGAATAATTCTCGATAATGCCCTTTTCTACCTTTGACGACAGGCGAAAGCAGCGTGAGTTTTGCTCCTTCATAGTGGTGCATCACATGTTCAAAGATCTGCTCTTCGGTCTGCTTCACCATTTCCTTGCCACTCAAGTACGAGTAGGCAGTACCGGCTCGCGCATATAGCAATCTTAAGAAATCGTAGATTTCCGTGACGGTGCCCACAGTAGACCTGGGGTTTCGGGATGTGGTTTTCTGCTCAATTGAAATGACCGGGCTCAGCCCGTTGATCTTATCCACATCCGGCCGCTCCATGTCCCCCAAAAAGGAACGGGCATATGCTGAAAAACTTTCCATATACCGACGCTGACCTTCAGCGTAAATGGTATCAAACGCAAGGCTGGATTTCCCACTCCCACTGATGCCTGTGATTACCACCAGTTTGTTTCTGGGGATGGTGAGGTTGACGTTTTTTAAGTTGTGCTCGCGAGCGCCGACAATTTCAATAATTTCAGCCTCTTCAATATGGATTTCACCCTCTGATTTATTACTGGCGATTGTTTCCTGGGACATACGATTTGGACAAGAGCCGCAAAGTTAGAATAAGTATCGGCAGCTTAAAAGTTGGGCGATAAAGTATACTTGCTGTAGAATTCATTGATGACCTTCACTGCCTCATCCGCGTCATCTACAATATTGAACAATTCAAGGTCACCATCACTAATATTCCCATACTCTTCGAGGAGTGTGGTTTTAAGCCATTGCACCAAGCCTTCCCAGTAGGACCTGCCCACAAGGACGATAGGAAATCTCCCAATTTTTTTTGTCTGAATAAGGGTTAGGGCCTCAAAAAGCTCATCCAGGGTCCCGAAGCCTCCGGGCATTACGATAAAGCCTTGCGAGTATTTCACGAACATAACTTTCCGCACAAAAAAGTAATCGAAGTTTATGAGCTTATCCCGATCGATGAAGACATTGTCAAATTGCTCAAATGGTAGGTCAATATTCAATCCCACCGACTTTCCAGACCGACTGTGAGCGCCCTTGTTGCCGGCTTCCATTATTCCTGGCCCGCCACCGGTAATTACACCATAGCCACTTTGTACAAGTTTTGCGCCGATTTCCTCGGCCATTTGATAGTACTTATCTTCTTGTTTTGTTCGAGCCGAGCCAAAGATCGAAACACAGGGCCCGATTTTGGCGAGTTTCTCGAAGCCATCCACGAACTCCGCCATCACCTTAAAAATCACCCAGGAATTAGCACTTTTTATCTCTGCCCAACCCTTGTCGACAAATGCTTCTTGCGTCAGCTTCTCCTGCTTAATATCCAGATCGTTTTTCTTCATTCTTTTAAAGTAAATCTTTCAGTGCAGATTCAATTTCCTGAAACCGAAATTTAAATCCCGAATCCACCAGTTTCTTGGAAGAAACGTTGTTTCCGCCCAGAATGATTCCCGCCATTTCACCAAATGCCAGTCGCAGGAATAATCCGGGTACATTGGGAAGCCAAATCGGTCTTTTCAATGTTTTGCCAATCGCTTGTGTAAGGTGTTGGTTAGATATCGGATTGGGGGCCACCGCATTGTAAACGCCTGGAGTTGAAGTTGTCAGTATCCAATGAAATAGATTACAGAGGTCCTCGATGTGTATCCAGCTGACCCACTGTTTGCCGGATCCAAGCGCGGCGCCAACGCCCATGCGGACTGGAGCGGCCATTTTCTGCAGGGCTCCTCCGATTCCGTCCAACACCAATCCTATTCTCAACTTCGTCACACATCGGGCCACTGGCTCAAACTGATCGGCACTGTTTTCCCAATCGCTCACTAGCCCGGACAAAAAGCTTTCGTCACTAGACTCGGACGCCTCAGTGCACAGCTTGTCACCCGTATCCACTCCATAATAGCCAATCCCCGATGCAGAAACAAAGCTCTGAAGCATGATCCCTTCCTTTTGCAGCACCCTCAAAAGCAGCGCTGCGGAATCTACCCTGCTCGCGCGAATAATTTCTTTTCTCCTGGTGGTCCACCGCTGATCGGCAACGCCGGCACCGGCCAAATGTATGATGTGATCCACATTGAGTGCGTCGGGATCTACCTGACCAGCGCCAATATTCCATTTGTAAGTTGGAAAATCTTCTTTGCCAGTCACGGCGCGACTTAAATGGCTCACCTGGAAACCATCCTGGATTAAGCGATGGCTAAGTGCGGCTGCCACTAATCCATTTCCTCCTGTTATCAATACCTTTGAGGCCATAGTCTTGGATAGATAATTAGAATGAAATGAGCATAATGCTTAACCTGCATTCTTGAGCATACCAGTGGGCATAATCAAAAGCAGGTGGCAATCCGCTGATTTCACAATTTTAAACATGTGAAAAAATACATCTTAGTTTTCTTATCTGTCTGTTTGGCCACCAAAGGTTTTTGCCAACAGCAAAATTTCTCCATCACCCCGGTCTCTTTTGAAATCCAGGGGAGTGGTTATGACGGTTTCTCAGCCACTTTCAATATGAGCCGCCGAGGAATCATGCGACAGTTTTGGAATTATTGCAATGCGTTTGGCAGTGTAACTAATGAGCGTACACATTTTGAGTTAACTATCCCCGAGGAGAACTCTGCGGAAGCAACAAAAGACCTGATCTTAGCTGCCAGGGCAGAAGAACGAACTCCTGGTCAAACGACTTTCGACCTAGCGATTGAGCTCGAACAGCTTCCCGAGGATAGTCAAAAGGAATACATTGCCCAAACCAAGAGGTTGTTGGTTGATTTTAGCGTTGAGGTATTTAGGGAAGGTTGGCGCAATCAACTGAGCCAACTGGAGACCAAAGCTTCGGCGCTTTCCGCTGAGTACGAAAAGAAACGAAAAGCCGGGCTTTCGGGCGAAGATATATTGTCGGAGTTGCAAGCCATTCAAGCCAAGGCCGATGCGATAGTACTCGATCAAAAAAAACTCCTATTTCATATTTACCCGACTGGTGAAAACTAGTCTGATGTACCCAGATGCAACAAAAAAAGGCATCTTGATCGATGCCTTTTTTAGTGTCTTTCCTATCTATTTTCTAGAACGAGTATTTCGCTCCAAATCCGATGGATGCTCCCGGGCTGACTCTTTGGAATATTTGATCACTTGCGCGGTATCCTTGATAGAATTCCTCGCGATCATCCCCTAGAATATTGGAAACACTCAGGTTGAATGCCAACCGCTGTTCTTTGCCGACGCTCTTGTTCATATTGAAGTTCAAGCTATGAAAGGGCTGAGAGTAAACATCTGGAAACAGGCCGCCACCAACGACTGTCAGTGTTTCGCCCTTGACGTTATAAAACAGGCCTGCGTCCAAACCAATTTCCGCATTGTTGTAAGCAAGACCGGCATTGACAATCCAGGGAGCCTGTCCCGCCATATCACGGGTATCCGCAACAGACTGGCCGGTTCTGGCGAATCGATTTCTGGCTTCCAATTCTGTTGATGATATTTCAATTTTGGAATCCACTAGGGTCAGGTTACCACTTACGCTGAAGTTGGTAAAGTCATATGAAATGAAATCAAGGCTTTTTCGGAATTCAAGCTCAACACCAACGACGCGCCCATCTCCTACATTTCTAGGTTGAAATTCGTTGGTAGTTTGAGCCTCAGGAATTCTTACCAATTCGATAGGATTGTCGAATGATTTGTAGAAACCACTGATTGATAGCAGTTGACCCCTTTCCAGGAACAGCTCCCACCGAAGATCAAAATTGTTGATCCTGGTCTCGACAATTTTACCATCCCAATTTTCATATTGAAACAAACTTCCATTGAATATCCTATTCGAAACCGGATCTATGATTTGAGCAAACGAAAGTTCCTTAAAGGACGGTCTGGCAATAGTTCTGGTAAATGATCCTCGCAAGTTCTGCTTTTCAGCCAGAGAATAAATCAAATTGGCAGAGGGGAAGAAATCCAACGCGTCAAGGACTTTCTCATCGTTCAAAACATTTTCCTGCAATTGATCACGACCGGTGTGTCTCTGAACATATTTCTCCATGCGCACACCCAAGATGCTCTTCAACCTGGGGAGTGGTGAAAACTCATTCGACACATATGCTGCCGTATTGCTAACGGTCCCGTTGTACTCATTAGGATTAGGGAAGGTATTACCCTGGATCAAATAAATAGGTCCGTTTGGTTGCAGGTTCTCTTCGGTCCAAACCTGAGCCGGATCACCTGTCCAATCTGGCTGCCTGCCAAAAAACTGAAGGCTATAGGTCAAAATTTCATAATCTCTTTCCTTGAAGGTTTGTCCCGCTCCAAATTTGAGCTTTGCCTCCTCCTCGAAAAGTTGGTATTCGCGAGTGATGTCTGCTTTACCCACCACATTTACTTCGTCCAATTCTCTCCAAAGTCGGCTAGGGAATCCCGCAGCACCAGCCGCGAAAATCGTATCACCTCGCTGTATGGTATAAGCCGTTTTCCTTATATCAGGATCGTCTTGGGACGAGAAGGTAGCAGAACCTCGCCAATCGATTTTCCAGGCTCCCTCCTGCAGGTAATGCTCGCCATTGAGCAGATAGTTGGTAACAGCTCGTTCGTTGTATTCCAGGTTGTCAGATTTGCCGATATACCCCGACTTGCCAACGGCCTCGTCATTATCGTCGATCAAAAACTGGCCGGCACGATTCTCTCCATTTTGGAGGCGCATGATGTTGAATTTCAGTTTATTGGCACTGTTTTTAATCGCGATACCGGCAACGCCTCCCAGGAGTACGCTGTTTTCGGCCAAGGTTCCTTCCTGTGTAGTGGCACGGACCAATTCAAATTGACCAGGGTCCTGCGAGACTTGATATTCACCAAAGAAGGCATTGTCGTAAAGCGTAGTTGTGTTCTTGTAGCTACCCGAGAACATATATCCCAGCTTGTAGCCGTTTTTCAGCTCCCGCTGATCTGCGAGCGTCAATCCCAAGCTAAAATCAGTGAAGCTGGTTTTCTGAGTTGCTCCCAATTCGCTGTTGAATGAGTTCAGGAAACTCCCTACTTCGGCATCAGAGGCATCGGTAAGAGGGCTCGGAACTTCATCCACCCGGGCTCCGTCAGGAAGTGCGCGCAGACCATTATCCATCCCTAAAAAGTCGGTCCCGCTGCGTTCAGTCGTTATGTAATTGTCATTGAAGTGCATCGAAGGGTTGTAGCTCACGCTCGTGGATACGTCGATCACTCTTTCTTCCGGAAAATCCTTTGTTTCGATGTTGACAATACCACCTGTAAAATCAGCAGGTAACTCCGGCGTGAAAGACTTCAAAATAACCATGTTGTCAATCAGACTGGTCGGGAACACATCTATTTGGATACTGTTCCTGTCAGGATCAAGACCAGGTACATCTACTGAATTCAAAGTGGTTTTGGTATAGCGGTCGCCAAGACCTCTAACATAGACGTACTTGCCACCTTCGACGGAAACCCCAGGAACCCTTTTTGCGGCCTCACCTGCATTGGAATCTCCAATTTTTCTGAAGCTTTCGGAGGTAATACCATCCAATACGTTGGCAGATTTTCTTTTGACTGTCAGCAGAGCGGTCTCACTACTTTTGATAACCTCTGCAGTGACAACAATGGCTTCCAATTCCTCAACGGCATCCTGCATCCAGATAGCGTCAATGACGGTCACCTCCCCGTCCTGAACCTGCAGGTCGGTGATGGTAACAGTCTTGAATGAGATAAAAGACGCTTCAATGTCATAGGTTCCAGGATCTGCATTGATCTGAAACTTGCCATCAAAGTCGGTCACTGCGCCATTTACGGTGCCGGCGATTTTAACAGCTACCCCAAACAGTGGCTCACCCGTTGATTCTTCATACACCGTACCCCTGATAATTCCTTTTTGGGCCGAGGCCCACCCAAAAGATAAAATAAGGGTAAAGGCTGTGATTAAATACTTCATATTCTTCATCAAATTCAATAATCTAAGTCTATGTTGGTTGGTGGCTTTGAAACAGGAAAAAGCTTACCCCTCTCGAGGCAAGCTTTTCGGTTCTTATTTATGTTTTGTTTATAATCCAATATCAGCTAGGGCTCCTGAAACACCGGCCAGGGTCCAACCGAAGTTGGTAGCATCCGGACCTACTGTATTTTGGTTTTCGGCTACTTCAGAAGTGACATCAGCCGCATCACCGAATACATCTGCAATGGTGATGTTAGTGCTTACGGTAGCTTCCCATCCTGAAGAAGGAGCTTGTCCGTCGCCACCGAATGATTCAATAGGATCGAAATCAGCAGTTGCAACCAAAGCATCAGGAATTCCAAAGAAGTATACATTGGTGATTGCAGCATTAGTACTACCATCGAAATCAACCAAGTGATCAATATCGTTGCCCGCGTAAACAACGCCGTTGTTGAAAGTGTGGAAGCTTCTTGCGTCAGGACCTTCAGGACCATCCAATTCGAAGGCAGATCCGCCTGTAGGAGTCAGGATAATGAAAGTATCGCAAGTACCGATCCAGTCTTGGTCAGTGTCAAGTCCGTCATCACCTGAGTTCCAAACGAGTACGTTAGATACATCAACATTTCCACCGAAGAACTCGATGCCATCGTCTTTGTTTCCAACAACCTCAACATGAGAGATGGTGGTTCCTGAACCAACGCCACCAAGTGAAAGACCATTGATCTCATTACCAGGTGCAATTTCAGCACCACCATGTCGGATGGAAACATACTGGAAAGTTCCGGAGTTGTCAGAAGCGTCAGTACCACCATAAAGACCATTGGTGTCAGAAGTAGGGATACCTTCGATCTGTACTTCGTCAGCGGATGCTGAGATCGGTGCATTACCAAGAATGATTACACCGCCCCAAAGGCCTTGAACTGCAGGATCGATAGAACCTTCAATTTCACCAGGTACGATATCATCCGTTACAGAAGTAAAGATGATAGGAGCAGCAGCCGTACCCATTGCCATGATCGTGGCGTCTCTTGCTACTACAAGTGCGGCAGCATCAGAGCTAGTGCCTTGCTCACTTTTAATGATAGTTCCAGCTTCGATTGTTAGCGTGCTACCAGCTTCCACAGTGATTCTGGTTGTCATTTGGTAAACTTTAGAAGCTTCCCAAGTAACGTCAGAAGTAATGTTAGCGCTGACAGTTACCGTTTCAAAGTCGTTGGTTTCAACGGCCAATGTAGCATCCACAGAGCTACCACTTGCGTCAGTAATTGTAACAATGATCGTGTTACTACCCAGGTCGGTAGGGGTATAGGTAACAACAATATCACCGGAAGTTGCTCCCGCGGTTGGCTCAGTAGTGATTGCCGCGTCCGCGCCAGTGGCTTGTACGGAGGAAGAGCCATAGCCAGCGTCAGCTGTAAAAGTGAAAGTCGCAGTAGCTTCAGTACCTAATCCGGTAGTAGCTGTTGCAGGAGCTTCCAGTGTGGGTAGGGACACTTCATCGTCATCGCTACACGAGACGACTAAGAGCAAACCTGCAAATACCAATAGAGATAATAATTTTTTCATTTTCAATTTGAATTCAACATCTATGTTGAGCACAAAATTGAATCAGCAGTATTAACTCGAAAGGTGCGGGAGTTTTACGCTTTCATTAAAATCGGCGGCTTTTCTTTAACGTGAAGTTGCCTTTGTTACCTAATTATTACCGAGCGATCTGGACTTTTTGTAGAATAGACTTGATAATATCTAACGTAGTGACATTATCCGCTTCCGCTTCGTAGTTTAACAGTATCCTATGATTCATCACGTCACCGGCTATTTCTTTGATGTCTTCGGGCAACACATAATCGCGCTCATCGAAGAATGCTATTGCCTTAGCAGCCAGGTTCAGGTTAATGGAAGCACGAGGAGAAGCTCCAAATTGAATATACTCCCCTTCATCCGACAAACCATAGGCTTTGGGATCCCTTGTTGCAAAGACCAGCTCAATAATGTATTTCTCCAAAGATTCTGATAAAGCCACCTGATTGATCTCCTCACGGATAGAAAAGATGTCTTCCTTCGTCAGCACTGTGTCCAATGCGGGGGAAAACGTCATATTGGACATTCTCCTCATGACCTCCAATTCTTCGTCCTTGCTTGGGTAGTCGACATGAACTTTAAGCATGAATCTATCGACCTGCGCTTCAGGTAATGGATATGTCCCCTCCTGATCTACGGGGTTTTGGGTGGCCATCACAAGAAAAGGCCTATCCAGATCGAAGGTGGTTTCGCCTATGGTCACCTGCTTTTCCTGCATGGATTCCAACAGGGCAGACTGCACCTTGGCAGGGGATCTGTTCACCTCATCGGCGAGGATCATATTTGCGAAGATGGGTCCTTTTTTCACCTCAAACTCCGATCGCTGCTGGTTGTAGATCATCGTACCGATCAAATCGGCGGGCAAGAGATCCGGCGTAAACTGAATTCTTTTGAAATCAAGATGAAGTACATCTGCCAAAGAATTGACCGTCAATGTTTTGGCCAAACCCGGGACTCCCTCCAGAAGAATGTGTCCCTGAGTAAAGAGACCAATCAATAGTCTATTCACCATGTATTCCTGGCCAACCACCACTTTAGCCACTTCTTGCGTGACCTGCTTGATCTTTCTCTGGTGCTCCTGCTTCAGGTCCTGGTTGATCGTATTTTCCATCTTGATAATGAACTGTTTTTCAGAAGGCTGCAAAAATACCCGCCTTTGTCAAAACAGGAAAAGCCATTATTCAAGCGGTTGAGGCTTTAATATTTTTTAACAACCTGTTAAGTTCCTCGCGAGCCTGCTTTGGCAATCCACTTATGATCTAAATAGACAAAAACCACCAAGAGGGTGAATGCAATAAATATTTCCATAGCTGTAACTGTTCTTACTAGTTTAAACTGCCTGAGCGTGTATTTGGTTGTTAAGTTCGTGTGAATTTAAGGGTGCATTGATGCGGCGCATTTTGTGAGTAAACAGTGTATGCTGGCTGGGATTTCTTTCAATTTGGATGGAAGAATGTTGCAAGGCATGATGTTTCCTCCGGTGTAACATTGGATGGAAAGAATTTTAGAAGAATCTTAGTCACCTTGGAATACGGTTGACATTTTGCAAGCAGGCGAAAATGCCGATTCACCTGGTAACTTTATTTTAGATGTAGATGAGCACGGGAAAATATTTAATGCAGAAAACCATGCGCTGGTATGGCCCCAACGATCCGGTCAAGCTAGCAGACATCAAACAAGCTGGATGTACTGGGGTGGTGACCGCCTTACATCATGTTCCTAATGGGGAGATATGGCCGATAGAAGAAATCCAGCGACGACAGCATGAAGTAAAATCTGCCGGCTTGGCATGGTCGGTGGTCGAGAGTGTACCTGTTCACGAGGATATTAAAACCAAATCAGGTGCTTATCAAACATACATTGAATCTTACAAGCAGACCCTACGCAATCTGGCGGCTTGCGATATTTCTATCGTCGCATACAATTTTATGCCCGTACTCGACTGGACGCGAACAGACCTTGATTTCGAAGTAGCTGATGGTTCACGGGCATTAAGGTTTGAATGGCAAGTTTTAGCGGCATTTGATCTATTCATTTTGAAAAGGCCGGGGGCGGCCAATCAATATACGGAGGAAGAGACGCTGGAGGCAAAACGTTATTTCGACGGAATGACGGACAAGGATAAACTGCAATTGGAACGCAATATTATTGCTGGCTTGCCGGGTAGCGAGGAAAGCTTTACCCTGTCCCAATTTCAGTTGGCGTTAGACAAATACGCCGCCATTGATGAGCAGAAGCTGCGTGAAAACCTAGTTAGCTTTTTAGAGGAGATCTGCCCGGTCGCCGATGATTTGGGCATAAAACTGGCCCTTCATCCCGATGATCCGCCCATGCCGCTGCTGGGGCTGCCTCGAGTAGTTAGCAAGGAGGCAGATCTGGCCCACCTATTTGCGAAAGTGCCTAACTCATCCAATGGGCTATGTTTTTGCACTGGTTCCTTGGGAGCCAATCCAGAAAATAACTTAAAGTCCATCATCAGGCGATTCTCAGGGCGTGTCAACTTTCTTCATCTTCGAAATGTCACTCGAACTGATCCCAAAAGCTTCTTTGAGGCTAATCACCTGGAGGGAGTTGTTAATATGCCTGAAATTATTTCAGAAATCCTCGAATTTTCAGCGAAAAGGCAAGTTAGCATTCCGATGCGGCCGGATCATGGTCATCAAATGTGGGACGACCTCACTAAAACGGTCAACCCAGGGTATTCTGGCATTGGACGGCTACGTGGGTTAGCCGAACTCACTGGGCTCGAGTTGGGGGTCGCCACGGAGATGGCGAAGCATTAACTAAATAAGCGAGAATCGTTTTGTTCACCTGCTAACTATCCGTAGAGAAATACCGCCTGCGAACAAGATTAAGAGCATACCAAATAACCATCCACCCAGGCTCCTTCGGGAGGAATTCATCTGTGGAGATTCGCCATGTAGAGTATCCGCCCTTGGAGCAGCAAGCTTGTCCTCTACAGAATTGTTAGGAAAGAAGGACTTATAGTAGTCATCGGCTAAGTTTTTGTTGCCAATTGGATCTTTTTCCCAATCCGTGCGCATATTGTAAAAACCCATTACACCAAAAAAGAGCAGTTCCCCGTCCTGAACTTTGAAATTATCAAAATCCGGTCGAGACAAACTGCCTTTTGCCAGGGCAATGGCACAATATCCGTTGTATGCTGGCATAAAACGTCCGGGATCCGCTTCAAAAGCCTGCTTATTCGCTGCACTCGCAAATAAAAGGTTGAGCCCATCGTACTTCAAAACGTGTTGAAGGTGGCCCTTTACCAGCTCACCAGAAAAATATGAAGTGAGATCGTTGCCATTGAATGCATATTCATCTGGTCCGGAACAGTATTTCGATTGGGCCGCAGCTTGCTCGAGGCACATGAATATTCCTGCCAGAATCGTAATGCGATATCGGAATTTCATTGGTTCAATTACTAATTGGAAATTATAATTAGGATAACGAATTACTATGAAGCATAGTTACTTTCTGAAATAAGAAAAATGAAGTGGAGAGTTAGATGGATGGCTGCCAAAAATGGACTAAAGCTATTATTAAGCATTTCTAATTCTTCCAAATTCCAGGAATAGTTCAAGATTTTATTTTATTAGGAATCCTAATTATATTTGCTATTCAACACTAATTTTCTAATTATGACTAAATCAATTTTTTATCACGCGGGCTGTCCGGTGTGCATTAGTGCCGAGCAGGACATCATCAACTTGATTGGGGCTTCTAACGTGGAGGTAGTTCACCTTGGAGAAGACAGGAGTAGAATAGCAGAAGCTGAAAACGTGGGAGTTCAATCTGTTCCTGCCCTCTTAACACCCAATAAAAATGTCTTACACCTGAACTTCGGAGCTTCCATGGCGGAAGTGCGGGGATAATTTTCAAAAGAGAAAGAAATGAAATCTACTACACTGGTCTTTTCTATTGCCCTTACAATTGGTACCATCGCTATCTCCTATGCGCAAAGCAAGACTTACAACAACGAGGATTTTGCCATCGAAAGCGTCCAGGTTACTCACAAATCGGACTTAGGTATTACCGTTTGGGAAATTTTCGTCAAGGGAAGCGCGGGGAATACCACACCCACTCCCGTCGGTCAGGTAGACGGTGCGCCTGTCATTGGGTACGTTTTTCCTACCTCCTTGAAGTCCACGGATGTAGGATTTGGCCAAACGCAAGGGATCGTTGCTATGGCACTCACCTCGCATCCTGATTTCGACGATACGCCGCTCTGGGATGAAAACAATGATGCTATCTTCGACAATGATGGCGTTGTTTGGCATTCGCACTGGGTGCTTCTGATTGAGGATAATCGTGTTCCGGGTGGTCTTTCCGTCAAATCGTACGATAAACAAGACGAATCCGTGGTGATGCCACCAACCAGCCCAGGAATGCCTATTTATCTGGATTCACCGGGGTTTCAGGTGAAAACCATGGGAAATACAATTAAAGTGGTGATCCCTGATTTTCGGATAAACAATCAACACTCGTTCAACTATGATGGCGTAGCCGCATACATGCAGGTGAACGCAAGCGATGAAAATAAGCCAATGCTTGGCGTATACGAGGTATACAGCGTGGCAAGCCGTGACCTCTCGCTCCCATATACCGTGAAAATTGACGAATAACCCAATGGTCAGCCAGACACTCACAACATTGACCTGGCTGATCATTTTTTCGAAAGATCAACATATGAAAGTTTCTGTCTACGACACCTACGTCTCCACAGCAAACGGAGCCATCATGCACTTTGATATACTTGTGGAAGAAACCACTGCTCGTCAGCGAGTGTTTCAATTTGGTAAAGCTTATCTGCAAGGCAAGGGGTTAGCTGACTATCCTCTGAATGCAACGGAATGCCGGTATTGCCACATGGAATTAGCTCCACCCCATGTAGCGGGCGAAATAAAAGAGAAGGGCTACTTTATTATAGAAATGGAGAATTGCTAAGCCTCAGTTGGTTAATGGGTTTATTGTTGTTGATTAATCTGTAAAAGTGGAAGAATCAATGACAAAGAATGCCGAATTGCTTTGATGAGCAAAAGGCTGTTTTTGGTGGATAGCCGGTTTGCGACTAGCCGTCCGCGACTAGCCGTCCGCCTTGATCCTCCTCGACCTTTAAGGGTCACAGGATTTACATTATAACGCAAAAAGGCGATCCGTAATCGAATCGCCTTCATTTGTACCCGGGGCGGGACTTGAACCCGCACGACCTTTAAGGGTCACAGGATTTTAAGTCCTGCGTGTCTACCAATTCCACCACCCGGGCAGCCATAAAAAAGAAAGCCGGAACGAGTCCGGCTTCCAGAGCGGGAGACGGGATTCGAACCCGCGACCCCAACCTTGGCAAGGTTGTGCTCTACCAACTGAGCTACTCTCGCTTGTCCCTTCCTTACAAAAGGACTGCAAATGTAATGGAACCAACGAGAAATAAACAAACCGAGGCCTTAGCTTTTTCATTTTATTCCTCTTCCAAAACCTTGTTTCATCCCCCTACAATGGTTATCCTTGAGGTAGGTTCCTACCGTGTGCATTTGTAGTTGAAACCTAAGCAGTAACACCCCATGAAAATCGCCGTTGCATGTGCCGCTTTGATGGCATTATTTGCAGTTAATCAACCCAACCAAGCAGAATTCCCCTGGACAGACCAATTCTCTAAAGTGCGCCAAATCGGTGTATCATCCGATCCACGCCTACAGGAGGTAAGTGGTCTTGTGACCTCCGTGCACAATGAAGGATATTTCTGGACTCACAATGATAGTGGTGACGATCCTCGGCTTTTTTTGATCAATCAACAGGGGGAAATTGCCCTGACCGTCCGGCTTGAAAACGCCGAAAACTTTGACTGGGAAGATATTGCTTTTCGGCGATCATCTACTGGTGAAAGCACGGTTTTCATAGGGGATATTGGGGACAATAATGCTGTCCGCGACAACATAACGATTTACGCCATTGCCGAGCCAGTTTTAGCGGACCTTGCTATTAATGAACAGGCGGAAATAATACTCCAGCCCCAGCGAATGACATTAACCTATGCTGACGGTGCCCGGGATGCCGAAACCTTACTTTATGATCCATTATCTGAGGAACTCATCATTCTTTCGAAAAGGGATCCCAAGGCCCGCTTGTACGCTTTCAACTTTGAGGCAGGGGGCACCCAAAAGTTGGTGTCTTTCGGGACTTTGAATGTCACACAACTCACCGCTGGCGATGTTAGCGCTGAAGGCAATGTGATATTTAAGAACTACAACGAGGTATTCTACCTTCCCAACGAGCACAAAATACCTGTAAAAGAGCTCCTGATGGGTACGGAGTTTCAAAGAGTACGCTATCAGGCTGAAAGGCAAGGTGAGGCCATTGCCTGGAATCGAGATTGTTCGGGGTTTTATGTGCTCAGCGAGTGGAACGATAATCAACCGCAGCCGTTTTTCTATTATTATGATTAGCACTTCGGCACTTCGACAGGCTCACTTCGACAGGCTCAGTGCGATAGGCTCAGTGCGACTTTTGCATAAAGTTCGAAGGAGTCACTTTGGCAATCCAGACCCGATCGTAGGCAGTGCCAGGGCATTGAGCGGAGAGCGGGGATATCCTGGATAAAAAGCTACATCCTGTTCTCTCCAATCAATTATTCCCTTTCAAAATGTCTTTTAGCTTATTGAGCTTCAGAAGGGCTTCTACCGGTGAAATTGTGTTGATATCTATCTCTCCCAAGACTTTGAGCAGTTCTTCGAATTTGGGATCTGCGTCGAACAAATTGAGTTGGAACTGGCTTGTCGGCAATTCCTCTAGCTTTTTACGCTGTTTTTCCGGGAGCTTTTCCTTCTCTAGGTGATGAAGGATTTCGTTGGACCGTATCACAATCTCATTGGGCATGCCAGCGAGCTGCGCCACATGGATCCCGAAACTGTGCTCGCTGCCTCCTTCGACAAGTTTTCGAAGAAAAACGATCTTGTTGTCCAACTCCTTGACGGAAACATTAAAATTTTTGACTTTCGGCAACTCCTTGGTAAGCTCGTTGAGCTCATGATAGTGTGTGGCAAATAGGGTTTTGGCGTTGAATTTTGGGTGGTTGTGTAGGTACTCTACAATGGCCCAGGCTATTGAAATGCCGTCGTAGGTGCTCGTGCCCCTGCCGATTTCGTCCATGATGACCAGCGACTGGTCGCTGAGATTGTTGAGAATGCTGGCGGTTTCGGTCATTTCGACCATGAACGTGGACTCGCCACGGGAGAGGTTGTCGGAGGCGCCTACTCTGGTAAAAATCTTGTCAACAATACCAACTTTGGCATAAGCCGCCGGCACGTAAGAGCCTATTTGGGCCATCAGCACAATCAATGCCGTTTGCCTTAGGAGCGCTGATTTACCTGCCATATTGGGACCCGTGATCACGATGATCTGCTGGGATTGGTTATCCAAAAAAACATCATTGGGTATGTAGGACTCTTCCGGCGGCAATGATTGCTCGATGACAGGATGTCGCCCTCCTTTTATATCCAGAACGGATGCATCAGTCAAACTAGGCCTGACGTAGTTGTGCCGCTTTGCCAGCCTGGCAAAAGCACTCAGGCAGTCAACATTGGCAACCACTTTAGCATTTTGTTGGACCAGGTCGATATACTCCGCGGCGAAGTGAACCACCTCTTGAAACACCTTGAGTTCTATGGTCTGAATTCGTCCTTCGGCATTGAGGATCTTTTCCTCGTAAGTTTTAAGTTCCTCTGTGATGTACCTTTCAGCGTTTACAAGGGTTTGTTTGCGTATCCATTCTTCAGGCACTTTGTCTTTATGTGCATTGGTTACCTCGAGGTAGTAGCCAAAGACTTTGTTGTAAGCTATTTTGAGCGAGCTGATGCCAGTCCTTTCCATTTCTCGCTCTTTGAGCTGCGCCAGGAAGTCTTTGCCCGTATTGGATATACTTCGAAGTTCGTCGAGTTCCTGATTAACCCCATCAGCAATGATATTCCCTTGATTGATCAGCATGGGCGCATCAGGGTTGATCTTGGCGTCTATTTCTTCCAGTAATGACTCACACGGATGTAATTGATCTGCCAGTTTTATGAGCACTTCCTGATCACAGGCGGCGAGGCTTCGACGAATCGCTGCAGCTTGTTTCAGGCTTTTGCTCAGTTGTAACAACTCCCGTGGATTGATCCTGGAAGTGGCCACCTTGGATATGATCCGCTCCAGATCCCCTATTTGCTTGAGCAACCCAGAGATCTCATCCAGCAAACTTTCTTGGCTGGTAAAGGCTTCAACAATTGAAAGCCTCAATTCGATCTGGTCTTTTATCTTGAGAGGAAGCACGAGCCATTTGCGAAGCTGCCGATTGCCCATGGGTGTGTGTACGTCATCGATGACATTGATCAGCGCGTTTCCATCTGTCTGATTCGATTGGAGGAGTTCCAGGTTTCGGATCGTAAATCGATCCAGCCACATATATTTTTCCTCCTCTAAGCGACTTATCTGCTTGATATGGCCCAGGTCCCGGTGTTCGGTGGATTCCAGGTAATGCAGTACGGCGCCGGCGGCAATGATAGCCTCGGGCATCTCCTCTATGCCGAATCCCTTCAGGTTTTTTGTCCTGAAATGACCTGATAGTTTTTCATAAGCAAAGTCCGAGGCAAAGATCCAGCTTTCAAGGGTGTTTTGGTTGTGGTTATCTCCGAATGATTGCTGGTATTTCTCACGAAAATCTCGACAGTAGATGACTTCCGAAGGCTGAAAACTTTGAATGGTTTTTTCGAGGTAGGAGACATCACCCTCGCCCACAAAAAACTCTCCCGTGGAGAAGTCAAAAAAGCTAACTCCATGACGGTCCCGGCCAAAGTGAATCGATGCCAGGTAATTGTTGCGTTTTTGCTCGAGGACATTATCATTGAGCGATAAGCCGGGTGTCACGAGTTCGGTCACTCCACGCTTGACGATCCCCTTCACGCTTTTCGGGTCCTCCAACTGGTCGCAAATAGCCACTCTATGCCCTGCTCGGACCAGACGCGGGAGGTAGTTATCCAGTGCATGATGCGGAAAACCCGCCAAGGCTATTTCTGAAGCAGAGCCATTGGCTCTTTTGGTCAGGACTATGTCCAGAACTTTAGAGGCGGTTTGGGCATCTTCGCCAAAAGTTTCATAGAAATCCCCCACTCTGAACAGCAGCAACGCGCCCGGATATTTCGCCTTTATCACGTTGTATTGCTTCATCAAAGGGGTTTCCTTGCTTTTGGCCATTCGGGTTAAAAGATTGAGCTTTGAAATTCGAAAAGCAATAATACCAAAAGGCCCTCTCAACTCATGAGAAAACTCAAAAACGAAGCGCTCAACAGGCTCTCTGTATCGGCGTTTAAAGAAGCTGACAAGCTCCCGGTTTCCATTGTGCTTGATAATATCCGAAGTATGAACAATATCGGATCAGCATTCCGAACGGCGGACGCTTTTTTAATCAACAAAATCTACCTCACCGGCATCTGTGCCAGGCCACCTCACCGTGAAATACATAAAACCGCCTTAGGTGCTACCGAAAGTGTCGATTGGGAATATCATGATCAGGTAGGGGAGCTTGTCAAAAAACTGCAAGACGAAGGCACCAACGTCCTGGCTGTGGAGCAGGCGGAAGGGAGCATTAGTTTGAAGCAGTTTCAACCAAAAACCGATCAGAGATATGCGTTGGTGTTTGGCAATGAGGTATTTGGTGTATCGGAAGAAGTTATGGAATTGGCGGATTCCGCGATAGAAATCCCACAGTTTGGTACCAAGCACTCCTTGAATATATCAGTAAGTTTAGGAGTGACAGTTTGGGATTTTTGGAGCAAGTTGGAAAGGGTGTGACTTCTTGCAGTTGAAAGATTCCTTTTTGTCTTGCTAGTCCAGCCGGAATGCTACCGTCAAATAAAAGCTTCTCCCCTCGGAAGGAATGATGCCTGGGCCAGGATAGCCTGTGGCTCTTCGGGTAAAGTAGCGGGCATCTAGTATGTTATTAACTCCTCCTTCGAACCGAAAAAGATCCCACTTATATGAAAGCGATACATCCAAGATATCGTACGCTGGGATCAGGCCGTCGATGGCCAAAGAAGATGCCCGTACTGCATTGGTCGCTTCGGAAAATTGGTCACTCAGATAGCTGTATAACATGGACGCGCCAAAGTCTTTGAACCGGTAGGTGAAACCTGTTTTGAAATTGGTACGGGGCACCAACTCCACTTCATTATTCTCAATACCATTCTCCTGTGATGAGGTGTATTTTGAATTGAGCAAAGCCAGATTAAGGAAATAATGGAATTCCATGTTTTTGGGTTGTAATATCCATTTAAACAGATCTGTTTCTCCATAGATCTCCACACCGTAAATCACAGCATCACCAACATTCGTCCGCTCTCTAAAAATTCTGGTCGGCGGGTCAACTCCTTCGCTGAGAAAATCAAATCTTTCATCAGGTCCACTTTTAAGGACATTCCCAATACGATCATTGTAGGCCAGAAAGAAAGCGGAGACGTCATACCGGAACAGCTTATCTTCATTGCCTCGTATGCCAAAATCGGCATTGAATCCCCTTTCATCCGAGATATCAGGATCCACCACCAGAGAAGGGATATCAACACGGATATCATTGAAATTGATGGCCCGAAAGTTTTGTGACAAATTGGAATACACCTCCAGTGCCTGACTCTGTTTATAACTTAACCCAAGTCCGGCAAAAGTGAAAGACCGGCCATTTTCCCGCAATTCAGGTACTTGCGCTTCGAAAACGACGTTACCGGCAAGATCGAAGCGCCGATCAAAGTAGTAACCGTCAGCTTCCGTCAGGATGTACTCGTGTCGGACCCCTGGAGTTACACTCAGTTTTGGGGTGATATTGAAAATATTCTCGGCGAAAAAGGAAATATTTCTACTTGGCAAGTCAAAGGCGGATTTTTGCGGAATTTCATTGTTCATAAAGTTGAAGCTCGCCTCTGTCCCGCTATCTGCCAGCCCTTGTTTTTGCTGTGTTTTTCCTTGATAGTAGCGATTGCCCACAAGAAACACTGCCGGTCTTCCAAAAAGACGGTAGTTCCACAAAGCCCTGAGCTCATTGCCCCAATTATTGAAGTTATCCTTCAGCAAATCACGTGGAGCGTTGAGATCATCCGGGCGATCTATCCTGCCCAGGTTGCCCACGGCAAAACGACTGGCATTTAGAATGAACAGTCTGTTGTTGATCTTAAATGACGGGTTGAAACGAACATCGAGTACCAGGGCCGTCAAATCCCAGTTGACGTCAAACCAGTTACGGGTGCGCTTGCTTTGCCTGGCGTCTTGCGCAAATTCCGAATCCGTCAATCCTCCAGGTTGCTGGGCAAGATATTGTGAGTGGGTATGCTCTACTTTGAGGCTGGCGAAGGGTGAAAACTGGTACTTAATAGTGCCAAAAACGTTGTGCAAGCTAAGATTGGCGTTGGGCCTCCAACCGTTTGATCTTTTGTATTGATAATACCCGTAGTAGCTAAGTTTTCCACTGGTTCCCCCGATGCTGTTGAATGAATTGAACAAACCAAATGAGCCCGCCGATTGCTCTGAGTTGAAAGTGAAGGGGCTGTCCTTCGGGGCCTCTTTGAAAACAAAGTTGACCATGCCGCCAAACTGTGTGCCATATTGTAGTCCCGCCGCTCCTCTCACTATTTCGATCCTTTCCAACGCCTGAACGGGAGGAGTGTAGTAGCTCTCGGGATAACCTAAAGCATCCGCCGCTATATCGTAGCCGTTCTGCCGCACATTGAAATTAGAAGTGCGATTCGGGTTTAGTCCGCGACCGCCTATTCCCAGCTGTATGCCGGCACCGTCGCTTTCCCAAATATTGAGACCGGGCACTTTAGAATATATCTGCCGACTCACATTGGCCCCTTTGTTGGCGATCAGGTCATCGACCTGTATCAGCTCAGACTTTTTAGCCTCATAAATAGCTGAGCCGGAAACGGACAAAAGCCAACTCTCTCGCAGTACTGGAGACTCCTCATCCACCACCTCCACGGCCGCAAGTTCTTGATTGAGAGGAGTCATTTCGAGGGTCAAGTCATCAGGTATTTGCATGCCACTCAGCGACCGTTCCAAGCTAGTAAAACCTTCTTTGAAAGTCACCAGGACAAAGGTGCTTTTAGGCACGGTGATGGAAAAAGCGCCCGAGGTATTCGATTCGGTGAAAACATTCGTGCCTTTCAGAAAGATCGTCACACCAGCGAGCGGTTGCCCCTCTTCATCCACCACGCTGCCTTTTAGTTGCTGGGCGTGCATTGTCAGCGACAACCCAATCATCAGCCCTATGCCCAGCACTCGATTAATCATTTAATATCCAAGTTTTGTGCTGCCAGGAATCCTGGGCCATTACCAGATTGTAACTGGGGTCGATGTATCGCTTGTTCGCTCTGCCATTCAATGTCACAAAGGCATCGACCGTAACACTGGGTTCAGAAAATCCTCTCTGTTCGTACTCCCTGGCCAAAAAGTGCGCGTATTGCACCATCATGTCGGGCTGGGTTGCCATCATTTTTTCCTGCTGGGGGGTGAGGTATTCATAATTATTGGCTTGGGCCTTCCTCCCTGATACAGCATCCTGTACTGTAAATACGGCAAACCCCGCTTTTTCCATGAGCATCACCCGCCATGAAAATCGGTAGCCTTGCTCAGTCCAAAAAAGGTTGCCAGGGTACATTACATACCTAAAGGGAAACAGCAATTGGATAGCAAAAAACGCTACAAACAAGCCTGCGAGCGCTTTAGAATAATTTTTGGAGAGACCCGCTTGTGGTGCTGAGGGAAAGACATTCCCGCTATCCGCTATACCGCTCGTACCTCGCGATGCCACTCCTATCGGGTCTAAGGAGACAGGTAGCTCCTTCGAGCCATGGTCAGGGTTTCTTCTAAACTTTGTCTCCAACCATAGCAGGATACGTTCATGTTGTGATGGGGAAAAGAAGATCAGTGTAGCGGCGATCATGATGTAAGGGAACATGCCAATGGGGAAGAGCCAGCCAGTCATCAGGTGAAACCCTACCACCGCCAGGTAAGCAAAAGGACGTGTTTTTTTAATTGACAGCCAAAACGGGATCGTCACATCATAGGCCATACCCGCCCAGCTAAAGAAAAAAGCTGTGGCTTTGTACCGAAAAAGAAATCCAAGCACCGGCTTGTGCACCTGGGCCGAAAGCCACATTTTCATGGGCTGTGCACGCAACAACCAATCAGAATTGATCTTGGCCACGCCGGCATAACAATAGACAATTGCCAGTTGCAACTTTAAAGTGTTGATATAACCCACCAGGCATTGTTTCCGATGCCTCGTCCAGCCAAAAGCCACATCAAGCGATAATCGGCTATTCGCTGGTAAGAAGATCATGAGAAAGGTGACCAGGCTTACGAAATAATAATGGTTGAGGTAATTGGCCTTATCTATTAACTCCACATAAGTAAAAAGCAGAAAGAAAAGCACCACAGAAATCCTGTAAAACGCACCTAACATGATGAATAGTGCCGCAACCGCCAAAACGGCAAATATCCAGTACATTCCTGCAGCATCAAGCGGCTTGACCCAGGGAAAAAAAGGAAAAAAGAATGTTGGATCTATGTACAGACTTTTGATCCAGCCATTGGCCCAGAACCTCATGATGGAGATCAACATCAGCAGGCCAAATAAAATGCGAAAAGTCACCAGGGGCGCGTTAGACGTTTTCCCGGTGACCAGTTTTTCAGTTAGACGATATCGTGCGTTAATCTCCGTCACTATCCTGGAAGGTGATGGAAACCCCAAGCTGAGAAGCCATCTCTGTTTTAAAGAGCAGGGCAAGTGCCTGCATTTCTACGAACAGCTGCTCTACACCACTTTTATTGGAAAGAATCGTTTGGTCAAGCGGGTCTGACAGTTGGCTTATGGTATTTTCTATCAGGTCAAACTGACCTTTGATTCTGGAATCTAAGTCGGACGATTCGGCGGTGGTCGCCAACTCTTGCAGGTAGTCGTCAAAACCGATGTTTGTACCGCCCAGATAGAATAGCTCTAATGCGGATATGCTCTCTGAAAGTAACTCCAGAGAATTCCCAGCGTAGGGCGCCTCAACACTGGAAGGAATCTCCTCACCCAGCGATCGGATACCCACGGGGATACCCACTTTGCCGTCCCGGATGTTTCGTTCGTAATATTGAATGAAGGCATTGACCATAATGCCTGTAGCGCTACTCACACTAACTCCCAAGGCGTCTTCGCTCGTAAACGTAGCAAGGTAGTTCTCGCCATTGGCACTCCAGGCATTTAAGACTGCTGTAGATTTCGTAGCAATCAGATCAACTACATCACTAAGGTATTGGGAAGTAGCCCCATCAGCGATAGATGCGAGAATTTCCTCCTCTGATGCGGCATCCGTACCCCCCGTGTAGAGCAGGTAAGCTACCGTTTGAAGGCACGGGCATCAAAATTCGCCGCCACGTTAAGATCATAGGTACCACTGGCAATATTGTTTTGGATCTGATTATCATCAACCGGATACAGGTTGAGTGCTGCGGACAAACCGTTCGTTTCTGCTGGTCCAAACTGATAAAATGAACAAGACTGCCAGGCAAGTCGTGTCTTCGTCAATTGGACTCTTGCGGCTTGCAATTGAGATTCCGTAGGATCGGCGATAAGTTCATCTATTTCCAGCTTCAAAGTAGTGGATTCTCGTGCGAGCGATTCATACGCTGGCACGATAATATTGCTGCCGATATTCTCAAGAAAAGGCCTCTGGTCGAATTCATTCACCTCCGAGCCACCATCGTCACTACAAGCAGAAATGCCGGCCAAAGCCAGCATTCCTAACACCAGAATAAAATTTCTTACTTTTTTCACAATTCGTTTTTACAGGTCATCAGCCATACTGGCTAAGGACGGATATACTTGGGTCAATGTGGTCTTAGCCGCATTCAACCCCTCGATAGTGACCGTCCAAAAATCACCATCTGTTCCAAAGTCACCCTCCAAAATTTGATCAAGCTGCGCGTCAGTAATTGCTTTGCTTGGGCTGAATTTCAAAGCACGTGCAAACATGTAAGCCTCTGATAAATGGTGCAGGGCATTCCCCTGGTCACCACTGTTCAGGTCCTCGACAGTATCGTTGATGTAATGAATGGTAGTCGCCGCAGCTACTAATTCATGCTGTGCATACAAAATCGTTCTTTGCTCATTTTTCGTTGTTAAGTCATTATTCACAATAGCGGTTCTACCCGCCAGGTAAGCATCTTTTAGGGCCGTCGCTGTTCCCACGAGTTCCTCTCTTCCGTAAGAATAATTGGCCCAGAAACGCTTGGCTTCTGACGGCAACTCCGCAGGGAAATCGACCGGCACACCCCAATAACCGAAGGCTTCATCCCAGTGGTGTTCCATCGCAGTATAATTATCACCTTCTTCGATGGTCTCATTGTCTACGTCATCACCAGTGCGATCATCCGACAAGTACACATTATAGATCTGATGATAGAATACCGAGCCCATCAACCCTTTTTCGATGAACTGAGTGAATTCCTGGCCTTTTTCATTCACCAAAATGAAGTTGCCTGAAGTACCTCTTTCTATTCTACCCGAAACTCCTGCCTCGGCCATGGTGGAGTTAGCCACCACATCTAAGCTAGCGACTTCAACGGCATCAAATAACTCTTCATAAAAGCTCACATCGGATGTTAGGGTTTTGCTTTCAAGGTCTTTGGTAGAAGCATTCAGGTCTGCATCGGAAAAAGCACTATTTTCATTGGCAAACATGTCACGAAGTGTCTGAGCAGAGACCTCCTCTCCACTATCGCCTTTCTTCACCTCGGTTTTTATCTCGCCAAGCATGTTCAAGCGGTCAGTTTGTCCCTGATAGCTAACACTGGATTCACCATCCCGTGTGAAAGCATAAGTCGATGGAATCTCAATGGGTGAATCGGTAGGTGTCACTTCATTATCATCGCTACAGGCGACGAAAAGGGCAAGTACTGGTAACAGTAAAAGTGTTTTTTTCATGATAAAAATTGATCCTTATTTTTAATTAGATCAATTCTAAATAAGCAGCAAAAGTCATTGTTGCCGTACTCAGAATCAATCGCTATTCGTGGTTATTTAGCTTATCCTTAGTAGTAGTGATACTATCACTAGAAGTAGTGATAGACGCTTCTTCGGTAAGCCGTTTCAAATACGGGCATTCGGCAGCAGCCAACATTTGGGCCTTCTCCAATTTGGAAAGGTCAGACCTGGAAAAAGCGATGAGAAATTCATCAAAAGAGGTATGTGATTTCGCAACCATACTATTTAGAATAATTCTAAATAATGCAAACTTACATGCTCCAGTTGCTGGATGGCAATTGCCAGAAGTAGCGAATTTCAATCACTGAACCTAGCGATCGTATAGCTACTAGTAGGGAGGTTTCCGCTCTATAATAAATAAAAAAAGCCATCGCATGATGGCTTTCAAGTATTTCAAATTAGATTTTCGTGTTGTCTATTCTTCCGAGTATTCGACACCTAACACACGATCTTCGATCATTGCCAGGGCCAATTTATCCTCACCGATCACATCAAACAGTTCCAGGGTGCGTCGAGCAACGAATTCTTCCTCGATCTGTTCCTTAACAAACCATCGCATGAATTCTTCAGTCGCCAGGTCATCACTTTTCCGGCAGACACGCACGACATTATGAATCGCTTCGGTCACCGCAATTTCCATATCGAGCGCTGTTTCGAAGATGCTTCGCAACGTTGGAAATTCGTGGTTGGGTTCAACCACCTTCGGTGCAATAGCAGTGGCCTCCATATTCACCAGATATTTGAATAGCTTCATCTGGTGTTTCTTTTCCTCCTCAGATTGTCGGAAGAAAAACTCGGCGCAATTGTCATACCCATGGACATCACACCAGCCTGCCATGGCGAGGTAGGCCGTGGAGGAGTGTGCCTCCATTTCTACTTGTTTGTTGAGTATATCGATTACCTCTTCTTTCAGCGGGCATTCTCTTCTTAGCAAATCCTTCATTACCATCTATTTTATTCCTGACAAAGAAACAACTAATGGTAATGAATAGTTGGTTTCCCGCCACTGAGCGCGGTAATTTATAATGAGTCTAATTAAAAATAGGAAAGGATCAGACCAGCCGACGGGTGGTATGCTCGTGGATGAGGCTATTGATCTGAAGCATGGCGAACGTACCTGCCAGCAGCTCACGAAGCTCGAGAATCTGGCTGATGTCAAATACCAGCATGCGATCGCATTCTGCTAAGTAAAAAATCTCCACGCCTCCGAAATCACTTTCGAAAAGTTGGGTAAGATCTACGTTTTTTATTTTCTTATGAAGGGTGTAAAGGCCACAGAACTTCAGCTGCAGGTCCGTCCCGAAAAGCGACAATTCATAAATGCCAGAGTGGTCGATTTGCAGAATCCTGCATTCGTCCGTGTGAAACACCTCATTGCATGAAAGGGTCTCCAACTCCACTATCTGTTCGGACATTTCTTGCACCGCTTCTTTTCCTTTTTCTTGTACTTCTTGCAACACTTCTTAAATACACACTCATGCGCATCCATGGGGAGCATAGACTTCCACTCCAAGCCTTCGATCGCTTCCAGTATGTAAATATTTTCTCTCTCCTCCAGCATTTTATCTATTTAGAACACTTCTAAATAAGACGCAAAGAACGATGCTCTGCGCCTCCCTTACAATAGCTAATCTTGGTTAATCCTTATCACTACTTTTAGTGATGATTCACTACAACTAGTGACTACTTGACTAAACCACTCTCCAAGGCATAAACGATCAATTCGGCAGGGGATTTTAAACCCAGCTTTTTTAATATGCTTTTCCGATGTGAATTGATCGTATGCACGCTCACATGAAGCTCATCGGCTATTTTAGTTGTTGTCTTTCCTTTGGTGATCAATTGCAGTACTTCATACTCTCTGGGTGACAGGTCCGTTGGAGCACAATCCTCTTCCTCCTCCATTTCATTACCCTCCATCACAATGTCCAGGATCTTGTTGCAATAAAACCGATTGCCCTGCGATACTGCTATGATCGAATTAATGATCTCCTGTTGACTGCACGTCTTCGTTATCATTCCTTTTACTCCCGTTCTCAAAACATTTCGTACCCGCTGCTTATCGGTATCCGCCGTGAGAATCAACACATTTTTTACACCGAGCTCTTTGATACGGCTAAGCTTGCTTTCAAAAAAAGTATCATCTGGCCGGTAATCGACGACTAAAACCTGCGGCTGATTTTCCTGTAATTGCTTGATCAGCTGCTCCTCGTTTTCCTCCGAACCAACTAGTTGGAACCGATCATCCCTTGCAATCAGGCTTTGAAAGCCTTCTTTGGTGAGAAATTGAAAGTCGGAAAGAAAGATTGATATGGGGGCCATCCTTATTTAGAATGAATCTAAACTACCAGCAAACATAATATAGGAATCCCGTAACCCCGCTAATTGTTTAGAATAATTCTAAATAAGCGTCAATCGGCATGGAAGAATTGCATGGAAGAATGGAAGTCAATGGATAATTTTACAAAAAAAACTGACATGTCGATTAGAATAGAAAAAGACACCATGGGACCGGTAGAAGTTCCTGAAAACGCTTATTGGGGAGCCCAGACCCAGCGGTCTCGGAACAACTTCAAAATAGGTGGTGACAACATGCGGATGCCCATTGAAATCGTACATGCTTTTGCTATTCTGAAAAAATCAGCTGCGCAGGCGAACCAAGAGCTAGGGGCGCTGCCCGCCGAGAAAGAGCGGCTTATTACACAGGTGTGTGATGAAATTCTCTCCGGCCAACTGGATGACCAATTTCCTTTAGTTGTTTGGCAGACCGGCTCCGGGACGCAATCCAACATGAATGTAAACGAGGTAGTTGCCAATCGGGCCCATGTGCTAAATGGCGGCTCGCTTACTGACGAGCAGAAAGTGATCCATCCCAACGATGACGTAAACAAAAGTCAGTCCTCTAATGATACCTTCCCTACTGCCATGCATATTGCCTCTTACCAGGTGGTAATTGAGAAGGTAATTCCTGGTGTCGAACTACTCCGTAACACCTTGCACGAGAAAGCTGCTTTATTTAAAAACGTGGTAAAAATTGGGCGAACGCACTTCATGGACGCCACACCTCTCACCCTCGGGCAAGAGTTTTCGGGCTATGTTTCCCAGCTTGATCATGGTTTGAAAGCTTTAAGAAATACCCTGGCCCATTTATCCGAGCTAGCACTTGGTGGGACAGCCGTTGGTACCGGATTAAATACCCCTCAGGGCTATGCAGACCTTGTTGCAGAGAAAATCGCCAAGAATTCCGATCTGCCCTTCGTTTCAGCGGGCAACAAATTTGAAGCACTTGCAGCACACGATGCTATCGTTGAAACCCATGGAGCACTGAAGCAACTTGCTGTGAGCCTTATGAAGATTGGCAATGATATTCGCATGCTCTGCTCCGGACCGAGAAGTGGTATCGGAGAAATTCTGATTCCGGAAAATGAGCCTGGCTCATCCATAATGCCCGGTAAAGTGAATCCGACACAATGCGAAGCCTTGACCATGGTATGCGCTCAGGTAATAGGCAATGACGTGGCCGTTTCGGCAGGAGGTATGACTGGCCATTTCGAACTCAACGTATTCAAACCCATGATGGTGTATAATCTTCTTACGTCGGCACGACTGATTGCCGATGCTTGCACCTCTTTCAATAACAATTGCGCCGTGGGGATCGAGCCTAATCACGCCGTGATTAAGGACAAACTGGAAAAATCACTGATGCTAGTAACGGCATTGAATACGCACATCGGCTATGAAAAGGCCGCAGCTATTGCGAAGAAAGCTCACAAGGAAGGCACAACCCTACGTGAAGCAGCATTGGATTTAGGGTACTTAACAGACGCTGAATTTGATGCCTGGGTGCGACCTGAAGACATGGTAGGTTCGCTGAAATAACCAATTATTGGCTTTATTCAAGGGTATGTTGTACTTTAGTGACAAATTCAACTTTTTAGTTCGATGAAAAATTCAATACTCGTACTTGCTGTTCTATTAGCTTTTGGGATAAGTACGCAAGTCACCGCTCAGATGTCCAAGTCGGAAACAAAAGAATGGAAAAAAAGGATTAAGAGATTAACTCCGGAACAATACAAAACGTTGTTGGACGACAACAAGTCGTTGAAAAGTGAAAATGCCAGTTTGAAAGCAGAAATGGCTGGTGTAGATGATAGAGTTGCGGATAAAGATGCGCAAATCACTCAGTACCAGGATCAGGTAGCTGATTTGAAAGATCAACTTTCAGAAAGCATGGCCAAATTGCAGGAAGCCCAGTCTGCGCCTTCAGGACCTAGTATTGGTGCGAACATTGATGACTCAAAAGGGGTCGTTTTCAAGGTGCAAATCGGAGCTTTCAAGAACAAGGACCTGTCCAAGTATCTGGAAGCAGGTGACAACTTTTCCGGTGAAACAGACGAGAACGGATTGAAGCGTTATTCGCTAGGTGTTTTCAGAGATTATTGGGAAGCAGATACATTCAAAAAATACCTGAGAGAGATGGGTGTTAAAGACGCTTGGATCGTTTCTTTCAAGGATGGACAAAGAGTGCCTATCAAAGAAGTATTGGAAAACGTTTCTAAGTCTTAAGAGAGTAAGAAGAACTTAATATGCAGGCCTCGGTCCTTTTGAAGGATCGAGGCTTTTTTATTTTCTTAATTTTGCCGGAAATCAGAAATAGATGATCCAATACAAATCGAGCGAGGAAATCGCGCTAATCAGAGCCAGTGCTCAATTGGTATCCAAGACCCTTGGACTAATGGCCGAATTGATCGAGCCTGGGATTACGCCTCTCGATTTGGACAAGAAAGCGGAAGAGTTCATCCGAGACAATGGCGGCACGCCAGGATTTCTGGGATTGTACGACTACCCGAATACCATTATCACATCTGTCAACGAGCAGGTAGTACATGGTATACCCACGGCTCGCCCCTTGCAGGAAGGTGATATTGTAGGGCTAGATTGCGGCGTACTCATGAATGGGTACTACGGGGATCATGCTTACACCTTTGCCGTTGGTGAGGTAAGCGAGGAGGTAAAACAATTGCTCCGTGTTACGAAAAAAAGCCTTTATCTGGGAATAGATCAGACCCTGGCTGGCAATAGGATTGGAGACATCAGCCATGCTATACAGAGTTATACAGAAAGCTTTGGATATGGTGTGGTCAGAGAATTGGTCGGCCATGGATTAGGGAAGAAAATGCACGAATCTCCGGAAGTCCCAAATTATGGCAAAAGAGGTAGAGGTCCTAAGCTGAAAAATGGGGTGGTGATAGCCATTGAACCCATGATCAACATGGGGACCCGGAGAGTCGTACAACTCAGTGATGGTTGGACCATCGTCACCGCAGATAAAAAGCCCTCCGCGCACTTCGAACACAATGTGGCCATAGTTGACGGCAAACCAGAAATTCTCTCCACCTTCGATTTTGTCGAGGAGGCTTTGGCCAAGAAAGAGGCTATGATCATTTGATGGTCAAACACCAACTTTTTTGCCGACATCATAGCTGATGTAAAAAGCACGCAAGACCAACAGCAAAATGAGGGGGATGAGGGATTGATGCAATGCCTGAGGGAGCAGCGCCCAAAAAACAAGGATTAACGCATACAATACAGCCGTAAATCTGAAATATCGCACCAAAAATGGTTGAAATTTCTCCTTGCCCAGCAGCCAAATTGCAGGAAGGTGAAAGGGAATAGCCCACAGAATATTGTAATTATACTTTGACAAATGTTCTGTTCCGAACCACAGGAAACTACAGATACATCCCAGGAAACCAACCAAGGAGAATAATGCCAGGTCGATCCAGCGAGTCCGACGCTCGGTCTTGTAATTCCTGTTGGTAATAAACCCTACTACAAAAAAAAGCAGGACAAAGACATTGAAGGGAGTCAAAAATCCATTGCTAAGTGTTTCGGGGGTTGGTTCGTAGGCAATCACAGTTTCCTTGACCAGGTCGACCTGCACAGAGTCTCTGTCAATGGTTGCTCCGGCAAAGGCATCTTCAATATAAAATGGCATCATCAGGTATTCCCGAAAATCAGCTTCCTTGTCGATCTGCAGGCCTAGAAACAAATCAATCAGCAAGTCGCCCCAAGGCTGATATGCCAGTCCTTCGTCCATCAAATCCCGGATGGTCACGCCTGGTCTGACCAGCGAAGTATCATAGGTTACCCTGCCCGGAAGCGTTTTGTCTACAATATCAGCCAGTCGCGTGGCGCAATTGTCGTAGACATAGTTATACAAGTATTCGCGATTCTCCGGGCGATTATTCTCCTCCAGGGCGTCAAACACCAGCTGTACTTCCGCACTGGTAAAGTTCATAACCTGCTCATGAACGAATCGGTTTTTTCTAGCATAGTGATCTCTTAGTCGTGGATAATCATTGAACTTCCCGATGCTGTAGTAAGTAGTACCCAGTGCATAGTTCCAGTAGAAATTTTCCTGCTCAAAAGAGAATCGTCCAAAGTCATACACCCAGTCGATTCCCTGGGCCGGATCCTGAACTCTTATGGCGGAGTGGCCCCAACTGGACCACAACTCTTCATGAAAAACACCAAAGGTCACCATGGATATAGATGCCTCCTCGGAAAGCTTGATTTGGCCCCACGACGAAACTGCAAGCAGTAGAGAAATAGAAATCAAAAAAGGCTTTTTTGATCGAGCTAGGGAGAACAATACTTTTTTCAATGTTAGGTTTACTTAGTGTTTGTAAATATCCGGGACAGCTATCAATTAATTTCAAAGCTAACCTTTAAGCGTTTAATAAATGTGTTAAAGGTGTTAGGGTCATACGTTATTTCCAGGTTTTCAGGAGATCCTGAGATACACGGCCTACCTATCAGTTTCGCCATAGAGCCTACGACTGCATGTAACCTGAAGTGTCCCGAGTGTCCAAGCGGTCTTCGCAGTTTTAGTCGACCTACCGGTCGATTGGACCAGCCCCTTTTCAGGCAAATCATTGACGAACTAAGCCCTTGGAGTATTTATTTAACATTCTATTTCCAGGGAGAGCCCTACCTAAACCCGCAATTTTTGGAGATGGTGAATTACGCAAGCAAACAGGGTCTCTACACAGCCACTTCCACGAATGGGCATTTTCTTTCTGAAGAAATAGCCATGAAAACAGTGCAATCAGGCCTGGATCGAATCATTGTCTCCATCGACGGAACCACACAAGAGGTATATGAGCAGTATAGGAAAGAGGGCTCCCTCAACAAAGTACTGGAGGGTACGAAAAACCTCGTGAACGCAAAACATAAACTTGGAAAACAGTCGCCAGCGATTGTTTGGCAATTCCTAGTTGTCAAACCCAACCAACACCAGATTGAAGAAGTCCAGGCATTGGCCAAAAGCTATGGCGTCGACAAAGTGGCCTTGAAAACGGCTCAGGTTTATGATTACGCCGATGGCAATGACCTCATACCAACAATAGACAGGTTTTCCAGATATCGTCAACAGGAGGATGGTTCCTATCGGATCAAAAATAAATTACTTGATCACTGCTGGAAAATGTGGAGCTCGTGCGTGATCACCTGGGACGGAAAGGTCGTTCCTTGCTGCTTTGACAAGGATGCGCAACACGCAAAAGGTGGCTTGGAGGAAAATTCCTTTCAAGAAGTATGGTTTTCCCCTGCCTACAGACAATTTCGCTCTCAGATTTTAAAAGGACGGAGTAAGGTGGAAATGTGTGCCAATTGCACAGAGGGAACGAAAGTATGGGCCTAAGCAAGTTCAAAATCATTGTGATAGGCCTGCTGCCGGTAACCTATGGGTTTTTGTACTTCATCAAGGATGAGCCAACGCTTATTGAACAGTGGTACTCCATGGGCATTTACCCGGTTCTGTCAATGGTACTTCGCACGCTGACTGGTTGGTTGCCCTTTTCAGTAGGCGAGGCACTTATCGCCGCCGCTATTCTGTACGTCATCTTTTGGCTTAGAAAACTGTGGCTGCAATGGCGACGCAAGCACTTCGGCACAAGGAAGGCCCTGCTCTGGGGTGCCGCACATGCGCTATTTGCCTATTCGCTGATCTACGGCTATTTCCTCCTCTCGTGGGGGTTCAACTACCTCCGAGTGCCTTTGTATAAGCAGCTGGACTTTGAACTAGGCGCTATCCACAAGGTGGAATTGCAGGAACTCAATCACGATATCATTGCAAAGTGCAATGCATTGCGAGGGGAAATTAATCTGTCGGAAGGTGAGCTACCTATCAGCAGAGATGAAATACTTGCTTCCGCGCACTTAGGTTATGTTTCCGATTTTCCCCTTGTGACGCCTGAACCTACGCCGATTGCGGTGAAACCTATTTTCTTCACTTCGATTTTCTCGCACTTGGGTATTGCAGGAATCTATGGTATGATCACAGGTGAGGCCAATGTCAACCTCGACCCTCCCAACTTTCTCATTCCTTTCACCGCCTGCCATGAGATTGCTCACCAACTAGGTTATGCACCGGAAGAAGAAGCGAATTACCTCGGATATCTCGCCACCCAGTACCACCCAAACCCGCTATTTCAATATTCAGGCAGTCTCGCAGCATTGAGGTATACCATGCGGTCCATGTATTGGACAGACTCTTTAGCTTATGCCGAACTGCTTGGCACGATCGATTCTCTGGTTCTTTCGGATTTGCAGGTAACGAGGGCCTATTGGAATAGTTTCGACAATCCCATTGAAGTTGTCACGGATATTATTTACGATTATTATTTAAAAGCAAATGATCAGCCAGCGGGAATTGCCAGTTATGGTCTGGTTGTTCAATTACTTGTCGCGCAACGCCGGCGGGAATCACCAGAACCGCCGAATAACCCCCGCTAGTTCCTCATAAACGGGACCAGCGGCAACCATCTCCCTGCGGGACAGGTATTGGTCTCCTCCCTGAAAATCAGCAACCGTGCCTCCCGCTTCTTGCACAATAATCACACCCGCTGCCACATCCCACGGGTTGAGATTGTATTCAAAAAAACCATCACATCTGCCACAGGCGACGTAGGCCATGTCTGTCGCAGCGCTCCCAAGTCTTCTTAACCCATGAGAATTTCTCATCAATTCATTGAGAATAGCCAGGTACTCCTGCAATTTTTCAAAATTGTGAATGGGGAAACCTGTTGCAAATAGGCTATCATCAATGTAAGTCGCTTTTGAAACACTGATCTTTTTGTCATTCATGTATGCACCATTTCCAACCACGGCAGAAAAGAGTTCATCCCGGGTAATCTCATAGATCACACCTAATACGATCCGGTCTTGCTGCTGTAAGGCAATACTTACTGCGAAAGAAGGCATACCATGGATGAAGTTTGTCGTTCCATCGAGTGGATCGATTATCCAGGTAAACTCCTTAGACGCTTGAGCTACGGTGTTTTCCTCGGTAAGAAAACCGGCATCGGGTAAAAGATTTTTCACCGCATCGACTATAATTTCTTCTGCGGTCTTGTCCACATAAGACACGAGATCACTTTTACCCTTAAACTCGACTTTACTCAGATCAAAATCCTGGGATTCCTCTCTGATAAAGCGACCTACATCTTTAGATGCCTGCTCTACTTTTTTCACAATGGCTACTAAATCAGTCATCCTTTTGGTTTTTTATCACTACCACAAACTCACCTTTGGGTTTCTTGTCAACAAAGTGAAGAAGTACATCTTCTATTTCACCAGTGATCGTTTCTTCGAATTTCTTTGTCAGCTCTCTCGAAACGGAAACCATTGTCGAAGGTCTGAAAAACTCCTGAATTTGTCGTAAGGTTTTTTCAAGTCTGTGGGGAGATTCGTAAAGGACGATTGTCCGTTGCTCCTCAGCCAATATTTTCAGCCTGGTTTGTCTGCCTTTCTTGTGGGGCAGGAATCCCTCATACAAGAATTTGTCCGTTGGAAATCCTGACTTCAAAAGCGCCGGAACAAAAGCTGTCGGGCCGGGAAGGGCATCTAGATGAAGGCCCTCCTTGACCGCCTTGCTTATTAAGAGGTAGCCAGGATCAGAAATTCCCGGAGTACCAGCGTCCGAAATAAGCGCCATGTTCTTTCCCTCACGCAATTCCGCAAGCAACTGCTCAACCCTTTGATGTTCATTGAATGCGTGAAAAGAAGTCGCTGGTGTTTGAATATCGTAATGCTTGAGCAACACGCCGGAGGTTCGGGTATCCTCCGCAAGTATTAAGTCCACTTCCTTTAGTACCCTGACAGCTCGAAAAGTCATGTCTTCCAGGTTGCCAATGGGTGTTGGAACGATAAAAAGCGACATTATTTCTTCAATAAGGCATCAATTTCCGCCGCAAGCTTTCTATCTCGGTCAGTAACAATATCTCCGGCATCATGTGTACACAGTTCAATAGTCACTTGATTGTAAACGTTGCTCCAATTCGGATGATGATCCTGCTTTTCAGCGAGAATGGCTACTTGTGTCATGAAGCCAAATGCTTCTACAAAGTCGGTGAACTGGAAGGTCCTTACTAACTTATTATTATGTTCTTTCCACATAGGATGACTATTTAGGTCAAATTAAAGAGCGATCACGCCCTCAATCTGTGCTGCTCGCTCATACACTTCGATGATTTCACTACTACTCTGGGCAAAAGCATCAAGGGTTACGCTCACGTAGGTCTTACCACTACTTTCACGAAAACTGATCTTTCCTTCAGGAAGTAGGCTCAGCAGTTGTTCTTTCTTCTGCTGAGGCACCACAAACTTGAAAATATAGTGGCCGGGAAATTGGTGCTGGCTTTCCAGTTTCTCTTTGAACAACTGGTTTCTTGAATCCATTGGTGTAAAATAAAAAAAGTCCTCTCTGTGAGAGGACTTCCGATGTAAGATTTTGTAATTCTAAATCTAAAAGAATTTATATCTATTGTCCTCCACTTCCGCAAATTCCAGGGCAGCATTGTACACGTTTTGATCTATGAACGGCTCCTCTCTTCGTCGGAAACTTCGGCGGCCATTGGTAACCGTGGCGATATAATCGCTGTAGTCTTCCAGTTCTGTCGCCATGGTTTTTTCATTCAACAACACGATAATGATCCCATTGTCGATCTTAAATGGCTGTGTTTGTTCGCCAGGCTCCAGTGAAAAAGCTACTCCTACTGCCTCCGGAGCATAACCGACGCTGGCAATGGACGTAGCGTTCAGCGTAACATCAGCTGAATTAACCCTGGCATCAGATCCGTAGGCATTGGCTTTCTCTTCCAGGGTACTACCACTGGCACCGCTTAAGCTTTCAATGATCATATCTGCTTTCTTCTGGTCGCGGACCTTCCGGGCAATTTCGTTCCTTACCGACTCCAATTTCACCGTGCCTTTTTCTTGAGCATCAGTTTGCACTGCAACGATGTATTGATCTTCCAATTCGAAAACCTCCGATACTTCCCCTTGTGAAGCCTTGTTGAACAGCCAGAAAACAATATTTCTGGCATTGTTTAAGCCACCGATCCTGGCATCATTTTGACGGATTGTCCGTGCCTTCTTTACGTCAAGCGCTAATTCCCCAGCCTTTTTAGTGAAGTCCGTCAAATTTTCCGCTTCCAAGGCGAAAATTTCCGCCTGCCTGTACGTTTCATTCAAGGTCTCGTCGCTTACAAAAAGCTCCTTCTCGACTGTCGCTACCTTGTATACCTCGCTTGTTTTTGGCTCGGTGACTTTTATGATATGATAGCCAAACTGAGTTTCTACCAAACTAGGGAGAAGGCCCGTTCCACGAAAGCCGAAGGTGGCATCCTTAAATTCCTGAACGAAAGAACTGTTTTCTCCGAACCATCCCAGGTCACCTCCTGAATTGGCGGTGCCATCTGTACCATGTACTCGCGCCATTTCCTCGAAGTTAGTACCCCTCTTGATATCCCTGAGAATGCCATTCGCCCGGCTCCTGGCTTCTCTCTTTGCCGCATCCGAATCGTCGGTCCACTTAAACAGGATGTGACTAGCTTTTACGAACTGCTCATCCCCTGAACTAATATCCGAAATTTTATAGACGACATATTTGTTGCCTTCCAGTTCCACCTCGGAGGTGAAGCCAACTTTATTAATTCCAGCAAAGGCGGTAGGCAGTGTCGCTGGTGTAAACTGCTGAAATGGTGTCAGTCCATCCGAATTAATTGACGCAAAAAGAGAATCATCAGATGCTGTTTGAAGTCCGTTCCTTAAGTCCTGAATCTCTGCCAGGACGATGGCACTATCTTCGGAGGAAGGTGCGATCTGAAAGGAGATGTAGTCGATGTTTTTGGTTTCCTCTCGCTGATAGTTGTCGCTATTCTCAGACAAATATTCCTCCAACTCCGCCTCTCTCACTTCGACCAGGCTGTCTGCCACCGCAAAATAGGGTACATACAGATAGTCAATCGATGCCGTAGATCCCGTCTTCATGTACTCATCTTTCGCTTCATACTTGGAAGCGTAGTTGGTCAGGTTGAACAGGTTTTCGTATTTGGAATTTTCTCTTTGAGGGCGAAGGCTTTGCTCGAAGGCAATCCAAGCTTGACGGTTCTGTTCGGGAAGCGTGCTGAGTTGCTGCAAATAGGCAACCAGCTGGTCCTTATCAAAAATACCTGTTTGGGGATTGGTGAACGCCTGTCGTACACCGGGGTGGATGTTGGTTCCCTGCACCATTTCGACCATTTCTTCATCAGTCACGGCTATGCCCAACTCCGCGTATTGCGGCTTAAACACTTTTGTTACAATCAATTGCTGCCACGCCTGGTTTCGAATCAGATCCATCTCCTGACCGGAGGGGTTTCGTCCTGTGTTTAGAGCATAGCCGTAAGAGAGTCTCTCGACTTCCTTTTGAAATTCCTCATAGGTCACACTGGACGAGGCCATTTCTCCTATTTCTGTTTGGCTTCCACCGAATAATAGAGAATTGGACTGAAATAGATCTGTTAGAATAAAAGCACCCATCGAAAGTGCCAGAAAGACCACTACGATCTTTCCCATTTTATTCCTCAATGTGTTAATCAACGCCATTTTATCCCTTCATCTAATTTTTTTGAGTCTGCAAAAATAGAAATCTTGTTTGAAAGAAGCTACCAAATTATGTTAATAGGGTTTTGAAAATCAACAAGATGTGTCGATTATTCCTCGAGTTCGGTCAGGAGCAATCTGACATTGTCGATCCGACTGTCTTCCATGGTCAATATGGTGAATTCAAGATTGGCAAAATTGATGACATCCCCGATTCCCGGAATATTCTCATTGACATGCAATATGAAGCCCCCCAGGGTATCATATTCGCCTTCAGGAATTCCAAATTGGTATTTTTCATTTAGGTAGTCGATCTCCAGCCTGGCGCTTAAGTGGAAGGTTACTTCGTCCAATTTCTCTTCCATCAGATACTCTTCATCATGTTCATCTCGGATTTCACCAAAAATCTCCTCAATCACATCCTCCATGCTTACGATACCTGATGTACCACCAAACTCATCGACTACCAACGCCAAGCTTTTGTGTTCATTGATAAACTGGATCAGTAATTCATTGGCCGGAGTGGTCTCAGGAACAATGATGATCGGTGTTAAAATCTTTTTTATGCTCGCGGGTTTCTTGAACATCTCCAGCGAATGGCAATAGCCAATGACGTCATCGATCGACTCTCTGTATACTACAATCTTGGAATGGCCACTTTCTATAAAGGCCTTTTTCAAATCGGCAACATCGTCCTCAATATCCACTGCCAGGATCTCTGTTCTCGGAATCATGCACTCCCGTACTTTGACTTCTTTAAACTCCAGGGCATTATTGAAGATCTTTGGATCTATTTCATGGGTATCGTCATCCAGATCCTTGGCGTTCCTTTTGATGTAGTTGTTCAAGTCCGTCAAGCCATAGACCGGTTTCTCCTCGGAATAATCAAGCCTAAAGATTCTTGTAATTACAAACTTTGAGATGGAAGCTACCACCACGACCACCGGATACATGAGGTAGTACACAATTGCCATAGGGATCGCCATCAATTTCAACATGAAATCAGGGTCCAGCATGAATATACTCTTAGGTAAAAATTCCGCCGTAACCAGGACTATGAAGGTTGAAATGAGCGATTGCAGGACGAGTACCACACCGGGATCATTTAAAAAATCAGGTAGCATCCGTGTGAGCCACGGATCTATTTCCTGCGCCATTAAAATGCCATACAAGACCAACGCCAGGTTATTACCTACCAGCGTGGTAGCTAAAAATTGCGCTCTGCGTTTCTGGAAGTGACCAAGAATTTTGCCAACAATTCCCCCTTTTTGGTGGGCTAGTTCCAAACGCAGTTTATCCGAGGAGACAAAGGCGATTTCAATTCCTGAAAAAAATGCAGAAAAAGCAAGACACGTAAAGATCAGAATGGCTGAGTTGGAGTCGCTCATTTCTTCAGTCCCCGGTCTTTTTGATCATCATTTCTAGCCATTTTATTTTTCCGATAGCCATATAAAAATAGGAGGCCGAGAGATAACATAAAAATACCATACGCATCTGCAATGCTTAGTACCAGTGCCTGGTGTGTCCCAATGACAAAAAAAGCGAGCGCTAAGGAAAATATTATAACGTTGGAACCCTTCACCGTTCGTCTTCTATGATGATTGTTCCACTTGGCTTAAGAATCGTGTAACTTTCAAATGTTTCATCCGCATTGAGGCCTTCACCTGTATGGGCCTCTCCATCGGAAAGGATCGTAACAAACTTTTCTGTGAAAAATCGCTTGCCTTTCGGATCCCAAAACAATTCTTCGGTGTTCATTTCATCATTGTTTTGATAATTCTTCACGATAACATTGCCTTGTCCTCGATAGAGATGATCGGCCTTGGTGTAATCAGCTCTGTCAGCGGTAAAAGTCGATTTTAAGTTTCCCGCTTTAGTATACATCTCCAATCGCAAACCTTCCGGCCATTCCTGGTCTCCATTTTTGAAATCCAGCCGTTTGGTAGATTGAATTTTTATGACCGCCTTACCCGAATCAGTCATAAGCGTATTTTCGTCGACTATAAATCTTATAGGACCTTCATACACCTGATCGGCCAGATCGGCCGAATCATTCTTGCATGCGATCAGGCATGCGCATGCCGTGATTAAAACAAAAAAACGGCCACAAGCAATCTGCCCGGCCGTTAATTTCTTATACAAAAGTTGGGTCCTAATTTGCGGGTCGTCTTTCAAGTTTCACACTTTCGTTGATCCAGCATCCGACGGTCACGGATTGACCCTCCTCATAGTTTTCATTGAATATCTCCTCAATAGAGGGGAATTGTGCTTGAGCAGCCTCCATCAGATTAGATTCACCCGCCCTTCTAAACTCGTTATAGGCGGCAATGAAAATTGCTCGGTCTTCCACCTTACTCTGACCACCTTTGCATTCTTCAAAGCTCTGCATGTACAAACTACCAATCAACCGATGCGCTTCTCCTTTCGAAGGATCAAAAGCCAGTGCTTTCCTAGCGCTACTTCTTGCATCAATTTTCCTTTTCTGACCATTGTACAGTTTGGCTATATCAAGGTGTACATCGGCTTTTTTGATATTGTCATCAGTCAGTTCCAATGCCTTATTGAAGTACTCAAACGCTTGGTCGGTATCATTGGAAGCAGTAGCCTTTTTCGCGATAAATATAGTTACGCCATAATCCGGCTCATTATCATTGACGATCGTAGCGGCTTTCACAGCCAGAGGGCTATCGGTACATTTATTGGAAAGAAGCAACTGGAATATCTTTTTTGCCATGTTCAAATCTCCGGTCTCATCCAGCTTAGGTCCGAGCTTGGTCTCGACAAACTCACAATTAACATCTACAGTCGCCGTAAGTAGTTTATCGACTTGACCTAACATGGTCTCATAACGAGCCTTTTTATTGTCTGCTACTGTCTCCTTTTGGGCATTGAGCGCATCGGAGATATTAGAATATATATCCAGAACTCCTTCATCACTGATATCGCCATTGCCATATTTTTTGTACTTGTAAACAACATTCATATAGGCAACCAGGTTGCCAGCTGTCATTTTCTCTTTGTTCAACTCAAATGCTTTGCTAAAAGTCTCAAAGAGATACCCATACTTTTCTGTCTCCCTATTGTAGAACTTATAAGCAAAAGTTGCTTTTCGGTTCATGACGTAAGGCTCCTGCTCAAAATTTGCAATACGCATGTCGAAGATCTCCAGGCCTCTTTGGATTAATGCCTCCTTATTCGCAGCATCTGGCTCCTTGGATGCCAGGTTTTCATAAACTTTCTCGCCATTCTGGTAAATAGACACGTGCAGTCCTGGTGTGTTTTCATATAACCAGTCTAGTGGCGCTACTGCCTCTTGGAATCTCCCCGCTTTATACATGTCGGTATAAAGGGCGTTTTGCTCCTTTGCTTTGTCTACCTGTTCACCCCAATTCCATCCTGGTTGGCTATAGGCGGATAGAATTAAAAGTGAAAATCCCAAAGTAATCAGCTCTCTTTTGATGCTTTTCATATCGTTGTTTTTTCAAAGGCTGCGAACATGCGAACCTCAAATATAAAATAATGCTCGCTTTCAGCTAGTCATATCTTCTTTTGATAAACCATCTTTCGTTGATTGTGGCACCTATTACAATTTGAAAATAACTCTCCCTAATCAAATTGTTTTCGTTTGTCCCTCTCCAACCAAGCTTGAATGCTGAGTCAAATGTCGATACACCGCTGATTGGTAGGGAACCCCCAACGGAGATGGCAAAGTCATTGATCTCACTGCCATTGACAATGTAAGGAGACTGCTGGTAGGTGATACCTGCACGATAGTTTATGCGTCTCCAGTAACTGCGAACATTCCTGAAATCCGGGGTAAATTCTGTGCCCAACCCAAGCTTGAGCCGTTGACGAAAAACCGTTGTGTTCGTTGAAAACTCTCCACCTGAATTGATCTCCAAATCCGCACCAACCAGCAGTTTGTTCAGATGCTGGTAGGATATTCCAAAACCCAATGTCTCAGGCAATTCAAAATCTGCCACCTGATCAACGTCGATATCTTGTGACTGAATAAGCTGGGCATTAGCTCTTCTGGTAAAAATCTCATCCCTTGTCCCTGATAGTGTGGTTGATGGTCCATATATAACGCCAAGGTTAATCGCTTTGTCCTCGGCTAGGTTATGCCGATAATAAGCTCCAAACAGAAAGGTGAAATCCTGGTAAGATACCTCATCGCTGTACACAATGGAAAAAGGTGTCTCGTCACCTTCAACAAAGGTCTCTGTCGAATTGCGAATGCTTCCGAATAGGTAAGAGGTCTTTACGCCTACTGCCAAATTATTCCTCAGCCTTATTCCATTGGCCCAGTCCAGACGGGTAATTCCACCTTCGCCGCTAAAATTATTTTGCGCGTTGACTCCAGCACCTACAATTTCCTGATTGTTGAAAAAGTCGTAATTCACCGTCGAATAGGGAAGCAAAGCCACGTTGGATGTCCACTTCGCCGGCATGATCGGAAAGGAGATATTCAAAAAGCGGAGGCCGCCGGTAGCATCTGAGCCGCTTGTATTGGAGCCATTGAAACTTCTGATATCCGCTTGGAAACCTACTTCAAAAGTAGTGAGCGTATTGTTGACCAGGAATGCTGGGTTGACACTATTGATCTGCCAGTACGAGGGTGTACCAATACCTATCTCTCCCATTCCTATGTGGTTGGGCATACCTTGAAAGACCAACTCACCCAGACCGTTATTACTATAGGGAGAAACTACAGTTTGTGACTTACCTGAAAAGATCACCACACAAACCAACGCCAAACCTAGGATGCTACTCCGCCACATTATGTTCCAATATCAGATTTAGTCCTTGAAGTACAATTTTTGGGCGGACAAAGATGGTCTCTTTTATAGAGGATTCAAAAGTAGAAGCATCTCCACCGGTCAAAATAACGGTCAATTCTTGTGAATCTTTCTTAAAATGACCGATAAATCCTTCTATTTCCATGACCAACCCCTGGAAGGCACCTGTTTTCATACATTCCGCGGTGGACTTGCCTGGCAGTCTGGAGGTCATCTCAGACCAGGTTGCGGACAAGTTTGGTAAACGCGCGGTGTAGTCATGCATCGCCGACAATCGCATGGAAAAGCCAGGAGAAATGGCCCCTCCTAGAAAGACGCCACCACTAATGAAATCATAGTTGACACAAGTGCCCATGTCGATGAGTAAAACACGCTGCTCCGGAAACTCGGCCGCCGCCCCTACCGCCCCTGCAATTCGGTCAAGTCCCAGGGTAGCAGGCGTATCATAATCTATTTTTAATGGGATAGGTGTTTGCCTTGAAAACCTCAACGGTTCGATTGAAAAATGACTTAGTGATAGGTCCTGTGAGGCGACGGAGCTAACAATGGACGGAGCCGTCACTTTGAAATCATCAGGAAAACCATCCTGCACCAAGAAGCTATATTCTTCTGCAATCCGCCCATGTTCAAAGCGAGCCCCCTTGATCCGGGTATTGCCAATATCGAATGCATAAGTGCTGTGCATCATTCTGCAATCAAAATTATCACTTCAGGAAAGGATGACAATTAATTCGAATGAAACCATATATTTGTCATGACAAATATATGGCGATGAAGGAGCTCCTTAGACAATTTGAAGAAAAAAGACCTGAGATAGTATTTGAGTGGCATGACCCACATACCGAGGCCAGGGGCTGGGTGGTGATTAATTCGCTACGAGGGGGAGCTGCTGGAGGCGGGACCCGCATGAGAATTGGTCTTGACAAGAAGGAAGTAGAATCACTCGCCAAAACCATGGAGATTAAATTCACCGTGTCCGGCCCACCAATTGGAGGAGCTAAGTCCGGTATCAACTTTGATCCGCGTGATCCACGAAAGAACGAGGTACTTCAGCGATGGTTCAAGGCCGTTTCGCCGATCCTTAAAAATTATTACGGTACAGGCGGGGATCTGAATATCGATGAGGTTCAGGAAGTGATACCGATCACAGAGTCTTTCGGTTTGTGGCATCCCCAGGAGGGTATAGTCAACGGACACCACGAGCCGTCAAAACCGGAAAAAATCCACATGATCGGGCGATTGAGACAAGGGGTTTCCAAGGTACTGGAAGACCAAAACTATGTGCCCACTTCAGATAAAAGGTACACAGTCTCTGACATGATCACCGGATTCGGCGTAGCAGAAAGCGTCAGGCACTTTTATGAGCTTTGGGGCGGTGACATCACCAGCAAGAGGGCCATTATACAAGGATGGGGTAATGTCGGAGCAACCGCAGCTGCTTATCTAAGCAAATATGGCGTCAAAATTGTAGGCATTATCGACAGAGCTGGCGGCCTCATTTCCACCGAGGGCAAGGGACTTGATGATATCAAAAAGCTTTTCTACGATCGCCAGGGAAACACATTGGTTGCTGACGACCTCATCTCTTTCGAAGAATGCAATGAAAAAGTATGGTCGGTTGGTGCTGAGATCTTTGTGCCTGCAGCCGCCAGTCGCCTGGTGAGTGCGGAGCAGGTTCAGCAGCTTCTGGATAATCAACTGGAGGTGGTAGCTTGTGGCGCTAATGTGCCATTTAAGGATCCCCAAATCTTCTATGGGCCCATCGCGGAAAAAGTTGATCAATCGGTAGCGTTGATACCTGATTTTGTAGCCAACTGCGGCATGGCCCGAACTTTTGCTTATCTGATGGATCAGAAAAGTACCCAGCGAATTACCGACGAAGATATTTTTACCGATATATCTAATACGATCAGGCAAGCGCTGCAGGATATAAACGATCGCAATAGCAATACCACACGACTCGCCGAGACCGCATTTGAAATCGCATTAAAGCAACTTATTTAGTTTCTTATTTGCTTTTCATGATTTGAATTGCAATTTTAGTGAGGCGGATACCCGCACGAAAATCACTAAATGAAAAGTACCCTTCGCCTTGCTCTATTGCTAATAGTCATGCTAGGAATATTTATTCCGGCAAGCGCCATTTCAGAGACTGATCTGGCTGTGGAGCATACGGAGATTGTGGCGTCCGTGGACAGCACACAAGAAAGTGGGGGAGAAGGTGATCACGCAGGGCCAGCAAGCTGGAGTGTCATCCCTTTTGTGGTGTTGCTTCTGATGATTGCCACCGGCCCGCTCTTTTACGAGCATTTTTGGCACAAAAACTATCCGCTAGTGGCCGTCGCATTGGCGGTAATAGTGGTGCTCTACTATTTATTCGGCTTACATAATACTCATAGCCCCATACATGCATTAGCGGAATATGTGCAGTTTATAGCCTTGCTATCCGGATTATATATAGCCTCTGGTGGCATCATGATCATTGTCGATAAAAAGGCAGCTCCAGGCACGAATCTGGCGATTTTGGCGATTGGAGCAGTTATTGCCAACATTATTGGCACGACCGGAGCATCAATGTTGTTGATCCGTCCATTTATTCGATTGAATAAAAATCGGATCAAGGCTTATCACATCATTTTCTTTATTTTCTTGGTAAGCAATATTGGTGGCTGCCTGACACCCATTGGCGATCCACCATTATTTCTTGGGTTTCTGAAGGGGATTCCATTCTTCTGGACGCTTACCAACAATTTGATGGCCTGGGCATTTGCTGTGGTTGTCTTGCTTGCGCTGTTTTACTTTTTTGACGTTCGCAACAAAAGTGACTACAGCTTCGGTGAAGATACTACGGAGCCTACCAACGAGGTAGGATTCAGAGGAACCCGAAACTTCCTGTGGTTAGCAGTAGTTGTTGGGGCAGTATTCCTCGATCCAAACGTTTTTGAGTGGGTACCAGGCATTGAGTATGATGGGGTCAAGTTTTCCTTCGTTCGAGAAATAATCATGCTGTCCTGTGCTTACTTCTCCTACAAGCTCGCAGACAAGCAAGCACTCAATGGCAATGACTTCAGCTTTGAACCGATCAGGGAAGTGGCGTTCATTTTCATTGGGATTTTTGGTACGATGATGCCTGCCCTTGAGCTGGTCAGCAATTATGCGCAATCTCCTGAGGGCTCAGCATTGATCTCCCATAATACTCTCTACTGGGGGACCGGCTTCCTCTCAGGCTTTCTTGACAATGCGCCCACCTATATAAATTTTCTGACTGCAGCAATGGCATCGAAAGGAGCCAGCATTACATCACTCTCGGACGTTATCGCCTATGCTGAGGGTGGCTTTCCTAATTCGATTCTAAATCTAAGAGCCATTTCGGTGGCAGCGGTATTTTTTGGTGCCATGACTTACATCGGCAATGGCCCCAATTTCATGGTAAAATCGATTGCTGAGCAGGTGGGTATCAAAATGCCCTCTTTCTTTGGCTACATTATACGTTTCTCTATTCCTATCCTGCTGCCAATCTTTCTAATTGTCTGGCTGATTTTCTTCGCCTTTCAATAGTCACTAAAAGTCGAACAATTGCTCGTTCAACGCCTGTAGGGCCTCTTGTTTGTACTGGGTCTCGACCAATAGGGAGATGTTGTTTCTACTTCCTCCGTAGGAGATCATCCGCAATGGGATATCATTGAGGGCTCCAAGAATCCGGGATCCCATTCCTTTGTTTTCAGCCACCATATCTCCCACAATACAAATAATCGTCTGGTCCAGGTCAACTTCAACCTTTCCAAAGGGAGTTATCTCCTCGTGTATTTCCCTGAGGTGAGTTTGGTCATCGATAGTAAGCGAAATAGCCACCTCCGAAGTTGTTATCATGTCAATAGGCGTACGATACTTCTCAAAAACCTCGAATACTTTTCTCAAAAAACCGTAAGCCATGATCATTCTGGATGACTTAACCTTAACCGCTGTAATACCGCTTTTCGCGGCAATTGCCTTTACACCTGAAGGATCCGTCTCGGTGCTAATGAGTGTACCAGAGGCTTCTGGCTGCATGGTATTCTTGATCCTGACCGGAACATCATGAAAATGCGCTGGAATAATGCAATGCGGATGCAAAATCTTCGCGCCGAAATAGGCCAGCTCACTGGCTTCTTCAAACGACAGCTTCGAAATGGGACGAGTTTTTTCAACAATCCGTGGGTCGTTGTTGTGCATCCCATCGATATCTGTCCAGATCTGTACCTCCTCTGCTCCTAATGCGGCACCAATCAGCGTAGCGGAATAGTCACTGCCGCCCCTTTTCAAGTTGTCCGTACCACCGTTGGCATTTCTACAGGCAAAGCCCTGCGTGATGAATAAGTCCTGCCCAGGATGGTTGCCAAGAACAGCCTCCAATCGTGACCGAATGATGGGTACATCCGGGTCACCCGCTTCGTTGAGGTACATAAAATCCATGGCCGCCAAAAGCTCGTTGGACACCCGAATAGACTGGAGATACAAGGAAAATAACCTGGTGGAAATGAGCTCCCCCATCACGACTATGATCTTTTCAATCTGCTCATAGTAGGGTTGTGAAACAAGTCTTCGGATTTCCTCAAAGTGGTTGTCGACACACGCCGAGCCCGCCTTGCGATGCTCAGTGCTTGCAAAGAGCTCCTCAATAATTTGATCGTACGAGCGCCTTAGTTTGTCGATGTTTTCACCAACTTCCACATTGTGCCCGTGCTTGAAAAGGTCCGTTATTGCCACCAGAGCATTGGTTGTTCCGGACACTGCCGAAAGCACTACGATCTTCTTCGTGGGTACGGAAGTGACGATCCGGGCCACTTCTTTCATTCTTTTCGCGGAGCCGACGCTGGTTCCGCCAAATTTCATTACCAGCATTGCTTTAGGGTAGGTTAGGTGGCGAGATGAATCAGATAGCAAGCATTTTTATGGCAGTAATGGCGGCTTCATCGCCCTTGTTGCCGTGTTTGCCCCCAGCTCGATCCAGTGCCTGCTTTCTATTATTGGGTGTGAGCACACCAAAAATTACAGGTTTGTCATATTTCAATCCCACGTTGGTAATCCCATTGGCTACGGCATCACAAATAAAATCAAAGTGCTTGGTCTCACCCTGAATCACGCAACCGAGACAAATCACTGCATCGATATCATCTCTTTTCGCCATTTTCTGCGCGCCTAAGCTCAATTCAAAACTACCGGGCACATCGATTCGCACGATGTTTTCCTTAGACACCTCATGCGAGATCAAGGTTTGAACCGCACCTGCATAGAGCGCTTCGGTAATATCCGTATTCCATTCGGACACGACAATGGCAAATTGCTTGTCGCTGACATTACTCACTCCTCTTTGGGAAAAGTCACTTAGGTTTTTTTCGGTACTTGCCATAAACAAAAAAAGGATAAAGCCTCTCAACTTTATCCCTTGATATTTTAGTTAAAAAGTTGATCTAATTCAATGACAGGCCCTTCAACCTGGCGGCCTGTTTCTTTGCCTCCTGCTCTAACCTCGAACCCGCAAAGTCGGAAATTATTTTATCGTATGCTGCGGCCGCTGCAGGAAGCTTTCCCTGCTCCTCGAGGGAAATAGCTAATTTCTTAAGATAAACAGGTGTGAATTCCTTGTTGGGTTTGTAGTCACTGGCTTTCTCATAATACTCAGAAGCGTCCCCAAATTGATCCAGCTCCATGTAAGCGTCCCCAATGAGCGAATAAGCTCGTGCCTGAAGTAAATAGTCGTCGCTTACAAAATCTTCCAAGTTTCGCACGGCACTTTCGAAATCCCCTAGTTTCAGATAACAAGTCCCAGCGTAAAAGCTGGCAATGTTGGCTGCCTTCGTTCCGGAGTACTCGTCCATGATATCCAGAAATCCGTAATTGTTGCCATCTCCATTCAATGCAGCTCCTAAACTATCTGACTCAAAATAGTAAATGGCCTGAAACATCTCTTGCTGCGCTTCTTCATTCATGCTGCGCTGTTGAAATCTGAAAAAGGTAGTACCTCCTACAATCAAGATTACCACCGTCAGCACACCGTAAAGGATGTTCTGATTCTTCTTCTTGTTGAAGAATTCTTCTGCCCTGCCGGCCAGTGCGTCGGGGTTTTCCAGCAGGTCAATTCCTTGATTCTCCTCTTTCTTCTTGGTCTTCGCCATTATACCATCCAAATTTTGCGGACGCAAAGATAAGATATTCTGAAATAATAAGTTAGTCTGTGATGTATGGATAATTGTCATCCATGTAGACGTCCTTGTAGGCTTCGTCTGGAGAAGGGAAAGCCGAGTTCTCAGCAAATGTTACGGATTGCGCGACTCGCTCCTTAATCTGTTTATCCAATTCCTTTAATTCTTCTTCCTTGGCATACTTTTTCTTGAGTAGCACTTGTTTTACCTGCTCCAACGGATCCTGATTCTTGTACTCTTCGACTTCCTCCTTGGTTCGGTACTTGGCAGGATCCGACATGGAATGCCCTTTATATCTATAAGTGCGAAATTCCAGCAAGGTGGGTCCATTGCCTTTTCGGGCCCTATCGGCGGCCTCACTTACCGCGAGATGGACATCCTCGACACTCATACCATTCACCGCTTTTGATGGCATTTGATAGGCGTCGGCCAGGCGATACAGCTCGGTAACATTGGAAGTTCTGTTAACTGATGTGCCCATGGCATAGCCATTGTTTTCAATCACAAAAATCGTGGGCATTTTTAACGTCATGGCCATATTCAGTGCTTCATGAAAAGCTCCCTGTCTGACGGCTCCATCACCCATGTAACAGATACACACATTGCCAGTACCCTTGTATGCCTCTGCAAAGCCGAGTCCGGCACCTAGCGGTATTTGACCTCCGACGATACCGTGCCCACCAGCAAAACCTCTTTCCTTATCAAACATGTGCATTGAGCCTCCTTTTCCTTTGGAAACTCCGGTTTCTTTGCCATAAAGCTCCGCCATTATGTGATCGGGATTGGTCCCCAGCGCCAATGGATGAGCATGATCGCGATAGGCGGTAATATACTTGTCACCTTCTTTTAAAGCGGAAACCGATCCCGCGGCGCAAGCCTCCTGACCAATGTAAAGGTGACAAAAGCCTCTTATCTTCTGCTGGCCATACAATTGGCCCGCCTTTTCCTCGAAGCGACGCATAAGGAGCATCGATTCATACCACCATTTATACTGATCCTTAGAAAATTCCTTTTTACTTGATTTGGCAGCGCCTGCCTTAGTCTTCGTGGCCATATTTCCGCGATTAAATTTCTGCTTGAGTATCGTCTGAAAAGACCCTGCGAAAATAGCTTAATTTGCAGGTCTCGCAAAATTGCCTCCTCTGGCCAAACAAATGTACTGAGAGGAAAATGCTATCGACGACCTCATGCTGATATCAAAGCTCCATTTGTTGCAATTCAAGAACTACGAAGATCAGACTTTTCAGTTCCACCAACGGTTCAACTGTCTGGTCGGACTCAATGGCATGGGGAAGACCAATGTGCTGGACGCTATCCACTACCTGGCCTTCACAAAAAGTGCGCTAAACAATACCGACAGTCAAAATATCATGCACGACATGAACTACTTCTCAGTCCGCGGGGTATTTGATGCGCCGAACGTGGAAGAAGTCAGCTGCTATTTTGAGCGTGGAGGAGGTAAAACATTCAAGGTCAATAAGCTGGCTCCTGAAAAGCTTGCAGAGCATATCGGCAAAATCCCCCTTGTAATCACCACGCCCTACGACCAGGGGTTGATCCTGGAAGGGAGTGAAGGGCGGAGGAAATTCGTAGATGGCACCATCAGCCAATTCGACGGGTCGTTTCTCAAGTCCTTGCTCAAATATCAAAAAAACGCTTCGGCAGCGAAACGCGGCCCTCAAAAACAGCCACACTACGAGGCGCCAGTCCCTGGAAGCCTTACTCGATATTTACGACGAGGAAATAATACAGCTTTCGCAGGACATTGCCACAGCCCGGGCAGAGTTGACCGCTGGATTCGAGCCTTTCTTCGTTGAGAGCTATCAAATGATCTCCGGAACCAACGAGCGAGCAACCTTTTCGCACCAGTCGCAGGTACTCGCTAATTCCTTCCCGGAAGACCTTCGAAAGTCGAGGGAAAAAGACCTAATCACACAGCGGACCCATGTCGGTTGCCATAAGGATGACTTTATATTCAAGCTCAATGATCATCCCCTGCGAAAAGAGGGGTCTCAAGGTCAACAGAAGTCATTCCTTCTTGCTTTGAAGCTGGCACAGTACAATTTGCTGTTGCAGAAATCCGGACAAAAACCGATTTTACTTCTCGACGACCTTTTCGACAAACTTGATGACTTGCGAATTAGGCAGATATTGGAGGTACTTTCTGATGATACGCGCTTCGGCCAGGTTATAATCACTGATGCCCGTATCGAGCGCATCAAAAATCTCTTTGAGCAACAAACTGCCACCAAATTCTTTGAAATTAGCCACGGCAAAAACATATCCCATGGGTGACGACTCGATCCACAGCTTTAAAGATGCCTTCGGCAAATTCCTAAAAAAAGAATCTCTTGAAAATCGCTACAATGAAAAGCAGCTCATTCATTCTTGGAATACAATTATGGGGGAGCCCATAGCCAAAAGAACCACCGGTATCTTTATAAAGGAGCGAACACTTTTTGTAAAACTAAACTCAGCACCGTTGAAGCAGGAGCTGACCATAGCCAAAGAAAAAGTACTGGACCTATTAGAAAAGGAATTTCAAAAACGGATCGTTGATGACGTTCGTTTCCTCTAATTAATCGTTTCCGGATTCTCTTGTGGGTTCTTTGGAGGCAATACCTTCGGGATTTTTCTCTTCTTTACGGGCACGGGTTTGTCCCAAAACGGAATCCGCCAGAAAAACCCATAGTGAAAACCCACGCCAAGCCCGCGTTTTTCCCGGCCGTCGTTGAAGGTTCGACCAAAACCAGGTACTTCTGCAGGGAGTAATTGCGAATGTCCGTTCAGTCGATTAGCAAATCTCAATCTAAAACTGTACCCTATGAAGAGATTTTGCATCACTTGCACCTTCATCCCCAGACCGGCTTCAAGCCACGAACTACGCAAGTTTTTTTCATTGACGCTGATGGCCCGCTCTCCGAATGAGTCGTTGATGGTGGTCGCTAAGGATTGCTGAAAATTAGCACCCGCGTACCTCACACTGAATAGTATTGCGCTCCGTAACTTGTCGTAAGGGATCAGATTGGCATCTATGCCTACCCGGTAGTAAATGCCTTGAGCATCATAACCTGGGGTGGGTTTCTCATTACTCGCAAAACCAACCTCGGCTACCAAAAAAAGCGAGTGAAAGTCTATCTCCGCAGAAACCTCCTGTGTGAAATCACGAGGCGAGGTAATGGAACTCACCGTTCGGGATACGTCATAGCCAATCCTCAGATAAGAGGGTTTCCATTTGCTAAAGTTTTGCAGGGAATCGGTCTGGCTAAAAGCGATCAGGCTGGTAAGCAAAAACGTAAGGCAAAATAGTAGTCGCACCTCAGAAAAAAACTTCAATATTTTCAAAAACTCGCCGGTCCAGGTCACTACTTGCTACTCCCACCGAATCAAACGAATGCTGCGGAACATCCAGATTGAAATAATAAGTGGATACCGGGCAATCTTCACCATAGAGGTTGATCCTGCTATCGTAAGAAACTGTCAGCTGATAGTCCACGGAATCAGTATAGAAAAAATAGGTCAACTCTGCTAGCTGCTCGTAGAGGGGCAACTGGACCAGGGTGAAAGTGCTATCGGAATCGAAAAAAATATCGGACACTACGTTGTTTTTTACTGAATCGAAAGTCACTGCACCGCCCGAATCAAGGTTAAATAGAATATAAAAACTATTGCTATTCGGATCCAGCTGACAATCCTCAATTGGCTCGCAACCCCACAAAACGAAAAGTAAAATCAGCGACCTGGCCTTCATGGAGCGCAAAGGTAACGGCATTCCTTACTTTCTATGATTTAGTTTTGAGGTCACTAAATCCGGATGATTGAAAACAAAAGGCAGAAAAAAGGATAAAGTCAATATCGTGACGATGGGTTGTTCGAAAAACATTGTTGACTCAGAAGTCATGTTGACACAGTTGAAAGGTAACAAGATTGATGCCAGTCACGAGTCAAAAGATGATGACGCCAACATAGTGATCATCAACACATGTGGTTTCATCGACAATGCAAAGCAAGAATCCATAGACACGATCATTCGGTACTCCGACGCCAAAGAGGAGGGTTTGATCGATAAAGTCTACGTCACAGGCTGTCTTTCTCAGCGATATAGGGACGAATTGCAACAGGAGATCCCGGAGGTGGATGCCTGGTTTGGGACGATGGAGCTCCCCATGCTTCTCAAAAAATTCAATGCCAATTACAAGCACGAATTGGTGGGAGAGCGTATAACAACGACCGCCAATCACTATGCCTATTTGAAAATATCTGAAGGGTGCGACAGGCCCTGCTCTTTTTGTGCCATTCCTCTTATGAGAGGTGGCCACGTATCAAAACCTATTGAGCAGCTGGTGACCGAGACACAAAACCTGGTTAAAAATGGCACCAGGGAAGTTTTGCTCATCGCACAGGACAGTACCTACTACGGGCTGGATATTTACAAAGAGAGACGGCTCGCAGAATTGATGAGTCGATTGGCAGATGTAGAGGGCCTCGAATGGTTGCGACTACATTATGCCTTCCCAACCGGTTTTCCTGAAGATGTTTTGAAGGTCATGGCAGAACGGGAGAATATCTGCAACTACCTCGATATCCCGTTGCAGCATGCCTCTAGCAACATGCTCAAATTGATGCGGCGAGGTACCACAAGGGAAAAGACCGAGGCATTATTGGATAAGATGAGGTCCCTGGTTCCGGAAATCGCAATCCGGACCACTCTTATCGCGGGGCACCCCGGAGAGACCCAAGCAGATTTTGAAGAAATGCTAGATTTTGTGGAGAAAAATGAGTTTGAGCGGTTAGGGATTTTCACTTACTCCCATGAGGAAAATACACATTCATATAGCCTGGAAGACAATGTGCCGGAAGAAATCAAACAAGATCGCGCCAATGCCGTAATGGAACTACAAGAATCCATTTCGGAGCGCCTGAATCAAAAGAAAGTCGGAAAGACATTGAAAGTATTGATAGATCGCAAAGAGGGGGCCAATTACATCGGCCGAACGGAATATGACTCTCCAGAGGTAGATAATGAAGTACTTCTTTCAGCAAAAAACTATTTAAGGATTGGTGATTTCGTCCAAGCCAAAATCACCAGCGCCTCAGCATTTGACCTAGAAGCCGAACCCGTATGACCAAAGCAATATATTGTTGCGGGTAAAAGCAATAACCCTTACCCAATACATGAAATGAGCATTTTTGTGGCCGACCACAACCAACAGATGAATGTTACCCATGCGAATTCCATGTGGCCATTGGAAATAAAACCATACACATGAAAACAGAAAAGCTGCCCTTTGAAGCCACCCGTTCATTTGCCCGCATATTTCTTGACTATGTCGATGGTAAGGACCATTTAAAGGAATTTTATAACGAGTCCCCCACGGTCGAGGGATTCAAGCAAGCCCTGGAAAAAAGAACCTTTCCTGCTTCTACCCGATCGACTCTGGTGAACGCCCTTAAAAGGCAATATGGTGATCTAGCCATCTCAACGGCCGTGCAATCCAACCTGGATCTACTCAGTAAGGAAAATACCTTCACCATCACCACCGGTCATCAGTTAAATATTTTCACGGGACCACTCTATTTCATCTACAAGATCGCCACGGTGGTCAATGCGGCGAAAAAACTGAAGGAGACCTACCCTGATTACAATTTCGTCCCCGTTTACTGGATGGCTACGGAAGATCATGATTTTGAGGAAATAAGCTATTTCCATCTTGGAGAGAAAAAATACACCTGGAATACGGATCAATCTGGTGCCGTTGGCAGGTTCAACACCGCATCCATCAAGGGGCTGTTGGATGAGATCCCGGAAAAGCTGCCGTTTTTCGAAGCGGCCTACGAAACTCACGACAAGCTAGCAGATGCCTGCCGGTGTTACGTGTCAGAGATCTTCGCGGCCCAGGGAGTTGTGGTGGTGGATGGCGACGATCATGAATTAAAATCAGTATTCCAACCAGTTATTGAAAGTGAAGTCCTGACACCCCAGGCAAAGGACCTGGTCGCTGCTACTAATGAAAAACTGGTTGGCCTTGGCTACTCCTCGCAAGCCTTCACCCGCGATATCAACTTTTTTCACCTGGGAGCGGATTATCGCACCCGAATTGTGAAAAATGATGACGGCTCCTTCGGGTTGATTGATTCCGAAAGGATATTCACGCAAGGAGAAATGGAAGCGGAGATCCGTGACTCCCCGGAAAATTTCAGCCCCAATGTTATTCTCAGGCCCCTTTATCAGGAAATAATTTTACCGAACTTGGGTTATGTCGGCGGTCCAGCAGAAATGGCCTATTGGCTACAGCTCAAGAGCGTATTCGAACACTACAACGTGGACTTCCCGATTTTGCTCCCAAGGTGTTTCGGGTTATATGTGCCGAGAAATACCGCACGGAAGATTGAAAAGAACCAACTCAGTAATGAGGCGCTATTCGAACCACTGAAAACGCTTAGACAAAGGGCGTTGGACAAATTCGGGGAAGACTACTCAACTACCACGGCAAAATCGGCCTTTCACCAACTTTGGGAACGTGTAAAGGAAAAGGCAGTAAGCATCGATCCCACTTTGGCTGAAAGCACTGAAGCGGAGAAAATTCGAATAGAAAAACGCATAGATCACCTGGAGGGTAAGATGCGCAAGGCGGTTGAAAGAAAAAACGAGGATGCACTAAATCAAGTAGATGCCATAAAGTCGGTCTTGTCACCAAACGGCAGCCTCCAGGAACGCTACCACAACTTTCTGACCTATTATTTTGAAAACCGGAATTTCGTGGAGGAGGTACTGGCCAATTTTGACCCCTTTGATCTCCGGTTCCATATCCTTTGGGAAGAATGAATCCCAAAACCCTGGTCCGTAAGTTGGTATTGACCAATCGCAAATTGTTGACCGAGGACTATGTCGATCAGGCGAGTGAGCGAATAGCAGACAGGCTTTTGCATTGGCTGCAGAACCAAAGCCAGATCAGGACGATCCATACCTTCCTGCCAATCAGGGCCAATCGAGAGGTTAACACCTGGATTTTATTAAGGTCGTTACAATCCAATGGTTACCGCACGGTGACCTCCTGCACAGATTTTGTAGCACAAACCATGGAACACTTCCTGGTGGATCAAGACACCCAATATGAAGAAGATAGCTACGGGATCCCGAGCCCACAGGGAGCACAAAAAATTGATCTCCGGGATTTGGATTTGATTCTGGTTCCCGCGCTGGTGCTAGACAAGCTGGGGGGTCGTATTGGCTATGGCAAAGGCTATTATGATAAGTTTTTAAACCAAACAAAGCCTCAAGTACGAAAAGTGGGGCTAAACCTAACTTCCACCTTGGATCATTGCGGTTATCTGGAATCCCACGACAAAAAGGTGGATTGGATCATCACACCTGATCAGGTTATCAATTGCTCCGAAAGCAAATAACATCAATTTACCCGGCTCCAGGCGTCGACATGTATTTTCCAGCGACCCTCCTCCTTTTTCCAGATCACCACGTGCTTGCCTCTCCACGAAGTATGCTGGCCATCTGATCCCAGGGTTTCACCTTCGTAATAGCCAATTTCGTAAGCCTCCTCTCCGAAGACATTGATTTCTTCAGGAGAAATAACGTGCTTGACAATATTGGTCTGCTCGAGGATACGCCAAAACTCTTCAATTGCTACTCGTCCTCTGACCATATCCTGGTTGGGAGGCAGTAGCCGCGCATCTCTGGAATAATAACTCGCTACCAGCTTGTGATCCCCCTGGATAAGACTTTCGGAAAACTTAGGGCTTATAGATCTTATAGTGGCTTCCGCTGAACGCTGGGCAATGGATACTGTGGTGATCAGAAATGCCACCAAGGTCAGGAATGATTTAGTTGGAATGTTCATGGTTGAGTGATGAGGTTTTGGATGAATTTTTTAAAAGAAAATATCGATGCGATTCGCGCGTGCAAACTAGGAATATTGGCATCCACGAACTCACTTCCAGGAGAGCAAGTCCATAAAAAGCAAGCTTTACAGTTCCGACAGCAACTTAAAGGGGCTAAACAGTAGACTTGGCAATTTCCAACTCAGTGAACTCAAAATCTCTTAAAACGCTTATTGTCCAAGCAACTTGCAAATGGTACCTTCGGCTTATGAGTAGTGAAATCGTGGATGTCCTGATAATCGGTGCGGGCCCCATTGGTCTGGCCGCCGGAATTGAGGCGGAAAAAGCCAATTTGTCTTATGTAATCATAGACAAGGGCTGTTTGGTCAATTCCATCTACAATTACCCGCAGAACATGACGTTCTTCTCAACCAGTGATCGGCTTGAAATCGGTGAGGTGCCTTTTATTTCTCACAACCCTAAGCCAACTCGCCCCGAGGCGCTTGAATACTACCGACGGGTCGCAAGTGCCTGGAAACTTCGGGTGAACCTGTATGAAAAGGTGGAGAGGGTGGAAAAGGAGGAGATTTTCTTTATTGGCACTTCGAAAAGTACGTATCGCGCACGTAACATCATACTTGCCACAGGATTTTACGACTTACCGTACATGCTGAATATTCCCGGAGAGGATTTGCCCAAGGTAAAGCATTATTATGATGAACCGCATCCTTATTACGCCATGAAAATTGCCGTTGTTGGCGCTGCCAATTCTGCAGTTGACGTAGCACTGGAGACATTCAGAAAGGGAGCAAAAGAAGTCACCATGATCATACGGGAAGACGAAATCCAACCGAGTGTCAAATACTGGGTAAGGCCGGATGTCATCAATAGAATCAAAGAGGGAACAATCCAGGCACACTTCCAGAGCCAGTTGACAGAGATTCGTGAACATGAAATAGACGTCAAAACACCGGACGGGATCATTACATTGGAAAACGATTTTGTTTTAGCCATGACTGGCTATCAACCGGATTTTAATTTCCTGGAGTCACTGGGCATCGTCATTGGTGATGACCCGCTCAGGACACCAACTTATAACTCTGAAACAATGGAGACCAACGTTGAGGGCATATTTCTAGCAGGTGTTATCTGCGGTGGATTGAAGACCAACAAATGGTTTATCGAAAATTCTCGAGAACACGCCCTCTTGATCATCCGGCACATCAAATCAATGTCTTCGGCTGTGGCCTGATGATTCATAGCGCAATGAGTTTACCAGACTTGCCTTGATAGACTTGCCACTTACAGTTAAATCCAAATGCCTGAATGATACTGTATATGCGATCATAGTTGTTATGGTACTTGCGCTACCAAAAATTGTCGTAAGCGATGGGTGGCCTTTGACTTATGGTAAAGGCATTGGTTTCATCTAGGATTTTCTTCCACAATGCCTTGGATACCTGGATGTTGAGGGATTGAATGAAACTATTGGTGACCTGCTGAGGGGTTACATTGCCTGAACCCAAATCATTTTGAATGGCTCCCCAGGCGCCCAATACTTTCTCTATAGCAATATCAAACAGCGCAAATGACTGTGCTTGGACCTGGGGAATGTTGAGCAATGGAATCAAAAAATTGTTTGTTTGAAGGAAGTTCTCAAAGGCCTGGTTGGCTTTCAGGAATTGTTGAAGTTCTTTAAATATGGTTTTGGCCTCTGTGTGGAGTTGCTTGGCATTTGTGGCGAGTTTATTCACTTCGGCCGCCAGGGAGGACGTGGAATAGTTGTCAGGATTCCAGTTCTGAAAAGCATCCAGGGCGTTGGTGGCATAAGTTGCGACATTCTCCGCATGGTTGATGATGGCGTCAAAGGTGGTATTTTGCCACGCCTGACATAGGGGAAGAATGTCCTGATTGCCGGTATCTATAACCCAGTTGATCTGACCCCCATTCTTGCTAGTGCTGACTTCAAACGTCAGGGTGTTTGGTTTTTGATAATCCTGACCAGAAAGGTTGTATAGGTCTGCTTTGGTTGTGGCATTTGGCCAGGGAATTTCAAACCTACCCGCTGAGCCATCTGTAGCATCCATTTTGTCTAGCTTCAGGATAAACTGGACTCTATTGTTAATTTCCTCCCAGGTATCCTCTGGGATCGTGAACAGCTGGGCGATATTAGCGTTTGCAATGGCCATTTTTAAGTCATTTGATCCTTCTAAGAGGCGACCGTGATGTATGCATTGGTCTGAAATTTCGTGGCCGCGTCCGAAAGTTTAGTCCAATCCTTCACCAGCTGATCATAGTTCAACTGATCGATGAAGCTCAATCCCGTGTTAAAGTCTTTCGACAAGGCAGTGGATATATTGGTAAGCTGTGAGCCTATGGTACTCCAGCTGCCCTCAATCCCCTGAACAATGGCGAGCGCGGCATCTGCACTGTCGCTGAGGGTGCTCAGGTGAAATTTGACGGATATGAGGGATTGCATCAGGTTTGCGTATGCTTGCTTCTCCTCATTGAGTTCTTGAATTATGGATTGGAGTGCATGAATCTCGTTTTTTTCAGTAACAGCCTTAGCGCCATAAACACCGGCCACCGCAGCTGCAGCTATGGTACCAAAAGGCCAGATCCATCCGTAGGTGGGGGTTGTGGATGCTACAATTACAGCATGGTTGTAAGCAGCTTCCGCATCCTGTAATGCGGCTGTGTCGTCGTTCACTTGACTTGTCAACGCCTGCAGCTCTGCACTGGTTGCACCATATTTGTTGTTGTAATAATCATACAACCCACCTGGCCCCGTCAGGGCAGTAGGATAGCCTTGAACCACCTGAGCAAGCTTTTTTATATCGTTTTGTACGTCGCTGGCCTTTTGAGAATAGCCTTGTACCGTTGCAATCAGTTGCTTTATCAACGCCTGGATATTGGCTTGAACCGTACTGTCACCAGGAGAGTCCTTGAGTGCTTTGATTTCCATCTCCAGCCCGGGGTAATAGGTACCCACAGACCCTCCATAATCCGCAACGTGGCCAGCCAATTTCACGATCTGTGGGTAGAGGCTTGCAAACGTCTGAGATCCCTGCTGCATCTTTTCATACTCCAAGACCAGTCCCTGGAAATCAGTCATATCAGCCGGAGCTCCAGGACCCATCTGAGTTTTCAATGCGGCCAAGGTTGTCGGCAACTTATCGACCGTGGAAAAAAAGGTCTGTAGTTTCAACCATTTAGCGCTGCTCATGACAAAGCCCGGTCCGCCTTCGGTTGCGGGCTTGTCCATCCCTGCGGTGCCAAGGGCATTGGATAAATCTTGGGTTGTACTCATTTGCGGGAAGTCAGTGGTGTGCGAAAACTTTCTATGCTACTATTAAGATAGTTGAGGTGCTTCGCAATGTCAAACTTTTGGTTGAAAATGGACTTTTCGAGCGGACCCGCCGGGCCTTCTGTGCGCATCCACTGGCTAGATGGAATTTAAAGCAGTCTGTCGTAAAAAACGGGCCAGTTAGTTGTTTTCAGCCACGTTCCAATCTGGAACATTCTTGCTGTTTTGAAACAATGCAATTACTTCAACAGAGAATCCGGCGCTACACCGTATCGTTTCTGGAACTGCGTGGAAAAATAGGTCGCATTGGAAATACCAATGGATCTCGCTGCCTCGGACAGGCTTTTTACTTGGCCCTTTGTCAATATGTCGTAGGCGTACTCGTACCTGAGGCTTTTGATATAGTCAAGAGGGGTTTTCCCGGTGAGCGTCTTGATCATACGGTAGGCACTCCTTTCAGCCGTGCACAACTCATCAGCTATGAGCGCAACTGAGAGCTTGGGATCGTCAATGTGCTGCAGAATTACGCTTCGTAGCTTTATTAGAAGGTCCTTTTCAATCTGATTTTTGTGGGTATGTCCAATATCCTGGAAGGCATTCCATGATCGTTTGTGTTTCAGGATGTTAGCGATGCGCTGCGAAAGCTCCTTGGGGTTAAACGGTTTGGTCAAAAAGTCCAGGGCACCATCATCAAGCACTTTCATTTTGTCGGATTCGGATGTTCGGGAAGAGACGATCATCACAGGAATAGAGCTATACTTTTCTTGATTGAGGTTCTGCAAAAGTTCAAAACCGTCCATCCAGGGCATCATGAGGTCAGCAATGATCAGGTCATAAAAGCCCTTTTCGATCTTTTCCATGGCGATTTGACCATTGTCTGCTTCATCGATCGCATATTCCTCCGCCAGGATATCGTGAATGTACTCTCTAATCTCCTGGTTATCATCCACAATCAATATGTTGGCCTTTTTCCCCTCAATGTGGATGGTGTTGGTGTCCTTCTTTGCTGTTGGCTCCGGTTTTTGATAGAAGCTTTCTTCGATTTTAACACTCTCATTCGCCACTTCCTTGTCAAGGTTGTAGGGAAGTGAAATGAAGAAACAGGTCCCTTCATGCGTCAGGCTGTCTGCCATAATAGAACCATCATGGAGCAGTGTGATCTCTTTTGCTAGCTCCAATCCTATCCCCATCCCCTTTACATTGCTCCGCTGGCCCTCTTGCTGGCCTCGATAAAACCGATCAAAAAGATGCGGGAGCACATCCTGAGAGATGGCCTTGCCTGAATTGTAAATACAAATTGTAAATCCGTCGTTTTTTTTGTGAGCCTGGAGGATCACCGAGATCATTCCGTCCTCTGGCGTATACTGTAGTGCATTATTCAGAATATTGAATATGACACGGGAGAACTGGTGCTTGTCCAGGACTGCCAGTATGGAATGGTCGACATTACTCTTATACTTCAGGTTTTTACCCTCCCCCTCGGCTTTAGGAAGAAAAAGATCGACAATCTCACGAACGTAATCCTGCAGGTGAACCTGTTCAAATTTGAGGTGAAGCTTCTTCTTTTCAACCAGACTCAGGTCATTCATCTGATCGTTGAGTGACCTGATTAATTGCAGGTTGCGCTTGAGTTTTTCAAAGTCAGCCTCCGCACGACTACTCAAGTAGGTATCCTCATCTTCGCCTATCCGCTGGACATATCCCTCGATTAACATCAGGGGTGTCCGCAAGTCGTGGTTGACATTCTCGTAAAACCGACTTTTGAGCGCGTCTAATTCTTCCAGCTTTTTTACATAAGCCGACAGATCGTCATTATCCGAGGTGATAGTCTTTCCTTTTTTGATCCTCGTCATTAGTCACATTGCTACGCCGTTTCGTTAAGTTAAGGCATTCCCTCAACGTAGAAGTTATAAGGTGGTCAAAAAGGTGTAAACGCCGGTGCCATTCAATGCTAAACTTACGCCCACTGTTCTACTTATCGCCTCCTGCCCAACTCCATCAAGGCATTCCGTATATGGCTGTTAATCAGCTATTTTAAGGTAAAAACTAATTTTTTTTTCTCTTTTAGGAACTATTGCACGCTTTTTGCGTCCTTAATGCGGTATCTAACTATTTGATGGGCCGAAAACACTTGGTTCACAAAAACGCTTATAACATCGTCAACTAAATAATCGCCAAAAAAATGTCAAAATTCATTTGGCTGGTAAGCCTCTGTGCCTTCAGCATGTTTGGGTTTACCGCCAACGGTCAGGAAACTTTCACAATAAGTGGCTACATAAAAGATGCATCTAATGGGGAAACCCTCATTGGCGCGACTGTTTATGTGCAAGAAATAAATGGTGGCGTCGTATCCAACGTTTACGGATTTTATTCTATCACGCTTCCTCAGGGAGATTATACACTTGAATATCGCTACATCGGTTTTGAAAATCAGGTAAGGCAAGTGTCCCTAAACGCCGATTCACGTCAGGATATCGACCTGGCCGAAGCAAGCGCGATCCTGGAAGAGGTGGTGGTCACAGCAGAGAAGGAAGACGCTAATGTGTCGGAATTGCAGATGAGTGTAGCCGAATTGGATATCAAATCCATCACCAAAATTCCAGCGTTTGCAGGTGAGGTTGATATTATCAAAAGTATCCAGTTGCTGCCAGGAGTCAGCACAGTAGGTGAAGGTGCCTCCGGATTCAATGTCCGAGGGGGATCGGTAGGCCAAAACCTGATCCTGCTTGATGAGGCGCCGGTCTATCAAAGCTCACACTTGTTTGGATTCTTTTCCGTCTTCAACCCGGATGCTGTGAAGGACGTGAAGTTGTATAAAGGTGGTATCCCCTCAAAATACGGTGGCCGCTTGTCTTCTATTCTGGACATCAGAATGAAAGAAGGTAACAACAAGGAATTGGACGTTTCCGGTGGGGTGGGTACTATATTCAGCCGGTTGACGGTAGAGGCTCCTATTATCAAGGACAAAGCGTCGTTCATCGTGGCTGGAAGAAGATCTTATGCTGATATCCCCATCCGATTATTCACGGACTTTTTTGACGATGGCGCGGCACTGTATTTCTATGACCTGACAGCAAAGGCCAATTACAACATCAATGAGAAAAACAGGGTTTATGTTTCTGGCTATTTTGGTAGAGATGTTTTCAGGTTCGACCGACAGCAAGGCTTTAACTGGGGCAATCAAACAGCCTCGGCACGTTGGAATCACCTTTTCTCAGATCAATTTTTCAGCAACTTTACCGCCTTTTATAGCAACTACGATTATTCATTTGCTTTTGGAAATACCGAAGACGACCAGTTTGACTGGAACTCCAAAATTCAAACCTACAATTTCAAACCGCAGTTTACCTATTTCCTGGATCAGTATAATGAGATCAATTTTGGCTGGGACGGGCTGGTTTACATTTTCGACCCGGCCAATGCCATTGGCGTGACTTCCGGTGAACCGATCGACATTAGTCTCGACAGAAAATATGCCATAGAAGCAAGCATGTATGCGTCCAATGACCAAAAAATTGGCGCTGACTGGACCGTCCAATACGGCCTGAGATACTCGTATTTCAATAACATCGGTCCTGGCAATCGATACATTTTAGGAGATACTTTGGCTGGCAGCAGGAGACCGGTTATGGATACGACGCGTGTGGACCGACTGGAATCGCTTGCAGATTTTGGCAATCTCGAACCACGACTGGCAGTCAAATATGAAATCAATCCCAGCACCTCGTTGAAAGCCAGTTACAATCGGATGAATCAGTACATCCACCTGGTGTCTAACACGGTGGCTGCTACCCCGATCGACGTATGGCAACCTAGCACCAACAATCTGAGACCCCAACGTGGCGATCAAATTGCCCTGGGCCTCTTCAAAAATTTTGCTAACAATAAGATCGAGACCTCAGTTGAAACCTACTATAAATGGACAAGAAATCAGGTTGACTACATTGATGGGGCAGATATTTTCATCAACGATCTCCTGGAAGCGGATGTCATCGCAGGAGATGGACGAGCATACGGAATTGAGTTTTATGCAAAAAAGCCAACGGGCAGATTCAATGGTTGGATAAGCTACACGCTGGGAAGATCGGAGTTGAAAATCGACGGCATCAATTACGGCTTGAACAGCGTAGACCGCCAAGGCCGTTGGTACCCGGCTCGGTATGATCAAACGCACAATTTGAAAATCACATCCAACTTCCAAATTAATCCCACCACTTACGTTTCCGGGGTGTTCTCTTACATCTCAGGTACGCCGACCACCTACCCTACAGACAGGATAGTGGTAGCAGGCCAGGTAATTCCATTGAATGATGGCAGCCGCAATAATGTAAGAATTCCGGATTATCACCGATTGGATATTTCATTGACAGTCGACAATATTTTCATAGGCAACAAAAAAGGTAGATCTGACAATCTTGTTGTGTCCGTATACAATGTATACAACCGCAAAAATCCTTTTGCCATTTATTTCACTCAAGACGATGACAATCGGATAGACTTTTCCCGGTTGGGCAATCTTACGCAGCCGAACGAACCTGTGGAAACTAAATCTTTCGAGACATCTATCCTGTTTTTTATTCTTCCTTCCATCACCTACAACTTCAAATTTTAAGAAATGAAAAGGTCTTTACTATCTCTATTTGTTGCAGCGATGCTCTTTTCATGTGAGACAGAGGTGGACCCCAGTCTCAGCGATCCGCTCAATTTGTTGGTTGTCGATGCGTGGTTGACCAATCAGGGAACGGAGCAGCACATTAATATTACTCGCTCCCAAGCCTACTTTGACGAAACTGCGCCGCCAAAGGTCAGTGGTGCGTCCGTGATCATAAGGGACCTGAGTGATGCCACTATCGCACCTTATGTTTTCAATGAAACTTCGGAGCGGTATACCTGGGAGAGTCCTGACGGTAATCCTTTTGGTATAATTGGACATCAGTATGAACTGGAAGTGATCGTGGAGGGCAACTCATACACGAGCATTGCCATGCTCAACGACGTTCCGCCTATTGATAGTGTCACTTTCCGTCTCGAAGAAGAGACCGCCTTTTTCGATGATCTCATTTTTGCCGAGTTTTTCGCAACAGACTTACCAGGCATTAATGACAGCTATTGGATCAAAACCTGGAGAAACGGCGCCTTTTTAGGTAATCCTGATGAAATCAATATTGCTTATGATGCCGCGTTTTCGGTTGACATTGACAATGATAATGTGCAGTTTATTCAACCAATCAGAGATGCGGTGAATCCTTTTTTGATGGGAGATGAGAATGACATACTTTCTCCATACAATCTTCCGGACACGTTGCTGGTTAGTAATGATTCTCTTTACCGCTTCACAGGCGAATTTTATGGGGTGATTGATGAAGAAGAAATTCTGTTTGACGAGCAGTATTTTGACGAAGATTTTGCCGTTGCTGATCTCAATGACGACCAATTCACATTGCGCAATGACAGTCTCTTCATCAAGGGAGACTCTTTGTACGTAGAAATACACTCAATCAGCAATGAGGCTTACTTTTTTATGAATCAGGTGATCATAGAGACTACCAGAGAGGGAGGTTTCGGTGCGCTGTTTGCAACGCCATTGGCCAACGTATCCACTAATATTGTCCCTGATGATCCGGAAAATAGGGTGGCAGGCTTTTTCAATATTGCTGCTGTTTCAGGAGCTGGTCGACGATTAAATACTGCGGAAGAAATAAGGATTTTGCCTTAGGGCTTTATCGCTCTGACCATTTCTTTTTTGCCTAAGGCACCGGGAAGGCTTTGGACCTGGAATCCGATGGATTTCAGGTCTCGTTTAAATTGACCCTGGGCGCAGTAGGTGACCAGGACGCCCTTATTAGTTAATAGGTTGTAGCATTTAAGAAGATTCGCCTTGGACCAGATATCCGGCTGTTTGCTAGGAGCGAACGCATCCATAAATACCACGTCCGCCGAGACCGAATCCTCGTATTGCTCCAAGGTCTGTTGAAGTTTTATAAACAAAAAATGATTGTCAAGGCTATGTTGGGTCCCCCAAGCGGCCTGATGCAGAGATTGGAAGCTGGCAAGGTCGGGGCTGTAGTTAAGCACCTCCCAGATTGGCTTGGGGACCGGGAATGGTTCCACTCCGCAATAGGATATCCGTATATCGTTTTCTTTCGCAAACTGCCACGCCAACCAAGCGTTAAGGCCTGTGCCAAAACCAACTTCAAATATGCCTATGTTGTTTCTTCCCTGTGCTTGCAAGTATTTCACGCCCTGCTCAATAAATACATAAAGTGATTCAGCCCGTGCGCCCTTGTGTGAATGATAGGTTTCATTGAGGTCCTCCCGATAGAGTGTATGCGATCCATCTTCAGTCGATTGGAGAGTAAGTTTTGGCTCTTCTTTACTTGCAGTAGGTGACATTCGTGTCCGTGGATTCTCAGATAACGTAAAAGACGACTAAACTAACGGGATGACCAAAAGAATTCTTATAACATCTGCGGCGGTGCTGACATTGCTTGTTTGCTTACTGCCAATTTCCTGTTCCAATGAAGATCAGGTACTTCCCAATGGATTTGAGGAAGCTTGTGCGGGTCCGGTACTTCCTGATCGACCGGAGATCGGCAATTTTTTTTACGACGGCTATATGGTTGAAGCGTTGACCCCAGGCTTCAGTAACTATCAAGGTATCGGTTCAGAAGACCTGTGCCCTACTTGTGGCTCCGTTTGGGAGGATGTGCTCACCTTAAGAACCGATAACACATTTGAATGGAATCGGACAAAAGGCACTCCGTGGGTTGGTTCCTGGTCATTACAAAATGACGAACTGGCTCTCGTTTATGACGAAAAGGATACGCTTTTTGTAGTGGACCACATAAATGAAGGGTACATGAAACTGTTGGTTCGAAACCAGGAATTACAGGGGATTCCAGCTGCTGTCGCGGACTCAATCGCTAGCATCCGTGAGGATTTACTAGCTAAGGACTACAGCGAACTGCTGGCAGCATCACACGAACCGTTTTACGCGGATATCTTTCTGATTTTTACGAGGGTCAGCGTTATCCGATGCCTGGCTCTTGACTAGCCCATCTTTCTAAATAGTTTCAGCAACTCGTCTTTTAGAGATTGTATTTCCTGTCTCATTGCGGAGAATTTTGTAACCAATTTTTCTCCCAGTTGCTTCTTTCGGTCCGGATCGGTTTCAGATACCAATTCTTCAATCAAGCCCTCTTCCGGGGGTCCGTAGATCGCGCCGGGTTCCTCCACCATTTGAGGTTCCGTTGATGCTGGCAAGTCCTTACGTTCTGCAAGTTCATCCAGGCTCTTGTTACCAAATATGGCGATTGGTACTATTAAGTCCCAATATACTCTTTGGTCTCCCCGCTCTATTTTCGCAATTGTCTCTCGACTAAAACCAAATTGTGCCCCAAAATCCTTTTGGGACATGCCTTTAGACTCTCTGATTTCCTTGATTTTGTTTCCTATAGCCGCCAACTAACTCGTGAAATAAATGTTCTTATATGTTGTGTTTGTTACTATTAATGCATATACTTGCTAAGTGTAGCAACGGGTGCTACCAAGCAATGCCACATGGTAGTTGGTCATTACTATCAAATGTAATGGGTTGGCTGCGATGTGTCTAGCAAAAACGACTAAATATTCACCTACCAATGGCAAAACCTTGTGACAAAGAGCCAAATGGTGAGCGGCTAGAAAAGCATCTTGTGCTCTTCGAGGAATTGGAGGAGTTACTCCGATTCAGCCCACCAGCCAACTGGCGCCGGAACATTGAACACCTGTTCTTTTATTTTCTTGCTGAAAACGACTCCTTCCAAACAAGTGATTATCGAGAGTTAATCGGCCAAATCACGCGGCTGATCAATTTATTTGATACGGCAGAAGGTCTGTTAAGTGAAAAGCGACCATGAGCGCCGAACTCGGGGGTGAGGATGGGATGTTTCAGGCAGTCTTTCACACCTACAGGGAACTGAAGTTCCTACAAAACCCACATCTTTTGCGTTCTGTGATCGACACAATTGAAAGGTTTTCGGAAGAAAGAGATTTAAAATTTCAGGCTTTCGTAATTCTTCCCAATCGGATTGAGTTCATTGCTAAAACTGCAGTTCGCCAAAAAATCATAGACCTTAAGAAAAGACTGGGGTTGAAGGTCAAGTACTGGCTTCAAAATAATGACCCGGTTTCCTTGGACCGGGCGCGGGTTCGAAGGATCGATAGGGTCCACCAAATCTGGGAGGACAAGCACGAGGTTACAGTGGTCAACGATCACGAGTCCCTGACCAAAATAATTCATCAAATGCATGAAACACCATGCTTGCCAGAATGGGGGCTGGCGGAAGATTGCCGGTACTACCCCTTCAGCTCGGCCAGCTATTACGCTACCGGTAGCGATCCTTTTGGGTTCCTGCAAGCTGCTAACTCAAATTAGTTCGGTCCGGTTCGTGTGAGTGAAGCCGTCTTTGTGCTCTGTTCTATTTGTCGTTCACTTCTTTCAGGCTACCAGCCTTATCGATTTGTGCTTGAACGGCCACAAACTGCTCGCGAAGTTCTTGCCATTCTTCGTTCTTCATCGATTGCAATTTGGTTAAAGCCAACTCCAGTTGCCTTAAATGTTGACGCAAATAATCAATACGTAAATCAACAACACCTCGGCTTGGGCTAGCTTTTTTTCCAGGTCTTTTTATTATTCCGCGCAAGTATTCATATAGACTATTCTTGCCTACAAAAAGAATGACGAAGGCCATGATGAGCATAAACACCTGACTGCCCAATTCCATTGAAAGCAGAGGATGTGGCTTCATCCCCTCCACCAGTGCCTGATATAGTGCACTATCGACTCCTCCAATAAATTTATTGGAGTTCGCCAGGACATAATCTTTTATTTCTTGATGAATAGCACTGTGTATTTTGATTGTTGCCAATAGCGAACCCATCATAGCCTGGTGGATCACAACATAAATGGCCAGTAACAAGAGACGAGCCAGGAGAGAAACGCGCGGAGCTGCCCCCAGGTAACCGATAATTCCTACCGCCACTGTTATTAAAATAGACAGGTAAGTCAATTCTTCCGAGGCCTCGGCTTTGTGATAACTGGTTAGAACATCAAAGCCCAAAGTTTGAACAGGTTCTTTCATTTCAATTTTTTCAGTTCCATAAAAGTTAAAGGGAAAGAGGCAACCAATCAACGAAACAATTTCTTTCTACTTTATCGAAACAAATAAATTCCCAGCATCGTTATTACTGCAAAATAGAAACTAATGAAGGGTACTAACTTGGGAGAATTCGAAGAACTTCTCCTATTGATCATACTTATTCTCGACCAAGACGCGTATGTGGTGCGCATCCGCGAGGAACTACTTCAGCAAGTAGGAAGGAACCTCTCCATGGGCGCCCTGCATACTACTTTGGCTCGCTTGGAAAAAAAGGCTTTCCTCCAGTCGGAAATGGGTGGAGCAACCCAAGAGCGAGGAGGTCGTCGGAAGCGTATTTACGAACTGACAGCAGCCGGCAAAGCGGCACTTACGGAGGCCAAGGACCTAAGGGCCAATTTATGGCAGCAGGTCCCGGGATTTGCCATGAAATTCCAGCATGTCTAACGCAAGTCGTGTATCGGATTTCTCACTTCGCCTTATCCGTCGGCTCTGTCGGGAAGAACTGGTTGAAGAGCTCGAGGGAAACTTGCTTGAGTACCGTGAGGTGATCACCGGACCTTTTAGAAAAATAAAATATTGGTATCAGGTCTTGAATTATCTCAGGCCTGGTACGCTGAAAATATTCCATGTAAACGCTCAAAGCATGTTTCACATTAATCCAAAACTCACTTTTCGCAACCTCTACCGTCAGGGATCAACATCTGTTATCAACTTACTGGGGTTCACCATCGGTCTCACGGCGACTATTTTTTTGTACTTCTATATCTACGATCAGCTTACCGTCGACAATTTCCATAAAGACGGAAACATGATCTATCGGGCTATTCGGCAGTCTGCGATCAACGGGGCTCCTTATAAAATAGGAGTTACCTCCAGTCGATTCGCTCCTGCCTTAGCCAATGACTTCTCATCCAGTGTGACAGCTCACACGCAAGCGATGAAAGAAACGGGCCTTGTCTCCGTTGGACAAAGGCAATTCTTTGAAGAAAATATCCTATTCGCCTCATCCAGTTTTTTTGACTTCTTCTCTTACCCCCTTGCCTACGGCGACCCCCAAACGGTCCTGTCAGAACCAAACAGCGCAGTGCTGAGTAAGGCGGTGGCTGAAAAGTACTTTGGGGATATAGACCCCATCGGGCAGGAAATCGACGTAGATCATCAATACTCTTTTGTAGTTACGGGCATTTTCGATGATATGCCTTCCAAGTCCCATCTGCAATATGACTTGGTCTTCTCCCTGCAAGTTTTTGAGCGTTTTGATTGGTACGATGACTGGTGGAACAACATGATGATGACTTATGTGAAGATTCCGACCAAGGCACAGGCTGCTCACGTCGAAAGTCAACTCAAGGGCTTCATGGATAAATATTTTGGTGATGATTTTGAGCGCAGTGGTAGAAGAATAGACTTAACACTGGAACCCCTTGGCGATATTTACTTTAATCGGAACACACGATATGATCAAGCTGAGCATGGTCACCTGGGCTCCATTTACATTTTGCTCATCGTAGCAATAGGTATACTATTCATTGGTAGCTTCAATTATGTGAATTTGAGCATTGCCCACTCGTTTGCGCGAGCGAGAGAAGTGGGTGTGCGGAAGGTCCTCGGTGTGCACAAAAGACGACTGGCAGCCCAGTTTCTGAGTGAAGCAGCAACCCTTTTCGTGATTTCCGCCGTTTGTGCCATTCTCCTAACGGAACTGTTAAGCCCTGCGTTCGAAAGCCTTTTCGGTATGGACCTAGCCCTGGACTGGTTCGGAGCCACCACTCTCCTTTTTCTAGGTGCACTGTCCCTGGGGATTCTCCTTGCTTCTGGTATTTATCCGGCCATGCTATTGGCTTCTTTTCTACCTATCACTGCAATGCAAGGAAAAATAGCATCGGGTAAAAATGTTCATTTGCGCAAGGGGCTTGTCATTGTCCAATTCACCATTTCCATCTTTTTAATTGGTGCCACTTGGTTCATATCCAAGCAAATGCACTTCCTGAATGATAAAGACCTAGGGTTTGATAATGATGGCATCATCACTGTCCAATCTATATAGTGGTGAGGCAAGAAGCCAACGAGATCTACTTATAGACAGATTAGAATCCAATCCACATGTTCATTCGGTCACAAGAATGACTGGCGAGCCAGGTGGCTTTCATGATGCCTCTGTTTTTCAGGTGACCGGTGTTGCAGGCGATCATCGGTTCCGAACCGTTTTCACAGACGGTCGATATGCCGCCACATTTGACCTAAAGGTTATTGCTGGGCGCGATCTTGATCAACAAATCCAAACAGATCTTACCGATGGCATGCTTATCAATCGTCGAGCCCTAGAAGAATTGGGGGTATCGGCTGAGGAAGTTCTGGGCAAGAAAATTGACATCCCTTCTTTTGGCATACGTAGAAAGTTGATTGGTGTCGTAGAAGATTACCATTTCGGATCACTGCATGGACCCATCGAACCCCTCGCAATCATCGGTACTGAGGGCTGGGGTTCAAGGCTGGCCATCAAAACAAAAGGCAGCCCCATCAACGCCTTGGAACAAATTGAAGAAACATACAGCGAGCTAATACCGGCATTTCCCATGCGCTATGAATTTCTCGATGACCGCCTTCGCCGATTGTATGAGGATGAGCAGAGACAATCCAGGGTTTTCAGCGGGTTTTCAGCGGTTTCTGTTTTTCTCGCGTGTCTCGGTATCTTCGGCTTGGCAGCTTACTCTGCACGGCAGCGACAAAAGGAGTTAGGCATAAGGAAGGTGCTTGGCGCCACCATAAGCCAAATTATTTCATTGATTTCCAAAGAATTTGTGACTTTGGTGCTTATAGCTGGTGTAGTTGCCACACCCTTGGTTTGGTACTTCGCAGACCAATGGCTTAGCAGTTTTACTTATAGAATTGTCGTATGGGATTATTGGTACATTTTTATTGCCTCCTCGCTTTTGGCCGTGGCAATTGCCTTGTTGACCGTGACATTCAAAACTTACGGGGCAGCCGTATCGGATCCCACTGAGAGCTTACGAAACGAATAGGAAAGGCCACACAGATGGCATTTAAATATCCTTCAAAGGTTATTCCGGGTCCAGCCCGTATAATCCGGTCAGGTGGTTTTTGCGAGGGCTTATAGCCTGATTAGCACCGTCCAGATTCTAAATAGCAGATTCAACACCCTGAACTGGGTATTTTAGAAACAACCTTATTGTTAAAATCGCTAAGTTTTAACCAACTATTCTCAGGTTCAACTTTCCTACCCGACCGATCTCACTATCTTGGCTTTTTCATGTCCAACTACCTATGATTACCTTACAAGGCATTCTGTTTGACGAAAAATCATCGTTTCAGCAAGGACCGGCATCGGCGCCGCCCTTAATCAGGCAGGCGTTTCATGATGGGTCAGGCAACTACTTCGCGGAGAATGGTATCAACACCAAGACGCTAATTGAGGACAAAGGAGATTTTGAAGTAACTGAATACCTCGACATCTACGAAATCACGCATGAAAACCTGGGTAGTTCCGACAGGTTTCTCACGCTCGGAGGCGATCACTCAATCACTTATCCTGTCATAAAGGCTTTCTCAGAAAAGTACCCCAAACTGGATATTTTGCATATTGACGCACACGCCGACTTATATCAAGATTTTGAAGGAGATCCGCACTCACATGCCTGCCCTTTCGCCAGGATCATGGAATCTGGATTAGCCAATCGTTTGGTGCAAGTAGGTATCCGAACCCTTAACGATCATCAGCGCCAGCAAGCTCAGAGGTATGGTGTGGAGATCCATGAAATGAAAAACCTGGACCTTTCAATTATCGGACCATTCAAAAATCCAGTGTACATATCGCTGGACTTGGACGGGCTGGATCCGGCGTTTGCCCCGGGAGTCTCACATCACGAGCCAGGAGGGCTCTCCACACGGCAGGTTATTGATTTGATTCAAAATCTACAAGGAACGTTAGTGGGTGCAGACATAGTAGAGTACAACCCACGTCGTGATTTTCACAATATGACCGCCTATGTGGCCGCTAAAATGGTGAAGGAGCTTGTAGCCAAGCTGGCAGAAAATTAGAAATGAACGAAACTCACAACGCAAAGTAAATTTCTATTCGGGTCCAAATGCGGTCAGCGATATCGGCCATTCCACGATCGTTTGGGTGACTGCCAACACCGGAATCTTCAAATTCGGAAAATGCCTGCCGAGAAGCGTTCCTGGACAAATCCTGCAAATCGATATACGAGTGACCTAGGTTCGAGGCTACTTTTTTCATCAGCAAGCTAGTATTTGGCCGTCGCCAAAAACTCCCGACACAAATCACTGGTCGGTGGTCAATTCCCTCAAAATATCGCACGAGCGTCGAGAATGCGCCCTCAAAGTCATTCTGAAATACAGCTGAATCCGCTACGTTTTCACCAATCCGCAAGATGACCAGGTCCGGACCCAATGCTAGAAATTCCCCGTAGATTTCCTTCGGGTTATAAAAAGCATAATCCCTTTCGAAAAGTGCGCCACCGCCTGTATAATGGACATTCACCTCCGGATTGATCTTTTTGATTTTATCCTGTAAAAGGTGCACATAGTCTTTTGTCGAATCTGAAGCCGCCATTCCCCAGTCGCCAAACCACCCTTTTTCCGGAGCTGGCGTGTGATGGGTGATACTGTTACCTATTATCAAAACGGTCTTTACCAGAGGTCGTGGTGTTTGGTCTCGGGTACAAGCAATGACCAGGACCAATGCCACTATGGGCAATAGCTTCCGCTCTGCGCGGCGTAATACGGGCATTCTGTAGGTCGATTAGGTTATCCCAAGATAACTAATTAAACCCCTCAGGCCAAAAGGAAGCAAACTAACAAGCCTTGGTTATCACTATTCTGCCCTACCTAACGATCCCTGCGTGTGCTTCAAGGACCTTCGTGGATGAAAAGTCTGAACATTTCGATGGTTTACCTCACAACCCCTCCGGCAAGGTCCCGCTCACTACCCCCCTCGCGGGTAGCTCAGCCTGTGGCCGCGCAAGCAACCGCACCATCATGCCTTGTCTTCGCTTTACCCTTTAGGGCATTCACTCGAACGAGTGAAACGGCAGTTATGCGTAAATTAGGTCGAATCGAAAAAGCCAAGATTTATGAAATGTTCACATTGTCAAGGGAGAGGAAATTGTATTTGTGGGGCTTGTTACAAAGCCGCTGGTAAGTCGAGGGGCCCTGCCGCGACCGTGTTAGCTCCCGGAAGTATGATATACGCCAAGCACGGACCGGTAACTTGTTCTCATTGTATGGGGACAGGTACGAAGGGGTAGAACCTCCTCCTCTTTACATTACTCATTATAAAACAAAACCACAGAAACCATGAATTGCTCTCATTGCAAAGGAACCGGAAAATGCACCTGTGCGAGCTGTAACTACAAAGTAAGGATCAGGACGCATGGCTCCATGATCAGTCCTGGAGGAGTAGTACGCTCATCCAAACCCGTCCCATGCGGAGAATGCAAGGGATCAGGGAGGGTGTAGCTACGGCTATTTTGTCACCCGAAAGATGACCGGTAGCACAAACCTTGTTTTCACAGGTTTTCCTTCAAAATAGGCAGGGCGCCAGGGGGGTATTCTGTCGAGCTTTTTAATTGTTTTCCTTTCAAAGACGGCCGTTTTACCACTGGAGCCCAACGCTTGAAAATTCATCAGTTTTCCAGTTTTGTCTACATCAAATTGCACGTAAATGCGCCCCTCTTCGCCTCCAAGTCGTTGCACAAATGGATAGTTGATCGTCCTGGAAAGAGTTGCATAAAAACTTTGAAATCCGTCCGCGGGCGCAGCGATTCTATCCACTATGGTTGTATTGTAAATTGTATCTCCTTTTGATGCCGTTATAATCAGGTCTTTCACAATTAAAGAATCCTCAAACTCCATGTACCTCATGTCACTGTCGACATCATAGGTGTAGCTGCCGTTTCCCAGAGACAATTGATTTGATTGCTCTTGATCAGCTATGTGATAATAGGCGAGATGCTCGCCATCGTATTTCGCCTTAAAAAGCCGTCCATGGGCTCCGTGAAAGTGGAATTCGCCTGTTAATTCCTGGAAAAAGGATTTGCGATTAAAAGGGACCAACTGATTGCGAATAAACCAGATAAACTGGTCTAGCGAATCTTTGGTAAGCATAGGGCGCACCCACCCCTCGAGAACTAAAGTATCTTTTCGAAAATCTTGAAACGAAACGGTTTCAGGTCCCTCGTCGAAGTATAACCGAAACCACTCTGTGGCGGATAGACTTTGGTCCTGAAAAGACCTGGTGAAGTGTCGTCTTTCTTGAGCTACAACGATCAGGCAGCCTAGTTCCAAAAAAATAACAATGGCTATTTTCATTCTTTTTCAGTTCCAAATTCCTTTCTCAATTGACAATCAGACTATGGCTCCAGATTCTCGAGATCAATCTGCAGTAGCTCACTCCCACGGGCAATAAATAAGTTACCCTCACTTTCTATGGAAGTGAAAACGCCTGGAATTTTCGCTATTGCTCCACCCGCTTTATCTACAACATAAGCTTCTTCGGCATTGGTGATCAAGCGGGTATTTCCCCAGTCATACCATAGGAAATACAAGTCACCCACATTGAACTCACGCAACTGTTCAAGGTTGTCATTAAAGACCAGGACCTTTTGCTCGGCAGTGACCACCTGGAATTCGGATGCTGGAATCTTGGAGAGGCTCACGAAATTGGAATCTTGCAAAATACAAGCTTCTTCGAGTCGAAGATGTGGAGGGAATCTCTGTGGTTTTCTTGGGAGCTTTCACCGGACTAATGTTTCACCTTGACCCAAGTCAAACACAGCCACATCATCGCGAAAAGCCATGTAGACCAGGTTCTCTTTTTTTGCAAAATTCCAGATAACCTCTTTGTTGGAGTCGCCCAATCTTATCAGGTATCGACAGGTACCGGTTTCTACGTCAAAGGAGGCAATAAATGGCGTCCCGGAAGTGGGCTTTCCTACTGAGCTGCCCAAATTGACAACATAAAGCCTTTGGCTGTCGAGGTATAATGCTGAATTGCTGATGAGGGTTTTGTTGAGTGGTGCAAACCAAATTACCTCTCCACGCTCATTTACCTTCGTCAGGCCTGTTCTTGCGGTTACGTAATAGGCGGAGCTGTCTCTTACAATATTTGACGAGAGATAGCCGGTGGGTGAGGTCATTCCTGGCATGACTGCTACTCCGGTGGCGAGGCCAGTCAGCATGCCTATGCCCGCTCCAAGTAGCTGAGCACCTATTTCCTTGCCTGGACTGGGTGGGTAATAATCCCACCCTTGTCCATTGACAATGTTGATTTTATGCAAGCCCTTGGCGCTGACGATCATTGTAGAATCATCCAGATCGATGCGCTCCATCCACCCATATTTTCCACTTAGCTCTCGGGACCATAAAACCTGTTTCGTCTCAAGATCAAAAGCTTCAAGCGTCTGGTTGACCCCCGGGAATGGGTAACTCAGGGCAATTCCGTTGATTCGATCAATGTAGAATGCCCTGTTAGGAATCTCACTGGAGACCTCCCCAGAGGATGGGTCAAGAAAGTAGCCCTTCTCTTTCTTCTCCCGAAAAAAGGCAATCTCATCCCCAACAACCCCAAGCCATTCTTCTTGAAAAGAGTTTACAGTTTTTGTCCAACGTACGGACGAACTCCCGGGAACGTAACTGGCATATTCAAAGTCGAAACCTACGGGAAGGTCCTTTTTGTTCAGCCTTTGAAGTCTCAGTAACAAATGTCCAGCAAGTGGACTATTTTCAATGGCTGTGATCCCCTTACTAAAGGAGTGAACCGATGCTGATATCGGCTTTTCTTTCACGAAGTTCTCACCAACTTTCTCAGCAGATGTGGCGATAAGTGGAAATTTCGAAGCTTGAGAAAATCCGCCAAGGCTACCTACGATGGCGAACAGCAGCAACCAATTTTTCGCGTAAGTAACGTTATTCTTCATTTGATTCCTGATAAAAATTGCGGCTAATCGTCAATTTCAAACCGAAGTGGTGCGTAGTAGGTTGCTTTGAAACCGACGAGGCCGTACATGGTCTCGCCCGGCTGTATGTCCTTGCTCAACAAATTATTCTTTGCCAACTCCTTCGTAAACTTCAGGTTGGCATCGCTGGCCTGTATCATGTTGCCAAGGCCAATAGGTAATCCAACAGGAAGAATTAAGTTGTTGCAATCATCCCCCTGGCAGCTCCCGAAGTTCATCCACCAGAGTAGATAGAGCAGATAACTGGCAGGATTCTGCTTGAGTTGATGGCCGACAATCTCCGGTTCCAGCGGATAGAGTCGCTGGTCTGAGGCGTAGACCGCTACGTCATTGCGGAAAGACAGGGGGGTTGCGCCATTATTGGTAACCTTGACCCCAACCAGCTGAATTCTACGTTTGGTTTCTTTCTTTGCATATTTCTTGTTCCCACCTTCAGCCAATACGTTGTATTTGTACTCGAATACCACATTGTCGTGAGTTTGCTTCCCGATATAAAGAAGCTTATCCGGATTGATATTTCGATAACTTGAGGCACAGGAGGAGAGCCATATAAGTATTACCAGGTGCAGACCTAGCCTGCCCTTAGTTGATGTTTGTTTTAGGATCATTTGGTGTCTTGCGGGCATGCTTGCAGCTGGCCCGAGCTGGAACTAACGTCCCAACTTCAAGCCATTTATCCTGCTTCGCGAGTGTGTCAATGTCCCATGGTTACCCGCTTTTATTGTGTTTTGGTACTAGCAATGATATCATGCTTAACCGATTCCTGAAATACCCACATCTGGGTATTTTTAGTATCAACACCAAGCTTTTTTGCAACATTTGCATGCCTGACGGTACTTTTTCGCAACATATGGTACTATTTTTTGATTCGGACACCTCACGCAACGTGTGATGCTAATTGAGAAATATGAAGACTTCCCTTTTTCCAAACGGTTAGTCGAGTGTGGCCGCGTCAGGGGAGTGGTCCGCAGAAGCTAGGAATTTGTCTCTCGGCATTTAGGAACTGCGATATGCTAAAAAGGTATGCACGCTACACCGGGCTGGCATCATTCACTCCCAATTCAACGCAAAGCAAAACCCCGCTTCAATTAATATGGGAAGCGGGTCTTTCAAATCCGCGACCCGCCGATCGCTTTTTACAGTTGCTTTATCTTGTTTAAATCTGTCTGATCGCAAGGGCACCAGCAAACCGATGTTCCAATAGTTGCCTTCTGATCGTGGAAGATCGATTTTCAGGCCTGTACCGAAAGTGATACCGGAGTAAACCTTGTTATAATGTCTTAAACCATCGATTTTTATGACAGCATTGGTACCATACATTCCTGAAAAATACAGTTGCGTATTATTCTGACTTTGAAAGATCGCCCGGCAGCCAACCTGATAACCCAGATTCACCAGCTGATAGCCAAGCCCTGCAAATAGCTGCAAACCGTCTGAAAAATTCCCCGCAAATTGGAAGCCGAAACCACCGTAAGGTAGGCCCAGGCCGAATCCAAAAGAGCTTTGGCCTTTTTGAGAACTTAGGGGATGCTCTTGAGAGTTCCCGAGGAAACTCCAGCTCAAGCAGATTAGTAATATGACTACTTTGCTTGCGGATTTGTACTTGCGGAAGATCATTATGGTGAAAGTGCTGAGACGGTATGACTCAAGCCGAAACTGCAAACCCAGGTAGGACTATTAGCCAGGAGCTTGGTCAACATCAGATGGTTAATTAGAAATGTGTCTTGGTACCAGCAATATTATCATGCTTATCCGGTTCCGGGAATACCCAGATTTGGGTATTTTTAGTATCAACACCAAGAAATGAATGATTTTTCGAGACTATATAGATCATAATTCAACTTATGGTATCTTTTTAACATCTCGATAAACCACTTATAGTACCTGTACCCGTGGGCTCAATTGCAAAAATTGACAATTTGCGGTTGCCTCTAAACAGGTGCTTTCTGTTCAACCTTAGAATTCATTACTTGCGAAGAACAGTGGAAAACTTAGGGAGCTGGATTATGGCAGTGGAGGGATGGAGATTCTCCAGATAACATCGCCACTTTTGATTGAAACCCTCGCTCATCAATGTGACGACCGTTCTTTTCTCCGAATTATTAGAATGGCTTGAAGATCGTTTCGGGTTTCTCAGATCGCAATCTGCCATAAAACTCTATGGCGTATCTATCCGTCATCCCCGCGATATAGTCACAAATTATTCGCTGCCGCATTTGGGTCGGGCAGCTTTCAAAACATTCGCGATGATCATGCGGCATTAATTGATACCCATTGCCGGTATTTAAGGCTTTGAAGATCGTAGAAACAATCTCTTTCCCTCTGTATTCAGCAATTCGCAATTTTGAGGAGACAATCTGGCTTTCAAAGGTGAAAGTCTTTAACACTTCTACTTTTTTCCTCATATCCTCATCGAGCCGTACGGTGGACAAGGCCGGGCAGTCTTTATTGAGTTCGAAATTTATTGCCCGAATAAAGGACCCGACCAGACTGGAGGTTAGCTCGGTTCGGTAGTGACCGTCAGTTGCAAAAAGATTTGATGATCCAAAAGCCAGTTCCGCTGTTTTAATGGACAAGCCCAAAAAATGCTCCTTTGGCACGGAATCCTCTGATGTAGTAACAAATATTTTACCGAATATGTCGAAAAGTACGTCTCGGACATCACTGGAACTAAATGAGCTGCCAAATGACTCGGACATCTTAGAAGCAACTTTCGATACGACCGATTCATCCGCAAAAAGAATCTTGAAAGGCGTATAAAATCCCGCTTTCAAACCATCCTCAAGATCATAGTTGGAATAGGCGATATCGTCGGCAATATCCATGATCTGGCATTCGATTGTCTTAAAACCGGAGATATCGGAATCACCGGTTACATGTTTTTTGATGCTTGCCACCAGGTCCTTTTCGGACTCGTAATACCCTTTAATAGGTTTATTCTTATCATCCTCTTCCCGCTGATTCTTGGCAAAAGGAATGACCTTATCATATTTAAGAATTGAAGCCAGGGACCGATAGGTAAGGTTGAGGCCGACCCGCATGTCTTTGCCTTTCTTGAATTTTTCTGCGACTATGTGCTTTTTTTCAAGTCTTGATAATATTCTAAGTGTCTGTGCATTGCCCTCGAAACCTCCATAATCCCGCATGCATTCATCCAAAGCCGCCTCACCCTGATGGCCAAAAGGGGGATGGCCTAAATCGTGCGAAATACCGGCCAATTCGCACATGTCTGTATCGACCTGGTACTCGGAATCTTTGATAAACGTGTTATTGATCCTGATTGCAATGGACTTTGCAATCTGTGCCACTTCCAGTGAGTGGGTAAGGCGATTACGAAAAAAATCGGATTCTGAACCCGGATAGAGTTGTGTTTTTCCCTGAAGGCGGCGAAAGGAAGGACAGTGAATTACTCGTGCGTAATCTTTGCGGAAAGGAGTCCTGTACTCCTCAGATTCTACTGTCTTCGGAGGAAAGGTTTTGAGTCGTTTTTTGTCAGTATCCCGATACATTCCAATAGATGAAATGTATCAAATCTAACCTTGGGATTTTTTAATTACAACGGTTGCGTTAGATTTCACCTCATACTTGCCTCTAATAGATTTCGGCACATAACTGCTAGAAGCTGCCGCCGACTTCAACGCTGAAATAAAAGTTTGCTTCGCAACTTTTGCCATAACATCCATTTTTGCTTCAAATTAAGGTCTTTTTTCCATAACCGAAAGAAGACCAGCCATGTTTTCGAAACGCCCTTTGACGTTACTAGAGAAATACTGGCTCAAACGGTCATGCCCTTCTATTAATAAAAACGCCTACATCGACCTCTGTGTTCCCCGCCAATCCCAGAATAAAAAGCTTGTTTGTGCCTATGCCGTTTTCTTTTCCACTCTCAGATGGGTCCCGATAATAAGATGGACGTGGCAAAACCTCAAACTCTCCAGCAGTATCTCCGAATATTCAGGTCGCACGAACAGATCAATCCAACGAACGGTAGCAAAACTCACAAAGTGCAGCTTGGTCTGATCTCTAAACTTGTATTTCCTACTCAATGCTACAATTTCGTTGTTATGAGCACAAGCGGACGCTTGCGCTAGTTGGGGGACTTTCGTTTCAATTACTTAATCGCTTCTCAGCAATTTTATATTTCTGTTTGTATGAGGCTGGCAGATTCTCTTCATTTACCGACTTCAAGTGTTTGATAACATCTAGGTAATTACCTTCCTTCCATGCTTTATTAGCAGCATCCAAAGATTGCTCTTCTATTAGTTTTGAGGTATATAACTCACTTCTGGATTGATCAAAGCTTTCTAAATCATTCAGATTACTTTTATCCCCTAGCAAAATTCCCGCTCCTTCATTTGTGAAGAACCTATAGACATTATTGACAAAATTTTCCTGTGAGAGGTTGTTAAACTGTAAATCGGAATTAAAAAATTCCTTCATAACCTGATCGTCCATCTCAACATAATTATGCGACTGCTTTGATCCTAGCCAAAATGTATTTGAGTTCTCTCTCTCATTATGAGCAAGCGAGACATGTAATATCCTAGACTCGTAGTATGTAGCATCCTTTATTTGCTCTGTTATTTCAAGCCCGTATTTAGTAAACAGGGAATGCAATTTTTCTGATATGAGCTGATTAAAATCCATTTGATTCATCGTTTAAAAACCCGGTGGAACCCAAGCTCCCATTCCCTGATTAAAAGTCCAACCACGGCTCTTCAATAAATACCTTTCAGCATTCAGGAATCCACCTGTAGACTCAAGTGCTCCATTTGGTTTAAGGTAGCTATCAAAAATTGGCCGTCCATGTCTCATTTCCTGTCTAAGGAAACCAGAGTTTTGCTTCCAGTTAAGCTTCGGAGTTCCTTGATTTGGTAAGTTCAAGAATCTATCTCCACTCTTCCATGTACTTTTCAACGCCTGAGGACTTTTATGCTTAAATAGATTTAGTCCACCTTGCGTACCCGTCCTAGCGGCAACTTAAGCTAGCCTTGCCGTTCCAATGCACCTATGATTACATACTTACTATTTTTCTCTAACTCTTCTTCACTTTGATTTTCATAATCGTTGGTCAAAACTAAAGCGCCTCCTACAGTACCTTTTAAATTATCTAATTCTTGACCTTCATATCTACTTTTTAACACAAGCAATTCACCTTCGCCTTCTTCAAATTTTAACAAATGGTCTGATTTAAATATCAAACAGGTTGAAGATAAAACTTTAACAATTACACCTATAATTAAATTTATCCCAGCTGGACTTTCAAAGTCCCATGGTTCACTAACAATTATTTTATATTTATCCATCGCCATTTTCACCTAAGGGGTTGAATATTAAAGATGTTCACTCTAACAGGATCGGTAGTTAAAAATTCTGCTCCACGTCCTGATTGACCAAATGCTGGTCTTACTTTAGTACCGTTTCTTAAAAGATGTGGGTTATTTCGAATACTAAACTCGATCCTATGAGTTGGTCTTGTCGGTAATGCCAAACGTTGTTGAGCTCTGGCACCCGATCTAAAAACATCCTTTGTAAAAAAAGTCTCTCCAGGCCTACCACCACGTAGTAAACCAGTGTTCTTAATGGCATTTATTTCTCCTTGTGTTACGTACCTAAACGCGTTACCACTTCCCTTAGCGGCCCTATTGCTCGCTCTGAACAAATTGAACGCCGACCTACCAACCTGCCCAAACTTAAATATAGGGGCAATCGTTGCCAAATTAAAGGTTGCATCAGCAGCGGAAGTAGGTGTACCATATGTATCTGTGCCCGTAAATAAGGCCTTGACGCTGTTGACTGCAATAGCTAATGGATTGAATTTATTGATTTCATATGCAATGTCAGAAGCTGCTTTGAACCAGCCTCCTGAGGCTGCTACCGGCCCACTAGCTGCTGCTTGCATAGGATTCGCAATGGTCGCAACAGAACTTGGTAACTGTGGAGCGGCTGTCGGTAATGGCGAAGCACCAATAGAGCTAACATTAGGTGGTAGGGGGTAGGGTGAGGGTTGTGAAGGCAAGGAAGTACCAAAATTGTTTCCTACAATTTCCAAATTGCCATTATTGAATTTCGTGAATTCAAAGTGTGGTTGACTTAGCCCTACTTGGCCCGAACTCGCCAAAGCCGAACTAATGGCACTTGATCCCGAAACCGCAGTAAACCCATAAACAGTCGCCGCTGTAACCGCTGTAGCTGCAACTACTGTAGTTACAACTGCGGCAGCTGTGATGGCCGTGGCCGTTACCGTCACAGCCTTGAGTATAAGCGGAATCGCCGTAATAAGCGGAATCGGAATATGCCCCGAAGGATCTGAATACGAAAGCGGATTATTGAATGCATAGGCATATCGATTGAGGCTTTGTGTCTGGTGATCATTGTAGGGGGTATAGGTATCCGCTGAAAGCATCCGACCCAACACCGGATCATACACTCTTCCATTCATATTGATCAATGAGAAAATTCCTAAGTGCTCATGTCCAGTATAGCCCCGGTCTTGCATTTCGGCAGTTCCCAGGTAGGTATCCCAATTGTTAGAATCCCTGCGTTTACCCCAGGCATCGAATGAATACTTTTCCAGGATGTTGCCCTGGGTGTCTGTGATGGCGCAGATGCTACCCAAGTGGTCTTTGATCAGGTAATGTAGGCTGCTGCCTGTTGCAGATCCCTCCGTTTTCGTCGTATAAATCGCAACTGCACCTTCGCCTCCAAAAACATAGTGTTGCCGCGTAGTGGAAACAATGCTGGATCCCACCTCTACTATTTCCTCTTCGTACAAGTCACCCACAAACCGCTTGGTAATTGTACTATCTCCCAAGGTTGTTACCGTCACCTTACGCTCATGGTCCACACCATAGCTAAAGCCAATGGTGGCATTACTCAGAATTCCGCGTGCCTCTGATATCTGTGCTACTTTGTCATAGCCTGTATAGGTAATATCTTGTGTAGCAGTTGGAACATTCACTCCGCTATTGAGTGTCAAGCTACTGATCGCATGAGGGCCTCCACTCCCGTTGTAGGCATAAGTACCCACATCAGACTTGGACGTGATATTGCCCAAAGCATCGTAGACTACCGTTAATTGTCCATAGTTCTTCCCGACAATACTGGCATTCGTTAGGCGATTGAGATTATCATAGGTGAACCGCTCGGTCAATCCAGTACCGCCATCAGCCAAATGATCGATCCTAGTCGTCAGGTTACTCAGGTTATCGTATTTGTAGCTTTCCACTTGCAGATCAACACTCCCTTTAGTGGTATTAATCGATTCCAGGGTTCCGGTCTTCAAGTTGAAAAAGCGGTCCGTTTGCATTGCACCATTGTGCATGGTGTAGGAAGTAACCTGCCCCAATTGGTTGTGACTCGTAGCCTGCCAGTAGGTGGTATCTCCGGCTACGGATTTCACGGAAGCTAGAAAGCCATTAGTATAGGCATACTTTACCGCAAATCCTCCTGGATAGGTAATCTGGTTCAGTCGATTGTCTTGATAGCTTACTTCGGTTCGGTAGGTCTGCTGGCCAAACTCCTCTTCAATTCCCTGCAAACGAAAAAGGTTGTCATAATTATAGGTCTTTGAAATGCCATTGGTATTTGTGATGGCCCTAACAGCTCCCAGGTTACTGGTATGATCGAACGTCCAGGTGGTCGTTTCTCCGGCAATCACCCTTTCTGTAATCCTACCCAGCACATCGTATTGAAACCTGGTGGTTACACCGGCTTCGTCCGTCTGCTCCAGCACTTCACCAAAGGCATTGTATACCTTGCTGATAACTCCAAGGTCAGGATCATCGACCCGTATATTATTGCCGACATTATCATAGGTAAAGGCAGTTACATTCCCTCCCGGATCAGTAACCGTTGCTATTTCTCCATTGGGGTGGTAAGTAAAACCTAGTGTATTATTATCTCCATCTGTACTGAGAATCGTTTGCCCCAATTGATTGACCAGCGTCTTGGTAATCTTATTCCTGGCATCTGTGCTGACAGTCTCCAAGCCATTGTAGTCGTTTGTGGTTATTCTCCCGGCCGCATCTGCGACCTTGTTGGGCCTGCCAATCGCATCATAAGAGTGGGTAATCCATTGCGTCTCTCCGCCGGAATAAGGAAGTGACGATTGGGCCAATTGCCCCCTGGAACTATACTTCTGATCAACTGTAACAGTTCCCGAAAAAGAAGGGCTAACGCTCCGTACTTCTCGATTGAGTCGATCGTAGTAGGTCGTGCTCACGCCTTGAGTTGAATGATTTACTCGCACATAATACCTTGCATTCCCAGCACCATTGTCCCACCCATAGGTGGTGGTGGCTACTTCCCCAAACGGTGTGGTCACCGACGAAAGTCTCCCGAAGCTATCGTAAGTGTAATGGGTCGTCAATCCATTGGGATCCGATTCGGTCAGCGGGTTGCCATAACGATGGTCAAATGTTCGGTTGACCTCATGGCTTAACCCGTTTATTTCCTTCTTCACAAACCTTCCTTTGTTGTCGTATTCTACCGCGACAATCCGACTCTGGTCATTGCCTTGAAGATCGCTTTTACCCGTGACAGTGGTCACAAGCATGTTCCCGTAAGCATCATAAGAGTAATTAGTCCTTAGTGCCAACGGATGCCCTTTTTGCAACTCTTCTTTTTCCAGGAAAAGGTTATGGTCATAGGCATAGTCCACCGTACGCGTTGAGGGTAAAGCGCTCACCGTGGTAGTTACATGGGTCGTAAGAACCTTGCCCAGTTCCCAAGAACTGAGATCTACATGCCCATAGGTATTTACTGTCTGAACACTCACCTGCTCACCCACGTAATCCTGCTGAATCTCCAGAATATTGGCGTAATCGCCATAGTCATTAACTGTAGACAGGTGAGTCAGCTTGCTGCCACTGTTCAGGTCGTAGGAAATGGCCTCCTCTTGTTCAACAGCATACATATGATATTTGAGTGCATTCGCATTCGACACCTGAGAATTGGCAAGCAGCGCTTTATATTGGTAGGTATTGAGCGCCAATTGTTGACCCTCAAGCGTAGAGGTTTCAACTACACTGAGCAAATGGGCGTAATGGAAATTATCATGACTAAATACTTGTCGGGTCTTCAAGTTTTGAGCCAGATCTTCCGCAATCACCTCCTGAAAACCCAGCAATCCCAAGCCGTGACGGTGGGCCACCAATTCTTTGTAGAAATATCGGGTCTCTGCCAGATCACCTAAACCATTGTCAGCATAGACATTACTCACTACATACATGGGAAACTGTACATCCAACACGTTGGGGTCAGCAGTATTCCCTTTCGTGTACACTTGTGAATCGGTCAGGGGTTTATAATCCAAAAACACTCTTGATCCGTAGCTGTTGGCTACCGCCTTGATCATCATGGGTACAGGTGAATAGTCTTTCTGCAGTTGGATGGTTTCACTAAACTGCAGGTCAGGGCAAGTGCCTCCGGAGCCGCAATCATAGTTGTTGCCTTGCACTTCTTGGGTGGTTACTTCAACCACGGCAATGTCAGAAATGCCATTGCCGGTAAAATCTCCAATGGTGATTCGCTTGTCTTGCGCCACCGGTAAACTCTGAAGCAAAGTCAACCCATGATTCGCACTAATGCGATAGGTGGAGAGGGTGCTCCCCTCGTGGATGCCGATATCGGTCATCCCATCCCCATCAAAATCACCAAAGTAAACCTCAAAATCTGTTGTGGGTACTGCGCTATTGACGGGTTGTCCGGCTTCAAAGCCTTTGCCATTGCCGTAGTGGATAGCCCAAACCGAAGGCGGGGGCGGACCGGTACAAATAATCTCCAGCTCTCCGGAATCGTAATATTGATCCTCATACTCACTACATTCAAGAGAAGCTCCAAAAAAATCGTGAGTATCGGTCAACTCCAACACATCCAGAAGGCCGTCTCCATTGAAATCGGCGTGGTAAAAATTGTCCCCCATTCGCCTTCTGGATATATGAAAACCTTCAAGAGCCGATTCAACCGTCCAGCTATTCACTGGTGTGCCATGATACAACGTCGATCGCCCAACACCATCAAAGTGCATCGGACTTACGATATCCGCATTCCCATCAGTATTTGCATCAGTAATTAAGAAATCTGTAAGAGCAAACCGAATACTGGTGTACCATTGACGCGGCAGCCCTGCTGACCAGGTACTGCCATAGTTGTAATGAACCGTGCCCTCAACTTTTAAGGTGTAACCGGCCAGGTCAGAAGCCATGAGCTTTATCGCGAATAAGTCCGTATAACCATCTCCATTGAAATCAGCAGGATACAGCCAGTCAAAGTCTCCGAAGGTGCCACTTCGGGCCGGAACCGGAGCACTCAATGCCGGAGCCAGCCAGATGCCGTATTCATCGGTATCCGGGTCCATCGCCAACACGTCGGTCGTGCCGTCCCCATCATAATCACCGGGCAACTTATACTTCAGGTCAGGGTCAGGGTCTTCCCAACTGCTAACCTGAACCATCTCCCCATCCTGTTCTTCATACAACACCCCCCGTACTTGTGCATCATCCCCTGCACCGGGTGGTGGAACCTCCTCTCCCGTGGGCTCGTACGTGGTTTTCAGGTCGTAAAAGGCCAAGAGATCGGCCTTGCCGTCCCCAGTATAATCTCCCGGAAGGTATTTGGTCAGTTTCTGAGTAATGCGATTGCCCGTCATCTGGGTGAACTGATCCACACGCGTCTGTGCGGTGAACTGATATCCCAACGGCTCATTCCACTGAAACTGGATAGGGTTATAATGCTGGTTGCCTACATGTTCTGTCACCTTCGCCAAGTGAGGAATGTCATGAATATTATGGTAGGTTAGGCTGTAGTCTCTTATAATCTCTGTTCCGTATCGACTTCTGATATTGGTCAGCCGTTTGGTCAATTCCTGCTTGTGGCCATACAGATAAGAATCCCTTGTTTTCGTTCGGTTGGCGTATTCAAACACCACCGAAGCATACGGTGCCAGACCAGCACCGTCATTGCCGGTGTACCTGATCTCGGTAACATAGGCCTCCGAACCCGTGATAGTGTAGTGGTAGGTCATGTAATTGCCTGCCCGATCTTCTACTCTGTGGAGCAACCATGTATGGATCAACCCATTGCCATGTGTCAGAACTGTTGTACCTCCATAAGTCTTGATCAGGCCTGACTTTTCCCTCACTTCAAATAGGTTGGAAAAGGGATGGGCACTTCCATCATCCAGGCCCGTGGCCCGTATCTGCGCCAGCCGATCGTTTTCGAAGCGATATTCGCTTCCGCTTTGCCCATAATCGCCACTCACCAGGATCAGCCGTTCCCCATCCAGGGTCAGCTTATCATTGTGATCAAAGTCTACCGGGTCGGTGGAGCCATCGTGGTATTTAGTAGAAGGCGACCGGGTCAAAGCTGATAACCCTGATAGGCTAAACCCCTTGCCCAGTAACCCGTCCGGGGCCTGGCTATTGTAGACAATCGACAGGTTGGGCTCCATGCCATTGGTCCCTGGAGACACCAGGATTGGGATTTCGTAAATCCCTGCCCCGGAAGGTGTCACATTGAAGCTTGTAGGGGTACCTCCTACGACCCCACTGTCACTGATACCAAAGCCACTGCTCGAACTAAGTGCACCACCATAGTCGGCCAGTAATTCATGGTAACCAAATTGGGCTACAAAGGTGGCATCAGCATCCGACTGGGCTTCCCACTCGAATCCTGCCATGAATACTACTGAGTCCGTACCCTGGATCACGTGGGATTCTCCGCTCATGCTGGCGTCGGTGAGGACGGGGTTTTGTTGGGCGTAGGCTTCAAGGGTAAGGAGCAGACATAATAAGCTCCACTTCGACAGGCTCAGTGTGACGCTTATTGGGTGGAGGGGATTCCTGCCTGCGCAGGAATGACGGAAGGGGGTAGAATGGCCGTCGGGGGTGGAGTAACGGGTAGTATTCCACAGATTGCTTCGGTGCTCCTGCGTTGCGCCTCGCAATGACGTAGATGTCCAAAAGGAAAGCAGGTTAGGCAAAGCTCGTTGCAATGACGAAGTTCTTTTTTGGAAAAGGCGAATCCCAACAATTCCCCGCAAGACCGGTACAGTGATCAATGAAAGTAGGTTTTTCATGGCTCCTTTCATTGCTTGATGATTTTTGTACTTCGCGATTCGGTACCAAAACGCCAACGGACCAGATACACACCGTTTTTGTGTTCGGATAGGTCCACCTGAAACTCTTGTTGTTCAAACCTGGCTTCATAGATCTGGCGGCCTTGTAAGTCGAATATCGCTACCTGGGAGGTCGCTGGCTCTTCCAAGGTCAGCGAAAAACGCAATACACCATCGGTGGGGTTGGGATACAGCAACTGCTCTTCGACAAATTCTTCCTCCTGCGTCTCGTCGGTGGTTTGCTGGGCTAGCGCTGCATCAGATGTTCTGCTCGCTTCTACATGCCTGCGGATCCGATTGCCATTGTTGTCATAGCTGTAGGTGATGATCGTTTGGGCCTGGGCGGTAAAGGTGAGGCCCAGGAATAGCAGGAAGGGGAGTGTCCACTTCGACAAGCTCAGTGGGACAAAGTTAAAGCGCCACGTCGATAGGCTCAGTGCGACAAAGTTAAAGCGCCACTTAGACGGGTTCAGTGTGACGCTTATTTGGTAGAGGAGATTCCTGCCTGCGCAGGAATGACGGAAGGGGGTGGAATGGCCATCGGGGGTGGAATAACGGGTAGCATTCCATAGATTGCTTCGGCCCTCCTGCGTCGCGCCTCGCAAGGACGTAGAAATCCAAAAAGTAAGCAGGTTAACCATAGCCATTCGCAAGGACCGGATGCTGCTCCTATTTAAAGCTCGCAATGATGGGGCAGTAGCGTAAAGCTGATTCTTTGCATCTACTTCCGGTGACGTACTTGCTTCCGTTGAGATAAAAATTCCTTTCATCGTGTTTTGCTTTTTAAGGGTTCTTGAAAAGAATTATTTATCCAACCGACGCTCCAACTCCGCAATGCGGTCGTTTTGCTCCAGTAACAAGGCATTGAGCTGCTTCAACTGATCGATCTCCGACTCTTGGTCTTTCAGCTGTTGGTCTTGAGTCTTCAATTGTTTGTTTTGATCGATGATGTAGAGGGTGAGTTCTTCGATCTTTTGAAGTAGCACGCTTTGCATCGCTCCTACTTCCACACCTTCTTCCAACACTTCTGCTTCGGAAGGAACATCGGGCAAATGCTCGTTTTCGGCAATGAATGCCTCCAACTCTTCCAATGGCCGCAAGTGATAACCTGAGCGGAACACAAAGTCAGACCAACCTGTCAGTCTTAACTTCAACTTTTTGGCTTGCACAAAGCCCTCGCTATCCACTCTGAAAACTTCTGACCCGTTGCCGCGAACACTGAGCCCGGAAACACCCGAACCATACACACTGCTTTCCAAACCTTGTACGCCGGTCAGTCCAGTGGTAAAGGATATGTTGCCATAATTGTCCATGGTCCATGGACTCAGATTGAACGTGGAGATGTGTCTTTTCTGTATTACGCCATTTTCGTCGAATACCGCTAATTCCTCAGAATAGGGTGTCTCGTCAGCAGCCAAAGCAGTGATCTGGATTCCCCCGGATCTTAAAGTCCCTTGAACCGTTCCTGAATTAGCGGTCACTGTGGTGGTGGTCACCCCGCCATTCAAAGTGCTCAGACCGCTTGCGGTTATGGTAGAGGTGGTCATACCCCCGTTAAGGGCTGCCGCTCCAGAAGCCGTAAGCGTTGTTGTGGTGGCACCACCATTCAAGGCGCTGGACCCACTGGCTGTAATGGTTGTCGTTGACAAGCCACCATTCAAATCACTGGCTCCTGCAACTGTAAGCGTTGAAGAAATCTCTGTGGCCGCCAGGGAAGCGGCACCGGTATTGAGACTTCCCGAAGTGAGGAGCCCGGCAACATTGGCCCCATGAGCAGTATAAAGACTGTCTCCTGCCACATGCCCGGTAAAAGTGCCATTGCCTGCTGCGGTAAGGTTGTCCAGTCGAACATCGTTTTCATAGTAGCCCCAATTGGCGATCACACTGTCTGCATGAACAGCTTTAGTGAAATGTCCGTCGCCGCTAGCCAAAAAGTCGACCGCACTCACATTACCCTTGAAATCACCCCTGCGACCCCACAAATCCCGAAGCACCAAATCATGGCTCAACCGGCCACCCTTGGCTACCAGACTGTCAGAAAAATAGCCGCTGCCATCCTCCACAAGCAGATCCCCCATGCCAAGCTGCACATTTCCGGTATCTATCTCGAGGTTACCTATGAGGACATTGACATCCCCATTCTCTCCCACACGGAATATATCATCGTAAAATCCGTTACCATCACGCCGTATCGTAAAATGCGCCTCATCAACAGAGTTATTATCATTGTCGATCGTCAGAATGAAGGTGGTATCACTCGCCGCATTGCCTGCCTTTAAATTCGGTATCGAAACAGTGTCGGCAAAGGTCACATTGCGGCCTACACTCTTCATAAAGTATTTTGTGTGAGCACTCCCATTAGACAAATAGGAGGTGCCATTACTGTGATGGAGGTTCAAAAAGTCCAGGTAGCTCGTTTTATCGTACAGCCTGATACCAAATGAATCACTTACCGATTTAAATTCAATCCAATCCGTAAATTTCATCCAGTCATCAGGGTCATCACCATTATCTCCCGGATCCAGGTCATCATCGATGTAACTATTGGGACCGATCTTAATATTCCCGTTCAAGTCGATCACGTCAACAAGCACCTGACCCACTTCCAAAGGCTCTCCAACAACAGTAGTGTCCGGACAGATAATGCGTAGAATGCTATCCTGACCTACCAGGATTTCCTCGAATAACCACGGGCTCTCGATAGATTGTACTTCCCTGGTGGCAAGCGACCCGTCGCTGTTCATTACCAGTAAGTCTTCGTAGCTATTGTCTTCGCGGATATATGACTTGTTCAACTTCATATTCTGCTCCAAAATCAAATCTCCCTTGACCGTGATATCCTCGTCCACATTGTCAATCACAATAGCAGTATCTCCAGAAACAGATATGACCATGTCCGAATTGAGTGTGCTTATTTCTCCTCCTTCAAAATATAAGGGCTTATCGAAAAGATATTTTGGGCGGTCTGTGGCGAAATGAGCCCAGGATGGGTTCTGGGGGCCCATGTTGACATAGCCATGCTGCGTCTGTATTTTCAGTGCATCACCATCTTCAATACCCCTAATGCTATGGGTTCTAGTAGCCCCATTCACATCAAGCGGAAAATCAGGTGTCCTACCAACACCAACGCTACCGTCTGGCCTGACCACTAACCGTTCTGTTCCAGCGGTATTAAATGAGATTTCATCGTTTGACCCAAACCCCATCCAAGTATCTAAATCACCCTCGTGCCGCAAAGCGCCGACCATATCCACATTCCCCTCGGCGATCAAGTCCTGATGGACGTGGGTATTGGCTGTGGACCATTTTACTGTCAGGGCATTTGATGTGGTTCGCAAACTCAGGTCGGCGTTGTGGGCATCAATTTGACCCAGTACCCGAAGTGTTCTGTTGAAATAAAAATGATCCCTATCGGTAATAAATTGCATCCTGTCATTGGTATCGTTTCTGGGGCCCAACTGCACGTAACCATGATCCGTTTCGACCTTCAAAGCACCTCCGGAGTTGGTACCGCGAATGGCATTGGTTCGCAGTGTTCCTGACATGTCCAATTCGAACGAGGGTGTCCTGCCTATCCCAATCCTGCCATTGGGCTCCACTACCAGCCGTTCTACCCCCTTAGTTTGCAGCGTGATTTGGTCATCGCCAGAAAACCCGAGGTAGGTATCTGTGTCACCACTATGGCGTAAATAGTCATTGACATCTATTCCGCCCGCCACCGAAAGTTTATTCGCCGGTGAGGTAGTGCCAATGCCTACATTGCCGCTTTCCTGGATACGCATCAATTCCAGCCAATCGGTACTTAGACCTCTGTCATTTTTCCCAAACAGGATGCTTCGGCTGTCTGCATCGTTGTTGTTGTAGTCCATGGCAATCCGCACATCATCTTCTCCATTGAGATACAAGGTCCCTGAATTGGAATAGATATCATCCCCTTCCACGTAGAGGTCGCCTCGCGTATAGACATTTGCCCCATTCCCTTTAAGAAAATAATTCGAATAGACCCCATTGTCCGAAAAATAGGACTGGCCGTCTCTTTGGGTAATCCCCAGGTAGTCCGAAGCATCCTTATCGCGAAGAACAATGCCATAATTATCAGTATTTGAACGCATCTCCAGGTAGCCGTTGAAGTGAAGCCAATCGTCGCTGGTACCTCCCGGAGAGGTGTCATCGTCCAGGTAGCTATTGTTGCTGAAATTGACGTGGCCTGTGAGTGTCAGGTCACCGGTGACCCCCATGTTGCCATTTACATCGAGCGGAAACGAAGGCGAGTCCGTGCCGATACCTACATTCCCATTGCCCAAAACCGTGAGCCGATTGGCCCCGGAAGTCCGAAAGTGGAGTGGGTTGGGCCCGTAGTTGTTGAGTTCTATGGACAGATCATTGTTTTGAATGAGGCTACCGTAATCTCCTCCCGCCAGATCGCCATTGGCTGCGTCGAAGTACACACCAGCGATGCCACTCCCTGTCGCGGTGAAAGCCGCCCGGGCAGGATCAGTTCCGGTAGTGTTCACCTGGAATTTCATGGTTGGCGAGGTGGTCCCCACACCCAGCTTGCCATTGATATTGATGACATTGGCGGCAAAGTCCCCCCAGATCAGGGGGCTGCTGGTACCCGAATTGTCGATGTAGAGTTTATTGGAGCCCAGTTCTTGAGAACCAGCACTATATCCGATGAAAATATTATGAGAGCCGCTGACATTCGCACCTCCCGAGTTGTACCCAAGAAAAACGTTGTGGTCTCCAGTGGTAATGGCATTTCCCGCGAACGCCCCGAAAAACGAGTTCTTGAAGGCGTCATAATCGATGAATGGAAAAGTTCCACTTTGACTAACAACATCTGGTCCTGCGTCGTAGCCAAAAAAACTATTTCCGGATCCCACGTTTATTGGTACAGAAGAAGTGGAATGGTCACCATATCGAGTAATAGTAAGATCCTGAGAAAGAGCCTTCGGTGAAGACAGAAGAATTATTGTTAATAAGGTGGTAAAGCTGCGGGAAGTCATGGATGCCTTTTTTTGGTTCCCAAAAAGAACCAATAATCGACTTTCTTCGCAATACCCACTTCTGGGTAATTTTGGTGTCAACACCACGAAAACCTGGCATAAATAATCACGGCATTGGTCAAATCGATTACCAATTTCCGACGCTTGCTGTAAGGGAAAGACATATGAATATTGATTATTAGTTAATAACTTTCGCCGAAAGCACTAGTTAATCATCATTATGAAGAAGCATTTACTGTATTTATTGCTCACGCCACTCGTCTTTCTCTACTCCTGTAGCGGAGATGATGTGGAAATTCCTGCCCTGGATCCACAGTTTCAAACTGACCCGGAGTTTGTGGAAGTGGCCCTTCCAGTCATGTTTGACAACCTCACAACCAACGCCAATAGCTACAGCTGGGACTTTGGCGACGGCAATACCTCAACAGAAGTGAGTCCCACCCATACCTTTGAAGAGCCGGGTACTTATGAAGTAACCCTAACCGCGACTGCCGTGGATGGTCAGGAGGTGGTTTATACAGAGAATGTTTCTGTACTTCAAAGAGTCTTGACCGCCTATTTGATTTCGGCCTTGCCATTAGACAATGATGGGACCCCATGGGATCCTGACGCACCCACAGACTCCTCCTATGCAGATGTGATTATTCAGCTGGCACCAGTAGACCCTTCTAATCCAGATTTTCTTACAGATGGTATTTACATTGACGTGACAGGTACACCCATCGGCAACCAGGTGAATGCAGGTTCTTTTGGCGAGGGTATTGAATTAACTAATGAAGAATGGGTTGTCGTACTGGCTGATTTTGATGGAGACTTTGAAAATATCAATATAGAAGAGTCTGAAGTGATGTTCGGGGTTAGGTTTAATCCTTTATCCAATAACGTCACAACCACCTGGACAGGAGATGGCAGGACTGGATTTATTACACTTTTCGCACCCGTTAATGACAATCAGTTCCTGGACGTAGATTTCTTCTTTGAACTACAATAAACCGAAAAAGTAGCAGGCATGAGGAGGGTTGGTTTAGCGGTTGTTGTATTGTTCATAAGTCTCGCAGCTTTTTCCCAGCAAACCATTCGGGGGAAAGTAAAGGATAACAACGGTGAGCCTCTCATTGGGGCCACCATTTTCAACCAAAATACCGAAAAAGGGGCCGTATCCGATCTGGACGGCAACTTCACCATTACAGGCAGTAACGGCGACATACTGGAAATCCGTATGATCGGCATGAAGACACAGGAAGTCATTTACAATGGCCAATCCAATGTCAATGTCAGTCTGCAGGAAGACGCTATCCTCACCCAGGAAGTGGTGGTCACCGGATTCCAGGAAGTAGACCGCAAACTGTTTACCGGCGCTTCAGAGAGCCTTAAAATGGACGATATCCGTCCGCAGGGCATGGTGGACGTGAGCCGGGTCCTGGAAGGGCAGGTAGCTGGTGTGAATGTCGATAACGTGTCGGGTACTTTCGGTACGGCGCCACGGATCCGTATCCGAGGTAACGCTTCCCTGAATGGTAATAACCAACCCCTGTTCGTGGTGGATGGGGTGATCCTCGAGGATCTGCAAAATGTTGATACCGACGACCTGATCTCCGGTAATGCAAACACCCTGGTAAGCTCTTCCATCGCCAACCTTAACCCCAGCGATATTGAATCTTTTCAAATACTGAAAGATGCCTCTGCCACCGCGATCTACGGTGCTCGCGCAGCCAACGGCGTGATCGTGATCACTACCAAGCGCGGGAAAAGCGGCCAACTTCGGGTTAACTATTCGGCCAATTTCTCCGGCAAACTCAGGCCTACGTACAACCAATTTGATCTGCTCAATTCGGCAGAAGAACTTTCCGTCTACAGGGAGCTGGCGAGCAAGGGCCTGATTGATATCAGTACGGCCGTTCGTGCACGCAACTACGGCGCTTTAGGTAAAATGTACACCCTCATCGCCAATCACCAATTGGACTGGGGACCCGGGGGTAGCTTCAATGAACAATTCCTCAACCAATATGAAAATGCCAACACGGATTGGTTCGATGTGCTTTTCCGGGATTTCGGTTTGCAACAGCAACATTCGCTCAGCTTCACGGCGGGAAGTGAAAAAAACAATAGCTACTATTCCATTAGCTACCTGGGTGACGAAGGTCAGACCATCGCCGATAAGGTTAATCGATTTACCGGAACGGCGCGAAATACCTATTTCATTTCCGACCAATTCACTTTTGGCTTAAAACTCAATGCCAGCTACCGTGATCAGCAGGCTCCTGGGACAAGAAATCGGGAACTAGATCCGATCACAGGCCAGTTTAACCGTGACTTTGACATCAATCCATATAGCTACAGTATCAACACGGCACGATCCATTCGGCCATTTGATGAAAATGGCAACCTGGAATTTTTTCGTCGCAACTTCGCTCCTTTCAATATTCTACATGAGCTAGACAACAACTTCATCGATATCGAAGTAATCGACGTGTCTGCGCAAACGAATTTCGATTATTCACCTATCGAAAACCTCAACCTTAAGGGTGTGATGCAGATCCGCTATGCCAACACCAACCGGGAACATATAGTCACAGAAAACGCCAACCAGGCAGAAGCTTTTCGCGCCAATGGCACACAATTTATCCAGGACGCAAACAACTTACTTTTTCAGGATCCGGATGATCCCGGATTGAATCCGGTGGTGGTACTACCTCAAGGAGGTTTCAATTACCTCGATCAAAGCGATCTACTTGCTTTTTTCAGCAGGGTGAGCGGTGACTGGTCAAAGACTTTCAATACGATCCATGAAGTGAATGTGTTGGCCGGTCAGGAAGTTCGATTGACTAACCGGACGGAAACCAGTACTACTGGTCTTGGTGTGATCTATCAAAGTGGGGGCATTGTCATCACCGATCCCAATATCATCGAGTTTTTCAACTTGCAAAACATCGAGTACTTCTCCTTAAATGAAGAAAAAGATCGCTTCATAGGCTGGTTTCTGAATGGCGGCTATGCTTTCAATTCGAAGTACGTAGCCAATTTCACATTTCGGTACGATGGTTCCAACCAACTTGGAAGAAGCCAACAGGCCCGTTTCCTTCCTACCTGGAATGTGAGTGGCGCCTGGAACGCCTATAATGAACCATTCATGGATGCCGTGCCCTTTATTCAGGATTTGAAGATCAGAGGTACTTACGGTTTATCCGGCAATCTGCCACCAAGTGCGAGCGCGTTGCTCAATTTGCAAGCGGATGTAACCATTCGGCCAACCGATCAGGAGCCCTTACTTTTTATCCAGGACCTTACCAACACAGAATTGACCTGGGAAAAGCTTAGGGAATTCAATATTGGAGCTGATTTCTCCCTGTTAAATAGGAAGATCACCGTCACCGCCGACTACTATATTCGAAATTCTTTTGACCTGATAGGCACCGTCCAGACAAGCGGAATTGGCGGACAGGGACTTAAAGTGGGCAACTTTGCCGATATGGAGATCAAGGGGTTTGAATTCTCCATTAACACCACCAACTTCGATCGAAATGGCTTGAAGTGGACCACTAACCTCAACATGGGTTACAGCCAGGACAAGATCACCAACCTGGACTTTGGCCCTCGGTTCGTTGACGCGATTGGCCAAAATGGTGCGGGTGTCATTGGAAGACCCAGGCGATCGCTTTTCTCTATCAATTTTGCAGGTCTGAATAGCTCAGGGGTGCCGACTTTCCTGAATGCAGATGGTGAGCAAGTATTACAGTTTGACCTGCAGGATCGTGACGGTTTGCAAGATGTACTCGTCTATGAGGGATCAACGGAGCCTCGCGGTTCCGGCGGTTTCACGAACAACATTTCCTGGAAGGGACTTAGCCTCAATGTGCTTTTCTCCTACAAGTTCGGCTACAAAATCCGGCTGAACGACGCCTTCTTTGCCACTTATACCGACTTTGATGCCTTACCTGGTCAACTGGTAGACCGATGGGCGGTGCCAGGCGACGAAAACCTGACCAACATCCCAACCATTGTGGATCGAAATGTAGCGCAATCCAATGGCGATGTTTCGCTTGCCTATCAGCTATACAATAAAAGTACCGAACGAGTGGCCAGTGGAGACTATGTACGCCTGAAGACCGTGAGATTAAGCTATCAGCTGCCGAACAATTTCGTGAGCAAAGTAGGTTTCAATACTGCGCAGGTTTCACTGGAAGGCCAAAATCTGGCTTTGTTGTATTCGGACAGGGAAAACCTAAGGGGTCAAGACCCTGAATTCTTCAGTACTGGAGGTGTGGCCTTGCCACAACCCAGACTTGTTACATTCACTTTAAATGTTGGATTCTAATGAAAAAACACGGAATACGACATCTTATAAACACAAGAAGCCTCGCTTTGGCGGGGGTATTGGCATTCTCCGGTTGTAATGATTTCCTGGATGAAAATCCTGATAATCGTGTCGCACTCGAGGACCTGGAAAATGCTGCGCAAGTGCTTGTCAATGGTTACTCCGATTCCAGTCCCAACTTCACAGATTGGATGACGGATGACGTGGTTTTTACTACCGGGACGACCATACGGACGAGCCACCGACAAATTTTCAATTGGGAAGAGGTAACCACGGGCCCGACGGAGCAAGATACGCCCGATCACTATTGGTTTGCGGCATATGAAGCCATTTCCCATGCCAATGAAGTGCTTTCCATTTTGGATGCGCTGCCCGCTAATTCCGAGGAAGAGCTGGCCCGAAAACAAGCCATTGAGGGGGAAGCGCGCCTAATAAGGGCGTATCATCATTTTATGCTGGTGAATATGTTTAGCCAGCACTACGATGAGGATGATGCTTCGACTGATTTGGGTATTCCCTACGTCAAAGAACCGGAAACGACGTTCCTTGCCTCTTATGAAAGGCTTTCGGTGGAAGAGACGTACGATGAAATCGAAGATGACCTCTTGCGAGGGCTGGACCTGGTAGACGATACTTTCTTTGAGAACTCAGGTAAATACCATTTCAACAGGAATGCCGCGCTTGCTTTTGCCTCGCGTTTTTATCTGTTCAAAAGAGAATTTCGCACGTCGTTGCAATACAGCAACGAGCTGCTGGGAAACAATCCAGATGCTTTTATCAAGGACCTTACTTCGGAGGAATTCCTGTTGGCCCGGTCCTCGGTTATTGAATATCCACGGTTATACACTTCGCCAGATCAAGCAGGCAATTTGCTCTTGATGCGAAAAATTTCCCTGGTTCAAAGGCCCGATTTTGCTTTTGGCCCAGGCAGAGATGACTATGGAGATTTATTCGGATTTACCCCCTTTGGCGGATTGACTGATATGCGGGAGAATCCAGCATTTGTAAAAGGCTTTGAATCGCTGCTTCCTGCCCGGTACGAGAATCTTTTCCAGCGATTGAACCTGAACTCCAACGTGGGATTCCCTTACTACATTCACATTGCTTTTTCCGGAGAAGAAGTTTTGCTGAACCGTGCCGAAGCCAATGCCTGGCTTGGAAATCTGGACGGAGCCATTGCCGACATGCAAGTGCTTGCCAACAGAAGGTTTACAGGAGGTGATCCTGAATTGGACCTTGAGACAATCCAAAACTTCATAGGATCCCGGAATGCCCAAAACGATGTTTTGAGCTACATCGTTCTGCTTGAAAGACGCAAAGAATTTATCATGCAGGGCATGCGCTGGTGGGACATAAAACGATATGACCTAAGAGTACAGCGTACGACAGGAGCGGTCCTTGAAAGTGAGGATTTACGAAAAGTGATGCAAATACCCACCTCGGCAGTCGACGTGGGTGGTTTAGAGCCAAATCCAAGATAATGAAGAGAGGTATGGTGAAGAGAAAAAACTTATGTGGATGGATGATTGGAATGACGACCGCTGTGCTGCTATCTTCCTGTTATCCTGACGAAGAATTGAATGTTCCGGTACAGGAACCCAATGTTTCGATAGAAAGTGACCTGGATCGGTACATCGAGCAAAATTTCACCCAGCAGTGGGGAATGGCCATCCGCTACCGATTTGTAGATAATTACTTAACCCCGGGCCAACGAACAACACCTGTTCGCGTGGAACTCGTGAGGCCTATGCTCGATTTTCTTGACAACTTTTGGATCAATCCTTATCTGGAAGTTGCAAATGGAAGGGACTTTTTCGCAGATCATGTGCCTGCTGAGATCGTTTTTCTTGGCGGACAAATTATCAACGCCGACGGAAACCGCGTGCTGGGAACGGCCGATGCCGGAGCGCAGATTACCATCACGGAGGTCAACATGATCGATCTGGAAGATTTTGAATGGAGAGACCTCCAATTGCAAACCATTTATCATGAATTTGCCCACACGGTACATCAGCGTTACAAGCTTCCCAATGCCTTCGAAACCATTGCGGCCTCCGGTTACACCGGGCCAGGGTCCTGGTTCGTGTTGAGCGATGGCGATGCACTTAATCGGGGTTTTGTGTCTCCTTATTCCACGTCCTCACCCAACGAAGATTTTGCGGAAACCGTGGCATTTTTCCTTTTTGACCCTGAATTTGATGCCAACTTCATCACCACAGACCCGGACTGTGAAGACGATGATTGTGTAACGATTAATGACGGTAAAACGCTGATCAGCACCAAGCTTGCAGCCATTAGCGATCATTATCAGCGCGTGACCGGCGTAAACCTGGAATCATTGAGAGCAGCTATTCAAAGGCGACTATGAGAAGACTGAATAAGTACCTGGTTTTCGGCGCATTGACGGTAGTGCTTTGGAGTTGTGGGTTCGACGATGAACCGCAATTACCTTCCGTTGAGGACCGGGTTGCAGAAGCAACCGGTGATTTGCAGGGTAAGTTAACGGCTCCGGCCAGTGGTTGGCGGATCGACTATCGGCCTAATGATTCGGGTGGAACATTTATCATTCTCCTGGATTTCAATGAAGATGGCACACTGAGAATCCGTTCCGACGTAACCGTCAATGGTGGTGAGTTTCGTGATCATACCATCACCTACCGCATCGATAGTCGTCAGGGTCTGCAGCTGATCATGGAAACCTATGGATTATTCCATTACTTTTTTGAGCAACAAAATTCCTCGTTCGGCGGCGAGTTTGAATTCATTTTTGTGAATGAGATCGATGGTGGAGGCTTGGTCTTCAGAAGTAAATCCGACGCGAGTATTCTCACCTTTCTGCCAGCTTCAGCGTCGGACGCCAGTCTGTTGCAAGCGGATGATTTAGGATTGTTGGCTACTGGTAATTTCTTTCAGAGGGAAAATATTGGTCAGATTGGCTTGTTTGCTCCCTACAACATTTACATCCCTTCGGACGATATCACGATTTCATTGACATTGGATCTTGATTCCAGAAGGGTGCGCATTCATGGCGCTTCCTCGGGATCGACCCTGGAGGAATTCGGGACCAGCACCAACCGGACTGAAATCAACGAACTGAGAACTTATACAGTGGTCAATGGTGCCATTCAACCCGAACAACCCATCACCTTCCGAATGGGAGTCAGAAGTTACAGCATCTCCAGTATCCCGATTGGGAACCTGAGTAATCCCACGGGAAGTTTTTGCGAGGGAGAAACCGAAACACTTACCAGGTTCAGCGGAACCGCCCCTGGGTTGGGGTCATTCCAGATGACCAGTAGTTTATTGCAAACACACAGCTCATTTAGTGCACGAAGCGGTAGTGCCTATGGCATCAACGGGGTGTTTGTTTTTGATGGCGATGATGAACCCTTGTTTCAGCAGGTAGAGGACGTATTTCCCCACCCGGTCGCTGCCACGCAGTGGTACCTTGGTTTCCAATTACAGGATGGCGAGGAATTAAATGCCGTAGGATTTGTGACCCTCGATGAATTCAACATCCCACGGTTTTACCTGCGCGAATATGAATTTGAGCGGGTAGGGAATGTTTTCAGACTCAATTTTGTGGATAATTTCATTGTCAACGATGATTCCACCGGCACCACAATCGACAATTTTGAGGCGTTGATCGATGACATTTTTGGTGATGGAGAAATTTACATGCTGGAACCTGCGACCATTGATGGTCTTTATGAATTTATTAATCCTTGTAATGGCAACAAGGGATTTATGTTCGCTCCATTATAATCGACCCACATTTTCTGCCTGGAATTTCACTTTCTCTGGCTTTTACAGCTCCTGGCCCCGAATCAAGAACAAAAAACCAGAAACCAAGACCCAGGACTATCAAGTTTCAAGGGAACCGCCGGACTATCGTGGGGTTATCGGGTTCATAAATAAGAGCGACAGCATGGGCTGACACACCTTCCTTCTGACCCACAAAACCTAGCTTTTCGGTTGTTGTGGCCTTCACCGAGACATCTTTCTCCACGACCTCCATCACTTCTGCCAGACATTTTCTCATGTTGTCGATGTATTGTGAGATTTTCGGCGACTGTAGGCAAACGGTAGCATCAACATTGCCGATTTCGTATCCCTCGTCCTGCACCAACTCTACCACCTTCCTGAGCAACTTTTTACTATCAATGCCCTTATATTCCGGGTCATTGTCAGGGAAATGGTAGCCGATATCTCTAAGGTTAGCTGCTCCCAACAAAGCATCGCAAATGACGTGGATGAGTACATCTGCATCTGAGTGCCCATAGGCACCATGGGTATGGGGGATCTCAATTCCTCCAAGCCAGAAGGGGACGCCCTCTACCAGCCGGTGCACGTCGTATCCATAGCCAATTCTAATGTTGGGTTTCATGTATTTCCGTTTTAGGCGACACGCTTTTTGTAATAAAGCGAGCTACAGTTATTATCAATTAAAATTTTGTCGGCCACTTGTTGCAAATCGGCGTGCTTGACCCTTCGAATGTGGTCCAATTCTTTGTTAGCCAAATCCGGGTCTCCCAAAAAATCACCATAAGCTAGGCCCATTGCCCGATTGAGCACCTCTAACTCGCCAAATACAGTAGATGATTCTGCTTGATTTTTCACCCTGGTGAGTTCTTCCTCGGAAACTCCCCCGGTTATGACCCTATCAACAATCTCACCAATGCCCTGTTCTGCCTGATCAAAACTCACATCCTCGGCAAGTTTTCCGCTGATCACAAAAAGGCCCGGACTTGCGCTACCTGTAATGTAGCTGGAGACATTGTGAAACAGTCCTTTCTCCTTTACCAGTTCCCGATGGAAACGTGAAGACTTGCCTCTCCCAAGGATATCACTCAACAGGTCCGTAGCGTAATATTCCGGGGCCATACGATCACACATGTGAAAGACCTTGTAAAAAGCATTGGCAGGCACATCCGCTTCCAGTTCTGCGTGACGCCTTGAAGTTTGGGCAGGTTCCACAGGCAATGCTCCATCAAGTTCGGCGCCCGCGGGGATCGGCCCAAACCACTTTTCCGCCAGCATTCTCGCACGGTCGACGGTGATGCCACCCGCAAGGACAAGCACTGCGTTTCCGGGTACGTAGAACTTACCAAAAAACCCCTTGACATCTTGCATCGTTGCCTGTTCGATGTGTGACAGCTCTTTGCCAATGGTTGGCCAGGCATAAGGATGCTGCGTATAGGCCATTGGTCGAATATGATGCCAAATGTCACCATACGGCTGATTGAGGTAGCGTTGCTTAAATTCTTCCAAGACCACCTTGCGCTGCACTTCAAGTACCTTGGGGTCAAAGGAAAGGCTCAACATCCGATCCGACTCGAGCCAGAAAGCCGTTTCGACATTGTGGGCTGGCACTGTAATATAGTAGTTGGTTATATCTGTGCTGGTAAAGGCATTGTTATCGCCGCCTACCAGTTGCAATGGACCGTCAAAATTGGGGATATGCCGTGACCCTCCAAACATCAAATGCTCAAACAGGTGAGCGAATCCCGTTTTATCGGAGGCTTCATTGCGTGACCCAACTTTATACAGCAGATTCAAGCAGACCATGGAAGATTGCGGATCCTCGTGTACGATAACCTTCAATCCATTGGGTAACTCAAACTGCTCAAAGTGGATCATGCTGGCAAAAGTACCTACAAAATAATATCCCCCTTTCCAGGTTATCCGGCTAGCTTTACGGAATTTTTCGCCCCAATGGAATTCAAAAGGAATAAACGATCCAAGAAGCAGTTGCTGTCGATCTACGAAGCGCTGGTGACACCTCGGCTAATTGAGGAAAAAATGCTCATATTGTTGCGCCAGGGGAAAATCAGCAAATGGTTTTCCGGCATAGGGCAAGAAGCTATTTCGGTAGGCGCGGCGTTGACCTTGTCAAAAGATGAGTATGTGCTTCCGATGCACCGCAACCTTGGCGTGTTCACTACCAGGGGTGTGCCAATGCAGAAATTATTTGCCCAATTCCAGGGGAAAGCAAGTGGTTTCACCAAAGGACGTGATCGCAGCTTTCATTTCGGAACTCAGGAGTACAATATTGTAGGCATGATATCACACCTGGGCCCACAACTGGGCATCGCAGATGGTATCGCTTTGGCTCAAAAGCTCCGAAAGTCTAAACAAGCGACGCTGGTATTTTCCGGCGATGGTGGTACCAGCGAGGGTGATTTTCACGAGGCGCTCAATGTTGCTTCCGTCTGGAATTTACCCGTGATTTTCGTTATTGAAAACAACGGATACGGATTGTCCACGCCAAGTCGCGAGCAATTCAATTTTGAGTCTTTTTTGGTCAAAGGTCCGGCCTATGGAATGGAAGCCCACAGTGTCGATGGCAACAACATTCTCGAGGTGTTGAACGAGCTCCAACCGCTGGTTGAAAGCATCCGCGAAAACCCCCGACCTATCCTGTTTGAGGCGCGCACCTTCCGGATGCGCGGACATGAAGAGGCATCAGGCACGAAATATGTTCCCAAAGAACTCATGGAGCATTGGGGCAAAAAGGACCCCATTGAAAATTATGAACGGTTCCTGTTAACGGAAAAAATCAGTCAAAAGGAAATCGACACCATCCGTAAAGCGATCAAAGATGAAATAAATGTAGCTGTAAAGTCCGCATTTGCCGAAGCACCCGTGGCCGCTGATGACGAAAGAGAATTGCGGGATGTATATGCGCCTTTCACGCAAAAGGTCGTCCAGCCATCAGGCAATGAGAAGGACATGAGATTCGTGGATGCTATATCCGACGGCCTGGAACAAAGTTTGGAAAAGCACGAAGATCTGGTGGTGATGGGTCAGGACATTGCAGAATACGGTGGCGTTTTTAAGATTACCGAAGGCTTTGTAGAAAAATTCGGCAAGGAGCGAATTCGCAACACACCACTTTGTGAGTCTGCTATAGTAGGTACGGCGTTGGGACTAAGTATCTCCGGGATGAAGGCCGTCATGGAGATGCAATTTGCAGACTTTGTTACCTGCGGCTTCAATCAGATCGTGAATAACCTTGCGAAAATCCATTATCGCTGGGACGAAAATGCGGATGTGGTCATAAGAATGCCCACAGGCGCCGGCGTTGGCGCTGGGCCTTTTCACTCCCAGTCCAATGAAAGTTGGTTTTTCCATACACCGGGATTGAAAATTGTGTACCCATCAAACCCTGTGGATGCCAAGGGACTGCTTTGTGCAGCTATTGACGACCCCAACCCCGTGATGTTTTTTGAGCACAAATACCTCTACCGATCCATGTCCGCACCGGTAGCAGAAGCATATTTCACCACGGAGATCGGTAAAGCTACGGTTGTCAAAGAAGGAGCTGATCTGACAATAGTTACTTATGGGATGGGTGTACACTGGGCAATGGAAGTAGCAAAAACATCAGACGCTGCGATTGAAATCATAGACCTTCGATCGCTTCTACCCTGGGACAGAGAGGCCGTAGCTGCTTCGGTGGCAAAAACCCACAAGCTGATTGTGCTTCATGAGGATACAATGACTGGAGGCATTGGGTCAGAAATTGCCAGCTGGGTAGGCGAAAATTGTTTCGAGCAACTTGACGCTCCGGTTGTGCGAGTAGCCTCATTGGATACGCCGGTACCATTCGCGGCGGCACTGGAAGGCAATTTTCTGCCAAAACAAAGGTTAGAAGAAAAGGTAACTCAGTTGTTGAACTACTGACAGTGATTACCCATTTGTTGAGTTTCTGGCCTTAATTGGCAATCTTTGAAGTGACTCCCTGCTTTTGCGATTAGCAGCAACCATATCGATTGTAGGATTTTTTCTCCTGGCACTAACCCCGGCGACAAAAGCTCAGTTGCTGGAAGATACTGAGAAGCGCCTTAAAACTGTCAAAAAGGAGCGTCGTGGCTTTGGATTGTTCCGAAAGAAGGGTCAGTCGGTAGCTCCTCCGGGTAGCACTGGCAGGTTTGTAGCGCCCAGATCGCTTTCTTTTGGCCGCACCTCCACGGGCGGCCCTGTCAAACCACGGTACTCAAGTGGTTCCCCTTTTGGTAGACAGACAATTGTGGTCCGCCCCAGATTTTCACCAGGATCTCCCTTCAGAGGTCAGGCATTCCGCGTTGCGCCCAGGTATTCGCCCAGTAAGCCGTTCTCCGGCCGCGATTTTGTAGTCGCGCCCCGATACTCACCGTCGAAGCCCTTTACAAAAAGAGATTTGGCCCGAGTTTCGCCAAGATATTCTCCCGGCTCACCGTTTAGGAATCAAAAATGGGTGGTAAGACCCAGGTACTCACAGGGTATGCCATTCACAAAAGCGGATTTTGTGGTAGCGCCCAGGTACTCGCCCGGATCGCCTTTCGCCTATAAGGACTTTAAAGTCAAGCCACGATATACCGGCACTATGACTTTCAATCTCTTTGTGAAACAAGTATGGCAAAACCTCCGTCCCAACCGGTATGCTTCTTCCTCAATGGGCCCAGTCCGTGTCCTGCCACAAGACCATAGCTACAATGCACGAGCCATCGCCAGCTACCTGGGACCGTACAAATTGAAAGTAATCAAAGCCAAAAATCTTCACCCAAGTTTCAAATACAAGCGAGCCACATTAGTTAGCAGCGATTTTTTCAGAGAGAGTATGCGAAAATGGAATTTGCTTATTGTCAAACTTAATCGGAACAAAGAACAGCCTCAAGCTGTTAAGGATAAGATTTCCAAACCAAAGTTTGATAGGAAAGAGAGAGAAATCTGGAACAATTAGTATGAATTGGAACGAATTACAATCAGTTGAAAGTATCGATCAACTTTTGGCTGAGTCGCAACAACAGCCGGTGATGATCTTTAAACACAGTACACGATGCTCCATCAGCGCTGCTTCTCTGGATAGATTAGAACGACGATGGAATGAAAATGAGGTTCCCGCATTGAAAACCTATTTTCTCGACCTGATCCGGTACCGGGAAGTTTCAAATGCCATTGCCACTAAGCTTGGCATCACGCATCAATCACCCCAGGTGATCATGCTCAAAGGGGGAAAACCCGTACATGAAGCTTCCCATTTTGGCATTGACTATCAGGAAATAGTCGAAGTGGCCAACAGCAACAAGCAAATAGCCTAAAAATCAAAGGAGACCTCCTGTCTAAGATCCTCCCGCAAACTCAGCGCGACCGGGCAGGTAAGCGCTTTTTCTTTGAGGAACGCCCGATGCGTTTCGGAAAGCTCGCATGCTGGCCAAATCATATGCACCTTGATTGCGGCAATCCTCCGGGGATTGGCAGACATCACTTTTGTGGTTTCCGCTCGCAGGCCTTCTAGTGAAAGCCCCAGTTTATCGGCTTCTATACCCATAATGGTCATCATACATGAAGTAAGTGCCCCGGCTACCAGGTCCGTTGGAGAAAAAGCCTGCCCCTTTCCATGGTTATCTACCGGCGCATCAGTAATGATTTTAGATTCAGAGGATAAGTGAATTGCCTCCGTTCGTAGTTCTCCCTTATACGTAGATTTTATATGCATAAACAAACCATTAATTTTACGTGCGCGTTATGAATACAAATATTTGGAGGGTAGTGATGAATCGCAAATTACTGGCGCTAATGCTGCTATTGCCCCTTTTTGGGTATGGGCAGATTTTTGAAGAAGATTACGATTACAGTAAAGAATTTACCTGGGGTGTAAATAAAAACACCAACTCCGGCCTTATTGGAGGTTTCGTTATGAAATTTTCCAAAAACATAGGAGACGACCTGTATCGCACACTTGGGTTTGAAATCATGAACGTGAAGCACCCAAAGGAGCAGCGGTACATTTCACCTCAGACCGGAACACCCTTCATTTTCGGCAAGCAAAATTTTCTTTACGCGATCAGGGCGCAATACGGCCTGGAGAAGATCCTATACAAAAAGGCACCCCAGCAGGGAGTGCAAATCCATGCTGCAGCAGCGGCTGGACCAACCTTGGGTATTGTGGCTCCCTACATCGTAGTAAGCGACGGGCAAAGCGAACGGTATGATCCAAGAGTACATACCACACCCAATGCTATTCAGGGCTCAGGGCGACTATTTGAAGGATTGTGTTTGGGTCATTTTGCTCCTGGCGTAAATGCAAAAACGTCCACTATTTTCGAATTTGGCACCTTCAGAAAAAGTGTTGCTGGGGTGGAGATTGGTGTAATGGCGGAGGTCTATACGCAACGAATCATATTGGTCCCTACACAAAAAAACAGAGCCCTTTTCACATCGGCCTTTTTCACCCTTTTCTGGGGGTCGAGAAAATAAAGCTTTAATTATCACATGATCGAGTTACCAACAGTCAATAAGCAAGAAAAAACGCACGTTAAAAAGCCGAACTGGCTCCGGGTAAAGCTTCCGGTAGGAAAGGAGTATGCCAGTGTCCGGAAAATCGTCGATGAAAACAAGTTGCATACCATTTGTGAAAGTGGCAATTGCCCTAATATGGGTGAATGCTGGGGTGCTGGTACAGCAACTTTCATGATCTTGGGAAACGTGTGCACCCGGAGTTGTACTTTCTGTGCAGTGGCAACAGGGCGACCTCCCGAATATGACGAAGGTGAGCCTGCAAGGGTAGCCGATGCCATCCATAAGATGGGTGTGAAACATGCGGTGATCACTTCGGTAAACCGAGATGAATTGAAGGATCGCGGGGCAGAGATCTGGTACCAAACTGTCGTCAAGGTTAAGGAATTAAGTCCTGAAACAACCATTGAGACCTTGATACCTGATGTGAAGGCCAACTGGTCAGCGCTAGACCGAATGATTGAAGGTGGGCAGGAAGTAGTTTCGCACAATATGGAAACCATCGAAAGGCTCTATCGACCTGTCAGGCCACAGGCGAAATACGCCAGAAGCCTCGAACAAATCCAACGCACCAAAGATGCTGGCAAACGCACCAAATCCGGGATCATGCTCGGTCTTGGAGAGACTCCCGCTGAGGTCCACAAGGCTATGGATGATTTGGTAGCAAATGGTTTGGATATCCTAACGTTGGGTCAGTATCTGCAGCCCACAAAAATGCACATAGAAGTGGCGGAATTTGTTCATCCGGATCAATTCGAGGCGTACCGGGAAGAAGGTTTGAGGCGTGGATTAAAATACGTCGAATCAGGTCCGCTTGTCAGGTCTTCCTACCATGCGGAGAGGCATGTCAACGTGCCTATTTAGTCAAAGTATTTCTTCAACTTTTCTTCGAATGTGATGGGTCCCAGGAATGCATCCATCAGCCGATTATCCTGGTAAACAAAGGTTTGGGGCATCCCCAAAAAACCATAAACTTCCATGGCTTTCTCCGGTTCGATGGTGAAGGCGTAGGTTTCGGGATGTGCTGTGACACCTTTTTGCACCAGGAAGTAACTCATCGTTTCTACCTCTTCAAACGAAACCCACCAGATTTGAGCATCGGAAAGTTCCCTCATGTGTTTAGCTAGGTTTTCCGTTTCCTTTTGACAATGTTCGCACTCGCTGTTGAAAAGAATCACCAGTGTTTTTTTTGTAAAATTAGAAGGCTCGCCACCCATCACCGGATTCAGCGCCGGGAGCAATTTGGTGAGCGTATTAAAGTTGCGGGTGCTATCTTCCGCGCTTAAATCAGTATCGCTTTTGCCTGTTAACCACCATGAAATCAGGCCGCCAAAACCAATTACCGCAATCGCTATAAACCAATTTTTCATATCATTTTCTCCCGGAAATCAGTTTCTTAAGTACGTCGAAATACAAGGTCACAAACAGAACAAGGGTCATAAACCAAATGACTAACAAATTAAATGTGGGCGTACCAATATATGCGCCAAAAAGGTACTTCTCCGGGTAGTAAAAAACCGTTCGGAAATCCAGCGGATGCTTCGGGTTGGTATTCACTGCATAGATCGGATAGACCTTCTGCACCAACTCATCACCTGCGCGTACCACCCGATCATTGGTACTTGTGTTTTTAAGCATATATGCTATTCGCTCATTTTCATAGGTATCGCGGAAGTCCAGGTACGCCTCCTTGGCCGCTTCGGTGCCAGTATTTTCTTCCAGGTATGCTTCTTTTTTGGCATCAGCTTTTTTCCGGCGGTTGTTATAAAACTTCCTCAGCGCCTTCAAAAACTCCGTAAGATCATCGGCTGTTGCCTGATTGAACTGGTCAGCGTTGAGGCGTGCCATATCGAACTGATCACTACCGACTACTTTCAGTTCCTTTTGCAGCTCATTGCGCAATGTCAGTAATTCGTAATTGTATGTATCCTCATTGGTGCCCTTCGCCGCGAGCGTGCTTTGTACGAGCTTCAGCATCTCTGGAATGTAGTTTACACTCTTATATTCTGCAATGGACATTTCCCGCTCAAGCGGATACAGTGGCTTGTTGTAGGGATTATTAATGAATTGCTCGACCACCATCGCCTCGTAGGCCCATCGTGAAGCCATAATTTCCCCAATTAAAGGAACCTTGTCCCTTGTAGTGAGTGACTCGTTCAACTTGTCGAAATTCACTACTACACCACTCAATATCAATTGAGGAATAATAAGCAAAGGGATTAATATATAAATAGTCACCACGCTGTTGAAAGCCGAACTAATATTCAACCCAAGCATGTTGGCAAAGCATGAAACCGAAAAAAGAATAAGCCAATACGGCATGGTCATGCTCTTGATCTCCAAAATGCCAGTGCCTATCCATGCAAAAAGCAAAGTCTGAATGGCAGAGAGTGCGAATAATAGCAGGACTTTAGAAACCAGGTAGCTAGACCGGCTAAGGTTTAGAAAAGATTCTCGCTTTAAGATCATTCGATCTTTGATGATCTCCTCTGCACTGACAGTCAGTCCCATAAAAAGTGCGACGATCACACTAATGAAGAAAAATACCGGAATATTGATGTTTTCTTTAAAGGAATAGGCGTCGCCAATCGGGCTGTATCGTACAATGAAAGCCAGCAAAAACGCCAGTAGCGGGGCCTCTAGCAGATTAATTATAAGGTACTGACGATTACTTAGCTTTGAGAGTAAGTCCCTTTTCGTAAATACCAGCAACTGCTGAATTTTGCCAGGCACCTCCAAGGTTTTAGGCGGTTTCTCATTTACCTCTTCGATTTTATCCAGACTGATTCCTTCGGTGAAGTATTGATGCCACTGTTGTGAAGTGATCTTGCGTTTAGTGGTAAAACGTCCATATTCATCGACTACCTTGGTTTCAATGATATTGAAAATCTGCTCAGGATTGACGTTGCCGCAGTTGATGCAAGCACTTTGATCACGGTCTACATGATCCACAATAGTCTTGAAATAACTCACCGCATCCACCGGATCGCCATAGTAGATCTGGTACCCACCGACATCTAAAATGATAAGTTTATCAAACATCTTAAAAATGTCTGAGGAGGGTTGGTGAATGACCACAAAGATCATCTTCCCCTTCAGGGAAAGCTCTTTAAGTAGGTCCATGATATTTTCCGAATCACGAGAAGATAATCCGCTGGTTGGTTCATCCACGAACATCACCGAAGGCTCCCGAAGCAATTCCAGGCCGATGTTCAATCTTTTTCGTTGCCCGCCACTTATGGTCTTTTGCAGCGGGTTTCCAACTTTAAGATCCCGGGTTTCCTTTAAGCCGAGCGAACCGAGCACTTTGATCACCAGCCCATCCAGTTCCGTCTCTGAAGCATTTTTAAAGCACAACTTCGCCGCAAAAAACAGGTTTTGGTAGACGGTCAGGTCTTCGATCAGCAAGTCGTCCTGGGGCACGTACCCAACAATTCCTTCTGCCTTTTTAACTTCTTTGTGGATGTCAATACCGTTGATGCGCACACTCCCCGTCGACGGACTTTCATTACCATTAAGCACATTGAGTAAGGTGGATTTTCCCGAACCACTACCTCCCATGATCCCAACCAGCTTTCCATTGCGCTCGGAAAAATTAAAATCCACTAGTCCCAGGTCACCATTGGTAAACTTGAAACTCACATCTTCGGCTACAAATGACAGCTGATGGTCTTGCGATTGCTTGTGAAACCCGCTAATGATATCACTGAAATACACGGGCGTAACGACTGTCCCCAGGCCCCGGATAGAACTACCGTTAGAAAATATTTTGATTGAATCTGCAGGCAATCCCTGGCCATTGAGTGAGAGGGAGCCACTGCCCATATATTTTACAAAATAGAGGTCAATTCCGGGAATGTTGAAAAAAGCCAGAAATCCGTCAGGAAATTTTTCGACCTTCAACTGATGCGCTTTAATCTCAGCTTGCTCCTCTCCGGAAACGACCAACACACTCTTCGCAGCGAATTGATCCGGCTGACGTGCCAAAACGTAGGCCTTCAGGTGATCGAGGACTTTTGTGGCAAAGTTGAGACTGTTGCCGATAAGGTAGAGTAGTTCTTTCTCTCTTTCGCTGACATTGCCGTCGGCTACGATCAGCTCTAAAAGCCGCAACAACACCACCAGCTTCTGTTCTTGCTTAAGTTCCTTGTTAACCTGATAGCTCAGTTTGATGATTTGCTTCTTTTCATCGCGATCGTTCTCGTCGGAAGTTTCATTGACAAGACGATCAAAGTAGGCCATGTACCTGTCGCATTCTTCTTTGCTGACGTTTTCTTCCAAAAACTTGTACACAGCGTCTCGCTCTGAGGAGGTCACTTCGTCTTCCTTCGCAACAATGACCAGTAAGCTGAGAATGGTTTTGAGCAGGTTATCACTCATGAGTCGGTGGGTTGATTAAAAGAAAAAAAGCATTGAATTACTCCAATGCTTTCTCTATGATATTGTTTGTCTTTTATTGGATGATAGAAGCTCGTATTCTGCTGACCTCAGCTGTCAGACCAGTAATCAAGTCCTTTGTCAACTGGAATCCGCCAGTGTTGTCGGCAATATTTTGCTCCACTTCCGCCAAGTCCTGGTCATAAACCGCCTTGAGTTTATTGAGTTCACCAGTCATATTGGTGATGGTTTCGCTTTGCTCCACTTCCTGCATAACCGTAAGTAAATCGTCCAACGTTTTCTTTTGATCAATTACGATTTTCACCAGCGGCTCCAAAATCAGATTGCGGCTCGCCTCAGGTAATAGGTCATCCGGATACGTAGCGATCACCTGGGTGGAGATATACAAACCCTCCACGAAAGAACCGGCCAATGCTACGGCTGCAAGATTGAGCCTGTCGAGCGTCTGCAGGCGCTCTCCAGTTACGGCCATTACTTCATCTATCAATACTGCCAGCGAATCCCGCTGACCAATATTTTCTTCAAATCTTGTGATCAGGTCGATATCGATCGCAGATGCCACACCTATTGTCTCAGCAAGTGTTTGGCAAACCTCGACTGAAGCAAAAACATCCTCGGATTGATCGTACGAAGACAAGTAGCCTATGTCGGTTGCATAAACTCCCAGGTTCAACGCCGCTTTGTCAATGGAAGTGGTGTATCGGTCCGAATTGTCTAGTGAATTGACCAGATCGGCATTGAAGTCGCTTCCCGTTGCCATTAGCAGGAACGGAACCTCCGATGGAGGCGGAAGGTCCTTAATGTATTTATCTATGTCACCGGCAATTTCTTCCTTAGCAGCCGCAAACTCTTCACTTGCGTTAGAAGATGTTTCCGAGGAACCCCCACCGCAGGCCCAGAAAAAAACGGCAAGCGCAGCAAGTGCTGAAGATTTGAAAATTTTAGACAAAACGGAATGCATAATGTAAGATGGTTATTTAGGTTATTTCTCGAGTTAAATTAATTAATGCCTCATTCAAATAAAAAATTGGAGTAGTCCTGTTTATTTTTCATAAGACGTATAAAATATATCGGCTATATTTTTTTTGATCTTGACACACAGTTCATTGAGGGGCAGGTCATTGACATCCTGCCCGAAAGGATCTTCAATCTCCTCCGCTATTAATTCTACACTTAATAAGAAGTAGAAAGCCAACATCACTACGGGAATACTCCAGTAATGCATTTCCCATATAAAACTCACTGGAAGCGTAATTGAATAGATAAAAAGGAACTTCTTGATGAACATACTGTACGAATACGGTATAGGTGTACTTTTAATCCGCTCACACGCACCTATGATGTCTGTAAACCCCTTGATCTCCTTATCGAGGAGGAATAAGTCTTCAGCGCTTAGGACTCCTTCACGTCGCAATTTCAAAACACGCTGAAAAAGTATATTATTCACCGTATTGGGGCGATGCTTGCTTTTGATGATAAGTTCCTTGCTCTCCTCATCCACCATATCCATTTCACCAACCAAAATACTGGTTCGAAGGTGCTCTTTCATAGCAAAAGTGACATTGGGGATCATCTTTCGAAAGAAGGTCCGCTCTTCTTCGGCATCTTTCGGAAGCATGGCATTTAACTTGATCGCCAATTGTCTGGTGTCATTGACCAACTTGCCCCATAACTTTCGACCTTCCCACCACCGATCGTAGGCGGTATTGGTCCTCAATACAAGAAAAAGTCCGAGTATCACCCCCAGTATAGAGTGAAAGGCCACGGTACCTCCATAATGCCAATCCAATACATCAATAATGATGAAACATAAAAAGGCGGTGAAGAGGCCCAGGAATAGCAATAAAGGCAGCAAGGACTTAATTACATACCGACTGTAAACATCGAATATGAGAGAAAACCAAGATTTCGGATTGTATTGGATCATCCTTCGCTTTCAAAAAATCGACTCAATATAAGCCTTTTAACCTTTTCTGAAGTTTCTTGGGATAGTTATCCTCCAGAAGGCCCAAGTCTTTTTTCAGGGCCATGACCCTTTTATAGGACTTCCGAATAGTTTCTACTGATATTTTGTCAGTAGCTACACCCTCCTTAATAATGTCAAACACCCGCTCCACGGTAACCAGATTGTAATCGGCCACATTATTGGCAAAGATCAGTACATCCACACCCGCATTGACAGCCAGGATGATGGCATTCTCCAGACCGTAGTTATCGGCAATGGCCTTCATCTGCATGTCGTCGGTAAATACGACCCCCTCATACCCCAGATGATCCCGTAAAACGCCCTGGACAATCTTTTTTGATAAAGTTCCCGGAAGCTTCGATCCGTCAAGCGACCGATTCACAACATGAGAAGTCATTACACCACGCACTATCCCCTCGTCAACCAACGACTGATAAGGGAATATTTCCTCAATCAGCCAGGTATCCGAGACGTCTGCGATACCAAGATGCGTATCATTTTTGCTACTTCCGTGACCTGGAAAATGCTTGAGGGCCGTGCCGATGTTGTGGTTATTATGTCCTTCGATGTAAGCCCTGGCATGTTGCGCCACCTCGTTGTGATCCGGCGAAAAACTTCTACCTATCTTCCCTATAATAGGGTTGTCCGGATTGATATTAACATCCACATTGGGTGCAAAATTGATATTTATCCCCAGGTCATAGAGTGTTTTAGCAGTCTTTTCAGAGTAGAATCTAGTTGAGTCCACATTATCAATTTCTCCCAATGCTTGCGCTGATGGAGGCTTATGAAATCCATATTTTGGCTTTAATCGATTGACACGTCCCCCTTCTTCATCGATGGTAATGAAAAGAGGTATCTCCACTTTTTTTTGAATGGCCACGTTCATCTTGGCCAATTCGGCCTGGGTATTTTCCGGCAGGAGATTTTTCTCAAAAAGGACCACACCGCCAATCTTGCCAGCTTCGAGATCACGCACAAGTGCCGCTTTGATCTCCGGATCATAATAATCTCGGATGCCCGTCATGATCATTTGACCGATCATAATATCCAAAGAATCTTTTTCTTGTGCATGCACCTGCACCAGGCACGCCAAGAGCAATATAGAAATCGTTCTTTTCACAGTTCCTTTTTCAATTTGTTTAACACTTTGCCTTCAAATGTAAAATATCCGGGCATCAGGTCCGCGGTTAAACAAGAGTGTACTGGCAAAACCCCCACAACATCGCCGATTTTTAATTTTGAAATGAAGGAAGAAGCTCCTTTGATGATCCCGTGTTCCTGCGAAATCCTGTCAAGGACAGCCTGACCCGACAGATGCCAGCCAGATTCATTAAATGATACTACCTCCCCAAAATAGTTGGATCCATCGGTGCGGGTGAGCGCGTCCTTCGAAAAATGAACACCTCCCCCGTAGATCACCGCCTCATCGCGATTTTCATGCTTGGCTACCACCGGACACGCCATAGCCACGGCAATATTTGACAGGCCGCAAGATCCGATTTGAGATTGCATCACATCGTAAAAGACAAAATTTCCCGCTCGCAGCTCATCAATTTGATGAAGATCTTCCGCTACAGAAGCCGTTGGTGTATCGCCCCAGGATACAAAGGGTTTTGCACCCAGCACATTCCTTATCTCCTGGAGTGTGTCGAGTCCTTCCTGGTAGATTTCCAGGATTTTTTTCCTCGAGCGAGCTCTGTAAGAATGGCCAGCATGGGCGAGCAGTCCCAGGAAAGGATGGCCTGTGGTCTCCTGATCCACCAACTGCTTCAAAATATCTTTTTGGTTGACTTGCAAGCCAGTGCGTCGGGTGCCAACGTCTACCTTGATAAAATAGCCAACACCGTCGTTCACATGGTCTTTCAGATGATGCAGGGCCTCCTTGGATTCTACGAGCAGGTTCAAGGTGGCTTTTTCTGCTATCAGGTTAATGTCATTGCATTCTAAAGGGTTGTACGGAAATGCAATCGTAATATCCGTCCAGCCATGATCTGCAAAATACCTGGCCATGCTCACCGAAGAAGCTGTGATTTTTTTTACCCCTTCCTCCAGAAACCAAGACCCAATATCAGCAGACTGATGTGTCTTGAAGTGTGGTCGGAGGAAAATGCCATTCTGCCTGGCTTTTTCGGCCATAGTGCGGATATTCTCCCTGGCCTTAGATTCATCTACCAGAAGGGTCGGTTTCTTGATATCAATCATTTATTCGGTTGCTTTAGGTTGTGCAAGATTATGCAAAATTCGGCTACAGGTCTCACTCAGGTAAGCGCCAGCATCTGGACCGTACCAGCTCATGGTGCGTGCCTCATATCGAGGAAGATCATACCACTCATCTTTGATGATGTATCCGCCATACCCTCCGTTGAAAGACGTGATAATAAGACGGAAACCTAGCGCTTCAGCCTTTTTATACAGTGGAATCGCAAGCTCTCCTGAAAAGTCACAGGGCATGCCCAGGAAGACGATATCACCTAAAATCAGCCCTTTCACCCTGAGGGGATAATCTCCGAATAGTTCTTGGAAGACCCAAGGTCTAAGTTGCAGGTTCCGGGTCACCTTTAAACCGGGTTTGCGCATGGGTAGTGTCATCTCGAAACTACGGAGTGACACCTGTGATTGATAGCTGGGGTTTAATAGATCCAATAGGTCCATGCTTTCTTTCAAATCATGCGCTGATTTCCAGTACTTCCTTCCATTCATCCGCAGGATAGTTTTTCGTTACTGGCCCATACTTCCGACGGCTCCCGCCGAAAAGATGGAAATATCTGGTGTTAGGCTCTTGCTCCATCAGGTGATTAAAATAGCCCGGATAGTCGGCGGACATTTCTCGATAATGGCGACTAAGGCACGTGGCATGGGCTGAAAACACATTGAGATAGCCTGTCAACTCCGCAGATTTCAACTTCAAGGTTTTAATCACAGGGATCGATCGTTCCTTTTGCACCTGCCAGGCGGTTTTTGACCAATTCGGACATGTCCAATTCGCTATAGGTAACAGCACCAGGCTGCTTTCGCTCGTCGGCCAAACGAATGGACCTGGCAATGGCCCCAGCCAACGATTTTACAACCTCCGGATCAAATGATCCTGCGAAGAGATTCCCAACAAAGCCGGGTGCCCAGGCACCAATACTGGAATGTGTGTGCGTGGCAGTGAGAAAAATCTGCTCACTATTCCAGTCCTGCCCCAGCACCTGATAAACTGCTTGCGTCAACTCCGGATGAATGATCAGGAGGTCTGCACTTACATAAGCTACTTTCTCGTCGGTACTTTCAAATACGACGGTACGCACAAACACGGAATCGTGGATTGCGTCGAATGCCTTGGGCTTCCTGCCCCCATAACCCGCAAGGGGCAAAACAGCATCAGGTGTAATATTCACCTTTGACCAACCAATTAGTAGGGAATCGCCAGGAATCGACTGCCTCACCGAGGACAGATCGGTTACCTGTTCCAGCATCTCTTTATAAAAGCGCTTCTCCTGGTAGGGTTCCCGGTCCACCACATTCAGTACCAGGTGGCAAAACAAAAAAATGCTTTGAAGTACGAGTCCCAGTGGATTGATTAGGCGCCTGAACATGATACACTAAGTTGGCGATTGTACCAGGAGAATAAAAACTTCTAGAGGAAAAGGGGATGAAATGGATTTCGTTGGGGCCTCTGATCAACCTGCCCAATTTTCCCTGTCGAGGCTGCGATACTGGATCGCTTCGGCCAGGTGTTCTATTTTTATTTGCTCACTAGCGGCAAGATCGGCAATGGTCCTCGACACGCGAAGTATCCGATCATAAGCTCGGGCGGAAAGACCCAGTTTCTCCATAGCGGTTTTCAGCAGCACTTTTCCTGCTTCATTGATTTGACAAACCTCCTTGACCATTTGTGGTGGCATCATGGCATTGTGGTGAGTTTCGGGAAATTCTTCGAACCTTGATTTCTGAGTGGTCCGTGCATTGATTACCCGGTCCCGGATATTTTCACTTCTCTCCGCCTCCCTTTGGGCGGTCATTTGATCAAAAGATACTGGCGTGACCTCCACATGAAGGTCAATTCTATCCAGCAGTGGGCCACTGATCTTGTTGAGGTAGCGCTGCACACTCCCCGGCGGGCATACACATTCCTTTTCCGGGTGATTATAATATCCGCAGGGGCAGGGGTTCATACTCGCAATAAGCATAAAATTGGCCGGATAGTCCAACGAAATTTTGGCCCGGCTGATGGTCACCTTGCGCTCCTCCAGCGGTTGCCTCATCACTTCCAGCACGGTCCTTTTAAACTCGGGTAATTCATCCATAAACAGCACTCCATTGTGGGCAAGGGAGATCTCCCCGGGCTGAGGAATGCCTCCGCCTCCTACCAGGGCTACGTCGCTGATCGTGTGGTGCGGCGACCGGAAGGGTCGATTGGAGATAAGATGGGCGTCATTGCCAAGTTTACCTGCCACGGAATGGATTTTCGTGGTTTCCAGTGCCTCGTGCAAGGAAAGCGGCGGTAGGATGGAGCTCAGCCTCTTTGCCAGCATGGTCTTGCCAGCTCCGGGTGGACCAACCATGATCACATTGTGACCTCCTGCCGCAGCAATTTCGAGCGCTCTCTTGATGTTTTCCTGCCCTTGAACATCGGCAAAATCCACCGCATACGAATTCAACTCATGCTCAAAAATGTCCCGGGTATCATGAATTACCGGAGTTATGATTTGGTCGCCTGTAAGATGATCGATGGCCTCTTTCAGGGTTTCCACACCAATGACCTCCAATTGATCGACGATAGCTGCCTCTGAGGCATTGGCTTTGGGCAGGATAAAGCCTTTAAACCCTTTCTTGCGCGCCTCTATGGCAATAGGCAAAGCGCCTTTGATTGGCCTCAAGATCCCATCCAGGGCAAGTTCGCCCATCAACACATAGCTCTCCAATTCCGGGGCGACAATTTGCTCTGAGGCAGATAAGATCCCCAATGCGATGGGCAGATCGTATGCCGAACCTTCTTTCCGAATGTCCGCAGGTGCCAGATTCACCACCACCTTTTGACGAGGCATCCTGTAGCCATTATACTTGATGGAGGATTCTACACGCTGTTGGGACTCCTTGACCGCCGAATCCGGAAGGCCGACCATAAAAAATTTTGTGCCCTGACCCACGTTCACCTCCACGGTAATCGTCGACGCGTCTACACCGTAGACGGCACTTCCGTAAGTTTTTGCCAGCATCTCCTCAGTCGTTTTTGAAAAGCGGTAAAAATATGGAAATTGCTGATCCCGTGTTCCGTGAACACCGGTAAACTAGACTCATATGCAGTCCCTTCTTTGGCAAGATTTCAAGTGCTGACCAAACTACTCTTCCTCGTCGGTATGACCATCCAGACCCTGCTCCACCAACAGGATGAGTATGTGGATGATCTTAATGTGCATTTCCTGAATGCGGTCGGAATAGCCAACATGTGGCACTCTGATTTCGTGGGTAGCCATTTTCCCTAGCTGACCACCATCATTTCCTGTCAAAGCCAATGTTTTCATATCCAACATGGCTGCCCGCTCAAATGCTCTGATTACATTTTTAGAGTTACCACTCGTGCTGATACCGACCAATAAATCTTCAGGCTTGCCCAAAGCCTGGACGAATCGCGCAAATGTCTCCTCATAGCCATAATCGTTGCTCACACATGATAAATGCGTCGGGTCTGAAATGGCCAATGCCGCTATTGGCTTCCTGTCTTCCCGAAAGCGACCGGTAAGCTCCTCTGCAAAATGCATAGCATCAGCGTGAGATCCCCCATTGCCGCAGCAAATGATCTTACCTCCGGCTTGTATCGTTCGAATGATTTCCTTGCTAACCAAGTCTAGTAAATGGAGGTTTTGATCATCATCTAAATATCGGACCAATACCTCCTTAGCTTGCAATAACTCGCGCGTTATGCGTGCAATATTCTCCATTAAATTATTTTGAGAGATCGTCTAGCCTTAACTCCGTGAATCCATCTTTAGTGACTTCTTCCTGGGCCTTCTCATAAAGCTTCTCTTCTAGATCTTTGATTTGCTGATTGGCGGCTTTGAGTTCCTTCCTCACGTTTTTTAAATAAAGATTTTCAAAAATGAGTTCAAGTGTCATTAAAGCACTTAGGCCATACAGGAGATTGCGGCCAAGAACCGGGAGGTCCGAGAAATATTTGAACCAGCCCCAATCTTTAAATAGATCAAGCGCCTCATACAAATTGATCGAGATAACGAGTACCAGTAGTATACTCGAGATATAGACGATATAGAAGAGGATCTTAAGGGTCTTCATCTCCTTGTTCAGCGGTGAAAGCCTGTTCAGCGGTGAAAAGTTATAACAATTAAGGCACTTGCCCGAACCTCTAGTCGAACGATTGCATTTCTATTAGGTTTTGATATAGCCCGCCATGCTTAATGAGCGAGTCGTGATTGCCCTGTTCAACCAAGCTACCCTCCTGCACGACCAATATCTGATCAGCCTGTTTAATAGTGCTCAAGCGATGCGCAATGACCAGACTGGTCCGATTGGCCATTAACTTAAAAATGGCCTCTTGCACTAAGGTCTCGGATTGTGAGTCCAGTGCGGAGGTAGCCTCATCCAGGATCAATAGCGGCGGATTTTTCAGCACAGCCCTGGCTATACTCAACCGTTGCCGCTGGCCGCCGGAGAGTTTGGTACCTCTCTCCCCAATCATGGTATCGAAACCTGACGGCAACGATTCAATAAATTCCAGTGCGTTGGCCACTTTCGCTGCTTCCACCACTTCTTCCAGCGATGCTTCGGGCTTTCCAAAGGCTATATTTTTAAAAATTGTGTCATGAAACAAAATCGACTCCTGGGTGACTATGCCCATAAGCGTTCGCAGCGCATTCAGGTCCAACTGGCGTAAATCCGTGCCATCTAACTCGATGCTGCCACTAACAGGATCATAAAATCTGGGTATCAGGTCAGCGATTGTGGATTTACCTCCACCTGAGGGACCCACGAGGGCTACAATTTCGCCTTTCTTGATCTCAAAAGATACCCTTTTCAACACCGCTTTGTCCTCATAAGCAAATGAAACATCTTCGAATCGAAGGCCTTGTGTTATAGAGGTAATGACCTTGGCACCGGGCCGATTATAAATCCTCGGCTCAGAATCTATCAAATCAAAAACGCGCTCCGCAGACACAAGTCCCCGCTGAATATTGCTGATGGCCGTGGAAAAAGATTTGGCTGGATTGAGTATTTGAGAAAAAACAATCAGGAAACCAAGAAACATTGATCCTGTAAGATTTCCATCAGAGGACAACACTATGGTACCGCCAATGAGTAATATTACCGCCATAATCATTACCCCGAAAAACTCCGAAACAGGGCGAGCAAAGCTTTGCCTCAGAGACATGCGAAAGTTGTGTCTTGCATATTTCAGTACCTCCAGATTGAATTTGTCGGCGACGTACCTCCTGGCATCGAAAGCCTTGATAATCCTCATGCCTGTGATGGCTTCATCCAGGGTAGAAGTAATCTGAGATAGTGCCGCTTGCGTGAGGCGCGCTCTCCGCCGGAGCCGCTTGGTAAGATATGAAATTGTGCCACCCGAAAGGGGAATTATGGCCAGCGAATAAAGCGTCAACTCCGGCGAGAGTCGAAATAAAACGATGAAATAACCTGCTATTAGGATAGGCTCTTTGATCAAGGCCTTCAGCGCCCCAACCACTGTAGATTCCACCTGTTGAATGTCTGTCGTGATCCGTGCCACCAGATCCCCCTTTTTCTGAACGGTAAAATAACTGAGGTCAAAGCGAGATACTTTCTCAAAGGCCTCCTCACGTAGTTTCGAAATCACGCGTATCCGGACCTTTGCAGTCAATACCGCCAATAAAATTCCAAAAACATTGGAAAGAAGAAACGAAACCACCAGGATGGTGGTCACGAAATACAAAGCGGAAGTTTTGCCTTGGTCTTGGACGACAGTGCCAAAGTGAAAATAGAAGAGTTCTTTAAGATATTGAAGAGAGACCTCCCAGTCAGGCTTTTGAGAAACAACGATCGTAGATTCTTCAAATAAAATCTGAAGGACCGGGATCATGATAGAAATATTCAGTACGCTAAATAAAGTGTGAGCGACTGTCGACAAGGAGTACGCTGGGATTGTTCGACCATATGGCCTTCCATAGCTTAGAATGCGAAGAAATGTTCTCATGTATTAAAACCAGTAGCTTCTACGGGCGATATTCCACCTTACACCTCCGACAAGAATTGTCGTAGAAGGGTTGGAACGATCTTGCCGATCTTCTTTCCTAAAATTTGCTTGTACGTCCACAAAGAGATTATGCTTCAGTTGGTAGCTCGCTTGTGCTCCTAAATGCAAGAGATCGGAGGGAATACCCTGACCTTGCCTGTTGTCATAATCATTTTCATCGGCCAGGCCACGATTATTCGAATTGATGAGTGGATCACGGCCAATGCTGAACCCGTTGACCGGACCAGAGCCATAATCTGCCAGGACCAAGGTGCCCTGCAAAGTCAATCGAGGGATGGGTTGGTAGGAGGCGCTGAGCAACCACTCTGAAAAATTGGCTCCTAGGGGATGCGCCAATGGTTGACGGTAGTGCGTATAGGATGTGAAGGCTCCATCATGGGAGTAGGTAAATGGACGCGCTCGATTATGTTCCAACTGCCAATTAAAAGTAGGGGCGAGGAAATCAAAGAACTTAAGACCCAGTTGATAGCCGTATTTATTACCCCACCAGCCAGTATCATTCAAAAGTTCTGATAAGATGAGCTCATCCAACACAAATTGCCCGTAAAAACGGACTTTGTTCCATAGATCCCAGCTGAAGTCCATCCCCACTATCACATTACCAGCGCTACCATCCTGTTGCTCCAGGGCACCGTAAAAGATAATCGGGTTTAGGTATTGCACCTCGAAATTGCTTCCACCTAGCGAATCGGGTCTTCCGTTTAGTACAGATTCGAACAAGCCAATGTGGAAGTCATTCGTGACAGCAATGTCCAAGTGGTGAAAGGAAAAATATTTTTTCGGATACACTTCAGAGCCCAATGTGCCTTCATCGAAAAAGAACACATCGGCAATCAGCTCAGCAAAGAGGTTCGTGTATTTGATTCTCCAGACCTCCGTAGTGATTCTTAAATAGGGGTAGGAATTGCCGAAATCGGAGAGGATCATTGAACGCGTGCCATTGCCAACAAAATGGCGACCAAATCCCATTTGCGCTGATATGTGGGGCGTGAAGGCAAAATCTATATAGCCCTGAGCCCGCAAAAAATCGTATCCGCTTTCGCCGAAACCCTTCCAAAAGCCCTCCCGAGGAATGACCCCAACCGTGTCCTGTACCGCCTGAACATAACCAGGTAACCTCATTTGATTCTCGTGAATAAATGTGGAAAATGACACTTTCCGATCTACGGTGCCTCTCAACGTTATCCCTCTGGTGTTCACAAAAAGTGGGCTCCCCAAATCGCGATCATAGCCAAGTCCCAATTCGCCTACCGGATTGACGTGCAAGTCAAAAGCGGAACTTCTTACTGAAACCAGATCGGTGTGATGTTTGTAAAAATGGCCAAGGAAGGGCTTTTTCGACTTGCTTGTTAAACTGTCATTGCCATATTCCCTTGATTCCAGCAATACATACGACCGGTTAAAAGCTATCCTGGAATCCAAGCCTTCCTCCCCGCCGGAGAAAGCCAGCTCATGGCCCTTTTTTCTTGAATAGGGTTTGAAAGAAGTAAAAAACTGCTGACCCGAAACCACTTTCTGCCGTTCGAGATATGCATAGTTGAAAGTGCCAAGAGGAAAATCAGTGTCCTGTGCCTTTGACAGCAGAGGGTACCAAAAGACCTGAAGGACGAGTAATCGATTGAGTTTGAGTAAAAAGCAGGAAAAAAAGGATTTAATCATTCCGGCAATAAAATTAGACCATTACTTTTCGTTAATCACAAAAGCTTCTAAATTTGCAGTCCTTTTTGAAGCACCTCGGCTGACGGGTATGGTTTCGGAAGGCAAGAAACAAAAAGACAATGAGAAAAGATATTCATCCGGACTATAGAGAAGTTGTTTTTCTAGATACTTCCAGCGAGTTCAAATTTCTTACCAAGTCTACTATCTCCACGAAGGAGACAATCAAGTGGGAAGATGGTAAAGAGTATCCTTTGGTGAAAGTGGAGGTAAGTTCTGCCTCTCATCCTTTTTACACTGGCAAGAAAATCTTCTTGGATACAGCTGGAAGGGTTGAGAAATTCAACAGGAGATACAAAAAGAAATAAATTAACGATCTATCACATATAAGAAAGTCTTCGGTCCCGCTGAAGACTTTTTTTATTTTTGACCCATGCAAATCGCATTGATAGACTTGCCAGAGGACCGGGCAAATCTTCTTCCTCTCACGTACTTAAAACCTATTGGTGAACTCCGGATCGGTATCCTCAAGATCCGGGAGAAATGGGAGCAATATTTTGGTCAATCGGTGGATCAAATTACTGAGGACTATCTGCAGGAAAAGTTCGTTCCACCCTCAGGCGGGGGTCTCTTGATCAACAGTACGATACTTCCCAACCAAGCGCTTGTTCGGGCCCTTCGCGACTTGGAACAAGGGGCACAGCTGATGCAAGATGGGAAATGGATTGGAGCGCATATAGCGAAATTTGGTGATAGCGTAGATGATCTTCCCATTCGATCTTTTGAAGCTTCACTTGAGCAAGTACTTTTCCCCTGGGACTTTTTTCGCCAAAATGGCCAACAAATCCGACGGGATTTCGATCTGCTCACCTCCTCAAGAACTTCACAGCCATTAGATGATCACCACACCAGGACCTATGGAGATAATATCTTTTTGGAGCAAGGTGCGACGGTCAAGGCGGCTATTCTAAACGCTGAAAACGGGCCAATTTATCTGGGCAAAGACTCGGTTGTGAATGAAGGTGCAATCATTCGCGGCCCTTTTGCACTTTGTGAAGGCGCTCAAGTGAGCATGGGCGGTAAGGTACGAGGTGATGCCACCATCGGCCCATTTTCGAAGGTGGGCGGAGAATACTCTAACTCCATCATCATGGGTTACAGCAACAAAGCCCACGATGGCTACCTGGGTAATGCCGTGATCGGTGAATGGTGCAATATTGGAGCGGCTACAGACAGCTCCAACCTAAAAAACAACTATAAAAACATCCAGGTTTGGAGTCACGCGTCCGGGAGATATGAAGATACGGGCCTTCAATTCTGCGGGCTGATCATGGCTGATCATTCGCGGTGTAGCATCAATACGATGTTTAATACGGGCACGGTTGTAGGAGTGAGTGCAAGTTTATTTGGCGTTGACTTCCACAAAAAATTCGTGCCTTCCTTCAGCTGGGGAGGGAGGCAAAAATACAGCACCTATATACCCGCCAAGGCCTTTGAAACCATGCAGCTAGTCATGGAGCGACGTGGCCAGGAACTGAAGCAAGTAGACAAGGATATTTTGGAAGAGGTGTTTCGTCGCAGCGCACCATTTCGAACCTGGGAAAAACGCACATAGCTTATGCTTTTTTCGGATATACCAGGACACGAAGACATTAAGAAGACCTTATACAAATCTTTGGAGAGGAACGCCATCGCTCACGCCCAACTCTTCCACGGCAACGAAGGAGGCGGTGCCTTGGCACTAGCGTTGGCATATACACGTTTCATTCTGTGCGAAAACAGATCTCCTGAGGATGCATGTAATACCTGCGCTTCCTGTCAAAAAATGGATAAGCACATCCACCCGGATGTCCACTACTTTTTCCCTAAGTCCTCGGCGAAAAACGATGCTGCCACGCAGGGAGCTCTTCTCAAGCGCTGGAGGGAATTTCTCCAGAGCCATCCGTATGGCAATCTTGAACGTTGGCAACAATTTGCCGAGATCAATGACAAGGCCGTTCAAATCCACAAGGAGGAAGCCAAAAATATCATTAAAACCGTGAGTCTGAAGTCTTTTGAGGGTAAACACAAAATACTCCTCATCTGGTATCCTGAGACGATGAATATAGCGGCTTCCAACGCAATTCTGAAAGTGCTGGAGGAACCACCGGAAAAAACGATCTATTTGCTGGTTAGCTATGGATTGGAAGACATTATCACCACGATTACCTCCAGAACACAGCTTGTCGCAGTGCCCCCTTTCAACGAGGCGCAGGTCGCGGGCTACCTCCAACAAAAGGGGATCGACGCAACTGAGGCGGCAAAAGTGAGCCGAATTTCAGAAGGCAGCTTAGTGAAGGCTGAGGCGCTCCTGGAGCATGGTCAGGAACTGGCTTATGGAGACTTTCAGGCGTGGATGAGATCTTGTCTTCGAGCAGATTTTCAGGATCTCGCCACACGAAGTGAGCAGTTTTCACAATCAGGCAAGGGAAATCAGTTCAGCCAATTAAAGTTTGCCCTGAATATTCTCAGAGAGTCTATCGTAAGCCTATGTGACACTACAGAACTCAATCACACCATGGGGGAAGAGTTGAATTTTATTAAGAAGTTTGGGCAGGCTGCCAAGCTATCAGCATTGGAAGCCATGTACGAAAAGCTCAACGAGGCGGTATATCACTTGGAAAGGAACGCGAATCCCAGAATTACCCACCTAAGCCTCTCAATAGATTTTGTCAGATTATTAAATGCGAGATAGTCCAGTGAAAGTTCGAATAGGTACCAGAAAAAGCAAACTCGCACTTTGGCAGGCCAATCATGTAGGCACATTGTTGGAACGTCGTGGGATGACCATCGAAATAGCTCCCATCGAAACTAAAGGCGACAAGCTGCTCCATACAACCATTTCGAAAATTGGTAGCAAAGGTGTTTTCACTGAAGAACTGGAAGCGCTTCTGACCAGCGGGGCTATTGATATAGCCGTACACAGCGCCAAAGACCTGCAATCAAGCCTCGCCCATTCCCTGGGAATTATCGCATTTACGGCCCGTGAAAAGTCGCATGATGTCCTAGTGAGTGACCAGGAGATTGACCTGCAAGACCCTAACTTGATTGTGGGCACTTCCTCCACCCGAAGGGTTGCTATGTTTCGGCGTTTGTACCCAAACATTCAACTAGTTGATATGCGGGGAAACCTCCAAACACGAATTGAAAAAATGCGTAAAGGAGATTGCCATGCCCTCGCTTTGGCTTATGCCGGCGTACACAGAATGGGTTACGGCCATTTGATTAAGAAAAACTTGGAAACACCGGACTACCTGCCAGCGGTAGGTCAGGGTTGCCTGGCTATAGAGGCCCACAATTCCTTGGACCCACTGCTACGAGATCAAATCAGGGAGGCATTGAATGACATGGAAACAGAGAGATGCCTGCTGACAGAGCGGGCCTTCCTGAGAGAAATGGATGGTGGATGTAGTATTCCGGTATTTGGGCTTGCTGCTACCAACGCGGACCATACGGTGACAATTCGAGGTGGTATTGTCAGTCTGGATGGAAATAGGTTTATATTGGACGAGCAAACAGGTAATAGCCCCGTGGAATTAGGAACGAAGTTGGCTAATGCCGTCTTGGCCCAGGGAGGCGAAGAAATATTAGAAGAAATAAAAAACAAGCTATGAATAATAAGACGTGGTTACGCAATCTCCTTTTCATTGCAATATTGATTGCTACCGCCTGTGGACCATCGGAAGACGGATCGACGGACTATTTAGTGACAATTGAAACTCCAATGGGAGACATGAAGGCTATCTTATATGAAGAAACCCCTCTTCATAAAGCCAATTTCATACAACTTGCCAAGGAAGGAAAATATGACAATACAATTTGGCACCGGGTTATTCAAGGATTCATGATCCAGGGAGGTGACGTGTATGGTGGTAACCAGGAGCCAGAAGGAGGTCGAATACCAGCGGAGATTAAACCAGGTATCTACCATGTCCGAGGGGCCCTCGCTGCGGCACGCCAAAGCGACGAAATCAATCCGGAAAGAAAATCGTCCTCCTGCCAATTCTACGTGGTACAGGGAGAGCCTTATGAGAAACTAATAACTGATTTAGGCCTCCTCAACGCGAAATTTGGGGAAATGTTAAGCAAAGACCCACAAAAACATAAGGAGCTTATTGAAGGCTATCAGGAAGCAATTACCAACGGCGGACAGAGAGGGGCCATTGATTTTATTTATGGCCAAAAGGAACTTTGTTCCACGGAAACAGGCACCGATTTCGAAAAGTTGCTTGGAGGTGAGAAAGATGATATTTACAAGAAGGCAGGAGGTGGAACCACATTCCTTGATGGTAACTACACGGTGTTTGGAATGGTCGTAGAGGGCCTTGATGTCATTGATAAAATTGCCGCGGTTACGACAGGGCCAGGCGACAAGCCCCTGGATGATATTACGATGGAAATCTCTGTGAAATCAGTCTCTAAATCTGAGATCACAGAGAAATACGGCTACCAATACCCTGTTGTACAATGAAAACTATAAGGCAGTGTTTTTTGCTGCTGGCCTTGTTGATCACCGCTACCGCCATCGCCAAGCCAAAGCCCAAGAAAAAAGATGATCTGGTCGTAATTCACACCGAATTTGGTGATATGACCGTGTTGCTGTATGAGGAAACACCTCTTCACAAAGAAAATTTTTTGCGTCTGGCCAAAGCCGGTCTTTATGATTCGGTCATCTGGCACCGAATCATCGAAGACTTTATGGTTCAGGGAGGGGATGTGACCAAGAAGGAAGCTTCCAGGAACTATGAGCTAGAGCAAATCCCGGCAGAATTTGTTGAGAAGTTTCATCACAAGAAAGGGGCACTCGCCGCAGCGCGGACGGGAGATTCCGTAAATCCGGAGAAAAAATCTTCTTCCTGTCAGTTTTATATCGTTCAAGGTAAAACCTATACCGAGCAAGAACTGACCATCGATGACTTCAAAATGCAAGAAGGGCTAGGCAAGCTATTCACCAATGCCAAGTATGACTCTATTCGGCAGAATTGCATGCGAATTGCGCAGACAGCTGGCACTGATAGCCTCAAGAGCTATGCCGCCACACTCAAGGATCTGATCAAGGATGAAACTGGAGTCGATGTGGTGAAAGAGATGAGCAGTGACAGAGTGGCGTCCTATAGCTCGATAGGAGGAACACCACATCTTGACGATAGCTATACGGTATTTGGTGAGGTTGTTGACGGAATTGAAGTAATTGATAAGCTGGCGGCTGTAGCCACCGGCCCGCGTGACAAACCGACGCAAGATACCATTATGACTATGGAGCTCGTCACACTTAAAACCAAAAATATTACCAAACAATACGGGTATATCTATCCTCCAGTCACAAAAAAATGAAGGTTTTAGTCACCGGAGCAAACGGCCTACTTGGCCAAAAACTGGTACCTCTTTTGGTCGAGAAAGGCTTGGAGGTAGTAGCTACAGGGCGGGGGGAAAACCGCAATCCCTCCTCAGGGTTCAAATACCGATCCTTAGATGTAACCAACGAAGCAGAGGTGATGACTGCCCTTAAGGCAGAACAGCCAGAAGCTATCATTCACACAGCGGCCATGACGAATGTGGACCAATGCGAATCTGATCGGGAGAACTGCTGGAAACAGAATGTGAATGCGGTTCAATATCTTGCGCGCGCGGCATCGGCATTGGGCGCTTTTCTGCTTCACATTTCCACTGATTTCATTTTCGATGGAGAAGCTGGGCCCTACGACGAAAAAGCCGAGCCTAATCCCATCTCCTACTATGGCGAGAGCAAATTGGCGTCGGAGAAAATCCTCATGGAAAGTAACATTGACTGGGCAATTGCTCGCACTGTTTTGGTTTACGGGATTGTTGCCGATATGAGCCGCTCAAATATTATCCTCTGGGTGAAAAAGAGCTTGGAAGAAAGGAAAGAAATCAAAGTGGTTAACGACCAATTGCGGAGCCCTACTTTGGCCGAGGACCTGGCAATGGGCTGCTATCTCATTGTAGCAAAAAAAGCGAAAGGCGTATTTAATATATCAGGCAAAGACTTGCTCACACCATTTAACATGGCTACCATGACTGCCCAATATTTCGGGTTGCAGACAGAGACCATGCAGCAAGCTGATGGAAGTATTTTCCAGCAGCCCGCAAAACGACCCCCCAAGACCGGGCTGCTCATAGACAAAGCCAGGGAAGAGATCGGGTATGAGCCCCATAGTTTTGAAGAAGGCATTGCTATTGTCAGTGACCAAGTAAAAAAGGCCGAATCCAACTCATAACAAGTAGGTCGAATTCCGTACAAGTAGCTAATGGAAGCGAAAATTGATAATTTCAGTTCATGGGTTCACCAGACAGACAAACACATCCTCCGCGACGAATTGGCGGACCTCATAACGTCATCGGGCTTCACCATTCTCAATTTCATCGAACACCAATTTGAGCCGCAAGGGTACACAGCCTTATGGTTACTCGCTGAGAGTCACTGTGCGCTTCACACATTCCCAGAACAAGGCAAATCCTATGTAGAGCTAAGTAGCTGCAATAGCGATCTTTTTGTGAACTTTATTGTGGCGTTCAATGATTTTCAAAAGAAATATCCCCCTGCGTAGATTTCTGCGCCTATCGCTTCTTGCGAGTTTAGGTCTTTCCGGGCTTTTCTGGAACTACCTGCTTTTCTCGCATTTCTTCGAATTTGAGTGGGTTGACAGATTATCGCTGCTGTTGGCCGTCATCCTTCCCGCAGGATTGATACTCCCATTCCGACGAAAGCTGAAAACTCTCTCGTTAGTTTGGGTAATTCCGGTAATAGCTACTACTTTTCTTCTTTTCCCCGCATTACGCTTTTTTATTTCCGTTTTTGAGCTGAGCTGGCTCCTCCCCCATGCGCATCTGGTCGTATTGTCTTTGACGCTGGTGTGCTTCAGATCCTCGAAAGGAGCCATCGCCCTATTAACTTGCTCCTTGCCAGTGGTCTGGCTTGTTCCGTATGATATGGACCAAAACCAGCAACTCTATTATGATACGGTAGTGTCTAGCACCCAAACAAGGAAAGCGGAAATACACCGAGTACGCTGGAAAGATGAGTTATGGACCCATTACAACGGTCGATTGTCCTACGCCACGGTGGATAGGCACATTTACTACGAGGCAATGGCGCATCCAGCCATGCACCTGCAATTAGGTAAAAGGACCCTGGTCATTGGGGGAGACAATGGACAGCTATTGGCAGAGCTAGTGAAATATCCAAACCTCAGAATCACAGTTCTGCCCTGGGATATTGAATTCCTGAACCAAAGCAATCCGGACCCACGGTTGAAAATTGTGCCAACGTCCAATGCATTGGACTACCTGGCCTCAGAAGCCGGCTCCTATGACTACATATATATCGACATCCCTGATCCTATTTCACTGGAATTGAATCAATACTATACGCGGGAGTTTTACAGCTTGTGCAAAAGGGTCCTTTCTACCGATGGTTTGTTGGTCACCCAGGCGTTGAATCCTTACGATCCAGGAGGCCACCACTATATTATTCAGTCAACGTTGGAAGAAGCTGGATTTACCACGCGCGCTTACCATTGCCAAATTCCAACGCTTGGTCAATGGGCATGGCTAATCGCCGGAACGAGCGCTATCGAAAGTCACTTATTTCTACCAAAACAGCAGCTCGTGGCTACAAAATGGTGGAATAAGGAAGCGATGGAGATGATGTTGAGCTTTGGAAAAAGAAGTTTCTTTACTTCAGTGAGTACCGCGGTAAACACGATGGATGAACCCATTCTTCAGGAAAGATTAAGTAGGAAAGAGTGAACTGGATTATCTCCAAGCGACAGGATCTGATTTTTTTATTTGCCCCTGTGTGGTGCTGTTGGTTGCTGGCATTCCAGCTATCAGACCGCTTATTAGCTATCGAAGCACCCCTATGGGTATGGGTGATTTTTGTTTTGGGGATCGACGTTTCTCATGTCTGGAGTACGCTTTTCCGCACCTACCTGGACAAAGAAGAATTCAGGAACCACAAGCACTTGCTCATCTGGGCTCCTATGTTAAGCCTTCTTGCTGGAATTGGAATCGCATCATTTTCGACCTTCTTATTCTGGAGAATATTGGCTTATGTGGCTGTTTTCCATTTTATCAAGCAGCAGTTTGGGTTTATGAAAATTTACAAGGCCAGGGCTGGCGATTTCAAGAAACAGTGGATATCCGACAGCTTCGTGATCTATTTTTCTATGCTCTACCCCCTATGCTATTGGCACCTGGCATCTGACCGTCATTTTTCCTGGTTTGTGACAGGAGACTTTATCCATATTCCGCTGGACCTGGAGGGCCTGTCAACATATACCAATGGACTATTTTTCTTGATCTTAGGTGTGTGGCTTGTCCAGGAAATTCGGAAGGAGGGGGGACTGGCAATAGGCAAGGTCCTGTGGATACTGACCACCGCAGGTAATTGGTTTTTGGGTATTATCTACTTCAATTCCGATGTGGTTTTTACCATCACCAATGTAGTGGCACATGGTATTCCCTACATGGCATTGATTCTGTTTTATCAAAATCGAAAGGCACACCTTAAACAACGTGTGCGCAGAAAAGTACATTACGTTGCATCCCTGCTGGCGGGGATATTGTCGTTGGCATTCCTCGAGGAGTACTTCTGGGACATCCTGGTAAACCAGGAAAAATCTGGCTTTTTTGCTTCGATTTTGCCGTACTTTCAATGGGATACACCCGAGTTCTTGATTGGGCTCTTCACGGCGATCCTGGCAGTTCCCCAAATGACCCATTATATTATCGACGGCTACATCTGGAAAAACGACCAACGAAATCCCTACCTGAAACCGATCCTATTTGGCAAGTGAAAAGAAGGGAATTCATACGGACCTCTGCTGTGGCCTCCTCACTACCTTTTTGGCTGCAATCATGCGACATCAGGCCAGGTCAACAATACCCAATTGATGTCCATAGCGATCATCTCGTCGGACACCTTATGAAGGAAAGTCGCAGCTGGCCAGAAGTGAAGGAACAAAATGTGGAAACAGTCATCGTTGGGGCCGGATTGGCTGGGCTTGCTGCCGCTTTTCAATTGAAGGATACGCACTTCGAGCTTTTCGAACTTTCAGACCGGCTGGGAGGTACTGCAGGTGTCGCCAGTCATGAAGGCATCCGCATTTGCCAGGGAGCACATTATGATCTAGACTATCCAGCTTATTACGGGACGGAAGTTCTTGATATGCTGGAAAAATTAAAGCTGATAAAATACCTTCCGTGGAAAAAGCTGTGGTCATTCGAGGAGGCCGATCACCTCATACCCTCCAGGCGCAGACAACAGTGTTTTGAAAACGGGCAAATCAGGTCTGATGTGATTCCCGCCGGACCAACAAAAACTCAACTGCTGGAGCTCCTCAGCACATACGAGGGAAAAATGCCTTTGCCTACGAGGCTTATTTCTGATGAAGAACGACCTCTTGATCAAGTTTCGTTTTTCGATTTCCTCAGTGCTAACCTCAAAGTTGACGCAGTACTGAAAAGAAGAATCGACTATCATATGATGGATGATTATGGTGCGACAAGCGACAAGGTCTCCGCCCTTGCAGGCATTCATTATTTTGCCTGTCGGCCCTATTACAAGAAACACGTCTCTCTTTTCTCGCCACCCGCCGGAAATGGTTATTTCGTAGAAAAGATCGCGCACCAACTGCCTACAGGGAAAGTTCACCTGAGACATCTGGTAACGCACATAGAGGACGTGGGGAATAGATTTGAGCTGAAGGTGTTGGATGTCAGAAAAAAGTCGATCAAGGTAATCACTGCGGAACGAGTGATTTATGCCGGTCAAAAACATGCCCTCCAGTACGTGTACCCACAAGAAGCACATTTATTTGATAAAAACGAGTACGCCCCCTGGATGGTGATCAATTTTGTTTGCCCACAGCAAAAAGGTCAATATGGCTTCTGGCAAAACGAATACCTGGGAGAGGACCCCTCTTTTATGGGGTTTATCGACTCGAGTGTTCAATATCAGCGGGCGTTAAAGGGGAAAAAAATATTGACGGCCTATTACTGTTTAAAACCCGAAGACCGGGATTATTTAACAACCATTCCTACTCATAAGGAAGCGATTGCTGCAGAAACCCAGCAAAAGATTGAGCAATTCTTAGCTCAGGATATCACGCCTGAAAAGACCTACATCCAACTAATGGGTCATGCGATGGCTATCCCCCGTCCTGGATTTTTGTTCCCAAATTTGGGAAATACAAGACTCAACTACGCAGGAGTAGATGCCGGTAGATTACCACTATTATTCGAAGCGCTTGACTCAGGTATCATGGCTACGAAAGAATAAACGATCAAAGAGCAACCCTCTCGATAGGTATTTAAACGGGTTTGGCACTCAACTTCATCAACACTGTAATACACTTAACAGGCCTTTTCAATCCCCTGAGGTGGAACAAAAATTGCGTTGATACTGAGGAAGGTGGCAGGCCTGTATGCTTCGTTGAGACAGGTCGTAAACAAGAAAGCAGGTTCCCTGAAAATTAAAAGTGGAGACCTTCTGACTGCAGCCCTCATAAGACGCACACTAGCTGCTTATGAGGAATTCAAGACTTGCCTTGCCGATGAGCAGGCTGATAGGGGAAAGTTGAGTCAGGGAATAATCCCACGAGTTCTGCTTTTTTCAGGCGAACTGTAAACGCTACCGCTTCATTTTCTTCAAATCCTCCACATCATTGAGGGCAGTTTGCAATTGCCTTTTTAATTTGACCTGTGCCTCCCTGGATTTGTCACGGAAAGCGTCAAATTCATTCTGAAGGACATGAAAGTCCTTTTTCGCTCGGTCCGTGACCACAAAGCTATTCTTGTAGCTCCATGCCAGGAATCCCGAAGTGGCTATCAATAAGAAAATAATTAGCCATACCACCACATGATAAGTACCCTTCGACATTTCCAGGCCGAGAAATGAAATATTCTGAACATTCCCTTGCAGGCTTACAAGCTCTTCATTGAGCTTTTGAACAGAGGCTTCTTTTACTTTGATATCCTCCTGAAGTAGCGACAGTTCTCGACGAGACGAAATATAAAGTTGGGATTGATTGCTGAGTGTATCTTGTACTTCAGCCCAAAATCCATTGATTCTTTCCGTACGGATGACCTTGTAAATTTCATAAGTCTCACTGGTAGTCATCAGGTCCTGAAACTTATCATCAAGCATCTCCTGGCTATTGGAAGCATAAGCTATCGTCAATAGAATCACGGGAAGGATATACGACCGAAACATCCTTTTCATAATCTTCTCTGTTTTATACCGCGAAATAATTGAAGAAAAAGTAGAACGTCAAGCGCAAAGAATGATCAACCTAATAAAGGTCCCATTTTCCAGCATTGTAGTACCGATACAATACAGGATCATGAAGGCGATTTGGCTTAATCTCCTCCCAATTATTTGCGAAAACCTGTTTGCCGAAGGAGGATATTAAGGTAAGCGCTTCGTTGGTTAACCACTGCGTCTCTACCGAGATATGGGCAGATTGCAACGCCTTTTTCAGATTTCCGGGGTATTTGGCCCCCACGACCCAACCCCACTCCCCTAGCGTCAACACTTGATTATGCAGTGGCAAAGTGTTGAAGCCTGCCAGGGCCATGGTCTTTTCGATGCATTTATAAGCTCTTTCAGCGTAATATGGACTTCCGGCCTGCGTGATCATCAGTCCTTCCGCCGTTAAAGCCTCTCGACAAAGCCAGTAGAATTCTCTTGAATAAAGCCTACCCAAATCCACTGTTCTGGGATCAGGAAAATCCGCAATGATAACGTCAAATCGATTTTTGATGTTTTCGAGATAGGTGAAACCATCCTGATTGATCACCTCCACACGTGGATCTAGCAAAGAACCTTCATTAATTGTCAGCAAGACCGGATGCGTAATCGCCAGATCTGTAACACTTGGGTCAAGATCTACCAGCGTAATGGATTTTACTTCAGGGTATTTCAGTAGCTCGCGTACGGCCGCACCGTCGCCACCGCCTAAGACGAGTACCTGCTTAGGAGAATCATGCATATGCATTACCGGATGAACCAATGGCTCGTGGTAAAGGGCCTCATCCACCGTACTCAGTTGTTGATGACCATTGAGAAACAACCAGTAATCCCCATCACCATAGGTCAGAACAATCTTTTGATACCGTGACTGTTCGCTGTAGACAACCCGGTCCTTGTACCGGATTTTATCTCCCCAATCAACGATCCTCTGAGAGAATACCCCCGTAGCGATCAGAATCAAGCAGATGGCCGTCCCTCCAAAAAAAATGTTCCTTCGACCGGACATGCTGATTTCATCCCAAACGGCAAAAATCAATAATATGGCAACTAGAAAGTTGATGGACCCTAGAATGATGGGTGTGTAGGTCAGCCCTAGATATGGTAACCCTATAAATGCAAAGAATACCCCGCCAGCGAGACTGCCATAATAGTCATTTTCCATGGCCGAAGATATGTTCACCTTCAGGCTATCAAACTCCTGGTTCAGACGCACAACCAATGGTATTTCCATGCCGATCATCAAGCCAACCAAAATGCTCAGCACGTAAATGATAATCATGGTCTCACCATAAAGTGCAAAAACTGTGTAAACGATCGTTGTAATGTTGGAGGCAATCAGGGAAAGGGCAAACTCCACTTTCACAAACTGCAGGAGAAGATCTTTTTCAAAGCGTTTACTTAGCCGACTACCCAGACCCATTGAAAAGAGCATGGTCGAAACGATCATTGTAAATTGAAAAACGGAATCACCCAGGAAGTAGGTAGCAAGGGTAGACAGGGCGTACTCGGAAACAATGCCTGAAAGTCCTGTCGCAAAAAGGGCGGCCTTGAGTAAAGTGCTGGTATACTTCAAGTTGTGCCTACAAAGACCAAACGATCAACATGGAGCCGCCCACATAGGCGAAAGCTTCCACGAGAGCGGCACCGACATTCGGATGTTCTTGATTGACGATTTCATCCGTCAACTTTTGGCCCGGCAACAATATTTTGTCTGTTAGGAAACGAGCGATAGGCAAAAACAACAAACCAATTGATACGTCTACCGCTACATCTGCCAATGTAATGGACCAGCTTTCAAAGTCATGCATGAGTGCAAACCGAATGAGATTGGCTATCGCAATGATGGCACCCGCGTAACCTACACCGACTGCCACATTGTTCTTCTCGATGTGCTCGTGGATATCGTAAGGGGTAATGAGGTTGTAGACCAGCGTGGTAACGAATAAGATACCCTGACCAAGCAACCAGTAGAGAATAGCGGTAACAATCGGACCTCCGGCGCCATGACCCTCCCCGTGGATCGCACCTAATACGATGAGACCCGTAGCGATGGCATTGGCCGCTTCCACGATTCCAGTGCCTACATTACGCTCCTCTAATATTTCCTTTTTCAGATCAAATTTTGACAATATCAACTTGTCATTGATGATAAGTGAAATGTTGAGCAGTACGATCGAAAGCGAACCATAAATGCCAATATTGATCAAGTCTTCTATTAGTCCATAACTCTCCCCCAGGATAGCACTACCTATGGCCAACAGCAGTCCGACATAGTATCCCACATATGCTGTTGCAAACGCAAAATTGTCGTGCTCTACAAGTTCATATCCTACTTTGACACGAGGGTGAAACAGTTGATAAACCACCTTGCCCAGGATAAATAGTAGAAAGCTGACCAGCACATATATAATCGTGGTTAAAGCTCCATCCAGTATTTCTTGCATTTGAAAAGTACGGTTAGGTGATGAAAGTTAGTTATTTCCCGAAGCTTCCGCCTCTTGATCGTAAGCCGCTGGACCTGTTTCGACTACTACTGCTACGGGTAGTCCGGCTTGCCACCCGACGTTTAAAATTAGACGTGTTTCGACTCCAGGATGAGCTGGGATTGCTCGAGCGATTGTAAGTGCTATTGGTTCCGTAATAGGAAGATCCTCCAGTTGTGGGCCCGTAATAGGTCCGCCCAGTACCGCGATAATTACGCCCCCAATCATTGTAGTAGGACCTTTGAACTGGGTAGGACCCCATTCTAAAAAGGCTGCTCATAAAAGCATATTGGCCATAAAATGCCCAAAAACTAGAGCCTCCGGAGTTGTTCCAGTAGCCATAACGTGGGTTGCCTACGTAATTATTGTAACCAGGAGGCGCTACGGATTTTGTGAGTTTGCCGGTAGTGTCACGGGCTGCAATTTCCATTCCCATATCGTTGACATACCGATTAAACTCTTTTTTGCCGATCTCCTTCCAATCGGTCGTTACCTCCCGAATATCATCCGGATTGCTGCCCCTGACAACCTTGTATTGATGGTAGTATTTCTCAAAAAAATTGCCCTGAACATCCATATCATACAGAATGATGGAGAAAACCTCATCATCAGGCATATCTCGAATTATTTCATCCAAAGGACTTTTGCGGAATTTATCACCCCCTCCGCAACTCAGCAGTACCAGTGCAAAGGCGACTAAGGTTATTCCGGGAAGTAATCTTTTCATTTGTATGGTTGTTTTCAGTGGTCAGTGCCAGCCGCTAATGGTTCGCCAAGCGGTTTCCGCAAGGAGAATCGCCGCTCTGGGCTCCAAGCTCAGTTTCTCTTTTTCGTATATCAGGTATCCTGACCTGGCAGCAAGCTGGAAATTTCGTGAGATTGCAATACAATACCAATGGATGCTTCAAAAGTTTGCTCATCCCATTGGGTAATGGATAGAATCTTGTCCTCATCGTCTGTGAGGTATTCGTAGGAGACCAGTTCCTCCCAGTCCTCTGTGTTCTTTCCGCAATCGCGGAAGTAACCTGCAGAGTCTGAATCCAGGTAAAATGTTTCTCCCTCGTAATGCAGTTGGCGAGGAGCCTTCTCTTTCTTGACAATTTCCTCCACTACGTCCTCGTCGATCTTTCGCATTTTGATTGGCCGGAATAGTCCAAGGTTGAGCTGCCCATCATCTTCCAAACTGAGAAACGCTACATCGTCCCCACTATCAATTTTGTATTCATAGCTGAAGTTATTGCTGCCCCAGTCGTATTCGTATTTTTCCCTCACTACCCATGATTTCAGATCGTAATCGAAAATAAAACCCACATCCAAATCAGTCAGCTTCAGGTTCGTAATGTCGTAGGAAGGTTCTTCTTTCTTTTTAAAAAAATTCAACACTATTCCAGAATTTTCTTGATGAGATAAATAGCTCCAAGTACAATTAACAAAATGAGCCCCACCTTGAAGAGAAAGGAGAACACCACGCTAAACACTATGAGGATTAGCGCGATGATCAACACAGATTTTAACATATGTCCAATTGCCATCATGTTATTTATCCAGTCCGAGTTTTGCTTTCATGGCAGCCAGGTCGTCTGACGCTTTGGTGTCAGTACTGCCTAGTGCACTATCAATTTCATCGTCCAAGCTCTTGGATTCGCCGGCGATATCGCCATAGGCCTCAGCCAATGCTTCTTGTTGGGTAACTTTCTCCTTCATTCTTTCCAACATTGAAACTGTGCTTGAACTATCAATTTGTGCCATTTGCTTGTTCACCTTCGCGGTGGCCTCACTGACCTTCACACGGGCTTTAAGCGTCCTCAACTCGTTTTCATATTTGCTGATTTCGGCACGCAATTTTTTTATTTTGCTGTCAAGCGTGGAGACGTTGCTGTCAAATCGCTCTTGTTCGGTTTTGGCCTGATTCATAGCTTGAGCAAATTCTTCTTTTCTCGACAAGGATTCGGTGGCGAGTCTATCCGCTTCTCCGGATTCCATTTCCCCGGAAGCCGCTTTCTTGAGCAGCAACATCGCCTTGTTTTCGTAATCCTGAGCCTTCGATTTGTTGGTTTGCACATCATTCTTGGCCCTGATCGCCATCGCTTTCACTTCTGCCAGTGCTTTTAGGCTTTCATCGAGATCCTTCTTCAGATCACGAATACCTTGTTCGGTCATTTTTATAGGGTTTTCCAGCTTTTCTACTGCCGAATGCATTTCTGCCTCACCCACTTTAAATAGTCTTCGAAAAACGTTCATGTCCTTTTATTTAATTTTTACTAAATGCGATTAATTCATCTGAATATTCACTGAGCAACAACGCCAGTGAGTTGAGTGTGGCCTCTATTTCATTAAGGTCGAGGTTCTCGCACTCATGGGTATTTCTAAAAAGTACCCTGTGACCTGACTCATCCAAAGCGAATGCGCCATGAATGATGTCCCTGTTTTTAGCTAGTAGTTTTTTGAACACATCGTTTGAATCACTTTGTAATTCAAACAGGTACTGTTCTACGATGAGAATTGGGTCGGCAACGATCAGTACAACATTTTTCATCCCTTCCTCTTCATTCTCAACTACAAAGACACCTTCTCCTTCATCCTCGGAGACGATGGTAAAGTCTAATTCCAGTAGATAATCTTTTACTTTTTGAAAGTAGGAGTTCATTTTTTACAGGTTTTGCGTTGGAAACCGAAAATACATATTTGCTTGTTGAAATTTATATCAATCTGAGCTTTCGGCTTTCCGCGCGATCTCTGGATTAAATTTAAGTACATTTACGGTAAGTTTTGACAAAAGTTGTAGCATGGCTCAAAAAAGTAGCAAGAATTTTTCATTCATTGGAGACAATATTAAGAAAATTCGTATGGCCAAAAACATCAGTCAAGCGGAATTTGCCAATCTTTTCGAGCTTTCGCGGGCCAGCGTGGGTGCATATGAAGAAGGTCGATCCGAGCCAAAAATTGAGACTATTATTCAAATTGCCAATACTTTTAGCCTTTCGATTGACGTCTTGTTGAAGCGAGAATTGACTGTGGGAGAGATTTATTCCTTTGGGTTAGTTAATGAAAAGCTAAACCGGGCACACAATATGGTCCGCAGCGGCGGAAGCAAGAACTTGTCATCGACTATTTCCTGGGTCAGAGAACAAAACATGTTGAACTACCTGGTACAACACCAAAATCAGGATTTTTTGAAAAGTTTGCCTGAGATCAGCATTCCGGCAACAGAAAATAAGAATGTGCGAGCCTTCGACATGATCGGTAGTGAAATGGAATACCATCAACAAGGTTTACACCATGGAGACATCCTCATTGGTAGAAATTGTGATGTAAAGGAATTGCAATCGTTGCACGATAAGATGGTCGTGATTCTTCTAAAGGAGGGAATTCGCATGCGAAGATTAAATACAGCCACGTCGAAGCTTACGCTAGAAACGGACGATCCCAATTATGAACCCGTGGTATTTGAAGCTGAGAATATACTTGAGTTGTGGGAAGTGATGGCGGTATACTCCACCTACTTAAATCCACCATCATTATTGGAGGAGCGCGTGCTAAAGCTCGAAAAGATCATGAAAGATCTCAACCAGCCATCAGGTTCCTGATTCCGTCCTTTGTTTCCTTGGTTATGAATCGAAAAATAGCCCGATTGCCTGAGTAGTTGGGCCGCAATCCATTTCCTCGTGCGAGCTCTTCGATTTGTTTGTCGTAATACCCTCCTTCGGCCAGATCAAGATATTTGTCCGAGAATGGCTTGAGAACTGGTTGATCGACACGATCCTGGGTACCGTCGAGGAAGCCTTTTGGAAAAGAAGAATCGATCAGGAATGGCCTGGCAAAGCCAATAACATCGAGGGCGCCCGTATTCAAAGCCTGCCTCGTAAAATCCAGAGATCGAAAGCCACCCGTCACCATTAAAGGAATTGCACATTCTTTTCGCACCTCCTCGGCAAAAGTGAGAAAATATGCTTCGCGTGATTGTGTAGACTTTCGGGACCTTTGTTCTGTCAGGAAAACCAGATTTTCGTAGGTCCCCCCGGAAATTTCCAGTAGATCAATCCCCATATCCTCCAGCCTTTTGATGACAAACATGGCATCATGTTGCTCAAAGCCACCTCTTTGGAAATCCGCGGAGTTTAGCTTCACCGAGATTGGGAAAGACGGTCCTAACTTCCGACGTGCCTGCCGCACAATTTCAAACAACATCCGGCCGCGGTTTTCAATGGAGCCACCCCAGCGATCCTGTCGCTTGTTGGTTCTGGGTGAAAGAAATTGACTTAATAAGTAGCCATGGGCCGCGTGAAACTGCACGCCGGTAAAGCCTACTTCCTGACAAAATTCGGCGCCCTCGACGAATAAATCAATGGTCTGCTCTATCGTAGATTCGGTCATCGGGACGGGCTTGGCGAAAAAGCCTAGCTTCCTAAGCTTGATGTCAGAAGCTGATTGCGGATTGAGATTAGAGAAGACATTGGCCTGCCTGCCGGCGTGACTTATTTGTGCCCAAAAGTGATTGCCAGATGCAGTCGCCACGTGGGTCCATCCCAAAAAAGGAGCCTTCTCTTGGTGTTTGCCGATGACAACATTGCCTCCTGCCTCCAGGTGCTTTTTATCGACAATGACATTGCCGCTGATCATAAGACCAGCCCCAGCAGAAGCCCAATGTTTATAAAGTGTGAGGTGTTTATCGTTAGGTAGATGATTTGCGGTAGCCAGTCGTTCTGTCATTGCCGCTTTGGCTACCCGGTTGGGTAAAGAAACTCCACAAGGAAGTTTGAAACCCGCCGCTAAATCAATCACGCACTTCGACGATCATCTCGACCTCCACGGCAATATTTCTTGGCAAGGATCCCATGCCTACGGCCGCCCGGGCATGCTTACCACGATCACCAAAAACCTCCACCATCGTATCTGAGAAGCCATTGACCACTTCGGGTTGATTGGCAAATGTGCTATCACAATTGACCATACCCAATACTTTGACAATGCGAACTACCTTGTTTAAATCGCCGATCTCGGCCTTCAGCGCTGACAGTTGGGAAATAGCTGCAAATCGTGCAGCTTCATATCCCTGATCGATCGTCAGGTCGCGTCCTACTTTGCCCGTCACATAACCACCTTCAGGCCTGTTGGGGCCTTTTCCGGCCATAAATACTAGATTTCCGGTTCGAACCGAATTAACATAATTCGCAACCGGAGCGGAGGGTTCACTTAAGGTTATTCCTAGCTCAGCTACTTTCTCCTCCACGTCGTAGTTATACAGGGGTGTAGTATCAGCCTCACTTTGCGGCGCCGGTGCCGGCTGACAAGCAGCAAGGATCACAACGACTGCTAGCTGCCATATGTTTTTAGTTACCATTTTTCTTCTTTTTCTTTTTTCCTAGTAGTCCTTTTACCTTGTCTGTTGCTTTGTCCACCGTCTTCTCGGGCACAACCTTTTTCAGTTCTTCTTTCGCTTGTGCTTCCAGCTTCTTCTTCTCCTCTTCCGCTTTCTCCTTGGCTTCCGCTTCTTTTTGCTTGGCTAGCTGCTGGGCCTCCCTTTTTCGCTTAAGCGCTTCCTCTTTGGCTTTCCTTTTGGCTCTTCTCAACTCCTCAACCGCTTTGGCCTTGGCAGCATCCTTGGCAGATTGATTGGAACCTCCCTTGGAAGGTTTGGCACCGAGGAACTTGACTTTTGGATCATCGAAAGTCCCGGCCACTCCCAAATTAACATCCAGATTGGCAGAAACGGCATTGTTTACTCCGGCAACCGAAGATATCAAACTACTCACCGCCTGACCTGCGGCACCTGTGGGTACGTTGAGCACTGTCATCGTATAGTCCAAATCGCCTTCCACGCCGTTGCTGCCCTCTACGGCGACAGTGTACTTATCTATTTGCATCTCGAACGGCTTCACATACACTCGGCCGTCTTTAATTTCCGTCTGAAGGGTCACATCATTCAGCCGAACAGTTCCATCATTGTCCTTCAAAATTTTGCCTCCCGTGAATCCTCCTACCTTACTTAAGAGTTCAACATCGTTCAATGCACCATCAGCCACAGTAATTATCCCGAGGCCCTGCATGGTATTGTAATCCGGAGACATATCCTGAAGCAAAGAACCACCGATTTGAAACTCCGATGAGAAACTTCCGGTCATATCTTTTGTGAAAGGTGCGAGCTGCTGAATGCTTGCAAAGGACTGGTAGGCAGCCGGAATTGAAAGGTCCTTGATCTGAAAATCAAAATCATATAATGGGTCTTCGGGTACCGTCTCGTATCCGCCATTCATTTCAAAATAGCCATCCAACAAATTAAAATTGACCTTATCCATTCGAAGCGCACCCTCCTGTATGAGAACCGTACCATTGAATTGGTCTATCGACAGGTTATCATAGACCATTTTTTCGATGGATGAAGTGAGAATAAAATCAATATTCGTAGGGATTCTAACCACTTCCAATGCGGTAGTATCTTCCGGTTCTTCCACATAGGTGCTGTCATCCGCAACCATCCATTCATTGATGTCTACGATAGCAGATGAAAAGTCAAATCTACCCACCAGGTCAGCCTCTTCGCCGAGGGCAAACTCCATGTAATTCCTGATCTCTCCGGACATGTTGAGGTCCGTTTTTCCTGCATTACCCTTGAAAGACTTCAGGGCTACGGCTTCTGGACCAAAAGTCATCTCCGTTTTTGCGATGCCAAAACCTTGCGGAAGGTCCGGGGAGGTGTATTTAAACCCTGTCAATGACATACTGCCTGTGGTTGGCAGATTTTTGTAACGCTCTGCCTCTACATCGGACATTTTTCCGGAGGTTTGCATTTTCGCGTTGACTATACCCTCGAGCGACATATCTTCCAGTGGTATGATCCTGGTTAATTTGCCAATGTCCAAATTGCCATCAAACTGGAAATCCCAGAAATAGTCGTCAAGATTTTTGAAGAGTAACGAGGCCGAGGTTTTTTCCCCATCAACTAACATGGAAAAATCCGAGACCGTAAAGGAGAAATCCTCTGGGTTAGCGCTTGGATACTCAAAACCTGACCGGATAGTCAGGGCTTCGATCGGCACAGGATATTCCGCATATTTGATAGAACCATTGTCAACGGAGAGGTTTGCGGCCACTGCTGGCATGGACGTCTCTGCATAGATTCCTTTCACAAAACCGTCAAAGCCAATGGACCCTCCTGCTGCGAGACCATCGAGGTATTCCTGGTATGCACCAGGAATGAGCGAAAGGAGGCCTTTCAAATCCATATCCTTGCCTTCAAAAGTGATATCCATTTCTATTTCGTCGGAGGGCATGCTTACGAAGCCATCGAAACCGAAAGCGAAGGCATTGAGTGAAACCTTATTCTCTTTAAAAATAAATTTCATGTTAGCCAGATCCATGTTTAGGATCAGGTCTGCCGTAAAGGTTTTGTTATTTAAATAGCGTGTACCCTCGTAATCAAATGAAATACTTTCTATTCTAGTCGCGGTGGAGAGGTCAAAAACTTCCAGGGAAAAATCGCCATTCCCCTCGTGATTTAATCCACCAAGGAATGCAGCCATATTACCAGCTTCATCCACATAACTTAGGGAGCCTTCTCTTATCTCCCACTTGTTGATCGCCAGACTGAAGGCCGAAGGTGCAGTGTCTTCTTCCACTACCTCTGTTTCTTCAGTGGTTTCTTCTGACGGTTTGGCAATGTCGTAGTTGGCTTTGCCATTAGGTAGTACTCGGACATTGATAGTCGGTTCATCAAGCAGGATGTTCTTCATTACAATTTGCTCTCCAGACAAAGCTGACATCACATCCACGGTGATACTAAACGTCCCAATGGAAACAAGCGTGTCGGACTCAAACTCCTCGATCCCTGCGATGCCGAAATTACCAATTGACAGGGTCAGGTCCGGAAAATTGGTGAAGAGTGAAAGGCTGAAGGCATCAGTGTCGTAGAACGCTTTGGCATTCAAATTAGCTGCGAGTTGTTCATCCACAGCCTTCTGAATATCGTCTTTAAAAATAATGGGAACCACTACCATGGCCGCAAGGATCAGCACCACCAGGCCTACTAATCCTAAGAGAATCTTTTTTATCATGATCTTGACTGTTTGCGCGTAAGCCGAAATACTTATAGCAAATTAACGAAAAAAGAAGGCTTAACCGGTTGAAAATAAAAATGCGTTCGCTTATTCCTTCGTCAACGTCAAAAAGATGTCTTCCATTAATTGAAGCCTTACTTCCTGAGAAGTTTTCGATAGGATTTGATAGGACATACCTCGAACATTGTCTTCATTTATGAGGTGTAATGTATCTCCGGTAACCGACCATCTCAGGGCGTGGGAAAGTGTATCTTCACTGAAGATGCAGCCTTTGTATCCGTACGCTCGAATCCGAACCGAATCTTCATTGAAGTTGATAAGCCCATTCATTGAAAAGTCAACATTATCCACTCCGGGATAGGAGGTAGCTAATGTGGTCCATTGTGCATCCCATGAACCAAGCAAAAAAACCTCATGCTCCTCTCTTGAATCAGTGCTACAGGATAATAGGCTCAAGGTGATACCAATGAAAACAAGTTTACGCATAAAAGGAGAAGTACTTTTGGCCACTAAAATATCCTAGAAAAACCGTAGCAAAAGGTCTATGGTTTTGTTTTTTACGAAGGAGTAAGGTGGGTACAGCGTTTTTGCCATCGTAAGTCCAATTCTTTGATGCAAAACTGATTTTTCATTCGAGAATGTTCGAAAGCCAGATTCGCCATGGGATTTTCCGAATCCGCTATTATTTACACCTCCAAAAGGCAGCTCGGGATGACCAAATTGCAGCACCGCATCATTAATTGCGACCGAACCGGAGCTCGTTTCCTTCAGCAGTTTTTTGATATTGCGTCTGTTCTTTGAAAATACGTATAAAGCAAGTGGTTTCTCCCCTTTGTTTACTCGTGCAATCGCATCGTCGAGATGACGAAACTCAGTTATGGGCAGTACAGGTCCAAAAATCTCCTCCTTCAACAAGCTGCTTTCTGTTGCCACATTAGTCAGAACAGTGGGTGCAATTCCTTCTCCCGCCTGCCCAAAGTGCTGAACAGCGCCCAGGTCTTTCGCTTCTTGAATCATATCAGTCAGCCTTTGTCGGTGTTTCTCGTTGATGATACCCGTCATCTTACCTCCTCCGCCGTAAAACTTCTCTGAATATACCTTCAGCTTCTGAAGCAGCTCATCCTTCACCTTCTCATGAACCAAAACATAATCTGGTGCGGTACAAGTTTGTCCACTATTCATCCATTTTGCCCATGCCAACTTCTGGGCCGTGTCGTTGATATTAGCACTCTCGTCAATGAATACCGGAGACTTACCACCCAATTCCAGGGTAACAGAAGCCAGATTAGCAGCAGCAGCCTTCATGACTATTTTCCCTACATGCGGGCTCCCCGTGAAAAATATGTGATTGAATGGCAAGGACAATAAGTCCTGCGCAACAGACGCATCTCCCTGAATGACCATTACAAGATCATCAGTAAACAGTTCCTCCATCATAGCATTCAACAATGCCGCCGTTGCCGGAGTGTACTCAGACGGTTTTAATATGACGGTATTGCCCGCAGCCAAAGCTGAGATGAGAGGACCAAGTGCCAGTTGAAAAGGAAAGTTCCACGGAGAAATAATCAAACAGACTCCTTTCGGTTCGTATTGCACGTAGGATTTTGTTCCCCAAAAAGGCATATTGGGTGCCGCGGGCCGTGGGTCACTCCACCGCCTTAGATGCTTTAGCGCCTGGCGGATTTCCGTGAGTGCTACGTAAGTCTCTGAAAGATCGGTTTCCTGAGGAACTTTTTGAAAATCCTTTGCTAAAGCGTCTTGAATCAGTAGCCTATTGGCCAAAACCCATTCTTCCAGCAGCTTTAGCCTTTTCCTTCTGTTGGCAATCGACTCTGTCCTCAGCTGTAGGGCCCTGGCCTGTTGCCGGGTAAAAATCTCCTTCATCCTCCAATTATGGTAAAAAATAGCAGAGCTAAATATTTTTCAGGAAGTTGTTAACATTTAGATAATATATGCGTAATATTATGTTACTGTTTAGTTAACATGGGGGGACATGGGGATGAGAAAAATTACTTTATTGTTATCAATCTTGTTGATTTTGTTATCAACAGCGGTTCATAGCCAAGGTTCTGGAGACGAGTATCTCAACGAAAAATTACCTCAAGTAGTTAGGGCCACGGCACAACAGTTGGCTCTAGCTGAGGAGAAGGATATCAAAACCCTGAAGAAGCTTTTTCATGGTGTGAAACGTCGGCTGTTGAGGAAACACACGCCTTTCTCCTCATTTAATAGAATGGAATCTGATCAGGAATTTGATTGCGTCACAGGTACGTTGGTTTACGCGTCGATCCTAGACGAAATGGGCTTCAGATATACCATCCGGGAATTCAATTTCCATACTTTGTTGATGGTACACCTGGAATCTGGTGATGTAATGTTTGAATCCACCGAAGTTACCGGCGTTATAAAAAACCCTAATGAAATTGCAAGACGGTTGGCTTTCTTCCGAGGACAAGAAGACAATGGCATTCGCACGGATAACCAAATAGATATCGATCAACTCTACGGTCTCTACTTTTTCAACCAGGCTGCCAGGTCATTTAACGAGCGCAATATTCCTGAAGCAAAGAACTATGTATTAGAGGCCAGCAGCTATTACCCTTCGGAAAGGATTACTGGTTTTCAGGAAATTCTAAGTGAACCTCAGTGACCTTTTAGTAGAATTGATTAATTGGCCTCCAGGACTTTAAACTCAACCCGTCGATTCTGTTTTCGTCCCTCGTCGGTATCGTTGGTAGCTACAGGCTCTGACTCCCCGTAACCCTTTGACACCATTTGATCCCGCCCTACTCCATTTTGTACGAAATAGTTGAAGACAGCCTTCGCCCGTCGTTCGGAGAGGTTTTGGTTGTATTCATCCGGACCTTTAGAGTCTGTATGTCCAGAAATCTCGATCTTCTGAATTCTTCCTTTTTCGATGTAACCCAATACCCGTTCCAATTCGGGGTAGGAGGCTGTGGTTAGGACATCTTTATCAAACTCGAAAAATATGTTTTTCAGCACTAGCGGCTGACCAACTTCGATAGGTATGAGTTTGAGGTCGATGGTTATAGAATCGGACTCCTCCACATCATTCAGATCAATGTTTTCATTCTGACCAAGGAATCCTTCCTTATCAGCCCCAAAACCGAATCTTGCTCCTGGTCTAAGCGAAAGTGAGTAAAAACCTTTATCATCGGTTGTAACTTCCCCAATCGTAATACCATCAGGTAATCTTTGAACGATCACAGGTACTCCCGGCATGACTTCTCCAGACTTGCCATTGGTAACTGTCCCTACTATGGTAATTATGATAGGCTGTTCTTCTTCGCCCAGGTGATCTACTGAAGCCAGCAATGGACTTTCGGGATCTACAAAGAAATCGTCCACTTCAAACCTGAAAATATCGGTATCATCATCAACCTTTCCCCGCGTGAAATAAAGGTGTTTTCCAGATGAAGGGATACTAAAATATTCATCATCCAGGTCTGTATTGATACCTGAACCTAAGTTTTCCGGAGTAGACCATTTTAACCACGTATCGTCGAGCCTTCGTGTCACATAAATGTCCAATCCGCCGTAACCGGCGTGACCGGCAGAGGAGAAATAGAGCGTCTTACCATCTTTTGCGAGAAAGGGCGACGCCTCTTCCGCGATGGTGTTGAGAGAGCCACCTAAATTGACCGGTTCGGTCCATTCCAGTTTTGTCTTCTTGAATGAAATATACAAATCCCTGCCCCCATAGGTATCATCGCGTTCAGATGACATGATCAAGGCCTCACCACTTGGGACGAGAAAGAAGTCCGCTTTTGGGGAATAGTTGTACTCATTTTCTATATCCAATGAAATAGGTTTCGAGTAATCATCTCCCTTTCTGGTGGCCATAGAAGAACCCGTATACATACGGCCTTTTTTTCCGTATTTATTGCCTAGGATAAGCACTTCCTCTCCATCAATCACCGTGATGGAACTAATAAAGTTTGGGCCTGCGGTATTCAGGGGGGGGCCTATGTTCCTGGCCGGTTTCCAGTCGCCTGTTTCTTCGTCCAATTCGGACACCCAGATGTCTTCCTGGTCATCGGCGCCGCCCACATTGTCGGGGTGATACCTCCTACTAAAATATAATCTCTTACCATCAGGTGAAATGATGGGGCTGTGCTCGATGTATTGACTGTTTACATTGGCACTTAGCTTGCTCGCCTGAAGTTTCGTGTTTAACCCTCCAGCTATCTCAATTAAAACATTTATGGGAATATTCGAGGCCGAAACCCCTACAGCATCTATACTATTGTATCCCGGCACTGTCTCGCCGTCTAGCACAACCCGTATGGCCTTTATTGGATAGGTAGTCTCTTCGAAAAAGAGATTCAAAAGCCGGGACTCAATCGGAATTGCCCTTGCAGACAAGTTGAAAAGTGTATATTCATTGAAGTCCTCATCGTAGGCATACACAGCTGTGACAGCTCCGGGATTCTCTGATTCGGCGATTGCAACTTGTTTGGCACGAATGGGTGTGTCAAAGGCCACAGTGATAAATTCCTCCTTGTCCTGCCGCTTAGGCCTCCACGCATTTGGATCATCCCCGCCTCTCGGAAGAACATTAGGTTTGTGCAGTGCTTGCAATGCCGAGTATTCCAACGGACCAAATTCTGAAGAAACATCCAGGATTTCTGCTCCCCAAACGACCGTCTCCTGTCCTTTGGCCAATCCAAAGGCACAGCAAAGCATCACTAAAACTAAAATCTTTCGCATCGTTACTTTTTTTTATCAGCGACCAATGACTCTCACTTCCACTCGCCTATTTGATCTTCGGGCCTCGGGTGTTCTCTCTGTGGTCAGGGGCTTCGTCCCACCAAAAGCTTTGGTCAGCACGCGATTTTTCTTAACACCTTTCTTAGTAATGTAATCCTTCACAGATTCCACCCGCGCCAGAGATAATCTCATGTTGGCATCGGGGTTACCATCTATATCTGTATGCCCTTCCAGTTGTACAATGTAACTTGGTCTCTCCTTGAGCCACTGCACAAATTCGTCCAATCCGGAATAGGATCCACGTCCGATAACGCTACTCCCACTATTGAAAATAAGATTGTTCAGGGTAAAAATCTCTTCCTCCGGCTCCTCAGGAACTTCCACAGGTGTCAGGTTAAAGTCGACATTCATGGATTTATCATTATCCGGATCCTCCACCTTGACCTGCAGGCTAAATGGCTCAAACCCCTCTTGATTGATATTGATATTATACTCCAGGTCGCGAATAAGGTAAAATTCAAATGAACCGTCATCTCCCGAGGCAATGCGACCCATGTCATCGTAATAAGGCAATTTCTCGTAGAGTAGGGCCGTTTTCACCCCCGATGAATCCTTTTCATTGACGATCTTACCTCTAATACGTATGTATATATCTTGCTGCTGGGCGAATGAGCATAAACTACCAACTACGAGGGCCAGACAAGCCACCAGCTTGGGTCGCGCGAGCATAATTCAAAGCTTTGATTAGCAACCTAAAGAACGCGAAAAATAGGAAATAACAAAAATTAATTTTGATTCTTTCAAGATTTGAAAGGGGTTCACATGGCTCCGATTTGTGCAGTGGCTATTTCCGGCGATTTCAATTCCAGATGATTTAATCGATGAAACATTACATTTTTGGTATGCAGGAAGTTAATTAACTCCGACGCCAAAATAGGTTCGGTCGGAGGAAGATCCACTTTAAGTGCATCCACCTGCTTGCCATTTTTCCAAAACCTAAAGCAAAGGTGGGGTCCACGCGCCAAGCCTGTATTTCCCACAAAGCCAATGGTCTGTCCCTGTTTCACTTTGGATCCTGGGCGAACGCCACGCGCAATCTTAGACATGTGCAGGTACTGCGTTGTATAATTGCTGTTGTGTTTGATCTTGACAAAGTTGCCATTGTACTTGCCATATCTGGCTTCCAGAACCACTCCGTCTCCCACTGTTCGGATCGGCGTACCGATAGGGGCCGCGAAATCCGTGCCCAGGTGAGCTTTGTATCTTTTCAATACCGGATGAAAACGTCGAGGGGTGTACCTGGAGCTAATTCTTTTGTAATCGAGTGGGGCCCGCAGTAGCGTCTTCCGTAGACTATTTCCCTTTTCATCGAAATAGTCACTTTTACCTTCCTGATCGTAATAGAAGGCATAGTAGGATCTTTTGCGGTGTATGAAATGTGCGGCCTTTATGCGCCCAATTCCCACTACCTCACCATCAACACGTCTTTCCTCATAAATGACTTTCAATTGATCATTCTTGTCAAGATGTTGAAAACTAACCTGCCAGGCGAAAATATCTACAAGTTTATGTACCAAAGAAGTGGCCGCCCCAATGTCATCCAGGGCCTGATATACCGAGCTGGTAATGGACACATTCACCTCCCTTTCCTCTACGGAAATAGGCTTTTGCACCTTCTCCACATAAATGGAATCCGCTATGTTGAATACCACGTACTGTGTAGGATCTGGCTCAAAAATGAACTGGCGAGCTGTCCGTAGAGAATCTCTTTCGGAAATCAATGTATAGGGGTACCCTGCTTTAAGTAAGCGCACATCATAAACACCTTTTGCTTTGTTGGCTAATTCAAAAATTGAGGTATGGTGAATGTTGTGAGTTGTCAGAATATCGGAAATACTTTGGTTCCATTTCACTTTTGCACGTTTCACTTCGAAGGAATCGACGGCAAAGCCAAAGAGCATGGTAGGGTCCGCCATGGCAACAGTATCTTCCTTTATAGAAGGAGCTGCGTCTGCATTCTTACTGCTTTGACAAGAAAAAAGACTTATGGCGACACAAATCGCCGAAGCCGAAATCCAAAATTTCATCAATATTGAAGCCCTGTTATCGCTGTTGTTGATCGGTGGTTTCTTTTCCCTTCTTCCAGGAATGCCACAAAATTAGTGATGTTAAGGTCATATGCCTTAGGACCCGCGATCATTTCACCGTTTCCGTCAAGAATAAGATAAAACGGCTGTGCATTGTTGTTGAATTCTGTGATCTGATAGTCGGCATTGACTTTTCCTATCGTTTTTTTCAATTTGCCGTCATAGGATGATCTCTGCCATTCACTTTCAGGTAAGTCCGTTTTATCGTCAACATAGAGTGCCAAAACCACAAAATCCTGCTGTAGCCTAGACAAAACGGCAGGATCAGACCAAACTCGCTGTTCCATCTCCCGGCAATTCACACAACCATGACCCGTGAAATCGACGAATACAGGCTTGTTTTGCTCACGTGCGCAGGCCAGTGCCTGCTCCTTATCGAAGTAGCCATTCAAACCATGAGGTAAGTGAAGAAAATCGGCATATTTGGGAGGCTCACACAGACTCTCACTTTCTACAAGAACGGATGTCGCAGACTGTTGTCGAGCAATTTGTACCAGGTTGAAATCATGAGTGGACAGTGGCGGTAAATATCCAGCCATTGCATTGAGGGGTGCTCCCCACATACCCGGGATGAGGTACAGTACAAATGAAAAAGTGGCAATTGACATGATCAAACGAGGAACAGGTAGATATTCCATTTGGCTATCACCCGGAAGTCTGATCTTGCCCAGTAAGTAAAAACCCATCAATGTGAAAATCACAATCCAAATAGACAGGTAGACCTCCCTATCCAGTAAACCCCAATGATAGGCCTGATCAGCCACGCTCAGAAACTTAAAGGCCAGGGCCAACTCAAGGAACCCCAGGACTACCTTTACCGAATTTAGCCAACCTCCAGAGCTAGGCAAAGAACTCAGCCAGCCCGGGAAAAGCGCGAAAAGCGTGAAGGGAATAGCAAATGCAGCTGAAAACGCCACCATGCCCAAGATGGGTTTCAAAATAAGGCCTCCAGCAGATTCCACGAGAATACTACCAACCAAGGGACCTGTACAAGAAAATGAAACCAGCACGAGCGTCATGGCCATAAAAAATATGCCGATCAGTCCTCCCTTGTCTCCCATACGGTCAACTTTATTGACAAACCCGTGTGGGAGCGTTATTTCAAACAAACCAAAAAACGACAGTGCAAATACCACGAAGACCACAAAGAAAATTATATTCGGGACCCATCCCGTAGCCAGATCATTGGCTGTTTCCGGGCCCATGAAAGGAGCCAAGAGCGCACCAACAAGTGTATAAATGAGAATGATAGATCCTCCGTATATCAGGCTCTTCTTAAGGCCACCCTTTTTCTTGTTCTCGCCTTTCCCTGTGAAGTACGTCACTGTCATAGGGATCATGGGAAAAACGCAGGGGGTAAGTAATGCCGCCAGACCAGCCAGAAAGGCAACAACCATGAATGACAGCAGGGAGTAGGGGTCCGTACTTTCACGTGTATTCAACAGGGACCCTTTTTGTTCTTCCTTAGCTGCTACAGTAGCCGTGAAAGAAAACTCTTCCTCGAAAGGGATGCACTTTCCGTCTATGTCTGAGCAAACCTGGTAAGAGTATTTGCCGCGGATCTGGAAGTTTGGATCTATGATCTTAACACGTTGAATAAAGGTTCCATGCTCCTTAAAGTAGGTGTATTCTCCTTCCCAAAGTGAGTCATATTTCTTCTTTGGGTCTTTCGGAATAATTCCACCCACCAGTTCATAACCCGGAGCTGGCTGAAACTCAAACTCCGTAACCATCGGGCCAAGATCCGGATCAAAATCGGAAGAGTACAGGTACCAATCTTTCTCGATGGTTGCGTTAAACAGAATCTCTATCTCGTCGCCGGACTCTGGAGAGGCGTCGGATAGCCTATTGGACCATTTCGCAGGCGTAAGTATCTGGGCCGTTAACATCATCGGCAACCAAACCAACACCAGCATAGCAGGTATTCTTCTCATCATTTCTCTGATTTTATCCGCTCTTGTCTTACAATGTTTTGTTCCGGAAAGTTCAACGTGACTCCTTCGTCAATGATGCAAAATGCCTGTAAAAAAGAGCAATGGTTTCAATGCCCTTATAGTAGTTAAACAAGCCGTAGCTTTCATTGGGTGAATGAATGGCATCAGAATCAAGGCCAAATCCCATGAGTACCGAATCGAGCCCCAATGCTTCTTTGAATAATGCCACGATCGGAATACTTCCTCCCTCTCTTGTAGGAATGGGTTCTTTCCCCCAAGCCTCCGCAAAGGCTGCACTGGCGGCTTTATACCCAAGAGAGTCGGTCGATGTGACCGCTGGCTCTCCGCCATGAAACGGAGTGACCTTCACTTTTACCGACTTTGGAGCGTGCTCATCAAAGTATTTCACCAAAAGCTCCGTTATCTTATCGCTGCTCTGATGAGGTACGAGCCTGGTTGAAAGCTTAGCAGTGGCTTTTGAGGGCAAAACGGTCTTGGCCCCCTCACCGGTGTAGCCTCCCCAAATTCCGTTTACATCAAGCGAAGGTCGTATGCCGGTGCGCTCATTGGTGGTGAAGCCCGATTCACCCTCCACTTCCGCAATATCAAGGTCTTTTTTATAGGTATCAATATTGAAAGGCGCCTTGGACATAGAGGTTCTATCTTGCGCACTGACTTCCTCCACATCATCATAGAATCCCGGCACTGAAATTCTGCCAGATTTATCTTTCATTCCAGCGATTAACTCAGCAAGCACATTAATGGGGTTGGCAACTGCTCCGCCGTATGTCCCGGAGTGTAAATCCCTGTTAGGCCCCGTCACCTCTACTTCTATATAGCTCAGCCCTCTGAGCCCGACGGTAATTGAGGGATTATCATTACTTATAATGGAAGTATCTGATATCAAAATAACATCTGCCGCTAGCTTTTCCCGGTTTGATTTTACAAAGTCTTCCAGGTTGTCTGAGCCGACTTCTTCTTCACCTTCAATCATAAATTTCACATTGCAGGGAAGACCAGTGGTCTTCATAAGTGACTCAAAGGCTTTGATATGCATATACATTTGACCCTTGTCGTCACAAGCACCGCGTGCATATATGCGCTCATTTTTTATTACCGGCTCAAACGGCGGGGCGTCCCACAAGTCATACGGATCAGCCGGTTGTACGTCGTAGTGCCCATAAACCAGAACCGTTGGCGCGGTTTCTGAAATGAGCTTCTCACCATAGACAATTGGATGGCCTGGGGTTTCGTGAAGCTCCACTTTATCAGCTCCCGCCTCGCGGAGTTTATCTATCAAATATTCTGCGGCACGTCTAACGTCTCCCTTGAAATTCGAATCGGCGCTGACAGACGGTATCCGTAATAGCTGAAACAGCTCTTCAAGAAATCGATCCTTGTTTTGATGTTGAAACTCACTTGGGCTCATATTGATGTTTTTCGGCAAAAATATTAAAAGCCGAAACCATCGTCTTCCTCCTCAGTTTCGATTGTCTCAAAATTCTCGTCTTCTAAATTTATCTCGGTGGGGTAGACCAGATTGTAGGGTTCTTCAATCCCGAAGTACTTTAATCTGAAATCGTTGATAAACTTCAAGGTTTCATTCTCATCGGCTTTAGCCACGACCAATTCACCCTCCTTTATCTTGCCATCCGAGGTTTTATCCTCAATGGCAGTATTGAAATCCGTGTTGGACGAGAAGGCGATCAAACTGTTTTCAACGTAGCTGAAAAAATACCAGGTGCCGGGAGCTGCCTGAACAAACAGATTGATCACATCGGCGCCCACATCATCTTTCTTCATTTCGAGGAAGCCATCCATCTTGGCGTTGACATCCGTCGCAAGAACATTTGATATGCCTAGTTTGGTGGTATTGTGCCAGGCATTGTGCTCTTTGTTCCATTTCATCGTAACACCCGAAACAACGATTGATTTATTAAGTACCGGCGACAAACTATTGAGCGGAACATAATCTTTTAGGCTCTCCGTCTCAAACGTCTTGGCAGCTTCATCACTCGTCAAATTGGCCAGATTCAGAAGCGTTTCTATCTCAATATTGTTGGCTGGTGGATTGCCCAGTCGCTCCACAATATCCAGTAAATCTCTTGCCATTAAATCCATTGTGGCTGCATTCATCTTAAAGTCAAAGCTGAAGAAGCCTCTAAATTGATATTCTTCGGTACTACGGATACCGGTTCCCACGACCGACGCGTCAATTTCAATCTTGTTCTTTTCTTTATCGATGAAATCACTCTTCCCTTCAAAGACGATGGCAGTACTACTATCATTATAAATGAGGGTCTGACCTTTATATGACATTCCGGAGGTCTTGGCAGGCTCTTCGATGGTAAATTGCCCGTTTCCATCATACTTAAACAGACCCTTAGCAACAAACAGATCCTTGTCATCCTGCTGCTCCTTTTTCTCTACAAAGGTTGGATAAACTTTGCCTCTGGCCCCATAGTGTAAGCCAGCCATGGCCTTTTCACCTTCAGCGAAGGTGGCGTTGGTGAAATCGATAACAACTTCGGTTTTATCGTCGGTCCGGGAGAAAGAGACCCATTCATTGGATTCTATACTCTCCAATATTGGTTTTACCGAACCCTGAAGTTCCAGGGCTTGTTTGTAGGCTTTAAGTGTGGTCACACCTTTAAACAGAAACCCGGGAGCAATGGACATATTTTTCGTTTCCGGTACGACCCCTTCAGCAGCGGTGTAGGTCAAAGTTTCATCTTTTCCTAGTTGTAAGGACTCTGTTCCGAATGTCCGAAAGCTAATATCAAATGTATCCGCACCTATTGGGAGCAGGTAAGTGGCTCCACCGGAGAAAGCTCGTCTTGACTCAACATCGATCGTAGCATTGAACAAGTAGTGATAAGTACTGTCATTTTGGAATATTACCTCCGCATTCTGGAAGGTCTGTAGCACGGAATTGGCCAGAACCGTCATTCTGTGGTCCTCAGGAATGATTTGTGCATCCGCCACAGCGATAAATGGAATCCCTTCTACTTCCATTTCCTGGGAATTGATATCGTAGGACGCCTTGGTGGCGCTAAATGCAAGGGAGTCAAGTTCTTCCCTCGTGGAATAAAAGTAAGAATCCTCGATTGGCACATTTTCTGGCTTCTCCATCACAATCACCGAATCCTCCAAAAACCAGGTACCGCTTGTAATCGAGGTGTTGAGTGCCGCGTATGGAAAAGAAAATGCTGCGACACCTACTTTTTCTGGCCTTACATCTGCTTCATTTTTGACCAAATCGAAGTTGAGAAAAATGTCTTCGCCGATCATCGCCGGCTTCTCCGGATCATCGGTCAATACCTCAAATTCAGCGTGACGTGCCGAATAGGAGAGCTCTTTAAAGTTATACTCGTTTGATACCGCTCTTGACCCTCGGGTTAGAATCTCACCTGAGCCATACACACCTTTCGTCGTGATATTCGCTTCTCCTGTCAACTCAGCTGTCTGATTGTAAAATTTAAATGGCTCGCCTACGGTCCGCAGGTACATGCTGTCTTTTCTCGGAAGCCAATACATGCGGAATTTTCCCAATTCTGCCTGTGGATAACTCGCGCCACCGAGAGTTCCAGGGCCGATTTCCCCTTTGTAGGCATCTGCAGTTACCGAATCGGGATAGTATATAAAATCCTCCGAGAACAGCTTCGATGTTAAAAAATCGATTTGACCAAAGCCCCGAATACCCTGGCTACTTAGGTTAATTTCTTCATAGGTCTTCGCATCGGTACCATATAAATGATACCCTTCTTCGGGAATTTGATGGACGAAGCCAAGTGACCTATCATCCAAAATATGTAAGGTGTCATCAAACGTGGGGAAAATATCACCCGAATTGAAAGTTCCCGGAAACTGAATGGATTGGGCATCCTCGCGATCGATACTATCGACTTCCAGCGGCGGTATCACAAAAAATACCGAGCGATCATAGGCCCCATCCAGAATGTCCTCACCGTCAAAGTAGACAATGGACTCTGAGTCGGTGATGAAGTAAGGGAAACCACCCACGTTAGCCACCCCTGATTTATTGTCTGGCCGATCCAGGTACAGGACACCTGACGTCTCCGTGAGGTGATTGCTCAAGGCTTCTTTATTGGCCGGGTTATTATGGGTCAATGTAGAATCTGAAGGGGGAAGCTGGATCCTGATAGAATCAATTACCGGCATATTGATTGCGAAAGTTTCGTAATCGAACTGAAAATCCTTACCGCGGTAAAGAAAATCACCAGCGTTAATTGCTCCGTTGTAAGTAATACTTCTATTCTTGCCAATTTTCACCAGCTCACCTTCTGGCTCGATACCAACATGGTAGTCGGTGGTAACATAGAATTTTTTGACTCCATTGACGACAATATCCATTGAGTCAAGGCTCATGGAAGCATTAGGGCCCCGAGTGATAATGGAAGGAATGAATAGGTTATCATAATCCACTTTCTTGGCCGAGGCATCATAATAGTGAAAAGCTTTCTCGTGGAGTTTTACCAGGCCCGTTTCCTCGTTGTATTCACAAAAATTGTATTGCTGAAGAAAGCGCACGGCTCCCTTGGCACTTACCAGCGGAATGCCGTATTCCTGGCTAAGTTCGTCGATAACATATTCCGTGATGTTGTATTTTCGGGCATAATTGACAGTGACCGTTATAGGATGAAAACCATAGGGTCCTGTCAACCTCCTGAATCGGGATCGATTGAAAAAATCATCAGACTCAAAGCTCGCCGGAACAAGGTCCTTTCCGTTCATGATGCTCATAGTGATGGAGTCGGAATCCATATACCAGCGTATGAGATCCGCATTGATACTTATGCCATGGTAGGTGGAGTGAAACGGTGTTACATTGTGCGCCTTGTCTCGTAGAATGGTGACTTTGTTATCATTTATATAGTACTCCATCTCTACTGACGGGTGATAAATAGAATCTTCATTTAAATAAATGGTGAGACTCGCATGTGCAGATGTAATTGTCGAATCTGCTCTGAAAGTAAACTTCTTGCTTCGAAAAAGGATTTTGTGACCGTTTCCATCCAGGATCTCTAAACTCCCTGGCTTCCTGGAAATACTGGCACCATAAAGATTGTTTCCACGAGCCTCCAGTCCACCTTTATACACGGCTTTGCCATTTCCAAAATTGACGGTCAGATCGGGTTCATAGGATATGAATACCGGAAAATTGCTTAAAGACCTTGCCGGCCTGCGTACACTCCGGTATTTAAACACGCCCTTGGTCGGACTATTGAGAAACCCCGGAAACGCCAAGGTGGCATTGGGGGTATTGAAAAATGGCCGATCGACTTTCAGGCTGAACTGAGTGAGCGTGACCTCCGCTCCTCGCATCCTACTATTTTGACCTGGCCAGTCCAAGATACCTGATTCCGCAGCAAAGGTTTGGTTTCTTAATAACTGGTAGCCCTCCACCTTTCTGATAGAAAGCGAGTCATACCTTGTGACCAACAGTAGCTGTACATCTCTTAATTTAATAGTCGGACCAGATAGTTGTGGATGTTGGTATTTTGATTTTTCAAGGGCGACATAATCCTGAAATGTAGGTTCCATGACTTGACGTTGTGGTACGACTTCTTCAACATTCGAGGATGTTTCTGACCAGGAATCGTCATTCCAACTATCATCCGATGAGCCCCAGTCATCATCAGAATCCCAACTATCATTGGTATCCCATGAATCATCCGAACCCCAGTCGTCGTTGCCCCAACTATCATCATTACTCCAATCGTCAGAGCCCCAGTCATCTTCAGCGGCCTCTTCCACCGGTGGGTCCTCATAAACTTCCTCCACGGGCAATGCTGCAGCAGGCTCTTCAGGCGCAGGCTCTTCGGCGACCTCCTCAAACGTTATGTTCTGAAAGTCATAGGTGCCTCCTGGAACCTGAACTGTCATGTGTCTGCTCAGATAGAGGTATCTGCGGGCGAAGAAAACGTTCATCCCAAGGAGATAGTCAGCATACTCTCTTCCTGACAGCATTTGCAAGGACTCCTCATTGATGGTTAACACTTTGTCTAATTGAACAGCATCAACTCTCTCCTGTGCCACTGAATAAGCCAGGTAACTGAAGAAGTGCCACAGGTATGGCCGCATCCCATACCCTCGGCGGCGCATATCCCGAGTCAACTTTATAATTCTCTCTTTCTGGGAAGAGCTGAAACGACCATTCCAGGCATTGTCAAAGTCGTAGGCGACCTTATTGGCAGCTTCGGTCCCAATCTGCCGTAGATAACCCGTTGCCTCGTTTTTAAAAATAGCAGGGTCCTCAGAAAAGCGTTGTGCATGCACGGGCAGCAGCTGTGTCGCGCCCAGCACTAGTAACCCGAAAAGCAATATCCGCACTTTGGCTCTCATGAGATAAAGTTAGGCAATTATAAACGTGGTTTCAGTCGCCGTTGTTGAAATGAAGCGCCGCCCAGTTGTTTCGCGTAGTGCTTCCGGCAAGTGACAACCCGAGTTTACCGGCTTGTTCGCGCAGTTCCCCAATGTCTTCATGGTAAAACCCACTCAGAAGTAAGTTCCCATTGGGGTCTAGCAGGTCCACATAAAATTGCATTTCTTGCAAGAGCACGTTCTTGTTAATGTTTGCAATAACTATGTCAAACTTTCGATCAAAGGTCAGTTCCGTAATTTTTCCCAACCGCATCGGCACATCTGTTATCCCATTTAACGCCAGATTCTCAAGACTATTTTCCTGACACCATTGATCTATGTCCGTCCCTTCCACATAGATGGCGCCTAGTTTTTTCGCCATAATTGCGAGGATACCTGTGCCGGAGCCCACATCCAACACACATTTGTTTTTGTGATCCACGGTCATTTGGAATGAAACCATTTGATACGTTGTGGCATGATGACCTGTGCCGAATGACATTTTGGGCATGATAATAATATCGTGCTCGTAGCTACCATCAATTTCATGAAAAGGCGCCCGTATCACGCACTTATCCTCGATAAAGACCGGATCGAAGTTTTCCTCCCAGATTTTATTCCAATTCTTTCGCTCGACAGTCGCAATGGACCAGGAGAGGGGTCCGAACTCCTTATACCTATTTAGTACGTTGGTCACCTCAGATTCAGACCATTTTGCAGCGTCAAAGCTTGCTACAAGTCCCTCCGACTTTTCCTCGAACGCATCACAACCAAGGTTTCCTAATTCCGCAATTAGTATTTCAAGAAGCGCCTCTTCGCATACAATTTCTACGGTTACAAAATCCATCATTTACATCCTGCAAAGGATTCGTAATCCGTAAAGAAAACCGTGAAGTGAGCCTGATCCCTGTCGTTGGTAAAAAATACTTTATAATCCGACTCTCGCTCATCTGCTACAAAATGCCAACTTCCTGATTGGTCAGCATGGAGCTTATTGTCTTGATCGTAGACAATCAGATCGGCGAATGCCTCTGATTCCTCTTCATAGACTATAAAATCCGCCTTACTCCGAGTTTCTACCTCATGCATGAGACCGAAAACCCGGCAATGGTCGGGCTGTCTATCTGAAAAAAGCAAGAGGATGAAAGCAAAGATCATAAAAAGCTTTTGGCGATATCTACAAAGTCCCTAGACTTCAGGCTTGCGCCACCAACAAGTCCCCCGTCGACATCTTCGCAGGCAAAAAGCTCCTGGGCGTTGGAGGGTTTAACACTGCCTCCGTAGAGAATAGCTATTTGTTGAGCTACCTCCGAGCCGTATTTTTTTGCCAGTACTTGTCGAATAAATGCATGCATTTCCTGAGCTTGACCAGAGGAAGCCGTCACACCTGTCCCGATGGCCCAAACGGGCTCATAAGCGATCACAACCTGCAGAATTTCCTCCTCTGACAGCCCGAACAGGCTTTCCTGGATTTGCTCTTGCACCAAATCGAAGTGCTGGTCAGCCTCTCTGACCTCTAGTTTTTCGCCACAGCAAAAAATAGGAGTCAACCCATGATCTAAGACCACCTTGGTTTTTCGGGCCAGCAATTCATGACTTTCCGCAAAATATTCTCGGCGCTCGCTGTGACCAAGAATAACGTATTCGACGCCCAGAGATACCAGCATTTCCACCGAAGTTTCGCCCGTATATGCCCCCGAGAGTTCTTCGTGACAGTTTTGCGCACCGATGGAAATATTTGGTTTGCCTCCGACGATCTTCCTGACCTCATGGAGATAGGGGAATGGCGGATTTAATATCAGCTGAACGTCGCTCCGCACTTCATCCGAAGCCATATTTACCACTTCTGATGCCAATTCTAGTCCCTGTTGTAGGGAGGTGTTCATTTTCCAGTTGCCGGCGGCGATTTTTTTTCTCATCTTACTTTTTCGCTTAAATACTTTGCAGTGTGATTTGAGGGCGCCAATTTAATCATATCTTCCGGTAGCCCAGTGAAATCGATATTTCCACCATTCTCACCGCCATCGGGGCCAAGATCAATGATCCAATCGGCAGATTTTACGACCTCCATGTTGTGCTCGATAATAAGCACACTGTTGCCCTCGTCTACAATTGCATTGAGACTGTCCAGTAGTTTGCGGATGTCATGAAAGTGCAAACCAGTAGTAGGTTCATCAAATATGAAAAGAATGTGATCTTTCTTGGATAAGCCACTCCCCCTGCCTAGGAAGGAGGCCAATTTGACTCGTTGGGCCTCCCCACCACTTAACGAATTGGATGACTGGCCTAATTGTACATACCCAAGTCCCACGTCGAAAAGGGGCTTGATTTTATTCACAATAGCAGTTTTTTCACTAAAGAATTCCAGCGCTTCTTCCACCGTGAGATTCAGCACCTCTGCGATGTTGCGGTCTTTGTATTTTACCTCGAGAATCTCTTTCTTGAATCTTTGTCCCTTGCAGACATCACAGGTAAGGTTCAGGTCAGCCATGAACTGCATTTCTATTTTGACCGTGCCTTCACCCTCGCAATTTTCACAGCGACCACCATCAACATTGAAGGAGAAGTGGGCTGGCTTGAAGCCATTGTTTTTGGACAAAGGCTGATCCGCAAAAAGTTGCCGAATGTTATCGTAGGCTTTCACGTAACTCACGGGGTTGGATCGAGAGCTTTTTCCAATCGGGTTTTGGTCGACAAACTCTATGTGATTGACTTTTTTGTAGTCTCCTTCGAAGGAATCAAATTTTCCTGTCAATTCACCCGTGAGCCCCAACATCTTACCTAGGCCGGGATAGAGAATTCGCCGTACCAGGGTGGATTTGCCTGATCCGCTTACTCCGGTGATAACCGTCAGGACGCCAAGCGGTATCTCAACATCAATATTCTTCAGGTTATTTTCGCGCGCCCCTTTAACCGTAAGGGACTGATTCCATTTTCTTCTCTTTTTAGGTACGGATATGTGCTCCTCTCCTCGCAGGTATTTAGCAGTGAAGGACCCTGAGGCACTTGGCATTTCCCCAACTTGGCCCTGGAATACGAGTTCTCCCCCGTGAACACCAGCCATGGGGCCAATGTCAATGATTTGATCGGCTTCTTCCATTACCTTTTCTTCGTGTTCCACCACAACCACGGAATTTCCCAGGTCGCGAAGTGTCTTCAGAACACCCACCAGTCGGTCCGTATCGCGGGGATGCAAGCCGATGCTAGGCTCATCTAAAATATACATAGAACCCACCAGGGCACTGCCTAATGAAGTAGCAAGCTTGATTCGTTGGTACTCTCCGCCCGAAAGGGTATTGGTCAATCGATTGAGTGTCAGGTAGCCCAAGCCCACCTCCTGCAGGTAGGTCAGTCGATTAGTGATCTCGCTGATAATACGTCCGGCAATTTTCTCTTCGTAGGTAGCAAATTTTGCCTCCTTGAAGAACTTCAGCAACCGGTCGATTGGCAGCAACACCAGATCAGTAATTGATTTTCCTACTACTTTGACATAAGAAGCGTCTTTTCTAAGTCTTGTACCTCGACAATCAGGACAAGTGGTTTTGCCTCGATAGCGTGACAGCATCACCCGATACTGAATTTTATGTGTTTTCGATTCCAGGTATTTGAAAAAAGCATGTAGCCCTTCGAAATATTCGTTGCCATTCCACAGTAATTCGTACTGTTCAGAAGTAAGTTCTGACACTGGCCGATGTATAGGAAAGTCAAACCTGATACCATGCTGCAAAAGTGGTTTTAGCCATGCCTGCATGGTTTCTCCCCGCCATGGAACAATGGCTCCGTCATACACTGAGAGGTTACGGTCCGGGATCACCAGGTCCGGGTCAATGCCCAATACTCTACCGAAGCCTTCGCATTTCCTGCAGGCGCCGTAAGGGTTGTTGAAACTGAAGAAATTGACAGTGGGTTCCTCGAATTTGATTCCATCGGCTTCAAAAACATCCGAAAACAGCGCTTTTTCACCTCCAACAAAAGTTACGATACATTTCCCTTCGCCTTCGAAAAAGGCTGTCTGCACAGAATCGCTGAGTCGAAACTGCGTTTCTTCATTATGTGAAACACTGGCACGATCGATCAGTATTTCCAAGTCTCCGGAAAGCTTTGAAGTATCCAACTCTTCAATATATAATACTTCTTCCTTCGATTTGATCCTAGTATATCCCTTCGACAACAGCACCTGTAATTCCTTGTCGAGTGACCTCCCATCCTTTAGCCGTAGGGGGCAGGTAATTGTCAGTTTTTGCCCCTCCTCGTGACCCATGATAAAGTCCACCACATCAGTCACCGTGTCCTTTTTTACTTCCTCTCCAGAGACTGGGGAAATGGTCTTGCCGATTCTGGCAAATAATAACTTCATGTAATCATAAATCTCGGTGGTCGTCCCTATGGTGGAGCGAGGATTTCGGGTGTTGACCTTTTGCTCAATGGCTATGGCTGGAGAAACACCTTTGATATAATCCACCTCTGGCTTTTCCATTCTCCCAAGAAATTGTCTGGCGTAGGAACTGAGGCTCTCCACGTACTTGCGCTGGCCCTCGGCGAACAACGTATCAAAGGCAAGGGATGATTTCCCCGAGCCGGAAAGACCTGTGATTACCACTAGTTTGTTGCGAGGTATTGCGACATCAATGTTTTTAAGGTTGTTGACCCTTGCACCTTTAATTAAAATGAACTTTTTTGCATCGAGTGCGTCGATGGAACTGCCGTTTGAAGAACTCATTCAGGTAATTTCCGCTTCAGAATTTTGAAAATAGACCAGCCTTAAAGAAATAAAATTTTTTAACTGGTTTAGGGGTAAAAAAGATTCCGGTTGACTACAAAAATAGACACAAGCAATTTTTGTTTGTATTATTTAAAGAATAGATTTGAAAATTTAGATTTCCACACAAACCCTGCAATATGATATAGACCTCTACGTTAACAAACAGGTGAACTACATGAGAAGTACAAGTATGGATGACAGTCAATTGCTGTCCGCTTATGTTAAGGGTAACGAGGAGGCCTTTGCAGAATTAGTTAATAGACACAAAGACAGGGTTTTCACCACTATAATACTTATTGTCAAGGATCGCTATCTAGCAGAAGATTTAATGCAGGAAGTGTTTATCAAGGCGATCAAGACACTCAAATCAGGAAAATACAACGAAGAAGGCAAGTTCTTGCCTTGGATTCTAAGAATCGCCCACAATTTGGCGATCGATCAGTTTAGAAAAGAGAAGAGATATCCGACCATCGTCATGGAGGATGGCAGTAGTGTCTTCAACAGTCTTGACTTTTCGGAAGAATCAATCGAAAACAGAAAAATCAAGGAGGATACGCATAACCTGGTAAAGAAATACATCCAGGAGTTGCCGGAGGCTCAGAAAGAAGTGCTTGTTATGCGGCACTACATGCAAATGAGCTTTCAGGAAATTGCAGACGTCACCGACGTAAGCATAAATACTGCACTCGGCCGTATGCGCTATGCTCTGATCAACTTACGCAAAAAATTGGAGCAGAATAATATTGCCTATGACAAAAACCTTTACAGAAAATGACTTAGTAAGATTTCTCTACGAAGATCTCTCAAAAAAAGAAAAAGCAGAATTGGAGCAAGCGCTCCTGACCGACGATAGTTTGACAATGAAACTCCGGATGTTGGAAGAGACTAGCGGGTACCTCTCGAAAGTTTCCTTCAAAGCGCCCGAGAGGACAGTAGATCGCATTTTAGCATATTCTAAAAGTCTGGAAGCCGAGGGTATCTGATCCTTGATATGGCCTAATTTAGCGGCCATGACAAAAGGCGAAAGATACCAGGCATTCGTTGGGCACTTTTCGGAGAATTTCCCTGAGGCTGAAACAGAGCTACATTACAGCAGCCCTTTTGAGCTGATAGTGGCGGTAGTGTTGAGTGCTCAGTGCACTGATAAACGCGTCAATATTGTCACAGAGAAGTTGTTCAAAGATTTCCCAACGCCTGAATCTCTGGCTAAAACAGATTTCGACACGCTTTTTCCGTATATCAGAAGTATCTCTTACCCTAACAACAAGACGAAGCATCTTATTGGCTTGGGGCAAAAGCTTGTCGGCGAGTTTGGTTCGGAAGTACCGGCTACTATGGCGGAGTTGCAATCTTTGCCAGGGGTGGGAAGGAAAACAGCCAATGTGATCTTATCGGTACTTTATAATCAACCCGCCATGGCCGTGGACACGCATGTATTCAGGGTGTCTAAGCGGATCGGGTTGGTGACTATGACCGCTAAAACACCGTTGGAGGTTGAAAAGCAATTAGTAAGGCACATCCCGGAAGTGTACATTTCACGGGCGCATCATTGGCTAATACTTCATGGTCGGTACACGTGTCTAGCTCGAAAACCTAAATGCGGCGAGTGTGGCATCACAAGTTTTTGTCGCTACTTTGAAAAGAACTTTGCCTAAAGCTTTGGGTCCGTGAAGATCCATATCTATCATCTTCATTTTAGATTCCCTGAAGAGGGAGGAGCCATTCGGTCCTATCATTTGGCGAAGAAGCTGTTGTCCGAGGGACATAAAGTAGAGGTGATCACAGCGCACAATGATCGGCGTGGACTGCACAATGTGGATTCAATACCAGTGCGATACCTTCCGATTAGATATTCCAATGACTTCAGTTTTTGGAAGCGGGTCATCAGTTTTCTCGCATTCACATGGCTCGCATGCTGGCGATCGATAAGCAAAAAAGCTGATTGCAACTACGTGATCTCTACACCCCTGACCAATGGATTGATTGGGCTTTTCGGCAAATTGATAAGGCGCACCCCTTACATATTCGAGGTTGGAGACCTCTGGCCGGAGGTGCCCATGAGATTAGGGTATATTCGAAATCCTCTACTCAAAAATATACTCTCACAATTAGAGATCCTTTGCTATAAAAAAGCCCAAGGGGTAGTTGGGTTATCAGCCGCTATAAGCAGGCACGTCGAAGGTGTGGTTCCTGGACAAAAAACCATCACCATACCCAATTTTGCTGATTGTGCCTATTTTACCCCTGTACGCCCACCAGCTCAATACAATCAGGACAAGCCCCTTATTTTGAGCTACACTGGCACTTTTGGAGAAGCCAACCATCTGGAATATTTGCTGCAGTTGGCAGCGTGCGCTCAAAAACGCCGGTTGCCAATCGAAATCAATATCATGGGCAGGGGCAAGTGCGAACAAATTCTGAAGAAGGATTGTAAAGACAAAAACTTGCAGAACGTGGTGTTTATTCCTTTTGCCAATTACGAAAAAGTAAATGAGTTATTGAACAGGAGCCATGCCATCTACCTATCCTTCAAAGACGAACCGAGCCTGCATACGGGAAGCCCAAATAAATTTTTCGATGGACTTGCTGCCGGCAAAGTAGTTATTTCAAATTTTAAGGGGTGGATCGGCGATGAAATTGAAAAAAATGAGTGTGGGTTTTGCTACCCCCCCGATCAACCAGAAATTGCAATAGAAAATCTCAGCGAACTAATTGCTAAGCCATGGCTGGTCGAGACGTGGCAAAAAAATGCCAGGCACTTGGCCGAATCAACATACCAAAAGGAGCTATTACTTGACCTTTGGGTACGACAAGTATTTAGTCATTAACTGGTTTAAACCCTGACTCACTAAATATCCTGTGATGGTCGCGTTCCGCTAGCAATTCAGTTATGGTTCGGGGTTGCTGACTCATATACTCTTCCACAATTTGCCATCCTAACCAGGCACCGACACGACCGGGGCAACTATTGGAAATCTCGTAGATACTTGGACGCTCACCTAAATATTTTTGCTTAACGAATTCACTAGTTTCATACAGCAATTCTTTTTCTATAAAATGACGCCAGATAAGTTCAATATTTTCCCTCAGTCCTGTCATCTCTTTTTCTGAGTAACCAGCAATAACAGAATCGGCCTTGCAAGGCAGCATTCGACTCACCACATAGCTGATCTTCCCATAATCTATCATTTCCGAAAGAAGCGTATTGGCACTGCCCGTTGGAACTTGACCGCCCACAAGGAATTTGGCGATGATAGTTGGCAAATTCTCTTTGGTATATCGACTTTGAATGTACTGTGGTACATTCATTGGCTTATAAGTCGCTTCCGGACCAATGAAAAAATCAATACCTATGACAAGTGTTTCATCACCGATGTATAAGTCATTGTAAAGACCACTAACGATCGTCTTAACCTGCGGAATTTTCGTCTCCGGAAAATAAGTTTTCATTGAACCGTACAACGTTTCTAGTTCTTCCCGGACCGGCGCAAAGTTTTCAAATGCCATCAGGGCTTCCGTACGAAGCGTGTCTATGTATGGATCTTTAATTAATCTCAAGATCCTTCTCGCCAGAATTCTATCATCCGGATACTCCTGGTTATGCAAAAAGTGACGGGCCAGGTTTGGATGAGCTTTTAGTACATTGATAATTTCCTCCTCTGTCTGAGCGCGAAATAAGTCCGCCTCTACCCTGGTCACCTCCAAACTAATGGGGTTCACAGGCTGCGGAACCTCCCGGCATTCTCTTTCCGAACAACCAAGTACCAAGAGAAGAATGAAAACAAGACAAACTCTAGGCATTACTCCTTAATTTTGACTCAAAGTTATAACCCCCCTGTCGTTCCCGGTCGATGAAAAAACTCTTTATAGCGCTATTTTTTTCTGCACCCCTGCTCATAGTTGCTCAGCCGAAATTAGGTCTCAAATTTTCGCCACTACTTTCTACGAACAATGTGGAGACAATTTCAGATACACTAGACATTGTCAAGGGGGGGTCGGCTGCTAAATTCGGCATTGGCGTCATTGTGGATTACGCTTTTAGCGACACTTATACATTTAGTTCAGGCTTAATAGTCGTCCCCAAAAAAGTGTCTGTTAATATACAAGGTGAAAATGGGGGAACATTTCCTAATGCCTCGGAAGCATACAACCTCCAATATTTGCAGATCCCATTAACGCTGAAACTGTATACCAACGAAATAGCTCCTGATTTCAATATCTTCTTCCAGGTCGGCGGTGCCGTAGAGGTAAAAATGGACGAACGACCACTTGAAGAGGGATATATCTTAATCGATAAATTCAATCCACTCGATATAATGGCTACTATCGGAGCAGGTGTTGAGTACCGGGTAGGTGTCAGCACGGTCCTTTTTGGTGGCTTCAGTTTTCAGCGAGGCCTCATAGATACAGTTAACGAGACCGATCCGAGAAATTTGGATTTGACAATAACCAATACGGTTTTCTCGATCGATCTCGGCATTAAATTCTAGACCTGTATCAGCTCGCCATTGCCATTGAGGAAGTTATACTCCGTAATGGCCAATGATGAATCCTCCACCAGGTTGACCCATTTGTAGTGCTTGAAGAACCACTTTACTCTTTTGGAGAAAATTCCTTTCGAAAAATAGGCGTACAGATAAGGATGCATCGAGACGGTCAATTTCTTTTCATTTTGCTTCGAAAGAAAATAATTGATTGTGGTCTCGATCTGATCTGCTACTATGATTGAGGCTGCTATTTTACCGGTCCCAGCACATGTCGGACATACCTCCCGTGTAACAATATTCAATTCCGGCCTTACCCGCTGACGGGTAATTTGCATCAATCCAAATTTTGAAAGTGGCAGGATCGTGTGTTTGGAACGGTCCGAGGCCATTTCCTCCTTGAACTTCTGGAAAACTTTCTTCTTATTTTCCGACCGTCGCATGTCGATGAAGTCCACGACAATGATGCCGCCCATATCACGAAGACGAAGCTGCCTGGCAATTTCTTTAGCAGCCTCAAGGTTTACTGTCAGCGCCGTTGCCTCTTGATCGTCCTCCCTATTGGACTTGTTGCCACTATTGACATCAATAACATGGAGTGCTTCCGTGTGCTCTATGATGAGATATCCGCCATTGGCAATGCTGACCGATTGCCCAAAAGACATTTTTAGTTGCTTCTCTACACTGTAGGCCTCAAATATTTTGACCTTGGAGTTATAGAGTCTGAGCAGCTTTTCCTTGTCCGGAGCAATGGTTTTGATGTAATCTTTGATCTCCTGGTGAAGCTCTTTGTCATCCACCACAATACTGTCGAAAGACTCATTCAACACATCCCGGAGAATGGAGTTGGCACGACTTACCTCGCCGATCACCTTGTCTCTTACTCGGGCTTGCTTGAGGTTTTTGACACCCTCCTTCCAGATGTTTACCAGATTGGACAAGTCTGCGTCCAATTCTTTTACATCTTTTCCTTGTGCTACGGTCCTGATAATCACCCCGAAATTTTCGGGTTTGATAGAATTGATCAGACGTGCCAGTCGTTTCCTTTCCGCCGAATCAGTGATTTTTTTGGAGACACTGACGGCCTTTGAGAAAGGTACAAGTACGATGTACCTCCCCGCAATAGACAACTCACATGATAATCGGGGCCCCTTCGTGGAAATGGGTTCTTTTACTACCTGAACCAGAATCTTCTGATTTCTGGTAAGAACTTGTCCGATCTTACCAAACTTGTTGATATCTGGTTCGTGATTGAACCCGGTCAATTTGGCGCTTGCATTTTTTTTGTTCAATACAAGCTTGGTGAACTTGTTCAGAGACTGGATCTGCGGGCCTAAATCCAAATAGTGGAGAAAGGCATCTTTTTCGAATCCTATGTCAATAAACGCGGCATTGAGGCCTTGAACAACCTTTTTGACGCTACCAAGATAAATGTCACCAACATTAAACTGATTGCTGTTTTCTTCCTGGTGGAATTCAACCAGCCTTTTATTCTTAAGAAGGGCGATCCGACATCCATTTTGAGTTGAGCTTATTATTAGTTCATTGCTCACTCTGAAGTCGGATTATGTGATTACTTCTTCTTGTGTCTGTTTTTTCTAAGTCTTTTCTTCCTCTTATGTGTAGAGATCTTATGTCTTTTCCTTTTTTTACCGCAAGGCATAATTTCTAAAATTTTGTGTTAAACAACTATGTTTTAGTTTCTTGATAAATATTCTTGAGCCGATTGGCGAATGGCCGGATCGGCATCAGATGCTTCCACTATTTCTTTGAACAGACTATCAGCTTGCGTCACTTCTCCCGACTCTACCAACGCCACGCCCAGGTAAAGTTTTGTTTCGAAATCGGTACTGTCGAGCTCCAGCAAAACATTGAACCGTTGCACAGCTCGTGCGAATTGACCCGATCTAATCGCCAACAACCCGAGGTTGATCAATGCTTCACGGTTCGTTGCATCTTCAGCAACAATTTCCCGAAGTAGATTAATTCCCACCATAGGGTTTTCGGTGGTGACCAAGGTCATCGCCAATTTATTCTTCAAAGCCAAATCTCCTGGAGCCCGGCTCAAGGCTTCTTCAATTATCGGCCTCAAGTTTGCCGCTTTCTTAGAAGCATCTTCCCGATCCAGGGATCTTTCAAAAACCGAGTACATGATCTCGATCGCTTTTCGTCTGCCTGTCAAAGAGCTATCCTCCCGCAAAATCACCTCCGCCAATACCTGAGCACTGTCTAATACCCCGTACTTCAGAAAGTAACCCGCCAAAGAGTCCGCAAAGTTACTGTTTTTTTCTTTATTCGGCTGAGTGAGGAGCACCCGCAAACTTGACATAATATCAGCATCTTCTTCTGAGATGGTGAAGTCATGTGTAGCCAGGTCAACTTGTGACTCATTCTCTACAACAACTCTTGGTAAGTGGTAGATAGCTAAGACCAATAGAATGCCCCCAAAAGTTACCAGGAGCTGTGGCCTACCCATTGTCAATAACTTTTAGGTGTGAGCTTGGTGCTGGTCTTGATTTTTTCGATAAAGATCTTGGAGGGCTTAAAACTTGGCACGTAATGTTCTTCTATGACCATGGCCGTATTTTTGGAAATATTCCGAGCAATCTTTTTTGCCCGTTTCTTATTGATGAAACTCCCAAAACCTCTGACGTAAATGTTATCCCCTTCAGCCATGGAATTCTTAATTACTGAAAAAAATGCCTCTACTGTCACTTGCACATCCGCCTTGTCGATACCCGTTTTTTCGGCGATTTCCGTGATTACATCCGCTTTAGTCACTACGTTTCTATTTTCCGTTTCAAAATTTGCGAGCCAAAATTACTTTTGAGCCTTCGAAATAAAAAGCCAACATCAAAATTTGAGCAACTTATGAGCGTCCAGCCCCATAACTTCTCGGAAGTTCTAATTGACTGGTACTCAAAAGAAAAGCGTGATTTGCCATGGAGAAGGTCCAACGACCCGTACCGCATTTGGCTTTCTGAAATCATTTTGCAACAAACAAGGGTAAACCAGGGGCTTCCGTATTATGAAGCTTTCACAGAACATTTTCCGACAGTGCAGGAGTTGGCCAGGGCATCAGAGGAATTGGTGCTAAGAACTTGGCAAGGCCTGGGGTACTACAGTAGGGCCCGAAACCTGCACAAAACTGCAAAGATTGTGGCCGAAGAACTCGGAGGTCAATTTCCGAAAACCTACAGGCAGTTGCTAGATCTCCCGGGTGTAGGACCCTACACTGCCGCAGCTATCGCGTCGATTGCGTTCGCAGAGCCTGTTCCCGCAATTGATGGCAACGTTTATCGTGTCATTTCACGAGTTTATGAGGCAAAGAGTGATATTGCCGCCAACAACAGTCGAAAAATCTTCGCCGCAATACTTGATCCATTAATTGATCGGCAAAGACCGGGAGATTTCAACCAGGCGCTCATGGAACTGGGAGCGCGTATTTGTTCTCCATTAAAGCCCAATTGCCCGCTTTGCCCTATAAGTAGTCACTGTGCGGCATTGTCGAATGGATCGCAGGCTCATTTCCCGGTGAAAACCAAACAGGTGAAAGTTCGGACCAGGCACTTTCATTACGTTGTTTTTGAGTATGATGGTTTTCTTGCTATGAAGAGGCGGTCAGGAAAAGATATTTGGGAAGGCCTGTTCGAGTTTCACCTTATCGAGCAGGAGCAGCCGGACGTGACTGCAACTTTTGAAGGCTTCAGTGTGAAGCAGGAGTCAACCTCCGAAGTATTCAAACACATTTTGACTCACCAGCGCATTATGGCCACATTTCACCGCGTTAGTTTCAACACCAAAAAAGATTTTGAACGGGCTATAATAAAGCATGGCCTGGAGCCTTTCACTGAGCAGCAAATTGTAAATTTGCCAAAACCGAAACTGGTCGTCAATTATCTTAACTCTTTTTAGTACATTTAGAATATGGCAGGCGTAAACAAAGTAATCCTGGTTGGTAGACTAGGTAAAGATCCTGAAGTCCGACACCTGGATTCAGGGGTGGCGGTTGCTTCTTTTCCAATTGCAACATCCGAAACCTACAAGGATAGAAACACAGGCGAGCGCCGTGAAAATACCGAATGGCACAACATCGTATTGTGGAGGGGCCTGGCGGAAGTAGCCGAAAAGTACTTGAAGAAAGGTGATCAGGTTTATATTGAGGGCAAACTCCGGACCCGGTCCTGGGAAAAGGATGGCATTACCCGGTATACCACAGAAATTGTGGGCGACAATATGAACATGTTGGGAGGTGGTTCACAGGGTGGCGGCTCGCAAGCAGCTCCTATGCCTGGTGCCTCTGATTATGCGGGTTATGAAAACACCGCCACAACGGAAAGTAACGTCTCTGACGACCTTCCGTTCTAAGTTTCACCAAACGAATGCTCATTGGAAATACCTCCTGACGATCCTTACCCGTCGATCTTACTAGCCATTAACAGCTTACCTTTAACCTTTTTCTTTGTTAATGGCATCGTACTACTGGCATTGATATTTCTTTCCGGATTGGTGTCCGGATCGGAAGTCGCTTACTTCTCTCTTACCGATGATGAACTCGGCCGGTTGAAAACCTCCGCCGCCCCAAGGGATAAAAAGGCTATTAGCCTAATGTCCAAGCCCCGAGGACTGTTAGCTACCATTTTGATCATCAATAACCTTGTCAACATTTTGATCATCACTATATCTGCCTATGCGACCTGGCAATTGGTAGGTGATAAAAATGCCACCGGTGCAGCCCTGGTGATTTTAACAACCACCATCACAGTTTTCATCATCTTTTTTGGGGAGATCATTCCCAAAGTATTTGCCTCCTCGAGGAGCTATGATTTTGCAAGAAGTACGGCACCCTTTTTGTTTTTAGGTGAAAAGCTATTTCGGCCATTGTCGTGGTTTCTAATATCAATTAGCTCCCTTATCGAAAAACGAATTCAAATGAGAGGGTACAACCTTTCGGTGGATGAGTTAAATCAGGCCCTGGAAATCACTACAGAAGGAGAGGCTTCCGAAGAAGAAAGAGGTATACTCAAGGGAATTGTGAACTTTGGAACCCTTTCGGTCAAACAAGTGATGAAATCCCGAGTGGATCTGACTGCCTTGGACCTTGAGACCGATTTTCATGAATTGATGGATCAGGTAAATAAAACCGGGTATTCGCGAATCCCGATTTACTCCGAAACAATTGACAAAATCGAGGGCATACTTTATATCAAAGACCTGCTCCCACACCTTGATAAGGAGGAAGATTTCCAGTGGCAAACCCTGTTGAGACCTGTCTTTTATGTCCCTGAAAGCAAGAAAATAGACGATCTATTCAAAGACTTTCAGGAAAAACAAGTGCATATGGCCATCGTGGTAGATGAATATGGCGGGACCGAAGGGCTCATTACACTGGAAGATATCATCGAGGAAATCGTAGGAGAAATAAATGACGAATTTGACGAAGAAAGCGACATCACCTACAACAAATTAGATTCCAACACATTTGTGTTTGAAGGGAAAACCTCACTCAACGATTTTTGCAAGGTCCTACAAATAGAAACGGATCGATTCGAAGAAATTAAAGGAGAAAGCGAGTCCCTAGGCGGGTTAATCCTTGAACTCAATAGAAAACTTCCAAAGGCCGGCGAGAAAATACGTTTTGAGGAGTTTCATTTTACAATTGTGGCAGTAGACCAAAAACGGATAAAACGCGTTAGGGTATTTCTGGAGAGATGAGACATTTAATCACCGGGATAATGGTAATGGTGTTGGTGGGTTGTGGCGGCGACTATCTTCCAAAACCAAAAGGATACAACAGGATCCCGCTGCCTGAGGCGGTTTATCAATCTTTGCCAGATACCCTTCCCTACCAGTTTGAATATTCGAAACATGCGCAATTGCTCAGGGATTCTTCGTGGGTCTCCGAACGATATTGGATAGACCTGTATTATCCCTACTTCGATGCCAATGTGCAGATCACTTACAAGCCTGTAGTCAACCGGGAAGTTTCCGACGAATACCTTAACGATAGTTACCGACTCACATCCAAGCACAATATCAAGGCTTATGCTATTGAAGAAAAGATTCTTGTCCTGAAAAGTGGCAATGTCGCGTCAGTTACCGAACTGGAAGGTGAAGTACCCAGCCAGTTCCAATTCCACATCACAGATAGCACTCACCATTTTCTAAGAGGAGCCCTTTACTTCAAACTGGCAGGAAAAAATGATTCCTTACGCCCTGCAATCGATTTTATCAAGAACGATATCGTTCATTTACTCAACACACTTGAGTGGAGTGAGTAAACGGCTGGCCTACTCCATCTGCAGGAATTATATTTAGGCATGTCTGATTTTTTTTCCAAAAGCCTTACCTACTTAAAAGGTGTCGGACCGCAAAGGGCTGAGCTTTTAGAAAAAGAACTGGAACTTAGAACTTATGCAGACCTGCTTCAATACTATCCCTTTCGATACGAAGATCGAACAAGATTCTTCAAAATCAAGGAGTTGAATGATTCACTGCCTTATGTCCAAATCATCGGGCAGATCCGGCGATTCGAATTGGTCGGGTTCAAAAGAAAACAGCGGCTAAAGGCGATTTTCCAAGATGACACAGGAGAGTTGGAACTAGTTTGGTTCCAGGGTATTAAATGGGTGCAACAACGGATCAAGGTGGGAGTAAAGTACATCGCTTTTGGAAAAGTATCCCGATTTGGAAGCGTATGGAATATGGCTCATCCGGAGCTGGAGCCGGCCACAGAACAGACGCTAAAGGGCGTGAGCCTAATGCCCATCTACCACACCACTGAGAAACTGAAGAAAAAGTTTATCGACAGCAAGACTATTAGCAAAATGCAAAAAATGCTGCTTGTCGAGTGCATGAATCACATCTCCGAAAACCTGGCTGATCATTTAATTAAGCAGTACCAGCTGATCGACAAGAAAACCGCCCTTGTCAGTATTCACTTCCCAAGAAATACAGACATCCTCAACCAAGCCAAGTATCGATTGAAGTTTGAAGAGCTTTTCTATGTTCAACTGCGGCTGATCAAAATGAAGATCGGCAGGACAGAGAAATTCAGAGGTATTACCTTTTCACAGAGTGATTTGCTCAACACTTTTTACAATAACCACCTGCCATTTACACTTACGAACGCACAAAAACGGGTCGTAAAAGAAATATATCAGGATTTCCGATCGGGAAAGCAAATGAATCGATTGGTCCAGGGGGATGTGGGCAGTGGCAAAACGATGGTCGCATTTCTTTGCATGCTTATCGCAATCGGCAACGATACGCAATGTGCGTTCATGGCGCCAACGGAGATACTTGCCGATCAACATTTCAAAGGCCTTCGAGAACTTGCAGTACCGCTTGGCCTGCGAATTGAAAAACTTACTGGTTCCAGCAAAAAAAGTGAAAGAACACCCATCCATGAGGGTCTGGAAAATGGGGACATCCAAATTCTGGTGGGAACACACGCCCTCCTCGAGGACAAAGTTCAATTCAAGCAATTGGGGTTAGCTATCGTTGATGAACAACATCGGTTTGGTGTTGCCCAGCGAGCCAAATTGTGGAATAAAAATGTAGGTACCTATCCACACGTATTGGTAATGACAGCCACTCCGATCCCGCGAACATTGGCCCTGACATTGTATGGGGATCTGGATATTTCGATCATTGATGAGTTGCCTGAAGGCCGGAAACCCATCGAAACAACTCACTTTCGGGATAGTCACCGCTTACGCGTGTTCGGCTTTATCCAGAAGGAAATGGAAAAGGGAAGGCAGGTTTATATCGTCTATCCCTTGATAGAGGAATCTGAAAAGCTCGATTACAAAGACCTGATGGATGGGTATGAGAGCATCTGTAGACGCTTTCCCGAAGTGCCCGTTTCTATTGTTCATGGAAAGATGAAACCCTCTGCCAAAGATTTTGAAATGCAGCGTTTTGTGGCCAACGAAACGAAGATCATGGTGGCCACCACCGTGATCGAAGTGGGCGTAAATGTTCCAAACGCAACGGTAATGGTAATTGAGAATGCGGAAAAATTTGGTTTGTCGCAATTGCATCAACTACGTGGACGGGTAGGTCGGGGCGGCGATCAGTCATTTTGCATTTTGATGACAAGCGACAAACTCACCAAGGAGGCCCGGGCGAGAATAGCCAAAATGGTAGAGACCAATGACGGCTTTCAAATTGCCGAAACAGATTTACAACTTCGGGGCCCTGGCGATTTGATGGGCACCCAACAAAGTGGCGCCTTAGACCTGCTTATTTCGGACCTGAGTGCTGACGGTAGAATCCTTCAATTGGCTCGCAATGCGGCCAGTGATCTGCTGGATGAAGACCCAGAGTTAAGACTTCAAAAAAACATGGTAATCGCCAACCACATCCGCTCTCTGAAAAAATCAGTTGTCAACTGGAGCAGGATCGGCTAGGCTGTCTTCGCTGTGACTGTCGCATTGATGATATTCCTGATCTGCTGAGCATGACGCAAGTTGTGTGCATGAATAAATTTCATAGCGTCACCAACATAAAATTTCAAAATAGGACCAAGGGCTGTCACCACTTTAAATGATCGGAGGTTTTTGCCTTCTAGCTTCTCCAGAGCAGCTTCAAAGCGGTCCAGGTTCTTACCAAACCTCTCGAGACAGGCAAGAGAGCTCAGGCTTTCTGAAGGTATGAAGGGTTTGAGCGTTTTCATCTTATGTTTTATCTCGCCACCGTGCGCAGGTGCCAGCATCTTGGAAAAGTAACTTGCAAGAAAGGCTGGATTAAAACGTGATTGATTGGCATCCGCTACGTCAGGTAGCTTTTGCTCAATCTGATCCAGATAAAGCTCCGTCGCTTTATTCATGTGGTCAACACACTGTACCACATTCCAACCACCCTCGGCAGGAGTAATAGTTAAATTTTCTGATCCGTAGTTTTGCAACTGGTGGAACAGTTGCCGTAACTCGTTATTTTGATCGCGAAGATCATTTAGTAGTTCAGCACTTTGCATATGACCTTTTTTTTCAAAAGTAGAATCTGGCCAACAGGACTCCATTGATCTAGATCAAGAAAATCATCGGGACTTCTTTCGCAGACGACTCAAGGTTTCTGGCGTCATTCCAAGGTACGAGGCCAAGTGCTTTTGAGGTACTAACTGAAAAATGTGTGGGCTCTGCGTTAGCAATCGCTCGTATCGCTCTTCAGCCGAGAAAGATCGCGACTCAATTTGCCGACGAGACATTCCGATAAGAATTTGTTCAGTGAATAGTCGACCCCAACGTTCAAAACACTTGAATTGGTCCATGAGCGTCTGTAATCGCCCATGGTAAATAGTCAATATGTGCGCGTCAGTCAAAGCCTGAATACACCATTCCGAGGGCGTACGGGCAAGCATGGAATCGTATGCACCAGAGTAATCGCCATCATATGAAAATCCAATGCTGATATCCTCCCCCTCACGCAGGGCATACCCTCGTACTACACCTGAATGTACGTAGTAGAAGTGGTTTTCGACCTGGCCTATCTGGGTTAAAACGTGTCCTTTGGCTATCCGCCGCTCCACCCACTCGCTTGAAAAGGCTTGCCATTCGGCATCACTCATCGGCACCAGCTTCTCTACCTGATGTCGTAACCCATCGAAAATGGAAGCCGCAGGCATAGGGGCTAACGCTTAACCTGACCCAGTTTCAGGTAACTCTGGTATTGAAAATAGGCACCCAGAAACATGAAAATATGGGCAAAGTCGCGGTGATTAAAGAATGTGTGAAGAATAACCGGCTTGTTAAAAATATAAACTGCGATCAGTAGCGCCACTGTTGCATAGATCATCTGCAAACTCCCCAGATCCTTGGTTTTGTAGTAGACAAATAAATGAAACCCAAAAACAACAATGATAAAGCCGTAGGCGCTATGAAATTCAACATATCTAAAGTGGACGGAATACACCACAAATCCAATGAGTACGACAAGCTCGACAATATTGGCAATCAGGAAGAAATCCCCCAGTCGTTTTGAAACAAGTCGGTTGGCATACTTGATCGATGACCGCTCGATGAGCCCTACCGCTAACATGCTAATGATCCAGCCGACCAACTTCCATCGATCACCTACCAAATACAAAAAACCGTGACCAATAAAGCCTCCCCATGTTGTGGCAAGGCCCATCATCAGGAAATAATATTTCAAGTAAGTGTAGGTTCTGCCTTTTTCCGGGTCTTTGTGCATTTTATAAAAGGCGTAAAAGCACATCACCGAGATCAATAGATTGGTGACAACAGTCACTGGCTCCATAAGGGTGATCCCGAAGAGGTCAATCCCCGGTTGTACAATTTTGGTAACGTCTACCTGGTCCATGGTTCAATATTACGTAGATTCTGTACGATGATGAAGGCTATTGCCTTGGCTGGCTTTTATTTTCTCCGGATTTGGTCGCATCTTTAATATTATATCTGGCATTGTCATGGAAAAAAAGATCATCAAGCTATTAACCCTGCAAATTGAACGGCTCGAGGCCCAAGATTTCGATTTGGATGCCTGGAAAAGTGGCGCAGAAACGCTGTTAGGAAAATTTTTTGATCCCAGCGATGGTCGAATCAAGCAAATCAAAGAATTAAAAATCGACTATAGCAGCTGGGCGCTGCGGGATTCGAATGCCAATTACAACCCCGTTGAAAGTTGTAAGAGAAAGGGTCGGGCCATTTTACAAACGGCTATTGACGAAATCTCTGTGTTGGGAATCAAGTCCGCACCTGATCCTTATGACCGGTTACGGAAACACCTAAAAGAAGAACAGGTCAGGGAAATATCAGCATCGAAAAAGAAAGAGAAGATCCTAATGACCATGAAAAAAGATCAATTGGTGAAGATTGTCTCCGACTTTCTAAATTGATTCAGTTTCCGGGACAGGTCAGATTTTTTTGATGATGTCAACCTCGCGATGATATCCGTTGGCCAGGTCATTGAAGGGCATGACAATTGTTAGTATGCCATCCTCAAATTCCGCTGTTATCGACTCATAATCTACATCTGCATGAATTATTACACGATGCAGGAGGTGGGGTATGGGTGACCCGTCAAAGTTTATTTTATGAAATACAAGTAAGTTCTTCTGATCAATCTCAACGATGAAATCATCTGGATCTACTCCGGGGAGTTGCACTTGACATGTGTATTCATTCCTCTCTTTATTGAATGCCATGAATGGCATAGCTATACCACCGTCCAGGACATTCATGACATAAGCTGTCTGTGCCAAATTTTTTGTAATATCTCTTCCAAATCTCATAACTACTCCAATTACAAACTGGTACGGACAATCGCCATGCCAGAAGGGTACCAGCTGGAATTTGCTTGCCATTTTGTCTGGCTTGCAACCAATTGCGACAAGCTGTCATCTAGCTTCTAGGGTATAGAAATACAATCCATCGGCAGAATTCTACAGTACAGTAGGAAACTTTCTGCTGTAGGGGATGTCCTTTTATTTATTTGAACGTGTCAAAAACTCAAAATTTCATCAACTATGAAAAAAATCTTGTTTTTACCACTTGCACTACTTGTAACTGGTATGGCTTATGGTCAGCGACCAGATGTGCTGATCGGAAATGATTACGAGAGTATTTCCGGTTTCGGCGGTGTATTTATTTCTCTCTCGAGCCTTGGTGGCGATCTCGCGTCTTATACCGGCGGTGGCGGTGGTGTCTTATTGGACAATGCTTTCTATTTCGGAGGCTACGGCATGGGACTCAACGACGACCGACGGGTAACACTGGAAGGCAACGAATACGATGTTGATTTCCGCCATGGGGGATTCCTCATCGGCTACAATATCAAACCGGAACGCCTTGTTCACCTTGGTGTTGGCACAAAGCTGGGATGGGGTAGTTTGGATTACAATGCCTTCGCTCCGGGTGTCGACAACCTCACTGATCAAGTGTTTGTTGTCCACCCACAGGTTGAAGCAGAATTCAATATGACACATTGGTTCAAGCTAAACTTGGGAGCGGGCTACCAGCAGGTGATCGGCGTGGACGATTTTGTCTACAATGAAAGCGATGTTAGTAGTCCTTCTTTCGAGATCCGGCTATTATTTGGATGGTTTTATTAATTTTCGAGACATATGGATAATAAAAGACTTGCAGTCGGAGGAATGATCATTGTAGTAGGCCTTTTTCTACTACTGGATAACCTCCGATTGATCCCCTACGAATTGTATTTCCTGCGTTCCTGGCAAATGCTGCTTATTGTAATTGGTGCTTTCAACTTACTTAGCGGAAAGCGCAATGCTGCCATTGTTTTGTTCGCCATAGGCGGATTCTTCTTACTAGAGGATTACGGGCCCTATGACTTCAGGGATTTTTGGCCGGTAATAGTCATTATTGTAGGTGTGGCCTTTATACTGCGCAAAAAAAAGGATACGCCCGAATTCGAGAATAACGAAAACTTCTTTGACGAGATAAATGTCTTCGGGGGTGGGGACCAAAAATTTGCCAGCACCCAGCTTGAAGGAGGGCGCGTACTAAATGTATTTGGTGGTACCAATATTGATTTGAGGGACTCCTACCCGGTCAATGGAGCAGCGATAGAGATCTTTACCGTTTTCGGAGGTTGCGAGCTGATCGTGCCCGATGATTGGAAAGTGAAAATTGAGGCGTTCTCGCTATTCGGAGGATTTAGTGACAACCGCGGCGGAACGAGCGTGACGCCCGACAGCCCTACAATTATCATTAAAGGCTTCACAATTTTTGGGGCAGGAGAAATCAAAAGTAGGTAGTCGGCTATTCGACTACCTCTACTCCTTTCCAAAAGGCGACATAATCTTTAATTTTTTTGGCCAACTCACTGGGCTCGGGATAATACCATGCGGCATCCTTGTTTTCATTGCCGTCAACGTCCAAGGTGAAATAGCTTGCTTCACCTTTCCAGGGACAAATCGTGTGGGTGTCGCTTGATTTGAAAAATTCCTTTTTTACAGATTCCTGAGGGAAATAATGATTGTTTTCTACAACTATGGTCTCATCGCTTTCGGCAATCACCTGACCATTCCAAAGAGCTTTCATATGCTGTCAAATAATTTCTGTGATAAACATACCAATCTAATCGGGACATTGTTGTTGAAATCTCTTCATTTGTTAGCACGCTTACTTTTCAGCGCCGGGGATTGACCTGGAAATCGAAGACATCCGGACGGTGATAGTGTCCGGAGACATCTAGTGTCATGGATTCTTCCTTTATCCGTGACAGGTCCAGCGTGGCATAGATGATCGTCTCCTCATCAAAAACCGGTTCTACCAGATACTTACCATCCGGTCCAATGACGCAACTGCCCCCGTTTAGGACCCAGTCAGATGGTTTCAGGTGCGGAGGAAGGTTCAATTCTTCCGGAAAATCTTGTGCCAGTAGCGTTTGTCCCGCAGCAAGGACAAAGCAGCGACCTTCAAAAGCATATTGGCGCGAAGCGATTTGATGCATTTCGTGCACTTTCGGCCATACGGCAATGTGAATATCTTCGCCCGAATCATGAAGTGCCTGCCTGGTAAGTGGCATCCAGTGTTCCCAGCAAACGGCAGCAGTCACACGGGTGTTCTTCAGCAACGCAGATTGCAGACCATGACCGTCCCCAGGACCATAGAGCATTTTTTCGGTGTAAGTAGGAACGAGTTTTCGGTGATGGTTACTTATGTTTCCATCTTCTGAAATAGAAAACAAGCTGTTGAATATCGTGCCCTTTGCCCGGTTATCATCGCGCTCATTCGCTCCGAAAACCAATGCCACTTGATGTTCTTTTGCTAGTTGGCGCAACAACCCCATGTGGTCACCCTCGACTGTCAGGCAATTGTCCAACATCTTGGCAAAGACTTTCTTCATTGGCGGATAGTCCCATTGCGCTATTTCATGGCAGTGATCTAGCCAGGCAGGATAACCCGAAAACCATGTCTCACCAAATACAATAAGATCAGCTCCATTTTTGGCGGCCTCCTCAATAGCTTTTCTTGCTTTTTCGACTGACCCGTCCAAATTCAGGTGATCAGGACTCTGTTGGATTATTGCAACTTTCATTATTCTGGCTTGTTAAAAACAGCATCTGAGATACCATCGCCGATGACCATGTCATCGAACACGTATTCCCTTTCCAATTCTCGGGTGGTCAAGACAATGACTGTAGGTACCACGGCGGGTCCAAATTTTCGGAATTGATCAAAGGTCTTGGTAAGTGGCTCTGTGAATCCTGCTATTTGGGTTCGAATATTCATCTTTCTTAGGTAGTAGTCGTGCTTATCAATGAAATAGTCCACCGCAATGTCTTCCCCTTTTCTTTCTCTGAGCCAATAACTGGGTATACCGTTTTCTTTTACCTCTCCCAAATATTCCAATAAAGTCCCTCTCCCGATAGGTGAGCCAAACGACCACACATTTTTTAGCATATACTCTTCCTGGACTAACATTAGCTGTGGTTTCTTAATACCCGTCCACGGAGCTACCGTCCAAAATCCTTTACCATTGGTCACTTCAATATAGGGATCGGCACCGTCTTTTCCTCTGACAGCAATCTTGTCGTTCTTTTTTACCAGAAATTCCGCATAGAGTTTTTCATTACCACGAAACCAAACCCCTCGCATGGAGGCTGTTTTTATCTCGTCCCAAAAATCCTGATTATAGGCCTCATAGTGCTTTTCAATAATTCGCTCCACATTCTGACCATGAGACAAAAAAGCCAAGGTTATCAACGAAGCCAACAAAGGGAATCTCATATTCAGTCCAATTTTGCTCAATAGTACTAAAGGATTACGGATTACAAATATTGTGCGGATATGGATTTAAATCACGGTTCCCTTGGGTGGAGGACAAAATGACCTTTTTTGTCGCCGAAATAGACTTAAATTGGAGAAAAGTCAGGCGTTTTGGAATTGAACCAGGTACTTCAAAGATTAAAAACCGCGGGAGCACTCTTTCTATTGATTCTTGTCGTTGGCAGTGTGGTATACTCTCTGATTGACAAAGAAGCTTCCCTACTGGATGCTTTCTATATGTCAGCCATTACTATCACCACCATAGGATTTCATGAGGTAATCGACCTAAGCGAGGCACCAGCGGGAAGAATATTTACTGTACTGATGGCTTTTTCCGGTATCGGGATAATTACCTACTTCTTTTCAAACCTTGCCAGTTTGTTTATTGAAGGGGATATAAAGAGAAATTTTGAACGAAAAAAAATGGAAAAAAGAATTGCCGAACTCTCCGACCACTTTGTGATCTGCGGAAGCGGTCGCGTCGGCCGAAACATTGCGCTTGAATTGCTACAAACCGATCGAGGTTTCGTGATGGCCGACCTTGACGGAGAGGTATTCGAAAAAGGTGAAAACCCGCTATCCACCTGTCTGCACTTAATAGGGGACTGTACGGAGGACGATTTCCTACTAAAACTGGGTGTCGACCGTGCGAAGGGCATTTTTGTTACTTCCGGGGAGGACAATGTCAATCTGGTGATTACGCTATCAGTAAGAACGCTTAATCCCTCCGCTAAAATTGTTGCCCTAAGTAAGGATATCAACCTTGTCGCTAAGTTAAAAAAAGCAGGTGCTGACAGGGTTGTAGCTCCGACCTATATTGGTGGCCTGCGTATGGCCGCGGAAATGGTACGACCAACCGTGACTTCTTTTCTCGATGAAATGTTACGCTCTGAACTCAATCACAGGATAGAGGAAGTGTCCATACCAGAATCAATGGACGGCAAGGAGCTAGGGGAATTAAATATTGATCAACTGGAGGAAACCATGGTACTGGCCTTAAAAGTTGGAAAGAGGTGGGTGTACAAACCAAGCAACAACCGCCTGCTAAAAACAGGGGATCTTTTGATTATTCTAACCAATCCAACAGAGAAACACGCCTTAGAGACGAGGTTAGACTAAAGCGTCACTTCAAAGTCTTCAAAGATTCTATCCGGCACACTTACCAGCACTTTCACGTCCGTCAAATCTCTTTCGCCACGATCGTCAGAAAGCAAAATACCTTCCATAGGTTGATAATTGCCCCACGGTAGGGTAAATCTTGCAACCGTGTCGGTAGCATTCACGTACCAAGCCCACTGCTTCACCAACTGATCTTCCTGAGACACCCAGACGTCATAGGCATTCTGTGGCGTGACCCCCACCTGGTCAAACGTAAGACGCACCACCTGGGCATTTTCACCTAGTTGGGTAGTGTCCTTTCCTTGGTAAGAAAGTGTAACACCAGAGTCCTTCAATTTGAACGGCATCACCAGCCAGTACGAATCATTGATCCAAACACGTTTTCCTTGATCCAAATAGAATGCGACAGAATCCGGGTGATCCAGCTCTTGCCCGTTTTTCCATACCTTACCTTCACCTGTTTTTTCATTGACCAGGATCTTCTTGTCCTCAGTGAGAAACTCGATGCGCACAGCTCCGGTCTCTTTATCCCAAAGGAGGGTTCTGCGTCCAAAAAAATTCCAATGTAGGTATCGGGTATCATCCCAGTTTTTTCTTCCTCCCATGGCTTGCATCACTTGATCAGCTATTTCGATAGCTTGTTGATCTGATTGTGTACTGAAGCCCGGTGCTGCGGGGTTGGGATCCGAAGCTACTTGCTTAGCCTGTTCAGGAGGTGTTGAACATGCAACAATGAGCACACATAGGTATGGGAATAGGTTTTTCATGTCAGTAGATTGAAAGGACAAATTAATTCAAATTGATAATTAGGTGGCGGCTAAAAAGAAAAAGGCAAGACACATGGCCTTGCCCTTTCTCTGAAATTCTTTTCTCAACTATTTTCCGCCTGACTTGAATTTGTCAACACGAGATGCCGATGCGGCACGAGGGAATACATTGTCCTCCGTATTTGTATCAGCAGTCATTTTATTCGGGTCCAATACGATATTGGTTACTTTTTTGTCCTTCACAAATACTTTCGAAACCTCTTTTTCATTGATCTTCCAGATCTCAGCGGGTATTTGCTCCAATTCTTTGGATCCATCTTCGAATGTCCATTCTACTAAAAGTGGTGTGACCAATCCACCATTGTTTTTGAAGGTTACCTCATAGAAGTTTTTATCTGCCAGGTCCTGCTTTATACCCTCGTCATCCAATTTATTTCTGAATTCGCCCAAGGGTCGATCGGCTAAGCTTTCAAACACAAAGGTTTCGGCCTCATCACCAAAGCTCTTGTTTCCGTCACCATCGATGGCTGCATCAGAAACTTTAACGTTTCGTGTTTCCAGTCCATTTTCTTCATTTTGCATTCGATACCACTTGACATTGTCCACGCCTACGTCGACAAAATCGGTAGTGTAGAACCATCCTTTCCAGAACCAATCCAGGTCAATGGCGGAAGCATCCTCCATTGTTCTGAAAAAGTCCGCCGGCGAAGGGTGTCTGAATGCCCATCTTTCGGAATAGGTCTTGAAGGCATGATCAAATAACTCAGGCCCCATCACAACTTCGCGCAAAATGTTCAAGGCAGTTGCAGGCTTTGCGTAAGCATTGCTCCCAAACTGCCGGATTTGCTCCGAATTGGTCATAATGGGTCTAGCTATACCTGTCGCCCCACTCATGTATGGAACAATCTTATCGGCAGGACCTCTTCGTGAAGGATAGTTTGGGTCCCAATCCTGCTCTGTGAGATATTGCACAAAAGTATTGAGCCCCTCGTCCATCCAAGTCCACTGTCGCTCGTCGGAGTTGATGATCATTGGAAAGAAGTTATGGCCAACTTCGTGAATGATCACACTGATCATTCCATGCTTTAATCTATCTGAATAAGATCCATCGTCGTTAGGACGACCATAATTGAAACAAATCATGGGATACTCCATGCCTATCGATGCTGTATGAACGGAGATAGCTACGGGATATGGATACTCGATCGTGACTCTTGAGTAAGTCTCCAATGTTTGAGCCACTGCCAGTGTGGAGAATTCCTCCCAGAGAGGGTTTCCTTCTTTCGGATAGTAAGACATTGCCAGCGGAGCATTGTTCTCACTCAGCTGTACGGCCATAGCATCCCAAATAAATTTCCTGGAAGCACAAAATGCGAAATCACGAACATTATCTGCCTTAAAAGACCATGTTTTACTGCCAGAAGCTTTGCTCTTTTCATTGTCCCGAGCCTCTTCTTCCGTTACAATGATGACTGGTTTGTCAAAAGTTTTTTGAGCTGTTTCAAATCTTTCGCGCTGCTGCTTGGTCAATACCGAATTAGCGTTTTGTAATGTGCCGCTGGCACCTACGATGAAGTCTGAAGGAACGGTTATGTCTACTTCGTAATCGCCAAAGGTCAGGGCGAATTCGCCTCTACCCAAGAATTGTTTGTTCTGCCACCCTTCGACATCATCATACACCGCCATTCTTGGAAAGAACTGCGCAATGGTATACAGGTAATTATCGTCTTCTGGAAAATACTCCATGCCTGAGCGTCCGCCATCATCCAACCTGTTGTTGATATTGTAGTTCCAGTCGATACTGAAAGAAACGCTTTCCCCTGACTTCAAAGGTTGTGGAAGGTCGATCCGCATCATGGTTTTGTTGATTGTATATTTCAACCCTGCAGCTGCCCCTTCTCCTTTCACCTTACTTATTTTAAACCCGCCATCATAATCCGAGGCATAGTTTTTAAGCTGAAAGCTGTTAAGCGTATCCTGAATTTGGGAAGTTCGTACCAGTGGAGTATCCGAATCCCGGGCCCGCATATTTTGGTCCAACTGCAACCAGAGATAAGCCAAATCATCAGGAGATTGGTTGAAATATGTGATCGTTTCGCTTCCCGTGAGACGCTGATTTTTGTCGTCTAGGGTGATCTTCATTTTATAGTCTGCCTTTTGCTGCCAGTACTCCTTACCCGGTGCTCCCGAGGCGGTACGATAGCTGTTAGGCGTAGGAAGCGTTGTTCCTAGCTGCTCAAATTTTTGATCCCATTCCGTATCATGCTGCGCAAAGGCGAATAAGGTTCCCAGCATGAAAAGGGATACCATCAATTTTCTCATATTAGGTTATTTTGATTTTTACTTTTTTAGTTTGACTACCAATAAACAGCGTCAAGCATCAGGGTTATTGCTACTCCTCCCACTGCGGAAGAGATGATCATTTTCCAATCCCTTTGGGCCACACTGAAAATCGAGACGAAAATAAAGCTTAGTACCAGGAAGATTGCAACGATTATTATTTGTCCTACTTCCAGGCCTACATTAAAGGCAAATAATGGCATGACGATGGATTCCTCGTTACCCAGCAGACTCCTAAGAAAATTGGAGAAGCCCAAACCGTGAATTAACCCAAATACGCCTGCGTAGATCGCATTAATAGCCAACTTACTGCTGCCGGGTGGTCGTTTGACAAATAAGTTTGAAATCGCCGTGAAGACAATGGTTACCGGAATGAGAAATTCTACCAACGCACTATCGATAGTGACAATCTTCAATGTGGCCAAAGCCAAAGTAACGGAATGACCAAGGGTGAAAGCTGTCACCATACTAAGGACCGGCTTCCACTCACGTAATTGATACAACGAACTAAGGGCAATTACGAACAAGATATGATCGTATCCATTAACATCAAGAATGTGATCCAGGCCAAGGCCGTAGTACAATCCAAATTCAGACATATTTATGAAATGTGTTAATCTTGACAAATTTGCGGAGCTAATTAGACAAGAAGAAGAATGATAAAGGTTTCTCTCGCGCTTTTTTTATGGATGGCTTGGTGGGGCCACGCGTTTCACATCAGTGTCACTGAAATTCTCTATAAGCCGGAGGACAAAGTAGTGCAAGTTAGTGTGAGACTTTTCCTGGATGATCTGGAACTTGCTCTGCGGGCGGAAACGGGCAATCAAGCATTGGACATAGCCGACAAAAGCAATTACGACTACCTGAGTGAGGCCGTCGGCAAGTATGTGAAAAAAAGATTGAGGGTGAGCAGCAAAAAGCCGATACCCTTGACGTACCTCGGTTTTGAGTATGAGGAAGACGTGCTCTGGTGCTACCTGGAATCTGAGAAAGTGAAGAAATTCGAAGCTATTAAAGTAGAAAATGAATTACTTACCGAGGCGTTCTCAGATCAGGAAAACCTTGTTCACTTTAGGCGAGGAGGGAAAGTCAAAAGCGTTCGACTATCTCCTGAACTAACCAATGCTACGATGGACCTTGGCCCCATTTAAACACTCGGTGAATATGCCATTCTTTACGCTCATGCTTCAGTAATGTGAGTCCCTCAGCTAAAAAGTTCGCCCGATATTCTAAGGTCGAAAAGTAGTCCCGGGCTGTATAAAATTGTGGTTTTCGCAAATCCCTAAAGGCAATGGTCATATGCGGATGAAAAGCTCGGTTCTTATAATCGGCATTCAAAAGCCCCAACTCCTTCTTTACTTGCACGGCTAATTGGTGCTGCAAGAGCTTGAGCTGCTCATTTTTGTCTACTTTGACAAACAGCACCCGAGGTTCGAAATAATCAAAGCCATGAAGGCTGATCAGGATTTGTTCCTGTTCCAGCGCAAAATTGGAGAGACACGCATGCAACTGGTCTGTACGAGCGTCCTTCCATTTGAAAGGCATGTGTAAAGTAATATGTGCCGGTGACCTGAGGGCGTGATTGGAATTATAGCGATCCGCTACCAGAAGTTTTAATTCCCTGATCTCCTTCCGAATATCAGCAGGAGGCACCAGTGCCAAAAAGTACAGTGATTCCACGGGAGTGTTTTTTGTATATTGAGCGAAATTCTAGGTAGTGATTATCTCACCAGTGTGGAATTGTTTTGAAAATGAACAAGCATTAAAAGGAATGGCGACTCATGTCGTCTTTCGATTAAATACAAATATCGTCCAATATGAAAAAGATCACTTTCGTTTTACTTGGCCTGTTAGTTGGCACCAGTTTGCTTGGCCAGAAGAAAAGAAACACTAAGCAAGAAAACGCTCAAGATCCCATCACTGCATTTACAGGCGGCAAGCAGCTATTTGAAGGTTTTTTCGATTTCTATTATGACGAAGGTACCGGAAAGGTGTTCCTGCAAATAGAGAATCTCAGCGAGGAGTTTCTATATGTCAACTCGCTTGCAGCTGGGGTCGGTAGCAACGATATTGGTCTGGATCGCGGCCAGCTAGGTGCGGAACGCGTCGTTAAATTCGAAAGGTATGGGCCCAAGATACTTTTGATTCAGCCGAACCTGGACTATCGCGCTGTTAGTGACAATGCTGATGAGGTCAAATCCGTTCAAGAGGCGTTTGCGTCTTCCGTCATTGGCGGATTCAAAGTAGTAGCCGAAGGTACAGGTAAGGTGGTGGTCGATATCACTGATTTTCTGCTGAGAGATTCTCACGGTGTAGCCCGAAGGTTAAAAAACACCAAGCAAGGGGGCTATTCCCTGGACAAGGCAAGGTCTGCTGTTTATACTAAGGCATGTTTCAACTTTCCAAAAAACACGGAGCTGGAAAGTATTTTGACATTCAAAGGGGAGGCACAAGGGGGGTGGATACGATCGGTAAGCCCTACTTCCGGTGCAGTTTCTGTCAGAACACATCACTCATTTATTGAGCTGCCGGACGACAAATACCAGAGCAGGGAATTTGACCCGCGATCTGGTTACATCTATATTTCCTATCAAGACTATGCCACGGCCATAGAAGATCCACTGGTCAAACGGATGATCGTTCGGCACCGTCTGAAGAAAAAAGATCCCTCCGCAGCTATCAGCGAAGCAGTTGAACCGATCGTTTATTACGTCGATCGGGGTGCTCCTGAACCCATCCGTTCAGCACTGATTGAGGGTGCCTCCTGGTGGAATGATGCCTTTGAGGCGGCCGGGTTTAAAGACGCCTTTCAAGTTAAGGTGCTGCCGGAGGACGCTCACCCACTCGATGTGAGATATAATGTCATTCAATGGGTTCACCGAAGTACCAGAGGTTGGTCCTATGGCGCATCAGTAGTCGATCCAAGAACAGGGGAAATATTGAAAGGGCACGTAAGCCTGGGATCTTTGCGAGTTAGACAGGATTTTCTAATAGCAGAGGGCCTGTTGAACCCTTATAGTGATGGGGCAGAGGTCCCAACGGACATGACTGAAATGGCGCTGGCCCGACTTAGACAGCTATCTGCACATGAAGTAGGTCACACAATTGGTTTGGTTCACAACTTCGCTTCCTCTTATAATAATCGAGCCTCGGTAATGGACTATCCTCATCCCTATGTTAAGATGGATGAAAATGGCACAATAGATTTAAGCGAAGCATATGATGTAGGGATCGGAGCGTGGGACAAGATCGCTATTCGCTATGGATATGGCGAATACGAGACAGTCGATCAGGCAAAGAAAGTGCTGGAAGATGCAGTTGGCGACGGTTATCTGCACATATCAGATCGCGATGCCAGACCTGCCAATGGCGCCCATCCGATCGCACATTTGTGGGACAATGGTAAAACCGCCGCTGGCGAGCTCGATCGGATGATGAAAATTCGAAGAAAGGTACTGGACAACTTTTCCGAAAGAAGTATTCAAAGTGGAAAACCAATGTCCAGCATCGAAGAAGTACTGGTACCTATGTACCTTTTTCACCGGTATCAGGTAGATGGAACATCCAAGGTGGTAGGGGGACTGAATTACTCCTACGCAATGAAAGGTGATGGCCAGGTTGTTGCCGAGATGATTGCTCCGGATGTGCAAAAAGAAGCCATCGCCGCATTAATTAACACGTTGAAGCCTGAAGCCTTGAAATTACCGAAAGAATTGCTCAGTAAAATTCCTCCGAAGGCACACGGTTACGGAAGGGGTCGAGAAACTTTTGTCTCAAAGACGGGGCCAGCATTCGACTATTTTGCTGCCATTGAAACAGCTTCCTCCATGCCAGTCTCATTCCTTTTGAATCCTGGTCGGGCCAATCGCCTTGAAATGTATAAATCCCTTGACAGGGATCAACCAGGTCTTTCCTACTTACTCACTGAGATGAGTAATACTATCTTCAGAAATCCATCCAGCAATGGATCAGACCGAGAAATTCAGAAGATTGTAGAAATGGAATACCTGAAAGGACTTTTCAAGCTATACAACAGCAAAGACTCCTATGACAATGTGAAAGCCATCACACTGGGTCAGCTTCAGTCACTAAAATCCTTTGCTGAAAGCAGAAATCAAGAGTACTACCGATACTTAGCTACAAAAATCCGTGATTTTATGGATGATCCGGGCGAATATCAAGTGCCCGCCAACATCAAAGCTCCGGACGGCTCACCTATTGGGGGGGGTCACGATTTTATGGAGCTTTGTTCACATGGTCATTGAGCGGCAAATCAAGCATCTCCTTGATGTTGTGGCTTTAAGAGGTCATTGACGGTCTTCACAGGATTGAAAGTAGAGACCGGTACCTCCACAAACACAGTATTCCAATGTGCCATGCTACCGTTCCAAAGCCCGGGGAGTTCCTGGGCTTTTAGTGTTTTCCCATCTTTGGACTTTTCCGTATCAAAACCTGTTTCTGGGTCGCGATACGCCATGAGGTCGAATTTTTCACCCTTCGAATTTTTTACTCCACAAACAACATCCACGGGATTAAAATGAGTTGCCTGACCAAGAATCTCGGCTTGGTCTCCCTTTGAGGTATCAATCTGGGCGGTTTCAACAATTTGAAGAGAACAGTTGCCTTGGGTGTCCGCTAACCAAAATGGACCGCCACCCGGGTCCCCTTGATTTTGGACCATGCCGCAAACCCGAATGGGTCTTTCAAGCACTTTCAACCAGTCCTGGGAGGTCATCTGGCCTTTTGGAGCATAACCTATCGTCTTTGCAAAATCGCGTAGCTCCGCATCGGAAGTACTTTCAATATTCTCAATTAGAGAAAAGGCACGTTCTTGTGTTTCAACAAGAATACCGGCAAGGGCTTGCTTGTACGTGATAGTATCAGCTTTCAACCTATCGGGAACCACATTGTCAATGTTTTTTAGAAATATGATGTCTGCATCGATACCGTTCAGGTTCTCTAGCAAGGCACCATGGCCCGCCGGGCGAAATAAAAGTGTGCCGTCAAGATTTCGAAACGGCGTGTTTTCGGGAGTTACTGCGATGGTATCGGTCCCCGGGTTCTGAACACTATACGAGATGTCAAGTCGGCAGTCATAATTTTTCTCATAGTTTTGGCGCACCTGGGCCACGTGAGCCTTGAAGCCGTCCATGTGTTCGGGTGATACAGTAAAATGAATGCTTACTGTACCGTCTTCACCCTTTGCATATTGACAGCCCTCTATGATATGCTCCTCCACAGGAGTTTTAATCACAGAATCTTCTTTGTGAAATTTAAGAAGGCCCTTAGGTAATGATCCATACCCAAGACCATTTGACTGTAGTAGCTTACTTACGATTTCGGCGTATTCCCTTTTTACGTGCTGTTCATTGAGGGACTTGTTCTCCTTTGCAAATAGCTGCGACAAATCCTCGTGGAATGCAAATTGGTCCAGGTTTTTTAAAAATTCGAATACCGAACCCTGGTTGGTGTTTGATGTGAGTTTATTGTAGTCACTCTCTGTGCCTTTGTATTCTTCAAGAAACGCAAACAAGCTTTTAAACATCCTACTTGCAGCGCCGGAAGCCGGGACAAATTTCACGACCACTTTTTCCCTCATCTTATTCTGGTAATCCGCAACATATCGAGCTGTGTCCTCGGAGGTCAGTCTCGTGATCCCATCGCCGACTGTCGCAGGGCGATCCAGGTTTGCTGGTGGAAACCCTTTTTTGAAGTATTCTATTTGTGTTAAAACCGTTGATTTGGTGAGTCCGTGACGGTCAATTTGTGCTTCGTCTTCCTGAGTAAACATACGATTATAGTTGGGGTAAAAAGATAAGGAGACCGCTGTACAAATCAAATCCCTGGAGAAATTTGATGGTGAACTATTTTGTCAATTTAGATTTGATCCGATTACTGATTAATTTGGAACTGAATTACCAGTATCGATATGGCACAGGATATTTTTAACATAGCCCCGGTTTTCTATGGGATGGCTTTGGTGCCCAAGGAATCTTGGAGGGATTATGGTTTAGCACTTTTGATCATCGCCGGAGCCGACGGGGAAGTTTCTGATCCGGAGTTGGAATGGCTGACAATTAGCCTCGCACAGGCGTTGGATGTTGATGAGGCGATTGTAGCGGATTGGGAAGAATACGATTTTGAGGAAGAAGAGCTTTATGACGTTTTCGGAAGGATCGATTCTCGGACTGTGGCTAGTTTCAATAAGCTATTGATTTATGACGCCATCCGCATGAGCTATGCTGACGATGATTATGCGGATGACGAAAGAGAACGAGTTGGTGAGGCGGCATCTATCCTGAAATTGGCAAAAGAAACCGTTTTGGCAATTGAAGCGCTGGTCGAGCATGAGAGAGCCACCGACAAATTGAGATCCGTTATACTATAAACGCATGGTTAGGGTTCTAATCGGTATTTTATTTGTCGCATCCTCCTACGTTGGAATAGCACAGGAGCAAGAAATTGCCTGGCTAACGATTGAAGAAGCACAGCAAAAAATGGAGGAGGAACCTCGAAAAGTCTTTATTGATATTGTTGCGGATTGGTGCAAGTGGTGCAAAGTGATGGAAAAGGAGACATTTTCGGTTGAGGAAGTCCAGGCTTACATATCGGAAAACTATTATGCAGTAAGACTCGATTATGAGGACACAGATAAGGTTGTTTTTCAAGGAAAAAGCTGGATACCAAAAGAACTTGCCAAGTCCTGGGGTGTGCAGGATTTACCGACCATTGTGTTTTGGAGTGAGGGCTTCTCTGCCAAAACCCTGAATCGCGGATTTCAGGATAAAGAGAAATTTCTTAAATCCCTTCAATTCTTCGCTGAGTTCTAATCAGCCATAAATCTCTTCCAGCACGGCAGCAAGCCTAATCCCGGCCTGAAGCAGCCGCAAGTTGACTGTAGCAATATGATCGTAGTTGTATCTCCAGCTTAACTTCTTGTCTTCAGGAATATCGTAGATCTGCGACCTAAGTTCACAGGATTCGGCAGCCCAAGTACGGGCAGACTGTGCTTGCCACTTGGCAATCTGCGATGCATTAGCATGATCGATCCAGTCTGCGTATTCCGTGTAGCTGTATTTCTGTTGGTCGATGATCCCACTGTCCCACACCCGGTGGAGGTTCGAATTTCGAAAAAAATATTCCAGCTTTATGTCATTTCCACCACGATCTTTGCCGTTGCCCACGTGAAGCGGCTGATGAATATCTCCCACCAAATGAATTAGACATTTCAAAACGAAGGCTTCGTCTTGTTCTTTGAATTGCTTGCTTTTCAATTCTTCTATAAATCTTTCGATGGTCACTATGACATCACCTTCCTCCGGAGTTCCGGCCTCTTCATATGTTTTACCATCAGGAATCGTACAATAATGCCATGGCGACATGTGATCATATTGCCGATCAGACCTGATGAAATCCATGAAGGTGCTCACCTCAGCGATTGTCTCATTTTTCAAAATCTCATTGATCTTTCTCAAAGTCTTTTTGGACATGTGCCGTTCAGCTATGAGACCAACTATGCGATGACCCGTGGGGCCCCAGGCGATTAGGTGAAACGACGAAAACAGAAGCAATAAAATGAATGTCAACTTGCGCATCTGCCAAAAGTAGTAGGCAAACACCGAATGGGCTGCAAAGAACGAAGAGAACCACAAAAAAGTAAGGGCGTGCTCCTGGGAGGAAACACGCCCTAAATCACCAACCTAACCTAAAAGAAAAGTAACCTTACAACGTACTTGAATCGTACATATTACTTATCTCTTGTATAGTGTATACTGAAAAGCCTCTTGAAAGGTTTCAAAAAAAAATAAAAATATTTCTATTTATGTGGTGGCAGTCAGCACCAGAAGTGTAATCACCCAGGATACCTGTACAAAGAGCACAAACCTTTTCGTGAAGGAAAGTCGCAGTTTTTCAAAAGGATTGGTGTAGATCAACAACCTGCGGACTGGATCACGCATTGGCTTTGCGTATCTTATCATTTCCACCATTAAGTAAACCGTGGCCAAGATGGCCAAGGCCCCATGGCTCAACACGATGAGCGCAAAGATTTTAGGCCCAATTGACGGACTTGTTTTACTCTGATCAATAATATCAAACCAGGCGGTGAATTGAAATACACAGAAAAGGGTTAGGCAGGAGGCAGAAATAGCGAGAGAGATAAATAACCTTACTGTTTTTTCTTTTTCAAAATAAAGGTGAAGGGGAGGAAGAAAGTAAGCAGGAATAAGAATCACACAAACGCCAAAAAGTGCTTCCGCAGAAATCTCTGGTCGAAAGGAGGCCCCTGCCGCGAGCAGCGTGGCAATTAGGTATATAAAAAAAGCAGAACCTGCGAGTAGCAAAAGGTTCACTATCAGTGAAGAGGGATGGTTTTCCTCAAGTTTACTCAATTGGCTTTGCCGCCCGGGCCTGACACTTGGACTATTCATTTGACAAACTGTATGGATATTAACTGGTTCTCTTTCGATATGGTTAGAGTTTTGTGATTTTTGCGAGCCGCAAAAAGATCGTAGAAGGTGAGTTTGGATAAATTATTATCTCGGTATGAACAAAGTCCCTTGGTTGATTCTGCCAAGTCGGAGCTTGAAAATGGCAATAACCTGGCCCTAAAGGGGCTTTCGGGAAGTGCTGATTCGCTGGTTTTCCAATTAATCAGTACTGCTGCGAAAGTTAACTTGGTGGTGCTGCACGATCACGAAGAAGCGAAATACTTCTTCAACGATGTTCAACAGGCAGGAGAAGGTGATATCGAAAACTATTTTTTCCCAACCTCACACAAAAAAGCTTATCAGTTCGAAGAAACAGAGAATGCCAACGTACTTCAACGAGCAGAGGTACTCAGCTCAATAAATAAAGGGGGCCAAGCCGGTATTCGAATAATCTCCTACCCGGAAGCACTTACAGAGAAGGTGATCAACAAAAAGACGCTGGTTGAAAACACATTGAGTGCGAAAACCGGGGATAAACTGGACATAGCATTCATTTCAGAACTTCTGGACAGTTACGAATTTGAGAAAACCGATTTTGTGTACGAACCGGGGCAGTTTGCCATTCGAGGTGGCATTGTGGACATTTTCTCTTTTGCAAAAGACATGCCTTTCCGCATCGAGCTTTTCGGTGATGAAATCGAAAGTATCCGAGAATTCGATCCGCAATCGCAGTTGTCTAAAGGAACATTGGATAATTTCAGCATCGTTCCGGATGTCCAAAGAAGGCTGAGCACCGAAGATCGGCAATCGTTTCTCCACTTCCTTCCACAAGAAACAGTGATTTGGCTAAAGGACTACCGAGGGGTCATCGATATCGTCAATAAGGGATACGATAAAGTGGTTACGTCCTTCGAGCAAATAATGGCCGCCACCGGTAATACCCAAGTGGTCAAAAGCCCCGAACAACTTTATAATTCTGGAGATAACATCAAAAAAGAACTTGAAAGCTTCAGGCAAGTGGAATTTGGAAATAGATTTTACGTTTCCGATGCCAAAAGCTTCGAATTTGATACCAAACCCCAGCCATCCTTTCATAAAAAATTTGACTTACTCGTCGAAAATATTCAGGAATATGACCGGCTTGGCTATCAGATCTTCATTGCCACGGACAGTGTCAAGCAACTGGACAGGCTTGTGACCATTTTCGATGAAATCGCACCAAATATCAGTTTTACCAGCTTCAAGGCCGGCTTCAGGGCTGGGTTCATTGATGGCGACCATGATTTTGTCTGTTACACTGATCACCAGATCTTTGATAGATACCACGCTCCCAAAACACGGGAAAGTTTCACAAAGAAGAAAGCGCTAACGCTCAAAGAGCTACGGGCTTTGAAAACAGGAGATTATGTGGTTCACATGGATCATGGCATTGGTCGATTCGCGGGGTTAGACACTTTAGAAAACAATGGCAATAAGCAAGAGGCACTTCGACTGATTTATCGAGACGATGACCTGCTGTATGTGAGTATTCATTCACTGCACAAAATCTCGCGATATAGTGGGAAAGAGGATGGACCACCCCTTGTTAATAAGCTTGGAGGCCAGGAATGGGAAAACAAGAAGAGGAAAGTCAAACGCAAGGTCAAGGACATTGCCAAGGATTTGATTGCGCTTTACGCGAAACGCAAGGCCGCCCCTGGTTTCAAATTTCCACAAGATGATTTCCTCCAGGCAGAACTGGAATCAAGCTTTATCTACCAGGATACGCCCGATCAGGGTAAAGCAACTGAGGACGTGAAAGCTGATATGGAACTTGCTCACCCCATGGATCGCCTGGTTTGTGGGGATGTAGGTTTCGGAAAGACAGAAATTGCTATTCGAGCTGCTTTCAAAGCAGTAAATAGTGGTAAGCAAGTAGCTGTACTGGTTCCTACAACAATACTGGCGCTACAGCATTACCACACATTCAAGAAACGACTTGAGGATTTTCCAATCGCCATTGATTATATCAATAGGTTTAGGAGTACAAAAGACATTACACAGATACGGAAGGACCTGAACGCCGGACATGTTGATATCCTGATCGGAACACACCGTATCGTCAACAAAGATGTGGCGTTCAAGGACTTGGGGCTGATCATAATCGATGAAGAGCAAAAGTTTGGGGTAAAAGTAAAAGAGCGATTGAAAGAGATGAGGGTAAACGTGGATGCTTTAACGCTCACCGCTACACCGATACCCCGAACCCTCCATTTTTCACTGATGGGTGCCCGAGACTTGTCTGTTATTTCAACGCCACCACCAAACCGACGACCGGTGACCACAGAGTTGCATGAGTTCAGAGAAGATATCATTCGAGACGCGGTAAGCAACGAATTGAGACGGGACGGTCAGGTTTTTTTCGTGCATAACCGCATTGGAGATATCGAAAATATCGCCAATACCATCATTAGACTGGTTCCGGATGCGAGGGTTGGAATAGCCCACGGGCAAATGGAAGGCAAGCAGTTGGAAAAAATCATGATGAAATTCATCGATGGCGAATACGATGTACTAGTATCAACCAACATAATCGAGTCAGGCTTAGATATACCCAATGCCAACACAATAATTATTAATAGAGCCCATATGTTCGGCCTTTCTGATCTTCATCAGATGAGGGGTCGTGTTGGCCGATCCAATACAAAAGCCTATTGCTACCTCATAACGCCAGCCACATCTGCCCTGACAAGTGATGCTAGAAAAAGATTGCAGACGCTAGAGGAGTTCTCCGACCTGGGAGATGGTTTCAAGGTAGCCATGCGAGACCTGGACATACGGGGTGCTGGCAATTTGCTTGGCAGTGAGCAAAGTGGCTTTATCAATGACATGGGTTTTGATATGTATCACAAAATCCTGGAAGAGGCGGTCAATGAATTGAAAGAGACCGAATTCAAGGATCTTTTCAAAAACGATAAGGAAACAGCGCAAGTAACAGAAAACGCCTTTAACATTGATTGCCTGGTCGAAACGGACCTGGAAATATTAATCCCTCCCGGATATGTTTCCAATGTCAGTGAAAGAATTAATCTTTATTCATCCCTGGATAGTTTGGAAACGGAGGAAGAGTTGGAAATTTTCAAGTCAACACTCGCCGACAGATTTGGACCCATTCCCGTGGCAGTTGAAGCGCTTGTAGAAAGTGTGAAATTGCGTTGGCAGGGCATGAGGTTGGGTATGGAGAGGATCTCGCTTAAAAGTCAGAGAATGAAATGTTACGTTCAGGTAGAAGGAAATGACAGTTATTTCCAATCTGAAATCTTTGGAGCGATTTTGAATCATGTAAAGGAGGCAGGCAGCGGAATTGCGATGAGAGAATACAAGCAAAAACTCATCATTACGTTCGACGAAATAACTGACATCAAAAGCGCTATTACCAGGCTTGCGGAAATTCTATGAGAAAAATACAGCGTAGGTGAACACAATAAAATGCCTGGTTCACACTTTATTTATATTGATTAATTCAATTTGAATTAGCATATTGATCCATATTTTGGAGATATTTCGTTTATTTGGTAGTTCAAACACTACGTGTAGTAAAAAACAGGTTATGAAAAAGTTATTGAGTGCGGCTTACACAGGAGTAGCTTGCCTGGTGGGTGCGTCTCTTCTAAGCTCTTGCTTTCTTGGTGGTGGGGGTAATCCTACCAGTACAGCGCCGGGTGCATATAGCCGGGCGACAGGATATGAATACAATGCGGACGGAGCATTTCAAGTAAATGATTATGGCGGACAACCTGCAGGGCCAAACTTGATCTTCATCGAGGGTGGACGAACCGTGCTGGGTTCATTTGAGGAAGACTTGCTTACAAGTCGAGACAATATTGAAAGGACAGTAACAGTCGCTTCATTTTATATGGATGAGACGGAGGTTGCCAATATTCATTGGTTGGAATATGAATATTATATCCGCATAGATTCCGAAGAGGTTTATTGGAGAAACAATCTTCCAGACACCACGGTCTGGGCCAAGGATCTTGCTTTTAATGATCCCTACGTTGATCATTATTACAGATATCCTGGATTCCGGTTCTTCCCGGTAGTGGGTGTGAACTGGCGTCAGGCGGTCAACTACTGCAGATGGCGAACAGACGTAGTTAATTTGAAGCTAGCCGAAGATGCTGGTCTTTTAGACCCTGTGCTGGACGGAGGTGATGATGCTTTCGCCGGCGCCGAAGATTCAGCTGCGCCTACTGGTGGTGGTAGCACAAGGATTCCTCTTGAATCCGGAGTGGTTTTACCTAACTACAGGCTACCAACCGAGGCAGAGTGGGAATATGCCGCTCAAGCACTCATAGGCACGCAATGGCTTAATGAAAATCAAACGCATAGAAGACTTTATCCTTGGGACGGCCACGCCCTGAGAAATCCTTACGGGAAAAGCATGGGATTCTTCCTGGCTAACTTCAAAAGAGGAAGAGGTGATTACGCAGGTATAGCAGGTAAATTGAACGACGGTGCTATGCTGACTACCTACATATATGATTATCCACCCAACGATTTCGGACTTTACAACATGGCCGGAAACGTAAACGAGTGGGTGCAGGATGTCTATCGACCACTGTCTTTCCAAGATATGGAGGATTTCAATCCTGTTCGTAGAGATGGTTTCTTAGATTCAGAATCGGGTTATGACGCTGAATATAGCTTTATTGGAAACGAACAAGCCTATTCTGCCGAGCAGGCACAAGCTGCTGGTATATCAACTGCAGAATTTAACGCTGACAACCCTCCAATGAGAAGAATGAGAGTCTACAAAGGGGGCTCATGGCAAGATGTTGCGTACTGGATGTCTCCAGGAACTCGCAGGTCACTTATGGAAGATTCCGCTACCGCAGCGATTGGATTTAGGTGCGCCATGATCCACGCCGGTACCAACTATTGATATTACGAAATTTTGAAAAGAGGCTGCGCTTTAATTAGCGTAGCCTTTTTTATTTGATGCCAGTCGCCACCGCACAAATCCCAACGCTTTTTACTTTATGTCTTACTAATTGCTCGCAAAGTGCTCCGACTGTGGCACCCGTAGTGATCACATCGTCGCATAAGAGAATATTCTTTCCGTTAATTTCTTCGGGATTTTCCACGTGGAAAACGCCAGATACATTTTTCCAGCGCTCGACCTTTCCCTTACGTGTTTGCGATTCGGTAACCTGTGTCTTTCTAACAACATCTGGTCTTACCTCTATTTCCAGCGGCTTGGCTAAGCCCTCGGCAATAAGCTCGCTCTGATTGTATCCTCGTCGCTTACGCTTTTGCTTTGTCATTGGCACAGGCATAATGAAATCATAGTCACCTACAAATGGCGCAATTTCCTGGCCATAAAGCTCCCCAAGGTAATTACCTAAACCAGGTTTGTTCTTGTATTTGAGCTGATGCAGTAAAGTCTGAGCAACTCCTTTTTGATTGAAAGTGATGAACGCAAATGCCTGTCGTACCACCGAAATCGCCGCAAAACGTAAAAACAGTGGGTTTTCACGAACAATATGATAATTTGTCCTCGGCAATTGCAACAGGCAACTGGTGCAGAGGTACTGTTCCTGAGATAGGAGTATTTCGGAACAATTGTAGCAATTTTCCGGATAGACTGTTAAAAGGAAATCGTTGAGGACGTTTTTTGCGTACCTAATCATTAAGTTACAATATACTGCGTTAAATCTGTGGTTTACAAAAAGGACCTGGAACTTCAAATTAAGTGGTCTGCATTGATGCAGCAACTTGGAACACTTGTGGGAAAGCGACCCAAAGATTTAAATGGTGTGTTGTTCTTGATAGGTGCGCAGGAGTTGGGCAAAGGTCCGTCTATATTCTCCAAAGAGGAAAAGCAAGATCTGATGCACCTGGGAGTGTGTAAAGTTTTGTCGCCTCTGGGTTATTATGAACTGCAGGGCAGGGACCAAGATGGGTGGCCACATTGGCGGCTCGCAAAAAGTTTACCCAAGTTTGATCTGCTGGATCAGGAGAAATTGCTGAAAATGCAAGTGATAGAGTATTTTAACAAAGAAATAGGAATCAAGGTATAGGATGGAGGGAATTTTAGGTCAGAAGCTAAGAGAGTATAAGAGAAAGTTTTATTTGAACCGGCTGATCCGGAATTCCATTATAGGCTTGATTATGCTCTTGGGGGTTTGGCTGAGCTTAGCCGTTTTCGAATACACATTTGATTTTGATACCTACAGTCGCCTTGTACTATTCGTCGTACTTTGTGCAAGTATCTTCAGCTTTTTTGTAATTGGAATTTTGTGGCCGCTGATTCATGTTGCCGGTTTTCGGAGGCAAATTTCCGATGAAGAGGCCGCCACAGAAGTAGGTCAATTCTTTCCTGAAATTAAAGATAAGTTACTGAATACCATTCAGTTACGAAATGAAAACGAGACCAGCCTGGTCATTGCAAGTATCAACCGGCGAATTGAGGAGCTGACACCATTTCAATTTTCTAAAGCCATTGACCTAAGGTTGAACTGGAAATACGGACGAGTGTTAGTGGGTATCATTGCGCTCATTATTTTATCATCAGTTTCATTTCCGACTGTCTTCTTGAGTAGCTCCGAAAGGATTTTGAAATACGATGAGGAATTTACGCCGACGGCTCCATTCCAATTTGTAATAAATAATGACTTACTGCAAACCTTCAGAAACGAGGATTTCAGCTTGAATGTCTCTCTTGTTGGAGAGGCCGTACCAGAAGATGCTTACATTATAGTCAACGGCCGGCGGGCCAAACTTGCTCGTCTGGAAAAAGGTCACTTTGGGTTTACATTTAGCAAACCTTACCAAGACATCCAATTTAACCTGGAGGCAGCTGGATTTCTGTCCACAAGACAGCACCTGGAAGTTGTCAACAGACCAGATATCAAATCTTTCGAGATCAAAATCGATTACCCAGCTCACACCGGCAGGCAAGATGAATTGATCGAAAACACGGGCAACATTCAAATTCCTGAAGGGTCAGACATCCAGTGGTTACTTAACACGGAGTACAGTGAAAATAGTAGGATAGTCTTCGCACCTGTAGCTGATACGCTTTATCTACAAAAGGAAGAGGATTTGTTTACCGGCAAAAAGCGCATACTGGAAGACACCAGATACCGGCTGGAAGCAAACAACGAGTTTGGCGCAAATGGCAGCATTTTAGAATATGAAATCGCCGTAAAGAAAGATCTTTTTCCGACGGTCGAAGTTGAGTTCTTTATGGACACGGTACTGTTTGAGTATGTGATTGCGGCAGGTAGGGTAGCGGATGACTATGGTCTGCGTCATCTCGAAATAAACAGCATTCAAGAGAACACCAAAGAATCTTTTCCCATAGGCATTCAGTCCAACAATAAAAGTCAAAGTTTTTACTACCAGCTAAACCTTGATAGTCTTGGTACAGAAGCAGGGGATCGTTTGGAGATATTCTTGCAGGTAACAGACAATGACGCTATCAATAGATTCAAAACAACCAAGTCCAGATCTTTCATCTTGGAGTTGCCAAGTGAGAAAGACATCAGGGAATCAATTGATGAAAAGAGAGCGGAAAATGAAAAAGAACTTTCTGAAAACATAGAATCTGCCGAATCTATTAATGAGAAAATAAAGGAGGTTCAAAACAGACTAAGAAGTAAAAAGGAAATTGGCTGGCAAGAGGAGCGGCTTTTGGAGGAGATTATGAAGCAACGCGAGAAGCTGGAAAATAACCTGGAGGAGCTTAAGGAACAGTTTCGACAACTTAACGAGAGTCAGGATAAATTTTCAGATAGAAGTGACGAAATCAAGAAAAAAGCCGATCAAATCCAGCAGCTGATGGAAGAAATCCTGGACGAGGAAACCAAAAAGCTGTATGAAGAACTCCAGGAACTTTTGAAGGAAAAAGCCCAATCGGAGGATATTCAAAATTTACTCGAAGAAATGGCTCCAAATGAGCTTAACCTTGAAGAGGAGTTGGAAAGGACATTGGAGTTATTCAAACGTCTGCAAATGGAATCAAAACTGGACGAAGCCACGAACGATCTCCAGGAACTGGCCGAACAGCAGGAGGAGCTGGCCCAACAAACGATGGACGAGGCCAATGACTTGGATAGTTTAGCCGGAGAGCAGAAGAACATCCAGGAAAAGTTTGAAGATATCCAAGAGCAGCTAGAAGAGGTAGAGGAGCTCAACGAGGATTTGAAAAACCCGGAGCCCTTGCAGGATTTCTCCCAAGAGGAAAATGAAATCAATGATCTTTTGCAGGAATCACAGGAACAAATGCAGGAGCAAAACCGGAAAGGAAGCCAGCAGAAACAACAGCAGACAGGTCAGAAAATGAAGGAACTAGGCGAGAAAATGGCTCAAATGCAAGCAGGGATGCAAATGGAAATGATGCAGGAAGACCTTGATAATTTGCGGGACATTGTAGATAATCTGGTGAAGCTTTCGTTTCAAGAGGAGAGTTTAATCAAGGACTTTAGGAGTGTGCGACAGGTAGATCCGCGATTTGTCGATCTTTCACAACAACAGTTGAAACTTAAGGAAGATGCAAAAGTGATCCAGGACAGTCTCATGTCATTGGCCAGTAGGGTACCTCAGATCTCGAATTTTGTGACGAGGGAAGTAACAGATATGAATCGCAACATAGATGATGCGCTCGGTCAACTACGGGAAAGAAATCGAAGCAAAGCACTCAGCAGTCAGCAGTTCGCCATGGCATCGATCAATAACCTCTCATTATTGCTGTCCGACGTACTGCAACAGATGCAACAGGCCATGGCTTCTCAATCCGGGAAGGGACAAGGACAAAAGAAAAAAGGAAACTCCATATCAGAATTAAAGCAATTGCAACAGCAATTAAGTGAGCAAATAAAACAATTGCAGGATAGTGGAATGAAAGGAAGGAAGCTCTCAGAACAACTTGCAAAAATGGCAGCGCAGCAAGAGATGATTAGAAATCAGATCAGAGAATTTCAGGAGCAACTAAAGGGCCAACCTGGCAATAAGGAAGCCGGGGATAATCTGGGCAAGATTCTGGAGGAGATGGAAAAAAATGAAGTGGATCTTGTGAACAAAAGGTTGACACAGGAACTCATAAACAGACAAAAGGAAATAGAAACACGAATGCTGGATGCCGAAGAATCGCTAAAAGATCAAGGCTTTGACAATAAGCGTGAAGGGGAAAGTGCCAAGGACTATGATCGTCGAAGGCCTGAGGCGTTTGAAGAATACCTGCAGGAAAAGCAGCGAGAGTTGGAATTGCTAAAAAGTGTGCCTTTGGAACTAAGTCCCTTTTACAAAAAGGAACTAAACGATTATTTTAGGCGAATAAGTTCAGACTATTGATGGATTCAATACAAATTCAGATACCCTCTCTATCGGAAAACGTGCGAATTATAGAGAGCTTCATCGACAATGCAAAAGAGCAATTCGCTCTGGACGATGATATTTATGGAAATATTATGATAGCCGTGACCGAATCTGTCAACAATGCCATCATTCATGGAAATGGCGCAGACAAGAACAAAAACGTAGACATCAAACTCACGTTGGGAGAAAACGCTATTAAATTTTGGATTGAGGACGAGGGTGAAGGTTTCGAGTTTGAGAACCTACCAGACCCCACCGCACCTGAAAACCTGACCAGGACAGGAGGTCGTGGAATTTTCCTTATGAAACACTTGTGTGATGAAGTTTCTTTTCAGGAAAACGGCCGAATCGTAGAACTTACTTTTTATCTCTGATGTCCGATGCCGGAAATCTTCTTTCACTTCGAGGAATTTCAGCCCTTCAAAATTCCTGAAAAGGAAATTGCTGTAGCCCTGAAAAACCTGGCGTCACAAGAAAATCATTCCATAGGGGACTTGAATTACATCATTTGCAGCGACAATTTTCTTTTAGATCTCAATCGGAAATACCTTCAACATGATTACTTCACGGACGTCATAACCTTTGACTATAGTGAGGTCGAAATAAGTGGTGACATTTTCATCAGTGCAGAAAGGGTATATGACAATGCCAATCTATCTGGAGAACCTTTTGAAAAAGAATTGTGCCGAGTAATGGCCCATGGTCTCCTGCACTTGATCGGTTATGGTGACAAAAGTCCTGATGAAGAAATTGTAATGAGAAAGAAAGAAGATGCTTATTTATCTTTGTTCCCGAATTTCAGTGTTCCACGTGGAACATTTTCCGATTAGATTTTATTTATGACATAGTGTTCCACGTGGAACATTTCTACCATGCTTGGACAGTACGATATTATAGTAGTGGGGGCGGGACATGCCGGCTGTGAAGCAGCAGCTGCCTCGGCAAAGATGGGCTCAAAAGTTCTTCTTATCACGATGAACATGAACACCATCGCCCAGATGTCCTGTAATCCTGCGATGGGAGGAGTAGCCAAAGGTCAGATTGTACGAGAGATAGACGCATTGGGCGGTTGCTCCGGCATTGTTACCGATCGCTCCATGATACAATTTCGCATGCTCAACCGCTCCAAAGGACCAGCCATGTGGAGTCCCAGGGCCCAATCCGACCGAATGCGCTTTGCCGAAGAATGGCGTCTCACCCTAGAGCAAACACAAAACGTGGACTTCTGGCAAGAAATGGTGACAGGTCTATACATAGAAAACGGTCGCCTCGCCGGAGTGAAAACAAGTTTAGGCTTGACCATAAAGTCTAAAGCTGTCATCCTTACTAATGGAACCTTTCTTAATGGCCTGATACATATTGGTGCTAAAAACTTCGGCGGAGGCAGAACCGGAGAACGTGCCGCCACAGGAATAACGGAACAACTTATCCAACTGGGCTTTGAAAGCGGTAGAATGAAAACCGGAACTCCCCCCCGAGTGGATGGTCGATCACTGGATTACAGTGCGATGGAGGAACAAAAAGGCGATGAGTTCCCAGGAAAGTTTTCCTATAGCAATGAAACTGAACCGCTTCAACACCAACGAAGTTGCTGGATCACCTACACCAACGAACAAGTTCACGACACCCTCAGAACAGGTTTTGACCAATCACCAATGTTTAATGGGGCCATTCAGGGACTAGGACCGAGATATTGCCCCTCAATAGAAGACAAGATCAATAGATTCGCCGAAAGATCACGTCATCAAATATTTGTAGAGCCAGAAGGCTGGAATACAGTTGAGGTCTATGTCAACGGCTTTTCCACCTCCTTACCTGAAGAAATCCAGTACTCCGCTTTACGGCAGATCAAAGGATTTGAAAAAGCAAAAATGTTTCGTCCGGGCTATGCGATCGAATATGATTACTTTCAGCCCACGCAACTATCCGCGACATTAGAAACAAACAAGATTGAAAATCTCTATTTCGCAGGACAAATCAACGGCACTACGGGCTACGAAGAAGCCGCATGCCAAGGTCTGATTGCCGGGATCAATGCACACCTCAAACTAACTGGCCAGGATCCCTTCGAACTTTCAAGATCAGAGGCCTACATAGGTGTACTCATCGATGATCTCGTCAACAAAGGCACAGACGAACCCTACCGGATGTTTACCTCCAGAGCAGAGTATCGATTATTACTAAGACAAGACAATGCGGATTTGCGTCTTACCCAAAAGGGGTTTGATCTTAATCTTGCAACCCAGGAAAGACAGGATCGGCTGCACCAAAAGCAGCTGGCTATCACCAACCTGCAAAAAGTTCTGAAACAAGAAGTTCTGAAACCCTCACAAGCCAACGATTTTTTACGTTCAAACAACACCGCTGAAATACATGAATCACAAAGTATACACCAGCTCGTGAAAAGGCCTGAGTTACACCTTTCCGATTTCATCGCTTATTATCCAACATTCAAACAAAAGCTGGCACAACTCCCCGACGAAGAAATAGAACAAGTCGAAATTCAAATAAAGTACGAAACCTATATTGCCAGGGAAAAAGCGAACTCCGAAAAAGTAAAGAACCTCGAAAATCAACTGATTAATCCCGATTTTGACTATCGCAGGATTAAGAGTCTTTCGGCCGAAGGATCTCAGAAGTTGTCACAGGTGAAACCGACAACCCTTGGTCAGGCATCCCGAATCAGCGGCGTATCACCTGCCGATATTTCCATATTGATGGTTCATTTAGGAAGGTAGGCCATGTACGAAAAAGTCGATAAATGTCCAGTATGTGGTTTCACATCTTTCAGCAACCACCTCATTTGCAATGACCACCATCACAGTCAGGAGAGCTTTGCTATCGTACAATGTGATAAATGCACTCACCTATTCACCAACCCGCGACCCTCGCCAGAGCAAATTAGTCGGTACTACCAAAGTACCCAATACATTTCCCATACTAACAAATCCTCCGGAATTGTTACGCAACTCTATAATATAGCTCGGTATTTTACCCTGCGCTGGAAAAGTCAACTAATCCACAAATACCAAAAGGCCGGCGATCTACTTGATTTCGGATGTGGAACAGGTGACTTCCTAGCCCATATGGCGAAAAATTCCTGGTCTACGACTGGTATTGAGCCCGCGGCGAATCCCAGACAAATAGCCAGTAACAAAGGCCTTACCATATATGAAAACCTTTCCGACCTCAATAAAGAATCATATGACGTAATCACTGCCTGGCACGTCCTTGAACACATTCATGATTTGTCGGACACGTTTACTTCCCTACGGAAAAAACTCAAAAACAAAGGCATTATGATCATTGCCCTGCCAAATCCACTTTCCCACGACGCCATCAAATACCAAGACCATTGGGCCGGTTATGATGTCCCTCGGCACCTGCACCATTTTACTGATCAAAGCTTCGAGAAACTGGTCACAAAACACAAACTTCGTGTGTTGACCAAAATTCCTATGAAACTGGACAGTCTTTACGTTTCAATACTCAGCGAAAAATACCTTCAATCCTCTCATCCCCTACTCAAAGGCCTAAGGAGTGGTTTTGTCTCTAACAGACACGCCTCAAAAACTGAGGAATATTCATCCAGGGCCTTCATCCTCTCAAAATGAAACAACCGCATTCGCTACTTTTCCTTCTTCCCTTCCTCATCCTGCTATTCTACAAGTGCGCCAATCCCCTGTCACCAACTGGTGGTCCACGTGATACCATTCCGCCCACACTTATTGAATCTAATCCCACCATTGGTCAATTGAACTTTGACGATAATAATCTAAGATTAGTCTTTGACGAATTCATCTCCTCCGATCAGCTCTTGAGGAATCTCATCATCACACCTAACCAGGACATTAAATACAGTCCCTTCGCAAAAAAGAATATAGTTACGCTTAAACTGACAACACCACTTCAAGACAGTACCACCTACATATTCAACTTCTTCAATGGTATTACTGATATCACAGAAAAAAATCCTGCGGAAAATCTCATCATTCCATTTAGTACTGGCTCATTCATAGATTCCCTCCAACTAACTGGCACCGTCAAAGATGTATGGACACAGCAGGTTCAAGAATCCATAACCGTCGGCCTTTACCTCGATAGTGACACTCTTGATTATACCCAGGTCAAGCCTACCTATTTCGTCAAATCTCTTGAGAACGGAAGATTTTCCATGTCTTATCTTAAACCAGACAACTACAAGCTTTTCGCATTTGAAGACACCAACGACAATCTGCTTTTTGAACCGGACGAAGAACAACATGCCTTCCTACAAAGCACATTTACCCTTTCACAAAATATTGACTCACTAGTCCTCCAAACTGTATTACTTCATCCCTATCCTCCAAAAATCCTAAGCTCCCGACCTGTAGCCGATTTCTTCCAAATCAGATACAACAAAGTACTATCCTCATACACCATCGATCCACAGGATTCAACCCTCAACATATTTTCCAGACAAGATGAGGAAGGAGCAATAAAAATCTATTCCCAACCTACGTACCCAGATAGCCTGCAGATAATAGTTTCTGCATACGATACACTTCGTAATACTACCATAGACACTTTGTTTGTCAAATTCAATGAGTCTCAAAGAAGAAAGGAATCATTTTCTGCATATTTTCCAACACGTCCGATCACTGCCACTTCTGATACACTCGAAGCATCTATTACTTTCAATAAACCTATCACACAGGTTAATATAGACTCTGCTTTTATACAAGTGGATACACTATTGCGCATACCTCTTTCTACATACGTTCCCCTGCTAAACTGGAATCACAACCGTACACGAGTAAACTTGAAAATTCCATTTGATTGGCAGTCCTATTCAGACCAGGTAAAATCTGCATTACAAGAAGCCACACCAGACACAACGCTTGATCTTACTAACCAGACAATTACCAAAACCACACTCTTCCTTGCCTCCCAGACTTTTCGTTCCGTCGAGCAAGACACCACCAGTAGTCAACTTATTGACTTCATACACAAGCCCAATACCAATACAGGTATCATTAGGTACATGCTAAACATAGAACATCCTACCTTCATTGTTCAGCTCATCAATGATAAGTATGAAACAATACGACAACAGTCAAATACAGCTCAAGGAACCTTTGACCAACTTCCATCTGGCAAGTATGGTCTTCGCATTCTCCTTGACCTGGATGGCGACGGACGCTGGCAAAACAATAACCTAACTCAGGACACAAACCACGAGCCAGTCTATGTCTTCAGTGAATTTACCGAGCTCCGATCCAATTGGGACAACACGCTAGGGCCCATTGATACGGGTTTCTGAGCTGTGCATAACTGCATTCGGGACTGTGCAGAAACTTCCATTAATCCACAATTACCCACACGCTCCCTTCTTCCTACCAAGGCTGCTTCGCATAAATCATCCTATCCCCCATTTACCCTCACACCAATGTGGATTATTTCAGTATCAATATTTCCACACTCACTTTTCCACATAATCAAGAATCTAAATTCAACTCACTAACAATCAATTTCTTACGTGATTTTCGACCTGTGGAAATTTCCCAAGTAACATGTACATCTGCACAATTCTGTTGTTCCAAGTAAAGAATCAATTTCTTACCCACAAATCCACAACCTTAATAAGAATAGTATTTATTTAAATAAACCTTATAATATTATACTAGTATAAGAATTTGTGGAAAAGACATTGCAGATGAGATTTTACCTGTCGCTTTTTATAATCCTGATAATTGTCAAAGCCTGGGCTCAGTCCACCAACGAGATTAAGCTTGCCAATGAATACTATCAAAATGGTGAGCATGAAAAAGCTCGGGAGTTATACCAGAAGTTATCAAAAGATAGAAGAGCTATTCCAGCTATTCATACCAATTACTTCAGTTTGCTACTAAATGACAACAATGCCAAGCAGGCTGAAGCGTACATTCACAAGGCGATAAAGTTCCATCCAAACAATAACCAGTTTCAGGTAGATCTTATTTTCCTATACCGCCAACTGGCGGACAAGGGAAAAGAAAAAGCACAATATGAGAAACTGAAATCGAAAGTAGGCGGAAATCAATACCAGCTTAACTTCCTGGCGCAAAGCTTTGCTAACAAGGAGCTTCATGATTACGCGATAGATTTTCTTACAGTCGCCAGAAAACTAAATGGTCGACCTGGCGCCTATGCGCTGGATTTGGCGGCAATTTATCGGATCGTGGGCGACAAAGAAGCGATGGTTAATGAGTACCTACGCTACGCGTTGGCCAATCCGAGCAACCTGAATTACATCAAGAACATATTTCAAAATCTATTTTCTGAAGAAGAGGATCTTCACTTTTTAGAGCAATCGCTTATCAAGAAAATTCAAAAGGAACCAGACGAGACCATTTACAGTGAATTACTTATCTGGATAGAATTACAACGCAAAAACTTTTACGGAGCGTTTCTGCAGGCACGTGCACTTGATCGTCGGTCAGGGTCTCCCGGGGATCAAACTATTCGCATCGGTTCCATTGCGTTGGAAAATAAGGACTGGCCTAATGCCATTGAAATTTTTCAATACGCGATACAGAATTTTCCCAAGAGCTACAACTATGGAAAGGCCAGACGGCTGCTCATTCAAGCAAAGGAGGGCCATGTGAAAAGTCAATTTCCAATCAATAAAGTTGCTATCCGAGAATTAACAATTGAGTACCAGCGGCTATATGACGAACTTGGTGTAAATCACATCACGCTCGAATCGATGCGGAACAAAGCACTTTTGCACGCTTTCCACCTCGATGAAAAACGGGTGGCAATAAAAATTTTGAATGAAATTGTGGCTATCCCCAGGCTTGGCAAGGAACTCGTCTCTAAATGCAAATTGAATCTGGGTGATATCTATCTACTTCAGGATGAACCTTGGGAGGCCAGTTTACTCTATTCTCAGGTGGAAAAGGGTAACAAGGATTCTCCACTGGCTTATGAGGCTAAACTTCGGAATGCGAAACTGAATTACTACACAGGGTACTTTTCATTGGCCTTGAGTCACCTCGATATTTTGAAACAAGCAACAACCCGAGAAATTTCTAACGATGCCATAGCGCTCAGCCTGCTCATCAACAACAATACAATCCTTGATACCTCGGATCTGGTAATGCAAGAATTTGCGGCCATTGATCTCTTGGTGTTTCAAAATAAGGACTCTGCCGCTTTAATGGCGCTGGCAAAACTTGTCGAAGAAAACCCCGGCCACTCAATTAATGACGAATGTTTGTGGCAAATGGCAAATATTCATCGGAAAAACGGCTCATTCGAAGAGTCCATTGCTAACCTTAACAAAATTCTGGGGCTGTATGCCTTCGATATTTTAGCAGATGATGCTGCGTTTCAGAAGGCAGAAATTCTTGAACAGCATCTAGCAAAAATTGAGGAGGCCAAAATACTCTACCGCGAATTCCTGACGGAGTACCCAGGAAGTATGTATGCCGCTGAGGCGCGGAAACGATTTAGAAGATTACGAGGCGATCAATTAAACTAGGATCGGTTTCATCAACTCCGGATCGGGAGAAAAGTGACGATCGAAAAACCCATTAAGGATATCATTGGTGGCGTTGGAGATCAGGTTCATCAATTCCTCTTGAGCTAGTCCACTGACCAAATAAGGATCAACCTGGCCACTCAGGAAATTTCCTTTACAATGAGCATAGATTTGATACTCCTGTAATTCCGATACCGGTATGCCTTTAATAAGGCAACGCTCCAAACCCAAATCCGTCGCTGAACCAGCGTCAACCTTCGGCATGTTGAGCATAAAATACTGATCAATATTCCGGCGTGACTCAAGAGAAAACGAATTGCGCAAAGACATGGCACATTCCATGCAGATGGCATAATCGAATACCACATCCTTGGCATTGAAACCTGGATAAGATTTGAATGACTTTTCGATCACATACTCACAATCTGAATCCAACTTCCGCTCACATTCAATGCAAGTGTCAAAGGGCTGTTCTGTGTTGAATGAGTAAAAAATCGATGGTATTGGTTTTCCCAAGGGATTTCTTTTAAGAGTAAATATAAAGTGCCATTTATACTCAGGAGTCCGGAATCAACTAAAATTTAGTATGCATGCATAACAAATTTGGTTATCTTTGACTCGTACGAAGTTCCTATGAAGAAAGAAGAAACAGTTGATTTTAACATTAAGGCTACCTGGCACGCTATATCCAGGATGTACAATCAGTATGGTGACAAATTTGATTTGACCGCCTCGACTGGCTTTGTCTTACTCAATATTGATGTTGACCATGGTACCCCGGCCACCAAGATTGCTCCGCTAATGGGTCTTGAGGCCAGGAGTTTAACCAGGATGTTGAAATCCATGGAGGAAAGAAAATGGATTTTCCGAGAGAAAGATCCGGATGACGGCCGATCTGTCCGCATCCGATTAACGGATCTGGGAAAAGAAAAGAGGGAAATTTCGCGTCGATCCGTGAAGGAATTCAATAATCGCGTGAAGTCCCTGGTCTCCACTGATAAACTGAAGACTTTCTTCGAAGTGATAAAGTCCATCAATAGTTTAATAGACGATAAAAATCATTTACACACATTTATTCAAGAACTAGAATATGAAACGAGCCATTAAAAAAGTTGCTGTGTTAGGTTCGGGAATCATGGGCTCCCGGATCGCATGTCACTTTGCTAATATTGGTGTCAATGTATTGCTACTTGACATTCCACCAAGAGAACTGACCGAGCGGGAAAAATCGAAGGGCTTGAGCCTTGACTCCACTCAGGTGAAAAATCGCATCGTAAATGATTCTTTGCAGGCGGCCATAAAATCGAAACCTTCCCCATTGTACGATAAGAAACGCGCCGGCCTTATCAGCACAGGCAACTTTGATGATGACCTGGAAAAGATCGAAGCCTTTGATTGGGTGCTCGAAGCTATTGTTGAAAACCTCGAAATCAAGAAATCGCTTTTCGAAAAAGTCGAAAAATTCAGAAAGCCTGGTACCCTTATCACCAGCAACACCTCCGGCATACCTATTCATCTGATGCTCGACGGACGATCTGAGGATTTCAAAGACCATTTTTGCGGGACCCACTTTTTTAATCCGCCGAGATACCTTCGATTACTCGAAATAATTCCTACCCCTCAAACAGATCCTGAGATAGTGGATTTTCTCATGAGTTATGGAGACCTCTACCTCGGGAAGGAAACCGTACTTTGTAAGGATACGCCGGCCTTTATTGCCAATAGAATTGGTGTATACTCAATGATGTCCGGAATGCATGCGATCAGCAATACCAACCTTACGGTAGGGGAAATCGATAAGCTCACTGGTCCGGTGATAGGGAGGGCAAAATCAGCCACTTTTCGTACAAGTGATTTGGTCGGTTTAGATACAACAGTAAATGTTGCCAATAACCTATACGCTGGCCTTCCCAATGATGAGGCTCGAGAAAACTTCAAGTTACCGGGTATTGTCAATGAGCTCCATACGCGGAAATGGCTCGGCGACAAGACGAAGCAGGGTTTTTACAAGAAAACTGTCACCGCGGAGGGTAAAAAAGAAATCCTCGAGCTCGATTTAAAGACATTTGAATATGGTCCCAAGAAAAAGAGCAAGCTTGACGTTCTCGAAAAAACCAAGGATGTTGAAGACCTCAAACAACGCCTTCGTATCGCCATTCAGTCTGATGGTGAAGTAGGCGAATTCTATCGTACGACTTTTTTCGACCTTTTCAAATACTGCTCTTACCGAATACCTGAGATAGCGGATGAACTTTATCGGATCGACCAGGCAGTTTCTGCCGGATTTGCCTGGGAGCTCGGACCATTTGCAACGTGGGACGCGATGGGTACGGAAGAAATCTTCAATCAAATGACAGAGGCTGGTGTGCAAGCTGCCCCCTGGATTGAGGAAATGCTCGCTGCCGGTAACAAATCTTTCTATAAATATGAAGGAGGCAAGAAGCACTACTACGATTTAGCTTCCAAGTCTTATAAAATTGTTCCGGGAACCGAAGGCTTTATCATCTTGGATGCTTTCAAGTCAAACAGTGTTGTTTGGAACAATGATGGCGCTACGTTGTATGATGTCGGTGACGGTGTGCTCAACCTGGAGTTTCACACAAAAATGAATTCTATTGGCGCGGAAGTGATTGAAGGAATTAATACTGCTATCTCTACCGCCGAAAAGAATCACACGGGATTAGTCATTGGCAATGAAGGCCAGAATTTCTCAGCCGGAGCCAACTTGGCCATGCTTTTCATGTATGCTGTGGATCAAGAGTTTGATGAGATTGATTTGATGATTCGTCAGTTTCAAAACACCATGACCAGGGCCCGTTTTTCTGCGGTGCCAGTGATTTCTGCTCCTAGTGGGATGGCGCTTGGAGGTGGTTGTGAACTTTCGCTGCATTGCGATGGCATCCAAGCGCACGCTGAAACCTACATCGGACTAGTTGAAGTAGGTGTTGGTCTTATCCCAGGTGGTGGAGGCACCAAAGAGTTCACCCTACGTGCGGCAGACGAATTTGTCAATGGCGATGTGGAACTCAACACGCTTCAAGAGTATTTTATGAATATAGCCACTGCAAAAGTGGCAACCTCTGCGGAGGAGGCTCGGGCTATGCGCATAGTAAGAGATGCAGACAAGATTACATTGAACCGATCGCGACTTTTGGCTGATGCCAAAGCCAGAGTGTTGGAAATAGCAGAAGCCGGATATACCCAACCTGTCGAGCGAACAGATATCAAAGTTCAAGGTCGTACAGGTTTGGCCACATTTATGGCGGGTGTCTCCGGAATGCAGTTCGCGGCTTATGCCTCAGATCACGATGCTAAAATTGCCAACAAAATTGCCTGGGTGATGAGTGGCGGCGACCTGTCTCAGCCAACCACGGTTTCAGAGCAATACTTGCTTGATCTGGAAAGAGAGGCGTTTTTGAGTCTTTGTGGCGAACCAAAGACTTTGGAAAGAATACAAAGTATTTTGTTTAAGGGAAAACCCTTGAGAAACTAGAATTAAAAAGACAAAGAAATGAATGCATATATAGTAGCAGGATATAGGTCTGCGGTAGGCCGGGCTAAGAAAGGTGGATTTCGATTCTATCGGCCTGATGATCTGGCGGCGGATGTCATCAAACACCTGGTCGGCTCAATAGACGGGTTTGATCAAAACCATGTCGATGACGTTATTGTAGGAAATGCTGTACCCGAAGCAGAGCAAGGTCTGCAAATGGGAAGGATGATTTCACTTCTGTCTTTACCAGTTGGCGTCCCTGGCATGATCCTGAATAGGTACTGTGGCTCAGGTTTGGAGGCCATCCATTTAGCATGTGCGCGAGTCCATTCAGGAACGGCAGATTGTATAATCGCGGGTGGGACTGAATCCATGTCATTGGTTCCGATGATGGGTTTCAAACCGGCCCTTAACTACAAAATCTCCACCGAACATCCCGAATACTACCTAAGCATGGGTTTGACGGCCGAGGAATTAGCCAAAGATTATGAAATCACCAAGGAGCAATCCGATGAGTTTGCGGTGAATTCACATAAGAAAGCAGTCGCTGCTATTAAGGACGGTAAATTCAAGGACGAAATTATTCCTGTTGAGCTAGAAGAAGTCTACTTGGAGGATGGCCAGCGGAAGTCCCGAAAATTCACGGTGGATACCGATGAGTGCCCACGTCCGGAAACAAACATGGAGGGTCTGGCTAAACTACGTCCGGCTTTCAAAAATGGTGGCCAAGTTACTGCCGGCAACTCATCACCGACCTCAGATGGCGCTGCTTTTGTAATGGTGATGTCAGAGGAGATGGTCAAAAAGTACAACCTGGAGCCAATCGCCAGAATGGTAAGCTATGCTACAGCTGGAGTGGACCCTCGCATTATGGGTATTGGCCCGGTTCAGGCAGTGCCAAAAGCACTAAAACAGGCTGGGTTGAAACAGAATGACCTGGAGTTGATCGAATTGAATGAAGCTTTCGCGGCTCAATCTCTGGCAGTTATCAAAGGACTTGATTTGAATACGGACATCTTGAATGTAAATGGTGGAGCTATTGCTTTAGGACATCCTCTTGGATGTACAGGTGCCAAACTTTCTATTTCACTTTTCAATGAAATGAAAAGGCGAAATAATAAATATGGCATGGTTACAGCCTGCGTCGGCGGTGGTCAGGGTGTAGCGGGTATATATGAGATGCTAAATTGAACTTGAAGGAGCTTCGGCTCCTTTTTTTAATAAAGAAGTCGGCCCCGGAAACTATGAAATAGTGAGTATAAAACCAATTGGCTTTCCGAGACCGACATTCTTGATGGACTACCATCAACCTAAGAGCTAGTCATTCTCGTTAGAACGACAATTTGAAATTAGCTATCAATTTGGTATGCAAAACACACCAAATTGTTGAGACCGACACATTTTAGAGCCTAACTACCTAATAAACAGCACTTTAACAAGATTAGCATTGCAGAAAAATACCCAGTTTTCGGTAGAAAAAATACCCAGTTTAGGGTAGTTCAGATAAACGACACCAATTGATTTTGAATAGCGAATCGTACAAGTGACACGGAGTTTTTAGCTTTTATCTTTTTCATCAGATGTTTCCTGTGTGTCAAAATTGTTTGCTCGCTAAGGTGTAATTCCTCACTGATTTCCTTCACACTCATTTCCTTGCAGATAAGTCCAAGTACTTCGACTTCACGTTTGGTGAGGTTGGCTTCGTCGTGGCTTTTCGATTCGAAAATGCGGGATTTCTGGAAATTCTGTCTTAATGCTTTTGAAACAACCTGGTTGTAATAGAAGTCGTTGTTCATCACCGACTCGATGGCTCTTTTCACTTCCGCTGGTTCGGCATTTTTGAGCAGATAACTATGCACGCCAATTTCTATGAGCTCGGCAATTACTTGCAACGAGTTATTCATTGAAATGATAATAATGTGTGTTTTGGGGAAATTGGCTATGATTTTTCTGGAAGTTTCATAGCCATTAAGTTCCGGCATATCCAAATCCAGCAGTACAATATCAGTTGGCTCCGTTCGCAGGTACTCCAGGGCTTCTTTGCCGTTGGAGAAATCGGCAACCACTTTGCATTTCTCAAAAGTAGAAACCATAAGCACTAGTCCTTTTCGGAAAAGGGTATGGTCATCGGCAATCAAGACCTTGATATCCTTGTCAAGCATTGTCGGTCTTCCGGTTGGTTCTGTCAGTTTTAGCTCTCACGAGCTAATTTAGTGATTAATGTTTCTACACAATATTTTCTGACACAAAATCCATAAGATGAACATCATTGCGACGGTCAATGAGAATTTCGGCGACATGGACCTTTCCCTGTTGGATCTGCTGTTGAAGGGGCTCGTCCCCGATGGCAAAGTGCTGGATGTTGGTTTCGGTGATGGGAGGAACCTCTATTACTTCATTCGAAATGGCTATAGCGTGGCTGGAATTGATCAATCCACGCAGAACGTGGATCTGTTGAAATTCTTCATGGACCAGCTTTCGTTCAATTCGGAGAATATTCTCGAAGGAACCGCGCTGAGCCTTCCATTTGATGAAGCATCTTTTGACTTTGTGATTTGTAGCCGCGTTTTTCACTTGCTACCAGATCTGTCAGCTTGTAATGTCGCTTTTCGTGAAATTTCCAGGGTACTAAGACCTGGTGGTTTATTGTACTTTGTAGCCAATACCAATGTTGGTATGGAAGACCTGGTCGAATATACGGGCTCCGATCGGTATACCTACTCGGACGGAAAGTCGGAACTGCTTATCACTGAAGAAATTATCGATTCACTGATTTCAATTGGCAATTTTGATCGGGTCGGCGAACGAAGATTTATTAGGCATGGAAACATCCGATGTGAAATGGTACTCGCGATAATGAAAATATCATGAAATCAATTTTTAAGTGGCTTCCAGTCTTTTGCCTTTCCAGCTGCTTACTTAAGTCTGGCGAGAAAGTGGACTTGTCTGATTTTGATTTTGGCACTACCGACTCGGCGGAACTTTTTTTTAAGAATGTAAGGCAATCTTACTACCACCTCGAGGAAAGGAAGCAGGCCAAGATGAATTTGTTTCGACTCAGCAACTTCAGTGAGGGCGGCCGCCATCCATCTATTCAACCCATGATCATTCATCATTGGCCTATTGATGAGGCTTCCATATGGCTGGAATTTGACTCCACCTTTTCTTCCCCAATCACCTTTACTCTTTTCAAGGACCAGGTTTCGAGTACCGTTTCGTTTAATGGAAGCAGTCGACAGGAGCACCTGAAATTGGCAAATTCTATCTTCGAAGTGCTTTTAGATTCTGGCAGTGTCCGGTGCGGCGGCGAAGAATTATTTGCTTTTGGAACAGCTGATCGCCTTAATTATAAAGTTGTTATGAATGACTACTACCGCTTGGTGGGTCTGAAATAGACTAGCGGTTTTGTCCTTTCAATAGCCGTACCTTTCCTCTTATGTCGTTGATTGTTTCCTTCGATAATTCCATGTAGATCCTGAAGCTTTCGTTTGCCTCCAACTCTTCGTTGATCAGCATGTCGAAAGCTTTGTTCTGTGATTGCTGAATTTCCTTAATCTTTTCAACACCCGCTTTAGATGATCCAATAGCTGCATTTTTAATTTCCATCAAGTCCTTGTAGAAGATATCTACACGGTCCTTTTTCTTCTGCCGTTGCCACCTGCTTAGGGAAACCAGTGCACTGATTATCGCGATGATTATTGACAAAGCAACACCCCCAAGCTCGGCGTACCTTTCTACAAAGCTGGGCTCGTCCCTATCCAGAAACACTCTGGCACCCTCATGAATTGGGAAACTCAATTTCGTGCGATCAAATTGCTCATCAAGCCCTTTGAAAATGAGCGGGCTCAGATTAATGAAATCCTGCTTTTCACTGAAAATAGTTTTTGTCAGGTCGTACACGAAATTTTCTCTAAGACCTGCACGAACGATGAGCAGCGCCTCAGTCTCTACTGTGACAATGGGTTTTGCTGTGATTTCTCTGTAGCTCGTCTCCGGGATGACAAAGGGCCGTACTTGCGGGAATCGGAGCGAAATAGCGTCCACAATTGAGCCTCTGCCAAGGTTATCCACATTGTCCATCGAGAATAACTTGAACCCCTGGAGAGTGGCCAAATCCTTCAAGCGCACAATATCCGTAAACCCTATCAACACCTCCGTGTCAAAAACATTATTGGTTATATCGAGCCTGTTTGGGTCTAGCTCTAGGAATTCAAACATGTCCTGCATGAACAAATGACTTCCCGAACCTTCCTGGCCGATGAATACCTTTCTTCCGTAGAGCAACTCCTGAAAACTCGTCGGCTCCGGCCTGCCATCATCGAAATAGAAAATGTGCAGCACCTTCGGATAGAAACTTAGAACTGCCCTGACATCATCTTTAAAAGGCACAAAGTTCTCGATAAGCGCAATATCAGCTACGCCATCGGCAATACTGTCCAGGTTCGCAAAAGTACCTTCGCCCGGCACCAATTCGATTTCCAGGTTGTGATTCCTTTCCATGACCGTTTTGATCGCTTTGGAAATTTCGCCATCGGGTTCATCTGTGGTATAAAAAAGCCGATACTTTATTTTGCTTTGCTGACAGGAACTGAAGGCTAGGAATAAGCCAAATAGAAGAAATCCTAGGAATTTTCGCATACCATTAAAATCGATCAGTAAGATGAAACACTCTCACACTTAGTGTAAAATGCCAATTTTCCCTGGAATGTTCCTTTCTTCACCTGTAGTAAAAATAAAATGTATATTTAAATAATTTGTGGCCTATTGTGGCTACATGGTAACTTTGCACGCTCACTTGCCTTAAGGTAATCTTTAATTACCCTCTCTATGAAAAAAGCACCCTTGAAAGAAAGGTTAAACTACAAGTTTGACAATTTTGTCTCAAAGGGCACCGTCCCCATGATTTCTGGCCTGGGCGTCTTCTCTCTAGTCTTCGTCGTGCTTTTCGCCATTTTGCTATTGGCCTTTGGTTTGCACCCGGATCATACGGAAGACGGATTTAATATGTTCGATTCCATCTGGGTGAATATGATCCATGTACTCGATCCTGGTACAGTGGGGGAACATCTGGAAAATTGGCCGTTCCGAATATTTATGCTTTTGGTCACCGTGATTGGTCTCGTCGTTATTTCGACACTAATTGGTCTGGTTTCCAATGGTATCCTCACCAAGTTAGAAGACCTGCGAAAAGGTCGGTCGTTTGTTATAGAAGACGATCACGTGTTGATCCTTGGCTGGTCGTCCAAGATTTTTACCATTATCTCCGAGCTCATCATCGCTAATGAAAACCAGCGCCGGGGTGTCATTGTGATCCTGGCAGATAAGGACAAGGTGATGATGGAGGATGAGATCCGCGACAAAGTTGGAAGCACTTACAATACGGATGTAATCTGCCGAACCGGTAACCCGATTGATGTCCATGACCTTTATATCGCCAATCCATTCGACACAAAGTCCATTATCATTTTGGATAAGGACAATGAAAATTCCGATTCTCAGATCATCAAAACGATTGTAGCGATTGTTACCAACCCTGATCGACGAAAGGAGCCTTATCACATCACGGCGGAAATGGAGGATAAGAAAAACTTCGAAGTGGCCAAAATGGTGGGTAAAGACGAGGTGGAATTGATCCTTTCTGATGAGATTATTTCCAGGATAATGGTTCAAACCAGCCGTCAATCCGGTCTCAGTGTGGTATACATGGAATTGATGGACTTTTCAGGTGCGGAGATTTATTTCATGGAGGAGCCTTCATTGGTCGGAAGTTCATTCCGGGACATTTTGTTCGCTTATGAAGACTCAGCGATTATGGGTATCCAGTTTGCGGACAACCATGTGGAAGTGAACCCACCCATGGATACCGTATTTCAACCTGGTGACAAAGTGATTGGTATCACTGAAGATGATGATACACTTATCCCGAATTCCGGGGAAGACAAAAACATTGACGAAAGCCGCATTGTGTACACCGAGCCAGATGAACTTCACAAGGAAAAAATATTAGTAGTTGGCTGGAACAATCGGGCCAGATATATCATCCGGGAATTGGATTATTATGTGCCACACGGATCCATGGTACGAATTGTCTCCAAGTTTGATGATGCTCAGAAAATCGTCAAAAAACTGGATAAGCAGTTGACCAATATTTCCCTGGAATTCGAAGTTCAGGATACCACAGATAGGGAAACGCTGGAGGCAATGAAACTCGAGCAATACAATTATATCATCCTGCTCTGCTATCAAAACTACTACCCAATTCAAGAGGCGGATGCGCAAACGCTTATTACGTTACTGCACCTGCGAAATTTCACTGAGAAAAAAGGGTGTAAGTATAAGATAGTAAGTGAAATGTTGGACATTCGGAACCGGCAGCTGGCTGATATCACCAGTGCGGACGATTTCATTGTGAGTGACAAGTTGGTCAGCTTGCTTATGAGTCAGGTCAGTGAAAACAAATTTTTGATGCGGGTATTCGAAGACTTGTTTGATGCCGATGGCTCTGAGATATACATAAAACCAGCGAAGGAATACATCCAGGTCGGAGAACCGATCAATTTCTACACCATACTGGAATCAGCCGCCAGAAAGAACGAGGTGGCCATTGGCTATCGTATTAGAGCGCAGGCCAAGGATGCGAATAAGGAATATGGAGTCTATGTGAACCCGAAGAAGTCAAACGAATTCACCTTGACCGAGGAGGATATGGTCATTGTACTTTCCGAGGACTAAGTCCGCAGAAACTCTTACTGCTCTAGCAGCGCCCTCTGAATTTGTTTTAGCGCCCTACTTTTATATCGACGGGTGCTGTGTTGCTCTCTGGGAATATTTTCAATATAAGAAAGCACAGTACTTCGCTGAGAGGAACTCATTTTCCTTACTCTTTCGAAGATTTGATTTTCGATCTGTCTATCCATGACTGAAAAGGTGGTTTACCTGAGTAAGATAACGTCCGACCGTTATTTTAGTTTTAGATAGACTTTTTGAAATTGTTAAACTGCTGTGAGTTCTGCCGGTGGGAATCAACAAAAAACGTTAGCTTCGTCCTAACCGATAACAATTAACCTAGTCCTATGTCTTCCAAAACTATTGCGGCTTTCATGGAGAAAGTCTCAGGCAAAAACCCGCATGAGACTGAATTTATCCAGGCAGTGCACGAAGTGGCAGAAACGATCATTCCCTACCTCGATGAAAACCCTCATTACAAGGAGGCGAATCTCCTTGAACGTATGTGTGAGCCCGAGCGGGTTGTGATGTTTCGGGTTCCTTGGGTTGATGATCAAGGCAAATTTCAAGTCAATCGGGGTTTCCGTGTTCAGATGAATTCGGCGATCGGCCCCTATAAAGGAGGCTTGCGCTTTCATCCAACTGTCAACCTGAGTGTGCTGAAGTTTTTGGCTTTTGAGCAGGTTTTTAAGAATAGCCTCACTACGCTTCCCTTGGGCGGAGGCAAAGGAGGGTCAGATTTTGACCCGAAAGGGAAAAGTGAGATGGAGGTGATGCGCTATTGTCAAAGTTTCATGACAGAACTGAGCAAGCACATTGGCGGATTCACGGATGTACCAGCGGGGGATATAGGTGTGGGAGCCCGCGAAATTGGCTACATGTTTGGTCAATATAAGAGACTTCAGAACGAATTCACCGGTGTACTCACGGGGAAGGGTTTGCAATATGGTGGTAGTTTGATCAGAACAGAAGCCACAGGGTACGGTGTGGTATACTTCGCCAACGAGGTGTTGAAGGCGGCTGGCAACAGCCTGGAGGGAAAAAATTGTGCAGTATCTGGAAGTGGAAATGTAGCACAGTATACCATAGAGAAGTTGTTGGATTTTGATGCCAGACCAGTTACTATTTCAGATTCCCAGGGATTTGTTCATGATCCGGAAGGGATCGACAGGGACAAGCTGGATTTCATCAAGGACCTGAAAAACAACCGACGGGGAAGAATAAGGGAATATGCCGATGTTTATAAATCGGCCCAATTCCATGAAAATGTTACACCCTGGAATGCAGCAGTAGATCTGGCCTTCCCTTGCGCTACGCAAAATGAATTGCCACTTACCGATGCCCAGACACTTCTGAAAAACGGATGTAAAGGGGTTTTTGAGGGTGCAAATATGCCTTGCACCGCAGAATCGGTTAAGCTCTTCAAGGATAATAAAATCTTATTTTCTCCAGGAAAGGCCTCCAATGCCGGAGGAGTAGCCACGTCTGGTTTGGAGATGACCCAAAACTCCGAGAGAATCAGTTGGACCCGGGAAGAGGTCGACAGCAAATTGCGGCAAATTATGGTGTCAATTCACCAAAACTGCGAGCAATATGGTCGAGAGAGTAGCGGATATGTAGATTATGTGAAGGGTGCCAACATTGCCGGATTCGTGAAAGTTGCCGATGCCATGCTTGCCCAGGGGAATGTTTAGAAAAAAACGTAGGTTGATTACTTGTTAACCAAGTTATATTTGCCAGAAATAAAAGATACAGACATGTTAATGCTTGCAATCATTCTTTTCCTTTTCGTATTGGCGATCGTATGTCCTTACATTTTGCCTAATGAAAAGGTTAGCGATCATCCAAAGGATCACGTCTGAGTCTTTCAGCCCTTTTTACTTTCCTTTCTAAAATCCACAAGGGATAGAGCTGCTCCAAAGGCGGCCAGGAAGATCACAATATTTACGAACAAGTTTACTCCGTCAGTTACGGCAGGGTTAGTCAGTTCCATTCTCTACTAATTTCAGCTCGCTAATTTACTAGGGTTTATCGTTATTTGACAACCTCCTTCAACGTTTTGATCAGCCGATCAACATCTCTTTCATCATTATAGACATTTGGACTGACCCTCAGGCTCGTACCCCGAGTGGAAAGACTGATTTTTCTCGCCTTGAGCAGCTTTTGTAGTTTGTCCATTTCTACATTTTCTGGTAGTGTTAAACCAACAAGGTGACCCGAACGAGCCCCCCTTTCCTCAACCCCATAACCCAGCGCATTGATCTCATTGACCAATTGATCTGTCAGCGACGTACAATATTCCTGAATGGAAGTAACACCCCACCTCCTCAGTAATTTTAAGGCGGCAATTACCATTGGCAATAGTACAAAGTTGCTGTGTTCTCCAACCTCATACCTAAGAGCCTGCGGGTGATATTCGGGCTGATAGTTGATTAACCCACCAAAATTTTCTGACCCTTTCCTGTTGATCCAGTTTTCTTCAAGGGGAGATCCACCATCAAGGGCAGGACCGTAGTATCCCAGTGCAATGCCATAGGGTCCAAAGAGCCATTTGTAGGAAGCGCATATCAATGCGTCAGGCTTCAGGTCGGCAATGCTAATGGGCAATGCGCCGACAGATTGAGTGCCATCTATTACGAGCAGAGATCCAGTTTCTGTGGTTTTTCGCCGGATCGCCTGGAGATCGAAAAGTGTGCCATCCGCCCAATGGACATTGCCGATAGCAACAGCAAGTGTTGTTGTTGATATTTCTTCCAAAACCGCCTGATTCCACTGGCCCCCTTTGGTTACTCCAGTTGGTTTCTTGACCGTTTTGATTTTTAGATCATCACTTTCCAGGGCCTTCCATGGATAATAGTTGCTCGGGAACTGATCTTCGACAAGTAAGATTTCCCCCTTTTTTCCTGCGAGGTTTTTCGTGATATTACCAATGCCGTAACTGACGGAAGGCAAAATTGCGATTCTGTCTGGCTCGGGATTGTCAATGAGTTCAGAATACAGGCCCCGGATCGTGTTGGCATCGCTGAAAAAATCTTCTGCGGAAACCTGGTATGGCTTTCTCTTCCTTTTGACACCCTTTATTCCCGCTTTCTCTACTTTTTTGGGAAGCGGTGCCATATAAGCACAATTAAGATAGGTGTACTTACTCTGTAGTAAAAATTTGTCTCGTTGGCACTTGAGCATTTTTGTAAATTGTATCCTTCGAAATTAGAAGAACGTGACGAAAAAAGTCAAAATTTTCCATTCGCGGCAAGAGGCATTTCGTGTTGTTCCTGAGGGCGAAAAGCGACTGGTCCATATTGGAGAAAAGCGGATCTGTCTAATCAGGAGAAGAGATGTTTTCACTGCCGTGGATGACTCCTGCCCGCACTTGGGCCATTCATTGACGAAGGGAACACTCAATCCGCAGGGAGAGATCATATGCCCATGGCATAGCTATCGATTTGATCTGGCTACAGGGGAGGAATCGGAGCGTAGGTGTAAGGATCTGAAAATCCACAAAACTTCCTGGCAAGATGGTTTGTATATCGAACTGGACTAGTTGATCCTAAACAAGCGGACAATTGACACTAGCGTATCCGCGATCGATTGTGCAATCGGCGAACCGGAACCCCGGCCTACGATATATATAACAAACAGTACATAAATACTTAGCAAAAGAATGGCCTTGCCTTTGCCCATGTGCTTGCTCGTCGTAAATATTAGGACAGCTACTATCGTCAGCAGCCAGAGCAAAAACCGCAGCTCGGTACTCAAATCGACAATGGCCGTCGGCATGGAAATAGGTCCGTTGATAATTGTAAAAATGAAAAGAGGGAACCCTAACGCAAAGCAGACATCAAAAATGTTACTGCCAAGTGCGTTGGAGATGGCATCGTCATATTGACCTCTTTTTGCATCTTTCATGGAGATGATCGTGTCGGGAAAACTGGATGCCGCTGCCGCAAGGATCAATGCTACGAACATTACGGGTATATCCAATCCATTGAATTCACCAAGTACTGGGATATGATAGGTGTCTGCACCAATCCATTCACAAGCTAACACCAGAAAGTAACATACCAATGCGATAGCCAAGGTTGAAGTAATTAACAAAGACCAGGCTTTAGTATCATTTATCTTCGATTTTCCGATGAAAAGTTTTTCCAGGTCAAGGCTGAAGAAGGCCTTCACGTAATTGATTTTCTCATTACTAAAGTCCACAGCACCTTCTTCCTCATCGCCTTCCTCAAGAAATTCTTCACGCTCCTTTTTGCTCATGGTCCCGAACATGTAGAATATGTAGACTACATAAACTAGCATCAGGATCAAGCCATGATACCAATAGAGGGTAGAGCCGCTAATCAGAACAAGGAAAATGAATTCGGCAATGATTAATGCAATACCATCTCTTCGAAGGACCTTTTGGGAGACCGTGATTTTTTTGGTCATGCCCATTGAGATTACCGCAAGGATAGCGACGGCTGGAATCACCATACCATTGAAAATGGCGCTACCGGCGGTAGTTCCTATACCTCCGGAGAAGCCATTCGCATCTTGAAGTATAAAGAGAAAGAAAAGTGAGGTGAAAACTTCCGGCATGCTGCTGGCGATAGCATTGATAGTCGCTCCTCGCACCCCCTCAGAGAGATGTCTTCCTACATATTCCGAAGCGGTCATGAAACCGTCACCTGCTCTCCAGATAACGATACAGCAAATGGTGATCAACACCAGCGGTATTAAAATTCCCATACAAAGACGATAGCGGCCTGCAAAAAGTTTTTACAGTCTGTTGCGAAAATAAGCAAACTATTGCTGGAAACTAAATCACCCCCATTTCGGGTCCAGTTTCAAACCTTACGATATGCGCTAATTTGATCCAGCATCACTTCAGTAGTACCAGCTTTGGGCTGGAATACTGGCAAGAAATCAACGTCGAAAACCACTTCATCGTATCCGTAGGAATAAACTTGATGGACATATTGGTTGAATGTGTCATCATAGCCTTTGACGATGACAATGAACTCCGCATCTTCTCTCGAAAGGTGCAAAACCCCTTTGCCGAAAAGTGGACTTTCTTCGTCCACGGCGTGTACAAGTGTCCAAGGCAGGGGAAACAGGTTGATAAAATCAATTTCCAGTGGTAACTGTCTGTACCGGCGTTTGACCTCACCTGACTCTTCCTGTAAAAAAGAGTACATAATCCGGGCTGAAACGTCGATAATGTTGTTCTTGCGGAGGTTTGCGAATCTGATCTTTAGACCCCTACCGCCTCTGTACGGAGCTATCAGTGCTTTTTCGCTAAACAGAATTTTGGCCTTGGCTTTGGAGAAACGACCATAAAGAATCCCTGTGGCCAGGGCAAATGCCAACAACCCAATCATGGCTTCGAATGCAGCTATGAAACTTGTCAAGTCGCTGGTTGGGCTAATGCGGCCAAAACCTACGGTGGTCAGGGTCTGGGTTGAAAAGTAAAAGCAATGGACAAAATGTTCCCAGGTGCTGTTGTCTAGATTGTATTCTGTAAGGTTTTGAGGGCCTGCGACAAAATACAATGCGGCAAAAACAAGGTTTATTATAATATAGGCGGCCAGCACGAATAAGAAGAAACCGCCCCATGACATGTTGATGACCCAATGGTAACCGCTAAAGCCCTTGATGCCGGCACCTCTGATATCGACGTTAAACTTGCCATCCTTTCGGATCAACCTTCCTGAATCAGAAAAATTGCGGGATCCAAAGCCAATTTCCCTTAGCTGTTCTTGACTTTTGCTCTTTTTAGCGGCCATGGGGGCGTCATTGAAAATTCCAGATCAAATTACTTAAATCAGGGCTCAATTTTGTCCGTCAAACCAAGACTTAAACGGCCCTACCTTCTCACGACTAACGATGATCTCCTTGTCAAAGGAAATGTTGAGTTTGATCTTTAAACGACTATTGGAATAGACCAGGACCTGTTCGATCGCATTGATGTTAGTAATGAAGGTGCGGTTGGCCCGGAAAAACTCTTTGGGGTTTAGCAGATGCTCGAGATCCTCTAACTTGAAATCCACGATGAATTTTTTGCCAGCGGTATTTACCAAATAGGCAGTTCGTCCTTCTGCGAAAAACAAGCTAATATCCTCTGTTTTGATGGAGTGTATATGCTCCCCCACTTTCACGAGAAATCTGTTTTTGAATTTTTTCTGATTCATATCCTGCGCCACCCTACCCACTGTGCTCGTACTGCCCAGCCCTTTCTTTAAAGAATCAATTTTCTTGAGGGCGTTGGAAAGGTCTAAGAAAGTAACGGGTTTTAGCAGGTAGCCGACACCATTCATTTTGAAGGCATCCACGGCATATTCGTCGTAGGCAGTCGTAAAGATCACAGGGGTGTCAATGTCCACCTCCTGGAAGATCTCAAAACTTAAACCATCCGTCAATTGAATATCGGAAAGGATAAGGTCGAGCTTTTGCTCGCTGTTCCTAAGCCAGGCGATTGTTTCCTTCACACTTTGCAAGGGACCTTCAACCTCCATGTTGGCATCAAACTTTCGCAGGTAGCGAGACAGCTTTTCGGCAGCCGGGGTTTCATCCTCAATGATTAGTACCCTCATGCTACAAGTTCATTGGAAATAAGAAGTGGAACTTTGACCATGGTGTAACCTTCGCTTTCTTCGACAGCTATGAGCTGGCTGCTGTAAAAATCATAGGCTCGTTGAAAATCCGACAGGTCCAGAGGCTCTGTTTCTAACCGGGGTTTTCTTTCACTTTCCAGTACAATGGTAGAACCTACATTGGACAGTTCTATCGTCATAGGCTGTACCGTCGAGTGGATAGATGATTTGACCAGCCATTCAATAATTTGAAGGAACACACCTGGGACACACAACCCATCGTCAACATTATTTCTAAAATCAATTTCCTTTCCCTGGTACCAAAAAAGATTAATCAGGTGCTGGGCTGTTTCCAGCTCGGTTTGAATCGAAACAAGCTCTGAGCTTTTGCTGCCAAGAATATAGCGGTAAACCACAGATAATTCATCGATGAGCTCATCCGCAGCGTCGGGATTTCCATCTAACACAGCAATCAGGGATTCCAGGCTTTCAAGCAAAAGCGTGGGATTCATTTCTCTTTTGAAATTACGAAATTCAAACTCAAGGCTCTCTTTCAGGAATTCTTCCTCTTCCAGCTTCATTTTGTTTTCCTGGTAAAGAAACATATGACTAAAATGTAGCGTCAGGTACAGCAATGTCGTAAACCCGAAAATAGAATAGAAAATCCAATACTCACTTTGACTGGGTTCATAACCTAAAAACTCCTGGTAATAGTAGTAAATAATGAAATAGACGGTTGTCACCATGATGATGAAGGTCACCGTGAGTTGAATAGCAATTTGTAGCGGAAACGACCAGTTTTGTGTTCGTCTGGCCAGCAAAAGCATTGCGAGTCTATTCAACTCGAATACTACGTATACCATAACTATGCACAAGTAAAGCTCCTGGTTTGCAAACAGATCGTCGACCAGTGTGATGGAGTTGTTCAGGAGGAGTATAAGCAAGTAAATAGTGGTACCTATAAAGATGGGACCAATAAGCCGAAAGAAGATGTTATGTATGAATAGTGTTCTCATAACCGGATCATGGGTAGCCAGACTTGAAAATCGTTTGTTTCATCCACCACTTTGATCAATCGACTTTGCAATAGCTGGTAGCGGGCTTTTATATTTTCCAGCCCGATTTTAAATGAGGGGGTTTTGGCGGGTTTCTGCGTCTTGTTATTCCTCACGATCAGCCAGCCCTGTTTTCGGAAGACCTCTATCTGTAATTTTTCACTTTTGGAGATGGTGTTATGCTTTACTGCATTTTCAACCAAGAGCTGGACAGTCATGGGCGGAATCATGGATCGGAGGTCCGTTTTGTCCAAATCGATTTTTACATCTACCTGGTCCTCGAATCGTACGCTAAGTAAAAACTGATAGGCATGCACAAATTCCAACTCACGGGACAAGGGTATGGCGATTTCATCTTTGGCGTTGATTGTATACTGGTAGGTCTTGGCCAGTTGCCTGATGAACTTTTCGGTCTTGGCCAGGTCCTTGTACAACAGTGCGGAGATCGTATTCAAGCAATTGAATAAGAAATGTGGACTTAATTGACTCCTCAGCGCTTCCAGTTGAAGCGACAATTGCTGACGTTGATTTTCAGCATATTGAACCTGGGCTTTTGAGAACTGATAAAAAGAGTAGACGGCAAAGTAAAGCACATTAAAAATGACGGCAGACACTACCAGTAAAATCGCAATTTTATAGACGATAGCCACCTCCAACAGCAGCAACTTTGGCAGGGCACCTACGAAAAAAATGCTAAGAATGGCCAGAGAGGCTATGATTCCTGAGGTCATCCGCAGGCTGGTTCGTTCTCGCCATGGGATCCACTGATTAAGTTTTCGAGCTAGCAAATAGTTGACCAGGCTTGCCATCGCACCTGAAGCCAAGAAAAGCATTCGACCCTGATTCTGGTACGCCGAAAAGGTCTCCTCACCAACAGTAATGTATATGAAAATGAGCCAGCCGAAAGCCCCACCCAGTAAGAAGGCGAGGATTCCGTAGCTCAACGTGTGGTTTCTAAACAAACCGGACATGGCGGTAAAGGTGTAAAGAAAGTTGGTCTAAGCCAATCAATCGAGTGCCTTCATTGCCCTTCCGTAGTAAGTATCCGAACTGATTTCCCTGGCCACGGATCTATATGCATCCCGGAGTTTACTATCATTTCTTTCGTTGATGTAAGGAGCTAGCGCCTGCAAGGCCTCTGACAGATAGTAATCAGAGCCAATTTCTTCGCAGGTATCCAAAAGTGCCAGGACCAATTCATCATCCATGTCGGCATGATCTGCCGCTCTTTGTATTATTTGCGAGGCATAATGATCGGAATTAACGTTGGCGACTGCCCGACCGTAGGCTTCCATGGACTCTGGCGAAAGCGTGTGCTCAACTATGATCTTACTTAGGAGTATATGAGAATAATGGTCTGAGGAGATATCGTCCTCTATATTTTCCAGCATCTTGAGCATTACTTCATCAGTCATCTCCTCCTCTAATAATTCCTCAAATAGCTCTGTTTTGTAGTGGTCTGAGGAGATATCCCCCGCCGCATCAACTATTTCCCAGTAACTTTTGTCCGAGATCTGATCATGGTCCAACGCCTCTCGAAAGAGTTGCGATTGGTAGTGATCTGAGCTAATGGATCTTGCAGATTGAATGACCATTTGGATCAGGTCATCTGAAAGATCTCTTGTATCAAGGGTTTCTTTCAGGATCTCAGTGAGGTAATGGTCAGAGCTCACGTCTTCTGCGGATTCCAAAATGGCTTCCAGCACTTCACCATCGATATCATCATTGCGCAATGCTTTTTTGAGTACCTCGGAGCGGTAATGATCGGAACTGATCTCCTCGGAGGCCCTTACATACGCACGGAAAGTCTTGGCGTTGGAGAGAAACTGCTTTTCATTATTCTTGAGCAGTTCGGAGATATAGTAGTCTGATCCGAGTTCGTCCGCTGCCTCATCGATCACCAGGGTCAATTCATCATCATTCAGGCCATCTTTTTCCAGTAAAAGATCCAGGTAATGACTTTTCAAATAGTCACTTTCAAGTTCGCGGACCTCTCCCAAAACACCGTTTACACCGTCTTTACGATAAAACCGGTTCACCCGTGACTCTGCCCCGATGATGGTACTTCGGACTATTTCGGGTAGGATTTCGGCTAACCATTCCCTTCCTTCCGGCTCAAAATCCAGACGTTCGCGACCTACATAGTAATCCTTGATCAGGTTTCCTCTGCTATCAGCTTCTACCACCACGCGTCTACGACTCCCGAAGGCGGATCGACTAATCTCGAAGTAGCCTCCACGGGAAACTCCCACGATATCCGTATCGTCATCAGATAGTTCAAAGTCTCCTTCGAATTCTATCTTATACTGTTTTTGCCAGTTGTTGAACTTGACAGTGGTTTTACCATTGTTATTGACGTTGACAGATCTGGACGTAATACTTATTTGCGCCTTGGAATAAGCGGGAACCAGTAAAGTAATGATCGCCGCGAGAACTCCCGCGACGATCATGAGCGTCTGACGTTTTTGACCTTTGGGTTGACTTGTGCTCATAATATTTGACCTTTTATTGACGATACAAACATGAAGAAGCACTGTCAAGAATTAAACCCAAATGAACTCAACCGTAGGAAAAATGTAGTGAGTTGCAGGAAGGGTGTACTAGCCCTGCAAAGTCACCACTAGCCGACGATGGCCTCCGTTATTCCTGTGTTCACATAGGTAAATACCTTGCCATGTACCGAGATTCAGGCGACCTGCTGTGATGGGGATGCTTACCGAGGCACCAAGGATCGATGATTTAATGTGTGCGGGCATGTCGTCCGGGCCCTCATAAGTATGTATGAAATAGGGAGCGTTTTCGGGCACGGTCCTATTGAAGTAGGATTCAAAATCCTGACGGACAGTAGGGTCGGCATTTTCATTGATAGTCAAACTTGCCGAGGTATGTTTTATGAAGACATGGCAAATACCAGTGGTGATGTCATGGGATTGAACTACTTTTTCAACAAAATGTGTAATGAGATGAAATCCTCTTTTGACCGGATCGATTTGAATTTCCTGCTGAAAAAACCCCATTATCAAATATCTAACCTTTTTGGTTTATGTGGTTAGAAAGATTGCAGCAAGTATCGCTTGTGCGATTTCTAATATTTTGGTTGATTCTGAACCTGGTCCAGGCTTACTTCACGGAGGTACATAATGACGAAAGTTACTATTGGCTGTATTCCAACAAATTGGCCTGGGGTTATTATGACCACCCCCCGATGGTCGCGATCTTCATAAAACTGGGATCTTTTTTGTTAGAAGGTCCGCTTGGCATAAGGATTTTCAATTTGCTAGCACTGGTTTCGGCAACGGGCATTATCCTGAGTTTACTTGAGCAACGGATACGACCCTTTGCTTACCTCATCTTGTTTTCAATGCCTTTTTTAAACTACCTGCATTTCGTAGTATTTCCTGATGGTCCCTTGCTGCTTTTTTTTGCGATCTTCTTACGGGCCTACAAATCTTTCACGCTTGATCAGTCGTGGAAAATGATAGTTGTGATGGGAGTGGCCCTGGGCGCTATGCTTTACTCAAAATATCACGCGGTACTGGTACTACCCCTGATCGCCTTGACTGATCTTTCTCAACTCAAACGAGGATGGATGTATGGTGTAGGCCTGATCGCCTTGGTGCTTTTTTTACCACACTTAACCTGGCAGTATTCAGAAGGATTTCCATCTATTCAATTTCATCTTCAGGGTAGAAGTCAACCATTCAAATTAGAATATACTTTTACATTTATATCGCAGCAACTTCTGGCGGTAGGGCCGGTCATTTTGCTGGCGATTTACCACAGGCCGAAGGAAGTGTTCGAAAGGACCCTCAAGATGCTGGTCATAGGAGTGTACTTCTTCTTCTTGCTGGCTTCAAGTCGGGGGTTTGTGCATATGCAGTGGACCTCCCTCGCATTTTTCCCCGCATTGGTTTTAGGGGCCCAGGTGCTGGATAAATTAAAAGTACGTGCTGTGGCTTTATCATTTTTGCTACTGGCTGTTGGCGTCACCATTGCCTTGAGGGCTCAGCTAATTTACCCTGTTTGGGCCAATAAAATAGGTCCACACTTTGTGCATGGTCAAAAGGATTGGGCTCAAGAGATGTCTTCGCTTGCGGGCGATCGCGTGCTGATTTCTGAGAATGACATTAAAACCCCTTCGATGTACTCGTTTTACACGGGTAAAGAGGCTATAGCCTTCTATCCGGGTTATCCGAAAAGATCACAATACGATCTCTGGCAGGTAGAGGATTCTTTTCAAGGTAAACCAGCTTTGTTACTGAAGAAGTTTGTATTCCCGAAGGCAAAATCACTTGCCATTGAGGGGAGAACCTATCATTATCATGAAATTGACAAATTCATCTCTTATCAGAACATCAAAGTAGAGATACTTGAGGCCACCAAAGTGTCTGATGGTATTGAAATTCGTCTCAAAATTAGAAATCACCGCACGACCTCTCTGGCCTTTCAAGATTCGGTTCGGTTTTTAATTCGGGATCAGGTGAAACGCGCGGATCGGGATACTTACCTACAAGCCTTAACGAGGATTTCAACCATAGGACCCATGGAAACTGTTGAGCTGACTTTCAAGTCGGAGAAGCCCCTCAGAGGCCGTTATGCTTTCGGGATCGATGACGGACTCCTTTCTCCATCAATTAATAGTGACTTTGTAAATATTGGTGTGACCCCTTAGGGCTCTATTCTTTCGAAAGCGCCAATGTCCGGGAGAGAATCTCTTCTGGCACCAGTTAAATCGTCCATTACTTGCGAGCCCATGGCGGCATCTTTGGCAACAGAAAGGGTGTCCAACGAATAATTGAAGGTGAAAGGATCCTTGAACCTGGGGAAGTTGAAAGTGGAGGAGGTGATATTTCCCAAGACTTCATTATCACTTTTAATGATGTTAAGATTAAATGTGGTGTCAAGGTCGGCGCCACCAGCGTTGTTTATGAAAACCTCATTGTCCTCAGCTCCCCATAAAATGGAATGTGTTACCTCGAGCTTTAAATCATCGACTATCGATGGATCTTGTGGAAAATTGTCGAGTGCTACAAATGAGGGTTCGTCCCGAATGAAAAAGTTAGGTTCATTCGAAAATGTGCAATGATCAAAACGGTAATCTCCTCCAACAAACGCTGAAAACAGAAAGCCACCCGCATTGTAGACGAGTGAGTTGGAGATTTCAAGTTCTGAAGAAAACGCCTGAATGCCGCTACCAGACATATGCCTGATAATTGAATGATCAATCGCCATGGAGACCCGGTCTGGCTGGGAGTTTGTACCAAAACAGAAAATTCCCGTTTGTGCATTTTCGATGGTCGCGTGACTTATCGAGTTATCCCTGCTACCGGGAAAAAAAACCAACCCGCCCCACTGGCCGGGGGCTTCCATGAATCCCTCATCGAATCTCGTGTTCCGGAAAAGGATTCGTTGTTGACCTGTATCACCCTGCACCAGAAGCTGGCCTCGGACCAACATGGATACATCATTGTCAAGAAAAATTTGTGTTCCCGCCTCCACGGTCAAGTGGCAAAGTGTATCAATAAGAATATCTGAGGTTATCACGTAAGGCTTTCCAGGTGACCAAATTTCATTGCAAATAATTTCATTTCCTCGGAAATTGGCGTCCTGCCCGTAAGCCTTGAGCTTAACATCTGCCTGGTTGCCATTCCATCGGAATACGACGGAATCTTTGATGAGAAAGGGCATATTCAGGTTCTGAGAATTAATAATGGCGTCAACCAAAACCAGGAGACTATCACGTCCCCTCAAAAGGACATTTTCAATGGATTTACTTTTTTCGCCGTTCACCACCAGCGTAAAGCTGGAAGAACGCCCTTCACCAACGGTGATCTGTGAGATGTTCACATCATCGCCGGATGTGTTGAATACGCGGAAGCGCCGGGTAATACTGAGGCGATCAGTCAGCAGCGTATCGAAGCTAACCGTATCCGCGCTAAATGCTAGCAAGATATCGGGACTGGTGCTGATATCATCATCCAGACGGGCACAGCCAATTGCTGCCCACCCTATTAAAACAACCCAAAGCGCATGGATGCTTTTCATTTATTAAAAAACGCCAGATTTGACTGACTCTTATGCCCCCTCCTTCATTTTCTCGGCGTTTTCGGCGATTCTTAGCTGTTCTATAAAGTCACCAATTTGTCCGTTCATTACGTTAGGTAGATTATAGACCGTGTACCCTATCCTATGATCGGTGACGCGACCCTGGGGATAATTATATGTTCTGATCTTATCGGATCTGTCGCCACTTCCCACCATACTCTTTCGGGCTGAGCTGATCTCTTCATTGTGTTTCTTTAATTCCAATTCGTAAATCCGGGACCGCAGTACTTTCAAGGCCTTATCGTAGTTGGCATGTTGCGACCTCCCATCCTGGCATTCTACAACGATTCCTGTGGGGTGGTGCGTGAGCCGAATGGCCGATTCGGTTTTGTTAATGTGCTGACCTCCCGCGCCTGAAGCTCTGAAAGTATCTTTTCTGATGTCTCCCATATTCAATTCCACATCGACCTCTTCTGCTTCCGGCAAGACGGCTACAGTCGCTGCCGAGGTATGAATCCGGCCCTGGCTCTCAGTGGCAGGTACGCGCTGGACACGATGTGCTCCCGACTCATATTTCAACTTGCCATAGACATCTTCGCCCTCAACCGAAACGATGATTTCCTTGAATCCTCCCGAGGTGCCCTCATTCAGGTTGATAACAGCGAAGTTCCATTTTTCGTCTTCGGCAAAGAGCTTGTACATTCTGAATAGATCGCCGGCGAAAATAGCTGCTTCGTCCCCGCCAGTTCCCGCTCTGACTTCCAGGATGACATTCTTGCTGTCATTGGGGTCTTTAGGGATAAGCATGACTTTTAAAAGCTCCTCCAGTTCGACAATCTTTGGTTCCAGCTCCTCTATTTCGAGCTTGGCCATTTCCCGAAATTCCGGATCTTTCTCCTCCTGAAGCACCTCTTTGGCACTTTGCAGGTTGTCCACAGCCGTGCGGTATTTGTCATATTCAACCACTACCTTTTCCAGGTCGCGATATTCTTTGTTAAGTTTCGTGTATTTGCTCATGTCAGCCATTGCATCGGGCTGTACTATGAGTTGACCAACCTCCTCGAACCTGTGTTTTATCGCCTCTAACTTGTCGATCATTCGAATTAATTTTAACAGCAAAAATAAGTAAGCGTTTGCACAGTAAAATACCCTTCCTGGTCTACCTCTTATTGTTTATTGGTTGCTCAGATAAACCTGCTGATACAAGAGCTGTCAGGAAAGAGATGGAAAGCAGAGAGCCCAGGAAAGTAACAAATGCTGAAATTACCGCTGCAGCTCAAGAATTTGTAAGTGCACTATGGGTCCTTGATTCAAGTAGTTTCGATCAAAAAGCGGAGGATCTTGGCTTGACACTTACAACTGTGACCGATTCAGTGATTGCCGCAGAGGGCTTGGCGGAATTAATGGAAGCTTTCCAATTTCAATGGCAAGCCGGGGGCGACTTGGACGATCACTTCTTATTGACTGATGATATGATCGAGATATATCATCCGGTCGAAAAGGACTCAGCTCTTTCCCTACTACGATTATCAATCCCTACCTCGGTGATTATACGATCACTGTAACTGGTGGTGTCGAAAGCAGTCCGTGGTGTGGTCATTGACCATTCCGGTGGCTTGCATGAAAGCGTACATGATGGTGGTTCCGACAAATTTGAAGCCTCTTTTCTTTAGGTCTTTGCTAATGACATCAGAAAGTGGCGTGGAGGCCGGCACCTGCTGCACATGTTCCCAACTGTTCTGAATAACCTTATGATCTGTAAAGGACCAGATGTAGTTGTCAAAGGATCCAAATTGTGACTGAATTTGGATGAACTGCCTGGCGTTTTCACGGGTTGCCGAAACTTTGAGCCTATTTCGGACTATTGTTGGATCTTGATGAAGTGCCTCGAGCTTGTTGTCGGAGTAGGCGGCAACTTTTTCACAATCGAAATTGGCGAAGGCTTTCCGGTAGCCTTCTCTTTTTGCCAGTATCGTACTCCAACTCAGGCCTGCTTGTGCTCCCTCCAGTACCAGAAATTCGAATAGCTCCCTATCATCGTGGACTGGAACACCCCATTCCTCGTCATGATATCGGCAGTAGCTTTCAGAATCGCTTTTCGCCCACGCACATCTGATTTTTTTCTCCATTTTCAAACATTATTGTGCTAAAGAAACAGAACATTTCTGACTGGAACAATAAATCATATTTTTGTGAGGTTAGATGATATTGATGCGCGTTTCTTGCTTCCTATTTTTTCTTTCGCTATTGATTGGAGTGAAGGCACAACTCCCCTCAAGGTTTGGGCTGGACTTAGCACTGGTCAAATTGAACAAAGCTCCTCTACCTTTGGATTTAGCCAGTAGTCGCTCCGTAGTGATCTTTGAAGGTGACCGCAAAGGCTGGCAGGAAAAATGTGCGGAACTGCATAAGATGCTTGTTCCCATGGGTATAGATCCAATTTTATACAGTCACGTGAAGGACTTTCATGCCAACGGGAGCATCAGGCGGAAATACGTTTCCCTCTTCGCAAGGCGAGCTGTGGCTAACACGATCATTTGCGTTGCAACACCGGCGGGTTTTTCAATGACTATTGTTGCCAATAAAGGAAATGGCGAACTGGCTTACGAAAGTGGGTCCTGGGAAGCCTCTGGAGCAGATATGCGTGAAACCCTTTTAACCCTGGGTTTAGCAGTCAAATCGGCAGACTTTAAAGCCACCAACTTTTTGGCGTTGAGCGAGCCTGAATTTGCCGATGACATTGACCTTTTTTCTGGAAGAAGGTACCTCAATTATTCAGGAGCAATTCGACGGCAAAAGGTAGGTCTTGCCTTATTTGAAAAATTTCCTAGTCTCAACATGGGAGATACAGCAGGCCAGCTTATTGCTGAATATAACCAGCAAATTGATCAGGCCAATGAGGAACTTAAGGAGCTCTTTTCAAGGTTCCAATGGGATTGGCAACCGCTGATCTACGAATCCAATGAAAATACCTTAAAAGAAGGTATTCAATATGTAATCAACGTGGTGGGAACCGAGGGAGAGACTGTAAAGCGGATGTTAGACTATCCGCAGAACACGAACGAAACCCAATATATTTCGGTGACGCCAGGGCCAGTTGATGGTTCGGTAAGCCTCAAGCGCATTGCTTCAACCGATGACATGTTCAAAATATACATTCGGCAGGTCAGGGCAGATGACCTATTTCTGGGTGAGGAATGGGATGCGGACCAAACCTGGCAGCAGGCGTTTGACAATTTCTTCCTCACTTTGCAAAGACAATTCGAGTGAGAAAGCTTAATTACTTTCAGAATAAGCCCAAGCTGAAGCATATCGACTCCTTCGCTTATTTAGAGCGATTGGGCCTGAGGAGAGAGGAGCCCACTCTCAGCTATCTAAAAAAGATACACCGGCATCATCTCCTGAAGATCCCTCACGAAAACCTATCTATCCATTTTGAAAAGAAAATTCAGTGGGACATCAATGAACTTTTTAAAAAAATAGTCCTTAAAAATCGGGGTGGAATTAACCTGGAGTTGAACTATTTGCTTTTGCACTTGCTCTCCCAACTGGGTTACAATACCTATGCGGCCTCTGCTAATTTATGGCGCGAAGGAGAATTTGGACCAAGTCACGAACACATGGTTGTGATTGTTGTAATTGACGAGAAGCCGTGGTTGGTGGATGTAGGTTTGAAAGACACCTTGCATAGCCCCAAGGAATTACAGGAGAAAAAATTACAGGTAGATTTTAATCGATACCTCGCCTTTTTTCAAGATGCCGATGAGAACTGGTTGCTTAAGAAATCAGCAGATACCACCAATTTCGAAACCTTGTACCGGTTTGCGCTGGAAGAGTGTCAGGTGATAGAATTCTTGCAAGTACATGCTTACTACCAAAGTGATCCCTCTTCGCCATATAGAGACGGTAAGTTTATAAGCCAGCTATTCCCGGAAGGCAGGGTGACGCTGACAGATTCGGCCTTGATCAGCACGCTTGAAGGAAAGCGGGAGGAGGTACCCATTTTGAATGAGGATGAATTCCTCTCCAAAACTGAAGAGTACTTTGGAATAAAACTCGGCGATTTACTCGAGCAATAGGGATTGCAGTTGTCCGGCGGCTCCTTTGAAAAAGTCTTCCACCGCCAGATTCTGTGAACTCATAGACCAAAGTTCAGAAACCCGCAGCACTGCTCCAACCCAGTTTTCAGAATGCCAATGCCCGTGGGGTAGATCTTTCAATTTTGATTCCTCAGCATAGGGCCACGAATTGACATAGAAATAGGGTTCATTGTAATGTTCATCGCCCGGAGACATACCCAATCCAAGATAAGTGGAAGTATCCGGGGTTCCGGAATTTTTCAACTTGACAGAGATGGCTTGGTCGAAGTGGTGAGGCCAAACGGTTACCTCACCGACATCTGAAAAGTTCGATCGCAGATTTTCAAGGGTAATAAATGTATTGTAGTAGAGCCGTCCAAACTGGGTGAGTGTATCTGAAGGTTTGATAGAAAAGGACTCACCTTTTTGTGTCGGATAAGCGGGAATTTCATAAGGCAGATTTGCACTGAATTTCTCTATGGGTAATCCCAATTGGCCCAATTGGCCCTCCAGCCACATCATCAGTTGGGCGAAGGTACTCCCCGTAATTTCTTGAGTAGCGATATTTTGACCTTGGCCCTCGACCAAAAGCCTAAGTTGCTCAAAATTGATGCCTACCAGGACTTCACCAGAAGGAGCTGCAACTGTCTTCCCAACTAGCGATTGGTCACCCGCTCGCCAAGACAAGACAGCATTCTCATCTTCCTCGCTATGCTTTAAAAAGTGTCGACCTACGGCGGCTATACTTTGTGTAGCCTGATGAAGTTGTTCTCGTACGACTATCCATTCCTCCAGGTCAAAGGAGGAGATCGTTTTCCAAGTCATATTTCTTTCGGTGGTTGCGAGAGTAAGAACACAAAAAATCGGGGTTAATTCAAGACTTGGAAGGTTTTCTTTTTTCGAATTATCAATTTTGTCTGATGAGGATTCTTTTCGCAACCTTTCAAACAGGGATCGCTGGGTCAGCTCTTTCAACGTATTATCTCGCGGAGGGGCTGCAGTCCAGAGGTCATCAGGTTTGGGTTGCTGCCCCCCCTGATTCAGTTTTGAAGAGAAAGGCCGAGGAAGCTGGAATCGGGTTTATTCCGCTGGAAAAAGGCAACAAATATTTTGATAGGGGCACCATTCGAAAGCTGCGGGAGGTAATTATTGAGGAGTCCATTCAATTGGTCAATTCGCAATCAAGTCGTGACCGGTATGCGCTCGGCATGATTAAATGGTTTTATCTGAAAAACCTGATTCTAGTGCATACCCGTCGCCAGCGGGCGAATAGTAGCGGTTTTTTCTTGCAGAATATTTTTTACGCTCGAACGGCGACGAAGATGGTGGCGGTCAGCGAAGGTGTGAAAGAAAGCATGGTACAACTGGGTTTCAGGAAGCACCAAATTGAAGTTATCCATAATGGCACACCGAAAGCAAAATACCAGCTTATAGACCATACAAGAGTCCAATACTTTAGGGATAGATACAACCTGGTGCCGGAGGATCGGGTGATCGGCTGTGTGGCGCGAAAAAAGCGCCAGGAACAACTAATTGAAGCGCTGAAGTTCGTCAATGAGGATATAAAGGTCGTGTTTGTGGGAATCTCCGAATCAGATGTGGCCGAGGCCATTACAAGACATAAGCCGAAGCAGCGGCTAATTTTTGCCGGGGTACAAGATTCGCAGGATGTTTTGCATCACTTTCCTCTTTTTACATTGAAGGTTTTGCCATCCGTTATTGAGGGTTTTTCACAGGCAATTCTGGAAGCAATGGCGATGAGAGTGCCCGTTATTGCCACTAATGCTTGTGGCAACCCCGATCTGATAACGCATGGTGTTACCGGGTTTTTATTTTCGGATGGAGACGTTGCCGGCTTGGGGAGCTTGATCAACAAGTTGCTCGATGGGCCGACCGCTGTTCGAGAGGGAATCGTCGAGGAAGCGCAGCAGCAGGCTTTATCAAGTTTCGAGATTGAACGGGTGTTGACAAACTACGAGCAACTGTTTCAAGAACTCATAAAAAAAGCCTCCGAAGAGGCTTGAGTTTTTAAACTTCGTATTTCTTAACAGCCTTTTTGAGTGACTCTATATTAGCTGTGATGGACGGGTCGCTATACACCCTGGAAGCCAGCGCCGAGATAACTTTTCTTTTGAATCCCAATTTTTCAGCCAAATCTTCGCAGTACTTGATTTCACTCAGGTACACCTGGCTATCGATTTTCATCAATTGAACGATGTTGTATAGGAAGTCGAATTTCTCGTCAGAGGTCATGGTTGATAGCGGAGGAAGAGGTACTGGCTGCTCAATTAAGCGGTCCACTTCATCCTTGTCCACACCGTTGGCTTTAGCCAACATGTAGATTTGCATCTTTTCTTCCCCATCGAAATCACCGTCAATATTGGCTAACCCGATGAGTACACTTAGCTGGGATTGAATGCTCATGTTTTTGCGTGTATATTTTCTAGTAAAGCATTAAAGATAAGGCGATTATCAAAACCACCCAAACATTAATCAGTCAGGTATTTTTTAGCTTCTTTCATCAGGGCGTCGCGATTCGAGGTGATGGATGGATCGCCATATATTCTGGAGGAGATTTTCTTCACCACTTTCTTGTTGAATCCCAGCTTTTCTGCCATTTGCTCACAATATCTAATCTCACTGAGATAAACCTCATTGTCGATCTTCATCAACTGAATGATGTCGTAGATGTATCCAAACTTTTCTTCAAACGATAAAGCCTGGAATTCGAGATTACCCCCCTTTTGGCTCAACTCCTCGTCAATGACGCTTTGAATTTCTTCTTCTCTGACACGGTGCGCTTTACCGATGCTGAAAATCAGGCCTTTTTCTATAGCGGTGAAGTTTTGGTCACTGAGCGCGACTCTCACCAGCATCCGCAGGTGTGAACTGAAATTTGTTTCCATAAGTGATGTAGTTGACAGTGTTAATAGTTAAGTAATCTAAGAAAAATCTAGCTGTATTTGGGTTTTATACGATAGCTAGTGCAGGTAGCTGCCTGCATTTACGTCAAAGGTCGCTCCGGTGGCATGATCAGCCATGCCGCTAGCGATGAAGGTAACTAGTGGCGCCAAATCTTTGGGTTCCGTCAAGCGTTCGAGGGCCAGATCACCCTTTGCGTGCTCCTCACCATACTGTTGCATAAATTCCTTGGCCATATCAGTACGTACAAAACCCGGGGCAATGTTGAATGCCTTGATACCTTGTTTTCCGTACGCCTTTGCAATAGATCGGGTTAAAGAAACCATGCCTGCTTTGGATGCACCGTAGGCAAAATACTCTGCAGTTTCTCCCTTATACGCGGCACGAGAAGTTATATTAATGATCCTTCCTGCTGCTCTTCTCTTCAAGAAATGCTCGGTCGCTTTTTTGCACAGCATGGCCGGCGAATTTAAGTTGACCATGAGTGTTTCATTCCAAACACTTTGCCATGAATCATCCGCGTCGGTGAAGGGGGAGCTCTTGGCAATACCGGCATTATTAATCAGCACTTCGACACTGCCCAACTCCAGGGTTACCCGTTCGAAAAGTTTAAGCGCCTCGTCTTCCTGTGACAAATCGGCCTGAAATGCTTTCGATTCATTGCCAAGTATGTGGGCTAAGTTTTCCGCTTCCCGGACGTTCTTGTTGTAATGTACCGCGATGGTAGCACCTGCTTCCGCTAGCTTCGTGGCCACTGCTTTGCCGATTCCCCGGCTTGCACCAGTCACCAAAATATTTAATCCCGAAAGATTGATATACATGATTCCGTCACGTTTAGGGCACCCAAAGTAAGCAAACCAACACCAATAAACAGAAGCGATTGGACACATATCATCGCAAAGTTTTTAGTTGAGGAACAATTTGCTGATATTCAGCGTAGTTAAGGTCTGCAGACAGAATTCTTTTTTATGCAATTCCCTTTTGCCAATAGCCTCCGACTCAGTACCATCATCGGCTACTGGGAGCTTCAGCAGTTTGATGACAATCCCATCTTGGTCGAAACAGCGAAAAGATTGGTTGCCCAGATTGATGAACACCCTTTTTTGCGGGAAGATATCCATGATATATCCGTCCTGGAACCTGTCAAGGATATTGTCGATCTGATCATTTCGGCGGTAGTTCCTCCAGCTGTAAGTAGCGACCAGATCGTAGCAATTTTTAAGCCGTTTTCGCTTGATTATTTCTATGCGACCACCCCATTCAAGAAGCTGACCGAAAAGGCAGGGTCACTAGCAAATATGGTGAAGCACCTGGACGCAGAAGAGCTTGAACAAAAGAAAACCCTGGCGGCTTACCATGCGATTTTGCATCAGATTTACGGAGTGGAGCTTCCGAAGGAGCAGCAAATGGTTTTGCAATTGGAGGATGCGGGCATCACCAAATATTACCACTTATTTTTTGACCCCCGTTTTTGCCAGGTGAGAGCAACCTCGGAAGATGCACCTAAACTATCCCCGGAAGACCTTAATATGCTGGTAGAAGACAGCAATAACCTGGACTTGTGGCTAGAGAAAATTTCTCCTGATCTGTTTGAATTTACTGGGTTTGCCATTTATACACTGCACGAAGCTACCCATCACGAAGCCTTGAGCAATATCAAGAACGCGCTTCAGAGCACGAAAAAGCCCACTCAAGACTTCATCAACTACTTACGACAGCAATTTCGAGATCTGGCAGAGGTTCCAGATATTGAAATAGGAGTGTCCTCGTATCAGACTTTTCGTCAGACCTATGACCGATGTGAGGAAGGAGGCAGCATGAGCCTTCTGGTGGATGGAAAAAATAATTTTCTGAAGGCGTTTCATGACATTAGCGATGTTATCAAGCAGAAACGCGAACCGGTGATCATTGCAGATACGGCGAACAGTCAGTTTTTCGAAAAGGCTCATCCAGATTTTAAAAGTCTTTTGATAATACCATTGCATTCAGATGAGGACTTTATTGGACACCTGGAATTGGCGAGTAAAGACAATACACTTGGCTCATTGGAATATGCCAAAATTGCTGAGGTCGTCCCTGTGCTAGCTGCCGCGATGGCGAAGAAAATGGAAGAACTGGAAAACATTATCCAGTCTATTATTAAAGAACATTATACGTCCATACATCCATCGGTAGAGTGGAAGTTCATTGAGGCAGCTTACAACATCCTCCAAAAGCGCGAAGAGGGTCAAAAGGATATTCATGAAGAGATCGTTTTCAAAAATGTTTATCCACTTTATGCCTCATCAGACATCCGCAATTCATCGGTCATCAGGAATGATGCCATCGTATCAGATTTGATTTCGCAACTTGAACTGGCCAAAACAACCCTTAGAAAAGCGGAAGAGGAGATAAGTTTTCCAATCATTGGTGAGACGATTTATCGGCTGAACAAACACTTGAGAAGGCTGAAAAAGGGACAGATGCTCTCTGGGGACGAGCACCTGATCATCAATTTTCTACAAAAGGATGTGGAGCCTACGATCAGCGATCTTGAAAAGGATCTTCCTGAGTTTGCTCTCTTCAGTAAGGAGAACTATTGGAATGCTTTGGATCCGGAATTGGGAATTCTCTATAAGAAGCGACGCAATTTTGAAGAGAGCTTGACCCAGATCAACGAATCTATTGCGAACTTTCTCGAAGCGGAGGAGGAGCGCGCTCAAAGGATTTTCCCACACTATTTTGAACGGTATAAGACTGATGGCGTAGAATACAACATTTACGCAGGTGAGGCCATTGCCCGAGGGAAGAAATTCAGCAACCTCTACTTAAAGAATCTTCGGCTCTGGCAGTTGCTCGTGACCATCGAAGTGGCCCGAAAAACTACGGAACTAAAAGATCAGTTGAGTATGCCGCTGGAGGCCGGTCATTTGATTCTAGTTCACAGTCAGCCACTAGCGGTGAAATTCCGAATGGATGAAAAGCAGTTTGACGTAGATGGAGCCTACAACATTCGATACGAAATCATCAAGAAGCGTATTGACAAAGTGCACATCAAAGATAGCGAGGAGCGCTTGACGCAAGCCAATACAATTTCAATCATCTATAATCAGGAGGAGGATGCGACAGAATACCTGGCTTACCTGGAGTTTTTACAGCACCAGGGCCATATCGCCCCGCACTTTGAGCAGTTCGAACTTGAGGAGCTCCAGGGTGTGAGTGGATTGAAAGCCTTCCGGGTACGCGTGGAAAAAAGTTCTAAGGGCCTGATGAAAGAACTCATGTCCCTTGGGGTGAAAGACGCTTCCCTGGCATCCTCTAATTGAGCGAGGAATTTCCCAAGAAGTAAAATTGCGGGCTTGCCGGTCAATCATTACAATCTTGCGACAAGCCCAAGAGGTTCATTCTAAAATGTGCGTAATCAGGTCACCCCAGGGTATGAGGTAGTTATTCGTAGCGCAGTGCACCCACGGGGTTGGACTTAGCCGTAACTATGGTTTTATAACCTACGGTGATCAAAGCAATCATTATAACAAGTAATCCGGCCACCAGAAATACCCACAGACCAATATCAATACGCGAGGCGAAATTGTTCAGCCAGTTGTTCATGAGAAAATATACTACCGGCCAGGCAATCAAATTGCCAATCAGTACGAGTACCACAAATTCCTTGGACAGTAGCATGACGATACTTGAAATATTCGCCCCCAAGGCTTTGCGAATACCTATTTCCTTGGTACGCTTCAAAGCGCTAAAGGACGATAAACCGAAGAGGCCAAGACATGCCACCACGATAGCCAATCCGGCAAATAGCACGAAGACGCGACTAAATGTCTGCTCGTTTTCATATTGCCTGTTGTAGAATTCATCCAGGAAGAAGTAGTCGAAAGGATTTCCGGGGAAGAACTGATCATAGGTATTCTTAGCAACTTCAAAAGCGTCCTGATAGCCCGAGGCGGCGTTTAGTTTCAGGGTGAAGAAGCTGCGAGCCCTTTTGACAAGGGGAAATGCAATGGGCGAAACAGACGACTTGACGGACATTTGGTTGTAGTCGTCAACCACACCAACCACGGTCTTGGGTTGTCCCCAGAACGTGACTTTTTGGTTGATCGCTGACTCCACGGACTCAAATCCAAGATAGCTGATGGCTGCCTTATTGAGGATGAGGGAACCGGTATCGGTGGTAAAAGTTGGCCCATAGTTTCGTCCTGCAAGGATTTTAATGCCATAGGTATCGAAGTAGTCATAGTCTACTCCAGCATTGTAAATGATCTTGAATTTGTCCTGACTATCGCTGTGTTTTTTTATGCCATTAGTCCAGAAGATTTCATCGCCAGGGACGTTAGAGCCCGCTGTAACATTGACGATTTCGGACTTTTGACGGAGCTCCGTTTTAAAAGTTCTTAACGTCGACTCATAGAGAGAATCTACTCCGAAAACCTGGGGCCCTTTGATGACCAGCGTTTCTGTCATGTCGAATCCAAGATCTGTGTTCCGCATGTGAGCCAATTGCTGGTAGACAATCACGGTACCGGCAATCAGTGTCACAGATGCCGAAAACTGAAATACGACAAGAACCCGACGCAATTGATTGCCGAACTTGTCACCGGAAAGATTTCCTTTCAGAACCGAGGCTGGCCGGAACGATGAAAGCACAAATGCGGGATAGATCCCAGCCACAACGGAGCCACCAAGAAATATCCCGGAAAAAACGAGCCAGAATTCCGGTTTCACCAAAAAGTCAAGCGACAGTACGGAGTTGGTGAGACTGTTGAAATAGCGGATGCTTACTGCTACAATGATCAAACCAATAATAGTAGCCAGAAAGTTGAGCACAAACGATTCTGCTAGGAACTGGTATATCAGCTGTTTCCGATAAGCGCCCATGGTTTTTCTTACACCCACTTCCTTGGCCCTTTCAATGGACCGGGCTGTTGACAAGTTGATGTAGTTGATCCATGCAATTAGCAGAATGAAGAAAGCGATGATTGTCAGGAAAAATACCGCGTCACCATCCCCCTGTTCTTCAGGCTCCGATTCCTGCAACAGGTTGGAATAAAGATGAATTTCTTCAATAGGCTGCAATGGGAACGCGGCTTTGAAGTTATATTTCTCGAAATCTTCACCTCGCTCTTCATAGAGGGCTTCTGCAAAGCGCCGGTCAAAATCTTTGTAATCCGTACCGGGTTGTAGCCGCACATAGGTATTGTAGTCGTACCAACCCCAGGAGGTTTCTGAAGGGATAGTACCATCGTCGCGTCTGGTGTTGTTATTGAGCGTTTCGAAAGAAATTAAGAAGTCAAATTTTATATGGGAGTTATCGGGTACGTCTTGGGCAACGCCAGTCACCTCCATGGTGTGCTCGCCGTTCATTCTAACTTTCTTACCCATGGGGTTTTCAGAGCCAAAATATTTTTGTGCCGCAGTTTCTGAAATGACGACCGTATTTGGTTCTGTCAAAGCGGTCTCCACATTGCCAGCAATTAACGGGAATGAAAATATTTTGAGAAAAGCAGGATCGGCGATATGTATTCGCTTCTCACGAAACAACGTGTTGTTGTATTCGACGACCCGTGAGATCGGATAAGCCCGCGCAAAGTCCATCACCTCAGGAAACTTCTCTTTCATAAATGGACCCACTCGGGGTACAGCGGCAGCACAATCGATTTCTGGCTCCGGGTTTTCTCCCCGATAGACTTGGTACATGACCCGATAGATGTCCTGATAGTCCCTGTGGAAGGTATCGTAGCTTCTTTCGTAGGAAACATACTGCAGGATGAATAGGCAGGCGGCTATTCCTAAGGAAAGCCCCAAAATGTTCAGCGCGGAATAGATCTTATTTTTCGAAATATTCCTGAAAGTGACCTTTACGTAATTTTCAAACATGGATAAAGTGTTATTATGAGTTTTAACTGACCTATTTTTAAATTTTAAATCGTAGTTCCGGATGGAGAGTGCGGCATCGGTATTGTAGCGGATAGACGCAAAGAGTTTTCCATGACTTTCTTTCCTTTTTTCAAAGATCTCCTCCATATCTCCGGATATCTCATCATATAGTTCCTCTCCATAGATCCAGCGTAAGAGACGTTGACCTATCCTCGGTGGTCCCGGTGACGTGCCACTTCCACGCATACGGTCAATAGTAAAATGACAATTGCGGTATGTTCTTCCACAGTGCTTCTTTCATGGACTTTGAAGTCTTCAGCGCCTCAAAACCAGCATTGGTAACCTGGAAAATTCGTTTTTTCTTGCCTCCCCTTTTTTGGGTGGCTCCTCCGAATGATGAGGTCAAAAAACCTTTGTCCTCTAGTCGGTAAAGTGATGAGTGAACAGCACTGATATTAATTGCCCGGCCTGACATTCGTTCTGCTTCGTCTTTAATGGTAACTGCATAGGCCTCGTTGCCTGTGGCTGCGACAGTCAACAGAATTAATTCTTCAAACTCGCCGAGATATGTTCCTTTCATGTAGATGCTTTTATTTTCAGTCGCCACCCAGATTCGCATGATCAAATGTCATCTTCGCCGGGTAGCTTTTTCGGCTAGTGCTCATTTCATGCGAATGAGCTTATATTCTATGTAAATGTAAAGAAAATATATTCCTCAATTTTGTAAATATTAAACTGAGGCCCCGTTTTTCACTTTACAAAAAAACAATGTTGTATTTTCAAGGCCGAGGATGGAAGACTTTACCGCCATTGATTTTGAAACGGCTCAGACTAATCCGGCAAGTATTTGTCAAGTAGGCCTGGTGCGGGTGGAAAATGGCGTCATCGTAGAAAAAATTGACCGTCTGGTGAAGCCACCAAACAATTTCTATTTTGCCAAAAATGTTGAAATCCATGGCATAAAGCCCATTGATACACAAAACGCCCCAACGTTTGATTATGTGTGGCACGAAATCAAGCATTGGATTGAGGAGCAAGTGATCGTAGCTCACAATGTGGGTTTTGATGTGGGTTGTCTACGATCAACATTGGCGTTTTATGAGGAGGTGCAGCCGCACTTTGAGGAGCGATGCACTCGGTTGATATTTGGCAGGGGCTTGTCCTACCTAAGCAAGAAATACAAGATTGCTTTGGACCACCATAATGCCCTTAGTGACGCGCATGCTTGTGCGCAATTATATTTGATTCATCAACGTCGCCAGTCATTGCCAAGGACAGGGTCATTGTTTTGACTGGCAGGATTTATCTGGTCTTGTATTCTTTAAGGAATTGCAACGCTTCTTTTCGCGTATTGAAATGCTTAACCGGCAATTCCGAAGCGTTGCTTTTTATGAAATCTACCTGCATTCTTGCGATAGCACTTTCGGGACTTACCACTACCGTGGCTCCGGGTTTTCGCTTTAGAATTTCCAGCACTCCCTTTACATGTATCTTGTCCCGAACTTCGGCCGGAGCAGATTTCATCTCGACCAAATCGTAAACAACAGAAAACCGCTCCGTCAATTGCTCGTCTATGGCATGGTAGATGGTAGGCAAATACGCGGGCACATCGCTTATCGACTTCCAGAACCCAATAGGTTGTATAATGATCAGGTTTTGATTCTTATCAATAGCGATATAATAGTGGTCTGTTTTGTGTTCGATCATGGTGCTACCTGGTCATCATTTTTATCTGCTGATGTTCGTAGCACCAAGCCCATTTTTCTCCTGGTTCGGCGGAGATCACTACAGGATGACCGTGGGTCTGGAAGTGGGTAGTCATGTGTTTGTTTGGTGATGAATCGCAGCATAAGGTCACACCGCATTCCTGGCAAGTACGTAAGTGCACCCACCGATCTCCGGTTTTCACGCATTCTTCGCATTCGTAACTTTTTGGCTCGTGAGCCCTTACGAAACCTTCAAGATGGTCACAATTTTTTTCTTTCAGCATGGGTTTAGTTGTTGGCAAGATATTCATGGACAAATTTGATGGCCATGGAACCTTCACCTACCGCGCTCGCGACCCGATTCATTGCTCCCGACCTTACGTCACCTGCGGCGAAAATGCCGGGTTCACATGTTTCCAGCAAATAGGGTTTTCGTCCTTGTTTCCATATTTTTTTGAAGTTGGAATATTTGGCCAGGCCGTTGCCGGTTTCAATGAACCCTTTTTCGTCTTTGATCACTTCCAATGACAGCCAATCGGTCACGGGTTTTGCGCCGATGAAAATAAAGAGGCCTCCTGCGGTTGCTGTCCGCTCTTCTGACGTGTTGTTATCTCGTAGCACCACATTTTCAAGTCGCTCATCACCCTTTACTTCAACTATCTCTGTTTCACCAAGCAGGTGAATGTTGGGTACCTCGGCAATTTGGTCGATCAGATATTGGGACATGCTTGCGGACAGGTCTGGTTTTCTGATTACAATGAAAAGGTCTTTGGCGAATTTTGACAGATACATTGCCGCTTGCCCTGCCGAATTACCACCTCCCACAATATAAACGTCCTTGTCTTTGATGGACTGTGCTTCTGTGGTCGCAGCCCCGTAATAAATTCCGGCACCGGTGAATTTGTCAATACTTTTGGCCGGATGGGTACGATAATCGACGCCTGTGGTCAGGATAATCGTGCGTGCATTGATTTTGGTACCATCTTCCATGGTAAGCGACTTATAATTCTCATTTAGGTCAATACTTTGTACTTCGCGGGGTGACAGAAACTCAATGCCAAACCGTGTCGCCTGAGTGATTGCTCTCCGTGAGAGTTCAGCGCCGCTTAGGCCTTTGGGAAAGCCCAGGTAGTTTTCGATTCTTGAACTTGTTCCCGCTTGCCCGCCGGGAGCTCTTTTCTCTATGAGTACCGTATTGAGGCCTTCCGATCCGCCATAAACTGCAGCTGCCAACCCGGCGGGACCTGCCCCGACGATAGCCACGTCGTACATTACATCCCTGGCATCCGCTTTCAGACCAATATGTTCCCCAACGGTCTTCAGGTTCGGGTTTTTTACATGTGTCCCATCTTCAAAAATTACAATGGGCAGCTCATCCATCTCCAGGTCGAAGGCATGGATCAGTTCCGTGACGCTCTCTTCTGTTTCAACATCAAACCATTTATAGGGGATCAGGTTTCCAGCAAGGAAATCCTTAATGGAATGCGATTTTGGTGACCATTGATATCCAATGATTTTGATTCCTGAAAAGTCGGGTACATATCCACTTTGCCATTCTTCAAGCAGGTCATCGATGGTTGGGAATAGCTTTTCTTGAGGAGGATCCCACGGTTTCATTAAATAGTAATCCAGCTGCACATCATTGATGGCTTTGATCGCAGCTTCCGTATCAGAATAAGCTGTCAATAATGCTCTTTTTGCATCAGGAAAAATGGTTTTGGCTTTCTCCAGGAACTCCACACCGAGCATCTCTGGCATTCGCTGATCTGATATAAATAAGGCGATCGTTTCTCCAGATATTTTGATCTCCTTGAGCGATTCGAGTGCTTCGTTGGCACTTTGGGTGGACAGGATTTTATATTCCTTCCTGTACTGAGATCTAACATCCCTTGTCACTGCTTTGAGCACCGACGGGTCATCATCCAAAAGGAAAATGATAGGTTTTTTCATGTGTTTAATATTGTGAAATCAGCGGTTGCTACAAGTCTCGACGTTATGCTCATTTCATTGTTATGACTTGATAGGGAAACAGATTTTAAAAATAGTGCTTCCCGGTTTCGAATTCACTTTGATGGAGCCGTTGTGGTCATTGGTGATGATCCGATGAACGACCTCCAGGCCAATTCCCGTACCTTCCCCGATTTCCTTCGTAGTAAAAAATGGATCGTAAATTTTATCGATCACTTCCTCCGGGATACCACTTCCCGTATCTTGAATATTGACGTTGACGAATTCCCCATCTTTAAGTGTTTCAACGGTAAGCTGCCTCAACTCACTGCTTTTCATGGCATCGACGGCATTGTCAATAAGATTGGTCCAGACTTGATTTAAGGCGCTTGGCAACACTTCGGCTTCCAGCAAGGCTTCATCGTATTTCTTCACGAGCTCCACGTTCTCCTTTCGGATTTTGTGATCCAGCATGACCAGAGTATTGTCTAACCCTTCATGAATGCTGGCCATCTTTTTCTCTGGTGATTGATCCATGTGCGTATAACTTTTGATGCTTAACACCAGGTCGTTGATACGCTGTGAGGCCTCTTCAATTTCGTTTACCAGTTTTTCGGTGGTAAGCACTTGATTTACCCAATTGATGACGGCTCCCATGTTTTCTGCCGGCACTTCGTCTTCAAAGGTTTCCAGGTCTTCCATGGAGAAGCCAAATTCTACCATATTTTCTGATATTTCTTCGGCCTCTTCAATGTCGCGATCTTCGAGCCAATCCAAAAATTCATCTTCCAGGTTCGACTTTTGCATGAGTGATAGTTGGGGGGGCTCGTTTTCAACTTTCGAGAAAAGCAACGTATTCACCACATCGATTTGATCTTCAGTCATTTTGATTTCCATGACTTTTTTGAATCGTTCGGGCAGCGTACTCAAATGCTCTTTCAGCGTTCTTGAACTTCTGACTACTGCGGCACTGGGATTATTGAGTTCGTGGGCCAGCCCCGCGGAGATCTTACCAAGCGCGAGCATCTTTTCATTTTGCTGCTGTACCTTGGTATATTCTCTTATTCTCGTACTCATCTCATGGACCATGGCGGTGGTCAATTCCTCGTGCATACGAATCATTTCGCGGAAGTGATCTTTGTGGAGGATAAGTACGGTCCCGGGTATGGTGGCTTCACCTTCAGCTCGAAATTCCTTGCCCCGTGAGTATGGTAGCAGTCCCTGCAGACTGTGTGGACCTATGTTGGCTACTACCCTGTATTGACCGTTCTGATTGAACTTAATGACGAAATTGCCATTGAGGATTACGAACAGGCGATCCATTGGCTCACCGCTTTTGAACAAGAACTCCCCTGCGGCTAGCTCAGAAGGAGTAGACTTGTCAATAAGCCACTGCAGCTGCTCGGTAGGAACATGCTGCAGGGCTTCAATTTTGCTTACTTCTGAAAGAAAATCCATTGCATGTTTTGGCTAAACCCGACATGCAATATAATGGTGGGAAGAAGATAAAGATTCCCTTTGGGGGGATTACTGTTTCCTTAAATAGATGTTTCCGCTGATCGTTTCAAAATCGGAAAAGGCTCCACCGCCTTTGATTTGGCCTTCCACATTGGTCCCGACGATCTGACGCAACCCTTTTTTTCCATAGGGATATTCGATTTTCAAATCGGTATAGACTTCTCCGGAGATTGTTTTCACCTTGAAATCCATGCCATAACGCTCGCTGACATTGAGATCGATATCCCCGGAAATGGTCTTGAACCTAAGTGGTTTACCATAGTAGTCGAGCACATAACCGGCGCTGATAGATTCGGCATCTATTTCCATGCTTTCAGGGAAGTAAATGGTAATAAATATGTCCGACTGCCAGCAGTTCTTCTTGCTTCTTCTGGTTCGATCCTTCCAATTGAGTTCGTCCATTTCAAAGAGAATAGAGTTGTCACGCACACTTTTCTCGATTTGGAACATGTCATCATCTTCGCCATCATTGATGGAAACCGACGCTTCCACTTTCACCTCATTGCGGTCCCAGGTTTGTAGCTTGATCTCATCGGCAAAGTCAAATTTTACTCTCAGCTTTTCCTGACCATTAACCGGGGCGCTATCTTCTAGTTTTGTTTGGCCAAAACCCTGAAAAACTATCAGGGTAATGACCAGCGTACTCAAGGTCCTCATTGTTTTCTGATAAAAATGTCGCCACTCACGCACCGAATACTTACCCGGACACCTCCGCCATTGAGCGTAGCCTCAGCCGACATGCCGCCCCCCCATCTTTTTAAGCGATCATCCTCTCCAAATTCAAAATCCATGTCTGTGTATACTTCCCCAGAAACCGATTTCAGCTCGAAATCGCCTTTCGTGCTTACTGGAATAGTCAGATCAATATCTCCGCTGGTAGAGGAAAGTGCTGTGGGCGAGTCCTGATTCAGCTCAGAAACCACCAGGTCAATGTCAGAACTTAAGGTGCTGGCAACCACGGGCCCGGTTACATTTTCAAAGTACAAGTCGCCTATTTTTGACTCTACCTCTACTTCGCCGTTTAGATCTGAAAACCGGATACCATCGGCATTATGGAAGCTATTGTATTCTACGTAAAGTCTCGCCTGCCGAGGGATCTGAATCCGATACCGTCCCTCATCCGCTTTGCGATGGGCCCCCGAAATCTTGACAGTGTTGCCCTCTTGATTCACGCTGAGGCCAATGCCGGTGTTTTCCGGTCCACTAGCGGAGAGGGGCATTAGCCCTTTGGCTTTTTCCGGGATGCCTTCATAGTCATGCGCCGAAATTTTTATGGCCTTCTCATCTGATCCATAGATATCCAACTCTGCGTAAAGATTTTCTATGCTTATGGTCAATTCGGAAACGCTTCCACTTGGAGACATTTCATAATCCTGACCCTGCGAGATCCCTGGCAGGATTACCAGGCAGATCATTAAGGTTTTAAATAGTCCTTTCATTTTTTTCAGTTTTTTTTAAATCAATATTTCTACTGCGATTTCGGCTTGTCTCTTCACCTCTGCGGAAGTGTCGTCAGCCTTAATCAGTTTTTTCATTGTTGCAATGGCGGCTTTTTCCTCGGCTTTCACCAGCAGTTGAATAATGGCAATCTGGATGAGGGCGTCATTTTGGTTTTCCAAAGATTGCAGCAGCCCTTGTCGGACAGACACATGATCGATAAACTGGCCAAGTGCCTGGATCGCTTCATACCGAACATTGGGACTGGCATCTGCACTTGCTGTTTGAATAAGCGCATTGATCACCTCATCACTCGGGGTAGCTTCCAGCAGTTGAATGGAGTTTACCACTTGCAGTCGCGTACTGGCAGTTTGCTCTTGCAATTGGCTGGTAAGAACCAACTCCTTCAACGTTTTTACCTCTTGTGCTAAAAGAACTGTCTCCGAGGATTTTGTGTCGACGGTATATCGACCCAATCCGATACCAATAATCAATAGTGCCACAGCGGCAGCCATTTGCGGAAGCCATTGCTGGCGAACCTGTGGTGCTTTTTGCACGGCCAGCTCTGCGCTAAAGTCATTTTTCATGCTGAGTGGAGGTTCGAAATTGGAAGTGCCCTGAAGAAATTCATCGAATTTCCCGAGCTCATCCAATCTAGATGCCAATTCCACGTCTATGGATACTTGGTGGCGGATCTCCTCTTGTACTTGCTTGCTTGCATCGCCGTGCAGATAAGCTAGTAGTTCTTCGTCTGTTATCCTTTTCATTCTTCTGCCTTTTCGACTTCCAAATACAACGTTCTCAGTTTAGCAACCGCCCGGTGCACCTGCACCTTGATGGCACCCACGGACGATTCCCTTATTTCAGCAATTGTCTCATATTTCATTCCCTGCAACTTCGCCATCACAAGGAGCTCCTTTTTGTCTGGCTCCATGAGGGACAGTGCCTGATACAATCGCCGTTCTTGCTCGATGGTCTCTGCATTTTGTTCCTGGTCCATTTGATCAGGAAGTCGTTCTGCAAAATCGAATTGGTCGCGGTACACTTTCATTTTCTTAAAATGGTCCCGCACCATATTTCGAGCAATTTGAAACAACCAAACCTCAAATCCCCTACCCGACTGGTAAGAGTGACGGTACTTCATCACACGCATGAAAGTTTGTTGGACAAGGTCTTTGCTCTCGTCCCAGTCTGTGGTGCATTTGACAAAGTAGTTGTAGAGTTTTTTCTGGTATCGGTCGAAAAGGATCTCGAGATGCTGAAGCTCTCCATTTCTAACCTTATCCATCAAAAGCTCATCAGTGAAAGCTTTCAATACGTCGCTTTTAAGGTTGTTTCGGACAAGTTACCAAGGGGCATCGCAAAGGTTACAGGCGAGCGGTTTTAATAAGCGAATTTTTTTAATGAGGAGCCAACCGCGGGTCCCTACAGAATGTAAGGGGAGGTGAGCGGTGTTTATATTTTGTCTACGCTTCCGGTTCGCAGAGCTACTCATGTTTTGCGTTCCGGAAGTTTTTTTAGGGGGAAACCCTCTCGACCAGCCTGCTGACAAATCGGATTTACGTGAGATTTTAAAGTTCCCTCACCCAAATATTTCGGAAACGGACGGGATCACCATGATCTTGAAGTACCAGTGGCAGCTTTTCTGCGTGTTGCACGTAATAAGGAGTGCCAATGTAGCAGGTAGGTCCTAGTAATTCTACATTGTTCTGGGTCAGGATGCCATTGTGAAATACCGTCACTCTTGCGGGAGATATCAAATTTCCTTTTTCTGAAAATCGCGGGGCCATGAACACGATATCATAAACCTGCCATTCTCCGGGTGGTCTGGAGGCGTTGACCATGGGCATGTGTTGCTTGTAAACGGAAGCCGCCTGGCCATTGGCATAAGTAGGGTTTTGATAGGAATTGAGGATTTGCACTTCGTACAAGCCCATGAAGAACACGCCACTATTACTGTATTGCTGGCCTTCTTTGTCACTGGCGACCGGTGAGTTCCACTCCAGATGAAGCTGTATATCTCCAAAAGCTTGTTTAGTTGCAATAGCTCCAGTTCCCGGAGCTACCACCATCTCACCTTTCTCTATGTTCCAACTTGCCGCCTCCGAAGTGTAACCGGGTTGCATACTGCGCGCGATTGGGTCGATTTGCGCCATCATCGCAGTAATGTCATATTTGCTCTTTTGCCAGCCATTGAGGTCACCACCATCGAATAACACCACCGCGTCCGACGATGCGGTGTGGTCTTTGCTAGCGGTCACAATGGGAATGTCCTTGTAATGTTCTGACGCTTCCCAGGGTTTTGTTTTTTGCAACTCATCCCAATCGATGGTCGGGGCTTCCTGAGCTGCGATGGTAAAACAAATGAGACAAGCCGGAATGAAGAGCAGCGCTTTCATATATGAGTATTTCAGATTGAACAAAAAAGGCCAGGAAAACTCCTGGCCTGAAAAGTTATAAAAATGTGAGCTAAGTCCCGCTACTCTTCCAGGATCGTGCTTGCCGAGTGAAAGGAGGAAGCGTAGAAATATCCTAAGCTACCACCGGAGACATTGCCAACGAAGTTTGCGGGAGGACCGCTGAACCCGAACGGGTCACTTCCTTCTAATTCGGAGAACAGGCCGTTAAGAAAATTGTAGTAGGCTTCCTCAATGGCGTACAATCGGACGGAAATGGAATCGCCGGCTTCAAGATCAGTATCGGAGTAAATTATAAATTCTTCGAAATTGAAGCCATCAATGAACTCATCAGACATGAGCAGTACCTCATCAATAGAATCGGTATAAATCTCCCCGTTGCGGTAAATTTCAAACAAATAGAAATCTCCCTCTCCTTCCAACTCTTCACCTTCGAACAACAGTTGGTAGACACTATCTTCTTCCTCTCCAAAAAAACCCTCTTCAAGTTCATGAAGGTTGTATAAGGTGTCCATCTGCATCGTTTCCATCATTGTGCTACTCGCGGTGTAAGTTCCTGCTATCGAAAGCGGGGGTCCGATTGTGATCTCTAGGGTGTAAGTTTTTCCAACTTCCCCAGCAAATGCCTCAATAGATCGATAAAGACCATCTCCTAATTCTTCATACTCGAAGACACTGGTCCCGTCTGTTACGGTCAATTGTGCTCCGGTGATTTGTACAGGGCTCCTGGAGTCGAAATAGTCGCTGGAGGTTGTTAATCGTACTTCGTGATGCATAAACTCGTTGGTTACCCGGCCTTCGACGACCAACCTGACCTGGTCACTATCTACCTCCCATTCGATACGCTCTTCGCAAGCGATGATGCTTACAAATAGCAACAGAGGCAATACGGATTTAAGAAATTTCATTGCTGGAGTTATTAGAATTTGAAGTTGTAAGAAATAGTGGGGACCCACCTGAAGATGGTGTATTTGCGGGCGCTTGTTTCAAGTACCCTGTTTTCGTCGGTCTCGAAGCTGATGAAAGCCGCATTTTTCCGACCATAAAGATTGTAGACAGACAGGTTCCACGATCCCTGAAATTTTCTACCGGCATTGCCCTTATTGTCCAGCGTGACTGAAAAATCCAAGCGGTGGTAGTCAGGCATCCGGTCCCCGTTGCGTTCTGTGTAGGTGGGCAATACCTGGTTCCCATAAACCAATCGGCCACTGGGCGCTGTGAAAGGTAGCCCCACGAAATACACCCAGTTGGCAGAAAATGTCAGCCGTTTGCTTGGCTCCCAATTGCCAACAACCGATAGATTGACCGGTCGATCAAATGTTGATCTGTACGTGTTGCCCTCGTTGATACCAGGAATTTTTCTATAGGATCTGGACCAGGTGAAACTCGCCCAGCCATTAAATTTACCTGACGGCTTTCTGATCAGGAATTCCGCTCCGTATGCCCAGGCATCTCCAGTTCGCAATTCCCCCTCAATTTCCGGGTTTAGCAATAGTTCAGCGTGATCTTTGAAGTCGATTTGTCTATTCATTTGCTTGTAAAAGACTTCCACCGAGGTTTCTAACCGATTGCCAAATAGGTTGAGGAAATAGCCTCCGGAAACCTGGTCCGCGATTTGCGGCTCCACATTAGGTGAAGAAGGGAACCAAATGTCCAGGGGGGTCCCTGAAATGGAATTGGAAGCCAGGTGCATAAATTGAGTGGTTCTGGCGTAGCTGGCTTTGATGGAACTCCGACGGTTGAGCCGATAGGTTGCGGTAAAGCGAGGTTCGAAACGCACGTAGGTATTGAAAATGTCGCCGCTTCTATAGCCAATGGAATCAGTTCGCTCAAATTGCTCATTGAAACGGTAGCTGACGCCTTTGCCGATATTTTGAAAAATACCCAACCGACCGCCATAGGAGATGGTCCACTGGTCGGTTAAGATTTGCTCATTGCTCAGGTAGATAGCATGATCCAATGCCCTATTCTTACTTAACCTGCCTGTTCCTTCTTCACCCGCTGTTTTTAAAGTGACCTTACCCGGGTCAATCAGGTGAAAAGTAGTGGAAGCGCCAAAGGTGACCGTATTGCGATCATTCAGGAAATAGTCAAAATCGATTTTGGCCGCATAATCCTGCAAATTCGATTCCCAATCAAAAGCAAAGTCTTCAAATCCAATCGCCAGACGGTAGTCATAATTACTGTAAACCAGGGACGTGTTGGCGAACAATTTACTGTTGAATACATGATTCCATCTGATCGTATTGGTGATATTTCCCCATCGGAAGTCAGGCTGGAAGGCACTGTTGCCACCAAGGGTGAATACATCCTTGCCCATGTAACTTGAAACATAAAAGCGATTCTTATCATTGAGCGTGTAGTTGGCTTTCATGTTCAGGTCGTAGAAGTAGAGTGTCGTGTTTCTCGCTACTTCGTTTTTAGACAGTTTGGCGAGTAGATCGGCGTAGGTGCGCCTGCCAGAAACAATTATTGAGCCTTTGTCTTTGACGATAGGCACTTCCAATGTCAGTCGTGATGCGATGGGGCTTATCCCGCCACTTCCGGTAAACTTTTGATTGTTACCTTCTTTCATGCGGATGTCCACCAGCGAGGATAGTCGGCCTCCATACCGGGCTGGCATATTTCCTTTGTAGAACTCTACATTTTTTATGGCGTCGTTATTGAAAGTCGAAAAGAATCCAAACAGGTGGGAGGGATTGTATACCACAGCTTCATCCAATAAGATTAGGTTTTGGTCAAATCCGCCACCGCGAACACTGAATCCCGAACTGGTCTCGGATGTCATGGCCACTCCAGGGAGCAACTTCAGGGTACGGATTACGTCTGCCTCACCCATCAATGTAGGCAATGTTTTCACTGTTTTTGCGCTAAGCGTAGAGTGACCCATCCTATTGGCTGAGACATTCTCATCCTCTGCCCGTCCAGTTACCACCACTTCCTCTAACATCTCGGTGGAGGGGTTTAACTGAATATCTACCACCTGGTTACTTGCCGCTACCAGCGTTTTTTCAAGGCGATCATATCCCACGGAAGAAAAAACGAGGGTTACTTCTCCTTGAGGGACCGTCAGAGAGTAGAAACCATAAACGTTGGTCATGGCTCCTGTATAAGTGCCTTTAATTTGGATAGTAGTGCCGATTAGGCTTTCACCGGAGGCTTTGTCCGTGACGTAGCCGCTAATGGTTACATTCTCGACTTTGACTGGTTTCAGCACAAGGTTTTTTCCTACCTTTTTTACCGTCATGTGGCCTTCTTTGGCAATGAGCTGCAGCAAGGTCTCCAATGTCACTTCGCCCTCAGGAATTTCTATTCTTTTCTCAAGCGAATGCAGTACTTCCTCGCTATACGAAAACTGGACACTTTGTAGTTCCTGAATACGATCGATCAGATATTTGATAGTGGCTTTTTTGCCGGGAGTACCATTGGCGAGAACGATTTCGGTATTTTGACCAAAACCGCTATAAACTGTGCATATAAACGCTATTAGCGCCATTATACGAAGAGTTTTCATTTTAATTTTTGAGAAATTGACCTATTAAAAAATAATGTATTGACCTTCTCCTTCCTCTGCTATTTTTACATCTAGCGTGGCGGATATAATGGAAATTACTTCTGAAAGAGGTTGGTTATCAAACTTGGAGGTGAGCTTTAATGATGACTTTGCCTCCAGTGTGAAGCTCACCTGATAGTGTCTTTCCAAATCGGCTATTACCTGGGGTAACGGGCTGTTTTTGAATACAATTTGACCCGTTTGCCATGACATAAAGTTGATGTCGAGATTGCGCGTTTTGCTGATCTGACCATTCTCAAACAGGCCACGATCCCCCTTCAAGAATATTTTCCCTTCAGTAGGCCCAGCGGCAAATCGGACTTTACCCGAGACCACTGTAAGCATTGTTTTATTCCCGTCTTCTTTGATCACAAAGGATGTCCCTAAAACTTCTGTGCGGGTGGATTCAGTGTCAATGATGAAAGGGCGCTTTTCATCACGCGCTACATCGAAAAACGCCTCACCTACCAGACTGACGATTCGGTCTTTACCGGCAAACTCTGGATCAAAAGAGACTTTAGACCCCTGGTTGAGGTGAATGATGGAGCCGTCCGGAAGTTCAATTTTTTCTATGGAGGATTCGGCAACGAACTCGACTTGCTTTGATGCGGCAAGCCTCCCTGATTCGTTTCCAAGGAAATAGTAAGAAAGCCCCAGCGCCAATAACATAACTGCCGCTACTTTCACTACCCAATTCCAACTCAGTAAGCTTGGATGGCTATCAATTCTTGCCTGGATGTTGGTCCAGGCTTGCGGCTCATCTGGCTGAAAGGTATTGGCAACATGGCCATGGTTTTCCCATATTTTCTGTATGCGAGCGAATTCGGCTTTGTTTTCGGCGCTCGCCTCTATCCAAGCTTCGACTTGCTTGTGTTCGTCGGATTTCAATTGGTTGGCCAGATACGCCACCAATTGACTCTCTTCGGGCTTATTCATGTATCCTTGGGAGGTCTAAAGTTTTATGCTTAATCAAACTATTTGCTTGCGCAAGTACCAGTCAGGCAAAGCTTTGGCGCGCCCCCCTAGTGGCACTTTGAAAAAATTTCTAATTCATTCCAATAAGCCCGGTCAATTTGATGAAGCCGCGGGGCCAGTGCTGTGTGTGGACGATTAAAATAAAAAGCAGAATAGAAAAGTCAGACTAAACCCTTTGGCTGTCAGGAACTCCCGGATGCTTTTCAAGGCTTTGGAGATATGGTATTCTACGGTCTTTATCGAGATCTTTAATTCCCTGGCTATTTCGGGATAGGTCATTTCGGCATGTCGGCTCATGGAGAATACCAGCGCTGTTTGCTCTGGCAACTGGTGTTGTGCCTCCTCTAATATGGCAGCCAGCTCGTTTTCGGCTAGCACATCTTCCCCCGACCGACTCGATACCACAAGATTTGGGTACGGATCTACAGACTCCTGGCTCGTCTTATGGTATCGACTTTTTACGTAGTTAATCGACTTGTTTTTGACGGCTCTTGCAAGGTACGGGCCCAATTGGCCTTCAATGTTTAAGTTGTTGCGCTTTTCCCAGAGCCAGACGAATATGTCCTGGACGATTTCTTCCGCCGTTTCGGTAGTTCCTGAAATCTTCAGCGCATAGCGGACCAAGGGCGTATAGTGGGTATCGAAGATAGTCTTAAGGGCATTTTGATCTCCTCGTGCAAGTCGATATAACTGCTCCTTTTCCTCCATCGCAAAAACACCGTCACCAGAGGCGGTTCATATGCCTTCTTGATCTAACAGGTAAACAATGGCGGTCATAGCAGCAGCTCCCAGTTCCAGTTCTCGACGGTGAACATTTTCAAAAACATCGTCCTTGGTGTGGTGGTATTCAAAGTAACGCTGCGAATCAGGCAGCAAACCTATAAGAAAAGTACCTTGAATGGCCAGTGGTCCTATATCTGCACCCCCGCCTGGTTGCTCGAAACTATGAAGGTCATAAGGTTCGAAATACTTTTCACCCCAGGCTTTCAATCTTGCTTTTTGCTCGTCAGTACCTGTTGAGGTAAATCCTCGTGGAACAAACCCTCCCCGATCGGATTCTATTGCGGCGATATGCTTTTCTCCTGCCTCATCAGCGTAATCGGCATAGCCCCGCCCGCCGGCACCGCCGTTTTCTTCGTTCATCCACATGACAGCCCGCAACGTCCTTTTTGGCTGGATACCCAGTGCTTTGAACGTTCGGAGAACTTCAATACCCTGAACACACCCGGCACCATCGTCATGTGCGCCTTCACCTACGTCCCAGGAGTCCAGGTGACCACCAACTGCTATGAACTCATCGGGGTATTCACTCCCATTGAGCTGGCCCACCACATTGTAAGACAATTTTTGACCCAGCATCTGACTCGTATTTCGCAGGAAAATTTTCAGATCTTTTTGATCTGCAAGTAAGCCGCTCAACATTTCCGCCTCTTTGGTGCTGATCGCCAAGGCGGGTATCTGATTAATATTGGGCTTGTAACGTAGTGTTCCCGTGTGTGGCACATCGTCCAGGCTGTTGGTGGCAGATCTTACAACCACGGCTTTTGCGCCGTATTTAGCGGCTTCCGAGGCACCATATACACGCTGAATGACAGATCCCCCATAGGCCTGGAAAGTATTGATCAGGGAATTGTCAGCTTTGATGTTGAAGAATACGACCTTACCCTCCAGGGCGGTTCCCAGGTCTTCTACTTCCTGCATACTTTTCACTTCTACCAGTTGCGCAACCAGGCCGTCAGGACCTGTTCCAATCGAATTACCTAGCGCAATAGGGTCCAAATCATAAGTGCCCAGCTTGTTCGAATTCAGCAACTTAGCGACCTCTTTCTCACCCCGGACCCAGTGTGGCACCATGACAGGTTGGAGAAATACAGTATCGAATCCATAACTTTCCATGAGCTGTCGCGTGTATTCCACGGCAGCTGCTGCGCTTGGTGAACCGCTGAGTCGATTGCCAATCTCCTTGGTCAGATAGCGCAGGTTCTCGTAGATCGGGCTATTATTGAGTTGCTCGTTGTAAATTTTTTGAATGGTCTCTTCGTGTTGGGCCGTCAGTCCCAAAGACAGAAGTACCATGAAGGGTGTTAACAAATATTTCATCCTATTTCAGTAACCTGGTTGCTACCATTTTTTCCTGGCCGAAGATAGCTAAAATCAGGCCACTCCGGATTCAAGTAATGACAGTTTTCCTTTGGAGGAATCCAGACTTGCGGAGATACCAACAGGTAATGTGATGTTGTGCTCCTCGTGTCCAAAAGGGAAACCACTTACGACGGGCACATTGAGGTCTTTAAATTGATCATAAAATACCTCCCTCAGTCCAATAGAATTTTCATAACCGGATTCGTCGGGAGAAATGTCACAATCTGTGAAATAACCAAGGACAATACCTGAAATGCCTTGCAATACTCCTGATTGTTTGATCTGGGTGAGCATGCGATCTATTCGATACACGGATTCTCCGATTTCCTCGATAAAAAGGATATGATTGGCAAAGGGAGTCTGAAAAGGTGTTCCAATCAAACTCGCGAGGAGCGAGAGGTTTCCTCCGATCAGCTTACCCTCGGCGATTCCCGGGACGATTACTTCCACTTCATCCGGCTTTATTTTTAGCTTTTTGCCTTTGAAAAGCACGTCTTCGAAATAATCCCGAGTGAAGTCATTGAAAGTGGAGGCACCCACTGGTCCGTGGAAAGTGACCAGACCTGTATTAGCGTAAATCGCCTGATGCAACGCGGTAATATCGCTGTAACCGATCAAGGCTTTTGGGTTTTGGCTAATTAGATCAAAATCTAGCTGCGGCAGCAAGCGCGCACTGCCGTATCCTCCTCTCGCACAAATGATTCCTTCCACGGAGCTATCGGTGAACATTTGATGTAAATCTTGCACCCGCTGCTTATCAGTACCGGACAAGAAGCCTCGCCTTACCCTGACATTGTCGCTGTAAACCACTTCAAAGCCGATTTGGGCAAGATTTTCGAGTGTTTTTTCGAACGCTGACCGACTTACAGCACTGGCAGGGGTCACCACACCCACTTTGGACCCTTTTCTCAATCTATTGGGCTTGATGGTCTCCTTTTGGGGGGTGCCGGTGGCTAACGAGCCGATTGCCAATGCTGCCAGGGAGGATTTTTGGATAAATCCGCGTCTTTTCATAAGCTACTGTGGAATGAGTGAAATAGCGAAACCACCTCCTGGTGCCATTTCGAAAAACATTGAGGAATCATTGTTGAGATCGGTAGAATCAATGGCGATACTCAAGGGGTTGGTTTTCCAGTGGCTTTCTTCCGTGTCTCTGTAAATGATTGCCGAATAAGTTCGATCATCCGTAAGAAAGTCAAAATTGACATTGATAGCCTTGCCATTTTCATCAGCCACTCCTCCAACAAACCAGCGGTCCTGATCCCTTTGCTGGCGTGCGATGACCACAAAATCGCCAATCTCTCCATCAAGAACTTTTGATTGCTCCCAATCCACGCCGACATCCCTTACAAACTGAAAGGCTGGCTGCTCCTGATAATTCTCGATAAGATCAGCTGCCATTTGGATAGGGCTGTAAATGACGACATAGAGCGCCAGTTGATGGGCCAATGTGGTATTCACCCTGGATTCTCCTTCTTTTTGATAGGGTTTCATCTCGATGTTGAATATGCCGGGGGTGAAATCAATGGGTCCGGCAAGCATGCGTGTAAATGGTACTATCGTCAGGTGTTCCGGGGGGTTTCCCAGTTCGATAGACCAGGCATTGAATTCCTGACCTCTCAGGCCTTCCCTCGATATAGCATTAGGGTAAGTTCGCCGTTTGCCTGTCGCTTTGATTGGCTCATGCGCATTGATCGCCACTTCATATCGGTAAGCGTTTTGTAGCACCCGATGAAAATGGTTGACCATCCACTGACCATGATGGCGTTCGCCTTCTGGGATAATGGGCCCTACATACCCTGTTTTTACCGTATGCATTCCCTGGGACTGCATCAATGCGAAGGCAGTATCCATTTGCTGTTCGTAGGTTCTGGGGGCCGCGGAAGTTTCATGATGCATGATCACTTCCACATTTTTTAATCGGCCATATTCCGCAACTTCTAACAGATCATAATCTTCATAGGGAGTAACAAAGTCAAAGACACCTTCTCTATCAGGGAAACCAATCCATCTTTCCCAGCCAGTGTTCCACCCTTCTATGAGCACGCCACCAATGCCATTTGCAGCGGCAAAATCTATATACCTTTTGGCATTGGCAGTTGTGGCTCCGTGCTTACCCCCTTTTAATTGCCAGGTGGATTTGTTCAGGTGCATTTCCCACCAGATGCCTACATATTTCATGGGTTTAAACCAGGATATATCGTAGGTGGAATCAGCAGGTTCATTGAGGTTTACAATAAGGTTGCTTTCGATAAGGTCTCCCGCGCTTTCGCCGAATTGAATGGTTCTCCACGGGCTGACAAAGGGCAATGTTCGCTTCACCTTATATCCTTCTGCCGATCCGACCAGTTCAGAGGTCATTTTCAAAGAGTTCGTATCAATTTTCAGGGTCATTCCTGCATAATCCGTCAGATCCGCTTCGTGAAAGGAAAGGTACACGCCTGAGTCGGTTTTCATTGTAACCGGTGTATTTACGGCGTTTTCAGGAATGAAAGTGGCAGCCAGGTTTTTATGCCCTCTTTTTTTGATCGCATTAATAGCGGAGATTCTCGTGGTATTGTAGAGGTGTTCATAAATGTCCCAATCTCCGGGAATCCACCATGCCGTATGATCGCCGGTCAATTGAAACTCAGTGTTTTCATCCATTATAGTGACAGATTCCCACCCGGGCTGTTGAGGAAACTCGTACCGAAAGCCAACGCCATCATCATAGATCCTGAAGACTAAATTTAATTTTCTCTCCGGCCCTTCAGTTTCGCTTAACTCCAGAAACAGTTCATTGTATTTGTTTTCTACAATTCGTTGCTCACCCCAGGGCATTTCCCAGTCTTCGGAAAAGGATCTTTCTACGCGATTGGTGATGATTAGGTCTTCGGAAAATGGGGGGTGTTTTTCAAAGTCGAAACTCAGATAAGACGTGTCGATATAGACCTTATCCTTAAAAAAAACCTGGTAGGCGATGCGATTTTCCGACTCGTAAACCTTCACTTTCACTTTACCTCCTGGGGACTCGACCTGGAATGCTAAAGGGTCGCGCTTACAGCTGGTGTGCAATACCAGAATTCCCAACAGGAAAATGTTTAGATACCTCATAGTTGGTTGGCCTCCTTTTTCTTCCAGTAGCGGAGCAATCCGGCAACACTCATCCACGATGGATTGGCTGCTTCATATTGCTTGGTGCCATAATCACTGACACCCTGAGACAAGAGTTGCTCTGCAGTGTATTCGGAAAATAGGGGGGTCATTTCTTCAGCGGAAAGGCCGGTTTCAGATTTTTCCTTGATCCAGGTGGCCCAATCATTGAGAATGGCCTTCAATGCCGACATATGTTCTTTAATGTTCTCAATATAGCCATAATGTGTAAGCAAGAGCCGTTTTGGCGCTAGCTCCAGGACCAGATCGATGCTTGCTAGCCACTTCTCGATATCTATGTCTGGTGGAGGGCAGGGAGGCACTACGGGGCCAGCACCGATTTTTACCCCCGCCAGGTCGCCAGCGATGATATCGGAGCCTAGCTCCCAGGCTACATGATGTTTGGCGTGACCGGGCGTGTGAAGGGCTCTTACTTTTAAGCTTCCTACTTCTATTTCTTGCTGGTGATCAACGGACACGATGTGCTCTGGTGGTATTGCCTTCATTTGCCCCCAAAGCCGGTCCATCTGATCCTGGTAAATCCTTTTGGCAGAATCCATCAACTTGCTCGGGTCAACCATGTGATTTACTCCAAATGGGTGCATGTAAATTTTAGCACCTAATTCTGCAAATGCCCATGCTGCTCCCGCATGATCCAAGTGAATATGGGTGATGAAGACGTGCTTGACATCCGAAGGTCTATAACCATAGTCTTTGAGACCTGCTTCCATCGACGGAAATGTCGAATGTGGTCCTGTCTCGAATAATACAGGACCGTTTTCAGTTTCAACAAGAAATGAAGCGATCGCCTCATCGAACCCCTGAAATTTCAGGTCAATGGCATGGATCATGATCAGTGACTTTTCACCGATCAATTTAGTGCATTTCAGGCATTCACTAGTTTCTTGGTGTATTTCCAACCCAGTCTCTCGACCTCAATTTCTCAGATGTTATCAAAATGTCGCGGAGCTGCTAGCTTAGGATATTCAATTGACAGATCACTATCTTTTTCGACCATTGCATCCTTTGGCGTCTTCATTTCCGCGTATCGGTCACGATTATCCAGGATCCGGTGACTTGAGACAACCGAAATCTTTCAATTTGATTTCAACAGTGTAAATTGGTTGGCAAAGTCCAGATTAATTGAAGCTATTACCTTATCAGGCAGTCGCGACAGGATATAAATATGAACAGAGAAAAAAGCCCCTATTTTCAGGATCACATGCTTGAGAACGTCTGTTTTGGCTGTGGAATCCATAACGATGAAGGCCTCCAAATAAAAAGTGAATGGCTGGGAGATATCGCGGTTTGCGATTGGATGCCGGAGGAAAAATATCATGGTTGGTCAAACCTGCTCAATGGTGGCATCATAGCTACCTTGGTGGATTGCCATTGTATGGGAACAGCCATGGCTGCCGCTTACCGGGCAGAGAACCGTTCGTTGCTTTCCATGCCGGAGTACAGATATGCCACCGGAACCTTAAACGTGAAATACCTAAAACCCACGTCCAACCTGCATCCGGTAAGATTGGAGGCCAAAATCGTGGAGGAAAAAGGCAGAAAAACCACACTTACTTGTGAAGTCTTTTCACAAGGTGTCAAAACGGCCGAAGCGGACGTGGTAGCTATCCGGGTTTTCGACAGCAGTCAAGACCAAGCCGAAGCAGGCAATCCATTTAAATCATGAGACATGCATCCTGAATTATTCCAAATCGGGTCAGTAACCATCCATACCTACGGGTTTATGATCATGATAGGGGCGCTGCTGGGGTACTTATACATGCGAAGCAGCGTGCAAAAAGAAATGGGCATCGATGGCGACAAGGTCCAGACCCTGGCAATACTGATTATTCTTGGGGCCTTCATAGGAGGAAAGGTGTTCTTCTACTTTGAGAAACCTTCCTACTATTTTCACCCTCCGTCCAATATGCTCAAAAATTTTAGGACAGGATTTGTTTTCTACGGATCATTACTAACAGCCTTTCCGCTAGCGATTTGGTACTTCAGAAGAGAAAAGTGGCCATTGTGGCCTATGCTTGACCGATTGGCTATCACAGCAACCATCATACATGGTTTTGGGAGAATGGGCTGCTTTTTTGCCGGTTGTTGCTATGGTCAGCCCACACAAGCTGCTTGGGGCATTACTTTTTCCGACAGCCATTCTCAGGCAAAACCCCTTCATGAACCCCTGCATCCCACACAATTGTATTCAGTGTTTTTGATAAGCTCTATATTCGTGGTTTTGTGGATGTTTAAGCGCCACAAACGCTTTGAAGGGCAGCTTTTTTTTATTTACCTCATGCTATACGCAGCTGGCAGAGCGATCATCGAAGTTTTTCGTGGTGACCTCCGAAGGGGATTCATTGTGGACGACTGGTTGTCGCACTCCCAGTTCATCAGCCTGTTGATTATTGCTGGTGCAGGTTGGATGTATCAACGGTTTTCAAGAAAATCGACCTTTAAGAAGGGTTGATCCGGACTTTCAGCGCTTTCGGCAAAATATTGATCTCGAAGGGCGGCTTGCCCAGGTATTCCCCATCAATATGAGCTTCGAGTAGGGCATTTTCACCAATCGTAATTGCCCGAGCCCTTAATTCATTGATTTCAGGTAAGGCCAGGTGGGTGCCATTGCTCAACTTGCCAATATTCAAAAACCGTTTCCATGCAGACAGGCCACCAACAGTGCAAATGTCTAAAAATCCATCATCGATCCTGGCATTTGGTGTGAGCTTGAAACCTCCGCCGAAGGTAGTGCCGTTGCCAATGGTCATCAGGATCAGCCGGTTGTTCATCGGCAGACCATCAACTGCCACTTCAAAATCGCGTTCGCGATAGCTGGCTAGTATTCGCAACACGTGATAATAATACGCCGCGTGACCTTTGAGCCAGGTTTTTCTGTGCAACATTTCGTATACGATCTGACCGTCGAAACCCACGCCTACACCATTTACAAATTTCCTATCGTTGCAAATCCCTACATCCACCTCAATTATTCGGCCTTTTAGAGCGGTTTCGACTTGCTGAGGAAAGGATTTTCCGATCGCAATATTCTTGATATAGTCATTGCCGGTGCCTGCGGGAATTACCGAGAGCACCAACTCCGAGGAACTCATGCCGTTGATGGCTTGGTGGATGGTACCGTCGCCGCCGATAACAATCAGGTCCGAAAAAGCGCTCTGGGCTGATTCCTCAACGATCTTTTTTGCGTCCCGGCCTGGTTGCGTGAGCTGTTTTTCAACTACAATGCCCTCATCCGAAAATCGGTTGGCCACTCGCTCAGCTATTTTTCCTCCTTTTCCACCGCCGGAAACAGGATTAGCGACAATCAGACATTTTCGGTCACTCAAGATCCGACTTTATAGATTTTCAAGAATGAAATTAGTCATCATTTGATAAAGGTGCTTTCGAGCATTGCCCCCACGCAGCCCATGGGCCAGATCCGGATAATAAAAGGTAGAAAATTGCTTATTTTCCTGGATTAGCTTGTCTTGAAGCGCAACAGAATTGGCAAAGTGCACATTATCGTCACCCGTACCATGCACCAGCAGAAAATTCCCTTTTAGCTTCGATACATGAGATAATGGGCTATTGTCATCGTAGCCACCGGGGTTGTCCTGAGGTCGCCGAAGATATCTTTCGGTGTAAATGGTATCATAAAATCTCCAGGACGTTACGGGTGCCACTGCGATCGCTGATTTGAAGTAGTCAGCTCCGCGGAACAAGGTAAGGGAGGAAATGTATCCACCATAGCTCCAACCCCAGATCCCTATTCGGGTGGCATCTACGAATGGCAGACTACCGAGGTATTTTGCAGTTTCGATATGATCTTCCGATTCGTATTTACCTAATTCTTGGTAAGTGAGCTTCTTGAATTTTTCGCCGCGACCGCCGGTTCCTCTTGGGTCCACTACGGCAACGATGTAACCTTTCTGAGTAAGCAATTGATGCCAGACAAAATGACCCCCTCCCCAGGCATTGGTCACATTTTGTGATCCGGGACCGCTGTATTGGTAGAGGAGTACCGGATATTTTTTTGTTTCGCTAAAGTCTGCCGGCTTTAGAAAAAAGCCATTCAAGACAGTCCCATCGGGAAGCTCGAATGTGAAGAATTCCTTCTTTTGAAATCCGTATTGAGAAGCTGTATTTTCCAGTGGTTCATTAGAGGCCAGGTTTTTTGTAAGCTGATTCTTGCTAGTGTGAAAGAGGTTTACTGACAATGCCTTGTCTGCGCTGGAAGCATAATCCATGAAATACTTGGTATCAGGACTCATATTGATCGTATGTGAGCCTGGTTGCTGAGACAGTCTTTTTTCACCTTTACCATCCAAACGGATCTGGTACAAATGCCTTTCCATGGGAGAATCCTTTGTCGATCGATAATAAAGAAGCCCCTTCTTTTGGTTGAGACCCACCATGGCTCCGGCTTCCCAGTCACCTTTTGTAATTTGATTGATGAGCTTTCCGGTGAGATCATATAGGTAGAAGTGTTTATAGCCATCTTTCTCTGAGCTCATCAAGAACTGATTTCCATTGTCCAGGTAAGTGAGGTCATCGCAAAAGGTGAAGTCGATATAAGTTTCGGATTTTTCTGAAAGTACCACTTGCGAATTTCCGGTTGATGCCTCAACGTGCAACAAATCCAGTTGATTCTGCCAACGATTCAAGCGCTGAATGGACAACAGCGAGGGGTCCTGGGTCCATCGGATTCGGGGGATGTAAATGTCTTTTTCCGTTCCAATATCGACCTTTGATTTAGATTGATCATCCAGGTGATAAATCCAGATCTCGACCTCTGAGTTGGCTTCTCCCGCCTTTGGATATTTGTATCGATAATCATTAGGGTAGAGCGCTCCCTTCTTCCATTCCTGCATGTTGTATTCCGGAACATCCGATTCGTCAAATCGATAATATGCCAGATGTTTTCCATCAGGAGACCACTCAAAGGCTTTTGTCAGGTACAGTTCTTCTTCATAAACCCAATCGGTGCTGCCGTTGATGATACTGTTGAATTGGCCATCGCTGGTTACACGCACTAAACTACCGGCCAGGTCGGTGATGTACAGGTTATTTTTTTGCACAAACGCCACTTGATTATTGACTGGGGAAAAAGTGGCATAGGAAGCACGCTCTTCTGAAACTTTTCCCAGCAATTTGCCTTCGGAAAGGTCATAGGCGTAGTAAAAGCCAGTAAATGACCGGCGATAAATGGATTCACGGTCGGTCAGCAGCAAAATCTTCTTTTCATCCGAGGAGAAAAAGTAATCGTCGATATTCAATCCCAGCGAAGTACCATCCACCAAAACGGCTACCTCGTCTCCTGAGGTGATGTCGTACTTTTTGACTTTGTTATCATCTAAGGCGGAATAGAACCCACCATCTTTCATCCAATTGACGCCTCGGACGCTTTGCGGGCTAAAGGTGCCATTGACAATCTCGTTGACGGTGATCTCTTTTTGACCAAATGCCTGAAAGACTAGAAAGCTGGCCAATATCCATGTAATTCTCTTCATTGTTAGGTTAAGTTTAAAATGGCAGGTGACCCAGGTCCACATTTCCGCCGGTTAATATTATGCCAATTTTCTTACCTGAGAAAGTAGATTTATTTCGAAGGACAGCAGCCAGCGGTACCGCAGCCGAAGGCTCAACTACTATTTTCATTCTTTCCCAAAGCAATCTCATGGCGTCGATGATTTCTTTTTCGGTGACAGTGAGTATGTCATGGACATGTTCTTTGATGATTGCAAAGTTCAATTGGCCCAGAGAAGTCTTCAGACCATCAGCAACGGTTGGTCGGCCGGTAGCCGGCACCACACTACCTTTTTCAAAAGATTGGTAGGCGTCATTTACTTGTTCGGGTTCGGCCAGCACCACCTGAGTAGAGGGTGTCAGATAGGCGACAGAGAGGGCTGTTCCGGCTGCAAGACCGCCCCCTCCTACAGGAGTGAGTATGATCTCCAGATCGTGTTTTTCTTCGATCAATTCCTTTGCCGCGGTTGCCTGACCAGCAATTATCCTGGCATCATCAAATGGATGAATAAAGGTGGCGCCTGTACGGTTGATAACCTCGTCGCAGGTAGCTACCCGTGATTGTTCGTTGGGCTCACAAAAGATGATCTCCGCACCATAGCCTTTTACTGCCTTTTTCTTCACTTCGGGGGCATCTGACGGCATGACTATAAAAGCCTTTGAATCAGCGAGTTGAGCGGCTAGTGCTACCGCCTGCGCGTGATTTCCGGAGGAATGCGTAGCAAAACCTTTTCCTCTTTCCTCAGGGCGGATGGAGAAAATGGCGTTGGCTGCCCCTCTCATTTTAAAAGCACCGACTCTTTGGAAGTTTTCACATTTAAAGGAAATATCGCAGCCAGCGAGGTTGTTGATTGCGCCAGAGTGCAAAATAGGTGTACGATTTATGTACTTTTCGATGCGCTGATGCGCCTGTTTTATGTCACTGATCGACGGTTTTTCTGCTATCATTTGCTATACTTGTAGTAGACCTTAATTCACCTTCTGAACTAATTGGGCCTTGTCCCTTTGTAAAATTAGTAACTAACCAATCTCCATAAGTAAATGATTCGTTCTCTTCAAAAAGTTGCCCTTGTGGCAGTCCTATTCCTTTTTAGTACCGTTGCCTTTGGTCAGGATCAGCATGATGCTGGCAACAGCTTTTCCACTTGGTTTGGAATCCTGGAATTACCCTTTCTGTTCCTTTGTATGTACTTTGCTTTACGTACTTCGGGTGCTCTACGTGGAGGGATTTTCGGCAAGGGTATGGCGATGATGGCCTGGGGCTTTATCGTAATGGCTGTAGGTCACATGCACATGCAGATAGACCACTTCTTTGGCCTGAATATTTTTAATGAAGTATTTGGCGCCACTTTTGGACAGATAATTTGGTTTGTAGCATTGGTGGTAACCTGGACGCTTTCCGGCCTTGGGTTTTACTACATATTTAAAGCGGCCAGAGTAGCTTAAAATACTTTATGCTCGACTTCCTTCGGAGAAAAGAAGCCTCCAAAAAGCAGGAAATAAAGCATAGTCTCAATGACTTGCTGACATTCATGGTGGAGAAAGTCTCTGATGATAAAGAGTACTCGATCCTCTCGTCGAAAGTCAGCAAGTTTGTTAGCATGTCTGCGGATAAGCAACTGAAGGCTTTACCAGAGACGTACCTGCTCATCGAACAGTATATTACCGAACTCAACTCGGCGACCATCCGGTCCAGGGATGACTTACGCCAGCAATTGCAGGCGCAATTTGAGTTTGTCAAGGAAATTGATTCCCTCAGGATCATTTTTCTAGAGAGAGATCAGCAGCCGATTGCGTTGGCGAGGGTATTTATTCTCTCCGTGCTAGAAAAAGCCTATAACCTCCTGGGGTCAGCTGGAGACAAAATGCTCATATCCTTGCAGCAGTGGATTGAAACGGTTCCGGACCATGCCTACACACCAATTCCATTCAAGTTGCAGGATGAACTGCCTGCTAACCCCGCGGATTGGTACAAATTGCTATTCGATATTTCTCATACCCTTTTCACTAATCTGGAACTGAAATTCAGCGAGAATTTCACGCGGAAGATCTATGAAAAATCTTATGAAGAAATAGCGACTCACTACAAGAGTCTGGAAGATTTTCCGCTCATGATCGAGTTGCTCCCCAGAAAGATTCTTGATAGCACCCAGGTTGACATTCTCTCCAAAAAGAACAAGGAGAATATGCTTACCGGTAGGGTGGAGACACTCACCGAGCTTAACCAAAAAATAACGAGACAGGCGGAGGAACTACAAAAGGCCAACGATATCATCTCGGAGAAAAACAGAGAGATTACTGAAAGCATTGACTATGCCAAGCGAATTCAGTTTTCGATGATGCCGGAAGCGAGTGCTTTCAGGAAAATATTCAAGGAGTCATTCATATTCTTTAAACCTCGAGATATTGTCAGTGGTGATTTTTTCTGGTTCAAAAAGCTGGATTATAAGGATCCGAAATATGTAATAGCTGCGGTTGATTGTACAGGTCACGGGGTGCCAGGGGCATTTATGAGCATGCTGGGTATCGAACATCTGGAGCGGATCGTTGGCATGCGCCAAATTCTGGACCCCAGCAAAATAGCCCTTCGCTTACATGGAGCGATAGTGAAGACGCTGGACAATGACAAGCACGATGTACAAGATGGCATGGACCTGGCCATCTGTTCCGTCAATCAAAGGACAAAAACCCTGGAATTTGCCGGGGCAAAGAATTCGCTTGTTTTTTTTCAGCGAGGAAACATGAAAATATTCAAAGGCGACCGGGTTTCGATCGGGGAGGTACATGAGGAAAAAGATACATTCTTCAGCCGCCAGATCGTTAAGATCACGGAACCTACTACATGCTATATTTTTTCCGACGGTTATGAAGATCAAATCGGCGGCAAATTTAATCGCAAGTACAAACGCATGAGGTTTATGAAACTTCTTGAGAAGATTCATCATTTGCCCATGCGTGAGCAAAAAGAGATATTGGACCGAGAGTTATATCACTGGATGAATCCTGAAAAAGAGGTGAACTTTCCTCAGGTGGATGACATTTTGGTGATGGGATTTGTTATAGATTTTGACAAAGATGGACAAAGACAAAAACCGAGTGATAATTGATCCTACGAGCGTCACGCCGTATGTGGTGATTGACCCGGAGGAGCATCTATTTGAGATCAAGGGCCGGTCGAGTCCCGAGGTTTCAATTAACTTTTACACTCCGATTTATGAGTACCTGGAAGGCTATCAGGTTTCTGATTCGGCTGGTGATTTCACGGCAAATTTTGCTTTGGAATACTTTAATACCAGCTCAACCAAATGTTTGCTGGGCGTGCTGAAACGGTTAGCTAGCATTCAGAAAAAAGGCAAAAAAGTGGTTGTCAATTGGTACTATGAAGAAGACGATGAGGATGTCCTTGAAATTGGCGAGGATTTGTCTTATTTCGTTGATCTTGAATTTAATTTTCTTCCGCTCGAAGGGGACGAAGAAGACGAGGATTTCTACTTTTAATGTGCCTCGAGCCAATCTTTTCCTTTGCCCATCCCAACTTCCATCGGGACCTCCAATGGTATGGCAGTCTTCATGAACTCCTCTACATTTTGGCTTAGTTGATCTATCTCGCTGTGATGGGCCTCAAAAACGAGTTCATCATGCACCTGCATAATCATCCTCGATTTGAGAGACTCCTGTTTCATCCACTGATGAATATTGATCATAGCTACCTTGATCATATCGGCAGCACTCCCTTGAATGGGTGCATTTACGGCATTGCGTTCATCAAAACCTCGCGTAGTAAAGTTGCGTGAATTGATGTTTCTCAGGTACCTGCGTCTACCTAAAATTGTTTCTACGTACTCTTTTTTCCTTGCCTCTTCTACGGCATTGTCCATATACGCCTTCACGGCAGGAAACTGTTGAAAATATGCCTCAATGATCTCTGCCGCTTCTCCGCGAGCGATGTTCAGGTTCTGTGAAAGACCATAGGCAGAAATGCCGTAAATGATCCCGAAATTTACCTCCTTGGCTTTTCTGCGCATATTCGCATCAACCTCTTCTACTGGCACCTTGAAAACCTTACTAGCTGTGTTGGCATGGATATCCCGACCCTCTTTAAAGGCCGTGATCATGCTTTCGTCTCCCGAAAAGGCAGCCATCACCCGCAGTTCGATTTGACTATAATCCGCAGACAATATCTGGTAGTCCTCCGAGACCGGTACGAAAGCTTTCCGGATCTCCCGACCCTTTGCCGTACGAATGGGGATATTCTGCAGGTTGGGATTATTCGAACTAAGCCGGCCAGTGGCAGCTACAGTCTGCCGATAGTCAGTATGTACCCGATTGTCGTTGGGGCTTACCAGCTTGGGTAGCGCGTCTACATAGGTGGACTTAAGCTTTTGATATTCCCGGTATTCAAGGATTTTGCTAGCAATAATGTGCTCATCAGCTAATTTGCTAAGGACGTCTTCACCTGTTGCATACTGTCCTGTCCGGGTTTTTTTTGGTTTATCTACCAGTTTGAGCTTTTCGAATAGAATGATGCCCAGTTGCTTGGGAGACCCTATGTTGAAGGATTCATCTGCCAGTTCATAGATTTCTCTTTCAATTTTGGCGCTGAGATCCCCCAGTTCGGCTGACATCTCTCCTAGCGTATCCGGATTGATACTTACTCCTGTATATTCCATATCGGCCAAAACAAAGGATAGGGGTTGTTCCACATCCTTAAGCAGCTTGTCCAGGTTATTTTGAGTTATTTCCCGTTGGATATGTTCTTTGAGTTGATAGGTTATATCAGCATCCTCACCTGCATATCGGGCCACTGCTTCCACTGGGGCATCACGCATGCTTTTCTGTCGCTTTCCCTTGGGGCCAATGAGCGTCTCAATAGGAATCGGTACGTAATTGAGGTAGCGGTCTGCCAATATATCCATGCTATGGGCAGCCTCAGGTTCGATCAGGTAGTGGGCAAGCATCGTATCAAAGATTTCTCCCTGAAGCGTGATACCATAGTTCCTTAAGATCTGAATGTCATATTTCAGGTTCTGACCGATCTTTTTGATACCAGGGTTTTCGAACAGGGGTTTGAACTTCTCCGCTACTTTCAGGGCTTCTTCCCTGTCCGCGGGAAAGCTTACGTAGTGTGCCTTGTGCTTTTCAAAGCTGAAAGCAATGCCCACCAGCTCAGCATCTACCGTCTCCAAACTGGTGGTTTCCGTGTCGAAACAAAACTCCTTTTGCACGGCAAGCAACTCAATGAGTCGGTCGATATCCTGATCAGTTTCTACGAGCTTGTAACTGACATCAAATGAGTCCACGCTTTTCTTTTGCGAACTGCGGGAAGAAGTTTCCTCAGGCTCTCCAAACAGGCCCAGTTGAGCAGAATCCGCTGCTTTTTTCGCGGCAGTTTCACCAAAGACTCTTTTTGACAATGATCGAAATTCCAGCTCATCAAATAACGGGACCAGCTGATCCTCTATCGGTCCGGTATACCGAAAGTTTCCCAGGTCATAGCCGATCGGAACATCAGTTTTGATTGTAGCCAACTCTTTCGACATGATACCCTGTTGGCCAAACTCCTGGATTTTCTTTTGCAAACTACCCTTGAGGTCGGCCACATTGGCTACAATGTTCTCTACCGAACCATATTCCTTCAACAGTTTACTGGCAGTCTTATCACCAACACCGGGCACTCCGGGAATGTTGTCAATAGAATCTCCTTTCAACCCCAATACATCAATCACCTGCGTTACTTCGTTGATGTCAAATTTGGCTAGCACTTCTTGGATACCCATCAATTCAACGGAGTTACCCATTCTGGCAGGTTTGTATAGCAGGATATGCTCCTCCACCAACTGGGCAAAGTCCTTGTCTGGAGTCATCATGTAAACCGTAAAGTCGTCTTTCACAGCAGCCTTTGCCAGCGTCCCGATGATATCATCAGCTTCATAGCCATCCAATTCCAACGTGGGAATTCCAAAACCCTGAATGATCTTCTTACAATAAGGAATCGCCACGGCAATTTCTTCTGGCTGCCGTTCCCTGTTGGCCTTATATTCCTTATAATCTTCGTGGCGAAACGTAGGTACTTCTGTATCGAATGCTACAGCAATGTGAGAGGGCATTTCCTTTGTGATGATCTCATAAAGCGAATTGGAAAACCCCAGAATGGCGCCAGTATTAACCCCCTTGCTGTTAATAATAGGATTGTTGCTGAGGGCAAAGTGGGCACGATAGATCAAAGCCATCGCATCCAGAAGAAAGAGTTTCTTGGGTTGATCGGACATAGCCGGTAAAAGTAGTCGGCCCCGCGCAGGTCACAAAGAATCCGAACCCTGACAAGTAAACAATTTCTTTTGGGGCCTCACTTCCTGCCCCTATGCCTGCTCACTCATCCCCCTCGCGGGCGGCTCCGATCTCGGCCGCGCTATCTCCCCTTTATTCCAGCCGGATCTTCCCCTTGCCCTTCCGGCCAGTCAATTCCCGAGCAGAATAATCAATTGCCAATCATCACAAACGCTCCCCAATAATACGGAGCATCACGGGCGGCTTTGAGTCGTTTTTGAGCGGTGATAAATGCTTCGTGCTTGTTGCCACTCCTGAGCCACTCTTCGTAGAAGTTGGTCATTAGCGCCTGCGTGGCATCATCATCTACCGTCCACATTGACATGATGATCGCATCGGCGCCAGCGACCTGGAAAGCCCGTTGCAGTCCAAAGACGCCTTCACCGTTTTTAACTTCCCCTAACCCGGTCTCGCAGGCCGAAAGCACTACCACGTCGGTTTTGTCCAATTTCATATTCATCGCTTCATAGGCCGTGAGAATGCCATCTTCGGCGAATTCCTGCTCTGCGGAAATCTGCCCTGTTGATATGTAGCTATTGGCCCCGGCCAGGATCAGCCCCGACCGTAGCAGTGGATTTTCTACGTAGCTATCGCTCGTTTCAGCACCTTGTTCGTTTTCCAGGAAAAATCCATGTGTCGCAATGTGGAGGGTTTGAGGATTATCTACACTTTTGATGGCTTCCTCAAGCGCTTCGTTGCCCATGTATACGGTTGTAGGACTGTTTCTATTTTGAAGCAGGCTGTCGATCATATTGACTTCCTTCTTCGTACCGGGTAGCAGGGCCAACAAGTTGTTCGATCGCATGTATCGCACCATGTTGCCTCGCAATCCGCGTGGAATGCTCCCACGGGACAGCTCGCCACCGCGATCTCCTCTGGCCCCTCTTCCCCCGCGGGCCCCTCGATTTTCTGCTGCGGCTTGTACGGCTTTCGAAGCGTCTATTTTTCCTGAACCATCAGTTTCCTGCTGCATGCTTTCAACTTCTCCCATGTTGTAGTTGGGATAGCCAAAAAGGACATTCGAGCCATTGTTGTCGCCGCCACTGTTAACAGCCACCAGGTCCTTCGTGTTGTTCACCAGTTGGATCTGGATTTCGTCCAGCGTGTAGGTCTGGGTCGCCGGGTTTTTCAGGGTGTAAATACTTATTTGATTGTATACACCATCAGGTGAGAAATAAACCTTCCTTATACCCCTCAGGCGATTGGCGATAGGTCGCCAGTAAAGCTGGTAAGACCGCCGATCATTTACCTGGTACTTAATTGCATTTCGGTAGTTGGCCAGAAATTTAGTTTCCATCAACCTACCATTTCGCATAACCACCATGATAGGTGCCTCTTCGGTATCCGCCGTTACGATCAGGGCCGCATAATAAACTTCTTCGCTGTAGACACCTGCAGAATCCGGATTGAAATCACGGAACCGGATGATCTCCACAGCCGCTTCACCCGGCTGCAACTTGGCTTTGACGTCTCTCCAGGTCACGTTCTGGGAAGCAAAAGTGTTGGCAAAATCCGTAGATAACTCGCTCAACTCTTTTTCCAGATTGTTGGCCTCCGCCTGTAAGGAATCTATTCGCGCATTCCGTACATCTACTGCTAACTCGCTAGCGCTGAAAAGTTGAGCGAGCTGTTCTTTTTGGCCGATCCAGGTTTCATACTTATTGATTAAAATGGTATCGCCACTATTGATGATACTTTCCCGGACTTTGTTGGTCGCGTAAAGGATCAACCCTTTGGTGGCCAGTTGGTAGTCATACATTTTGGCAATCAGCTCCCGGTTGTCCGTGTTTTTCTCGACGACAAACGAATTAAACTGTTCAAACGTAGGGCGCAGGCGATTGTAATAGAACTTTGATTTTTCCTGCTCGCTCAGGACTGGAAAAAATGCATTGATTTGCTGGAAGTAATTGTCGAAGGTTTGATTGTAGTAATCCAACGCATCATCAATTTCCTCTTCCTTCCAATTGACAATGGCTAGTTTTCTCAAGGACAATGCCTGCATGGGGTGATTGTCTCCGAGCGCTCTTGAGCGGATTTTTTGTACTTCTTCCAAATGACCTTTGGCTTCGGCAGTTTGCCCTAGCCGCTGTTCAATGTCTGTGAAATTGGACAATGCTGTAGCGTAGGCGTAGTGCCGTTCGCCGAAGATGGCTTTGGTTAGTTCAAGCATTTGGTTTCCTGATTCCAGTGCTTGATCCAATCGATCGGTTGCTGCGTAGAGTCGCATCAGGTCGTTCAAAACGCGGGCGTAATCGTATGATTCTCCCTCTCCCAGCGCCTCAAAACCGGCTTTAGCAATGTTGAGGTGAGTTTCTGCCTCGTTGTAGTTGCCTGCTGCGAAGTAAATTCCTCCTAGCACAGATTCCGTTAACATCACGGAGTAAGAATCCTCCCCATAATATTCCTTGTCTGATTCCAGGATCTCCAGGTATGTTTCTATAGCCTGAGCAAACAGGCCGTACTCAAAATAGACCTGGGCCAAATTGAATTTTGTGCCGTAGATCTGCTCTTCGGCATCTCCTCCCATACGCGCCAACATTTGCAAGGCGTCGTTGAAAGTCTTTTCCGCGTCAGGCAGTTGACTTTTGTTGATCTGCATCAACCCCAGTGCGTTCATGATACTGGTGTACTCCAGCGAGGGATTGTACCCTTGATCTTCCAGGATGGCCAAAGCCTCCAGGTATTTCTTTTCCGCTTTGGTAAATGCTCCCTGCATCTCCAGGTAGTCGCCTTCGTTCTTGAAACTCATGGCTTCATCAAAAGAACCCTTTTCAAAAGCACTCCTGCTTTTTTTCAAAGTCCTCAACCCTTTTTCTGGTTCTCTTGCCAACGTATAGTGATTGAGAAGTGCCAGCACTGATATAGCGTAATCTTCGCTTCTCTTCTTGTCAAGCGAACTTAGTAGCTCAAGGAAAACCTCCTCCGCATCGCTGTAAAGACCGGCATCGTCATAGAGTGTGCCCAGGTTGAACACCATGTCGATATAGTTCTGATCCTTATCAGTGGTGATTTCTTTCCTGAGATCGTATTCTTTCTTTGCGTAGGCCAGGCCGTTTTCCAGGTCATCCATACCGAAGTAGTAAGCTTCAGCAAGAAAGGAATACATTAATGCGGTCAGTGTATCACCAGCCGGGAAGAAGAGTTCTTCCATGTCCGGCTCACTGTCCAGGATCTTTTCATAATCTGCTTCGTCGTAATACCCTTCTAGCTTGTTATAAAGCTTCTCAGCCTTCTTTGATTGAAAGGCGTACTGGGCAGTGCTTGATAGAAACGAAAAACCTAGAAGAAGAATCAATAAAGGCTTGATGCTGCGATGCATGGCGGATGTGGTTTTTTGAAGTCGGGTAAAGTAACGAAAAATGAGCGATTAACTTCAGCAAATTCGACCATTGGCAGCCTATTACAAACGATTTTCCTGGAAATGAACGACGAATGGCACTTTTTCTTCGATTGCTGGTTTTAACGGTTTTAACGCACTTTTCAAAAATTTAACATTGAATTTTTCGAAGAGTGAGTAGGATTTTGGCGCTTTCACAGCAGGTTGGGTATAACTATTCGGATAGGTAAGAATTGCGACATTTCAGATGTTGTGGAATGGTGTGATTTTCCGCTAACTTTCATGGCAATTTCGGTTTACTTAAACCGAAAAGGTTAAACGTCTTGACAGTACAACCACAACACAACAAAAGCCGAATTCGTATGAGATCTGCCGCCATCAAGATATCAACGCTAGCGTTACTACTTTTTTTCTTCAACAGCACACTTCATGGCCAAAACTACTCTTTGGAGTTTGATGGGGCCTCAGTGGGTCTTCAGGACTGGGTCGACATTCCCTCGTTGAATGGCCCTGGATCAGGGGCAGCCTTTACCCTGGAAGCCTGGGTGAAAGTGAGATCTACAGGAGGCGTCTGGCGCACCATATTAGAATTCGGCAACGATGCGCCATACTTTGGACTGGCCCCCGGAGCGGGGGATTTCCAGATTGCCGGCACTACACCTGCTGCTTCCGTTCCGTTGAATACCTGGGTTCACCTCGCGGCGACCTTTGATGGCACTACGCTGACTTTAGTAGTGGATGGTACGGCTCAAGGCAACCAGACTATAGCGCCTGCTAATAGTGGCATCAGTGCTGGGATCGGTTATCATGATGGGGACAATGGGTTTGATGGCTGGATAGATGAAGTGCGGGTTTGGGACATCCACCGGGATGCTTCGACCATCAATTCGCAAAAAGACATGGAGCTTTCGGGTACCGAACCCGGTTTAAGGGCCTATTACAACTTCAACGAAGGTACTGGCACGACCTTGGGGGATTTGGCTGGTACTGCCGATACAGGCACCCTCCAGAATGGGGACAATACAACACCTGCAGATGGGACTACCAATGGACCTCTTTGGAGTACTGACGTGCCGATCCCAAATAATGCGCTCAGTTTCAATGGATCATCCACTGTCAGCATACCAGACAATGCAGAGCTTCAATTATCAGATGGTGAATATACCATCGAGTTTTGGGCCCAACCTGACGTTGCCACTAGTTTGCATTGGGTAATTTCTAAGGACATAATGAACACTGACTTGGATTACCTGATCGGACATAGCTCCACTAACTGGAGGTTCATTTCGCGAAACCTGAATGTGGATATGCTTTCCACAAGCAGTGTTCAAACGGGAGTATATACACACGTGGCGGCCGTATTTGGTGCTACAGAGGCTTATCTTTATATCGATGGTGTCCTGGAAAATCAACAGACCATATCCGGTGCGGCCGTAAATAATGCAGCCAATGTCCTCTTAGGTGCCAGGACCGCCAGTAGCCCCACACAGTTTTTCGATGGGGAGTTAGACGAACTACGAATTTGGAATTATGCCAGAAGTGGTGATGAAATCAACGCCTTCAAAGATCTTGAACTTTCGGGCTCGGAGGCTGGCCTGATTGCCTATTATGACATGTCCGTCAATACGACTTTGACTGATCAGGCGACTGCCATAGGTGGGGCAAACAATGGTACACTCAGTGGAGCTACACAAGTGAATTCGGCTCAGTCTTTTAGTCCTTTGAGCAGCTCACAGGAGATAGCTGTTTTCGGAAATGGAAATGAAATCCTCAGCGGTGATGTAACCCCTGACGGAACGGACAATACGGATTTCGGTCTCGTGGCACGAGGCGCAAGCACCTCAAGGACCTTCACCATTGCCAATACGGGACAAACCACGCTGTCCATCTCGGATATTCAATTGACGGGAGCTGATTACTCAGTAGGATTTGCTCCTGGCGCACCGGCGCCTTATGACTTTACGATTGCTCCCGGAGAATCTGAGGAATTTGATATCAATATTGACCCGACAGCCATTGGTACACGACTTGGTACCGTGACTGTGCTTAGCGATGACGGTGACGAGGGCAGCTACACTTTTGACCTTAGTACCAATGCCCAAAACACAGCCTTGGATTTTGATGGGACCAACGACTTTGTGGACCTTGGCAACACGATCAACACCCAACTTACTGGCACCAGCAATATCACCGTTGAAGCTTGGGTCTATCGAACTTCTAACGCACGCACCCTCTATACGGTGGCCGGGAATTATGTTTCCAGCACCATGCAATTCTTGCTTAGAATTGATAACAACAAGCCTGCATTCTGGGTAAGTGACGGGACTTTAGCCAACGCTACCGGTACCACTGATGTGCCCCTCAATACCTGGACGCACGTCGCGGGCACATGGGATGGTACTACCGTGCGTGTATACTTCAATGGCGTAGAGGATGGTTCTACAGCCAAAAGTGGTACTTTTTTCAACACGTCGCAGAACGCCAACATTGGCGGCGATTTAGCTACCTACCCTAATGAAATCATGCAGGGTCAGATCGACGAGGTACGCATTTGGAATATCGTTAGGGATGCCGCCACGATCAACGCCGAGAAAGACCGTGAATTGGCAGGTGACGAAGCAGGGCTTCTGGCTTATTACTCTTTTTCCGATGGGCCCAGCTCCAGTACCTTGACAGACAATGATATTACACCTGCTCAATATGATGGCACACTTCAAAACATGGACCCTGATACGGACTGGGTCACGGGGAATGCCTCTATCGCTGAGCCATGTACCATTCCAACGATCGTTCCCGTCATTACCAACAATTCGTTTTGTGTTGGAGCAAATGGCAGCATTGCTGTAACAGCCTCTACGGCTAGCGGCGAACCGGCTGGCAACTATACCATGACGATCTATGACGGCATTGGCACAGCTGGTCCGATTTCCGATGGCGGGTCCGCCACCAACAGCAATGTAGCTGGTGGTACGGGTATCACGGCAAGCAACCTGGCACCAGGAAATTACACTATAGAAGTCCTTAACAATGACACGGGCTGTTTAGACATCCAGCAAGTGGCTGTTTCGGATGTCGCCGTTACACCCGCTATAGCCACAGGAAGTATAGTGGTCAGCGATGAAACTGGCTCCAGCGCCAATGACGGCACGCTGGATGCAACAGGCACCGCTTCCGGCACGCCGGGCCCTTACACCTACCAATGGTACTCGGATGCCGGACTCACTTCGGCTGTGGGTTCTGGCCCTTCCATTACGGGACTGGCAGCAGCTGTCTATTATTTGGAAGTCACCGACAATACCACTGGCTGTATTAACAGTACGGCGGTGGAGGTATTCCAGCGACCGTCCATCACAAGCGGCTTCAACATCACCTCGGCAGGGTTTGATGTGAATTTCACCGTTCCTGCCGGTGCAACACAAGTGGAGCTGCAGGTAGCTACGGAACCCACTTTCGCAGCACCAAGCCTGACGCAAAACCTGGGTACCACACCTGGTACGGCCAATATTGTACTGGCACTCATTTCCAACCAGCAATATTACCTGCGCGCCAGGGCGATTTTCGGCGGTGGAAATAGTGACTATAATGTGTCCGCACCATTTTTTATAGGCCCGGGAAATACCCTCGACTTTGATGGAGCGGATGATAAAATCACCATCAATCATGACGCCACACTAGACAATTTTGATCAAACTGTAGAAGGGTGGTTCCACTTCGAAGATGTTGGAACAACAAAGTACTTGGTAGGAAAAATTGGGAATTCTTTGGTGGATGGAGACTACTTCCTGACATTAAACAATCAGAATTTGAGTTATTCAATAATTACGGATGCGGGCGTCCAGACAGTTGCAGGAGCTACTAGTTTACAAACAGGGATTTGGTATCACCTAGCGGGGGTAAAAGACGGAACTCAACTCCGCGTTTATGTAGATGGGGTATTGGATGGTACATCCGGTTTTAGCGGCACTTTCACCCCAACTAACTCCACAAACAATTTGGAATTTGCAAATCGTGGCACACTGACTGCAGGAGGTAATTTCTTCAATGGCAGGATGGATGAAGTGAGGGTTTGGAGTTCAGCAAGAGATTTGACTACAGAAATTGTCCCAAACTTGGGAACCGTGTTAGCTGGTGATGACGCTGGTCTCGTCGCTTATTTTCGATTTGATCAGGGTGCAGCGAATGGAGCAAACAGCACTGAAACAACACTCATTGACTATTCTTCGAATGGATTGAATGGAACCTTGGATGCCGGATTCACATTGAGTGGAAACCAGTCCAACTGGATTCCTTCTCAAGCCCTTTCACGGGCATTCATCACAACCTGGCAAACGACCGTTTCTTCCGAAATGATCACTATTCCAACCACATCCACGGGCTATGATTATACCGTGGATTGGGGAGATGGTGTGGTGGAAACCGCTTTCCTGGGTGATGCGTCACATACCTATGCCGTTGCTGGTACTTATGATGTTCAGGTTACTGGGGATTTCCCGAGAATTTATTTCAACAATGGGGGGGATCAAACTAAAATTCAAACAATCGAACAGTGGGGAGATATTGCATGGACCAGCTTCCAGAGTGCCTTTTACGGCGCATCCAACCTGACCTACAATGCGACGGACGCACCGGACTTATCGGGTGTGTCCAGTTTGGGGAGCATGTTCCGCAATGCCAGTTCCTTCAGCGGCGACCTTAGCAGTTGGGATGTCAGCGGCATCACCGACATGGGCCTTATGTTTAGCGGTGCCACAGCTTTTAACGGAAATGTGACGACCTGGAACGTGGCCAATGTTTCCATTATGACAGAGCTCTTCCGGGACCTTCCATCATTTAACCAAAATATCAGCGGCTGGATCACTAGTAGTGCCACCAATATGTCCGGTATGTTCCAGGGCTCCTCTACTTTCAATCAGAACCTGAGTAGTTGGGATGTGGATATGGTCAGCAACATGAGTTTCATGTTCTTCAATGCCTCTGCGTTTGATCAGGATCTAGGTGGTTGGACAGTGACGGCAGCGTCCAACATGACCAATATGTTGAGCAATACGGCCATTTCGACAGCTAATTATGACGCGATTCTCAACGGATGGGCTACCCAATCGGTCAGCCTTCAAGTTGGTACGACCCTGGGGGCTACGGGCCTTACTTATTCATCTGCCGGTGCCGCTGGCCGAACTACCTTAACAGGAGCGCCAAGTGCCTGGACCATTACCGGTGACGCAGCCCTGGTTGTTCCGGATGTAAAAATCAACGAGGTAGTTACCGATCCTCAAACCGACTGGAGTACTAATGGCTTTAATGGCACTGATGGCGGCGGAACAGTTTCTGATATAGACGAATACATAGAGCTCTATGTCAATGAGGCGGGCCTTGACCTAACAGCCAATTTCACAATAGAGGTATACGACGATGATGGCACCACCCTTCGGTTCTCAGGGGACCTTACCAACACTGGAGCATTTGATGTAGCCACTTTCTTCCCTGCGGGGGGAGGATCAGTGACAAGTACTCAAATTGGAGATTTCATTTTACTCGGTAACCCTGATGGCGGTAGTACCATGACAAATACCGTAGATGTGGTATTACTTCATAGCGGATTTGAAATTGATAGAGTTGATCTGGGCGGAAGCACCGGCCAGGCCCCTAGTGGTAACGCCAATGACAAGTTTGATGAATCCGTTTCCAGGGCTTTCGACGGGGCGGATACGGATACAGATGATGTGGACTTTGTGGCCACTGCCGCTACGCCCGGAAGCACCAACAATCTACCGGCTCCTCCTTCCGATGTGGTGGCCTATTCTCCCGATGGAAGCAACATCACCATCGAGTGGACAGATAATGCCGCTAACGAAACCAGTTACAGAGTTTTCCGATCCAATGCCTACGGCAACTTTGGAGGAGGTGAAGTGGAGGTAACAGGACTCGGCCTGGGGGCCGACGCTAGTGCTGCAACCTTTGCTGAAGACGGCACAAGAAGATTCTACATAGTTGAGGCGGTGAACGGATTTGGCGTTGCCCGATCGGAAGTTGAGTTTGCAAGCACTGAAGGATTTCCAGGGAGCGCCATGGATTTGGATGGCACGGATGATTACCTGGTCATGGGCAACAGCCCGGAATTGCAATTTTCAGGTGGCCAGGCAACCATCGAATTTTGGGTCAAGGTATCTTCTTCGCAGCCCGTTGACTGGGCAGGAATAGTGGTCAAACAATTGGCCTATGGGATTTTCGCCAGGTCGGATGTCTCCACGGAATTGGGAGTCTACGATTGGTCAACCTCTACCTACCATAGCTCGGGGGTCAATATTATGGACGATCAATGGCACCATGTGGCTTTCGAGTTCGGTGACGGAATTGTTAATGGAAGTAGAATTTATCTGGACAATGTGGCCGTGGGTTCTCCTTTTACTTATACCATGCAATCGCAAACCGAGAGTTTGGCGGTTGGAGCTGGGGCTGATACCGGTACTCAGCATTTGCGGGGAGAAGTAGATGAAATTAAAATATGGAACAGTTCACGAACGACATTTCCTGACCGGTTTGTACCACTTGATCTCTCTTCAGGTTCTTATCCGACAGATTTGGTGGCTTATTATCCGCTGGATGAAAACACTGGGACCGATGCAGTAGATCGCAGTAGAAATGTCAATGACGGTACATGGAATGGAGCTGCTTCAGGTACTTTCACTTCCCCAGGATGGGTGGCCTTTTCAGGTGCAGCCATGCTAGAAAATGCGCTTACCCTTGACGGAAATGACGATTACGCCTTCTTGCCTGTTGATATTAACAGTGCGTCAATACCTTCTCTTACCATCACTATGTGGTATAAACGCGATGGCGTTGTGGATGAATCCTACCATCAGTTGGTGGGTAATGACAATGGTGGATTTGACCGGGCCCTCAATGTAGCGTCCAATGGCGAATTCGAAATCTTTGCAGACGTAAATTACGCTACAGGCGTTAACTCCGTGCAGGGCGTATGGGAACATTTGGCCATGGTGCAAACGTCGGGCGGGTTGAAACTCTACAAAAATGGAGAGTTGTTGTATGAAAATGCGACAGCCCTCAATCCCAATGGTGGTACTAATTTTATTTCGGTAGGGGCGAATTCCAGTGGTGCCTCGTTCCGTGTTCATGGTCAGATCGATCGATTAACTGTTTGGGACAAAGAGCTTAATCAAAGTGAAATAATCGCTGCAGCAGACACGGAGATCACATCAGATCCGAACTTAGTAGCGGCCTATAATTTTAACCAGAACTCAGGAATTCCAATTGACCTCACGGCCAATGCCAATGATGGCACATTCTACAATGGCACCTATGCTACTTCTACTGCCTTTGACTCGGACGTATTACCACCAGCATTCGAACCAGGCTATCCGCAAGCTCAAAATGTGGCGGAGGACAACTTTGATTTGTTCGTCCAATTGAACGAGCCAGGTAATGCCTATTACGTGGTGGTTACTGATGGATCCGCTGCTCCAACTGGGTCAGAGGTTGCTAATTCCGGATCTGTCGCCGTAACAGGTCAACTCTTCAATGGTATTATTGCCGTTCCCACGGCGTTAACCGACGCCAGCAACAACATTCCAGGACTTACGGCGGGTACGCCCTACGACATTTACATTGCGGCACAGGATGATGAGGGATCACCTAATCTGCAGACAGACCCGACCCTGTTGGAGGTAACAACTTTGTCTCCTCCTGACAATGCCCTTGACTTTGATGGGACAGGAGATGGTGTAAACACCAATATTACTACGGCCATAGGAATGGATAATTTCACCTGGGAGGCTTGGTTCTTCTATCGTGACGGACCAGATCCTGTCGAAAAGATCATTGCCAAAGATCAGTCCGGAAGTAGTCCTGAGCTAACCTTGGATATTTCCGGCGGAAATACCCTTCGTTTCATTTTGGGAGGTGCCAACCTGCAAGCGACGGTAAATACCAGTGAGTGGTATCACGTAGCAGCGGTCCGGGATGGCCTCACCCACAACCTCTATCTGAATGGCGAACTCGTAGCAACACAGACACTTGGGGCTATAGTGGATCATACGTTTTCTCACCCAATTACAATAGGTATTCGATCAGATCAATCCAGTAGCGAATTTGACGGCCTGATTGATGAAGTGAGACTGTGGAGTGTGGCGCGAACGCAGGCACAAATTCAGGCGGACGCTTATACCACCTTATCAACTGGTACAGGCCTGGAAAGATCGTATGGCTTCAATCAAACCTCCGGAAACCTTATTGACTTGACCGGCACTGGTGATGGTACTTTGCTTGGAGACCCCTTTTATACATCGTCGACCGCACTCTTCGAGGATGCATTCCCGCCATTTTTCGAGCCGACTTTTCCTCAAGTCCAAAATATCTCATATGACAATCTTGACCTGGTGGTTCAGTTGAATGAGATTGGTGACGTCCACTGGGGTGTTTATTCCGATCTTTCTCCAACGCCTACCCCGGCGGAAGTGATTGGAGGTGCCGGTACCGGTGGATTGATTTTTGGCACCCTTGATGTTACAGCTGCTAGTACGAATGCAATCGTTAACATTTCAGGTCTTTCCGAGGCCTTGGATTATGATATTTATCTAGTAACGGAAGACGAAGCCACGCCATCAACAAATCAGTCGCAGACGGTCACGCTGATCGAGGCCATGACTGCTAATGCACCGCCAAATGCGATCAGTGCCGACGGCTCAGATGATTATGTTGATGCAAGTGATGTGGTTCAATTTGAGACTTACACCGGAGGTTTTACGGTCGAGTTCTGGACTAATCCGCAAATTGGAAGTGGCGCACCGAGTGAGGTCTTTTCGCTGGATGATGGGAATGGCACGAACCTGATTGATTTGACCTATACCCCTAACAGTGATTTTTATACCCTAAATGCGGGTGGCCAATCGGCCAATTCGACCTTCGGACTGAATGCGGGGACACGCTGGGTGCATTTCGCTTTTACCGTTGATCCGTCGGGGAATGGTACTTTCTATCAGGACGGTCAGGTGATGGGCACTTTCACCGGTGTTTCTCTTCCGGACGGTGTGGATGATGAACTGACGATTTTCGGCAACTGGAATGGAGCGAGTTACGATTTGCTGTATCAGGGTTACATGGATGCATTCCGCGTATGGAATGTCGAAAGGACCCAGGAGCAGATTGTGGACAATGCCTACCAGGAGCTAGGAGCAGGTACCGGATTAAGAATTTCATACAATTTCAATCAGGATACGGGAGCTTCGTTCATTGATGATGCCACCGATAGCTACAATGCAGGCGCATTTGGCGCACCAAGTTTCATTGCTTCCACCGCCTACGATACCGATTATTTCCCTCCTTTATTTGAAACCGGCTACCCGCAGGCACAAAACGTAGCAAGCGATAATTTTGACCTGGTTGTTCAACTGAATGAATTGGGAACTGTTAATTGGGGTGTCTATGCGGATGGCTCTATACCAACCGCCGCGGACGTTTTGGGAGGAACCGGTACGGGAATAATATCCTCTAGCAGTTTCGCCGTGGGATCCATTGCTACCAATGTAGTGGCAAATATTGGTGGTCTTTCTGGGTCGACAAACTATGACATCTGGATAGTGGCGTCTGACGATGAAGGAGTTCCCAATTCGCAAACTGATCCAACCCTGGTTGAGGTGACTACCCTTGCCCCTCCTGAGAATGCCCTTTCCTTTAATGGGACCACAGATTATGTGGATATTCCGGTCGTAACTACACCAACAACAGCACTTACGTTGGAGGCATGGATTTTTCCTAACTCCCTGGGCAGTACGGCGGTCATAAGGCAAATGGAAGATCCGAATCTCCCATCATGGTTTATTGCCTTCCAGACGAATACCACCTTATCATTTGGCTTGAGGACCTCAGTTGATTATCAGGAATTAGATGTACCCATTACTCCGGCGGATTATGAAAACAAATGGTCTCATATCGCAGCAGTCTACGATGGAACCAACCAATACTTGTATGTAAATGGACAGCTAATTGGGTCTCAACCACGATCAGGCAATGTCTTCTATGATGCATCGCCTAGTCAATTCATTGGAGCTGCTCCTTATTCCGGCTCTGCAGAACATTTCGACGGACTTATTGATGAGGTTCGTATCTGGTCCTCCGCCAGATCAGCAGCAGACATCTCAGCAAGTGCCTACTCAACGCTCAGCTCGGCTGGAGGGTTAGTAGCATCCTACCATTTTAATCAAACCTCAGGTGACTTGATCGACCTGGTAGCAGGAGCGAATGGAACATTGGTTGGTCCCCCAACTTATACCGCTTCTTCAGCCTTCGCTGCAGACATATTTGCGCCACTTTTTGAAGTGGGCTATCCGCAGGCGCAAAACGTGGCAGGCGACAATTTTGATTTGGTTGTCCAACTGAATGAATTGGGAACAGTTAATTGGGGGGTCTATGCAGATGGATCCACACCAACTTCCGCAGACGTTTTGGGGGGAACCGGTACGGGAATAATTTCGTCTAGCAGTTTCGCCGTGGGATCCATTGCTACTGATGTAGTGGCAAATATTGGTGGCCTCTCCGGTTCTACAAACTACGATATTTGGGTAGTGGCATCGGACGATGAGGGGTCGCCGAATTCGCAGCCAGTGCCCACTTTAGTTGAAGTTACGACGGGTATTGCTACGATAGGGACTACTGGTCCAGGAGGAGTAGGAGATACCGACGGATTAAGTAGCCTGAAATTATGGCTGAGTGCGGATCAAGGCACCAATTCAACTGTCAACGGCGCAAGCATAACTTCGTGGAATGATCTTTCAGGAAATAGCAACGATCTCAGCGCCACTGTTGCGCCGACTTATACAACCGGTCTGTTCAACGGGCTTCCGGCGATTAGCTTCAATGGGTCCACGCAGTGGCTGGAGAATACTGCCCTTGCATCCTCAGCAGGAATAACACCGGAGATATTTATTGCTGGAAGGATCAACGGATATGCCAATGAGGGTATTGTCTTCAGTTCTCCGGACAATGGGTATCACCTGGGAACCTACCGAACTAATACTGCCTCGAATATTTCTGATCTTGGCCAAGGGGCCAATCAGGTTGGTGTGTTGTACACAAGTGGTACCGTGCCTGCGGCCGTTTCCTATGACTATACAACACCGGAAACGGGAATATTCCGAGCCTATTATGCAGTTGACCAGGGCGCTGACCAATCTGAACTTCAAGTCAACGGGGAAACCACGGATTTCTTCACAATAACAAGCAGTGATTTCGGAGCGACGGAATTGAACAAAATCAATTTGGGGGCATATCAACCCGCCGGAGCAACGCACTTTCAGAATGCGGATATAGCGGAGGTGATAGTTTTCGATGCACCAGTAGGTCTAGCAAGCCGCAACATCATTACCAATTACTTGTCTGCCAAGTATGATGCGCCGATCACGGGAGATCTTTACGTGGGGGACGACAATATCAATGGAGATTTCGATTTCGAGGTAATTGGTATCGGCCACGAAGCAGATGGTTCCGATACTGAAGGTAACTCTGGTGCAGCAACTTTATCTGACGTTGCTTTCCTTGCAGATGCCGGAGACTACATGCTGATGGGACACGATGGAACCACACATGGAATAGTGCAGACCGACCTGCCAGTAGGATATACCAACAGGTGGGCCCGGTCCTGGTATATTCAGGTAACGGATGTCGCCAGTAACGGAGGAGATGCCACCATCACGTTCGACTTTGATGAAGCAGGATTGACGAGAGAGTCAGCCAACTTTGCTTTGATCTACCGATCAACGAATTCAGGGGACTTTACGCTGTTTTCAAGTGTCTCAGTGATCAATGGAAATTCGGTGAGTTTCACTGGCAATGCCTTGGGGATTGCAGATGGCTATTACACCATTGCTGATGATTTTATACCTCCTGCCAATGCCCTTGACTTTGACGGTGCGGATGACTATGTGGACCTGGGAACCGCGCTCAATACCACATTCGACAATGCCACCCAATTAACAGTGGAAGCCTGGATCAACATGGACAATGTGACCAACGAACAGGAAATCATATCAAATACACAGTCAGGCGTTCCTCATGGTTTTGAGTTACGAGTTGCCGGTGGCAATATCTTTTTCACTTACCGCGACAATGACGCTACACAATACTCAGGTACAATGATCCCAATTTCAGTCGACACTTGGTATCATGTGGCAGCTGTCCTGAATGGCACCAGTGTGGAGACATTCCTGGATGGTGTGTCGCAAGGGACTCAGGTCGTCGGAGGGACTGGAATTGAACCTTCTACGGACAATGTGCACATCGCCCGCAATGCCACTAGCCGATATGTGAATGGCACCATTGACGAAATCCGGGTTTGGAATGATGTTAGAACAGCAGCAGAAATACAAGCAAACAGATATACTGAGCTGTCTGGTACAGAACCAGGTCTGGTCGCCTACTACGATTTTAACCTGGCGTCAGGAACGACTTTGCCTGACCGGGGCGCTGGTGCCGTTACGGGTACCTTAATGAATGGCCCAACTAACACACCACCAGCTGATGGGACAACCAATGGTCCTATCTGGACAAGTTCACCAGCATTGGATCCGCCACTTTACTTGGTTACAAATACCGATGATTCTGGACCTGGATCATTGCGTCAGGCCATAACTGATGCCAATGCGAGTACAAATCAGACAATCACATTCGCCATTGGCGGAGTGGGATCCCCGACGATTAATTTACAAAGTGCGCTGCCGACGATAACAGCTTCAGGGACGATTATAGATGCATCCACGCAACCCGATTGGACCTTTGGGGATGCTTCGCGGATGGTCCATTTAGATGGAACGAGCGCCACCGGGAACGGCATCGATATTAGCGCCACTAATGTCGAGATATATGGATTCTACATCACCAACTTCAGTAGCAACGGTATCCGATCTTCGGGCACTTCCACGAACTTAAGAATAGGAGCCGCCGGCAAAGGAAATATTGTCAGCGCCAACTTCACAGGAATGAACATCGCCGGTGCAGGTAGTGGTTTCATTCAAGGCAACTGGGTTGGAACAACTCCGGACGGTACCTTAGGCGATGGAAATAGCAATAATGGAATTTCGATAACCGGATCCAATGGCTTGACAGTAGGAGGAGATTCAGGCGCAGGGGAAGGCAACGTTATCGCTGACAATGGAGTCTCAGGAACAGACTATGCACTGGAGATTTCGTCTTCTGACAATGTCAACGTATATGGAAACTACATTGGAACCAATGCTGCGGGAACTGCTGCCCTGGGTAATTTGAGAGGTATCAATGTTTCGAGTGGAGCGGATTTTGTCACAATTGGAGGGACGGGCAGCGGCCAAAGAAATATTATTTCCGGGAATGGTGTTTCAGGTATCGTAATGCAATCTGGTTCTGATCATACCATTCAGGAGAATTATATTGGCTTAGCAGCAAATGGTACCACTGCGATTGGTAATACTGGTGATGGTATTCGAATGACAGTGAACGCCAGCAACACACTCATTCAGGACAATGTAATCTCTGGTAATACGGGTGATGGAATTGATTTGGATGGCCTTTCCGGCACCAACCTCATTGTACAAAATAACCTGATCGGTCTTCGTGCTGATGGTACGGCGGTGGCTGGATTTGGTAACAACGGGCACGGTATTACCATGCGAAATACTAATGGCGCCGACAATGGAATAAATCGGCTGCAAATTGTCAATAATACCATTTCAGGCAATGGCGATGCGACCAACGATCACGGTATCAACTTCACGCTGACATGCTCCAATGTTTTAATCACAGGAAATAATATAGGTACAGATCAAACGGGAACAGCCGCGCTAGGGAATTTCACACATGGTATTAATTTGAGCGATGCGACCACTGGCGTGACAATCGGAGGTTCGGCACTTGAAAACATCATTGCCTACAATGGCAGCAGTGGTTTGTTCTTCGACAATCTGACGACAGATATTGGCAATTTCATTGAGAGGAATAGCATTTTCTGTAACACAATCAAGGGTATAGAGTTTGAAAATGGTCCGCTTGTTGGCGCCCCCACAATCGACGATATAAACACAACTTCAGTTTCTGGTACGGTCACAGCGGCCGATGGAAGCACCGTTTCCATTTATGAAGTCGATGGTTCTTGCCTTGATGGTCAGGGGAAAACATTTATTGGCACCGCCACCGTGGCATCTAACGCCTACAGTGCGTCCCATAGTTTCACAGCGGGCAATACTTATGTAGCTATTGTTGATGACCTCACAAATGGCATTTCGGAATTTGGAATTGGTGTGGTGGCCACTGTGGCACCCACGTTCAACACGCTGGATTACGATGGCTCGGATGATATAGTGATTACCACTGGGGATCAATCATCTTTTGACTTTGAGCGAACCGACCCATTCTCCATAGAGGTCTGGGCCAGAAAAGAGGTAGTTGATAGTAGGATCATGGTGGCTAAGCGAGGTGCAAGCTCGGAGGGCTATGTCTTCTTCATTTCAGGCTTGCAGCCACAATTGTATATTCAGAACACAGCGGGTGATCAGATAATAGTAGGCGCCAGTGCGATTACCCAGAACCAGTGGCATCATTTGGCCGCGACCTACGATGGAAGTTCAACAGCGGCTGGAGTTAACATTTTTATAGATGGCGTCAGGCAAACGACCTCAGTGCTAAGTGACAATGTGACCTCTGGTACGATTGTTCATAGCACGCCTCTGGAAATTGGCGACCAGACAGTCAGCAACGCCGCATGGGACGGGCAGTTGGATGAGGTTCGTATTTGGAATACCGAGCGAACAGGAGACCAGATTGCCGCCTTCAAGGATTTGGAATTGACGGGCATAGAAACTGGCTTGGTGGGTTACTGGCAGTTCAACGAAACGACGGGTACCAATCTGCCTGACCTAGCAACATTGGACGGTGCGCAGGATGGTGAAGTACGGGAGGGAATCGACGGTGCGACGCTGCATGCAGCACCGAATTGGATCTCCGCAACCAATGGAGTGATGGCATTGTCTTCCGGGCAAGAGTTGGATGTATTCGGAAATGGTGAAACCATTACCTCTGGTGATATCACACCAGTAACCACGGACGGTACTGATTACGGTGTAGTGGCATTGGGAGAAACAGGGGTTAGGACCTTTACCCTGGCCAATACCGGTGATACGGACCTGACGATCAATTCCATTGGAGCTACCGGGGATTTCTCAGTTGGATTTGCACCTGCCACACCGTTTACGATTAGCGCCGGGAGCTCTCAGGAAATCGATATAAATGTAGATCCAGTGTCGCTAGGATCAACAGTGGGGACCGTTACCATTAACAATGATGATGCAGATGAGGGTGTCTACACTTTCGATGTGCAAGCGAGCGGGGATAACCTGGCGCTAGACTTTGATGGTACCAATGACTTTGTCGAAGCTGTGGACCTTGGACTTTCGCCCGCAGGAGTCACCTTCGAAACATGGGTAAGACTTAACTCAAGTAAAACCTCGACCTCTTTCATAGTACAAGTGGGTGGCTCCGGAATCTATGCCAATCGCTTTACTGCAGGCAGGGTGATGGCGTTTTTCGATGAAACCACCGGCAATAATAGTGCACTAGATGAATCATCCTCATCCATCTTAGACGATCAATGGCACCACATAGCGGCCACGACAGATGGTAGTACCACCAGACTTTACATTGATGGTGTTCTGGAGGCTACACATAGTGAAACGGCTTCGTTCAGTTCGCTACCATTGCGAATAGGTTCAGGCGATGGAACAATCAACTTTACGCAAGGAGAGATAGATGAGGTAAGAATCTGGAGCGTGGAGAGAGCCCTCGATCAGATCGTAGCCTTCAAAGACGTAGAGTTGAGTGGCTCTGAACCTAATCTGGTAGCTTACTATAATATGTCCGATGGACCAGGTGATGATAACCTACCGGATGCTTCAACTGGCGGTAACGACGGTACCCTCACCAATATGGATAATGCTACGGACTATGTGTCGGCGACGCATGGAGTGGCACAGCCTGGTGGTTTGGATACTACTCAGCCAACTGTGGTCATTACGAGTGCAGAATTGGGGAACTCGAGCACGAGCCCGTTTAGCGTTACGTTCACTTTTGATGAAATAGTTTCCGGGTTTGAGGATGCGGATATTAGTGTTACTAATGGATCCGCAAGCAACTTGACCACCGGTGATAACACGACGTTCACAGCGGATATAACACCTTCTGGTGATGGTATTGTAAGCGTTGACCTGGGTGCCGCGGTTGTGACAGATTTGACGGGTAATAGCAATGCGGCAGCATCGGTGCCTTTTACTACGAGCTACCGCCAACATGCTTCCGTCGAATTGGACGATGCTTCTGCCCAGTACGTAGAAGTCCCACATGCGACCGAGCTTGCGGTTACAACGAACTTCACGGCCGAGGCTTGGGTGTATTTCAGGGAATTTGATGGAGGCGGGGCTACTTTCCCAGGCATAATCGCTAAGAACGACAATGCTGGTTTTGTGCTGTGGGAACAAGGCGGGGGTCAGCTGGCTGCAAGAATTGGCGGCCATGAGTTTACAACAGGAATAGTGTTAAGTCTGAATACATGGCATCATGTTGCGCTCACTTTTGATGGCACGACCAAGAGGATTTTTGTGGATGGGGTCGAGGAAGGATCCTCTTCCAATACAGCCGCTGCCAACACAGGCACACAAGTTCTTAGAATTGGTGCATGGACCAATAATGCAGCTCGTGAATTCAACGGTTTTATCGATGAAGTGCGGATGTGGGGCTACGCGAAGGATGTGGTGGCAATCAACAGTGAGAAAGATGCCGAAATCATCGGCAACGAAGCGAATCTCATCGCTTACTGGAATTTCAATGACCTGATGGCAGATGATGTTGTAGGAGCACATAACGGAAGCTTTGTCAGTGCTGCGGCTGCTGTTAACACTAATGCAGCCCCAGTTGCTGCTGCGACTATACCTCCTTACACGGTGGTGAATACGGATGATTCAGGTCCGGGATCGCTGCGGCAAGCGATCACGGATGCTGACATGAGTGCATCCAAAGAGACGATCACCTTCAATATTCCAGGTAGTAGCGGTCCCTGGACAATTACTTTGCAAAGTGCGCTACCTACCATTACCAATGTCAACGGAATGGTCATCGATGCAACCACTCAGGGTGGGTGGAATTTTGATACAGGATCCATGCCCACCCTATCTGCTTTTTCGGCTGGTGCTTACGACGCCCTGGTCATCAATGCGCCAAATGTGGAAGTGTACGGGTTGGCAATCACCAATTTCAGTGATGCGATTCAGGTAGATGGAAATGGGGACGGCGTGGTGATTGGTGCACCAACGAGGGGTAACCATTTACATGGTAATGATTTCCGAGGTATTAACATTGGATCTGGCGTAGATGGCGGCACCATCCAATCGAACCGAATAGGTACCACGGCGGACGGTCTGGGAGTCTCTGGCAACGACCGCTGGGGTGTGTACCTGAGCTCTGCCTCGAATATTACCGTCGGAGGCGATTCGGGAGCTGGAGAGGGCAACCTGATCTCCGGCAATGGCGGCTCTACTTACGCGGGTATTCAACTTGCTGCTGGTAATAGCAATATCAATATCTATGGTAACCTCATTGGAACCAATGTTAATGGAGACAGTGATCTGGGTAATGCCTTTTCAATTGGAATAACTAGCGGCAACACCATCAACGTAGGAAGCAACACATCTGGTTTTGGTAATGTCATCGCCGGTGCGCAATACAATGGGGAGGTTGTTCTCGCAGGCACTCCTAGTGGTGTCGTCATTCAGAATAATATCATTGGCTTGAACAGTGCAGGAAATACAGCCATTGAATTGTCTGCTTCCAGTGTACCAGGAATTACTATTGGTGTAAGTGCCACGGCAGTGGAAATTCTGAACAATACCATCTCTGGTATGTCCGGTGTGGCCATCTCGATCAATGGCCCGATCACGGTGGATACAAAAGTGCGGGACAACTTTATTGGTACTAATAGCAGTGGAACTCAATCAGGAACCAATCTGTCCAATGATGGAGGGGGTATTTACATTAGTGCCTCTGGAGTGGATAATACAACCGGTAGAATAGAACTTACCGGCAATGTTATCTCCGGAAATGGAGATAGTGCTGCCAACGACCGTGCCTTGTCGCTGCAAAGCAGCACCAACATCCTTGTTCAAAACAATAAAATTGGGGTAGAAACAGATGGCTTGACAGCCTATGGCAATATAGGCCCTGGTATTTATGCGCTTTCTCCTACCAACATCGAGATAGATGCGAATACTATTGCCTACAATGGCGCGGATGGTATATTCTTCGACAATGAAGCGGGCGCTGATCCGACTTTCTTGATTAACACCACCAACAGCTTCTTCTGTAATACAGGTGTGGGTATCAACTTTGAGACGGATCCTACCACGGTGGACGCGCCGGTCATCACCACGGTCAATGGAAGCGAGATTTCCGGATCTTCCACAGCACCGGATGCTTCCATAATCAACATCTATCAAACCAATTCTTCCTGCGCCGACGCACAAGGAGCCACGTTTGTCGGGACTACCACGGTGACCTCATCCGCCTGGACTTTCGGTGGCCCGATTAACACTGCAGAGACCTATGTGGCTACAGTAACCGATGCTGTCAATGGAATTTCTGAGTTTTCGGCTGCGCAAGGACTTACTATTGATCCACCAGCTATTTTCAATGCAACCGCTGCCTCCGCATCCGGCTTCACAGCAGATTTTACTGCACCAAGTGGTGCCACGGATGTCGTCGTGGATGTAGCTGATAACCCCTCATTTGCTCCCGCTTTTGCGACTGACATACCGGTAGGAACTTCCGGTACTGCGCCAGTCAGCGTTGGCCTTTCGGCAGGTTTAGAGTATTACTACCGGGCCAAGGGGACAAATGGTGGCGCAGAAAGTGCCTATGCGAATTCTAATCCTTTTATGATCACACCGGGTAACGCGCTGGCACTAGATGGTACCAATGATCACCTAAACTTAGCTAGTGCAAGTAACTTCCCATCCGGAAGCAGCCCATTCACCTTTGAGACCTGGATCAACCGGTCCGCTCAAACCGGCGATAGATGGATAGCCTGGTGGGGTGATGCTACGCCGGTAACTGATAACACCGTAATTATTGGTTATGATGGAGGATCTGGTCTTGTCAAACTTCACCGGTTCGGTGTAGGCCACGACATTCAGGCCACGACAGCCACTATTCCTGTTTCGGAATGGACCCACCTGGCAATTGTCTATCCTGGCACTGGCAATTTGTCTGATGTGTACATTAACGGAGTGTATGTAGAGACCATTGACAATGGTGTACCAGTCAATACGCCGGCCAATCCATTCTTCCAGCTAGGGTTGTTTGATAATATCGAGACATTCTCGATTGCCGCGGAACTGGATGAGGTCAGGGTTTGGAGTGTCGCCAGGTCCGCCCTGGATATTCAAAATCACCTTTATACCGAGGTGGTGGGTAACGATACTGGACTCGTCGGTTACTACCGATTTGATCAAACCTCAGGAACCACTTTGCTTGATTTGTCCAACAATGGCAACGACATGACCTTGCTAAATGGTGTGTCTAACACACCAGCGGCTGATGGGTCTGTAGAGGGACCATTGTGGTCTACTTCTAACGCGCTGGCGCCTCCAGCTCCGGCGTTAGGCAACCCAACAAACGTGACGACTACAGGATTTGAACTAGAATTTGCCGCTGGCTCGGCTACCGACGTGGAGTTGGATGTTTCCGCAGATCCGGCATTCGGTTCCTTCGTTACACAACAAACGATAGGGGTTTCAGGAATGGCCACCATCGCTGCCGGTCTCTCTGCGAATACTGTTTATTATGTACGGGCACGCTCCGATTATGGATCGGGTACATTCAGCGATTATGTGAGTACTGGTCCAATTCAAGTTGAAGCTGGTGCCGCCATGGATTTCGATGGCACGGGTGATTATGTCGATTTGGGTAACCCCGTGGAGCTTCAGTTGCAAAGTGATATCACAATTTCGGCCTGGGTACGCTGGGATGGAAATACCACTAGCGAAAATCAAACCATCGTTAGTCGTTCAATGAGTGGAGAGCTAGAAGTTGGGAATATCAGTTACCAGTTGCAGATCACTACATTAGGAGAGGTGAGGCTCCTTTGGGAATCAGGGGCTGGAGTTAATCATGAAGTGCTCTCCACAGGTACGCTGACACCAGGGGAATGGACCCATGTTGCGGCAACAAGGGCTGTTGCCGGCACCTCTACAGTAACGATTTACATCAATGGCGTTCAGGATAATCAGGTAGCCGGACTTACCAATGCTACCGGGGGAACTGACGCTGGCATGCAGGTTTGGGTCGGAGCTAACCCTCAAGGAGGTACGGAGAGATACATGGATGGCGCCATAGACGAATTACGTGTTTGGAATTTTGCAAGAGTGGAGACAGATATCAAGGCCGATATCTATAAGACAATATCAGGCAATGAAAGTGGGCTGGTTGGTTACTACCGGTTCGACGAGGCAGTAGGTAATGCCAATAACACGGCTGTTCCTGCTCCAGAAATAGTGGACTATGCGACCAGTGGAACCACTGGTACTTTGAACGGCATACTAAAAACCGGAACAGGCTCAAACTGGATACCTTCCGGCGGACTCACACCACCACAGTATTTGGTAGTCAATACCAATGATTCTGGCACAGGTTCCCTGAGGCAAGCGATCACCGATGCCAATGCCAGTGGCTCCAAAGAAACGATCACCTTTGATATCCCTGGAACTGGTCCGTGGGTGATTCAGCCAACAACACCTCTTCCAACCCTAAATAATGTTGGTGATCTTGGTGTAGCAATCGACGGAACCTCTCAGCCTGGTTGGGATATAAACACAGGGATGATGGTAACGCTGGATGGTACGGCGGCGGGAGCGAGTGATGACGGCCTGACAGTCGATGATCCGAATGTAGAAATATATGGTCTCTATATCCTCAATTTCGATCACGGGATTACCTCGACAAATGGCATGGATAATTTCGCCATAGGTGCAGCAAATCAGGGGAATGTAATTTCAGGTAACAACTACGGTATATTCATCTTTAATACCAGCGGAGGTACAATTCGAGGTAACCGAATTGGTACGTCAACAGATGGAATCTCTGCCAATGGCAACCTGAACAACGGTATCCGAATCAGTTCGAGTTCTGACAACATTACAATTGGGGGTGATAGCGGAGCAGGAGAAGGCAATCTGATCTCTGCCAACGGAACTTCTTCGGATGAGGGAATTCAAATAGACGGATCCGACTTTATCAATATCTATGGTAACCTCATTGGTACCGATATTAACGGAAACAACGACTTAGGTAACAGGGAAGGGATTTACATCGGAGCAGGCGCGGATAACATTAACATCGGTGCGCTTACCACTGGCTTTTCCAACGTGATTGCGGGTAGCGATGCAGTAGCCAATGTCCGCATTGTAGGAACCCCGACTAATGTGATTGTCTCCAATAATATCATAGGTCTAAACAGTGCGGGAAATGCTGGCAGCACCCACGGGTCCAATACCCGAGGTATTACGGTTGAAGAAAATAGTGGAAGCCCTTCCGGAATACAGATAAGTAATAATACCATCTCCGGGAACACAGGAGCCGGCGTATTCGTCACGGGCGTCACTTCGGATGTCAAAATCCAGAATAACATTGTTGGTGCAAGTAGTGCCGGAGACCAAACTGGCACAGGCCTTTCCAACTTGGCACACGGTATTCAAATTCAAAGTTCCAATGGCTCAGACAATACAACCGGAAGAATAGAAATAACAGGAAATACCATTGGAGGCAATGGAGATGCCCCAGCTGAGGACGGCATTTTCCTTCAAAACACGGTTTCGAATATTCTTATACAGGGTAACAACATAGGTACAGAAGCCGATGGTACAACGGCCTATGGTAACGCCGGCGAGGGTATTTCGATTTCGTCCAACACTACCAACGTAGAAGTTGATGGGAATACAATAGCTTATAATGGCGTCAATGGACTATTCTTTGAAAACCTTTCTGTAGTCCCCAGCGGCTTTGTGATGTCCACGAGTAACAGTGTCTTTTGTAACTCTGCAAATGGTATTCTATTTGATAATGGCGCGACGGTTGCTGCTCCGGTTATCACAAGTGTAACGAGTGGTGGTGTCGCTGGTACATCCACAGCGGCGGATGGCTCCACAGTGGATATTTACCAAGTGAATGGTCTCTGCCTGGATGATCAGGGAGAAACCTATGTTGGAAGTGCGACAGTTACTTCTTCTAATTGGTCTTACGCAAGCCCTATTAGTGCCACCGAGTATTATGTTGCAACCGTCACGGATGTCACCAACGGACTTTCCGAATTTTCTTCAGGCGTAAGCCAGGATCCAAGTATTGTAACTACTACAGCTGATGCAAACGTAGGATCCCTCAGGGAGGCGATCAACTATGCCAACAGTAACCCTGGTACAACGATCACCTTCAATATTCCCGGCACTGGCAACGTGATAGCAATCGGAAGCGACCTGCCAGCAATTACTGCAGACAACACCGTCATCGACGGTACGACTCAGACTGGTTGGGTATTTGGTGATGAATTGAACATGGTTGTCATTGATGGAACAACCCCTTCTGCCGCGAACCAGAACGGTTTAGTGGTCAGCGCCAACAATGTGGAGATCTATGGGTTGGCAATGACCAATTTTGATGACGGAAGCACCGGTTCGGAAACTGGGGTGATCAGGGTTACCGGAAACGCCGCAATTATTGGAGCACCAGGCAAAGGCAACATCTTCTACCACAATAGTAATTCTGCCATATATTTTGTGGGTGCGACAGGCGGTACCGTACAGGCCAACAGAATAGGAACTAATGTCGCCGGTACCGATCGATCGGGATCAAACGCACAAGATTATGGAGTGGCCATGTCAGGAAGTTCTGGTATTTTGATTGGAGGGGACTACCTGGCTAACGAGGGCAATCAAATAGCAGGTCTCAACAATTATGCGATCTTCTTGACAACAGTATCCAATGCCATCCAGATTTACGGAAACAAAATCGGTATAGATGATACCGGTAATGACATGATCCAGTCTGACAATGGAATCAGGGTTCAAAGTGGGAGTAATGACATAACGATCGGCGGCACAGGTAGTGGCCAGCGTAATTTCTTTGGCGCTTCCGTAACAACATTCTCATTCGCCAGCACGGCAACTGATGTCACCGTCGATAACAACTACTTCGGCACGACAGAGGATGGCCTTACGGAGCTTAATGATGGAGGTGGCTACTCAGTGGGCACTAATACCTGGGAAAATGGGGCCCAGAATATTACCTTCCAAAATAACGTGATGCCAACCGTGGGTGTGGGTACTATCACTACTACCGACCCAACAGGTATCAACATCCTGAACAACTATTTCGGGGTGATGGCCGATGGCCAGACAACTGCAAGTACTGGACCTTTTGCCCTGAGATTTACTGGTGGTGGCGGTACAGGTAACGTTATATCTGGAAACGTTTTTGCCAATTCTTCCACTTACGGTATCGAGGTTCAGGGTGGTACCACCGACCTGTTGATACAAAACAATGAAATTGGCGTGTTCGCGGATGGTACTACCACCGGTACAGGGAATCCACGAAATGCCGATGCAGGGATCAGACTGAGTGGAGTCACAGGTATCAATAATTCAACCCAGGCGGTCAGAATACTTGACAACATCATCGCCAATAATGGTGATGGGACGACTGATGACGGTATTGAAGTGGTCATCGGTTCCACGAATGTGGTGATCCAAGGAAATAACATCGGGGTGCTTTCAGATGATGTTACCCTCGATGCGAATTTAGGTGACGGAATTTATCTGGGCAGCGGCGTAACCAATGTGCAAATTGGTGGTGCTGGAGGAGGCCAACAAAATATCATCGCCGGTAATGGGCAGTTTGGCGTCTACTACGCGGCAACCTCTTTGGGTACGGTCGAAGTGCTAGAGAATAGTATTTTCTGTAACACCTTGGGTGGCATCGGGTTCTCCGGAACACCGATTTTGTCTGCTCCAGCGATTACCAATGTTTCAACTTCTCAGATAGATGGAACGACTACTGGCGTGGTGGATGGATCCGTGGTGCGTGTATTCTTGGCAGATGATGTTTGCACCAGCGATCAGGGAGCGACCTTTGTGGGATCTGCTTCTGTAACCTCCAATAGCTGGTCTTTGGCTGGTTCCTTCTCGCTTTCTTCCAACTATACGACGACAGTTACAACCTTAGCAGAAGGAACTTCCGAGTTTTCAGCGCCGGCCATGTTCTCGCCGACTCCTGGTGGTGTACATAGCGATTTAGGCTTGTGGCTAAAGGCGGATCAAGGAGTAACTGGGACCACAGATGTTTCACAGTGGGATGATCAGTCCGTAAATTCCTTGAATGCTACTCAAGCATCCTCCACCAATCAACCCGAGTTGTTGGATGTCGCTGTGAATTATAACCCTGCAATTGCTTTTGAGGGAGATATAAGTACACATTTTATGACGGCACCGTTTGATATTAGCCCAGGGGTCACTCCAACGTTAACCACTTTTGTAGTGTTTAATAGTGATCAATCGGCCAATACGCCATTGAGAAAGGTATTTGGGCATGATGGGGGCATGTTCAACAGAACCATAGGACTGGACACCAGGGGTGGAGGAACCAACTTTACATTTTTCGAAGGTCCAACGAATCAAGTCGGCGATTACTTCAGCGTTGCTATTGGCGATTATTATATCTCTTCTTTCGAGTATACGGTTTCCAACTTCACAGGCTGGGTGGATGGTGCTTTACAGGTGTCTGGGGCCTCAGTGGACAATGGCGATGCCCAAAGTACCTTGACAATTGGTGCCATCACTTCGAGTGGAAGTGAACCTTGGGACGGTAACATCGCTGAGTTAATTATGTATGATGGGGCGCTTTCTTCTCCCGACAGGCAAAAGATTGAAACTTATTTGGCCGTTAAATATGGCATTTCAATTGAGCAGTCCGTGCCAAGGAATTATATCGCCTCAGATGGTACGGTATTCTGGAACGGGTCCACGAATGTGGGTCATAATAACGATATCACAGCGATTGGTAGGGATGATGCCTCCGGATTGGATCAACGCCAGTCCAGAAGCCAAAATGCCTCGGGTGTAGTAGCTGTGGCCCATACCGCGATCGCGGTGAGCAATGTTGCCAACATCAATCCATTTGCAGCTGACATGCAATTCCTTGTAATTGGCGACGATGGTACCAGTGCTCTTTTCTCCAATAACAATTCAGCTAATGTCCCTGCGGGTGTAGATAGCAGAATGTCACGTGTGTGGAAAGCCCAGGAGAGCAGCGGTGATGTCGGGAACTTAGAAATACAATTCGACCTGGCTGGGCTCGGTTACGCAGGGGGTCTGGCAGCTTCAAACTTCCAGCTATTGGTGGATGGAGATGGAGACTTTGCTACAGGGGCTACCGCTACGACTGCCACTTCTTATATAGGAGATGTCGTTTCCTTCAGCGGAGTGAACCTGCTGGATGGCGAGTTCTTCACACTTGGACTTTCGCCAACGGAAAATGCGATCTCCGTCGACGGTAACACCGGGACCTATCTGGTTGCTGCTGGGAATGTAGGGATTTCAGGTGCGGCACCTAGGACACTCGAATTCTGGTTTAAAAATGGACTTGGAAACACTGGTATTACACATCCGGTAAGTTATGGAAACCCCGCCCCAGGAGAGGCATTTGGCTTCTTCCTCAGTGGAGACGACCTGTATTTCTATGGCGACAATGCCGACTATAATACAGGTTATACATTTACCGATATCGATTGGCACCATTTGGCGGTAACTTATGATGGGGCCAATGTGAGAACCTTTGTCGATGGGCAAGAGACGCCTACAAGTAATCAGTCAATTGCTTTAAATACTACAGATGGCCCCTTATATGTAGGAGCCAAAATGAGTTTAGATTTCAATATTGAAGGAGAAATCGACGAAGTAAGAGTGTGGAGTGTGGTCAGGACGCAATTTGACATCTCTGACTTTGCTTATCAAACGTCCCTTACCGGAGAGACCGGATTAGTCGCTTCCTACGATTTTAATGTGAGTTCCGGAAACGCGATAGACCTGGAGGCTGGAAACAACCTTACACTGAATGGAGCCAGCTCCTATGTGACCTCTACCGCCTTTGATGCTGAAATTTTCCCTCCACTTTTTATCACGGGATATCCGACTACCAGTAGCATAGCCTCTGACAATTTTGATCTCACTGTTCAACTTAATGAATTGGGTAATGCCTTTTACGTGGTAGTTCCCGATGGAGCAACGGCACCGACAAATTTGGAGGTAGTTGCAGGAACTGGTAGCGGTGGGACCGGCCAAGTGACAGCTGGAAATTTTGCGGTCACAGCAGTTGCTACAGATGAAACGGTAAATGTGATGGGATTGACTGCTGCTACGGACTATGATATTTATGTGGTTGCAGAAGATGACGAGGGAACTCCAAATCTACAAACAAGCCCAGTACAATTGGACGTTACAACAACTGCGCCATTGAACAACGCCTTAGCATTTGATGGCGTGGACGATCGGGTATTGTTCAACCCTAGCTTTGCTTCGGGTACTTACACCATCGAGGTTTGGTTGAACCCGGATGATATCACCACAGATCAATTCATTTCTTTCTACCGTGATGGACTTGGTAATTTCATTCAGTTTGCTTCATTCGGAACCAACATTGCCTTTGCCTCGGCCGGTGACGGACAATTGCTTGCTCCAATTACACCTGGGGATCTAACTGATGGTAATTGGCACCATATAGCCGTGGTATATGATCAACCAGGTAATTTCAAAGGGGTGTATCTTGATGGCCAATTAATTGCATCTTCAGGAGCGACAGCATCTTCCGTCTCATTCACGTCTGGATACCTTGGAAATGCCTCCTGCTGTAACGAATGGTACGACGGCCAAATGGATGAGTTCAGAATATGGAACGTGGCTCGCACCCAGGAGCAGATCGTTCAGGATGCTTACACCTCACTATCATCAGGAACCGGTCTACTGGTAAGCTATGATTTCAATGCAACTAGTGGAACCCTATTGACGGATCTGGCGGGAGGAGATAACAACGGTACACTTGATACTGACACAGATTTCAATGACAATGCAGGAACCAATTCCGGCTGGGTTACTTCCACAGTATTTTCAACAGATGTGTTCCCGCCTATATTCCTATCAGGTTATCCTGCCGCTTCAAATATTGGCGAAAATGACTTTGACCTTACCGTTCAGCTTGATGAATTGGGTAATGCTTATTACGTAGTTGTTCCTGATGGAGCCAGCGCTCCCACGAGCAGTGAGGTATTGCTCGGAACCGGTAGCGGTGGCTCTGGTCAAATTGTTGCTGGGAGTTGGCCTGTCCCTGCAATAGCGACGGATCAGACAGTGAATGTCCCCGGACTCAGTGCTTTTACGGATTACGATGTTTATGTGGTCGCGGAGGATGATGAAGGATTGCCCAATATTCAGCCAACGCCGACCTTACTAAATGTTACCACGACTGGTACCCTTGAAAATGCTTTGTCTTTTGATGGAAACGATGATTTAGTCACCATACCTCACGATGCGTCGCTGAGACCGGCCAATTTCATTACCGTCGAACTTTGGGTCAACCCTACGGATGTTACCACTGTAAATCAGACCCTGTATAGGAAGGAAGATGGCAACGACCGACAACTGATCTTCTTTGATGCTGCGTCTGGTTTCTTAACCTGGGGCTTGGGTATTTCCGGAAGCTACGCAGAACTACAGGTGCCAATATCTTCTGGCGACTACAATGGTCAGTGGGTACATATTGCTGCTGTTTATGATGGATCCAATAAAATTCTCTATCGAAATGGTGAAGAGATCGGACGTCAGGCCACGACCGGAGTGCTGGCCACGACCGTCGGCTCACCGCAACCCGTCAACCTGGGTTCTGCTTTCAATGGCCTCATGGACGAACTTAGAGTCTGGAGTGTTCCTAGGACCCAACAAGAAATCGCAGACAATGCCTTCACTTCTCTTTCTACTGGGTCTGGCTTGATCTCTTCCTGGAACTTTAATCATAGTTCCGGCAATCTGCTTGATCAAACTGGCTCTAACGATGGTACATTGAGTGGTGCGACTGGTGGCCTACCTGCTTATGTTGCATCCACGGCATTGAGCAATGACATATTCCCGCCAGTATATTCCCTTGGTTACCCGCTCGTTGGGCCTATTAATGAAGACAATGTGGACTTTAATGTGCAGCTTAATGAAACTGCAGATGTCTACTATGTAGTCGTCGCGGATATGGCCACGCCGCCTACGGTTAGTGAAGTCCTGGCCGGAACAGGCTCTGGAGGAACGGGTCAGGTGACTGCCGGAATGATTGATGTATCTGCAGCCAATTCGCTGTTCACAGAGAATATCACGGGTCTGTCGGCCCTTACGAATTATGATATTTATTCCGTAGCCCAGGACAAACAAGGCACTCCAAATGTGCAGAGTAGTGTAACACTTACAGAGTTCACTACCATCGGCACACCAGTGATCAAGTTCTTGCAAGTGGGGCCTAGTTCGGATGTCATCCACATAACCAATTTGGGTTCTGCTCCGCTTGATATTTCGTCTTACCAGATTTGCATGGGACCTGGGTCGTACAGTGCCATTTCGAATTTCACGACGGATGGAGACTATATTATCCTGCCGGCTGAAACTGAAATTTTGGATATCTCTAGCGGAACTGGAGCCGTTACAGGCTTGCCTGATGCACAAGCAGGGCTAGCCCTGTTTGCGAACACGAATTTCAGTAGTAGCGATCCCAATGACCTCCTGGACTATATTCAGTGGGGTGGAGATAATCAGGATCGTGTGGGCCAGGCAGTGACCGCTGGTCGATGGGATGACGTAAATAATTTTGTTAGTGGCCCGGACCCTTATGACTTCATAGGAGGAGCGACTGATTTTGGGTCCGCCTTCTGGGCATCGACTATTCCTCTGACGAACGCCATTTCGTTGAGTGGAGGAGCACAATATGTAACGCTTCCAAATACCCTGCTGACAGGAACAACGCCGTATACAATAGAAGGCTGGTTCAATACCTCGTCCACCAATTTCGGCGTACTTATGACAAACAGAGCAGGGGATTTCAATAATATCTATTGGCTTGCCGTAAATGCATCCGGTCAAATTGAATTCTCGCCCACCACACTAGGAGGGGCAAATATTCAATCTGCTAATTCTTACAATGATGGCCAATGGCATCACGTGGCGGCGGTAAGAGAAGCCTCCGGAGATTTCCATGTGTATGTCGATGGGCAGCTGGAAGGTAGCAACTCAACGCCAGTGGTGACACTTCCCGCGCAGACTACTGCCTTTGGATATAATCCAAGAGATAACAATTCATATTTCAATGGACTCATGGATGAATTCCGAATTTGGAATGTAGCCAGAACGCAGACCCAGATTGTTGATAATGCCTATAACACCATTACCAGCGATGGCAACTTGTTAGCGGCCTATGACTTCAACATTGCGAGTGGCGACCCTTCAGACATTTCGGGTAATGGTAACGATGGAACGCTAGTCAATAGTCCGACATATGTGCTTTCCACGGCACTAAGTGGAGACGCGTTGCCGCCATTATTCGAAGGAGGTTTCCCGAATGTTGGCCCTGTCAACACGCTGGATGTGGATATCAATGTCCAGTTAAATGAAATAGGTAATGTGGAATATGTGATCGTTCCTGACGGAAGCCCTGCTCCATCTGTTGCAGAGGTAATAGCAGGCACAGGATCCGGTGGAACAGGTCAGGTTGCCAACGGTACCATTGGCGTGGTTACAGCCTCTAGTCCCTTCAGTGTGAACGCTGCCGGGCTGGTGGCCAATACGCCGTATGACCTTTACCTGGTTGCTCGCGATGACGAGAGTTCGCCGAATACTCAGATCAGTGTGACGCTCGTTGACTTCACCACTGACAATGGCGACGTTACGGCGCCGATACTAAGCAATTTAGGCTTTAACAGTATCGAGTCTACGCGACTGGATATGACCTTCGATACCGATGAAGCCGCTGATATTTATTACGTATTTACACAAACCAATATTCAGCCTACTGCGCAACAGATCATAGATGGACAGGATCATACAGGTGCAGCTGCTACTGATCATGCAGGCAACTACAATAGTACTCCGGCTGGGCCTCAGGACTTTGGAATTGGAGATAATCCTGGATCGTTGCCATTGCTTACCGCAAGCACGCTGTATTATGTATACATTGTCGCGGAAGATGCGGCTGCCAACAGGTCGAATATATTGTCAGGAAGCGTCAACACAGGACCACCACCAGTAAATGCAAGTTTTTCTACGATAGCTGTGGCTGGAGGGACCTTGGACGCAGGAACCACCGATAACTTGATTTATCAACTGAGCATGACGGTAAGCGGTGGCACTGCCACAATGATTGGCATGTACTTCGCACCGAATGGCACGTACGCGGAAAGTGATTTCGATCAATTCCGGTTCTACCAGAACATTGGTACTGACGATTTTGCAACAGCTGAGCAGATTTTGACAAGTGGCCAAAGTGGGTTTATTACCGGTCAAGGACCTCAGGTACCCGATGGCAGTTTGGGAATCTTCTTTGATAGCGCCTATACTGATGAAACAGTTTACTGGTACATCACCGCAGATATTTCAGCTTCTGCTCAGGATGGTGTCACATTTGGGTTGGATGCTCCGGATGCAAACAACAGCAATAGCAACTTTGGCATCAATGAAGAGAATTTGCAGACTAACAGTGGATTGACTGCCTCGAGCACATTTACGCTTAGTGCGGGTACAGCCCCTACACCAATAATCAGTAGTACTTCTGTTGATCCTACGAATGACAATCCGATAGCAGTGAGTATAGATTTCGGGGAGGATGTCACAGGGTTTGTTGAGGGAGACCTGACGGTAGGAAATGGCACGACAAGTAATTTTGTAGCAGTCGATGGCCAGAACTATACGGTAGATATTATTCCATCCGGAGATGGTACGGTTACGGTTGACATAGCCGGCGCGGTAGCACAGGATGGTAGCAGCAATGATAATTTGGCAGCGACCCAATATAGTATCCGTTATGACGGCAGCAGTCCTCAGGGAGTGATCAGCAGTACGTCGACCGATCCTACAAACGATAATCCTATAAGTGTAAGTGTAGACTTTGGCGAGGGAGTGGTGAACTTCACGGACGCAGATGTGACGGTGAGCAATGGTAGTGTGAGCAATTTTGTAAACGTAGATCACCAGGAATACACGTTTGATTTGACCCCTACGGCCGATGGTTTGGTGACCGTAGATATAATGGGTAGTGTTTTGGAGGACAGTGCGGGCAATTCTAATATAGCCTCGACGCAATACAGTATTACCTATGATGGTACGTCTCCAATAGGGGTGATAAGTACGAGCGAGAGCGATCCGACGAGTGCGAGTCCATTCACGGTATCTATAGATTTTGGAGAAGATGTGAGCGGTTTTGGGTTGGCCGATTTGACAGTAGGCAATGGAGTGGCGAGCAATCTGGTAGCAGTCGATGGCCAGAACTACACGGCAGATATCACGCCATCGGGGGATGGCAGCGTGACGGTAGATATAGGAGGAGGTTTGGTGAGTGATGCTTCCGGGAATGGGAACACAGCATCGAGCCAGTTCAGCATCGTGTTTGATGGCAGCAGCCCTCAGGGTGTGATTACCAGTACGTCCACTGATCCGACCAATGCTGATCCGATAGGGATCATGATAGATTTTGGGGAGCTAGTGACAGGCTTTGAAGACACGGATATAGTAGTGAGCAATGGCACGTTAGGCAATTTTGTAGATGTCGATGGCCAGCAGTATACGGCTGATATCACGCCATCGGGAGATGGGGAGATCACCGTAGATATCTCAGGAGGTGTTACCCAAGACAGCCAGGGGAATGCTAATATAGCGTCGACGCAATATAGTATTACTTATGATGGGACCTCCCCGACGGGTGTTATCACGAGCAGTTCGACCGATCCTACTAATTCTAATCCGATAAGTGTAAGTGTAGATTTTGGGGAGTTGGTGACAGGATTTGAAGATACGGATTTGACGTTGGACAATGGCAGTGTGAGCAATTTTGTAGATGTAGATGGGCAGCAGTATACGTTTGACTTGACGCCCTTGAGTGAGGACACGGTCCGGGTAGATATAGCAGCGGGTTTAGCGACGGATGCCTCGGGTAACCAGAATTTGGTATCGTTACAGTACAAGCTATTGTATGATGCGACGGCCCCGAATGTAGAGATAGATACGTTGTTGACCTTGGATTCTACACCTGGCTTGAGTGGGACGGTAGATGATACTTTGGCCACGGTGGTTGTTACGGTAGACGGGGTAGATTATACGGCGACAGTAAGCGGGGATAGTACGTGGGCGATTTCTGACAATACGGTTGCGGCGTTATCGGATGGTTTGTATGAGTTGAGTGCGAGTGCGACGGATGCGGCGGGCAATGTTGGAGTTGATAGTAGTGGAGAGGAGCTAACGGTAGATACGAGTGCACCAGTAGTGACGTTTGATGACCTGATTACGGAGGAATTGTCACCTGGTTTGAGTGGGACGGTAGATGATGTTGGAGCGGAAGTGAGTGTGACGGTATCTGATAGTACCTATAGTGCGGTGAACAATGGAGACGGTACGTGGAGTATCACTAGTACCGAGTCGTTATTGGTAGGGTTATATAGTGTAGAGGTAAAAGGGATAGATGCTGCGGGAAATGAGGGAGTAGGAAGTGGGTCTTTGACGATCGATGCAGGAGCTCCGACGGCCTTGTCGGCGGTTAGTGTAGGATCGACAGGATTCACGGCGGTTTGGAATGTCCAATCAGGCGGTGTTACCGAGTACCAGTTAGATGTTAGTAGTAGCACGAGTTTCACCGATTTTGTATCGGGCTATGCTAATTTATCGACAAGCGATACGAGTGCTGTAGTTACGGGCTTGGATTACAATGTAAGGTATTATTACCGGGTACGGGCGCTTTATGGCTCGGGAGATTTATCGGGCAATAGCAATACGATAGAAGTACGGACGATTGTAGATACGGGGACGGAGTTAGATTCGTTGGCCCTGGTAGGGCTATATAATTCGACGGGCGGTTCTGGCTGGACGCAGAGCACGAATTGGTTGAGTGGGCGCTTGGGTGACTGGGCCGGAGTGACGATGGAAGGCACGCGAGTGACGGGCTTGTTGTTGCCGGACAACAATATGTTGGGTGATTTGGGCGACATCACGAGTGGGTTGGATCAGTTGTCGTCGTTGGATTTGTCAGGCAATGGCTTGACAGGGATAGGCGATGTGAGTGGTTTGTCAGGCTTGGAGAGTGCGGATGTAAGCGGGAACGACTTGGAGTTTGGGGATTTGGAGCGGCTGTTGTTGCAGACGAGTAATTTGAGTTATTTGGATCAGGGTGAAGCCTTGGAAGAAGGGGATGTGTTGTTGGAGTTGGGAGAGAGTTTCACGGTAGACCGTACGGTTAGCGGTAGTGGGAATGTTTATGAGTGGTTCCGAGATGGTGAGTCGATCAGCAATACGGGAGGAACGTTGGAGGTTACGATCACGGGACCGGAGGATGAGGGTGTATATACGGTTTTGGTAACGAACGGGAGTTTTGCTGGTTTGACATTGGGGACGAAGGCGTTTTCGGTTAAGGTGAGTTCGTTGGAGCGCGATCAGGCGGCGTTGTTGAACATTTATGAAGCGTTAGAAGGGAGTAGTTGGAGCAATGGGGCAGACTGGCCGAACAATGGAGATATCACGACGTGGATAGGCGTTACGGTGACTAACAACCGAGTGGTAGGTTTGGATTTGAGTAGTTCGAATGTAGTAGGAGATATGCCGGACGATTTGCAGGACATAGGGACCTTGGTAGACTTGGATTTATCGGACAATGGCTTGACGCGTTTGCCAGATTTGAGTGGTCAGGAGTCCTGGTCGAGTTTGAATGTGAGTGGGAACAATTTAGATTTCGGTGATTTGGAGCCGAATGCGGAGATATCGGTGCTGACGTATACCAATCAGGGGATCATCGGCGAGGAGGAAGTAGAGATATTGGTGAGTCAGGGGAGTGATTACCGCTTGGTATTTGAGACCGGCGGTAGTCAGAACAGCTATACCTGGAGCAGGTTGAATGCTTTTGGTAGTAGAGAGGTAGGCGATGGGAGCAATGCGGTAACGATCAATGGGATCAGGTATGAGAACATGGGAGTTTTCAGTGCAGAGATCAGCAATGTATTGTTGCCATTGTTGACCTTGGAGACGCATCCGATCAAGGTATTTGCGACGGCCCGATTGGATGGCACGGTGTTGGGGTCAGATGGCAGTGGTTTGTCGAGTGGCACGGTTCAGGCGTTACGTATACCTTTTGCGGGCGAGTCGAGTGTAGGCTATGATTCTTTGGATGCGATCACGGTGACCAATGGTGCGTTCACGTTTGGGGATTTGGTATTGGGAGATTTGTTGCTATCGACGCGAGGAGATGAGACGATCTACTTGCCGACGTATTTAGGTAACACGGATTTATTTATAGAGGCAGACACGGTGTTTTTGCGTTCGGACTTCAGCATCGGGAATTACCGGATGCAGACGTTGCCTGAGGAGTTGCCACCGTTGCCTGATGGCGGTGAAGTTGGGATGTTGGTAGAGAGTGATTTTGCGGAGGAGCGCTCCCGGGCCGAGGAGGCGGGCAGGCTATTTGCGCGTCGGAAGTTGCAGAAGGTAGGCTGTTCCTTGCGTAGGCGCCGGCGTGCTACGGGCGGAAGGCCAGAGCAGGAGGATGAGTTTGAGTTGGTAGTGTATAAGGAGACGGATGCCGATGGTCGGGTGACGTTTGAGAACTTGCCACCGGATACCTATAGGTTGAACATTGAGTACCCTGGTATACCGATGGATCCGGATTCGTTTGTAGAGTTTGAAGTTGGCGAGGGCGGCTTGGAGAACAACACCTTGGAGTTGGAGGCGACTGTGGGCGAGGATGGCATTGCGGTAGAGTTGATTGAGGAGTTGGGCTTCTATCGTCATTACTTCAAGGATTTGGAGTTGTATCCGAACCCAGTAGATGAGGAGTTGACGATCAGCTACAGCAAGTTGTTGAGCAAGGAGGTACGAGTTCAGTTGTTGAGTTTGCAGGGACGTTTGATCAGAGAGGAGCGTGTAGGTCATGGATACAATCGTCGGATGGTCTTAGACACCAGAGATGTGGAGAATGGGATCTACCTGGTCCGATTCATAGACCCTACCCGCAAGGAGGGTAAGAACATAGTCACCTACAAAATCATCGTCAGAAGAAGGTAGAGAAGCGATCAATTATCTATAGAAATGACCCTTTCGTCGAAAAACTGACGGAAGGGTTTTTTAATGCTTATACGTCAATGCTAGTGGACGCATTTGCCTGACTCTTAGAAGAATACAATCAAAGTAAGTACCTTGACACGGTTCCTCCCGAAATATTAATATTCTTTTAAAAGGTTGCATTTTTCTGCAGAGGCAAGTTCACAGGCCAACGTGCCTTGCTTAACCGAAAGGTCACTTCTAAAACTTTGAAATATGGTTATTTTTAGCTGTTGGATTTTACTGGAAATCCCGCCTACTTAAAACGCACCGTCATGAAAGCACTGAAATTCAAGCTGACCATTGCCTTGGTCGCAATGCTATTTTCATCCAGCATTGCTCAAACCAATTATTATACGAATAACTATGTGACCATTCCCGGGACCAGTACAGAAATGAGGACTGGTGGTTCGGGGGGCCTGTTTACTTATGAAGCTCACTTCTACTTCAACACGGTCTCTGGGTCACAGGCATTGTTTGGAAAGGGCGACGGGGGTACCGGGCTTAATGCGATTCTTGTTGACCTAATTGGCAATACAATTCACGTTTTTGACCATAGCATCACGACCTGGGTCTCCACCGGCTTGACGGTAAGTGCCAATGAATGGACTTATGTAGCTGTTCAGTTTGCTAACGGTGGCACGGCCACGGTTTACAAGAAAGCAGAATCAGATGGGAGCGTACAGGTAGCAGGAACCACAGTGAATGTTTCCAATGGGACTGCCGACAACAGTTCTCCGTTATATATCGGTCTTCAGGGTGATTGTGCCTGCAATCAGTTAAATGGGTTTATTGACGAGGTACGTGTTTGGGATACCGGTCAACAAAACACGTATGTAAACATTGCCGTACCTGTATCTCAGTCAAACCTTATCGCTTATTACAACTTCAATAATGGCTCCAGCGCTCCAAATCTCTCTACATCTGCGAGTACTACCAGCCCTCCCTCAAACCTAGATGCTTCTATCTTTGGCGGTTCCTTATTTACATATAACTCTCCGATTTTCGACTTTGATGGAGACGGAACTTTCGATGATACGGACCCCTGTATTGCAGATGCGACAGACCTTTGCTCAGCAACAGAACCAACAACGCAAGCTACATCAACCAATATCACAAACGACAATCAAACTTCCGTTGATGTCAATTGGATCAGAGGTAACGGAGATAGGGTGATTGTACTTGCTGCCCAGACCACCAGTGGTAGTCCCTCTTTTACCGAAGGAACAACGCACCCGGCAAATGCAAATTTTGCCTCCGGAACTAATGTTGGTGGGGGTTGGTATGTGGTGTATGACGGAACTGGAACAAGTTTCACGATGACCGGCCTTACACAGGGGACGGATTATCGGGTAGCGGTCTACGAATACAACTCTACCTACAATAATTATTTACTCTCGGAGGCCAGCAATGTGATCAACTTCACCACGGCTATTCCCGACGGCACCTCAATCGCCACCGGTAATTGGTCCGCACCGGCTACCTGGGCCAATGGCAATGTTCCAGCAAGTACCGACAGTGTGGTCATCCAATCAGCGCATACGGTAACACTGGATCAGAATATTGATGTGCTTAGTCTGAATGTCGAAGGCTCACTTACCACAGCCAATTTTGATTTGAATATCGAGAATTTTTTCGTCGCAGATATAGGAACAGTTACCTACTCGGGCAACGAGACGATCACCATGGATGCCACCGTTGCCGGTACTTACTCGATCCAATTAAGCTCGGGAGGCATTCCTGATCTTGTGATCAACCCCACAGCTTCCGGAGTTACCTACAATTTGGGGTCCAGTAGCGGCCTCATTTTCCAAACCGATAAAACAATTACGATCTCCGGACCGGGTCAACTGGATCTTACCGGGACGACCAATTTTCTGACTGGAGCTTCATCCGGAGTTGTCCAGTCAAACGGAAGCCTGTTAATCGGTCCAGCTGCCGCTTTGAACCTGAGTAATGGAGCGACCTATACGCAATCTGGCGGTTCCCTTTATATACAGGGTACGCCCGGAAGTGAGGCTTATCTTTCTGCTAGTACCGGCAATTGGTCGTTTAGTTCCACTGGGGGTGGTGTGATCGCCGAACACTTTATAATAAGCGGTTCCAGTGGCAATGGCATGGAATTCAGTACGGCGGCGTTCGTGGGCCCTCCCTACTTTTCTGATGGAACCTTCACTGCCGGTACCGGTACCGCATACCTGACTTTCAACAATACCGCGATGGAGGGATTTACTTCGGAGCGCACCGTTTTCGATGCCGGCCCTACCTACAGTGTCCAAAAACTAGGTGGAACTGGAGTAGTGACTTTCTCTGAAGCCACGGGAGCCTTATCAGGAGATGGATCGGAAAATGAAGTGAGCGGCACGATTGACTGGGTTGTTCCCGAAAATGCTCTGAATTTCGATGGCGTGGACGATTACGTGCAGGCTGCCGACATAGCGGCCTTGGATTTGACTACTGCAGTCACCATGGAGGCGTGGGTCAAACTGGACGCAACTCCATCCAATTTTATACCTATTATTTCAAAATGGAATCCTGATTCCGGGCCACCTGCGAGATCCTATGCATTGGTGGTCGGTGATGATAACAACCTGGCCATTCTTGTCTCTGATGATGGGTCCAGTAATGTCGCCTTATTCGGCTCCATACCGCTGGAATTGGGTACGTGGCATCATGTGGCCGGGAGCTTTTCTGCCAATGAGTTGACCCTCTACGTCGATGGAAATCTCGCGGGATACTCAAACACCGGAGTTCCTTCATCGCTTTATTCCGGAACCGCCCCACTTACACTCGGTACTTATTCTAACACCGCCGAGGTAACGTCAGGAGGCATCACGGAGGTGCTAGCCATGGATTTGGACGAAGTACGTATTTGGAGCGAAGCGCGATCACAAAATGACTTGCAAAACAACATGTTTGGACCCTTGATCGGGTCAGAGTCCAATTTGGTGGCTTATTACAATTTCAATGTTTCTACGGGTACTTCCTTAGGAGATTTAACAATCAATCTGAACGATGCTACATTGTTCAATAACAACGATAATACACCGCTAGCTGATGGCGAGACTGATGGTCCTGTCTGGACGACTTCTGGCGCATTCCAGTTAACACCAAGAATATATCCTGCTACCGATGTTTCTGAAAATGGCTTTACTGCTAACTGGCTACAAATACCGAATGCGGTTAGCGCAGTGATTGATATTGCCACAGACGCAGGTTTTACAAGTACCATTGCAACGGATATTGTTGTTTCGGATCCATTATCGAATTTCTTTTTTGTCAGCCAAGACCTCTCCTCGTATGTTGGAACTGCTCTTTACTATCGCCTGAGATACAATGACGGCAGTACCGATAGTCCCAATTCAAGTGCCCAGGAATTTCGGGTGGCCCCGGGTGAGGCCTTACCATTTAATGGGTCCAGTCACTATGTCCAGGTGGGAGATGATCCTGCTTTAAATCTTGACACAGAAGTAACACTCAGCGCATGGGTCAGACGAACCAGCCTGTCAAACATTGACGTAATCCTGGAGAAAGGAGGAGACTGGAATCTGGGGGAGGCCAACTATGGTATGGCTCTCAGCAACATCAACAACAACATGTTCTACTTTTTCTTCGATGGAGGATGGAGAGGAACAAGTGGTATAGATGATCTGGAATGGCACCACTTTGCGGCGGTGGCTCAGGAAGGCGCAACAGATCCACTCCTCTACATCGATGGACAGCTCCAGGCAATCGAATATATGGGTGGGGCAGGTACGATAACATTGAATGAACTAACCACCAGGGAACTTCATATCGGTGCCCAAGTCGACCCTTCTATCGATTACTTCAGCTCGCTTGTGATCGACGAAGTAAGTGTTTGGAACTACCAATTGGCCCAATCGGAAATTCAACCGCTCCAATATCGAACCCTATCCGGAACGGAATTGGGCTTGCAGGCATACTATCGATTCGATGAGACTGGAGGAATCACGCTTCCCGACCTTTCGGTGAATGATCTTGATGGCACTTTGATCGGAATGGCGGGTACGGAATGGACCACCTCCGAGGCCATGACTCCTCGAATCTTTCAGGTAACAGGAGCCACCACAGCAGGTTATACAGTCAATTGGAACAGTACCCAGCATGGAAATGGGAATGTCTTGTTGGATGTGAATACCGCGTCGGATTTTACAGGAACTTCGATTACAACCGGTGAAGTGATCGGGAATTCTGATAGCGACCAATTTTCCTCGCTCAACGCCTTGACAGCAAGCACGCGATACTATGCGCGTATTTATCTTCAGGACGGTGATTTTCAGAGTCCATATTCTGACGTTGTTGACTTTTTTGTTGAAGGAGGAAATGCTTTGAATTTCAATGGCACGACCGATTATGTAGTCGTTGCAGATGATCCCACTTTCGATAACACCATCGGGACCATTGAAGCGTGGGTTAGAACTTCGGCCAATGACGGTAATTATCGCGGGATTGTGGTCAATAACCCACAATACGGTATGTGGACCCTCAATGGACAGTTATATACTTACGATGAGGGTATTATGGGGCCGATAGGTTCCGGTGTTTTCATCGCCGATGGCAATTGGCACCATGTGGCTTTTGCCTGGGAAGACGGTACAACCTCCCAATTGTATGTAGACGGTGTGCCTGCGGGCTCCTCATTTAACTATAACAGCCTCACGTCATTGGCGCAAGTGCACATTGGGGCCAATGTAGCCAACCAAGTTTGGGATGGTGACATTGACGAAGTGCGAATCTGGGACAGAAAACTGACTGATACCGAAATTCTCGAGAATGTGTTCACCACACTGACAGGCAACGAAGAAGGCCTGGTGGGTTATTTCCGTATGGATGAAGGGGAAGCTTCTGCTAATAACACCGGCATTGGAGCGCCGGAAATTGTGAACCTGACCGGTAACCAGTTAGATGGAACAATGACTGGTTTTACTAAGAATGGAGCAACTTCCAACTGGGTCGCGTCAGGCGCGCTTTCAAGTTCCGATCCCCCCACCGCACCGGACAGCTTGATCGCCTATAAATCGTCTGATACTGAAATCGCTCTGGAGTGGGTTGATCTGGCCAACAACGAAGTTGATTTTCTTATTGAAAGGGCTACGGATTTTGCCTTTTCTTCTCCGGTGACGGTGGATGTGGTACCAGCCAATACGGACCACTACCTCTTTGACGCTGGTGCTAATCAGGCATATTACTATCGTGTAACAGCGAGGAATGGAAACGGCAATGGCGTGGGTCCGGTCAAGTTTGCTACTACCGGGACGCATCCTGGTAGCGCGTTGACTTTTGATGGAACGGATGACCAGATCAATGTATTGGAGAGCAATAACTTGCTGGACTTAACAGGTAATGCGACCATTGAAATGTGGGTAAATCGAACCAGTGGCGCAGGAACAGATATTCAAACGCTTATTGATAAAACAGAGACGGGGGATAACGCCAACTTCAGGATTTTCATTAACGATGAAACTAACGCGCTCAACCCTAATTCTGTGGGTTTTTGGGACGGCACCACTTCTTATCAAAGCCCTGCATTGACCATTACCAATGGTATTTGGACACATATAGCTATCACCTTGGATGGCGCGGATATTAGGTTTTATAAAGATGGTGCCTTAGTTGAGACCCTAACGGGAGCTTTTGGCCCTGTTAATAATGGAGATCTAATTCTTGGTAATGAGTCGTTCAATCCAGCGGGTAGGGCTTTTATTGGTCAGATGGATGAGGTTCGAGTTTGGAACGTTGTAAAAACTGATTTCTCCGACCGATTTAATTCTTTGAATGGAAATGAAACCGACTTGATTGCCTACTATTCTTTCAACGAAAATGTTACAGATGCTACTATAATCGATGGTAGTGTTAACAGTTTCAATGGTACACCAACAGGCTCTCCCACCTACAACGCTTCAGGGGCCATTGCTCCATCCGATCTACAACTTTTCGAAATTTCTGCCACCCAAATTGATTTGTCCTGGACCGACAACACCACAAACGAAACAGGATTCACCATTGAAAGGTCATTGTCCACTGATTTTACCGCACCCGACGCCACTTTCAATGTAGGAACAGATGTGACCACTTTTGTCGACAATACCGTCGCTGCAACAACAGAATACTATTACCGGGTCAATGCTGAGCTGCCTGGAGCAATAGCTACTGGATTTACAAATACTGAGGTAGCTGCGACCTATGGAATTCCAGGGAACGCCTTGAACTTTGATGGCGGCAGTGACTATATCAGCGTGCCTGACGATCCTGCTTTTACCTTTGGTAGCGCCTTTACTGCGGAGGCGTGGATAAGGACGTCTGCTGCCACAGTGCAGGAACTGGTCTCTCACTTTGATAATGCTGGAAATACGCCCGGGTTTACCTGGGGAGTAGGTCTTGACGTAAATGATGGAAGACTTTCCTTCTTCGCCGGGGATGGAGCGACCAATCAATTCCTTAGAGACAATGCTGCTCCGGTAGTAAACGATGGTTTCTGGCACCATGTGGCCGTCACCTACGATGGAAGTACCGCCATATTGTATGTAGATGGTACGCCATATACGGCAGCGGGAACTACCATAAATATTGGGGATGCCACAGGCACTTTGAATATCGGAAGATCCAATAATGTCTCTCCGGAGCGCTTTTTTGATGGAGATATGGACGAAGTAAGATTATGGAATATCGTCCGTTCGGGTTCAGATATCGCGGACAATCGCTTTTCTAAGCTTGACCCATCTACCTCAGGCCTGGTGGCTTATTACGATTTTGATCAGGGCACTCCGGGAGGTACCAACACCGGGCTTGATGTACTTCACGACCTTTCCGCCAGTGGATTTGATGGTCAGTTGCAAACATTTGGATTAATTGGAAGTACGTCCAACTGGGTCAGTTCAGGTGCGATGACCCCCTCTTCTTCTCCGGCCACCCCCACTGATTTTGTGGCTTACAAAACATCGGATACCCAAATCGATCTTTCCTGGACCGACGTGGCCACGGATGAGATGGGCTATCGTGTGGAGATTTCCGGCAATTACAATTTTACCTCTCCCACTCAAATCGCGGATTTACCTGCCGGATCTACTTCCTTTAGCCATAACGTGACTGATGGAGACAGTTATTTTTACCGCGTCACGGCCTACAACGGTGCTTCCGGTGGGATAAGCGATATTGATTTCGCGAGTACGGCGGATTTCCCAGGAAGATCACTGGAGTTTGATGGAACCGATGATTACATTCAAATTACTTCCGATGGTTCCATATCATTTGATCAGTTGGAACCATTCACTTTTGAGGCCTGGGTATTGGCACGTAATCCACTTTCGAGAATTATCAACAAATTCCAGGGGGGGCCGTCCAGAGGAATAGATTTCGCCATAAATGGTCAGAAACTCCATGTCAACATTTCGCATGATGGAGGGTCAAACGACAGAATTGTTATCAGTTCGTTTGAAGATATACCACTGAACGAATGGGTGCATGTAGCTTTTACCTACAATGGTAGTAGCGATGCAAGTGGTGTTACCATGTATTTGAATGGTGTGGCGCTGACCAACAACGTTACCCAAAATGCGCTCACAGGGACCATCCTGGCCTCCAACGATTATGTCATAGGTGTGGATTATCAACTCGCCGAATTCATGGATGGCAAAATTGATGAAGTCCGAATCTGGAGCACCAACCGGAGTACGATGGACATTCAAGACAATATTTATACGCGCTTCCAGGGTAATGAAGCAGGTCTTGTCGGTTATTATACCTTCGATGAGGACAATGGGTCCAATGTTGTTGACATGAGCGGCAACGGCAACGACGGACTCATCAATGGTCCGCAATTCGAAGAATCGGAATTCACTCAACCCACCGATTTCTATGTGGTACGAGTGGATGATCAAAACGTGCAATTGAATTGGACTGACAATTGGATTGAAGCGGGAACAACAATCTATACTTCAACGGATTTTGACGGGGCGGACGCCACCGCGCTGATCTCTTTGCCCAGTGACCAGACAACTTATACGCACAATTTAGGAGTCGATACGAGCTTCTTTTATCTGCTAGAACCTTTTAATGGTGATGAAATAGTGCAATCCAATCCGGAGTTTGGCACTACCTATGCCTTCCCGGGCTTTGCCATGGATTTTGATGGAACCGGAGATTTTGTCCAGGCAGATGAAAGGGATACAGCATTCTATGACCTGACAGTGAGTGCCTGGGTCTATCCAACGTCCTTTGCCGCGGACGCATGGATCTACTGGCGTGGAAATCAATCCGTAAACACCGGAGCGGAACTTTACATTAATACCAGTGGTCAGTTAGTGTATGGGGAAAGTGATGGGACTTATGAAGCAGCAACCAGTACGGCATCACTTCCGCTAAACCAATGGACTTTTGTTTCAGCCACCAAATCTGGCACTACTGTCCAACTTTATATCGATGGCGTAGCGGATGGAACCAATGCCAGTGTTACCGGCACCCCTGAAATCGGGCAAATCACGATTGGTGCGAGAAATAGGATGTCCGGAGCAGATGGCTATTTCCAAGGATTAATTGATGAAGTTAGGGTCTGGTCCATGGTCAAGACTGTCTTTACAGATCGATTCGGTGCACTCAATGGCAATGAGACTGACCTCCAGTACTATTATACTTTCGATGAAAACACTAACGGCGCCGCTTTCAAGCAAGTGGTTGATCGCAGTATTCACACGGCTGATGGTACGTTATTCGGTGATCCCCAGTGGACCGGTTCAGAAGCCGGATTACCGGAAGCTCCGGTAAACCTTAGTGTGTTTGTCAATTCTTCCATCCAACCTCAGCTGGACTGGGATGACGTCTCCGGAGCGCTGAGCTACGTTGTGGAAAGATCTGAAAATGATAATACCAATTATTCACAAGTAGGAACACCTACCTCCAGTGATTTCAATGATGCAACAGCGTCCAACGACGGATCAATCTATTTCTACCGGGTCCGCGCCTTTGACGGCAACAATAACTCCCTTCCTTCCAATGAAGTTTTTGCGGATATCAAAGGACCTGGTAATGCGCTTGCATTCAATGGAGTTGATGAGTTTGTCAGTACTACTACTACAGCACTCAATACAGGGGCCACTTTCTCTGCTTGGATCAACACCACATCAACCGATAATTCTGATCCTTACGCCGGCAATCCCGCCTTAGCAATTGTGGGGGATTTCGCTAATTCGGTATATCAGACTTTTGGTATTACCGATGGTTATGTTGACTACCACTATAATACCAATCCGTCATGGGAACAGGTCCTGGGGAGTATCAAGGTGAATGATGGCAATTGGCACCACGTCGCTGTGACCCATGATCAGTCGACAGGTGACGTTGTGCTTTACGTGGATGGTGGCGTAGATGTAATTGGCAACATTGCATATACAGCGGTCACACCAGGATTCAACAGGATCGGCGGAAGTTATGTGGATGGGACCAACACAGGGGCATTTTTCGACGGCTCATTGGATGATGTAAAGATTTTCAACTCAAGTCTCAATCAAAGTGATCTGCGACAGGAAATGTATGCCACTGACATAGCACGCACGTCGCTGCTTGCCTATTATGACTTTGACCAGGCCGAAGGGCTTAACCTGCCAGATCTCAAATCTGCTATCGACGGAACGCTTGCAGGAGGTTTCATCGGGGATAACTCCGATTGGGTGGAATCCGCAGCCTACAAACCTTTCATTTACCAGATTACTGATGCCAACCCCAACAGCTTCGCCGCCAATTGGCTCCAGGTGGAAACCGCGTCGGGCTATCAGATAGATTATGGTACGGATCCTTCTTTTTCTACTTTCAATACCGAGGTGTTGGGTCACAACGACTCTACCGCAACCATTTCCACCTCTTTGATTGCTGGCACGGAATATTATGCCAGGCTAAGGTTTGAGGATGGAGGCTTTGTTTCAGACACCTCAGCAACAGTTAGTTTCTTTACTACCCCGGGATATGCCCTGGATTTTGATGGGACTGACGATTATATCCGAGTAGATCATCCGTACACTGATTTTGTTGATGAAATTACTGTTGAGCTATGGATCAATTTCGATGGCCTCGCAGGGAATTTTTATGCGCTTGGTCAATCGTCTGCGGATGTTGACAACATGTCCACGAATGTCTTTGTCGTTGGTGCCGGAGATGTGAGCTTCCCAACATTTTGGGTGAACAACAATGGTTCCTGGATCAATACGACCTACAACCCCGGAGCTATTACAGGCTGGCATCACCTGGCGGGAGTGGGCAGTCCAAGTGGAGTGCAACTTTATTTCGATGGAGAGCCCGTTGGAACCCCAGGAGCGGGACTCACGGGAATACAATCAAATGGGTCTGCGGTTTTAGACATTGGCAAGGACAGCCGCTTTACCACAGCCTCTTTGAGAGTTTCCGGAGAGACCATGGATGAGATCAGAATCTGGAACTTTGCCAGAAGTCAGGAGGAGATAAAAGAAGACCTTTATAGCACCCTTAGCGGCGCTGAAGCTGGACTGGTTGGTTATTACCGGCTGGATCAAACTACTGGGACATCTGTTCCGGACCTTTCCACGAGGCAGGCCGAAGGTACATGGAACGGTGCGGGATCGGGTGCTTATGTCGCCCCCAATTGGCAACAATCCACCGCCTTCAGTACAGAAAATTTCATTGTTACCAATACCAATGATACCGGAGCTGGCTCACTGCGTCAGGCGATTATTGATGCGAATAATTCTGCTTCGGATATTGTTGAAATTACATTCGATATCCCTAATACCGGGCCCTGGATCATTGCGCCGGGTAGTGAACTGGAAACTATCACCAAGGAAGGACTGATTATCGACGCTGAAACTCAACCAGACTGGGATCTTGCTTCGGAGAATATGGTGACCATTGATGCCACCGGATTTACCGGAGAGGGACTAGAGGTAGCGGCCCCGAACGTCGGCATTTACGGTTTGCGGATTATGAACGCCCGCTATGGGGTCCAGGTGACTGGCGATACCAATGACGGGTTAGTCGTAGGGTCGCCAGAAGCGGGCAACGTATTCCTGGCCAACGATCATGATATCAACATTGTAGATGCCGATGATGTGACCATTCAGGGCAACAACCTTGGAGTCAGTGGCGATGGAATCACCACCAATGCGGGCAATGCAAGTATCGTATTGAGTGGAAGTGCTTCCAATATTCAAATTGGTGGACTGCTCTCTGCCAACGAAGGCAACCTGATGGCTGGAAGCAATACCACGAGTCTGGGGTATTTGATCAACGCAGGAGCGCAAGACATGATCAATGTTCAGGGCAACAGAATTGGCGTTGGCATTAACAATTCTGATATCACCACCAGCCGTGGTTTATACTTTAATGGTAGTACCAATGTTACTATCGGGGGTAGCAGTCCGGATTACAGAAACTACATCGGAGGCATTAATTCCACCGCGGGTATCCAAATAGTCGGGGGCTCTTCCATTGAAATAAGGAATAATTATATCGGAGTGGCAGACGATGGAGTTACTGCGTTAGCCAATGTAGGAGCCGGTATTCTGCTCGAATCTGATGCACAGGTGACCATAGCTGAAAATTTAATTTCAGGTAACACTACTGCTTCCGGGATTCTGACAAATGGTATTTCCACATCAGCCATTATCGATGCTAATATTATTGGTTTGCAGGCTTCCGGATCGGCCGGCCTGGGCAATGCCACGGGTATCACAGTTCAGGGCTCGTCAAACGTGTCAATTACCAACAACTTTATATCCGACAATAGCAATGATGGAATTCATGTCACCTCAACCTCTAGCGGTAACACCATCCAGGGCAATTTGGTCGGCACCGATATTACCGGAAATGCCGGTTTGGGCAACGGTGGTTACGGTATACGGTTTTCCTCTAACTCAACTAATAATACGGTAGGAGGGAGTTCTGTGGGTCAGGAAAATGTCATTTCTGCCAATAGCAATGATGGAATTTATATTACTGGGACTTCCACCGGCAATATGTTTTACGGCAACGTTATTGGCAAGACCTCAGACCTTTCAGGAGACCTAGCCAATGCAGGAAACTACGGCATCCATGTTAATGCCGGTTCAAATACAATAATCGGTGGAGACAATGCTGGAGAGGGAAATTATATAGCGAATACGTCCTCCGCTGGGGTCTTCATTTTCAACGCTACTGTTGGAGTCCAGGTAATAGGAAACACTTTTGAAAATACCATCGACCCAATCGACTTCAGCAACACTGGCTCACCAAACAACGATCAGGAACATCCGATTATTACGGAAGTAGAGAGTGGCATGGTCTATGGTCGATTCGAAACCCCGGCGACTGCTGGAGATATTGTCCACCTATATACCACTACTTTTTCGAATATCGATCAGGCTGAGACGTATCTGGGTTCCTTCGTCGCATCGGGAGGAGAGACTACCTGGAGCATAGGAGGAAGCTTCGATATTACCCAGGGCCACCAGACTACTCTTACGAATCCGATCAATGGTACGTCGGAATTCACAGTTCACTCGGTGGTTCGAAATGTAAGTGACACAGGTGCCGGCTCTCTTCGTGACGCCATGACCGCTCTGAATAGCACACAAAACGGAGGCGGCATTTCCTTCAATTTGCCGGGACCTGGTTATGTGATTTCTCCGACAACAGAGCTGCCTCTTATCACTACGCATCTTGTGATAGATGCAACTACCGATGCATATTATAACTTCGCTCCGGGTATTGTGGGGGACCTGATCACACTGGATGGGTCAGGATGTACTTCTTGCGATGGTTTTTATTCGAATAATGCCAACGCCACACTTGAAATCTACGGCTTCAGGATCCGAAACTTTACCCATGGTATCCAATCGATAGGAATTTCCGCTCCGGCCCATATCATCGGTGCACCGGGTAGAGGCAATGTCGTTGTTAGTAATACAGGTACGGGTATTTACCTGGATGGTGCTAACAACTCGGGCATTACCGTACAGGGAAACCTGGTAGGCTTGGAGTTTGATAACACGCTTGCAGGTAACAACCGAGGCATGCAACTGCAATCACAAGGTATGCAAGTGGGAGGAAAACTGGCTACCGAAAGAAACGTCATATCCGGTAATACACAAGATGGGATATTTTTTAATGGCGCAGGAAGCTCCATCATCGAAAATAATTACATCGGCACTACCATTGACGGTCTTTCGTCCCAGGATCCCATGACTAATTCGCTCGGCAACGGAAGTGAGGGTATGTTCTTCGGCAATGGCGACAGCAATATTCGCATTGACAGCAATGTCGTGGCATCGAGTGGTTCTCATGCACTGCATTTCCAAGTAAACAATGACAACAACATCATCATCAACAATTTCATCGGTGTGGCAGCAGATGGCACGACCGATTTAGGCAATTTGGGAAATGGCGTGTTTTTTGACGGGCAACTTAGTTCCGATGACACTGGCAATCAAATTACCGACAACATCATTGCCCACAATGGACAGGTGGCCGTCCAAATAGATCGAACCACTTCCAGTGGAAATATCATTAGAAGAAACCAAATTTTTGACAACACCCTGGGAGGTATCGTGGGAGGAAACGCGGGAATAGCAGCCCCAAGTGTTACCATCGATGATAACACAACCGTGAGCGGAACAGCCGGGGCCAATGATATCGTTGACCTGTTTCTTGCCGATGCACTGGGGCAAGGTCAGGCAATCCTGGATTCTGCTACTGCGGACGGTCTTGGCGATTGGTCTATAACCGGCCTAAACCTGCAGCCAGGGGATGACCTGGTGGCTACTGCCACATCAGCGACAGATGGAACTTCGACATTTTCCAGTATCCAATCTATCCCCCTGAGAAACAGCCTGAATTTTGACGGATTTGATGATTATGTGGAGGTGGCTGACGATCCCCTACTTGCCCTCGATGGAGACTATGGATTTGGGGCATGGTTCTATTTGGAGTCCCTTCCGGATGATGAGTTTAAATTCCTGGTAAGCAAAAGAGATGCGACGGATTTTCTCAACCCAATAGCGGTTGGCCTTAGTACGAGAGCTGCTGAAAGTGGGACGTCTGGCATGCCCGCCTTATATGCGTTTATAGGAGATGGGTCCACCGGTTTGACGTTGGTCACATCCGGGGCACAAGATTTAATTGGTTCTTGGCACCATGTATTCTTCACTGTCGAGGGAACCCAAATGCGACTGTATCTTGATGGTGTTGAAGTAGACAATGCGACTTATTCTGGCACGCGACCAACGAACAGCCATCGTCTGGAACTTGGTGCCGAAACCGGCTACCCTTCAAGCTTTCTGGACGGATTTATCGATGACGTGCAACTATGGAATGAAGCCAAGAATCTGTCATCAGTCCAGGCGTTAATGGATTCTACCCTGGCTGGAAGCGAACCAAACTTACTGGCCTACTACGATTTCGAAGTGTGCAACGGAACGCTACTTCCTGATCTCAGTGGCAATAATTTGGCAGGCACATTGGCCAGCTTTGACTTCTCAGCCGGGTCTGACTGGGATCATCCAAATCCTAATATCGGGGTATCCCCCTCTACGCAAGTAACGAGCATTGCAGTTTCAAACATTTTGGAAGACCAATTTACGATTGACTGGACCCCAGGAGATGGAGAGAAAAGTATTGTTTTTGTAAAACAGACTGCAGTTGCTGAAAACGAGGGAGCAACAAACAATACCACCTATTTGGCAGCGACAGATTTTGGCGCCGGAACCCAACTTCCGCCCAACTTCCATGCGGTTTACAACGGTTATGGATCTAATGTCACTGTCACAGGCTTGACAGAATTAACTGATTACAGGATTCTTATTTACTCTTACAATGATTGCGCGGGATCCGAACAATATAATAACTCCACTGCCGAAGGTGTAAATGTCACCAACGTCCAAACCCCGCAACTGGAGAATGCCCTTGACTTTGACGGAACGGATTTCGTTACAACGGTAGCATCAGTCGGAGAAGGCCAAAGCAGTTTGACCGTAGAGGCATGGGTATATCCAACGGCCTATCCTTCTGGCGACACGTTTACCAGGTCTATTGTGACCGATGGCGATTACGGGGGTGGTATTGGTACTTACGCGATGGTCCTCACCAACATTTCTTCGACAGATTACTTCGCGGTTTCTTTGAGAACCGATGGTCCAAGCGAAGAAACGGCATTGATCGATGCTGCAATGGTACCGTTAAGCACCTGGACGCATGTGGCATTTTCTTGGAATGATGGGGAAGCGATCCGAACCTTTATCAACGGCACCGAGGTAGCCAACTCATCAGGAGTGTTGACCGGATCCACCGCATCCTCCGTGGAGGATTTAGTTATTGGCAGTAATGTAAATGGCGCCGAAGAAAACTTCATCGGACAGATCGACGAAGTGCGGATTTGGAATATTGCGAAAGACCAACAAGCAGTTCGAGATGATCTGTTCACAGAATTTACAGGACCTACAACCAATCTGTTGGCTAGCTACAGCTTCAATACAGGTTTGCCGGCAGGAGATAATACAGGGATCACCACCGTCGCCGAGGTGGCGCTGGGAGGTGATGGAGACATAAGCTCCTTTGACAGAACTGGAAGCACCTCCAACTTTGTCGTGTCAACCGCCTTTACCTCAGGTGCTCCAATCGCCGTAGTAACAGGGAACGACTTGGAGGTAGATGCCGGCAATACACCGCGTGTAGCAGACGGAACACAGCTGATAGGGTTTTCGTCACCGGTTCTTCAAACCTTCCGAATAACCAACAATGGAACAGGAGATCTTCTTTTAGATACTTCGACCCCTGTGGTTATGGGAGGAACAGGATTTAGCCTACTGTCTCCGCCATCGCAAACGACTATTGCCCCTTTCCAATTTGAGGATTTCATCATTTCTTATGACCCAACGAGCGGTTCCAACTCCGGAACCATGACGATTTTGGATGATATACCAAACCCCATTACCTCCATTACTTTGGACGGGGTGGGCTATCCGGAAGAGCCGGGATCCGGATATGCACTTTCATTTGATGGGACCAACGACGAAGTAATCGTTCCTGACACTTCCACTTTGCAGTTTGGTCAGGGGGACTTCACGGCCGAGGCGTGGTTCTATTTTGATGGTACTCCGAATGTAAATACAATCCTTAGTAAGCGTGATCCTTCAGGTAATGTCTCGGCGTGGATTGTTGCTATCAGCGATGGTAACCCATACACACCATCTGCAGGCAGTAAAATTGGAGCAGCCATTTTGCCTGATGGTCGCACAGGTACCGCCAATGATCGCGTGGTGGCAAGTGTGGCAGACGTTACGCCAGGGTGGCATCATGCCGCAATGGTACAGACCTATGCTTCGGGTATGTCGTTATACTTGGACGGCGTTCTCGTCGGGACCGATAATACTTCACATGGGGTCCTGGATGTGAATATCGCACAAGACTTACATATCGGAAGTAACAATACACCTGACTATTTCACAGGGCAAATAGACGAAGTTAGGATTTGGAATGAAGCCAGATCGGAGGCGGACCTTCGTGCAAACCTGGCTCAAAAACTGGATGTCATCTCTTTTCCAGCATCTCTGGTCTCTTACTACCGTTTTGATGAAAATACTGGAGATGGGACGACCCTTTTTGATCTTGTGGGAGGAAACCATGGCGCCATTACAGGGGCCACTCCTCAATTGTCCGGAGCACGCTTTGGTGATGAAAGTAATTTTACCACAACAACCTCCTTCGCCCTAAGTGGCGCCGTTTCAGGGAACAATTTGACTGTAAATAATATATTGGGATCGCCAGATATCGTCTTTGGCTATCGGGTAAATGAGGCACCAAATGACACTAGTGTTCCTCCTTCTTTTGCCAGCTTCAACAGCACAGATTACTACGGTGTATTTACCGTTGGAGGAACCAATCCGACTTTCAATACACAATTCGGGTATGCAGGAAATCCTGATGCTTCAACCAATGAAGATGAATTTAGAATCGTCCGAAGGGATGATAACGCCGCGGGTGCATTTAGTAGAGTTTCGACATTCTTTGACCTATTTACTCCGACAGATCAATTGACTGTTGCAGATCAGATTTCAGGGGAATTTGCACAGGGAGTTGCCATACAATTACCCGCAGAGGTTTTCCCCGGGCAAGCATTGACCTTCGATGGTGCCGGGGATGGAATTGATGTTGCCGACGATGTGCTCTTAGACAACCTTGCCAATGTCACGATCGAAGCGTGGATCAATCCGGCAAGCAACCCTACTACTTTCCACACTTTTATTGACAAATATGAAGGTCCAAATCGACAGTTTGTTTTCGGAATGGATGCCAATGGCGCGCTTCACGTTGAGACTAGCTGGAATGGAGCAGCAAATGGCGTAAGAAGTGCAAATGGTGAGGTGACGTTGAACGAATGGCACCACTACGCAGCCACCATAGAGCCGGGCACGGGGATTACCTTATATAAGGATGGTCAACTGCTAGGTAATACAACATTTGGAGATCCAACAGTAGCATTAGTAGCCAACAACGCCAATCTTACCATTGGTTATACCCCGTCGCTAGGTTACGATCTGGATGGATCTTTGGATGAGATCAGAATATGGGACGCGGTACTCACACAGCCGACAATAGACACCTACCACAGTATCGACCTGGATGGCTCTCACCCTAACCTCTCAGGGCTTATTGCCAGGTACAAACTGGATGAAGGGTTGGCAGGAGCAGATAACACAGGGATCACGGGGCCAGGAGAAATTCAGGATTATGCTGAAAATGGTCTCCTCGGTACGATGATTGGATTTGCGAAAAATGGAGCGACATCTAACTGGGTGGCATCCGAAGCTGCACAACCGGAGATTAATGTCAAAGATGCCGTAGGACCTATCGCTGTGTCTAGTACGTTGGACTTAGGTGTCGAATTTGTTGGTCAAACACACAATGAGACATTGACCATTGAGAATACCGGCTCCACCGATTTAGATCTCACAGGAGCACCTTTGGTCACCTCTTCAAACGCGGACTTTGTGACTGATCTTGGGTTGACTTCAACGCCGATATCCGGGGCAAGTCAAACAACCTTTGATCTAAATGTTACACCTTCAGTAGCAGGCTTACAGAGCACCACCATCAACATACCAAATACTGATGCTGACGAAGATCCGTATTCGTTTACCGTGGAGATATTTGGTTATCCGGATGAATCGGGCGCTGGCCAGGCCTTGGCTTTGGATGGAGGAACCGACTACCTGAGCACGTCCAGCGCATCGTTGGTGACTGGTAATGCTGATCATACATTCGAAGCTTGGGTCAAAATAGACAATGCCCAAACAGGCGATAGATGGATCGCATGGTGGGGTGATGCCGGAGGTAATTCCACCGTGGCAATCGGTTATGACGCGAGCAACAGCAATCAAATAAGAGTACATCACTTATCCACCGGTAATGACATCCTTACAAGCACCGTCCTACCGATGGGTAGTTGGAACCATGTGGCATTGACTTACAATGGGACCGGCCAAAGCTCGAGATTGTTTCTCAATGGTGTTTTCCAGGAGGAAATAAACTTTACTTTCCCACTTAATTTACCGGCTAGTTCGACACTTGAACTAGGTACGCTTTTCGGTTCAACCGGAGCTAGTTTTATCATTGATGGTGAACTGGATGAGGTACGGTTCTGGAATGGCATTATCAGCGATGCTGAAATCACCAATCATTGGCTGACCAATAACTTGTCTTCACACCCGAATGCTGGAGACTTGATTTCGTACTATCGATTCGATGAGAATACAGGGATTACACTTTATGACCTGAATGGGCCCAACAACCTTGATTTCTTTGGGACTCCCACGTGGGTGTCTTCCATGGCGCTCATGGATACGCACGCCCCATCGGTGACAATAACCTCTACCGAGTCCTCACCAACTACTGTGAACCCAATTCCTATCACGGTCACTTTTAGTGAAGTTGTGTCAGGGTTTGTGGATTCGGACATTGAGACCAATGGCGTAGTATCTGCATTCAGTACAAGTGACAATACCGTTTTCACCTTTGATCTCAACGTTTCCAAAGACACAATTTATGAGGTGAATATTCCGGCAGGTGTGGCCCAGGATGCGTCATCCAATAACAATACCGCTTCAACGCCGTTTGCGATTACCTATGACGTTAGTTTCCCGCAACCTGTTATTAGCAGTGGCTCTTCAGACCCCACAGGGGACAATCCGATCTCAATCAGCATTGACTTTGGAGAGGTTGTAACCGGTTTTGTCAGTGGAGATATTACTCCAGGAAATGGTGCCATTAGCAATTTTGTAGATGTTGATGGTCAGGTATACACTGCCGACTTTACGCCTACTTCCGATGGTACGATTACGGTGGATGTAAGCGGCGGTGTTGCTGATGACGCAGTTTCGAATAGCAATTTGCCCGCAACACAATTCTCCCTCACCTACGATGGAACGGGTCCACAGGGAGTTATCACCAGCGGTAGTACCGATCCCACAGCGGACAATCCAATAGCGGTGACCATAGATTTTGGTGAAACCGTAACAGGTTTTACCGAGGGGGATCTTACCGTAGGCAATGGAAACACAAGCAATTTTGTTGACGTAGACGGCCAACAATATATGGTGGATGTGACGCCTACGGCCGATGGTACCGTGACAATCGATATTGCAGGAAGCCTTGCTCAAGATATTAGTGGAAATGACAATATAGCTTCCACTCAGTACAGCATTACTTACGATGGCAGTGTACCTACACCAATAATCAGTAGTACCTCTATTGATCCTACGAATGATAATCCGATAGCAGTGAGTATAGATTTCGGGGAGGATGTCACAGGGTTTGTTGAGGGAGACCTGACGGTAGGAAATGGCACGACAAGTAATTTTGTAGCAGTCGATGGCCAGAACTATACGGTAGATATTATTCCATCCGGAGATGGTACGGTTACGGTTGACATAGCCGGCGCGGTAGCACAGGATGGTAGCAGCAATGATAATTTGGCAGCGGTGCAATATAGTATCCGTTATGACGGCAGCAGTCCTCAGGGAGTGATCAGCAGTACGTCGACCGATCCTACAAACGATAATCCTATAAGTGTAAGTGTAGACTTTGGCGAGGGAGTGGTGAACTTCACGGACGCAGATGTGACGGTGAGCAATGGTAGTGTGAGCAATTTTGTAAACGTAGATCACCAGGAATACACGTTTGATTTGACCCCTACGGCCGATGGTTTGGTGACCGTAGATATAATGGGTAGTGTTTTGGAGGACAGTGCGGGCAATTCTAATATAGCCTCGACGCAATACAGTATTACCTATGATGGTACGTCTCCAATAGGGGTGATAAGTACGAGCGAGAGCGATCCGACGAGTGCGAGTCCATTCACGGTATCTATAGATTTTGGAGAAGATGTGAGCGGTTTTGGGTTGGCCGATTTGACAGTAGGCAATGGAGTGGCGAGCAATCTGGTAGCAGTCGATGGCCAGAACTACACGGCAGATATCACGCCATCGGGGGATGGCAGCGTGACGGTAGATATAGGAGGAGGTTTGGTGAGTGATGCTTCCGGGAATGGGAACACAGCATCGAGCCAGTTCAGCATCGTGTTTGATGGCAGCAGCCCTCAGGGTGTGATTACCAGTACGTCCACTGATCCGACCAATGCTGATCCGATAGGGATCATGATAGATTTTGGGGAGCTAGTGACAGGCTTTGAAGACACGGATATAGTAGTGAGCAATGGCACGTTAGGCAATTTTGTAGATGTCGATGGCCAGCAGTATACGGCTGATATCACGCCATCGGGAGATGGGGAGATCACCGTAGATATCTCAGGAGGTGTTACCCAAGACAGCCAGGGGAATGCTAATATAGCGTCGACGCAATATAGTATTACTTATGATGGGACCTCCCCGACGGGTGTTATCACGAGCAGTTCGACCGATCCTACTAATTCTAATCCGATAAGTGTAAGTGTAGATTTTGGGGAGTTGGTGACAGGATTTGAAGATACGGATTTGACGTTGGACAATGGCAGTGTGAGCAATTTTGTAGATGTAGATGGGCAGCAGTATACGTTTGACTTGACGCCCTTGAGTGAGGACACGGTCCGGGTAGATATAGCAGCGGGTTTAGCGACGGATGCCTCGGGTAACCAGAATTTGGTATCGTTACAGTACAAGCTATTGTATGATGCGACGGCCCCGAATGTAGAGATAGATACGTTGTTGACCTTGGATTCTACACCTGGCTTGAGTGGGACGGTAGATGATACTTTGGCCACGGTGGTTGTTACGGTAGACGGGGTAGATTATACGGCGACAGTAAGCGGGGATAGTACGTGGGCGATTTCTGACAATACGGTTGCGGCGTTATCGGATGGTTTGTATGAGTTGAGTGCGAGTGCGACGGATGCGGCGGGCAATGTTGGAGTTGATAGTAGTGGAGAGGAGCTAACGGTAGATACGAGTGCACCAGTAGTGACGTTTGATGACCTGATTACGGAGGAATTGTCACCTGGTTTGAGTGGGACGGTAGATGATGTTGGAGCGGAAGTGAGTGTGACGGTATCTGATAGTACCTATAGTGCGGTGAACAATGGAGACGGTACGTGGAGTATCACTAGTACCGAGTCGTTATTGGTAGGGTTATATAGTGTAGAGGTAAAAGGGATAGATGCTGCGGGAAATGAGGGAGTAGGAAGTGGGTCTTTGACGATCGATGCAGGAGCTCCGACGGCCTTGTCGGCGGTTAGTGTAGGATCGACAGGATTCACGGCGGTTTGGAATGTCCAATCAGGCGGTGTTACCGAGTACCAGTTAGATGTTAGTAGTAGCACGAGTTTCACCGATTTTGTATCGGGCTATGCTAATTTATCGACAAGCGATACGAGTGCTGTAGTTACGGGCTTGGATTACAATGTAAGGTATTATTACCGGGTACGGGCGCTTTATGGCTCGGGAGATTTATCGGGCAATAGCAATACGATAGAAGTACGGACGATTGTAGATACGGGGACGGAGTTAGATTCGTTGGCCCTGGTAGGGCTATATAATTCGACGGGCGGTTCTGGCTGGACGCAGAGCACGAATTGGTTGAGTGGGCGCTTGGGTGACTGGGCCGGAGTGACGATGGAAGGCACGCGAGTGACGGGCTTGTTGTTGCCGGACAACAATATGTTGGGTGATTTGGGCGACATCACGAGTGGGTTGGATCAGTTGTCGTCGTTGGATTTGTCAGGCAATGGCTTGACAGGGATAGGCGATGTGAGTGGTTTGTCAGGCTTGGAGAGTGCGGATGTAAGCGGGAACGACTTGGAGTTTGGGGATTTGGAGCGGCTGTTGTTGCAGACGAGTAATTTGAGTTATTTGGATCAGGGTGAAGCCTTGGAAGAAGGGGATGTGTTGTTGGAGTTGGGAGAGAGTTTCACGGTAGACCGTACGGTTAGCGGTAGTGGGAATGTTTATGAGTGGTTCCGAGATGGTGAGTCGATCAGCAATACGGGAGGAACGTTGGAGGTTACGATCACGGGACCGGAGGATGAGGGTGTATATACGGTTTTGGTAACGAACGGGAGTTTTGCTGGTTTGACATTGGGGACGAAGGCGTTTTCGGTTAAGGTGAGTTCGTTGGAGCGCGATCAGGCGGCGTTGTTGAACATTTATGAAGCGTTAGAAGGGAGTAGTTGGAGCAATGGGGCAGACTGGCCGAACAATGGAGATATCACGACGTGGATAGGCGTTACGGTGACTAACAACCGAGTGGTAGGTTTGGATTTGAGTAGTTCGAATGTAGTAGGAGATATGCCGGACGATTTGCAGGACATAGGGACCTTGGTAGACTTGGATTTATCGGACAATGGCTTGACGCGTTTGCCAGATTTGAGTGGTCAGGAGTCCTGGTCGAGTTTGAATGTGAGTGGGAACAATTTAGATTTCGGTGATTTGGAGCCGAATGCGGAGATATCGGTGCTGACGTATACCAATCAGGGGATCATCGGCGAGGAGGAAGTAGAGATATTGGTGAGTCAGGGGAGTGATTACCGCTTGGTATTTGAGACCGGCGGTAGTCAGAACAGCTATACCTGGAGCAGGTTGAATGCTTTTGGTAGTAGAGAGGTAGGCGATGGGAGCAATGCGGTAACGATCAATGGGATCAGGTATGAGAACATGGGAGTTTTCAGTGCAGAGATCAGCAATGTATTGTTGCCATTGTTGACCTTGGAGACGCATCCGATCAAGGTATTTGCGACGGCCCGATTGGATGGCACGGTGTTGGGGTCAGATGGCAGTGGTTTGTCGAGTGGCACGGTTCAGGCGTTACGTATACCTTTTGCGGGCGAGTCGAGTGTAGGCTATGATTCTTTGGATGCGATCACGGTGACCAATGGTGCGTTCACGTTTGGGGATTTGGTATTGGGAGATTTGTTGCTATCGACGCGAGGAGATGAGACGATCTACTTGCCGACGTATTTAGGTAACACGGATTTATTTATAGAGGCAGACACGGTGTTTTTGCGTTCGGACTTCAGCATCGGGAATTACCGGATGCAGACGTTGCCTGAGGAGTTGCCACCGTTGCCTGATGGCGGTGAAGTTGGGATGTTGGTAGAGAGTGATTTTGCGGAGGAGCGCTCCCGGGCCGAGGAGGCAGGCAGGCTATTTGCGCGTCGGAAGTTGCAGAAGGTAGGCTGTTCCTTGCGTAGGCGCCGGCGTGCTACGGGCGGAAGGCCAGAGCAGGAGGATGAGTTTGAGTTGGTAGTGTATAAGGAGACGGATGCCGATGGTCGGGTGACGTTTGAGAACTTGCCACCGGATACCTATAGGTTGAACATTGAGTACCCTGGTATACCGATGGATCCGGATTCGTTTGTAGAGTTTGAAGTTGGCGAGGGCGGCTTGGAGAACAACACCTTGGAGTTGGAGGCGACTGTGGGCGAGGATGGCATTGCGGTAGAGTTGATTGAGGAGTTGGGCTTCTATCGTCATTACTTCAAGGATTTGGAGTTGTATCCTAACCCGGTAGATGAGGAGTTGACGATCAGCTACAGCAAGTTGTTGAGCAAGGAGGTACGAGTTCAGTTGTTGAGTTTGCAGGGACGTTTGATCAGAGAGGAGCGTGTAGGTCATGGATACAATCGTCGGATGGTCTTAGACACCAGAGATGTGGAGAATGGGATCTACCTGGTCCGATTCATAGACCCTACCCGCAAGGAGGGTAAGAACATAGTCACCTACAAAATCATCGTCAGAAGAAGGTAACAGGACATAAAAATCAAATTTGGAAGTCCTCGCCACCAACGAGGACTTCTTTATTTTGCAGCTATGGAATTTGACATCACCGAAGTAAATAGATTAATAAGGTCCAGGAGATCCATCTACCCCAATACCTATACCGATGAAGTCATCGACGATTCAATCATCGAGAATATGATTGAAAACGCCAATTGGGCTCCGACTCATGGCATTACAGAACCATGGCGATTTATTGTATTCAAGGGAGAAGGCATCCGCCAGCTAGCTGAGTTTCAATCACAGTTGTACAGAGAAAAAGCAATGCAGGCGGGCAATTTCGATGAGGGGAAATTCGAGAAGTTGGCAACAAAACCCTTAAAGTGTTCGCACATTATTTCCATAGGCATGAAGCGGCCGGAAAGCAAGAAATTTCCCGAGATCGAAGAAATAGAAGCCGTAGCCTGTGCGGTTCAAAACATGTATTTAACGGCGGCAGCCTATGGCATAGGTTGCTACTGGGGGTCCGGAGGCATTACTTACTGGCCAGAGGCCAAACCATTCTTTGATCTGGGTGAAGACGACAAACTACTCGGCTTTTTCTTTTGTGGGATACCTAGAATATCCTGGCCACAGGGTAAAAGGACGCCCATCAAGGAGAAAGTCAGTTGGCGTTCTAAATAACAATTTGCCAGCGAAAGGCCCACTTCCATCGAATTGAAAAGACAGGAATCTTAGCCTTGTCCAGTAATTGTTTCAATTCCCCGCGACTAAACCCCCTCAGGACACTTATTTTGGAGTCGTATCTGACCATAGCCGATTTTGAAAACAGTTGAGTCAGCAATGCAATGGAATAGTATGCTAACGGATGCCTATGCAGGTCGTTTATAATTACTCGCGCGCCCTTATGGATGGCAAGCTGCCGGATCAGGGATACCAGTTCCTTGTCTTGAAAATGATGGGCAAATAGGCAACAGTGCGCGACGTTGAATTCCAACTCGTGCAATTCGGGAGCCAATACATCGAGGGGTTTGAACTGAATTTCGGGATAATCGGCACAATTCGCTTCAGCATAAGCGATGATATTTGGGTTGGCGTCCACTCCCATAAACTGCGCCTTTAAGCCCTTTCGGCGACACCAATTGGCAAGAATTTTCAGAATATCGCCACCGCCACAACCCAGATCTACAAGCTGCACTTTGTCGAGTTTAGTAGCAATTTTCTTGAAAGCTTCAATACTGATTTGGTTGCCTCCAAGTAAAGTGTTGATGGTGTGAAGCTCCCGCAACGTCTGCTCAACAACCGGACCCTCGCACAACAGATCATCCATCAACTCTTCGTCATCCGATCGCCTTGAAAAATTCGGCCAATTCATAAGCGAGCTCTAAGTAACATGCTTTCCATCGTGAGCCCCGGGCCAAAAGCAAAGCTCAATATGTTCGGGTTTTCTTCTTTCAAACCTCTAAGCCAAATTTCTTCCAAGACGAACAAAACCGTGGGAGAAGACATATTTCCATATTTTCTCATCACCTCATGGGAAGCCCAATTTTGTTCGGGTGCAATACCAAGACTGGCTTCTATTACTTCAAGAATTTTTCGACCACCCGGATGTATTGCATAGTGGCCAATGAGCTCATTGGGTAATTCTAATTTCTCCATCAGCCGATCTGCGAGTGCATTAATTCCATTTTTGATCACTCGGGGAACTTCTCCAGAGAGTCTCATTTCGAATCCCAAGTCTTTGACAAACCAGCCCATTTCCTTTTTACCAGCGAGCACCAGGTCATTGTGAAATTCGACCAGATCCAGCGCAGGCCTGCGATTGGTCGAATCTGCCACGAGCACTGCCGCAGCTCCATCACCGAATAGTGTATTAGATAGTAAGGTATCCTCATCTAACTTTTTTTGAAAATGTAAACTGCATAGTTCCACCGACACTATAAGCACTTTGCTGTGCGGGTCGGCAAGGATGGTGTTTTTGGCCACCTTCAACGCATTAAAAGCCCCGTAACAACCCATGAAATTGATCCCGGTTCTTTCTACGCTGGTATTCAATTTTAGCGATTCGACCAATTCAATATCAAGACCGGGAGCAAACATTCCTGTGCAGCTGACGGTAATAACATGCGTTATTTCCTTGCTGGATACCTGGACCTTTTCCAGACATTTTGCAGCGGCTGTATGAGCGAGTTGGGTGGCTTGCTCCTGGAAAGTCGCCATGCGCTTGCTGGTCGTTGGAAAAGGTTCCAAGTCATCGCTCGGTGGGAAAAACTCGAACTTCTCCGGAGTGGTGCCAAAATCCGGAATTACTGAATAGCGATTCTCGATTCCGCTCAGGTTAAAAAGTACCTGGACCTTTCTGGCACTTCGCTGGTCTTTTGCCAGATATTTTTTCATAAAGCCCACCAGCTCTTGCTGGTTTGTACGGTACCGGGGTACTGAGGTGCCTATTGATAAGATTGCAGCTGGCATTTGGCGATTGGAATTCGGTAATAATAACCATCTTTAGTGGTGGAAAGATCACCGCATTGATGAAAAAATCTACGTTGTTGCATTTGCGAATTCCGTTTTCTTATTTTTTGCTTCCGGTTTTCCTTTTTGCCTTCGCCGTAGAGCGACCTACAAATTTGGCAAACATTATCTGGGTCTTTTTCCTGTTGCATTTTTTGATATATCCGGCATCCAATGGGTTCAACTCGTACTTCGATAAAGACGAGAAAAGCATTGGTGGACTAAAAAATCCGCCAAAGGTCAGTATTGACCTATGCTGGGTCTCCTTGGCGATGGATGCCCTGGCCTTGTTATTAGCTGCCATGTTTTCGTGGCAATTGGCCCTGATGTTATTCTGCTATGGTTTGGTTTCTAAGGCTTATAGCCATCCCGTGACAAGATGGAAGAAGTATCCAGTGTTTAGTTGGCTCATTACAGGTTTTTTTCAAGGTTACTTCACTTTCCTCACCTGCCTGGTGGGTTTTGGTCTCTCCGTGGACCAAGTGGGGCAGTGGAAATATCAGTGGCCAGCACTCCTCAGCTCTGCGTTGCTTTTTGGATCCTATCCTATGACGCAGATCTACCAACATGAGGAAGACAGCAGGAGGGGCGATATTACATTGAGCCTCAAGCTGGGGATTTTGGGGACGTTTCATTTTACTGCAGTTTTTTTCACTTTTTCTGTAGGTGCCTTTCTGATCTATTTTATGCAGGAGCCCGCCACCGGTTTAGCATCTCTTTTCATGATACTTCTAAGCCCGGTTTTGGCGTTTTTTGGCTACTGGTACTTCCGGGTAAGGCAGGATCGGGATTTAGCTGATTTTGACCATACGATGCGGTTGAATACGATTTCTGCTACCAGCTTTAACCTTTTCTTTCTGAGCTGGTACCTTTTTCTCTAAAAAGGCTGGCCATGTGTTTTAGCCATTAGGTAACGCGCGATCGGTGGCGTTAGTAAGCCCATATTCACTGCCATGGAAGACGCAAGCGACCCACCGAAAAGCGCCTGTATTTTTCTGCCTATCCATAACCTTTGAGCGAAAAGGCGATTCCACTTACTTTCATATAGACTGTTGATAAGCGCCACATCAATCCCACCGGAATTACTTGCGATGATCTCCGAGAGAACCTTTGCGGAATGGATCGCCATGGCCATTCCATTGCCACAGAGGGGCGTGATCATACCTGCAGCATCACCGACCATCGGGATACTTCGCCAAATAGCCCCTTTTTTCTCAAAACTTATTTCGTTGATCACCACAGGATCTTCAAAAAGGAAATTAGCATTTGAAAATATTTTCTGAAGATGCGGGTTTTGCTGAAGGATAGTACCCTCAAGCGCCCTGATATTGCCACAACGTCTCAGGTTTTTAGTCGTGGAGAGGTAACAGAGGTTGTATCTTGATCCCTCGACCCTGTTGATCCCACAGTAACCGCCCTCAAAATTGTGTAGCGCCACCGTGTCCTCGAAGTAGTCTGCTTCTATGTGGTACTTCACGCCGATGTAAGGCGATCTCCGCAGCATGAATGGGCGTTCCAATGTCTTGTCGAGTGTGGATCTTTTGCCAAAAGCACCAATCACCAGTTTGCACTTTACAGTAGATTTATCACGCAGTATTAATTTGGATTCGGTGGTGTTTTGCACGATTTCTGTCACCGCGGTACCCGTAAGGAGGTGCACGCCGGCCTCCCGGGCATGGTTCGCCAACCAATTGTCATAGCTATAACGGCTAATTCCGAATCCTCCTAGATCCAAGGGGATCCGCAACGTTTTTCCAGCAACCGAAGACAGCAAGAATTGGTGGTAGAAAGCTGGCACCTGATCATGGGGAAACAAGTTTTGGGACTCCAGGAATGGCACCACTTCATTCGAAATGTATTCTCCACAAACACGGTGGAAAGGATAGCTTTTTCGCTCGAAAAGCGCCACGCTTCGACCTTGACGAGCGAGCAAAATGGCACATATCAATCCCCCTAACCCACCGCCGACAATGGCAAACTCGAAATCGCTATTTTTTTCTGAATACGACATAATTCCGACCCTTGCTGACAGAAAAATTTTCTAAGACAGTTATCGAATTTTCACGCACATATTTCTGCTGTGCGATGTAGAGCTGCCCAGACTTAAGTATAGGCTGGTGTTTGATGAGCTGATTGGTCAGAGCTGTGTAGTGAAATGAAATGGCATAAGGCAGTCTTTCCACTTCCTGATACGCCAATGCTTTCTCTATGATAGGAAAGGAGGAATTCACCTCCTCATAAGGTACGTAATAGTAGATGCTTTCCTCAGCACCAATTTCTTCTAATCTGCTGGCCTTTTCCCTCAGTTGATCCTGGAAATCTTCTTGCTTTCGGACCTCAGTGATGATCAAATCAAAACCAAAACGGATACATAGAAGAAGTAAAATGAGCCCAAAAACCGGAGTTATCTTTCCCCTTAGAAGTCCAAGAAGCACACCCGCCAACGGTATGACCGTAGCGACAATCCTAATCCACTTATGCGAAATGTTATGCCCAAAGGAATCGATCCCAAAAATCATAAGTGCTAGCAACGCGACTGCCGTAATACTACTGACAAATGTCTTCAGCCCACGGTTGGTCCCGACAAAGGGTGTGATCAAAAAAGCAAGCAGATTGAAAATAAAGGGTAGAAACATGTATAGGTACCGGTCCCTGGTACCTGGGGAAAGCCAATAGATGATGATGTTGCTCCCAACAAATACGGAAGTCACCACAATCCATCGATTCCTTTCACGGATGGCATTGGCAATTTTCCGAAAATAGAATAGCGGCATAAGGCACCATGGCGCAGTTATTTTTAGTAGGGAGACCGGGAACAGTAACAAAAATCCCCAGCTATTTCCTGTGGAAACGGTTCTTCTCGTTGACTCGGTTAGTAAGCGTCCCAGGTAAAGCCAGACATCTGCTTTCTGCGAGTAAGCCCAAAAATACGATGCGATTAAACCGAAGCCTATGACACCCCCGACGACATGGCTGAGGGAGAATAACTTTCGAGTCTGTTTTTCATACAGGAGCACTCCGAGTAGCGTGATGCCTTGAAAGGCTATAGAGGGTAAACCTTTGGTTAAAAAGCCAATAGCCATGAACAGGTAGCTTAAGAGGTACATAACCCAAAGCTTACGCTCCGCACTGAACTTGATAATTGTCAGTACCTGGAAGAATACAATAAGGGAGTAGAAAAGGTCAATCTCACCTTGGAAGGAAAAAAAGAATAACAAGTCAACGCTGGTTACCAGAAAGATACTAGCCAGGAGTGCGGTTTCTTTCCCAATCCTTTTCGAAAAAAAGATATAGTTGACTATGGCCATGGCCATAAGGCTCAGTACCGTGGGCAACCTTACCACCCAATAGGAAAATCCGAAAATGTAAAAGAGACCAGCCAGTAGCCAATTGTAAATAGGTGGCTTGTTGTGGTAAGGGTGTGCATTGATCGTGGGGACCAGCCATTCCCCGGATTGGAGCATCTCTATGCTGACCAAAGCCCTGCGTGGCTCTTCGAGTTTCAGCGGAAGTGCATTTAGCCTAAAGAGCAAAAGGAAGATGATCCCAATGAACAGTAAGTAAAGCCACCCTTTATTACTCGGTAAATGATTCACGTTTTTGTGATTTGCAAGCTGAATGCTTCCCGTCGGGAATAGCAAAGCTAATCACACTACCGCTTCTTGATGTGGGAGATCAGATCCTCCGTTTCAGACGAAATCTTTTGGTAACATATTCCTCGTCACGCCAAAGTACAACTCGGATCCGTGAGCCGTTTTTACGCCGAAGTATGCCGTTGATCTCCGAGAGCTTGGAGGTAGTTAGATCTTCCCCATTGATAAAGAGAATATTGTCTCCTTCTCTGATTCCAGCTTCGTCGGCTGGGGTTCCGGGTTCAACACTTTTGGCAACTAGCGTGTCGAGAGATTTTCTGGAGGCCGTAAGGGTGAGGCCACTCATGTCAAATTCAAACGGATCTCGATGGACCTTGCTCTTTCGGAGGAAGAGCTTTTTTCTTGAGTAGTCGAAGATGGGGTTGAATCTCCTCAACATCTCTCCGCCGAGCGTGCCATGCCTTGAACCTCTTTTGATTGCCTCGCTATACACGCCAGGTTCCGGAATGGAAACCAGTACGTCATCGAACTTGAAGTTACCCATTGAGTATCGACCGACACGCCCGACAAATCCGGGTATTTCGCCGCCAATACCTTGTCCAAGATGTGCCTCCAGGGTTTCGGACGGCATGTGCAGGTCGTCAGTATTGTGCACGTCCAACAACAACGGATGACTGGCTCCGGTATCCACCATCAGCTTCACCAGATTGGAGGTTCCGCCTTGCTTAATAAAACCCTCGACAAATGGCTTGGTGTCGTCCATGATCAACTCTGTGTAGGCTCTCTTTCGGGGTTTGTAATATTTCGGGTCGTGCAGCACCAGCTTACGTGTGTCGTAGTTGATTTCTACCACAAAACGCTGAAATAAATCATATCCAACTATGCCGTAGATTTCGTCCCCGAGGTTTTCCCTCAGCCTCAGGTAGTCTTCCTTGAGCACCAGCATGGACATTTTACGTCCCAGAATCCCACCTGGCAAATTCAATGAGACATTGGTAGCAACGAATGCTTCTACCGAGTCCACAATACCTGGTCCGGTGATATTGAGCGTGCGTACATAACTCAACCCCACCAGGTCCCCAAATGCTTTCTCTGTGAGAATAGTCGCCTCAGATCCAGTGTCGACAATAAACTTGACAACCAGAAATTTGTTGATCGTCACTGGCACCACGACCAGGTTATTGAACAGCTCAAATTCGATTGTGACTTTTTTTTCCCCCGGAGGCAGTGTAAATCCAATGGTTTGCTGGGATGTCGCTTGTTGGATAAATACAAGAAAGAAAAAACAGAATAAGATGTTTCTCATCCAGTAGGGTACCGCTAGTTATTCAAAAACAGTTTTGAAATTAACAAAAGAAGCAATTCATTCCCCTAGAATGCAATTGACCGTTAATATAAATCAGTCAAACAGCTTGGAAATGTCCTCTTTTGTCAGGCTTTTCACAAAGCTTTCTTCAATAGTGATAAGGTCCTGGGCTAGTTTCAACTTGGAATTCTGCAATATCAGGATCTTCTCTTCTACCGTATCTCTAGCTATGAACTTATAAGTGAAAACTTTGTTTTTCTGCCCGATCCGGTGGGCCCGATCAATGGCCTGCGCCTCAATCGCGGGATTCCACCAGGGATCTAATAGAAAAACGTAATCGGCCTTAGTTAGATTCAATCCCAGGCCACCCGCCTTTAAGGAAATGAGAAATACTTTGATATCGTTGTTCTCCTGAAATTTCAGGACTTCCGACTTTCGATCCTTCACGGCTCCATCGAGGTAAGCGTAAGGAATACCTTGATCGTCGAGATGGCTGCTTACGATCTTCAGGTGTTTTACAAACTGACTAAATATCAAAATATTATGCTTGTTGCCAAGCGCAGATTCCACCATGTAAGAGATGTCCTCGAATTTTCCGGAATCCCCCCCATAGTTTTCTTCCACCATTTTGGGGTGATTGGCTATCTGCCTCAACCTTGTAAGGCCCTGCAGTAATAAAAACTGGGAACTTTTAAGTCCATCGGTTTCTATCAGGTCCAGAATTTTGTTGCGGTAGAGGTTTTTTTCTTTTTCGTAAAACTCACGCTGTGTTGCCGAGAGGTCACAGTATTTGATGTTGATCACTTTTTCGGGAAGATCGGTTGCCACCTGAGACTTTTCTCGCCGTAACACAAATGGCTTGATCAACGCATTAAGCTTTTTGGTGACACGTTCATCACCTTTCTTTTCTATAGGGAGTTGAAATGAATTTCTAAAATAGCCCTTGGATCCCAACAACCCCGGATTCACAAAGGAGAGCTGGGACCACAGATCCATGGTGCTGTTTTCTATGGGTGTGCCGGTGAGAATAAGCTTTCGACGGGATTTTAGCTCTCTGACTGCCTGAGAAATGATAGAATCCGGGTTTTTGATAGCCTGAGATTCATCCAGGATGATATAGTTGAAGTAAAATTCGCGGAGCACATCAACATCCAATCGCGTGATGCCATAACTGGTAATCACAATGTCATACCGTGAAAAATTCTTGAAGTCTTTGTTTCGAGTGGTTCCGGTGTAGTTGAGGATCTTCAATTTGGGTGTAAATCGCTTCGCCTCCATTTCCCAATTGTAAATGAGCGAGGTGGGCATGACGAGCAACGAGGTAGTACCTTCATTTTCATTGCAGGTTTCTTGCAACAAGGCCAATGTTTGCACGGTTTTTCCCAAACCCATATCGTCGGCAAGGCATCCGCCGAAGGCATAATCGTTTAGAAACATAAGCCAGTTGAATCCTGCCTGCTGATAGGGTCTTAAGTTTCCTTTGAAGGCCTTGGGAGTCGGTCTGTTTTCAACTTTTTCAAATTGCAGGAGCCCTTGTAATTTTCTCGACATGGAAACAGCTGCTGCATTCTCCTCATTGAGCTGATGTACCAGTGCGAGGTGATGTTTGTCCAAGGTGAATTCCTCGCCTTGCCCTTGCGAAAACGCAAACAGATCTCCGTATTGCTCCACCCAATGGGCAGGAATGATGCCTATTTCCCCGTTGGGAAGTTTGATTTCATTTTTCCTCTGCAGAATCAGCTGCCTGATCGTTTTAAAAGGAATCTCATATTGACCAAAACGCACGACAGCTTTGATATCAAACCAATCAATGCCTTCTTCTATTTTGATATCAATGGAGCTTTCACCCAGGAAATAGACGCGGCCGTTAGTTTGGTTTTGCCGAATTTCAAAATCAAACTCCTCCAGGATTTCCCGATGTGTGTTGAGCCAGGAAAAAGCCTTACTCTTTGGTAGTGTAATCCGCGAATTTTTAATGTGCAGGCCTGAGTCTGCCAATACCTTAAGCAGTCGTTTCTCCTGATGCAGGTCTCTTCTGATCCTATGGAAAGTATATGAGCCGTTGCTTTTCTCAAGGTACACGCTTACTTCCTGCAAGTGATCTGCCTTGAATTGATATTGCCCATAAGAAATACCGAGCTCTACCAGTAGTTTTTGTTGACTTTCCTGTTCCTCCTCTGGCTTTTGGTCAAAAAGGCTGGCGTTGGAAATGGCCTGTTGGACCTCAGAAAATGTCAGAATAGGTTTGGGAAGGTAGTTTTCAGTCTTGATATCGAATCCTTTGGCGTAAACGTCAAAAGAAGCAACTAACGGACTCACAAATTTTTTGAAATAGGTGTCTTCGACATTCTGCGGGATCAAAATGAACTTTTTCTCCAGGAATGGCTTGATTTTCCCCCCATTTATGGGCTTTTCGAAGGTAAAAAGCTGATTATTCACAACAATCCACCCGGGTTCATTACACACTACATAGCTCCCATTGTGTCGAAAATCTATCTTTTCACCCTTCAGTTTAATAGTAGGGAAGTAGTGTGTATTATCCTCGTTTTTCCTAAAATGGAATAAAATGGAGGCCTTATCGTCCAAAACTTCAATTTTGCGCCAGGCGGGTTCACCGTCGGTGCCCATTTCGTATAGACATTTACCGGAGAGTAACGGCATCACGTCACTCCTGCGGCGCTCCAGGTAGTTCTGAATTTCCTGCTGAAGTAAAGTATCCCCTACCTTCTTGTCGTATGTCTTTAGGAAAAACTGGTTCGTGTTGGTCTTTTTCTTGGTGAAGTGCTTGGCGATCTGATCCTGCTGCATGCTATCCATGATTTGGATCAAACGGTAGTCATTGTCATCTAAACCACTCTGAAACTCGGAAGCATTCTTCGAAGAGATGTTCTGATGAGAAAACGTTAGTTGATTCTTAGCATCTAACTGAATGACGAATGATTCGAAGATATAACCCAAGTACTCATGCTGGAACAGAGAGTAAATTAATTTAAACGGCTGTTCTGGGTCTACCTTCATGCAACACTGTAAAATGCAAGCTTCGAATGTATAAAAATCAGATTAAAAAAGAATTATCCTAGGGTAAAGGAAATGAAGCCAATTCGACCTCTTTTAAATAACTGAATGAAGCTAAAGCTCTCGTAATAAGAACTTTCTACTGGCTAATCTCGCGGGTTGGAAGGAAGCTAAAAAAGTTATCAACACAATGCACAGGCAGGTCAGGAAGACATCCATAGCCTCGATTTTTATTGGATATGCCTCCATGATGGCGGTTTGCATTCCCATTGAAATCAGTCCGAACTTTTGTTGCATGAAGCTTATCAGCAGTCCAAGCAACAGCCCGGTGAAAGATCCGGCGAAAGCTACCAGGGTCCCCTGAAAGAGAAAGATCCTTCTGATCAGATTCATGTCGGCTCCCAGCGCCTTCAGGATAGAAATGTCTTTCTCCTTGTCGATCGCCAACATCGTGAGGGCGAAATAGATGTTGATAGAGGCGATAGCTATGATCACTGCAAATGTGAAGAACACAAAGAATTTTTCAAGTTTCAGTACCTTGTAAAGATCTTCGTGTATTTCGTCGTTGGTCTTTACTTCAAATGAAGGACCAAGTGTTGTTGAGAGTAGGGTACGTATTTCCTGAAGTTGCTTTGGATCCTGAACCTGGATTTCCAGCGCGGTTCGTTTATCACCGTATTGCAACAGGTCTCTTGCGAAATCCAGGGGCACAATCACATAGTTTTCGTCGTAATATTTTTCTATAGCAAAGATGCCTCCGGGCAGGATGTGTTTGATGGTGGCGAGTTGATTTGGGTCAGTCACGCCGGGTCGAAGATTCCTCGGGTACCACACCTGGATTGTGTAGAATTCATTGTTTGGATTGATCTGGAGGTCGTATTGAATACCCCTGCCGATCAGTGCATAATCAATATTATCCTCCGACAACTGGAGGTTGCCAAAAACCAGGTGATCGTCAAGCCGCTTTTGCTGAAGAAATTCTTCACTGACACCCTTCAGTCGCACTACTCGCTGTGAGTTTTTGTATTTGATCAGCACATTGTCCTCGATCGTCTCTGACATGCTACTAATACCGGCTATCCCATTGATCTTTTCGATTGTGCTTGCATCCAGCACGAAAGATTTACCTTCTGCGGCGGTTATTTGAATCTGGGGATCAAAGGAGCCGTACAAGGAGCGCAGTAAACCTTCCAGGCCATTGAAAACTGAGAGCACGATGATCAATGCCATAGTCGCGGTACCTACCACCAGCATTGAAATAATGGATATCACATTGATGAAATTCTTCTTTTTCTTAGAAAGAAAATATCGGCGCGCTATAAATAAGGAGAGTGTCAATCGTCTTCGGGGGCTGGTGGAATATTGAGGCTATCGATCAGATTGTCCATTTTTAATGCTTGCTCTTGCGTGTTGTCGTGAAAAAAGGCGAGTTCCGGAATTTTTCTTATGCGTTTTCCGATTTTGTTCCCGAGCAATTTTCTTATTTCACTTTTGCGTTCTTCCATGCGGTCGAATACCTCCTCCGCCTGGCTTGATGGCAGTACGCTCATATAAATTTTGGCAAGACTGAGATCGGGAGAAACAGTCACCTCTATCACAGTGACAAGGGCCGTTCCGAAAAAATGCCTCGGATCTTTTTGGAAAATTTCACTGAGGTCTTTTTGGATTTGCCTTCCGTATTTGTTCTGCCTTTTACTATCCATTGTTGCAAAGGTCGCTATTAATTGGCTTATCACTTCAAATGGCACGTGGGGATTTCCGCCGGAGGGTCAATATGGTTAATTTCGGCGAACTGTGTTAAGATTATTTAAGTCCAACGATCCCTATTTATTGGTTGCCGTTTTTGGCATTCTTCTCCTCGTTCGGCTGGGGGGGTGGTTGCACGGACTTCCAATGACCGATTTTGAACTTAAGTGGCTCTTGGTAGGAGAGCGACTAGGCCAAGGATTTAAGATGTACAGTGAAGCTTATGATTACACGGCCCCACTTTCAGCATACACCTACAAGTTGTTTCATGTCATAGGAGGCCGGTCGCGCTTGTTGCTTCAGGTTATTGCCACCTTGTTGCTTTTCTTGCAAGCCAGCCAGTTCAACATCTTGCTTTTGAGAAATAATGCTTTCCCGGAAAACAACTATCTCCCTGCCTTTTTTTATGTTTTACTCGGCTCGACCTTTCCTGATGCCTATGTGCTTTCTCCAGCTCTTCTTAGCATGACCTTTGTCCTGTTGGCTTTGAATAATATCTTCCGTCGCATCGATAACGTGGTACGTGATGAGATTTTCCTCAATAGCGGCTTGTACCTGGGTATTTCGACCCTCTTTTACTTGCCCGCTGTAGTATTTTTCGTGTTTTTCCTCGCGTCATTGTTGCTTTTTAGTTCACCCGCACCAAGACGGATCCTGCTATTCTTCTATGGTTTGTTGATGCCTATTGTGATCTGTTTTGGTTATTTCTACTGGACCATGGATCAGTGGTACTTCCTTGACTCTTATTTTCGGGGAATCCTGAGTGATACTTCCGTCACCGTGGGCTTTCAGCGGTTCTGGCAGTATGCTTCACTACCAGCGGTATTATTTATGCTGTCTTTAGGTACAATTCTACTGAAAGGGAGGTACACCAACTATCAAAATAAGATACTGCGGGTTATGGTCCTGATGGTTCTGGCCGCTTGTCTTGTGGTGTTTGTGGATGTAGAGTTGGGGCCACATCAAATGATACTGTTTGTGCCTTCGTTAAGCTATTTAATGGCGCATTATATGCTGATATTGAGGAGGAAAATATTTCGAGCCTTTTTACCTTATTTGGTTGTGGTGGTCCTTTTGGCCTTTCCATATTATTCCTACACACTAGATCCAAACCGAAAAGAATGGTCACAATCTCTGACCCAGGTAGCGTCCCTGATGTATTTGGGAGATACCCGACAGATTTACCTGGACCACACCCTTGCCTCGCCCTTTCTGGATAAAAAACTTTCTTCCCATTGGTTGGGGAAGCTGGACTACTATCAACCAGCTTCGAAAGTCCTGATCACCATTTCTGAATCCAATCCCGATATCATTATTGATGACTGGGGGGCCGTGGACAAGATATTTCACCGCTTCCCTGAATTTGAAGCTAAATATTATCAGGAGGGCGATCGCTTTGTGAAACTTCCGTGAGCGATTCCATTGGATCACCTTGTTTGTTGTTGGGCCCGTGGGCGCCCTGACTTATGTGATTGCCTATTGGAAGAAATGGGAGCATGCAATCTGGACCTCATGAGTTGACTTGCCAGACGGTTATGTCCTGCGGTCCTTTGGCTCCCCAGTCCGCGACCCAATGACCTGATAGGAACTCAGCCTTGTTTTCTCTCATGCTGCCTTCAATTTTACAGTAAATAATGTTCCTTCCTGTGGTTTGCTTTCGACAGAAATCGAGCCGTCGTTTTGCTGAATAAACTCGTATACCAATGAAAGTCCGAGCCCAAGTCCCTTTTCTCCTTTGGTTCCAAAGGAGGTCTTTTCACTTTGAAACTTGAACAGACCGTCTAATTTCTCAGCCTGGATACCAACGCCTGTGTCTTTTACATGAAAAATCAGGTATTCCTCGGCTTGCTCACACCACAACCATATTTTGCCATTCTCCGGTGTAAACTTCAGCGCATTGTTGACAAGATTTCTAAATATTGTATAGGTCATGTTGCGGTCGGCGAGTATAGCCACCGCCTTTTTCTGGATGATCAATTCGATCTGTTTGGCTTTTGCCATCCCCGCAAAGGTTTCTTCCATATCCTGCATGAGTTGCTCCACCGAAATGCGTTCGGCCACAACATCAAAATTGGTTTTTTCGCGCACTGCCCAAGTCAGCAGATTCTCCAGTAAGCTGGACAGTTGATTGGAAGTCTTGTATACTTCATCTGCAATTTCCATCAGTGCATCCACCTGCTTTTGTGAGACAGCAATTCTGATCATGTGCGCTACACTCTTGAAGGAAGCCAGTGGGCCTCGCAGATCGTGAGAAACGATGGAAAACAGCTTGTCTTTCGACTGATTAAGTGCTTTCAATTCTTTGGTGAGATCGAGCTTGATCTGATATTGCCGGTAGCCGAGAACAAACATCACCAAGATCAAAAAAAGTATGATGCCGGTGGAGATAAGCGCGATTTGCTGGTTCTTTCTTTTGGCCTCCGAAATATCCACTTCCGCCTGTTTCAGGCTGATTTCAAAATCTGCCCGCTGATTTGCCAATTTCTGGATGACCTCTTCATTGGCAATCGAATCGCGCATGGCCAGGTAAGTAGACTGGAAGTCGTATGCCTTGGCCTTGTCTCCCCGGCTGGCGTGGAGGTCTGCCAGTGCTTTGCTGGCATTTTTCACTTGTTCCTTCAAGTCAAGGGCTTTAGCAAGAAGGTAGCCTTTGTGCAAATGAGTCCTGGCCTGCTCAATCTGTCCTTCCGCCACCAGGGCAATTCCTAGTTCAATAGAAAAATCGGAAACTCCATAGTCGTCGTTTTCTGCTTCCAGGATGGCTATAGCCTCCCAAAAACCGGCGACAGCTTTGGTCACTTCACCTAACTTTAGATTAGCGGAGGCGATGTTGCCGAGACAATGGCCAGTGCCCAAAGAAAAATCCATGGATTCAAAGATTTCTTTCGCCTCTTGATAATAGGCTATTGCGGAATCATATCGCCCCATAGCCTTGAAGTTGCTTCCGGTGTTAAGTAATGTCGCAGCCAAATTATATTCATCATTTCCTTGCCTTAAAATAGCCACAGCCCTTTGATTGTATAAGAGCGCCATCCCGGTATCACCGCTCTTTAAATGCGTATTGGACATTTCCATGTAGATGACATCCAGGTTAAAGTCACCATTCTTTCTTGATAAATCTGCGGCCTGCACCAGGTGTTGCAATGATTTTTCCAATTCACCCTTCAACCGGAAACCATAACCCATACCAATGAGCGCAGATACCACTTTGTCCTCATCCCTTACTTTTTGGGCCAAGGTCAGGGCTTCCGAGGCATAGTAAATAACCTTTGAGGGGCTGGCTTCCTCGTATATGGAATCCAGATACGCATATAACTGAAGTGTATCCTGAGAAACCAATTCTCGCTGCGAATGCGCGGCCAGCAAGCCAGGCAGCCAGACAAGAATAAATGCAGGAAGGAGCTTCCGAAAGTGCATAGTAACAGCTGGACCTTTCTATAAAGCTACAGGTCTTTCGGCTTTTTTTAATAATGCGATTGTTGGGTTGAGGACACCAGAAAAGCTTTTTGCCTAAAATTTGATCTTTAGGCCATTACTGATCGTGAAAAAGAACTTCTTAATAGGAATCACAGGGTTGAAATCATATTCGTAATTGAAGCGAATAATTAATTCCAGGTTTTTGGTGATGTTATCATCGATGACAAAATTCCCGCTGATCCGGTTGCGCCATTCTTCGCTGGTTCCGTCATACCCGGTTTGATAAAACTGCATCAATGATAGCTTTACGTGTTTGAAGTTTCGGTAAAAACCGAAATACGACGCCAATTTCGGAAGGGTTCGAACGAGCTGGTCATTTTCCTCGGCAGTGGCCAGGTTATCCCACTTTTCGTGTTCAAGAATGGCTCCCAGGCCGTATTCTAATTCTGTTTTCTCATTTCTTAGAAAGATATATCGATAGCCCAGGCCGCTGACCAGCCGCAGGTCTATTTTTCGCGAATCGTCATATTGAACCTGAGCAAAAAACTCCGGAGAAAACCGGTTTTTGTAATTTAAGTCAACACGGAAGTGCGAGTAACCTTGGCTGACCAAGAGATCATTGCCCACCTGACTGTACCAAAAGCTATTTTTGAGGAAATAATGATCTTTTTCTGTGAAGAACGACAGGTTGCCGGTTAAGGTCAGTGACAGGTAGTTTTGATCTTCCGTCTGTACATCTCCCAAGTTGTTGTACTGAAAATCGGTGCCAAGATCTGCGACCCAACCTTTGATTGTGTCCTCGGCAAACTGGCGGTGATCCACCTGTAAGATTTGTGCTTTCGACGCGCAAACCGTCAAAAAAAGTCCAATAAACAGGAAGCGGCGCATGATCGGTGATGAAGTTAAGGAGGTCTTTCAGTTTTTCCAAAAGGAAGTGATCACCACACCGTATTCATCCACCTGCCATTTAGGAAAAGTGCAATGCTGTCTTTAGCAATTCATCTTGTCCACTCGGCGCTGGTGGCGACCACCCTCGAAGGGCTCGTGGATGAATTTTTCGACCATGCTTTCGGCTAATTCGTAGCCAATAAAGCGGGCGGCCAAGCAGAGTACATTGGCATTGTTATGCTGTCGTGCGAGTGCAGCAAGGTCACGATCCCAGCATAGTGCTGCACGCACATTTGCGTGTTTGTTCGCGGTGATCGCAACACCGTTTCCGGTTCCACAGATAAGTATCCCAAATTCGTTTTTACCTACTTCAAGAGAGTTGCAAAGCGGATGGACATAGTCCGGATAGTCCACAGAATCGGCTGAATGAGGTCCAAAGTCTTCCACTTCATGGCCATTGGACTCGAGATATTCAATGATCTTTTCCTTGTAATAGTACCCGGCATGGTCGCCGCCAATCGCAATTTTCATGGGTTTAAAATTTCTTGCTTACGTTTTCGCCAGGTCATCAGTCATGTCTTTTCTGATCACTCTCGCTGATATAAAGATACTGACCTGGTACAACCCGATCAATGGGATGGCTATGAGAATCTGACTGAACGGATCCGGAGGGGTCAACATCGCGCCCAATACCAATATGGCGACCACTGCGTGCCTTCGGTATTTCCGCATAAGTTGGGGTGTGACCAATCCGGCTTTTGTCAAGAAGAATACTACAATTGGCAGCTGAAAAAGAATCGCACAGGCCAGGATCAGTGTGGTGACAGTGGACACATAGGAGATGATGTCAAATTCGTTCAGGATTGTCTCGTCGATCTGGTAGTTGGCCAAAAAATTGATGGATATAGGTGTTACGATGAAATAACCAAATACCACTCCTAATAAAAAGAGAAAACTGACGTAAAACGTGGCGCCTCGCGCTGCTTTGCGCTCTGTGGGGTAAAGTCCGGGTTTGATAAATCGCCAGATCTCCCAGAAAGCATAAGGGAAGGCCAGTATCAAGCCAATAACAAACGAGGAGGTAATATGCATCGTAAACTGACCCGTCATTTGCCGACTTTGAATGATGAAGGGAAGCTGTTCAATACAAAAGGCATCGGAACCCAGCATCGTCGAAAACTTACAAAGCATGTTGTAGGTCCAGAAGTCGGGCCGCGATGGGCCCAACAGAATGGTGTGAAAGACCAGGTCCTTCGACAAAAATGCAGCAATGGCAAAAATGAAAATTGCCGCAAAAGACCGTATCAGGTGCCATCTCAATTCCTCGAGATGGTCCAGAAAGGACATTTCTTTTTCTTCCTCTATTTGATCTAAAGGCATGTATTAGTCTGCAAAAAGTGGAAACTGCCCCATCCACTGTTTAATTTCTGATTTAATGCTACTCAACTTAGCCTCATCATCGTGCGCACTAATGCATTCATCGATATAGCCAATGATCCGCTTCATATCTTCCTCCTTCAGGCCTCGGGTAGTTATTGCCGATGAGCCTATACGAATTCCGGATGTGACGAATGGCGATTTGTCATCAAAAGGCACCATGTTTTTGTTGACGGTAATCTCCGCCTTCCCGAGCGCTGCTTCAGCTTCCTTGCCGGTGATATTTTTCGATCTTAGGTCAATTAGCATCATGTGATTATCAGTGCCTTCCGAGATCACTTTATATCCTCTATCCACCAATTCCTCGGCCATCACAGCAGCATTTTTCTTTACCTGCAGGATATAATTCATGTATTCGTCGGTAAGCGCTTCCCCGAAAGCAATCGCTTTAGCGGCAATGATGTGTTCGAGCGGTCCTCCTTGGGTTCCCGGGAATACACCTGAATCTAGCAAACTGGACATCATTCTCAGTTTCCCTTTGGGCGTTTTCAATCCAAAGGGGTTTTCAAAGTCTTCGCGCATCATTATCAAGCCGCCTCTGGGGCCTCTCAAGGTCTTATGGGTGGTGGTAGTCACGATGTGACAATGCTCTAGCGGATCGTTGAGCAGACCTCTGGCAATCAGTCCCGCCGGGTGGGAGATGTCGGCAAGTAATAATGCCCCTGAATCGTCGGCAATGGCGCGCAATCTTTCATAGTCCCAATCACGGCTATAAGCGGAGGCACCACAAATAATCATGCGGGGATTCTCTTTCTGGGAGGTAGCCTCTACTTTGTCATAATCGATGGTGCCTGTATTTTCTTCCACGCCATAAAAGCTGGGCTGATACAACTTGCCGGAAAAGTTCACGGGCGAGCCATGCGTCAGGTGACCGCCATGGGATAGGTCAAAACCAAGTATTTTGTCGCCAGGTTTCAGCGTTGCAAGCATCACCGCTGCGTTAGCCTGTGCTCCGGAGTGCGGTTGCACATTTGCCCAAGTAGCACCAAAAAGTTCCTTTATTCGCTCCCGGGCCAGATCTTCTACTTGATCCACTACCTCACATCCACCATAATATCTTTTGCCTGGGAGCCCCTCCGCATACTTGTTGGTGAGCACACTTCCTGCTGCTTCCATCACCTGTGGGGAGGCGAAATTTTCCGAAGCGATCAATTCGATGCCATTGGTTTGCCTTTCGCGCTCCTGCTCGATTAGGTCAAATACTTTCTGATCTCGATTCATGCCGCCAAAAATAGGCCAAAAGCACAAGTTTTAAGCCCCATGATTTCCAGGTATTTCAGTAGCATTATCTTTTGGACTTTGGTGAGTTTTCGGCCCGAGGGGATATAGCTGTTTCTGGTATTTGCCGTGGTTCAGTTCCCTGCCAGCTAGCTGGTGTATGTCGCACTGAGCCCGTCGAGGTGTATTGTCACACTGAGCTGTCCTTAATCGTCACACTGAGCTTGTCGAGGTGTATTGTCACGCTGAGCTGTTCTTATTGTCACACTGAGCCTGTCGAAGTGTATTGTCACGCTGAGCTGTTCTTATTGTCACACTGAGCCTGTCGAAGTGTATTGTCACGCTGAGCTGTTCTTATTGTCACACTGAGCCTGTCGAAGTGTGATGGGTTATGTCGATTGCACTGGAACTTGATCAAGTAGGGTTAATTTTATTCTTTCAATTGCGGACATATGCTAGACAAACTCAGGAAGGGGATAGACGAAATAGACGACAAGATCATCGAATTGCTTAACGATCGCATGGAATTGGTCAAGGCTATCGGTGAAATGAAAAGGTCTTCTAACGCGGCTATTTACCGACCGGAGCGGGAAAAAGCCATCATCGACCGATTATTCGAAGCCACCACAGGCAAGGGCGCCCTTAATCGGGCTGCTATCGAGGCCATTTTCCTGGAGATATTCGCGGTTAGTCGTAATTATGAGCTGCCGGAACGGGTGGCTTATCTTGGACCCGAGGGCAGTTTTACACATCAGGCTGCCGAGTCCCGGTATGGAGCGATGAGTGATTACCTGCCCCTAGATTCAATTCCGGCAGTTTTCGATGCTGTGGCAACTTCCCGAGCACGGTTCGGCGTGGTGCCAATTGAAAATAATCAGGAAGGTACCGTCCAGGAAACCATCGACTACTTGGGTGTCCATCAGCTCAATATTGTAGCGGAAGTGGTGTTACCCATTCATTTTTGCATTGCATCCCTTGAGGAGGATTTGTCCTCCGTCGAGACGATCTACACCAAAGACATTGCGTTTCGGCAGTGTAAAAATTTTATTCAACAGTATTTTAAGCAAGATGTAAAACAAATCCCTGTTAGCTCTACAAGCAGGGCTTGCAAGATGGCACTGGAGGAGAAAGGAACCGCGGCAATCTGTGCTCCTATTGCTGCCAGGCAATATCGCCTGCCAATACTTTACAGTAACATCCAGGATTCGGCGGACAACCAAACACGCTTTTTGATCCTCAGTCAAAACTTCAAGAACGAAATGAGTGGCGAGGATAAAACCTCCCTTATTGCTAAGCTGCCAGATGAGCCTGGTGCGTTAGTTTCTTTTCTCAGAAATTTTGAAGATGAAGGATTGAACCTTTGCAAGGTGGAGAGTCGGCCTGCAAAGATTGGCTCGAAGTTTAAATACATTTTCTTCGTCGAGTTTGACGGTCATTACAATGATCCGCTTGTGCAAAAAGCACTGGGCCCCTACAAGAAGGATGTGACCTGGTTAGGGAGCTATGTCAAGATGTGTTGAGTCCAAGTGCGCAGGCCATGGGTATATCGACAAGACCCGTCCATTCAATGTCTTGTTTGTAGAATTTGTCATTCTCAGAACATTGTCCTGATCGATACAAATCACTGAATCAACCTTCTCCAACAACTGAGTTAAGGTGTAGATGGTGTTTTTTCGTGGTTGGAATATTCTCGGCTTGCGAAAAACTTACCCCATAGGTCCTCAAAGCAATTTGACAACAGCCATTTTGGTTTTTGCCAATACCTTGGAGGATGAGCGTGCTGTCAAGGCCCAGGAGATGGGAGTCTCTATCAGCGTATTTGATCGCTATTATCACGAGCTGACCCAGCGCCTTCGCCAGAAGCTTGCAAAAACTTCTTTTCCAGTTGTTTGGTGTACCTCGGCGAAGCAGGAAGGCAAAGATTTCAGCGAGAGGTTGTCTCATGCCATTAACTCAGTCTTCCAAAAAGGATTTGAGCAGCTAATCGTCATAGGCAGCGACTGCCCGAACCTCAAAGTCAAGGATTTGGACCTGGCCGCTGCGCACCTGCGAGACGGTCGCAATGTCTTAGGACCGGACCACCGGGGAGGTGCCTATTTAATAGGCATTGATCGCGGGTCTTTTGATGTTGTTAACTTCCGCAAACTGCCCTGGCAGCAACCAGAATTATTTAGGGCATTAACGCAATACTTAGCACTTCCGGAAATTCTGGAGAGAAAAAGGGACGTCAATGACGACAAAGACCTCCACTTCATCAGGAGTAAAGTTAAGGGGACATTTCGCTTGGTCGTTGATGCCATTTTAAGTGTAAGAACGGGCTCCTGGATCGTTATTCAGCTGTTTGTAAAAGCGTTTGGCTATACCTCAAGTAACCGCAACAGGCCGCCACCGGCTTGGACTGGCCCATCCGTCTAGTTCAAACTGAGTTTTAACAATTCTCTTCATTTATGAAAGTCCACCAGCGGAAGCGTTGGCTTCTGCAATACATATTTCTAATCCATTGCCTGCTGTTTTCTCGACTTCCGGCCTTTTCGCAAGAAGCCACATTGATGGGGCGGCTGGTAGATGCAAAGACCAACGAAGCGATTCTCGGTGCCAATATCTGGGTAGTCGGGAGCACCCTTGGCACTGCCTCTGACTTGTCAGGGAATTTTCAGCTGAGCTTACCTCCAGGCACTTATAGCCTGAGCATAACGGCCATTGGATATAAGGACTATCTCATCGAAAGCCTGACGATACCTGCAAATGAGCTGGTTAATGCTGATATCCGACTCCATGAGGATGCCATCCAGCTGGCCGAAGTAGTGGTTGAAGCCAAAGGGGACTTGAGTAACCGAAACATGCTCCTTCTTGCACGCAGACGCGCCTCCACGGCTGTAGAGCAGATAGGTGCCCAGGAATTATCAGAAAAGGGGATCAGCAATGTGGCCATCGGATTGTCCAGGGTGCCCGGAATTGCCCAAACTTCACGTGGCATTTTTGTGAGAGGGTTGGGCGATCGATACAATAATGTATACCTCAATTCGCTGCCACTGCCTTCTGCTAATCCAGATCGGAAAGTCCTGGAATTAGACATACTTCCTACCACGGTAGTCCGCAACATAAGTGTTTCGAAAGTGTACACTGTGGATCAATTTGGTGATATATCAGGGGCATCAATTGATGTTTTTAGTAAGGATCCGGTGCAGGAAGACTTTGTGAGCTTTGAGGCAGGGGTCGGCTACAATAGCCGGGCCACCGGAAATGAATTCATCCTTAACCGTGATCTGGCTAGCAATTACCTGGGAATTGCAGGTCAGCGGAAGCAGGCACCATTTCCTGTGGATGGAACTGACTTTGTTGCGAGGTTCCCGCAGACGGAGCAGGCACCGTTTTTCTCTGGTTTCGACCCAGACCATTTCAGGGCTCCCCTGGATCAGAGTTGGTCAGCCCAGTTTGGTAAGTCAATAAAGAAGAGTAACAACTCCTGGGGGCTGATTTTTGGCACCTCTTACAAAAATCGATACCGCCAGGATCGAGGGACTAATAGCGTGTTGGATGCTGTGCAAGTTCCCACTACCAATTTCCTGAGGCAGCGATATAGTTTCGAAACAAATCTCAGCAGTCTTCTGGGCCTGAGTTTCGAAAGAGACAAGCGGCACCGGATTAATTTAAACTACCTACTAGTCAACAATGGTGACAATCAGTTCATTGTTAGCCAGGGGAGTACCATTGATTTTGAAAACCTCAGGAGGCTTCGAAGCAGGTTTTTGCAAAAGCGTCTGTCTGCGTTACAGGTCACCGCTAAGCATGAAATCGTCCCGAATCGGCTGGATATCCAGTGGGGAGGAAGTAGTAGCTGGGCCTTTGGCGGAGAGCCCGACCGCAGGGATCTTACATTTTTTTCGACTCCTGATAGTGACCGAGGAGCAATAAATCGCAATATCGCGGCTGAAAATGGTAGATTCTTCCAAGAGATCACCGAGCGAGAAAGTAGCTTTTTTAGTGAGGTGGCAATTCATCTCGGTAACAGCTCCTTACATATCGGTCATCAATTCAGGGACAAATCAAGGGCTACTGACTTCCGCACCTTCACCCCTTGCCACAGGGGGTTTGGATACCGAAGACATAGAGCTGTCAGCACTCGATGCACTTTTTTCTGACGACAATTTTCGGAATGGTAACTTTTCTTATCGGGATATCAATGGAGGTGAGCGGCAGGCGCGCGTGTTGAGAACCATCCATGGCTTCTACACATTCAGCAAGTGGCAACTGCTGGAAAATCTGCAGATCGTGCCTGGTATTCGATTGGAACTGACCGATCAGCAAGTATTTTTTAAACTCCTCGGTACCCCACTGGAAAGCCCATTTCGCGTGGCCGAATTTACTAGCTTGGATGTGCTGCCTAGCTTAAATCTGGCTTATTATATTACGACCAAGCAATTGGTAAGAGTTGGCGCTTCGCAGACGCTAACACGTCCCAATTTCAATGAGCTTATCCCAGCGCCGCAAGTCAATGAGAACTTGCAGAGTGTAGTTGGCAGGCCCCTCGCTGGGGAACTCACAAGTAACCAATCTAGACCTTCGGTTTGAGTCCTTCCCTACGGCGGGAGAGTTGCTCTCTTTTGGGGTCTTCTATAAGTTTATCGATCGACCTATTGAGCAGGTAAGGAGTGGTGAAAATTTCATTTCCTTTTTCCAGGTGGATAAGGCACATGTCCTGGGCTTGGAGGTGGAGTCGCGGAAAAACTTAAATAGCCTGATTGATGGACTGTTTTTAGAAGGCAACGTGAGCCTTTTATATAGCCGGGTAGGAACAGACCCCAACGATATTGAAGATCTGGAAACACGGGCATTACTGGCCAATGTGACCCGAACCAACCGACCCTTACAGGGGTCATCCCCCTGGTTACTGAATATTTCTGCGGGCTATGACGGTGGAGTTTTGCCTGCGATAAGTTCAAGTGTAAGGCTTACCTACCACGCCTTTGGCCGGAGGATCTTTAATGTTGGTACCCAACAGCGTGGAGACGAATATGAATTGTCATACCCATCACTGGACCTCATCTGGCATAACAGATTTGATAGTGGTTTTGGTTTTGGACTCAAGTTTCAAAACCTTCTGAATCCGCAAGTGCGGAGGGAGCAGGAGGCTGGCCCCCTCGCAAGTTTTGATCGGGTCACACAAGGCTTTAGAACAGGTATTAATTTGGGACTAACAGTTTCATGGCGGTTTAATGAAGATTGACGGGGAAATGATTTTAAAAAGAATACTCATACTGGCAACAGTAGCCCTCACCTCGGGTTGTTTGGACTTTGATCTTGCCACCGAGGTGGACGGTAGTTTTGAGGGTATTCCCGAAGACGGGGCGGTATTGCCGTTTGAGGTGCGTCACGGTGACACGTTGATACTTTCGGAGGATCATTCATTTGCGCTATTGGGAGCGCTTCGTGTGCGTGAAGGTGCGGTGTTGGTTATTGAACCGGGGGTAACGGTGACAGCCGCAGGGAGTCAGCCACCGGCTTTATTTATTGTCATTGAAGCAGGGGCCAGGATTTTGGCTGAGGGGGACAGACAGAAAGCCGATTGTGTTGACAGCATCCGATCAAATACCCGGTGCCTGGGGTGGGTTGATCGTCGCCGGAAAAGCTCCAATCAACATAGGCGCCAGTGCCATTGCAGAAATTGGTGATATCGTCTATGGTGGGAGTGATGAAGTAGATAACTCAGGGGTAATCAAGTACCTGAGGGTCGAGTACACAGGTAGCTCGATCAACTCTGAAAGGGAACACAATGGTGTGACGTTCTACGGTGTTGGTAGTGGCACCACAGTTGATTTTTTGCAGACATTTCAGGGTGCCGACGATGGCATAGAGCTTTTTGGGGGTACGGTCAACTTGAGTCATGTCATATGTGTGGGGAGCCAGGATGATCAGTTTGATTATACGCAGGGTTGGTCCGGTACGGCCGAGTACCTTTACATTCAGCAAATAGATGATCCCAACTATGTGCAAGATCGAGGCATAGAAGCGGACAACCTGTCCTCGAACAACGCTGCAGTTCCGTTTTCAGCACCTACTCTCAGAAACGTGACGCTCGTCGGATTTCCAAGTGCCCTGAATCTGACCAACAATGGAAGCGACGCACTTCGGATACGTGAAGGGACGAAAGGACATTTCAGTCAGGTGGTAGTCCGGAATTATCCTGGCAGCAGCCTGGATCTACGGAGCCTTGTGACGATCCAGAACCTACTCGCTGGGGATTTGACTTTCGAAAATCTTTATTTTGAAGGGATCACAGAGGCCCCGGAGGTCCATGTTGATGAGGGAGAAGTGGTAACCATGGAACTGCTTGATGCTGCCAGGGAGCTTTTGAATGAAGCGATTGTTACCGATCCGTCCGCCGGCGCGGATTTTGATTCCTGGAGGGGCAATTTTGCAAGGTTGGAATGACGTTGGAGAGATTATGTCATTGGCTGGCTGTTCCTACTCCGTGGCATATATTCAAGTTCGCCGCTTACATTGGCTGAGCGCAAAACAACAAGGCCGTCTATTCTGAGGCTTGGGGTCTGGCTGTGTGGTGTAGCCGTGAGAATCTCGTTTGATATTCACTCCTGTCGATCCATTTTTCGCTATGTTATAAGCAAAGGCGACTTGGTGATTTAAGGGACGGTTTTTGTTGTTTTTGAAACGCGTGCTGTTGTAAAGGGGTTGAGATTTCGGTATTTCTCGTACCTCGAAAACCGAAATGACGTGAAAGGTGGACGTTTGGGTGGGTTGACGGTACACCCGCGCGGCAGGAACTACCCTGCAGGCTAGCCCCGATCGTAGGCAGTGCCATGGGTAGCGCGGAGAGCGGGAATATCCCTAAATCCAGGGCTTAGGCTTTTCGCTCCAAAACAGTTTAAAGATTGAGCCAATAGGTCATTTTGAACACGATGCCGCGGTTTTTGATGTCGAGGTTGGTGGAAGTATAGTTCTCGGAGTAAACCAGAAATATGTCGGACATAGGCAAGTAGCGCCACTTGGAAGCGACTATTGATGTTGAAATTTTCGGCCTGTGTATTATACTGGAGGAAGGTGGTCCAGAACATCGTGTTGCTGAAAGTGATCTCTGCCGTGGGGCCAAGGAGATGCAGTGTCGTCTCGCCATGTTGCTCGCCTAATTCTACTCTATTCTGCACATACCGCACTCCAAAGTTGCCCCAAGGTTGTTGGCGGAAATTAATGTTGGTCCGTAGCTCGGTGCGGTGACCCGTGTAGAACTTGCCCCGCCCCAGGGAAATACCTCCGCTGATCATTTTGCGGCCGTCGGATTGCCACTCAATTCGGTAAAAAGAATTGTCATAAAAGCCTGTAGGGAGCGGAGTGGCATCATCCACAAACTCGGCGGGTACAATTAACCGCCTTCCTCTTTGCGTAAAATCTATGGTAATCTGGTGCCTGGATTTGAAGCTGATCTCACTCCAGTAGCCAAAGTTTCTCATAATCGCCTTGCCATCCTGATCGAGTGCGTGGACTGTCCAGGGGTTGATAGTAATTACATTGATTGGTCCTTTTTTCGGCCGGATGTTGTGACCCAACCAAAAGTTAATGCGGTTGAAACCTACCCGGATGGTGGTGTCTTCGACTGGGTCGTAATGGCTGAGTTGCGGCACAAAGCCCAGATCTGGAATGTAGTTTTCGCCCAAGTGATGGTAAAAAGCCCCCAGGAAATATTTCCCGTTATTGAAATTGGTACCGATCGTGTAGTAGCTGTTGTCATCCAGCTTTTCCTCATCCGTCGCGGCATGGTACTTGACCGTTGTGGTGAGTTGGCCATTGGGGGAGACATAGTCAAATTCTACTCCACCTGCCCGGTTATAATCTTCGTCGGCGTTGCCTTCGCCATTATTCATGCCCTGACGATTGGTCGCAAGCACTTTGATTCGTGATCTTTCGAGGATTTGTTGCTGGGCAGAGGCGACAAAGTAGTTGTTGGCATTTAAATCGTCTGTGGCGTTGGTTTGAACGTCCATGACGCCTATACGAAGGCTTTCATTGAGGTTACCTGTGAGGCGGGCACCAAAAAGAATTGGGACCGCTTCTCCACCATCGAGACCAATGCGCCTGGAGAAAAAAGGCGTAATGCCCCAAGAACCATAATTACTGAACAGATCACTGTTTTCCAGGAAAAACCCACGTCGCTCCGGGAAAAACAAGCTAAACTGGGTCAAATTCGTTTGTTGTTGATCCACGTCCACATTGGAGAAGTCCGGGTTGACTGTAAGGTCCAGGTTGAGAGAAGAGGATAGGGCAATTTTCGCGTCAAGACCAACATCCGCGTCCAGGTCACTTTCGTCATCTTCAAAGTCTTGTGTGGAGGAACCGGCCACGTACGGAATTACAATCACATTGCCGCTGGTTGCTTTTGGCGGTTGGTCCCAGGTGATGGTGCCCATGTAGCCCAGGTCTACTCCGTTGAAAGCGATGGGAACCTGTGCCCAGGTGGAGTAGACATTGTTTTTCATGTCATGCCTTATGAAGTTAATTGCCCAGGTATGATTATCTGTATCGTATCGCAATGCGTTGAAAGGGATGGCCATTTCGGCCACCCAATAATCGTCGTAAACACGAGTGGCAGAGTACCATTTATTGTCCCAGTTGAGGTCGCCACGGGTTTGTGTCCCTCTCAGGGTGAGCGTGCCCTCGGCCTGGGCACCCCCCGCATTTACACCAAATAGGTAACCATTGCTGCGCTGATTGAGCGGATCGATCACTACCGTAAATCCGTCGCTACCCCAATGGCCCTCCTGATTGTCTCTCTTGAGGGTTTGGATCACCACGTCCTCTCTTTTTTGATAGTTGATAGACGAGACATAGACAAAGTTGTCGTCGTAGGTCAGTTTTACGCTTGTCTGGATATCGGCGAAGCCTGAATCCACTGGCCATTTATTGATGAATTTGGAAAATGGTGCCACAGCGCCCCATTCTTCATCGTCAATTACTCCGTCGACACGGATCAGTACTTCCTCCTGCAGTTCCTGCAGTTCGTAGTTGAAGCCTTCCCGAGCATTTACTTTTTCTTTTTTCTCTCCTCCTTTTGATGCGGTTGCTGAGATCACACAGAGACACAACATCAACGCTGCCGTAGTTTTCATTTTGTAGTGGGTTGCAGGGGTACTCACGGTGGATGGTTGTGAATAGGTGTGCCCGATGGATTGAATGGGCCTTGTTACCCTCGGAAGTGATTGTCAGCAGGACGGATAGGCTTTTGTCATACAGAAATGGTATTTCAGAAACAACAACTGGCCGTTGATCGGCGGGTCAAACATAATTGCTTCTGGAAAGTATATTTGCTTGTGTACCAGTGGATAAATGGCAGTTCAACCTTTTCGAGGATCTCCAGGCATGTGGCGTTTTGGGTGTTCCTGATTGTCTTTTTCACACTCTTGTACGGAAGTTTCAGGGAAGATTACCTGAAGCAACTCCAGCTTCAGTTGCTGTTTTTACCTGACAAGCTGCTCCCAACCTATATCACGCTCTATGTATTGATGCCACGGCTATTGTTGCGCGAAAAGTACACAGCGTTCTTCCTTCGGTTGGTAGGGGTCATCATAGCAGCGGGCTTGCTGCATTGGGCAATTTCATATCACGTGGAGCGTGTATACTTCTACGACAATGTGGATTGGGGACCATTTATTCATCCGGCGAAAATGCTCAAGGGAGTTACGTATGTGTATCCTTATGTAATTCTGGCCTTCTCCATCAAGTTTCTTAAACACTGGTATGCGCAAAAACAGCGCTCAGCTACTATGGAAAAAGGTCGGTTGGAAAGTGAGCTGAAATTCCTGCGGACGCAGTTGCATCCGCATTTTCTTTTCAATACCCTCAACAACCTATATGCGCTGACCTTGAAAAAGTCGGACATGGCCCCTGAATTGGTCCTTAAGCTGTCGGACCTGATGGACTACATGCTTTATGAATGCGGTGACAGTGAATTAGTGCCTCTCGAGCGGGAGATCCAATTTGTTCGTAATTATTTTGAGATAGAGAAGCTGCGATACGGGGATAGGCTGGAAATCAAACTGGATGTGAATGGCGGTACCTCCGGTCATGAAATTGCCCCAATGGTTTTTTTGCCATTCCTGGAAAACGCTTTTAAACATGGTGCCAGTGCTGATTTGGACAAGGTGTGGATTCACGTGGAAGTGACAGTGGAAAACGATGAGTTGCGGTTCAGCATGAAAAACAGTAAACCAGCCAATGCCGCGCCCCTGAATGGTAATGGTCACGGCATTGGCCTGCGCAACTTAAAAAGGCGATTGGAACTGCAGTATGGTCAGGACCAATTTGAGTTTTCTACACTAGATGAACAGGGGGTGTACGAAGCCCGATTACGTCTACAACTCTTGTAAATCGAACATTAGCGGTTCTTCGGACGTAAAAGAGTCAAAACTCAACCAACTTTATGCCTCAGCACCTCCGATGCGTCGTTGTAGATGACGAACCGCTCGCTATTGAAGTGATCGAATCTTACCTCGATCAGTTTGATAACCTGGAATTAGTCCAGAAGTTTCAGAATCCCATCAAGGCTTTTGAATTCATTCGTAACAACCCCGTGGATGTACTTTTTATGGATATTCAAATGCCAAAACTTACTGGCTTGGATATACTCCGGTCACTGCCACAGCGACCCCAGGTGATCATCACCACTGCTTACAGGGATTATGCGCTTGAGGGTTTTGAACTGGAGGTTGCAGATTATTTACTGAAGCCAATTTCGCTTGATCGCTTTGTAAAGGCTATTTCCAAGGTCCAGGGTGTTTCTAAATCGGAAGCCGAGCCGTCATCAGACCAATCGGAAACCATGTTCTTCAAGGTGGACAAAAAGATGGTCAAAGTGGTCCTTGACGAGATACTGTACATCGAAAGCCAGCGAGATTACCTGAAAATTGTTCTTAATGATAAGCAGGTAGTGACCAGACTGGGGATCACAGAAGCCGAAGGGATTTTTCCGGAGAAGCGATTTCTACGAATCCATCGATCTTTCATTATTGCCAAGGATAAGATCACTTCTTTTTCACAAAGTGAGATTGAGTTGGGGGAACATAATGTGCCCATAGGCCGCAACTACCGATCCGAGGTGACCCGCGCCCTCAACGAGTTGGCAAAAGTGAACGAATAAATTTATTCCGCATTTAGCGTCTCTGCCGGATTTACGCGCATTGCTTTGAGCGATTGGCCGCTCACCGTCAATATCGAAATGACGACCACTAGCAACGCAGGAAAACACAGCATCCACCAGGTGATCTGTACTTTGTAGGTGAAATTGTCTAACCAGGGAGCCATCAGGAAATAGGCAATGGGTGAGGCTAGCACAAAAGCGACCAGAAGCAAGGGTAAGTAATCTTTTGATACAACGCCGAAAAGGTGACTCAACGTAGCTCCAAAAACTTTTCGGACTGCCAGTTCCTTGGACTTTTTGCTTACTACATAAGAAATAAGACCATAGAGACCGAGGCAGGCTATGCATAAGAAAATAAAGGAGAAAGTCTTGAAGAGCTTGGAAAGGTTGGCTTCGTTTTTATAATAGTTGGCGATGGATTGATCGAAGAAGGTGTAGTTAAAAATATGTGCCGTATATACTGTTTCCCAGTTTTCTTGAAGGGAAAGCAACGAGGAGGTCAAATTTTCGGCGTTTGCCAGCTTCACACTGGCCACTTCGAAGTTTCGTGGCTCATGGATAAAAGCGATCTTGTCGATACCATGACGAAGCGACTTTGAGTGGAAGTCTGCTGAGATGCCAATGACGCGAGCTTTGCGATTGTTGAGATGCACTATCTCCCCTATGGCAGCGCGAGGGTCTTTGAATCCAATCTTTTTGCACAAAGTTTCATTGAGCACGATCAAATTTGAAGAGTCTTGGTTCATAAAACCTCTCCCTGCCAGTAGTGCGATATCAAATAGCTGGAAATACTCCGGACTCACTTGCTGAAGCTCGAAGACAAGTTTTTCCTCCATACCTGGACGAGTCATGTCCCAGAACCAGGTGTTCCTGACTGTTCCGGAGGGTACGGTGGCGCTCAGGCTGGCTTTTGCCACATGGGGGTTTTTCTTCAGTTCGGCAAGCAACAATTGCTGCTGCCTGTCATCTACCGGCAGTCTCATATTGACGATGAGATCCTTGTCAAATCCCAAGTCCACATTTTGCAGAAGATCCATTTGCTGTACCAGGATAAATGTACAAATCAGAAATCCTTGGGTGATACCAAATTGAAAAACTACAAGTACTTTCCTCGCCAGTGAATTACCCGTCTCGAAGTTGCTCTTGCTCCGGATCGCTTCTGCCGGATCATATTTAGAAAGCAGCCAGGATGGATAAAAGCCAGCCACCAGGGTCACCATCAATATAATGACAATAAAAACTGCTGGGGCGACAGGGTCATAGATCAAATGCTGGTCACCAGCGGGGCCTAAAAGCTCCTGGAAATAAGTCAATCCAACTTCGGCAAGTACCCAGCCCAAGAGGCCTGCAACGAGGGACATTAGAAAAGTTTCTGTTAAAAACTGGCTCAGGAGTTGCGATCGTTGGCTTCCAATGGCCTTGCGCAGACCAATTTCCTTTCCTCTGGAGGCTGCCTTGGCGGTCGTAAGGTTTACATAATTGATACAGCTAACCAGCAGAAGAAAGAGGCCAACAATACTCAGAATGTAAAGTCGGTCTTTGGCAACAACGCGGTTGTTAAAGTTGCTGAAGTTTTCAGCGTGATGAAGTTCCACCAGGGGTTGTAATTTGTATTTGCGGAACTCGGCCACTTTTGGGGCGTGAAGCGCATGCAGCTCATGAACCTGTTCCTCAAACTTCACGGGATCCGTCCCTTGCCTCAATTTAATGTAGCACTGGTTGCTGCTTACGGATGTCCAGCTGTCCATGTTGACTTCCCTATTCTGACGTAGTGTTTCATAGGAAAGCAGGATTTTAAATGGGAAGTCAGAATTTGGAGGAAAGTCCGTTACGACCCCTTTAACCTCGCAAATCCAGTATTTGTCGATCTGCACAAACTTCCCGATGGGATCTTGCCCGGGAAAATACTTCTGGGCCATGGATTCCGTTAGGACGATGACCTTATCTTGAGATAAGACCTGGGGCGAACCTTCGAGCCAGTGCAGCCGGTCGCCAAAATCCAGCACATCGAAATAGGACGGCTCAACGAGGGCAAAGCCGTTCGACTCCTCAAATTTTTTAATGGCATCCTGATTCTCATCCAGTACATCGAGTTGGATACCACTCCAACTCCAATAAAGCACAGACGTGATCGCCTCGATTTGGCTTAGCTTTTTTTCCATAGCCGGTGCAAGCGGATACGAAACACCGGTACGGTATTCCAATTCACCCTCGATTAAACTGACCCGGACGATTCGGTATATATCATCCACGCCGCTATGGAATCGGTCAAAGCTGGATTCCAATCTGACGATAAAGAAAACGACAAAAAAGCAAGCAATTCCCAGTGCCAATCCCAGCAGGTTGATACCGGAGTGAATTGGGGTTCTGACAATATGCCTCCTTGCAATTAGAAAATAATTCGCCCAAAGGCTCAGGGTGTTGTTTTTCATATGTTTTCGTCTCAATAGAATGCCTGGCCGTCCAAACCTGAGGACGTTCCAGATGAATTGCAGATTGGCCAGGATATAACCATACTTTGCATGGTCTTTCGCAAATTCTTCGAAAAGATCCCCTTCGATTCCTTCCAACAAGGATTTTGGACAAAACCATTGAAGTACTCGCTGGGCAAATTTTGAGGGCGTCCTCATGCCTATCGAAATTGCGGGACTTCCTTCCAAAGTTGCTGGCGGTGCTCTTTGAGCGTTTGAAGCACCTCCACTCCCTGGTTGGTAATAGTGAACACTCGCTTGCGTCTGCCGCCCCTTTCTTGCGTAGCACCGGTCATCTCTGATGCCAGCAGGCCTTTGTCCTCCAGCCTGTAAAGGGTCACATGTATGGAACTAAGGTTCAGGTGTCGATCGAATCGATCCTTGATTTCTTGTAAAATCACATTGCCATAGGCACGTTCCTGTAAGATGGCGACCATGGTGAGCACCAGTTCTTCAAGTTCTCCGAGATGATTCCGGACCATTTGTGTGCATTTTGTCAAACAAACATAATTATTTCTATAATATTTGTCAAACAGATATTAATTAGTGCCACTGCTTTAGTTTTAAATTTCTTTTCGACTAAGTCCAAATGGCCAAGCAGAAAACCTCTTTCTTTTGTCAGAACTGTGGAGCTGAATCACCCAAATGGGTGGGAAAATGCCCTGCATGTAATGAGTGGAATACCTATGTAGAGGAGTTAAAAGCACCCAAGGGATCACCGGTGGCCTGGGAAGGACCGGGCTCCGGCCGTCGCCAGGCGGAACCCCAACTCCTGCAGGAGGTAAATGCCGAGGAGTTCGTAAGGTACTCTACGAAAGACAGGGAACTGGATCGGGTGCTTGGTGGAGGTATTGTCAATGGTTCGCTGGTACTTATTGGCGGAGAGCCAGGAATTGGCAAATCCACGTTGCTGCTGCAGTTGGCCTTGCAAACAAAGGAACGAAAGGTTTTGTATGTGTCGGGTGAAGAAAGCCCGCAACAGATTAAAATGCGAGCTGAACGTCTGGCGGCTGTAAGTGAGCGGTGCTACCTGCTTTCGGAGACTTCTCTGGATTCCATATTTGAGCAAGTATCAAAGTTGGCACCTCAGCTGGTGATAATCGATTCTATCCAAACGTTGCACTCGGTCAAATCTGAATCTGCACCAGGTTCAGTCTCCCAGGTACGCGAATGTACCGGACAGCTCATGCAATATGCCAAGCAGAACAACGTCCCAGTTTTCCTCATCGGCCACATCAATAAGGAGGGAAGCATTGCAGGCCCCAAAGTCCTTGAGCATATGGTAGATACAGTTCTACAGTTTGAAGGCGACCGCAACATGGTGTATCGCATTTTACGGACCATCAAAAACCGTTTCGGGAGTACCTCAGAACTTGGAATCTATAAAATGAATGCGGAGGGCTTGGAGCAGGTCCAGAATCCATCGGAGATCCTTTTATCCGGAGAGCATCGACATTCAGGTGTTGCCATTGGCGCTTCTATGGAGGGTAACAGGCCTTTGCTTATTGAGGTGCAGGCCTTGGTTAGTCCGGCGGCTTATGCTTCTCCACAGCGAAGCACGACAGGTTTTGATGTCAAGCGACTGCACATGCTGCTTGCAGTTCTTGAGCGAAGGTTAGGCATCCGGTTAAGTAATCAAGATGTGTTTCTCAATATAACAGGAGGTATCCGGGTGAACGATACCTCCTTGGACCTTGCTGTCTGTGCTGCCGTCTATTCATCTTATCATGATTTGGAGGTTGGCGAGGGCATCTGCCTCATTGGGGAAGTAGGCCTTGGAGGCGAGTTGCGACGTGTAAGTCAAATTGAAAATCGTCTTTTGGAGGCAGAAAAACTGGGTTTTGGCCAGGCGTTGGTGGCTAAGGGGAAACAAAAATTGAAGGCTGGAAAGATGGACATTCAAACCTTTTCCCTCTTGAAAGAAGCCTTCGGAAAATTATTCTAGGGTTAGTTCCTTCTCCTTTTCCTTTTCTTGAACTTCGGTTTGGAGCTTCTTGAACTCACTGTTTTTTTCTTGGCAAACTTGGGTTTTGCACTGCTGCCCCCTACTGCTTTTTTCCGACGGAATTTGGGCTTGGTACTTGTAGTAGAGATGGCCTTCTTTTTCTCAAATTTTGGCTTTTCGGATGTTGCATTCTTTGGCTCGGTGTTCTCGAATCTTGGTTTCGGACTGGTCGGGAAGGTTTGCGTTTTCTTATCAAATTGTGGCTCAGGGCTTTGCGCGGATCCAGGTTCTCTTTTCTTCTGTAGCGGGATTACGTCATAGATTTCGTCCTTACTCTTGACCTTGACTTCCGTACCCAGGAAAGAACCGTATTTCGGGCCTCGAGATTTTTTCTTGCCACTGCTTCCGGAGGAGAGCTTTGGTCCCCGGTCTGGTTTGCGCCGGCCAGAACCGAAGCTGTTTTTACTTTTCTGCTTTTTGCTGAATACAAAATTGATGCCCAGTCTGATATCAAAGCCATCAATATTTGGAGCAGAATAACCTATCAGATGATCAGAAGCCAGGTAAAATTGGAATGCTGATAACTTGGTCGCAATAGCAGCGCCTATATTGAAAAATTGCTGATCAAGTTTGGTTATATTCAGAGAGCCCGTGAAACCTGAACCGGTACTGTACCTCCCACCGATCCCGAAAGAAAATCGAGGTTGGCCTTGAACCACTCTTGTGCCAATGGTTGTGATGACATCTATTCCCGGGTACCCTTGCCAAATCATACTCCCAAATATCCTCGCTGGTATCATGGTGGTGTATGGGTCCGTATTGTCATCTGAATAATTAAAGACATCAACGAACTTGTCTAGCGAGTCCTGAATATTGTCAGCATCCTTAAGTTGTGCTCCCGTGTACCTGAAAGTGGTGTCATTAATGGTATAATTCGTTACGTTCTCATTCCATTTAATGAATCCCAGGTCATTGATGGCCAAAGCAAAAGTGTAAAAACCATTATATCGGTACTCCATTCCCAGGTCGACGCCTACACCGCGGTTCCCGTTCATGATCAAATGCGTACCAATATCACCCTCATTTCCGGAGGCTATGTCTATTCCGGATGTTCGAAATCTTGCATTAGCCAGCTCGACATTTATTTGGTGGTTTTCATTTTCGGTAAGCACATTGGCTGTAAGGTTTGCTGGCAGGCTTCCATTAAACAATCCCTGAAGGTATTTGACTCGCACACCGAGTCGTGTTCCGTACTCAGGAGCTTCATAAGCAAATCCCAGTCCAATCTCCCTGAAATGCGTGGCACTCATGGCAAATCGACCCACTTTCACTTCTTCTTCAAGAAACCTTGCATTTCCCTCCCAAAGCATACGAATCGTCTGCTTAGGAAATAGGAAGTCCATTTCCACCCGCTCATTAGCGAAGAGGCTTACTACCGCATTACTTGGGAGCCGGAATCCAAGATGTAACAAGTTGAAATTGAGGTGGGTGTATATCCCGTTTTGAGGAGTCAGGTTGCTGATTGCCTTGCTTATATCTACAACGGTACTGTCACTTTGTCGAGTAAAAATCTCGCTGTAGCTCAACTTACTGCTCACATGTACATTGATACCGGAAATGATTGGTAATCCCAGGAAAAATTGCCCGAATTGCGGAACGTAAGCTGGGTTAAAATGACTGTTCTGGAATGTTGCGTCCTTGAGGTGGTACATGCTAATACCATGCTGGCCCGTAGCGGTGAAGCTCAGCGCAAATGTCAAGATCAATATGAGCCCAAAATTCTTCAAGTGCCTAAAAATCAACATTCAGTTTTGCCACTATCGAAACTTTCAATTCCAATGTGTATTGCGACAATAAGTCCACAAAAATCTCTTGAGATGTCAGTGATTCGGGTGTGTTCAAAGTAAGATCGAAGGACAAGAACGTGCCATTTTGAAAGGCATCAATTCCGGCGGAACTCAATGGTACATTGGCAATGTTGACCTCTCCGGACCGTACGACTCCATCCAATGGAAGGAAGGGTGTGGCCAAGACAAGCGTTTCAGGCGCTGCATGGAGGGTCAAACTATCCGCATCAAGGACCTGCAAATTGAGAACAGCGTTGAAGGGTAGCTGATTTTCGCTCACAATTCTGAGGGCAACAGAATCTACATCCGCAAGGTTTATATCCTCGCCATACTCGAAAAGCACGCTACGTGTTACATTTTCCATACGAACAGATAGGGGCAAACGTACCTCGATCACCGCCCCAAGCTCAGAGTCATTCAGTGCAAAGTTTCTTTCACCTGTTTCATTGGGGTTGGTCCGAGCCCGTAGATCAAAACCTAATTGATTGGGTGCGGAACTGAACAGATCGCGGATGCTTGAATTCGTTGTGTTGATAGATAGGGTACTGTCGATAGTTTGACCTACCTGATCTACGGTTGGGTAACCGATCAGCTGTGGACCCTCCACTACCTGGCCACTTAGAAATAATGTATCATTGGAGTCTCCTGTCTGCGCAAATATTGAATTGAATAAAAGCCCTACCGGAAGACCGTAGGAGTTGCTAAAAACCATCCTGATCTCGGGATTTTCAAAAATCAGGCCTGCGCCGAGCTCGTTAAAAAAGGACACATCCACTGTCTGATTGCCTACCTGCACATTATCAGAACCAAAAATCCCAAAGACAGCCGAGAACTCCTGATCTCGATAGGTCAGTGTAAAGCTCAGTACGTCCGAAGCTGTGATTGATTGACCAGCAGCCAGATCGATAGTGGCTGAAAAGTTGACCTGAAAGGTATTCAAATTGCCTTCCCGGCTAAGACTTGTCGCGTGGTTTTGGAGATCTTGGGCTTGCTGGCTGCTGCCATTCGCAGGTACGGTCCCACTAAAATTTACGGGCGAATTGTTGTTGGCTAAATTGACAGTATTTAAGATGTCAAGAGAAAAATCTATGTCACTGTTGAGGGAGGAGACCATTTGCAGCGACAGCTCGCCACTCTCATAGACAATAGAGTCCAGTTCCTCACCATTCTCCGGCTGGTAGCTGAATACAAAATTCTCCTCTACCGGTATGGTTTGTGCCTGTGGGAGTGCAGGTGTTGCGGGAAGATTAACAATCGCATTGTTACTGATATTCTGTACGGCAAAAAATTGTGAGTTGTCGCTGAAAGAGGTGGAGTCTCTGTAAACGAGTGTGAATATCGAATCAGCACCTACTTCCAGGTTGGCTGAGTCTATTTCTTCATGAAGTAACTCACCCAGCGTATAAGTTATCTCCCCAAGAGGAACGCCTACAAGGCCCCGATAATTCTCAATCGTGACATTGTCTAGTTCAACTTCATTGAAGTTGCACTGTGTCCCAAAAATTAGGACCAGAAGTACGAACACAAATTTCTTCATTCCTGACACACCTTAAATGCCTATCATGGCATCCGGAAAACGTGCGTTGAACCCTTTTATTCCCTGAATTCCACCTGTATGAATCATGAGAACACAGGTACCCACCGCAATTTGTCCATTTTTTATCTTATCCCAAACGCCAAAAAACATCTTTCCAGTATAAATGGGGTCCAGTGTGATGTCGTAATCTCTCTTAAAAGTATTAATAAACGTTATTAAATCCCTATTATACTTCGCGTAACCACCGAAATGATATTCGGTCATAACCTCATAGTTCTTCCAATTTATTTCGAACGAGGAAAGAAGATTGGCCATTTCTCCTTCAATCCAGTCGCCTTTCAGCACTGCAAACCCCCACGCTTTGTGGTTACCTGACAGTCCCTGTATCAGTCCCGCCAGCGTGCCTCCGGTTCCGACTGGGGTACACAATATATCAAAGGGCTCATCAATTTCGTCCACAACTTCGGCCACGCCTTGAACGGCAAGGGTGTTGGTACCTCCTTCAGGAAGTAGGTAGTCGTCCTCACCCACTGGCGGTAGTTTTCCACTTCTGAATTCTCGAAAAACCTCCCTCGTAACGAATTCCAGCTCCATGCCCTGGGCGACTGCAGACGCTAGCGTCGGAGAGGAATTTTCACGCAATTCTTCGCCACGCACATAGGCTTTGGAGCTTAGCCCCAGATAGTTCGCGGCGTATGCCACGGCTACAAGGTGATTAGAAAAACCACCTCCGAAAGTCACTAGCCTTGTTTTCTTCTGTGCTTTCGCCTCTAATAAGTTGTATTTGAGCTTTCGCCACTTGTTGCCCATGACATGAGGATGAATGAGGTCCTCTCTTTTCACAACCACTGAAATGCCCATTTGCTCCAGAAAACTGGATTTAAGTGCTTGAACCGGACTTGGTATCTTTGGGCGCATAACGGGTAAAATTGGGACTTCCTGAAGGACTATGATTGACAATAACGGAGAAAAACACGAATATCTTCAAATAGAAGTCGATCCGAAGCAAACCTTGCTCCGCATTGATAAATTTTTGATGGATCGTATCCCTAATGCATCCAGGTCTAAAATTCAGGAGGGGATAAAAGACGGTTTTGTAGAAGTCAACAAACAGTTGGTCAAATCGAATTATAAGGTAAGAGCCGGAGACACGATCACCGTATTTCTGCCCGAGCCACCGAGAAATGATGAAGTTGTACCTGAAGACATCCCGCTTGATATCGTTTTTGAGGATGACCACCTACTTGTTGTTAACAAAGTAGCAGGAATGGTCGTGCATCCGGCTTACCAAAACTGGTCGGGAACCCTGGTAAATGCCCTGACATGGCATTTTAGGAATCTGCCGGAAATGCCCGGAAATGATGGTCGGCCCGGGCTTGTCCATCGAATCGACAAGGACACCTCAGGATTGCTGGTTATTGCGAAAAGCGAGCAGGCTATGACAGGACTGGCTAAGCAGTTTTTTGATCACTCCATTGAGCGAACCTACCAGGCGCTGGTGTGGAGTGTACCCGCGGAAGCTGAGGGTACTATTGATGTAAATCTTGGCCGAAGCCTAAAGGATCGAAGGGTTACAGCACCATTTCCCAAAGGGGATTTTGGGCAACGCGCTGTTACCCATTACAAGGTGATTGAAGACCTTCACTACGTGAGTTTGGTGCAGTGTAACCTCGAGACCGGACGAACCCATCAAATTCGGGCACATATGAAGTATCTGGGGCACCCACTTTTCAATGACGCAACCTATGGCGGTGATCAGATTTTGAAGGGTACCATCTTCACCAAGTACAAACAGTTTGTCCAAAATACTTTTAAAATTTTGCCCAGACAGGCGCTTCACGCGAAGACCCTGGGATTTGTACATCCTATTACACAGGAGCAAGTTCAATTTGATTCTGATCTTCCGGATGACTTTTTGGGAGCCTTGGGCAAATGGCGTGGCTATGCCCGGCAGCACACGCAGGACTAGCTTAGCCCAAGGGTAGGATACTGTCCAGGTATTCTCTGTTATTCGACAGCCTCGGAACTTTATTTTGGCCACCCAATTTCCCTCTTTTCTTCAACCAATTGTGGAAAGTTCCGGGAGGCGCTTTGTGAATTATAGGTGCCACCAATGCCAGATCTCGGTGCCTCTTGGCATCATAGTCCGAGTTGATCTCTCTTAACTTTTCGTCCAGAATCTGGCTGAATCGCGTCAAATCATCTGGATCCGTTTCAAATTCAATGACCCATTCGTGTCCACCTTTTTGCGCCCGCTCCAGGTATTTGGGACCGGCGGTGAAGTTTTCAATGGAGGCATTGGTCTTTCGGCAGGCCTCCGCAATGGCGGCCTCCGCGTTCTCAATAATTAATTCTTCGCCAAAAGCATTGATGAAGTGCTTGGTCCTTCCCGATATTTTAATACGATAAGGATCCACCGATGTGAACTTGATCGTGTCCCCCACTTTGTACCGCCAAAGACCTGCGTTGGTCGAAATGACCAGGGCGTAATTCTTTCCAACTTCTACCTCGGATAGGGACAAGGTGGTTGGGTGCTCCTTGTCTAACTCCTCGACGGGAATGAATTCATAATAGATGCCATAGTCCAGCATTAACAAAAGCTCATCGGAGTTTACTTGATCCTGAATGCCAAAAAAGCCCTCTGACGCATTATAGGTCTCCATGTACCTCATGCTGCGAGAGGGAATCAGCTTCTGAAATAAGTGCCGGTAAGGTGTAAAGGCTACTGCTCCATGAAAAAAGATCTCAAGATTTGGCCAAACCTCAGAAATGTGCTTCGCGCCAGTATTTTCCAGTATTTTTTCGAGCAACACGATCGTCCAGGTTGGAACTCCAGAGATGGAGGTAACATTTTCCTCTGCAGTGTAGGAGGCCATCTTGTCGATTTTCGACTCCCACTCATCCATCAAAGCAATATCAAGACTCGGGGTACGGACGAATTGCGCCCAAAGCGGCAGATTCTTCAAGATCACAGCGGAGACATCCCCGTATCGGGTTTTGCCATTCTTGTCCAATTGATTGATCTGCTGACTGCCACCAACGACCAGGCTCTTACCGGTGAACATCTTGGAGTCCGGATAATTATTGACGTAGATGGAGAGCATGTCTTTTCCTCCTTTCATATGGCAGTCCTCCAAGGCTTCATCCGAGACTGGAATGAATTTGCTGCGATCATTGGTAGTGCCGCTACTCTTAGCAAACCATTGCACCTCAGTGGGCCAAAGGATGTTTTGTTCTCCCTTCATCTGCCGTTCAATTAAGGGAAATATGTCCTCATAGGATACGAGAGGTACTTTCTGCTTGTAATCCTCCAGGGAAGTCACAGATTGGAATCCATGTTTTTTCCCATACTCCGTATTTTGGGCTCGTCTTAGCAAGCTATCTAACAGCTCACTTTGAACGTCGTGGGGGTATTTTAGAAAAAGTTCGATCTGGTGGATCCGCTTCTTCATTACCCAGGTGAGTATGGAATTAAGCAGTTCCAAGACTAGATTTTTCTTTTCAGTTCAAAATGTTTTCCCAGATACACTCGTCGAACTTGCTCGTCGGCAGCCAATTCTTCGGCTGTTCCGGCCTTGAGCAGCTGCCCCTCAAACATGAGGTACGCCCTATCTGTAATGGAAAGCGTCTCGTTCACATTGTGATCGGTGATCAGGATACCAATGTTTTTATTCTTGAGCTTGGCAACGATGGATTGAATTTCCTCTACGGCGATAGGGTCCACCCCGGCAAAGGGTTCGTCCAATAGTACAAAGCTTGGGTCAACAGCCAAGGCTCGTGCTATCTCCGTCCTCCGTCGTTCGCCTCCACTGAGCACCATCCCCAGATTTTTTCTCACATGCGTAAGGCTGAATTCTTCTAACAGTGATTCGGCCTTTTCCTTTTGCTCTTTTTTTGACAGCTGGGTCATTTCAAGCACAGCCAAAATATTATCTTCTACCGAAAGCTTACGAAAAACGGATGCCTCCTGGGCCAAGTAGCCAATACCTTTCTGTGCTCGCTTGTACATAGGCAGACCGGTAATGTCCTCATCGTCTAAGAAAATGTGACCGTCATTGGGTTTTATGAGCCCAACGATCATATAGAATGACGTGGTTTTCCCCGCTCCGTTTGGTCCTAGGAGTCCCACAATTTCTCCTTGCTCAACCGATACCGAAATCTGGTTGACGACCGTTCTCTTTTTGTATTTCTTTACCAGGCTTTCTGCACGCAGTATCATAGTCCTTTCTTGGCTTCGCAATTTATGAAGCAAATTTTATATCCTTAACTATCAGTTGCAGTGACTTATTACCTCGGTACTCGTTTTCGTCAATGTGATAGGCAATATCAATGCTGTGGGCCCCTTCAATATCAGGAAGCTTTTCTTCCATATTGAAAGCGATGGCATCTCGAGCTACGGTTCCCTGGTTTAGGGTCATTTTCAGATGTTTCCCACCCAGGATTCGGATATTTCCCTGGACCTTCACATTTTTTGAGGAAAATATTGGGTTGAGATTGCCAGGCCCAAAAGGCGCCATTTGTTGAATAATATTGAGGGTTTTGAAGGAGGCGAATGACAAAGGAACTTCTAAGTCGATCTCTACTTTTGGATAAAGCTGTTCTTCGGTAATCCTCTCAGCTACTACTTTTTCGAACTTCTTTTTGAATGGCTCCAGGTTCTCTAATGGGAGTGTCAATCCAGCTGCGTGGTGATGGCCACCGAATCGGTTCAATAGCTCCGAACAAGCTTGAATGGCGCCATGAACATCGAACCCCTCCACAGATCTCGCGGACCCTGTCACTTCACCTTTCGATTCGGTAAGAATAATAGTGGGTTTGTAATATTTCTCAATGCATCGTGAGGCCACTATTCCCACAATACCCTTATGCCAATCGCTTTTGAACAGCACCGTAGACTTTCTGTCTACACCTCCATCTTCCTCAATCATTTCCAGCGCCTCTTCTGTCGTTGCAGTATCTTGGGTTTTTCTTTCCCCATTGATGTCGTTCAGATCCTTCGCGAATTGATCCAGCACCGCTTGTTCGTCGGCGATAAGCAGGTCCACAGCTTTACTTGCGTGAGCCAGTCGGCCGGCGGCATTGATTCTGGGGCCAAGGTAGAATACCAGGTCCGAGATCTTCAATTTAGATTTTAAGCCGCTGACTTCAATCAGGGATTTGATTGCGGGAAGTGGCCGTTGATTAATTTTTTTGAGGCCATAAAATGTCAATACTCTGTTCTCACCCACGATTGGCACGATATCGCACGCGATACTTACCGCGACCAGGTCGAGGTACCTAAATAGCTTGGACAGATCTATGGTGTTTTGGAGACAAAACCCTTGGAGAAGCTTGAAGCCAACACCGCAACCTGGAAGTTCCTTAAATGGGTATTTACAATCGGTGCGTTTGGGGTCGAGCACCGCAAATGCTTCAGGTAACTTTTCTCCTGGTAAATGATGGTCGCAAATGATTAGATCGATGGCCTTTTGCCGAGCATATTTTGCTTGCTCCAGCGCCTTGATACCACAGTCCAGCGCTATAACGACCGAGAAATTATTATCATGGGCATGATCAATACCCTTTTTGGAAATACCATAGCCCTCGGCATACCTGTCGGGTATATAGAAGGAAACGTTTGACGCGACGATTTCCTTCAGGAAACTGTAGACCAATGCGACGGAAGTAGTGCCGTCGACATCATAATCTCCGTAAACGAGTATTCGCTCGTCCTTGAAAACCGCCTCACAAAGCCTGTCCACTGCCTTGTGCATATCTTTCATGAGAAATGGATCATGAAGATCCGAAAGTTGCGGCCGAAAGAAACTCTTTGCTTTATCGAAAGTGTCCAGTCCTCGTTGCAATAGCAGTGAGGCCAGCTCGGTCCTGATATTCAGTTCCCGGGAAAGTTGTTGTGTGATGGATGGATCAGTTGAAGCATGCTGTTCCCACTTTTTGTTCATGCTGGAACTTACGCCTTTTTCAGAAAAAACTTAAAGCATACACCACCGAAAGCCCCATGTAATTATAGCAGTTCGTCAAGATCTTTTTCTACCAGGTAATGGTAGTCGAACCAAAAGTCATAATCGTCATACTGTATTATGTCTTCTTGGGATCTCCTAATATCCGCAGGGATTGCATCGGCGGTTTTATGACCTACCCATCCTTCAAAAAGGGAGGCCTGCTGTGCGGGAAGGTCTGACTTTCGCAAAAACTTGAAGCCGTCGTAAAATCTGGGTTGAACTTTCCTGTCCATGGTACGAAAATATTATGCTTGCATACTAATGACTCAAACGTTATATCAACGATTTGTTAAATATTTTGTCAACTTTAATTGCTTGCACCCCCAAAACAATCGGGAAATTTATCGCTCTGTGTCATTCTTGACTATTTTAACGGCAAGTTTCTAGGGAATGAAGATTGCACTGAACGAGATATGGAATTTCATTGACCTGATCAAGCAGGAGGAAAAAGGCTGGTCCTATGATTTGATCGCTGGATCGGTCCGGGTTGAGCAAATTGATCATTCGGAGTTATTGGCCCTCAAAAGTGATGAGGAGTATGACACTGAGCTGTTACCATCGCTTTTCACTTTTCGGGAGATCTTATGGCAACCGGACGTTTTCACTGAAACGGCGATGAGTTTGCCGGGTCTTAGGATCTTACAGGCCTTCTGCAATGAAATGGGAGAGTCCCTACAGACAGAAGAAAACCGGGTACGGCATATTTATGCACAGTTGATTTTCGGATTGGGCGAGGCGTGCCAGCAGGCAATCGAAAAGTTGGAGACCGGGAATGTTGCCGTTATTAAGGCCTTACGGGACCTTAGACAATCCGGATTTCCCATCATTAAATTTTTCATTTATCATCCACAAAATCGCCTGGACTACCACCGAGATGCTATCAATCGGCTGAATTATGCCGTCAAGGTGATGTTAACGCAATTTCATGGTCGTTATACCGAGCTTGAAGACCCTTTTTGGCAGGTGAGTTATAAACAACAGGCCAAGTCAAAAAAATCGGAAAAACCTCCAGTGGAGGAGGAAAGCTGAACCTATTTGCAGCTAGGCTGTTATTGAACAGATGTCGAACCCTACTTTGGAAACACCCCCATCAAAATCTACATCGGAACGGACCCGATTTCTTGCCAGAAACCTGCTGAGAGGGTTATTGTGGTTGACGGTAATTGTCGGAGGATATATTGTTGCCCGCAAGTATTTTGATTTCGACATTGCCGAACTGATGGGACCTGTCTATGACATGCCCATTTTGGTTTTCGGGATATTCTTAGTTTCGGAGGTCGTCTTTGGTATAATCCCCCCTGAATTTTTTATGTTCTGGTCGGCCAGGCATGGTGATCTGGATATATACATTCAAAATGTAGTACTTCTGTCAGCTATATCATACGCCGCGGGGGTTATAGGTTTTTTCATAGGGTCCTATTTCAACACGACATCCCTATACGCCTATATAAAGAAGAATTTTCTGGGCAAAATGGAGAAACAGTTCAACCGCTTTGGAGGGTTCCTGGTAATCGTAGCGGCGTTGACCCCTTTGCCTTTCTCGGGCATTTGCATGTTGACCGGTGCGGTCAAATATCCATTGCGAAAATTTTTGCTTATGTCCTTAACGCGTTTGGTGCGTTTCAGCCTTTACGCCTATGTCATATGGGAGAGTAATGTTTTTTGATCATGAGTAAGAAAGGGGTTCTTTTAGTGAATTTGGGTACACCCGACTCAACGGCAGTCCCGGATGTAAGGAAATACTTGCGGGAATTTTTGATGGATAAACGGGTCATAGATATCCCTGCTTTTCCTCGATGGCTCCTTGTCAACGGGATCATTGCGCCATTTCGGGCTCCAAAGTCTGCTGCCGAGTACCAGAAACTCTTTACCGAAAGAGGATCTCCTTTGAAATATTACACCGAAGATCTGATTGATCCACTGCAGGCGTTGCTTGGTGAGGAGTATGTAGTCAAGTATGCGATGCGGTACCAAAACCCCTCAATTGAATCGGTGCTTGATGAGCTAAAAGAAAGGAATGTCAGTAGCATCCATGTCATTCCGCTGTTTCCCCAATATGCTTCTGCTACGACCGGATCGGTGATCGACAAGGTGATGGAAATAACACAAAAGTGGCAGATCATCCCGGATATCAAGTTCACTTCACAGTTTTTGGAAAACGAGCTCTTCTTGGATGTCATTGCCGAAAACGGCAAAAAATGGATGGCAAAGACGGATTACGATCACTTCATCTTTAGCTACCATGGCCTTCCCGAGCGACAGATCCGAAAGGGCTCGGTGGGGAATCAATGCCAACTGGGGAGCTGCTGCAATACCTTTCATGACCGGAATCGATTTTGTTACCGTGCGCAATGCTTCCATACCACGCGCCTTTTAGCGGAGAAACTAAAATTGCCTGAGGATAATTACACGGTCTGTTTCCAGTCCAGGCTGGGAAAAGACCCTTGGATCCAACCGTATACGGAGGAGGTTTTAACCAGTTTGGCCGAGCAGGGAGTGAAGAAAGTGCTGGCATTTTCACCCGCTTTTGTTTCCGATTGCTTGGAAACGACCATCGAGGTGGGCGAGACCTATCGCGATGATTTCATTGGCCTTGGAGGGGAGCAGTGGGATCTTGTCGAAAGTCTCAATGACGACCCACAGTGGGTCGAATGCCTTGGAGAAATCGTAATCGCAGATTAAGAATATTTAGGCGTCATCGGCACCATTCAGCTTATTGTCTATATAATCGGCATATTCGCCCATTTGTCCGGCACCCATTTGTTGAATGTCCATAAATTCAAAGGCGCCGTTGTTTCCGCTCTCAAAAAATCCTTGAGGATCTCCCATTTTTGCATTGGTGAACATGGTCTTTAATCTCTTCAGGTAGCCATCGCCGTGCGGCTGATCAAGCCATTTTTTAAGAAGAGCAGGCTTTCCTGCCTTAGAGTGTTGAAAAAATTGGTCGCCTTTACATGCTTTTGACCAGAACACATAGTCATTTTCATCGGTCAGCTTTTCTCTCTTGTAAGAAGGGACTCTTACACCTGCAGCATCAGCCGTATCCCAGTGCCCTAGCATGGTTTGTGACCTCTGGTCTCCGTGATTGGTCCATTTTTTCACGTACTTATCGTCGACCTTGTAAGTAGCAGGGGATCCGTCTTTCACCTTATTGGTCAAATCGGTTTTGGCCAGCAGTTGGATAGGTCCATTGAAATTGACTTTAGATTGCAGTTGCCGAAATGCCTCTGAACAAGGACGACAGTCCTCCTGAAATTGAGCACTGGTATTTGACGGGTGCTTCACGGACGCTCCTCTTGGCTGCTTATTTTCGGTCTCCCTTGTTCGATGAGATCGGGACATAGTCCAATTTAGCAATTTTGCCGTTGGCTACAAGACGATATTGCCGTTATGAATTAAATTCTATTGGCCATCGATACTGCTTCCAGTCGATTTCTTACGTCAAGTTTTTTGTAGATGCTTTTTAGGTGGGTTTTTACGGTATTGAGGGATATGAAGAGACTGTCAGCGATTTCCTGGTCCGTATTTCCTTCTGCCAGGGCCTTATATACATCTATCTCTCTTTCAGAAAGCTCCGATACGGCCTGTGCGTACTTGTCATCGACCTGTTCGGTGAGGGCTATTTCCAGCGTGGCGAAAATATCATCCCGTGTGAAAGGCTTAAGCAGGTAGGCATTTGGCTTGACCTCCTTTGCCCTTTTCACTGTAGCTGCGTCAGCATGGGAGGTGAGAAAGATAAAAGGGATTTTGTGGTGCTCGTTAATGTCTGCAGCCAGGTCAATGCCGCTTTTGGCTCCACCAAGAATAATGTCTATCAAAACAAAATCCACTTCCATCGTGCGCAGCATTTCTATGGCCCTGGAGTATTTGGTGGCAATGCCCACCACCTCATAGCCAATGGAGATCAGGATTTGCCTGATATCTTCGGCAATGATTACTTCATCTTCGACGATTAGTGCTTTTGTTTTTGGCACGGATAGCTGTTGGTCTAATCAACTTGTTTTCGCAAGCTGGTATTTGACACGAATATATCAAATTTCGAGCCCTGTCCATTGGAATAGGACATATCTCCATCTAATTGTTGACACAACATCCTGACGAGTTTTAATCCCAGTGAATCCACTTGCTCAAGGTCGATTTCTTCGGGGATTCCTACGCCATTGTCGGCAACTATAAGGTGAAGTTTTTTGCCCTCGGCATCAGCGGATGTCAATTCGATCGTGATGGTGGCTTCAGGTGTTTGCGAAAACGCGTATTTGAAACTGTTTGATACGAGTTCGTTGACAATAAGACCCAGAGGGACTGCTGTATCTATGTCCAGCGAAAGTCCATGTGTGTTGATGAGTATATTAATATCGTCCTCCCTTTTCTGGAAAGTGGATCTTAAATAAAACACTAATTCATTGACATATTCGTCGAAATCGACCCTGGAGATATCCTCATGCTGATATAGTTTTTGGTGAATTAAAGCAATGGATTTTACCCTGTTTTGCCCCTCTTGCACGGCAGAGAGAGCGGTTTTATCCTCAATGTTATTGGATTGAAGGCTCAGCAGACTTGAGATCACCTGCAGGTTGTTTTTCACGCGGTGATGGATCTCCTTCAGCAGGATTTCTTTTTGATGATTCTGGAGTTCTATTTTTTCATTTTGGGAGGTGAGCAATCTGTTGTTCTTGCTTTTATTTCTGAAGAGGACCCAAAGTACTCCCGCCATAATAATTACTCCTCCAAGGATGGCTAGCAGCAGGATGTTTTGTTGAGTTTTCTGACGCGCTTCAGACCTTTGAAGATCCAGTTGCTGCTGTTGTATGATAGACTCATTGCTGAGTCTGGCGATCTCGGCTTTTTTCTTTTCATCTTCATACTCTGCCTGCAGTTGGTTAAAGTTCTTGTCTCTTTCCGTTGTTACCACCGAATCTTTCACGGCCACATACCGCTGATGGTACTGATATGCGTTTTGATATTCACCAAGCCTTTCATAGACTTTAGCAAGGTTTTCATATGCCTCATATTCCCAGTAGAGCAGTTTGCCCTGCTGAGCCACTGTGGCGGCTTGCTCCAGGAAGTCAATGGCCTCCGTGTATCTCTTATTGAGTGTAGCGGCCTTACCCTGTCTTATTAATACCAGGGAAAGCGTTTGTTCTTTATCTTGAATTCGGTCTGTGAATGCCCGGGCTGTTTGAAAGGACCTTTGGGCTTGGCCGATCCTCCCCATTCTCAGGAAAATGTCGCCATCAAGGACATGTTTGTGCGCCAGGCCACGGAGGTTAGACTGCAGGGAATCGATGTGCAGCGCCTGAGCATTTAAAAGGTTGGCCTCCTGAAGCTTTCCATCATGCATGGCAACTCTTGATAGATAGAAGTAGCAATCAGATACAAGAATAGGATTGTCTATGGCAAGGGCCAGGTCCAGGGCCTCCTCCATCATCTGCTTGGTCTCCGGGTACTTTTCTTGCTCATAGTAGATCTGGCCAATGCTGTTTTTCACGTTGCCCAGGGCGTTTTTGTCGCGACTTCTCTCGGCAATTTTCAAGGCCTTTAGGAAGTACTCTAAGGCCTTTTCGCGACCGCTCAGGTATATGTAGGCAATACCTATGTCCATCACACAAAAAGCCTCCTCAGCCAGGTCTCCGGAGATTTGGGCCAATGCTGCACCCTTTTCGAAAAGCGCAATAGCTTCGTCGTAACGGGCGAAGTTCAGAATAATAATACCCTCAGCTCGCGTAACATCTGCTAGATTGGCCGTGTCCCTTGCTGCTTCAAAGACCTGTCGGGCTGCGTGAAAATATTGAAGGCCCTGCTCCCCTTTACTCAGATAAATGCAGGCCCTACCGGCAGCCAGGTTGCTCAGTCCCACACCCTGCTGAAACCCGATTTTTTTTGACAGATCAATGGCCTCAATGGCATATCGTTCTGCAGCTTGAAAGTCTTTGCCAAAAGCCACTTCAGAAAGTGCTAATAGTATAAGCACCCTTGAAGAATCCTCCTGCTGGCTATTGCCCAGTACCGTCAGCAGGCTATCCAGTTTGCTTTGACTCCTGGCAGGTTGTATCGACAGGAAAAAAAGGATAAATAAAAGCGTCGCTGGGAATTTCATGGACACTGCTCTTTTTTGGCAAGGTAGTTCATTCTAGGGGGATGAAAATACCAAAAGATCTCCTCAGCGAAGGATAGACTGGTCACTCGTTTGAGTGATTTGTGAGCAAGGACTCACCCATTTGAGTGAGTTTTAACAGGCTTACCGCCAAGTGCTGGGAGCGAGTGGAGAAGATTGTTTTACTTACATAAAGGTCTTCCTGAAAGTCTTGAAACTGAACCTAATAACTGGCATAGGCAATTTTCAAGTACAGTTGAGAAGACTCCCAACCCGTTAAGGGCCTTCTAGCCATGTTGAAGGCCCTTATTTTTCTAATGTGGCAATAAAAAACCCATCCTCTCCCTCATTTTGATAAAGCGGCATGAAGATAAGTCCATCGCAAGGGCTGCGGATGTGTCCTTCCTTGTTGGTAGCTAATAATTCACCTCTTAAAACTTGCTGGAAGTTCTGGAATCCCGGAAGCATTTGAAATTTTTCGTCGGGTGCTACTTTTTGATGGTGCTTTACAAAAACCTGTCGGGGAAGGCTTGCGGCAATTTCCTCAAGATGGAGCATATAGTGATTTTCCTCGGCGTGATCGTGTTGGGAAATACAACCACTTGTTCGCAAAATTTCCCATATTCCTGCTATATGGAGTTTGTCGCCATGGTGCTGGCCAACCATACCACCTTCGAAAGCAAAGGCCAAAAACCCCCGATTATGGTAATACTCTAGAAGTGTTCCCTTTAAATATCGATTTAGTCCAATGATTGTTGGGATCCTGAGGGCCTCAATTACCGGGTGCCCGGCACTTTTCTCCTCGAGGATCACGAAGTTGCCCTTGTCCGACGAGGTAGCATGAAGATCTACTATGATCAACTGGGTATACTCACCTTCCGATTCTTCAGTGATGGCTTTTTGCAAGGCTATTACCTCCTCGTCTTCTGCCAGGTGTTGTTCCTTGTTTTCCTGTATTCTCTTGAAATTGGCGTCCGTCCAGGCACGATTCATGTCATAGTCCACAAATCTTCTGTCGGAGGCAATAGCCTTCAGATTTCCCATCAACCCAACAAGTTTTCCTCGAAAAGGCATTTCGCTGGATTCAATTGCCGTAAAAACATTGTTGAAAGCATCTATGCCTACTTGTTCATTGCCGTGGATACCGGCTACGCAAATGACCAGAGGTCCAGGTTTTTGGCTTTCAATCTTTCCCAGTACGCGCTCCATCAACTCTTTTCAATATTCTTTAGCAAAGTTGCAGTAATGTTCAGAAAATTTCCTTCTGTAATGATGCCAACAAGTTTGTCGCTTTTTACCACTGGCAGACATTCTATCTTATTGTCCTTCATGATTTTCAGGGCGTCCCTGATCGTCAATTCGGGAGAAATTGTGCGTGGTTTAGGGTCCATCAAGTCTTTGACTACAACCTTTCTGCTCATAGATACATTCCCTTGTCTGCTGAAATATTTCAGTAAGTCACGGTAATTGATGAGGCCTTTCAGCTTCCCTTGCGCATCTTCTACCGGGGCGTATTTAATTTTTCGCCAGTTAAGTATATCAGCTACCAGTTCGGGAATGTCATCCTGGTGAACGGTAAAAAGATCTGTGGTCATAAACTCTTCGACAAGCAGGGAATAGGGATGCCAGTTGGTAATGTCATCATGCGATGCCAGCTCCCACTCGTGAACAGGTTTGCCCGTTTTTTGATTTTCTATGATGGAGGAGGTTACTGCCATCAGGATTTCTTCCTTGGTGGTTTCTTTCTTGAGTTTGGTTACAGAGTTTAACATCCACTGAGACCCGGTCTGTTGGCTTTCATTTCTAGCTTCTATGATGCTCATGTACCTGTCTATATCTTGCTTATCGACGTTATTTCTTTCCAGGCCCTTGCGGGCGATAGGCAGGAGGATGTCGGAGATCAATTCGGAGGCACCTATTTTTTTTCCACCCTTCCAGGTAAACTTCGCGCCGAGTCCGTTTCTTGCGGCGGTCAGAAAATTTTCTTTTACATGATCAAACTCAAAGTCAGCGGTCACATCCTTTGAATATTCATCAAACCCTGTCATCAGCCCGATCCAAAAGGCCGCGTTGGAAACTTCATCGATGACCGTGGGGCCGGATGGAAGCACCCTGTTTTCAATCCTTAAATGGGGTTTTCCATTAGGGCTTACCCCGTAACAAGCCCGATTCCATCGGTATACCGTACTGTTGTGAATGTTCAGCGCACGCAGCTTGGGTGTCTTGCCTTTTTGTATCAATTCGATGGCATCATCTTCCGTATCGCACATCAACATGACTCGAAACCGGGAGATATCTTCCTCATAAAGCTCCACCATCGACTCCCGTACCCAATCGTTGCCAAACATGACACGACCGCTTCTGTCCCGTAGGTGCTCACTCACTCTCCTGGTGTCAACTGTCTGCTGAAAAAGAGCGATCCTGGTCTCAGCCCAAAGCTTTTTTCCCAGCAGGAGTGGTGAGTTTACCGCAATGGCCAAAACAGGTGCCGCCAGTACCTGAGAGGTGTTATATTTTGACACAAACTCACCGGGCCGTACCTGCAGGTGCACTTGAAAAGACGTATTACAGGATTCAAACATCGCCGAATCATGCTTGATGTTAAGTTCATCCAAGCCGGTGATACGTAGCTCATGGACGTTGCCACGCATTTTCCCGATCGCCTCCATCAGGGCATGGTAGCGTTCCAGAGGGGTGAGATTTTCAATGTCCAAATCAAATTTTCGCATGGTCGGCAGAATACCGGTCAGTACGAGTTCCAGATGTTCCTTTTCACCAATTTCGCGGATGGCGTTGAGCCGCTTACGCAAGTTTTTTTCCAGTTCCGAAAAACAAGATCCTTTGAATTCAATCGGATCCATATTCAGCTCTAGGTTAAAAAGCGCAAGTTCCGTAGTGACATCATCGGTACCGGGTTGCTCTAAAAAGGAAAGCGCTTTCGGGGCCGGCTTATAGTGCTTGTCAACAATGCACATTTCCTGCTCCGCACCAATGTGAAGTGGACTTTCGTTGAACCAACCTTCTTCCAGCATTCGCTCCAGGCCATGGATATCTCGCAAGAGGCTCCTGGTAAATTGATTTAGCTCATTGCGGCTTTTCGCTATTCGTACATTTAAATCACCCATTTTGTTAATTTAAGAAAAATCACGTTTGACTAACAAGAACCCCGTGCGAAAGCCTGGGGACAGAAAATTTATTCAACCTCGTAAAATGGGAACATTTGTTATTCCCCGATGGAATGAAATCACTTCTCGATTAAGGCGGGAATAGGTAACTTCTATTTTGAAAATAACCCGAACATGGCGAACCCAAGATCTCGTAGAAATTTTATAAAAAAGACGGCCAGTACCGGATTAATGGCTGCGTCCTTACCTGCTTTAATCCAAGCTCGTCCCTCAAAGGAGTACTTGCTGTCAGACCGACAAAGAGAAAATAAGCAATTTGATACCATCAGGCTGGGAGCCATAGGCATGGGTATTATGGGCTTTAATAATGTGAAAACTGCCTTGAGGATACCTGGAGCTGAGTTGGTTGCGGTAGCAGATCTCTACGATGGACGCTTAGAAAGCAGTAAGGAAAACTTTGGCAAGCACCTGGTGACGACCAGGGATTACCGGGAGCTGCTAGATCGCGACGATATCGATGCAATTATCGTTTCCACCTCCGATCACTGGCACGATAGAATGTCCATAGAGGCCATGGAAAAGGGTAAGGCGGTTTACTGCGAAAAACCGATGGTCCATAAAATTGAAGAAGGCGCTGCGGTCATTGCAACTGAGCAGAAAACAGGACAGGTATTTCAGGTGGGGAGCCAGCGCGTAAGTTCCATTTTACAAGAAAAAGCGGCGGAATTATATAAGAGCGGAGCGATTGGACAGCTAGTGATGGCCGAAACTTATGAAGACCGATTCTCCAGAAATGGTGCCTGGCAATACTCTATACCGACTGATGCCTCCGAGAAAACAGTCGATTGGGGAGCGTTTATAGGAGATGCGCCGAAGCGTTCTTACGACGCCAAGCGTTTTTTCCGCTGGAGAAACTATCAAGATTATGGTACAGGTGTGGCTGGGGATTTGTTCGTTCACCTGTTTTCAGGACTCCATGTCACCTTGAATTCGCTAGGGCCAGGACGAATTTACGCCGCAGGCGGCCTACGATTTTTTGACGATGGGCGCGATGTACCGGATGTGATGCTCGCCATTGTTGACTATGACCAGACCGAAACGCATTCCGCATTTAACCTGCAGATACGGGTCAATTTTGTTGATTCAAGTGGTGGTGGATCGCTGTTGAAGTTAGTCGGTACCGAAGGCACAATGATTTTGGGGTGGAACGATATCAAGATCAAGAAAAACAAAATTCCGGATGCCCCAGGATTCGGGGGTTGGGATTCCTATGAGACTTTTACTGAGGCTCAGAAAAAAGACTACAAAAAGTGGTACAAGGCAACTTATCCCGCGAAAAATGAGATGTCAGAACCTGGCGAAAGGATTTATAAGACCCCCAATGGTTATAGCTCTCACCTGGATCATTGGACTAACTTCTTTGAATCGATGCGCGAGGGCAAAAAAGTAGTAGAAGACGCTTCTTTTGGTTTAAGAGCCGCAGGGCCATCCCTTGCCACTAACGTAAGCTTTTTCGAAAAACGTAGTGTTGGCTGGGATCCGGTAAAGATGAAACTCGTGACAGGGTAGTTTTGGGATGCAAGTTGCTCCACCGCCAAGTCTTACCGGCTTTATTAAACACTACCTATGGATTGACAATCTGATCTCCGAGCCCACGATCATGCGGTTCTTTTCCGATGCTAAGACAGGGCTTGTATTTTCATTCGGGCGGGGCGAAATACATGTCAGCCCTTTTACCAATGGGATTCCTCCGACATTCATATATGGCCAAAGAACTGCTCCCAATAATTTCAAAGCTTTAGGTCGTATTCAATTCCTGATAGTAGTGTTCCAACCTTGGGGAATGTTCCAGCTGACAGGGATCCCAGCATGGGAGTTAAGGGATCGTATAATTGATGCAGCAGATGTTTTTGGACCGGAAATATTGTATTTGTGTAGCAGGCTGGCGTCCATGGATTTATCAGCCAGAATAGCGGGCCTTAATGACTTCCTGAGTGGTTTTTTCCATGGCAAATTGAACCTACTGTCGACCACCCGAAATGCAATCCATTTAATACTGGCACGCCAAGGGGTCCTTCCAGTCCGGGATTTAGCGTGTGAGATTGGTGTCAGCCAAAGAAAACTGCAAAGAGATTTTCTTGAACATGTAGGTATTTCTCCGAAGAAATTTTCTGTTCTTGTACGTGTTCATGCTTTTCTGGCGAGTATGGACAGTCCAAGAACCGTCGCTAATTTAACTGGCCTTAGTCATCACGCAGGTTTTTATGATCAGGCCCATGCCATTAGAGAGTTTCGAAAATTGACAGGGGTTGCACCAGGTGAATACGCACGCGCGAAGCAACTTTTAGCAGTCAATTTCTTGGTAATCTGACTTTGGCGGGTTTGTCCAATTTGGCGAAAATTGGCAGGCCTATGTTCGTGGAGAAAAGATGAAATCACTCAAAATCGCCACGGCCCAGTTCGAAAATCGAAGCGCTGACAAAGCTTACAACCTTAGTGTAATCGAAACAATGGCCAAGAAGGCCGCTTTTCTTGGTGCCAATGCCATTGCTTTCCACGAATGTTCGGTGACCGGGTATTCCTTCGCTCGAAATTTATCCGAGGAACAACTGCTGGATATTGCGGAGTTGGTACCGGAAGGGGAGAGTACACAACAACTTAGAAAAATAGCGCTGGAAAACCGTATTGCCCTTGTCACGGGTCTTTTTGAAAAGAATGAATCCGATGAGCTCTTTAAGGCGCATTTATTTATCGATGAGCAGGGGAACGTTATAAAATACCGCAAGCTCCATCCATTTATCCATCCTGCCATAAAGCCCGGCCGCAGTTATTGCGTTTTTGATTGGAATGGTTGGAAATGTGGAATCCTGATCTGCTATGACAACAATGTCATTGAAAATGTGAGAGCAACATGTCTACTTGGCGCACAGGTCATTTTTATGCCGCATGTTACCATGTGCACACCTTCTTCCCGGCCTGGATCGGGATTTGTTGACCCAGGACTTTGGAAATCGCGGGAACAGGATCCAACTTCCCTGAGACTGGAATTTGAAGGAATGAAAGGACGATCGTGGCTTATGAAGTGGCTCCCCGCAAGGGCCTACGATAATGGTGTTTATGTAGTGTTCTCAAATCCGATAGGTATGGATGATGATCAGCTAAAAAACGGTTGCTCCATGGTGATTGATCCCTTCGGCGATGTAGTGGCAGAGTGCAGGCACCTCGGGGATGATATGGTTATTGCCAGCATCCATCCATCCAAACTCGAACAAGCAGGAGGTTATAGGTACCGGCTTGCGCGAAAGCCGGAGCTCTACCGGGACATTATAGGTAAATCACATCGGTCTGATCAACAAGTGGCGTGGATGAGAAATCAGCGTAGGACTAGTCAATAAGCTCATAACTCACAAAGGCAAACTTCTTGCTGTCTGGTGACCAGGAAGGAACGTTAATCGTTCCCTGTCCACCGAAGAGTTCAAATAGCTTCTGGATATTCCTTCCCTCCTTATCCATCATTCTGATCATGACTTGTTTGAATGGCGGATGGTCACCGGGATCGACGGGATCGATGTAGGTAATGAAGACCACTTTTTCTCCATCCGGTGATACGTGAGGGAACCAATCATTGTGCCCGTCATTTGTTAATTGTTCCTGGGAGGAGCCGTCATCCCGCATTCGCCAGATCTGCATCCGGCCAGTCCGCACCGAATTGAAATAAATATGTTCTCCGTCCGGTGAATACTCAGGCCCATCGTCCAGGCCCGGTGTGGTGGTTAGCCGGATTTCCTGACCTCCTGAAGCAGGTATTGCATAGATGTCATAGTCTCCGTTGCGTGAGGCGCAATAGGCCAGCGTCTCCTTGTCGGGCGACCATCCGTGCCAGTACGAAGGAGCATTGGGTGTTACCAGTTTTGGCTCACCACCATCGGCGGATACCACATATATTCTTGACCCAACTTCCGGATCGTTATTGCTTATCACAAGCTCTTGCCCGTCTATTGAAATGCCATGGTCGTTGTTGCAGTTGCGGAGTTTGCCCGTATCGACCTGCTCGATTTTGCGGGATTCCAGATGGTATTTGAAAAGTAATCCTTCCTGGTTAAAGAGGAGGTAATTGCCATTGGGACTCCAGTTTGGTGCTTCGAAATGTGATTCAGCTTCGTAAACGATCGTGCGTTTCTTAGTATCCAGATCATACACTTCCAATGATGATCTGACTTTCTGGGATTGCGACATGGCGGTGAAATGTAGCAGGAAAAATAGGTTTATTAAGAAGATCCTCATGACTTTTGGTTTAATGCGCTCCGGACAAAGACTTAAAGTTGTGTTCCCAATAGGCGGCTCCGAATCGATCCACTTCCAGGTGCAACGTGAATCGAACCCACATGAGGGCGTCGAAAAAGGCCATTTTCCAAAAACCATTTTCCTGAAATCGCCTCGGGGACGTGTATACTTTGGCATTGACCAACTTTAGTTTTCCCTGCTTCTTAAGCACCCGGCAGAAGTAAGCCGACTCCATCAGGTTTTTATTGGGAAAGCCATTGACCTTCCTCGCGGTACTTGCCAGGCAGAAGATGCCTTGGTCTCCGAAATAAGCCTTGTCGATTCTGTATCGCAGACTGTTGAGCCACGTGAGCCACTGGTAATGCCATCCCCCTTCACTGAATCGCATGTCAAAAGCACCCGCTACCACATTGTCTTTTAACGCACGACGGATATCTTGATCAAAAGCATCAGGCACGATGGTATCGGCATCCAGAAAGAGCAGGATTTGACCTTGGGCCTTTTCAATGCCTTTGTTTAGTGATAAGTGCTTCTGTCCCCGAAATTTCGGGTCGGAGAAAATTTGAACATTGAGATCTGAAATAGAGTCCAGGGTATTATCGGAGCTTCCGGCATCGATGACCAAGACTTCCAAAACTTCCGGACATGAGGCAGCCTTTAAAACTTGCTCAATCGTATTTCGCAAGAAATGGACTTCATTCAGTACTGGAATAATTACCGAAATTGTTCGCATGCTCCATTAAGTTTACAGATCCTGACATAAACCTAATCAAAAGCGATCATGCGAATTCATCACTTCCTTGTCATCTTTCTTACCCTTCCTACAATTCTAAAGGCGCAAACGGCGAAGGAGTTATTCGAGGCGCATATTGACAAGAATGGGCATGAGATCATCGCGGACTTTGTGAGCCTGCTTGCCATTCCAAACGTGGCCTATGATCTGCCCAATGTCAATAAGAATGCTGAGTATATCATGAATCAGTTGCGGCAACGGGGAGTGGACTCCAAACTATTGCGGACTGTGGGCACACCTCCGATTGTCTTTGGTTATTTGCCGGCCGAAAATGCCAGCCGAACCTTGGCTTTCTATGTGCATTATGATGGTCAGCCTGCGGATCCCTCGAAATGGACACATGGTCCCTGGGAACCTACCTTTTACGACAAGTCTATGACCGACGGAGGGAAGCCAATTCCGCTACCGGGGGAAGGAGAAATGATCAGCCCGGAAAATCGATTATATGCGCGATCAGCTGGGGATGACAAGGCTCCGATTATTGGCATCTTGAATGCACTGGATGTCATACGGGCCAATGACCTGCAAATCACTTCTAATCTGGTTTTTTTCTTTGAAGGCCAGGAAGAGGCTGGGTCGAGAAACTTGCGGCAGTATTTGGAGGATAATCGGCAATTGATTGATGAGATTGACCTTTGGATGTTCTGTGATGGCCCGGTGCATCAGAGCCGGAGGCCCCAGTTAGTATTTGGGGTGAGAGGGGTCACGGGTATGGAGATCACTGTGTATGGGCCCAACCGGTCGCTGCATAGCGGACATTACGGCAATTGGGCCCCCGTGCCGGGGCAATTGATCTCTAGTTTAATAGGAAGCTTCAAGGATGATGATGGCAATGTCGTGATTGAAGGTTTTTACGATGATGTAGAACCACTGACAGGAGCGGAAATTGAAGCCTTATCCAATATCCCAGACATTGATACTCAGCTGAAAATGGAACTGGGTCTGGGGGATACTGAAGGGGACCAAAGCTTATATGAGCGACTCTTATACCCCTCTCTCACGATTAAGGGCATCAACTCGGGCAACGTGGGTCAACTGGCAAGAAATGTTATTCCTTCGTCGGCAACAGCCGCCATTGGCATGCGCCTGGTCAAGGGGAATGATCCGGATAAGATGATTGATCTGGTTGAAGCTCATATTCGCAAAGAAGGCTATCATATCGTAAGAGAAGATCCTGACCAGGAAACGCGATTGAAATACCCAAAAATTGCCAAGGTCACCAGGGGCGGAGGTTACCCCGCCGCTCGTACTTCGATGGAGGAGGCAACAGCCGCGCAAGTAGTTGATGCGGTCAGGGGTCTTGTTGGCGATGAATTGGTTTTATTGCCAACATTGGGAGGCTCCTTACCACTTTATCTTTTCACGGATGTGCTACAAAAACCTGCCATTATTGTTCCCGTGGCCAATCATGACAATAATCAGCACGCTGCCGATGAGAATATCAGGATTGAAAATCTTTGGTACTCCATTAAATTGATGGGAACACTCATGCTTATGGAATAGCTACCTAACGACAATTCTCTCCCTGTAAACATCGTTTTTGGTCGTCGCCGAAAGTATATATATGCCCTTCTCTACGCCCCCGAGTTGAAGTTCGGTGTATTGTTCAAAAGTCAATTGGAAATGTTGACCATTAATATGAGTTAATTGGTAGGAAATGACCGAATCCGGCGATTGTACCTGCAACAATTCCGCGTCCCCCATAATCGGATTTGGATAGACGTTAAATGCCAGGTGGGGCCCTGGTGGCTCTTCGCATCCATCTAGTAGATCGACTACCTCCAGTTTCAATGAATCTAACCTGGGGTAGAGGTGTTCTCCTGGGCAAAGCGTCGCGCATCCATCCCTATGACCTGAGAGATGAGCCAGGTCCTGGCCTCGATGCCGTGAGTTTTCCAAAACATTCAATTCAAATCTTTCCGCTGCCGAGGCAAGCACCTTGGAAAGACTTTCCATGGCTTCATCTGTAGGTTGGGCCGTCTCGAAATTTCCGAGCATGGCTACACCCATTGTACCCGAATTTTTACCACAAAAGTGAGCGCCTAACACGTCGTATTCCGTCAGCTCCTCGCCAGGATCCCGGCCTTCGAAAATGGAGCCATCTTGCGCGACAAGGAAATTGTACCCGATATCGGACCAGCCGTTTACATCGGTATGGAGTAAATAAATATCACGAACAACCTGCGTATAATTCGTATTGGAGTTGGACCCAGCCGTGTGATGGACGATGAGGTGCGCGACGTTGTTGGCCCGTCTGTTGAACGCTGGTGAGGGCAGGCCGTCTCGCCAGGTAGATTGAGGAACAGCCTCAAATTCGTAACACTCAGGCATCAACTCTTTGTGAAGATCTCCAAGACCGGAAATTACTCCGCTGTTTATCAAGTAAATGGTACCGCGGGACTGAAGGCCTAGCGTGATGGACTTTCCCGGAGTAGCAAGCGATCGAAAATAGGTGAGTGCAGGTGCGTGCTCGTCCTGCCAGAGCTTTTTGCGAATACCATCAATCCTAACCTCAATAAAATCATGAGCAGTCTCCATACTCTTATCCATGACGATAGCCACAGCGGTAAAAGGATCGTTACTTGTAATGGATTGTACTCTTGTTCCAGGCAACTCATATTTTGTCACGAATTGCGCTTGTCCCCAAAAGGAATTTACCAGAAGTAATATGAGGGCTGGGAGTTTAGACTTCCACGGCCACCGTTTCGGCAAGTTTTTCCACAGCATAGTCCACTTCTTCTTCAGTATTGTATTTGCTAAAGGAAAAACGCACGGCACCTCGTTCAGGGTTCCTGTCTAATTGTGCCAGAACATGCGACCCGACATTGGAGCCACTGCTACAAGCACTGCCTCCTGAGACAGAGACGCCATTGATATCCAGGTTGAAAAGTAACATGTCATTGTCCTCTGAAGGAGGCAAGCACACATTTAGAACAGTATACAGGCTATTGGCCACGTCACCTGACATTCCATTAAATTGAACGTCGGGAATAACTGTCCGCAACTTCTCTATCATTCGGGTTTTCAGTCCTTCGATGTGTTTTCTGTGATCGTCTTGATGAGCATAGGCAATTTCGAGTGCTTTGGCCAGGCCTACTATTCCGTAAACATTTTCTGTACCTCCTCGCATATTCCGTTCCTGAGCACCTCCAAGTAGTAGTGGATGAATTTTATGGTCGTGTCGCAAGTATAAAAACCCAATTCCCTTTGGGCCATGTAGTTTGTGAGCAGACCCTACTATGGCGTGTACATTCAGCGCCTGCAGGTCGTGTTTGAAGTGGCCCATCGTCTGCACTGTATCCGAATGAAATACTGCATTGTATTCCGAGCAAATAGCGCCTACACGATCCAGATCAGTAACATTGCCAATCTCATTGTTGGCATGCATCAGACTCACCATAACCTGGTTATTCTCCCTGACAAGTTGCTCCAGATGCTTATAATTGATCTCACCTTTCTCGCTGAGATCCACGTAATGCACCTTGACCTGCCCAGTCTGCTCCAAATGTTCCACGGTGTGCAGAACTGCATGGTGCTCAATCCTTGAGGTGATTATGTTTTTGATCCCTTTGGTCATGACAGAGCTTACCAAGACCGTATTGTCAGCCTCGGTACCACCGGAAGTGAAAAATATCTCGGCTGGCGAAGTATTGAGAATATCGGCCACCTTCTTTCGCGATCGCTCTACTGCCGAACGAACTGGTCGGCCGTGGCCGTGGATGGATGATGGGTTGCCGTAAAAATTCTCGAAGAAAGGTTTCATTTCTTCAAATACAGCAGGATCTATGGGGGTGGTAGCCGCATTGTCAAAAAAAACTTTCATACCAGGGGGATTTAAATGTGCTATCTGGAAATATATTCTTTAATGTCTGCAATGATCTTGTTCGCCAAATGTTCTGCCGTGGCGACATTTTCGGACTCAGCGAAGATACGAATAATTGGCTCGGTATTGGATTTTCTAAGTTGAACCCACTCCTTCTCGAATTCTATTTTTACACCATCCGTAGTATCAATTGGTTGGTTTTTGTATTTCTCCCGAAGTGAATCCAGAATGCCATCGACATTAATGTCAGGGGTCAACTCGATTTTGTTTTTTGAAATATGATAGTTGGGATAGGTGGATCGCAGCATCGAGGTACTTTTCCCAAAAGTGGCAAGATGACTCAGAAAGAGGGCGATGCCCGCCAGCGCATCCCGGCCATAATGCAGTTCAGGAACGATTACTCCACCGTTTCCTTCCCCTCCAATTACAGCATTTACGGCCTTCATTTGCTCCACTACGTGAACCTCGCCCACTGCTGCCGAAAAATACGATCCTCCATGACCCTCCGTGACATCACGCAAGGCTCTGGTACTGGATAAATTTGAAACGGTATTTCCTTTTCTTTTGCTCAATACATAGTCAGCCACTGCGACCAACGTATACTCTTCGCCGAAGGGCTCCCCATCTTCGCAGACTAATACCAGTCGGTCCACATCAGGGTCCACCACTATCCCCAGGTCATAATCCCCCGACTGTAGTTCACTGCAAATCTGTGTAATGTTTTCTGGCAGGGGTTCTGGGCTGTGAGGGAAAACACCGTTAGGTTCACAGTACAATTGTGTGGTGGTAACCCCAAGTTTTTCTAGTAAGGCAGGGACGGCAATGCCTCCTGTGCTATTGACAGCATCAACCACTACTTTGAATTTCCTGGCGCGAATAGCGTCCACATCCACTAGGTCATGCTCCAGGATTTTTTCAATATGCTTGTCGATATAACCTTTTTCTTTCGAATAGACCCCAAATTTTTTTGGTTCCACAAAATTTACTTCCGGGTTTTCGGACCATTCCAGGACTAATTCGCCATCCTTTGTTGAAATAAATTCTCCTTTTTCATTCAGCAGCTTTAGGGCATTCCATCCAGCAGGGTTGTGGCTGGCTGTGATAATGATACCTCCAGCTGCTTTTTCCATGATCACCGCCATCTCAACGGTAGGGGTCGTGCTCAAACCCAGGTCCAGGACATCAATCCCTTGAGCGATTAGCGTATTTGCAACAAGTTGCGAAATAGTTTTACCAGAGGGTCTTGCGTCTCTTCCCAAAACGACCAAAGTGTTTTCCGTACGTTCCTTCAGCCACATACCATAAGCCGCGGCAAATTTTGTAACGTCGAAAGGAGAAAGCGTTTCACCGGCTTTTCCTCCGATGGTACCTCTGATACCAGATATTGATTTTATTAGTGTCAAGTCCTGTCTTTTTTAGCGGTGCGCAAAGAAAGATAGAATTCTTTTCTGCTGCTGGGATTACCCTGAGTTATTTTGAATTTGTAGTAAGGATTTGCCTTCGGAAGTATTGACTTAGTTCAACCTGCGAAGGCTGAATGATCGGCAGTTAATCGAATTTTGCCAGGACTTTATTGACCTCAGAATCGGGGTTACCACAAGCTTCTCCCGCCTTAACGGTCTTGCCGCAGTAGCCGCATTGGGCTCCTTCTTTGTTTAAATAGGGGGATTGGGAGGCGCAGGTGCCCTTGAACTCTCCATTTTTCAGAAAGATCAATCGCACGGACATTAGGATGAAAAATGCCGCGATAAGTCCAATTCCTAGCAAAACAGTTGTCATAACCTCCTTTTTAGTGTTGCAAATTTAAGCAATATTGCGTCGGTAGCATATCAACAATTCTCCCGGAGAAAGATTCAATTTATGGCCAAGCAACTTTCAAAACCAGATGCCAATCGTCAGCAGAAGCTCGAGGCTTTCGATCGACTACTCACTATCATGGACGAATTGCGAGAGAACTGTCCATGGGATAAGAAGCAGACCATGGAGTCGCTGCGTCACTTGACTATTGAAGAGACTTACGAGCTTTCAGATGCGATTTTAGACAACAACCTTGAGGAGGTCAAAAACGAGCTTGGCGACTTAATGTTGCATTTGGTCTTTTACGGACGCATTGCCAGCGAGACCAGGGATTTTGATATCGCCGATGTGCTCAATCAGGTCTGTGAAAAACTAATTAGGCGCCACCCCCATATCTACGGCGATGTGGACGCAAGCGATGAAGAAACGGTCAAGGCCAACTGGGAGAAGATCAAACTAAAAGAGAAGGGAAATAAATCTGTTTTGGGAGGTGTTCCCTCCTCACTTCCAGCTTTAGTTAAAGCCATGAGGATTCAGGAAAAGGCCCGTGGCGTTGGTTTTGACTGGGACGACAAATCCCAGGTATGGCAAAAGGTCGAAGAGGAGATGAGTGAATTTAAGGCGGAGTTTGATATTGAATCTGACCAACCGGTGGATTTGGACCGGGCGTCCGGGGAGTTCGGAGACATGCTTTTTTCGCTAATTAATTATTCACGGTTTGTCAATATCAATCCCGAGGAAGCACTGGAAAAAACCAATCGAAAGTTCATCAAGCGATTTCAATATTTGGAATCGGCCTCTAAGGCAGAAGGGAAAGATCTGTCCTCGATGAGCCTCGAGGAGATGGATCATTATTGGGAAAAGGCAAAATCGATGAATTAGCGGATGGTAATCGCTTTCTGATTATCTTTCATTGTTCACCAACCTAATTTTTTATGAATAATCTGAAAATCAACTACCTGGCCGTTTTGGTATCGGTAGTATGGATGTTTTTCCTTGGGTTCCTTTGGTACGGACCACTTTTTGGCGAAGCCTGGCTGGGAATGGTCGGAATGGACATGGCCACGGCGGAAGCCAATCCTCCGGGGGCTAGTATTTGGATGGCCAACATCTTTGCAAGCGCCATGGGCGTTTACGCGTTAGCCTGGGTTTGCATGAAGATGGGGGTAGAAAGTGCCGTAAACGGTCTAATGACAGGCGCCTTTATAGGTATTGCCTTCAACCTGCTACCAGGGATGGTAAACGGGTTCTTTGCACAGGCGCCCTATGGCTTGGCTTGGATCCAGGGAGGATTTCAGGTAATTGGATGGTCGGTCGCCGGTGTTATCCTGGGGGCTTGGCGAAAGTATGCATAGTACCAAAGATCAGTAGTGAAGGTAAAACTGGAAACAAAGGTTTTATCCTCACTTGTTGACATCAGGGAGGGCTTTGGCGAAGAGCTGTTCACGGCGCTAAACCCTCCCTTTCCTCGGGTAAAACTTCAACGTTTTGATGGCTCACATAAGGGAAGTGTTATTTCCATAGCGCTTGACTTTTGGTTATTTCGGCAGTCATGGGTTAGCACCGTAACGGAGGACGGAACCGACGAGGGTAAATGGTTTTTTGTTGATGAGGGTACGGAATTGCCATTTTTTCTCAGGAAGTGGCGACACAGACATGTAGTCCGACAACATACTGACTATTGCATTATAACAGACGATATTGATTACTCTTCCGGCTACTTGCTAGTGGACATTGTTTTGTACATGCCGATGTATCTTCAATTTTTGTATCGAAAGCCCATTTATCGTCGCTATTTCGCCTCCTAACACGTAATGCAGGAAGGAATTTTGCCGGTGTTATGGTAAACAAATACTTGGGAAGTCCTTTTTCCTTATTTTAGGCGTCATTTTTCACCCCTATGACTACCGAGCTCTCAACAGCGCTGACCCTTTTAATTATAGGAATGATCACGGTTTTCGTGGTACTCCTCCTGGTCGTATTGACGGGAAACGCGCTTATTTCAATCGTCAACAGACTGTCTCCGGCGGCCCCGATCACTTCACAAAAAGATGAGGAGGCTTCAAAGGTTGCTGCCATTACCGCCGCAGTGGAGGTATTCACACAGGGGAAAGGACACATTACAAAAATTGATAAAATAAGATAATGGGAAGGGAAATAGGATTAAGCCTCATTTATAGAGACATGTGGCAGTCCTCGGGAAAGTACATGCCACGAGTAGACCAACTAGTCAAAGTCGCCGAGCCGATCATAGACATGGGTTGTTTCAAAAGGGTAGAAACAAACGGAGGAGGATTCGAGCAGATTAATTTGCTATATGGAGAAAACCCCAACACCTCCGTGAGACAGTGGACCCAGCCATTCAATGACGTGGGAATTCAAACGCACATGCTGGAGCGGGGACTAAACGGCCTCAGAATGTATCCAGTTCCCAAGGATGTCAGGAGGCTAATGTTCAAGTTGAAAAAAATTCAGGGTACCGATATCTCCCGGTCATTCGACGGCCTTAATGACACCCGCAATTTGAAACTCTCCATCGACTATGCGAAAGCGGGTGGAATGATCGCCCAGGCTGCTTTGTGTATTACGCACTCTGAGTTGCACACGGTCGAGTACTATGTGAAGATGGCCGAAACCTTAATGGGAATGGGCGCGGAGGAAATCTGCATCAAGGACATGGCAGGTATTGGTCGGCCGGCTTCCATGGGTAAATTAGTTGCCGGCATCAAGGCGCTTGATAAAGATATATTGGTGACGTACCATGGCCACTCGGGTCCAGGGTTTTCAGTCACTTCTTCTCTTGAAGCGGCCAGAGCAGGGGCTGATTTCATTGATGTTGGCATGGAGCCGCTTTCTTTCGGGACAGGGCATGCTGACTTGCTTACAGTTCACGAAGTTTTAAGAGACGCAGGATTCTCCGTGCCCGATATCAACATGAAAGCCTACATGCAGGCTCGCTCCCTGACACAAGAATTCATAGATGACTTTCTGGGCTATTACATCAATCCGAAGAATCGGTTGATGAATTCGTTGCTGATAGGGCCGGGACTACCCGGAGGTATGATGGGCAGTTTGATGTCCGATTTGGAGAATAACTTAAAGAGCCTCAACAAGTGGAAGGAAAAGAACAACCAACCGACCTTGTCCCAAGATGATTTGCTGATCAAGCTTTTCGATGAAGTGGAGACGATCTGGCCCATGCTGGGCTATCCGCCGCTGGTCACACCCTATAGCCAATATGTAAAAAATGCCGCCCTGGTCAATGTCATGCAGATGGAAAAGGGTAAAGAGCGTTGGTCCCTACTAGATGACAATACCTGGGACATGCTCCTTGGTAAATCCGGTCAGGTACCGGGTGAAATCTCGGCCGAATTAAAGCAGTTGGCAGCAGAACAAGGGCGCGAGTTTTTCGATGGAGATCCGCAGGACCTATACCCAGATGCGCTGGAAGAGCTCCGCAAGGCAATGCAGGAGAAAGGTTGGGACACAGGTCAGGATGACGAGGAGTTGTTTGAATACGCCATGCATCCTCAACAATATGAGGCCTATAAAAGCGGCAAAGCCAAGGCTGATTTCGAAAAAGACCTGGAGTCGAAGAAGGCGCCTGCACCTACGGCAGAAGCAAGTCAACCTATAGCCGTTTCGTCACCGAAAACGCTGGATATTGATGTCAATGGCGAAAAATTCAAAGTATCCATTTCTTATGGAGATCAAGGTGTGACTGCTCCCACTCCATCTCCTCAGGAATCCAACACACCACAGGCCATACCCACGCCAGTCAATGGACAGATCACTGAAATAACTGCTCCACTCGAAGGGAAAATATACCTGACCAAGGATCCAGGGGAGCAGCCGCTGAAGGTTGGTGATGCTGTGAAAAAAGGAGATGTCGTGTTATATATAGAGGCAATGAAGGTTACCAATGCTGTTAAATCTGATAAAGAGGGGACGGTTGCGGAAATCCTGGTGAAAGAAGGCGATGACATATTTGATGATGATGTGCTGATCCGGCTGAAATGAAAGAACTACTAGAAAGGCTATATGCCATGACTGCCCTTCAGGATGTCATGGAGCAGCCACAAATTCTGTTGATGATTCTGATTGCTTTTTTTCTGCTCTACCTGGGCATAAAGAAGCAATATGAGCCATTGTTGCTTGTCCCGATAGCCTTTGGAATGCTAGTCGCCAATTTTCCCGGTGGCCAAATGGGGGTAGTTAAGATTGACGAGAGTCTCACGCTCTATCAAATAGCTAAGCAGCATGGTATTATGAATTTCGTCTATTACAGCCTTATTAAGACCGGATTTTTACCTCCGATCATTTTTCTTGGCGTAGGGGCACTAACGGACTTTGGACCCATGCTTCGTAATCTGAGATTGGCTTTTTTTGGAGCAGCCGCACAGATTGGTATTTTCACTGTCGTCATTTCCGCGGTTTATTTTGGGTTTACACTAAAGGAATCCGCGGCTTTAGGTATCATTGGCGGAGCTGATGGCCCAACTGCCATATATACCACCATCAAATTAGCACCGCACTTATTAGGGCCAATTGCAATAGCGGCTTATTCGTACATGGCCCTGGTACCGGTGATCATTCCCTTCGTTGTACGGTTCACCGCTACCAAGAAAGAACTAATGATCAACATGAAGGAGCAGGATAAACTTTTCCCCTCGAAACGGCCAATTAAGAACCTTCAAACCCTCAAAATCCTGTTTCCTATAGCCGTGGCAACCGTGGTTGCGTTGCTGGTACCCTCCTCAGTTCCTTTACTGGGATTATTGATGTTTGGAAATCTGGTCAAGGAAATTGGTGCAACCACTGGCCGTTTGCATAAGGCAGCCTCGGACACCATCTTGAATGCCGCTACGATCTTTCTGGGACTGGCAGTGGGCTCCACTATGACAGCAAAGGCCTTTCTTAATGTTCAGACAATCATGATTATTGCCGGAGGCTTCATAGCTTTTGCCATTTCTATTGCCGGGGGCGTCTTAGCTGTCAAAGTTTATAATGTATTTGCAGCAAAAAAGATCAACCCGCTTATCGGCGCAACAGGTTTGAGTGCTGTACCCATGGCGTCGCGAGTGGCCAACGAAATCGCACTCAAACACGATCCAAATAATCACCTACTGCAGTATGCCATGGCAAGTAATATTTCTGGGGTGATAGGTTCCGCGGTAGCGGCAGGTGTTTTGATTTCCTTTTTGAGCTAGGGGTTCCGTAGCCCCTGACAACTAGTCGTTGCGAACGAACTGATAATCCGACAGGTCCCAATCGATAACGAGTCCCTTGCCAACGTTTTTGGCGATCTGCTCGCCGTACAGATGATGTACCAGGTAAAGTGCCACGTCATAAGACTTGGCCCCACCTGCAGACGTAAGTAGTGAGCCATCATGGACAAAAGAAACTTCGCGAATTACTTCCAGCTCAGGAAATGTGGTCTCATACCTGTCAATGTCTGATGGGAATGTGGTCGATATCTTTCCCGTGGCCAGACCTGCCTTGGCCAGTATAAATGCACCGTCACAGAGAGACATTTGATACTTTGCTTTTTCCCCGGTTGATTTCACAAAGTCGATAAGCACTGTGTCTTCCAGGTCAGTGTCCATATTGTGTTCTGCACTTGGTACAATCAGGATGTCTATAGGAGGATAATCATCATCAAACCCAAAATCAGGCAAAATCTTTAAACCTTCAAAAGTGGTGACGGTATCTTTCTCCTTGCTAATGGTGAAAACCTTAATACCCCCGTCGGTGTGGAAAATGGTATGCTGAAAAATATCGTAAGGGGCCATCAGCTCAGAGTTGTAGACCCCATCTATAATTAAAAATCCAGCATTGAAGCTTTGCCCCTTGGCGACCGGTTTAATCGTCACCGGCTTTTTACTTTCCGGTTCATTACATCCCAGGAAGAGAGATATTACAAAAACACTAAAGACCGAACGCATTTTTCACTTTATCGACGTAATCAAGTTTTTCCCAGGTAAAAGTCTCGATTGTCTTTTCGACTGTTTTGTTTCCAGAGCGGAATACCACTTGCTTTTGTTCGGAATTCCGGCCCATGTGTCCGTATGCTGCAGTTTCGAGATATATGGGTTCTCGAAGTTTCAATCTGCGCTCTATGGCAACAGGGCGCATATCGAAAATTTCTAACAATTTATTGGCAATTTCTCCATCGGTCAGGTCCACTTTTGATGTTCCATAAGTATTTACATACAAGCCCATTGGTTCAACCACGCCAATTGCATAAGATACTTGGACAAGCACTTCGTCAGCTACGCCAGCAGCCACAAGATTCTTTGCGATGTGTCTGGTCGCGTAAGCGGCAGACCTGTCCACCTTTGAAGGATCTTTTCCCGAGAAAGCTCCCCCGCCGTGGGCTCCTTTTCCACCATAAGTATCAACGATGATCTTTCGGCCGGTAAGGCCGGTATCGCCGTGAGGTCCGCCAATCACAAACTTTCCGGTGGGATTGATGTGGTATTTTATGTTGTCATCAAAGAGTGCTCGAATCTCCTGTTTCAGTTGCCCTTTGACGCGTGGTATCAAAATATTGATGATATCGGATTTGATTTTTTCCAGCATCGCCTCGTCGTTGGAATCAAAGTCGTCGTGCTGGGTAGAAACCACGATTGAATCAATTCGGATTGGCTGATTCTTGTCGTTGTATTCAATGGTTACCTGGGATTTAGCATCAGGCCTCAGGTAAGGAATGTCCGTGCCTTCTCGTCGCAGATCAGCTAGCACTCGAAGAATTCTGTGGGATAAGTCCAGTGCCAAGGGCATATAATTTTCCGTTTCTTTGGTCGCATAGCCGAACATCATGCCCTGATCACCTGCTCCCTGCTCCTCGGGGTTGTCCCTGTCCACCCCACGATTGATGTCTTCCGATTGCTCGTGGATTGCAGAGATTACCGCACATGATTTAGAGTCAAATTGGTACTCGCTTTTCGTGTAACCAATTTTCTCTATGACCCCCCTTGCAATTTCTTGCACATCCAGGTATGAGTTTGATTTTACCTCACCAGCGAGTGTAACCAGTCCGGTGGTAACCAATGTCTCACAAGCCACCTTGGAACTTGGATCAAAGGCTAGAAAATGATCAATGAGCGCGTCTGAAATTTGGTCCGCAACTTTATCAGGGTGACCCTCAGAAACGGATTCCGAAGTAAACAAATAGGGCATGCAAAAAAGAAATATATGTTTATTGGCGCGCAAAGTTATTCGAATTCCAGAACTATCAAACAGGGCTAAAACACTATCCGAATACCTAGCAGTTGAATCCTATCGAAAATATGGTCGGTATCTTGTGAATTGGCGGATCCGATTTTCTCCAGTCCGCAATGGACATGGTTTTAATAAATTCTTCCCTGGAGGATATACCGGCCGCCACACAAAGGCACGTATTGTCGTGCAATGTGTTCAGGAGGTCACTCATTAGGTTTCTGTTTCGGTAAGGCGTTTCCATAAAAACCTGAGTGTATGACGTCTTCGCCAGCTCTTTTTCCAATTGGAGAATCCGATGACGCCTTTCGTTTTTCTCTATCGGTAGGTACCCATGAAAGCTAAATTGCTGTCCATTGAACCCCGAGGAAATCAATGCAAGCAAAATAGAGTTGGGTCCGGGTAAAGGCACAACATGGTGCCCGGCCCGATGCGCAGCTGCTACCGCCAACCCGCCGGGATCAGCTATGCCTGGTAGGCCCGCTTCAGATATCACTCCGACATCATGCCCATCGTTCATAGGTGACAAAAGCGTATTCACTTCACTGGAGTTGGTTTGCTTATCAAGTATTTTGAAGTCCAAAAGGCTGATGTCCACTCCCAATTGGAGCGAGGAAATGAACCTCCGGGCGGTACGCACGTTTTCCACAAGGAAGTAATGTGTGTTTTCAATCACTTCTTTGACGATTGGTGCGATGATTGCTGGTGTGTTGTCTCCGGAGAGATAGGAGGGAATCAAAAACAATCGTGGTTTGGGCATGGGAAGGCTTGGTTTGATGTCAAATATTGTATTCTTAATGTTTTTTAAGAAATACTCCGTCTTTATTCTGCTATTTTTGGATTGGAAGCTTGCAGTTTGGTATTGGGAATGAGGAGAATATTCTACACATTCGTTTTTGTCAGTTTTTTCATTGTCGTCGCGAAGGGGCAGGAGGCACCTCATGTCGTCCAACTCACAGGCGTTGTGTTTGGAAAGGACAGTACACAAGTTGTCCCGGGTGTACATGTGTATGTACCGAAGGTAGGTCGAGGAACAACGAGCAATCCTTATGGGTTTTTCTCGCTTCCCGTGATTGAGGGTGATAGTGTCGTATTCAGTGCTGTGGGATTCAGCAAGGCATCGTATGTTGTGCCGGCGCATCGTGAGGACAACAGCTTACAGATCATTGTGACCTTGCGTGAAGATGTTACTTACCTGGAGGAGTTAGAGGTTTTTCCATATCCGTCCGAGGCTGTATTTAAGGCAGCAGTATTGGCGGTAGAGCTTCCCGACCAACGTAGTTACGACAACTTACAGCGCTTTCTGAGTAGCGATGTACTCCGAGAGGCGTACTGGAATTTACCCGCGAGTGCCAACATGAATCATCGCTTTTTCATGCAACAGCAACAGGCGGCCATTGCCTACCGATTTCAGCCTCCCTCCAACCCACTCTTGAATCCGTTTGCGTGGAGAGACTTTATCAGGTCACTGAAGCGCAAGAAGAATTAGCTAGACCAGTTGGCGGCTACTTCACGCACTTTGTTCCAAACTCGGAATGTGTTTTTATAGCATATCTTTTCTATGTCATCTTGACTGTACCCGCGTTCCAAGAGTTCCGCAATGAGGTTAGGATAGGTGGAGACATCCTTCATTCCTGTTGGAAGTGTGTCACTCACACCATCATAGTCAGAGCCAAAGCCTACATGATCAATACCAACCAGGTTTACTACATGATCAATATGATCAGCTACCGTCTTTATATCGGCATATAAATAGTTTTCTCGCCAATACTGTTCGGCATAAGCTACATAGGTGGAGTCATCTTCGGCTAGTCCGTTTTCGGTCCGGTAGTTGATTAAATACTCACGAAGTTCGTTTCGATTGTCGCGGCTGGCCTTGGAAAGAAAACCTGATCCAAAATTGATATGGATCACACCATCATTAGCCGCCAGGGCGGTAATCATTTCATCGTTCATATTTCGCTCAAACCCTGGGGTGAAGTGCCTTGCCGATGAGTGCGAAGCAATGGCCGGGGCCTTGGCAATTTTCATGACATCATAGAATGCACTGTCCGAAACGTGCGAAATGTCCACCATAATACCCAGTCGATTCATTTCTTCCACGACTTTCTCTCCAAAGGGACTCAGCCCATTCCAGGTATCAGCGTCCTCGTCATAGGATGAATCGCAAATCTGGTTGTCTTTACCGTGCGTAAGGGTGATGTACCTGATGCCTCTATTGAAAAAGTATTCAACATTTTTCAAGTCATCCTCGATTGGTGCACCATTCTCCATTCCCATGGGCAAAGACACCAGTCCCTTCTTGAAGTTTTCCTGAATTTCATCGGGGTTATCCGCTAGTGCAAAAAGGCCCGGGAATTCCACGGGCAATTGGCTGACCATGTCTATTAAAGAATCTGCAAAGTCTTTGGCACCCCCACTTACCTGGTAAGCTGACGGGATATAAATGCTCATGAAAGGAGCATCAAGACCTCCTTTTTTTGCTTTGGGGTAGTCGAAGTTACCCTCTGTTTCTACTGACACATCTTCAACTTGCTTCCGCAGCATGAACCCCTTCACTTCCATTCGATAGGGGAGATCTACGTGGCCGTCAACGATGATCGTGTTTTTGGCAATTTCATTTGCCAGTTCTTCCTTCGATTTTTCTTTATCCGATGATTCGGATGAAGAGTCATTGGATGTTGAGCATCCCGCCAGAATGATGGCGACGAAAAGGGATTTGAGGAGATTTTTCATTTTAGGTCTAGTTGAGAAGTGTGAAATTATGGTGTTAGACCTTTGGAAACAAAAAAAGCCTCGCGGATTGGCGAGGCTTAAGTTTTAAAGGAAAATGACTCTTATTGAGCCTCCTGATTAGTAATGATTTCTATTTCTATGCCGTCTCCAGCATTGAATGTTCCATTGATGGCGTTGACCTTGATGAATCCGGCAATCTCTGAAGCATCAGTCATCTGGAACGCCAGGATGTCTCCTACAGAAAGATTGGTAACCGTATTATCAGAATCAAATGTGATACCGTCTACGGCGGAATTCACATCGTCTACACTGCTCAACGCCGTGTAATCTTCATTAGAAAGCGTAGTGAGCTCCAGGTTTGTCGTATTACGAGTTCCCCAGGCACTAAGGTCAACAATGTTTGTAGGATATTCATCAGGAGACACTAAAGTTGCCTCATCTGTATTTCCATAGTAGTAAGCGATATCAACATTCTCGGAAACAGGGTCTGAAGTACCCAAGATGTCAGCCTGGCTGTAGAGCTCACCCAACCTGATTGAGTAAAAAGTATTCGAGGTATTGTCACCGGTAGGTGCTGCAAGAATTACTGCGGTCAATACTTTAGCATCAGGAGATGGCGCATCGGTGATGTTGATATCAAAAGAAACTGTGTCAGCCTGATTGATGTCATCAACCCCCACGAAAGTGATGGTCGCCATGGAGCCAGCAGCTGTTGCAGGGAAAACCACTTTAAGATCAGGAATATCGCCAGAAGAAGTAGCCCCTGCCTCAAGTCCAAGATCGTTTCTGTCAATGCTTACCGCAGGGCTTATGCCCGCAATTGATCGAAATACATTGAATCCGCCGGGAGCAGTCACAGAGATTCCTGAGAATATGATCGAATCAGTAGCGGCGAGAGATCCGCCACTTGTAAAGGCAGCTCCAGTCGATCCAACTGAGGCGCTTACACTTAACTCAGGAGCATTTGGTGTAGGCTCCTCATCGTCGCCACAACTGTAAATGAATACAAGGGAAGCAACCGCTGACATTAGCAACAGCCGCTTAGATAGGCTTTTCATCATGATAATAGAATTTAAATAGTTAACTAATTGAGTTATTTAATATGAGTAATCAATACGTAGTGAATCTTGAAGATCGCGCGTTGCCTCTGTTGAGGGAAAACCGGAAAAGTGCAAGGAAAGATAACGGTTCCTTGGATCAATAGGTGAGGTTACTGGCGGTATCTCCATAAAATTGATCAGCTTATTGCTTTATCAAAGTATTTTATAATCATGCAAAAATGCTTTATCAATTTATTTTTGGCAATGTTTTGACAAAAGTTTGCATTCTGCTAAGGTGCGGTTAGGACAATTTAAATCACTACTACCCCCAAAGTTCACGGTTAGAAATGTTCAGAACTGTGACAGAAGGCAGTTTTTGTTTCTGGATGAATAATTAACTAGCTTACGGTACAAACCTCTACTTGGTTTTTGCATTTTAATTCCACACTTGTTGGGAGAGATTAAAAAAAATATAACATTTTTGTGACAATAGTGCTTAACCGCGGACTTAACAGTACACTGCTATGACGGAACCTATATCACCAGAATTACTCGGCTCTTTAAATCTTTATGGTCAATACCTGGCTTATGCAATTGCAGGTGTTGGAGTGCTAATACTTCTGGGTCACTTCTTGAAATTGATGACCACTTCAGACTTCAAGACAAGATACGACTACATCAATATGCATGAGATCAATTTGATGTGGTATGGATTGCTTTTGCTGCTCGTGGGCTTGACCCTCTACGTCAATACCGTAGTAGCCAATACCACATGGTTATGGTTTTTCGTAAGGTTGTTTGTGAGCATCATGTTTGCAATGATCATAGGCGTCGTGATTCAGAATGTGCTGAAATTCTATTACCCATTCTTCATTGAGAAGAGGTTGAAGAAACTACGATATACCCCAAGGGTATCTCCTGATGGGCGAAAAATGAAGTTGCTCAGTGAGGAGGAAGAAGACGTTTACCTTGATGAAGGTATGCAGGCGGAAGAGGATGCCTTCTCCGTGGACTATGATGTATGGATCGATGAGGTGAGTGGGTTCACTAAGATCGAAAAATACAATGGTCGCCTACATGCCTTGCAGTGTCCTGACTGTAACTACCAAACCCTTCGTGTTGACAGAGAAGAAGTTATTCAACCTGCTTCCGAGACAGATGAAGGAGAATTGATGAAATATTACACTTGCGGCTACTGCGGTTATAAGGAAAGAAAGTCCTTTACTATTGCAAGGAAAAGAGAAGAAACCACAGCATAATAAACCTAACCTATGCTTAAACCCCGCCCAACCGCGGGGTTTTTTTATTTATATACTTCCTGTCCGCCCACCATCCACAGGGATACTGGTTCCATTGATGTAAGAGGCAAATTCGCTGGCTAAAAATACTGCCAGTGCTGCGAACTCCTCGACCGTACCAAATCGCTTGGCCGGTACAGAAGACTGCAGTTCTTCGATCATTGCTTGTTTGCTAACACCTTTGCTCTTGCTCATACTTCCTGCCACCTGATCCAAGCGATCGGTTTCGATGAATCCGGGGAGCAAGTTATTGACAGTGATGCCAGCCTGGGCGACTTCCAGCGAAAGCGTTTTTGCCCATGATGCCACCGCCCCGCGAACGGTGTTGCTCACCCCCAAACCATAGATAGGTATTTTGACAGATGTTGAGATGACGTTAATGATCCGTCCATACTGGAGCTGTTTCATGTGGTCAAGGCAAGCAAGTGTCAATGCGTGACTACACTGCAGTTGCTGCGTGAGCGCCGCTTCAAATTTTGGCCATGAAGCATTTGTTATTAAACCGGGATCGGGACCGCCTGTATTGTTGATAAGAATATCAATACTCGCCTTATTGAGAAATTCGGCAGCCTCATTTATGGCTTGCGGATCCGATTGATTCATTGGAAAAAAAGAGTGCCCTGTCCCCGGAAGGGTCGACATTGCCTCAGTTAAAGTTTCTGGTACTCTGCCTGATAGAATTACAGTAGCCCCGGCACCTGCTAGCGCCTTGGCGATTCCAAGACCGATGCCTTTACTGCTCCCGCAAACAAAGGCCTTTTTGCCCTGCAAGCTTACATTCATATATTTACAAGATTATGATTCTGGCGTTCAAGAATCGTGCACTTTAGTGCCCCATTCCACCGTAGGGAAAGGAGTTCAATATTCCAGCGACAATCTTTCGGAAAGCTCTTCAATGATTTCCTCTTCCTCCATAGAGATACCATCCGCGGCATTGGCAAAGAGATACATGGCTTCCATTACAAATTCCTTATCGTCCGTATTGCTTTCAAGGTGATTTTTGAGTGCATTCAGAAATTTCTTCCGCCAGCGATCGATATTTTCAAGCAAATACCTGAACTCAGTCCTAAACATTTGAGCCATTTTTTGTCGCTCTTCTCTGTCCGGGGACTCCACATACGCTTCAGCAATTCCGTCAGCAATCCTCAAAACGCCTTCCCATTCTTCCTTGTCCAGCACGCCATCGCTCATGCAAACCAAAAGGGAAGGATAGAGGTTTAGCAAGTACATGAACTGACTTTTGCTGATTTCAACTTTCCTAATCTTTAAATATTCTTCAAATAAAAGATCAACTTGAGAATTCATAACACAAATACAACTGAGTTGGGAATTAATAACGAATATAGCGAAGCTGACAATTCTTAATACCCATTGTAAAGCAGAAGTAACCGGAAAATGTAGCTTTTAAGAAGGAAAGCAATGCAAAAACTAAAGGTAGCGGTCATTGGCGCCGGAGTAGGGGGCATAGCAGCGGCGATACGGCTGGCGGTAATGGGCCACAAAATAGAAGTCTTCGAGCAGAACGCATATGCGGGAGGTAAACTGTCTGAGATTTCGCTCGGACCCTATCGATTCGATGCGGGTCCTTCGCTATTCACGTATCCTAAGCTGGTAGAGGAGCTTTTTGAATTGGCTGGAGAGACTGCTTCAGACCATTTCCAATACATCCGTTTGGAGGAGTTGGCGCGGTATTTTTATGAGGATGGCACACAGCTTTCGACCTACGCTTCATCGGAGAAAACCATCCAAACCCTGGCGGGCGTTTTTAATGTTCCGGAACATTCGATTCGAAGCGCCTTTATAAAAAGCAAAACTTTGTTTGACTACCTCGGAGAAATGTTCATGTTTAGGTCACTCCACGACTGGCGTACCTATTGCTCCCGCGCTGCGATCAGGTGCTACGGTAACCTTCATAAAATGGACTTTCTTCGAAGTATGCATCAGGCCAACAGGTCTTATTTCGCGGATCCAAGGTTGATTCAATTTTTTGATCGGTATGCTACCTATAATGGCTCTAATCCTTATGAAACGCCTGCCACGATGAATATTATTCCGCACTTGGAGTACGGTATCGGGGCTTTTTTTCCGATTTCGGGAATGCACGCCATTACCAAATCACTGGTGTCGCTGGCTAGCAGGTTGGGGGTGACCTTCCACTACAACTCCCCAACAGAAAGGATCCTGGTAAAGAATGGACAAGTGAAAGGGCTGCAGGTAGACGGGGAAAACCTGACCTTTGACCGGGTGATTTGCAATATGGATGTTGGCAGCGCCTATAGAAAACTTTTGCCTGAGGTGAGCCCACCCAAAAGGACCTTAAATCAACCCAAGTCCAGTTCGGCGCTTATCTTTTACTGGGGGATAAAAAAAGAATTTTCTTCCCTGGGCCTTCACAATATCTTTTTCTCACAAGATTATAAGAGGGAATTTGATGAAATCTTCAAAAGAAAAGTGATCTCTAAGGACCCTACTATCTATTTGAATATTAGTGCTAAACACAGCCAAAATGACGCGCCTGCTGGATGTGAGAATTGGTTTGTTATGATCAATACGCCGCACAATGCGGGGCAGAATTGGGAGGAACTGATTGAAGATGCCAGAAAGAATATTTTGGAGAAGTTACAACGGCAGCTGCATGTGGACGTTGCGTCCCTAATTGATCAGGAGTCCTATTTGGATCCACGGCTCATTGAAGCGCGAACAAGCTCAAGTCAAGGAGCACTGTATGGAAATAGTTCAAATAACCGGTTAGCCGCATTTCTCCGCCATCCCAATTTCACGAAGAGGGTCAGGGGTCTATACTTTTGTGGGGGCAGTGTGCATCCGGGAGGAGGTATTCCGATGGCGCTCTCTTCCGCTAAGATTGTAGGTCAGTATTTTCGGTGACTGCTTCACTTTGTGGATAGAGTAACTTGTAATTTTCATAGGTTTCGTAAATCACCTTGATATACCGAACAGGTTCTGATCCGCGACAGTACCCAAACTCGACTACCTCATCGTTATAATATTTTGGATCCTGCTTCTTGAGTAAATAGCCGGCAATGGTCTCCCATGAAGAGGGATCACCACCAAACTTCTCTGCCAGCCTCACTGCATCAAAGACATGGCCGTGACCAACGTTGTACGAAGCCAGCACAAATTTCTGCCTCTCCAGGGAGTCCGCGATTTTATCTTTCCAGAGGGATTGAAGCCATAGAATATGTCTTGTGCCCGCGCGCATATTGCTTTGGGGATGTTTCAGGTTTTTAAAGCCATAGGAATTGCCTGTTCTGGGCAAAACCTGCAATAGGCCGACTGCACCCGCCCAGGAGACTACCTTCGGGTTGAATTTGGATTCTTTATAAACCTGCGCAGCCAAAAGCCGCCAATCCCACCCAATTTTTTCAGCCCCTTCTTTAATGTATTCGTCAAACGGGGAGATTTTACCTCCACCCATGGTTGAAAACTCGCTTCTATTCCGGATTTTACTTGCTTTGCTGTTTCTGAAATAGCGATTGTACACAGTGTAATACTCCGGCGTTTTCTTCATGCCATCAATCCATGTGTTCATCACTTGTAACAGTGTATCTGCATTGTTTCGAACCCCCCATGCTATCTGTTGCGGAAAACTAACAGCTGTTTTAATATCCAAAATCGGATAGTATGTGGCGTTGACTAAGGCCACGTCTTCCTCGGCTACGGTATAATCGACTTCTCCGGAAGCTACCTTTCTGATAATCATTTCCGTTTCAAATTCCGGAAAATCCTCTACGATGATGATGTCTCCCCCAATCTCATCTGAGAGGTTTCTGAGTCTGTGTGCATAGGCAGAATGAGCCCTAACGTAGATTTCTTTGCCGATCAGGTCTACCGGATTGCGGATCAGCTCTTTCTCGATTTCGTGGAGTTTCATACTTCGCCACGCGTCGGGCTTGCGTTGTATGAGCACTTGACGCACTAGGTTATGGTAGTTTGTAAAAGCGATTCGCTTTTTCCTCTCTTTGGTCACTGTTAGATTGTAAGCCAGTACGTCTCCTTCTCCTTCGTTCAGCAGCTGGAAGCCTTTTTCCAGATTAGGTTCAAGCTTAATCTGCAGTTGAATGCCGATACTATCGCAGAACATTTTGAGGAGTTCGTACTCGTAGCCCATGGTTTGGCCGCGATAAAGGAAGAGGCCGGTGGAGCTATTGTCCATGATCGCCGTGAGGTATCCTCGGGCCCTGATCTGACTTAGGTCCAGGTTGGCTACTTGCTCCTTTGGTGGAGAATCTGGCCCCGGACTCTTACTGGGATCCGAAGCTAACTTGTTGCAACCAGCCAGAAAAAAGATCAGAAGAATTGCACTTAGCCCGAAGAAGACATTTCGTTGCAGCATAACAGCTAAGTATAATGCACAATTATTTGGAGAATTCCAAGAACGGGCGGGTCAGGACGTAGCCGGTTCCAACATCTTGAGGCACGCCTTGAAAATACCTTCCGGGTCAAAACCGCACTCTTTATGCAATTCTAATTGTTCTCCGTGTTCTATCACTTTATCCGGAATCCCAAGACGGACAACTTTGGCACTGTACCCATGATCGGCCATAAACTCCAACACCGCCGAGCCAAACCCCCCTTGCAGGCAACCATCTTCAACGGTAACAATGTGCTCATATGTAGAGAAAACCTGATGTAAAAGTGCTTCGTCAAGAGGCTTAATGAACCTCATGTCATAATGACCGGCGCTGATACCCTCCTTCCCTAGCCTCTCCACGACCTCAGTCGCATAGTTGCCAATGTGGCCAATGGTGAGGATGGCCAAGTCACTACCACGTGCCAACTCTCTACCTGTCCCAATCTCTATTGATTCAAAAGGTTGCTTCCAGTCCGCGATAACGCCCTGTCCTCGCGGATAGCGAATTGCCGTTGGACCCATGTAGGCTGTGGCTGTGTACATGAGATTTCTAAGCTCAATTTCATTCATAGGAGCCGATACCACCAGATTCGGAATACATCGCATATAAGCAATGTCGTAGGCTCCGTGATGTGTGGGGCCATCTGCGCCAGCAAACCCGGCTCGGTCCATACAAAAAATCACCTGAAGATCCTGTATGCATACATCGTGGATTACCTGATCGTAGGCTCTTTGCATGAACGTACTGTAGATGTTGCAGAAAGGAATTAATCCCTGGGTGGCCAGTCCTGCAGAAAATGTCACCGCGTGCTGTTCAGCGATGCCCACATCAAAGGCTCTATCCGGCATTTCGGACATCATAATATTCATAGATGAACCGGAGGGCATTGCCGGTGTGACTCCCATGATTTTTTCATTCTCCTTGGCCAGTTCCACGATGGTATGGCCAAAAACCTGCTGATATTTTGGAGGTTGAGGTTTGTCGTGGACCTTCTTTTTTATCTCGCCGGTGATTTTGTCAAACTTGCCTGGGGCGTGCCATTTTGTTTGATTTTCTTCAGCTGCCTTGTAGCCTTTTCCTTTGACGGTAACACAATGCAAAATCTTTGGCCCTTTAATGTCTTTCAGATCGTTAAAAACGTCTACCAGATGATTGACATCATGACCATCCACTGGCCCGAAGTATCTTAAGTTGAGTGATTCGAAAAGGTTACTTTGTTTCAGTAAAAACGACTTTACGCTGTTTTCAACTTTTGCAGCTATCTCCTGGGCGTTAGGGCCGAATTTGCTGATCCGACCCAAAATATTCCAGACCTCATCTCGAAATTTGTTGTAGGTATGAGAGGTCGTGATGTCCGTCAGGTAATCCTTCAATGCGCCCACATTCGGATCAATCGACATGCAGTTATCATTCAGGACAATCAGCAAATTGGAATTAGAAACCCCAGCATGATTCATCGCCTCAAAAGCAAGACCCCCCGTCATGGCACCATCACCAATCACTGCAATGTGCTGCCTATCCTCACCCTTGTATTGATTTCCGATGGCCATCCCCAGCGCTGCCGATATTGATGTGGAAGAGTGTCCAACACCAAAAGCATCGAATTCACTCTCTTTTCTCTTTGGGAATCCCGAAAGTCCTCCGTACAGCCTGTTCGTATGGAATCGATCCCTCCGGCCGGTTAAGATTTTGTGACCATAGGCTTGATGCCCAACGTCCCAAATCAACTGATCCTCTGGCGTATTGAAAGCGTAGTGGAGGGCCACCGTCAGTTCTACTACCCCGAGGCTGGCGCCAAAGTGGCCACCAAATACTGACACATGATCAGTGATGTAATCTCTCAACTCGGCACATAATTGTGCTAGTTGTTGGGGGGGAAGTCCTTTTAAGTCGGAAGGGGTATTGATTCCTTCAAGAAGTGCTCCGGGCTGTATTATCATCGGGTAGTCGTTGAAAAGAGTGCCTTATGAACGATATGACGGCAAGAATTGTTTAATCGACTTTTTTGAATCTTGCAAAGGTAAATATTTAAATAAATAGCTGATCGATTGCATGAATGGACCGATTATCCAAACTTTGATGCATGGCAGCTACTGCGGAGAAAGATAAATTCGAAATTGATTTACCCCTTTTTCAGGGACCATTCGATTTACTTCTTTTTTTTATTGAACGCGACGAGCTGGACATTCACGACATCCCCATTGCCAAAATCACCGATGATTTCCTCGCGTACATTAAACGCATGGAAGACCTGAATGTCGAAATAGCCAGCGAATTCATTTTGGTAGCGGCAACGCTGATGAGGATCAAGTCCAAAATGCTGTTGCCTCGCCCTGTCTTGGATGAGGAAGGCAACGAGATTGACCCGCGGGAAGAGCTGGTTAGGCATCTTTTGGAGTATAAGCGCTACAAATCGGTCATCCAGCAACTCACCGAAATGGAGTCTGAGCGAATTGATCGAGAGAAACGTGGCAATTTGATTTCTGAAATCCGACAGCTTTCTCAATCCGTGAACGTAGAAGCAGAGCTCCAGGATCTTGATCTATACAAGATGATGCGTGTGTTTGAAAAAGTGCTTGCCCGATATCAACTGGAAAAGAATAAGCCTACTCACCAGATTGTACAATATCCTTATACCATCGCCGATCAGAAGGAGTTCATCGCCAAGCGACTCAGGAGATCTTCGGAAAGGCGTATTTCGTTCGTCGACTTAGTCCAGGAAAAGCCAGAAAAGATTTTTGTCATCTTCAGTTTTCTGGCCATTCTGGAGTTACTCCAACTCGGGGAGATCACCCTTGTCTTGGGCGAAGGCTTCAACAATTTCTGGGTTGAGAGCCTTGATCAGGCCTAAACCCTATCTACCTGACTAAAAAAGAAGCTTCCTTCGATTTGGGCGTTTTCGTCTGAATCTGACCCGTGTACCGCATTGGCCTCGATGGACTTAGCAAAGATCTTTCGAATGGTTCCTTCCTCGGCTTTTGTGGGATCCGTGGCCCCGATCAGCTTTCGGAAATCTTCCACCGCATTTTCCTTCTCTAGTATCATGGCCACAATAGGGCCTGAAGTCATATAGCTGACCAGGTCGTTATAAAAAGGGCGTTCTTTATGAACCTCATAGAAAGCTCCAGCTGTTCGCTTAGAAAGTTGTGTCAATCGCATCGCTTTGATGCCGAAGCCCGCCTCTTCAATCATTTTTATAATCGCTCCAGAGTTACCGGCTCCATAAGCATCCGGTTTGATCATGGTGAATGTCCTGTTTCCTGCCATTTGTATTGTTTCCTTTTTAAACGGCTGCAAAAGTACAAGTCTTCACGGGAATAAAAAGCGCTGGTGTGAAGCCCATTTTGTTTTTGAGATAATTCTTTTGACTTTTGCCCTCTTATTTAGCGACTGGAACCAGCAGCGGTCAGTCTTATCCTTTTCTATGGAGAATCTAGAGGGCTTTAAAGACCTTATCCAATCCCCACGCAAAATTGTCATTACCACCCATTCAAATCCGGATGCGGATGCACTTGGGTCGTCTCTGGCCCTGTTTCATTTTCTGAAGGGAATGAACCATGATGTCACCGTCATTTCGCCCAATGATTATCCAGACTTTCTGCATTGGATGCCCGGAAATGATCAGGTTATCATATTTGATGGAGCGGACAATCCGCGCTGCGAAAAGCTTGTCGACGAGGCAGAGATCATTTTTTGTTTGGATTTCTCAGGATTGAATCGCATCAAAAAAATGGAGTCTACGGTGAGGAAGGCCAGAGCAAAGAAGGTGCTGATAGATCACCACCTGGATCCGGAAGATTTTGCCGATTTTGTGCTGTGGGATACGAACGCAGCTGCTACGGCCGAATTGATTTACGATTTGATACTCCTGCTGGGTGAGCGATCCAGAATCTCGCAACCCATCGCAGATTTGATATATGCGGGTATACTTACTGACACAGGATCATTCAAACATCCTTCGACAACAGCCAAAGTACATCGAACCGTGGCGGAACTCATCGAGCTTGGAGCAAATGTGAATGCAGTCAACAGGAATATTTACGATACCAATTCCGTGAATCGGCTGCGTTTCATGGGTTATGCTTTTCTGAAAAAACTGGTTGTCAATTCCGACCTTGGTATAGCTTATTTTATCATTTCGGAGGAAGACTTCAAAAATTTTGAGCTAAAATCTGGTGATACCGAGGGGCTGGTAAACTACGCCTTATCCATTTCAGGGATCATCATGGCGACCATCATAATCGAACGACAAGATGAGATCAAGCTTTCCTTTCGGTCGGTTGGTGACTTTGCGGTCAATACTTTTGCTAATGACCATTTTTCAGGCGGAGGTCACAAGAACGCGTCAGGAGGATCCTCGAAGCTTTCATTGACTGAAACGGTCGACAAATTCGAAGAGCTAATAAAAGACTACAGACAACAATACTTGCTAAAGAAATGAAAAGAGGACTGACGATAACCTTTCAATGGCTGATGATGGTTTCCATTTTTTTTGGATGCCAAAGTGGTGAGGAAAGGACAGGAAACGAGGGCGCAAATGTTTCAGCGCTGGGAACAGACGTTACTTTTGTGCGCAAAGGGGATTCATTGCTCGAAAGCAATAAGATCTTGTTGATGAACTTTCGCTACGCAACCGACTCGGGTGTTGTCATGAATGAATCGAGAGCGGGGGAGCCACTGGCGATGTTGTTTACCCGAGATACCACTGGCCAGAACGGTCAATTTCAGTCTGTACTTAATATGCTTTCTATTGGGGACAGTGTGACCTTCACTATTCCAGCCAAAGATTTATTTGAAAACACCTTCCGTCAGACAGTACCCCCGGGAATGTCACCGGAAACAGGATTGGATTTCAATATCGGCGTAATCAGGCAAATGACCCAGGTGGAGTATAAAGCTTACAATGATGAAAGGATTGCCGCATATAATAGCGCACGTTTGGAAGAAGAAAAGATAATCATTCAAAATTACCTTGAGGAGCAGCAAGTACAAGCTAAAGTCACCGAATCCGGATTGCATTATGTAATAACAAAAGAGGGCTCAGGCCCAAAACCTAAGGAAGGGCAGCGCGTAAATGTTCGTTACAAAGGCACTTTATTAGAAGGTGGCACCCAATTTGATGCAGGGGATTATGCGTTTGTGTTAGGAAGAGGCTCGGTTATTGCTGGATGGGATGAAGGTATCGGGTATTTGAATGTTGGTGCAAAGGCCGTACTGTACATTCCGAGTATTCTGGGCTATCAACGAAGGGGTTCAGGAGGGGTAATTCCACCCGATGCGCCGTTAGTTTTTGAAGTGGAGTTATTAGAAATAAATTGATAGGATGAAGAAGACAGTGCGTCTTTCCGTTTTTGTTTTAGCGATTATACAATTGTGGTCTTGTGGTTCCGACAACAGCGTCGACCTCATTGATCCGCTAGTGCAGTTTGAGGAAAATAAAGTCGAGATTGCAGATTTTTTTGCCGATCGTGGAATAGCTGATTTTGACACTACTACCACGGGTGTCCGCTACGCTTTCCTTCAAAACGGGCTTTTGGGAGATCCGGTGCAACCGGGGGATAAGATTACGTTGGACTATGTGGCGTATGTTTTGTCAGGTAATGTACTGGGTACCACTTTTGAAGCGGTGGCTGACACGTCAGAGGTAATTACCACCGCCTCAGACCCACTTACTATCACACATACCGTTACCGGGTGGGCGTTTAACGAGCTGTTCACAACCCAAGGTGGTGCTTTCCGGACCAATGGATTCAAGGATGGCGTCACTACCATTTTTAATGGTGGGGCTGATGGTACCGTAGGGGTTCGTGTCGGCGGAACGGCGCTTCTGGCAGTACCAGCAAGAGAAACCACCGTTACCATCAATGGAGCCACAACACGAATTCAGGGAATACCTTCGGAAGTTATCATTTACCAAATTCAGTTGAGATCCCGAATTGAGTGAAAAGGGGGATAAACAGACCGGAGCATACCACATCGACCGCCTGGTGAATGTTGCCACCGGTTCCTTCGGCCATCGATACGCCGGTCATTGAAACAAGACCATACACATGAAGCTGATATTTGCTACCCACAATGCCCATAAGGTGCGTGAACTGCAAGGTATCTTACCTGCTGGCATGGAAATGGCTTCTTTAGCCGAGATTGGGTTCAACGAAGAAATTGAGGAAACGGGAGCGACCATCGAGGAAAACTCACTACTGAAAGGTCAGGTAGTATTTGAGGCCTTAGGTCAGCCCTGCATTGCCGATGACTCTGGACTTGAAGTCACATGCCTGAACGGAGCTCCGGGGGTATATTCCGCTAGATACGCCGGCCCGGCCCGAGATGATCACGCCAACATGGACAAATTGCTCCTGCAGCTCGAGGAAGCAGCTGATAGGAGTGCACAATTCAAAACCGTTATCACTTTGGTCTTGGCCAAAGACCGAATAGTTCGTTTCACCGGCGTAATGAGGGGGTTTATTTCACGTCAAAAGACTGGAAGCTACGGGTTTGGCTACGATCCAATTTTTGTTCCTGAGGGGTACCAGAAGACCTTTGCTGAAATGTTACCTGACGAAAAGAACAAGATATCCCATCGTGCGTCGGCAGTAAAACAACTCATTGATCACCTAGAAGCAGGTTTTTAGTTTCAACTCTGCTATTTTCACAGCCAAAACCTTAATTGCGAAATTTGCTCAATGGATAGACCTTTTATAGTGGGAATTATTGGAGGTTCGGGTTCTGGGAAAACCCGCTTTGCCACCCAGTTGAAGGCCCTTTTTGATGACGATGTGGTAGAATTATTCTCCCTCGACAACTACTATCGACCACTTGAACAGCAACCAGTGGACCAATTTGGTGATGCCAATTTTGATACGCCGGATTCCTTCTTTAGGGATAAGCTTTTGGATGACATTTTGGCGCTGAGGGAGGGGAAAGATCTTCGAATTCCGCGGTATGAATTCAATGTAAATAGAGGTGGTGAGCAACAGTTCATTACGGTCAAGGCGGCACCTATTGTTGTGGTGGAGGGATTGTTTACCTTCCATTTTCGAGAGATTGTGCCCCTGGTGGACATGAAACTTTTTGTGGAAGCGCCTATTTGGCTAATGATGAAAAGAAGGATTGAGCGGGATGAGCTGGAGCGAGGATATGGCGATTTAAAAGCAACCATGGACAGGTATGAAAGGCATGTAGTACCGGCTTATAATCAATTCGTTTTGCCCTATAAGGATGAATGTGATCTGGTGGTGCCCAATCATCAGGACTTTGCGCAAGGTCTACAAGTGGTTGCAAGCCACTTGAAATCAGTGATTTGATTGGTTTATTGTTGTGAAGCACTAACTTTGCGGGCGCAATTATGAATTTTCTGCGACATAAAAGGCTCTTTTGGAATGTCTTGACCGCCACGGTGCTGGGTCTTGGCATTGTTGTCGCCTCTTGCTTTCAGGATTTTTCCGGAGGTACTTGGGGAGAGCATTTAGTGGATACGGAGGAGGTTCCAGGTACTTCTTCAGATCAGTTGGAGATTTCTGTGTTGAATCCTGCGGTACCCACTGGGGCGCCTATGCTGGTAAACTTCCAGCCATTGATCATTGAGGAAATCGCTTTGATGATCGAGCCAAAGCTCCTCAGTCCAATAGTCCAGAATGCCGGTGAAGGAAGATTCAAGTTTGCGAAAGTTCTATTCAGGCGCATTATTTCTCCGAATGCGCCTTAGTCGTTTCTAATTACCTACGACTGGTTTTTCGCAGATTCCACCCAAAAACTGCGAATTGATTTACAAAAAACTTCTTAACTAAAATGAAAAATAAAGGCTTTGTGGTCTTTTTGACCATCATAATATCGCTACTATGTGTTTATTACTTGTCATTCACGTTCGTAGCTCAGTCCATTCAAGAGGACGCCACCATGGATGCCACCGACAATAGTGGGAACATCAATTTTGCCGAAAAACAACGTTATCTCGACTCAGTTTGGAACGAGCCTGTCTATAATCTGGTGGGTATCGACTATACCTACGAGGATATCAAGGAAACAGAATTAAACCTGGGTTTGGATCTTCAGGGAGGCATGCACGTGACTTTGGAGGTCTCGCCAATCGACATATTAAAAGGATTAAGTGGAAATAACTCTGATGAGGATTTTCAGCAATCCCTGATCGAAGCACAACGAAATATTCGGGGGACCCAGCGTAACTATGTAGATGAATTCTACGCTGTTTTTAAGGAAAAATCACCGGACAAAACCCTGGCCTATGTCTTTTCAAATGCCAGCAATCGTGGCAGGATCAATTTAAATAGTACCGATGAAGAAGTATTAGATATTATCAACGAGGAAGTAGATGGTGCCATTGACCGGTCTTTTGAGATACTTCGGACAAGAATTGATAGGTTCGGAACTTCCCAGCCTTCCATTCAGATTTTGCAAGGCACAAGCCGAATCCAGATTGAACTGCCTGGTGTAGATAACCCCGAGCGGGTGCGGAAGCTGCTGCAAGGAGTAGCGAAGTTAGAATTTTGGGAGGTATATGAGATCAACGAGGTTAGTCCGGTTTTGACACGGATCAACGACTTCATCGCTGCTGAATTGCGGACTGCACTTCCAGAGGGTGCACTGACCGAAGATGATGCCAGTGCTGCTGATGATCTGTCATCACTTTTAGTAGGTGAAGATAACGCCGATTCTACTGCCAGTGGAACAGACTCCACCGCAGCGGCTGCTGACTCTGCGGCTACTAATACCGTTAATTCCCCACTGCTGACCTTGATCAAGCCAGGGTACGGTCTTGTCTATGAGCAAAAAGACACAGCTAAGATCAACAGGATTTTGGAGCGGGAAGATGTACAGGTGCTTATTCCAAATACTATGAAGTTTCTATGGGCCGTCAAGCCCTTTGAAGTGGAAGGCGTATCCGATGAAAAGCCCCTGGAATTGTATGCTATCAAGCAATCCCGAACTGGCCGGGCGCCACTGACCGGCGAGACCATTACTGATGCACGACAAGACCTTGATGAGCGGTCTAGACCGGCAGTCTCGATGCAAATGAATGCCACAGGAGCCAAAACATGGAAGCGGCTTACGGCTTCTAATGTCAACAGAAGAATAGCCATTGTTTTGGATAATTATGTTTATTCGGCGCCTGTAGTTCAAGGTGAGATCCCCAATGGAAGTTCTTCTATTGCGGGCAATTTTACGATCGATGAAGCCAAGGATCTGGCCAATATATTGAAAGCCGGAGCACTTCCTGCGCCTACTACAATCGTGGAGGATGTAGTGATCGGGCCAACTTTGGGAGAGGTGGCCCAGAAACAAGGGATCACTTCTATTATCGCTGGTCTTGTGGTGGTGATCCTGTTTATGGTTATTTATTATGCCAAAGGGGGGATCATCGCCAATGTGGCATTGTTCTTTAATATTTTCTTCATTTTGGGAATATTGGCTCAGTTAGGTGCTGCATTTACACTTGCTGGCGCGGCCGGCGTGGTACTTACCATTGGTATGTCTATCGATGCCAACGTCCTGATATTTGAACGCATTAAAGAGGAACTCCGGAATGGGGCCGGTTTAAAGCAATCGATCAGCTCAGGTTACCAAAAAGCATATTGGTCCATTTTTGACGCTAACGTCACCACCTTCATCACTGGCTTCTTGCTGTATGCCCTGGGTCAAGGTCCTGTCAAAGGATTCGCCATTACACTGATGATAGGTATCGTTTGCTCTTTTTTCAGCGCGGTATTTATTACCCGAGTGATTGTCGAAGCTTTTTCCGGGAAAGGGGATCAAAGCAAGATTTCGTTTGCCAATGCATTTTCACGCAATGCCCTGACCAACCTGTCTATCAATTTCCTGGGTAAACGCAAGTTTGCCTATCTATTCAGCTTGATTTTCATTGGATTGGGGATCGTTGCATTGATCACAAAGGGACTGACCCTTGGTGTGGATTTCAAAGGTGGCCGCGCATACGTGGTGTCATTTGAAGAACCAGTTGAACCTTCAGCGCTACGCAACTACCTGGTAAGTAATACTTTCGAGGATGGTAGCGCGGAAGTCAAATTTTTTGGCGCTAATAACAGACTAAAAGTGACGACAAGCTATTTGATCGATGACGAATCTGACGAAGCGGATGCCAATGTCAGGGCTTTGGTCATTGAAGGAGTTTCAGGTCACACAGGACTGGCCTTTTCCAGCAACGAGGAGGCTTTGGATGCAACAAACTTCACGATTTTGAGCTCATCAAAGGTAGGAGCGACCATTGCCGATGATATTAAAAATTCATCCTATAAGTCTGCCATTTTCGCCCTGATCTGCATATTCGCCTATATCGTGATTCGTTTTAGGAAGTGGCAATTTGGCCTCGGTGCAATTGTGGCGCTGTTTCATGATACCTTATTCGTACTGTCTGCTTTTGCAATGGCCAATGTGCTGGGCATTTCCTTTGAAGCAGATCAAGTTTTCGTGGCAGCGATTTTGACGATTATCGGATACTCCATCAACGATACGGTGGTTGTTTTTGACAGAATTAGGGAAAACCTGGGCATTAAATCAGGGTCTGAATTGCAAGCGGTCTTCAACGAGTCCCTGAACAATACAATATCCAGAACCCTGATCACGTCGGTGACGACTCTGATTGTGGTAATCATCTTATTCCTTTTCGGTGGTGCTGCACTCCAAGGGTTTTCATTTGCTTTGATCGTAGGTATTCTGATCGGAACCTATTCATCGATATATATTGCTACACCAGTAGCTATGGACTTGAGTATCAAAAAAGGAGTTTCATAAAAAATCTGCGAGTTTATCAAAGGCCACGCTACATTGTAGGGTGGCCTTTTTGCTTTTAATAAGCGATTCTTTACTAAATTAGACTTTAGTCGACAAGGCCAAATTTTTTATATGGCGCAAGCTTCTCGTCATCCCATCTATTTTGCCGCCTTTCTGGGTGTTCTCTTAGCACTCATTGCTCTCGTCGATTCTACTGTCAAAATGAGGCTATATCCCGCCGATGAAGTACTGGAACCCAAGGTAAAAGAAACAATGAAAGCGCCTGAGAAAAAGGCGGCAGCAGCTGCCCAACCAAAGGAGCCAAAAGAAGCAACGGAGTTACCAAAAGAGGAAGAACCAAGTGAGAGCTTGCTGGAATTCGAAGAGGGGTTGCGAGCCTATAAAATGGATGTGCTTTCGAAGTTGGCACCGGGTGAAAAGCGCATGGATGTGGTTGTTCGGTACTACCCTCATGCGCCAGATGGAGATGCTGTCTATCGTCTGGAAGAATTGGGATATTATCTTCATGAAAGGCCCACCGATCCCGGAACCACCAGCACACCGTCTAACTCCCTTTTTTACGGAGATGATGTGCCTGTAGAAGATGTTCAGCTTGTGGCTATCACTTTATTGGATGCTGGGATACCGCTTAGGCAGATTGTACCTTCCAAATTTCACGCTGATTGGAAGGCAGGTGCCCTGGAAATAGGAGCGGATCAAACCGTGGCGAGCTTGCCTATATTGACGAAAACGACCATAAGAAATTTCAGAAAGTAGCTTTCAATCAGGGCAACTCCTTATCTTTAAACAAAGCGATCAACCTATGGAATTTGAATTGGAAACAACACTACCAGCCAGCGCTTCAGCAGTTTATGAGGCATGGCTAGATAGCGACCAGCACTCGGATATGACCGGTGGTCAGGCACTCATTACAGAAGATGAAGGAGATAAATTCACTGCCTGGGACGGCTACATCTGGGGGACCAATCTCGAATTGAAGAAAGATCAGTACATCAAGCAGACCTGGCGCACTTCCGAGTTTCAGGAGGACCAGCCAAATTCGATTTTAGAAGTCTTTTTCTCGTCTAAGGGCGATAATGAGTGTCTTTTGCGTCTTAAGCATTCAGAACTGACGGATGCAGATGAACACTACAAGCAGGGATGGATCGACAATTACTTTGAGCCGATGAACCTATACTTTTCTGGTAGTTAGCCCCAAAAGCGCGGTGCCAAGTGCTTCTGCACACTTCTCCCCGTCCATAGCCGCACTAACTATTCCTCCGGCATATCCTGCACCTTCGCCGCAAGGAAATAACCCTTTGATTTGGGGATGTTCCAATGTCTCCGGCATGCGAGGAATTCTAACAGGAGACGAGGTGCGGCTTTCAACGCCAATTAATTGAGCATCATTGGTTAAAAACCCCTTCATTCTACGTCCCAAATACCTAAACCCTTGCTGCATTCTTTGGCTGATAAAAGGAGGCAGAACTTCCTGTAAGTCAGTTGATAGTAGCCCAGGCTGATAGGAAGTATCATTTAGGGTGGCGGACACTTTTTTATCCAGGAAGTCACCTAATCGCTGGGCAGGGGCAGTTTGTTTTTGGCCACCCATGTGCCAAGCTTTTTTTTCAATCTCTTCCTGAAATTTCAGGGCAGCCAGGGGCCCCTCGTACTTACCAAGATCTTCGATTTCCACCGCGACTACCATGCCCGAATTTGCAAACTTACCGTCACGGCGAGAAGGGCTCATGCCATTGACGACCAATTCACCCGGGCTTGTGGCAGCTGGTACTATGAATCCCCCGGGGCACATGCAAAAAGAAAACATGCCTCGACGTGACCCCTTCAGGCTGGTCTGGCAAGAGAGACTATAAGCTGCCGCGGGCAGATAATCACCTCGTTCGCCGTGATATTGGATTTTATCAATTATCGACTGGGGATGTTCCACCCGCACTCCCAACGCAAATGGTTTTTCCTCAATCGAAATTCCCTTGCGGTCGAGCAGGTAAAATATGTCCCGAGCAGAATGCCCCGTAGCGAGAATCACCCCTAGTCCTTCGATATGGGTGCCGTCGGCGGTTTTGATGCCGGTCACACTGTTTCGCCTTATTATCAGTTCTGTTACGCGCTGTTCAAAAAGTACCTCGCCACCATGAGCAAGGATTGTTTCTCTCAGTGCTGTGACAATCTTGGGTAGTTTATTGGTCCCAATGTGTGGATGAGCTTCATACAAGATATCCTCCGAGGCTCCATGAGCCACAAGTATCTCGAAAATGCGTCGAATGCTTCCCCGCTTCTTTGATCGGGTATAGAGTTTTCCATCAGAATAAGTGCCTGCACCCCCTTCTCCGAAGCAGTAGTTGGAATCAGGATTGACTACATGGTCTTTGTTAATGGCAGCTAAATCCCTTCTTCGAGCGCGTACATCCTTTCCACGCTCGACGACAATGGGTTTGATGCCAAGCTCTATACACTTTAAAGCCGCGAAGAGCCCGGCTGGGCCAGCACCTACAATAATTGCAGGGGATTTCGCACCAACATGATGTTCAGGAGGTTGATATTCCACGAATTCCGTAGAGAATGCCTTTTCGTCTATCTCGACGGCAAGATTGATCTTGATATTTTTCTTGCGTGCATCTACAGAGCGCCTGACAATCCGAAAAAACTGGCCTTCTGCAAGTAGACCGCTTTTCTTTAGAAACTGCTCCAGCCTTGCAGCATCAAAACCTTCGGCAGGTTGAACTTGTATGGTGTGCTGTTTCATAGTTGAGGACGACAGGCCAACACGGAGGTGTATTAGCCTTCTACTGCCTCCACGGCCTGAACCTCAGGAACCATTCGTTTTAATAGGTTCTCAATTCCGGCTTTGAGGGTGACCGTGCTGGAGGGGCAGCCTGAGCAAGATCCTTGCAGGGTCACCTTGACCGTGCCTTCATGCATGGAATGAAACGATATGGCGCCACCGTCCATCTCAACAGCAGGTTTGATATACTCATCGAGAATATTGACTATCTGTTGCTCCAGATCGGAGGCGGTAGCACTGGCTTCTCTTGCCACTTCTTTGGTTTTAGAGGATGATACGAGCAAAGGCTCCTGGTTTTCAAGGTGGGACTTGATAATCTGCTGAATATCACCCTTCACTTCATACCAATCCGTTTCAGGGGTTTTGGTGACAGTCACAAAATTGCTCATAAAGAATACCCCCCGCACATAGGGTAGTTGAAAGAGCTTTTGGGCAAGCGGAGATGCTGCACCTTCATCCGCAGTGCGGAAATCCTGGCTTTCACCCTCTGGCATCAACATAAAGTTGGCCACGAACTTGAGCGAGTTAGGGTTAGGGTTAGACTCAGTATACATTGATATGGGCTGTGCTGTGCTTTCCATAATTATTTCTTAATCAATATTTTGTCAATTCACCTTCTGACTTGGCTATCAGGGTAGAAACAGTGGCGTCGCCAGTAACGTTCACTACCGTGCGGCACATGTCCAAAAATCTGTCGACTGGAAAAATAATGGCAACCCACGCGGGATTCAGACCGACTGATTGTAACACGATGATCATCATGATAAGGCCTGCACTTGGCACGGCTGCCGCTCCGATGGAGGCCAAAGAAGCGGTCAACACTATCATGAGCTGTTGTCCAATAGTCAGATCTACCAGGTGAAGCTGGGCCATGAAAATTACCGCGACTGCTTGGTGAAGGCTCGTGCCATCCATATTTACCGTGGCGCCGATCGGTAAGACAAAACTTGTTACCGTTTTAGGTACGCCCATATTTTCTTCTACACATTTCATGGTGACGGGCAAAGTAGCGACGCTGGAGCTTGTGGAAAAAGCCAGAAATTGGGCGGAACTCATGTTTTTAAAGAACTCTTTGTATCCGAGTTTTCTTACAAAAATCTGTAGGATCAGTGGGTACACTACAAAAACCACAAAGAACAACCCGCCGAGCAGCGTCAAGGAATAGGACCCCAATCCGAGAAAAATTTCAAAGACCTCCGCCGGTGTATCGGCCATTTTGGCTACGATCCCTGCCAAAAGCGCAAAGACGAAGAAAGGGGCAGCCTCCATGACGATCACCATCATTTTTAGGAAGATGGCATTGATACCTTCTATAAACTGTACTACCGGCTTAGACTTCTCTTTGGGGATCAACACGATGGTCACACCAAAGAATATCGCGAAGGTGATGACTTGTAGCATCAACCGATTATTGGAAATAGAAAGTATGATGTTCTCCGGCACCATGTCTACGATAAACTGGAGCGGACTGGCTTCCTTTTGCGCCTGAGCGGAGCTCATTTTTTGCTCCAGGTCCATTTTTTCTGATTCCGACATCTCGCGACCTTTCTGCGCTTCTGAGAGGTATTTGGAATACTGTGGATCGGACAAGTAGGATTGGCCATCCTGTGAGAGTCCCATGTTATTGTCCTGGAGCCAGATTTCGTAAGAAAGTCGATTTTTGATCCGCTGCTCCATATCAACATGCGATCCTGGCTTTATTACGTTTACAAACGTCAGACCAACCCCTACCGCCAGTACAGTTGTCGCCATATAAGCCAATAAGGTTTTCCCCCCTAATCGACCCAATTTCGACACGTCACTAAGACCTGCCACACCACTAATGATGCTGAACATTACCAGGGGCACGGCGATGAACTTTAGTATCCTAATGAAAATGGTTCCAAAAGGATCAATCCAGTTGATGGTAAAGTTATTCCAACCAAGGTAGCTCGAGGTGAATGACCATATCACGCCCAGGATGAGCCCGAAAACGATCTTTACATGTAATGGGTATTTTTTCATAATTGTTTAGTCATCAACATGTTCCCGCAAAATCTGTTCATCCAGGGAATTTTCGGTACTTGCAACCACTACCGAAACGGAGGCGTCTCCGGATATATTGACCATTGTTCTGATCATATCCAAGATTCTCTCCGGAGCCATAATAAGAGCGATACCAGCCGCAGGAATCCCCACCGCTTCAAGTACAACTACCAACATTACCAGGCCTGCCCCCGGGACCCCAGCGGTGCCAACGGCGGCTAACGTCGCTGTTAACACAATCATAATTTGCGAGGCGATGGACAATTCCAAACCCAGTGCTTGAGCAATAAAAACGGCGGAGACACCCTGATATAGACTCGTGCCGTTCATGTTGATCGTGGCGCCCAGTGGCAAAACAAAACTGCTCACCTCTTCAGATACGCCCAGGTGCTTCTCGACCCGTTCCATTGTGACTGGCAGCGTGGCCGTGCTAGAGCTGGTACTAAACCCCAATAACATGGCAGGCCGCATGCCCTTAAAGAAATCGAAGTACTTGATCTTGGAAAAACGCTGGATCATCAGTGGATAGACCAAGGTCATCATGATGAACATACCAATGATCACAGTCAGTGTATACCATAGCAATGCATACAACAACTCCCAGGCTTTTCCAGGGTCGTCTCCGGCGATCTCCACAATTAAAGCAGTCATCAACGCAAAAACACCATATGGAGCCAATAGCATGATGAATTGGACAATCTTCACTACCAGGTCGTTGATACCATTGAAAAAACTGAGAACAGTCTTGCCATTTTCTTTTGGGATTTTCAATAGCGCGATACCAATGAGTATCGCAAAAAATACCACTTGAAGCATGCTGCTATTGCTGGTTGCAGCCTGGAAAATATTGTCGGGTACCATGTCCACCAATGGCTGGAGAGGTCCCCGGTTCTGAATTTGTTCGGCGAAGTTGATCTTGCCTTCAGCATTTTCATTGTATAGGCTCATCAGGTTGGACCTGGTGTCTTGGGGTAGTTTTTCTCCAGGTTTGAGCAATGCTACGGTTGTTAAGCCGATTGTAATTGAGATAACAGTAGTCAGAATGAAGATGCCAAGGGTTTTGCCACCCATTCTTGAAAGCTTGGAGATGTCGCCAATATTAGCCACGCCAATGATCAGTGAGGCCAGCACCAGTGGGACAGCCACCATCTTCAAACCTCTAATAAAGATAGTGCCGACTGGCTTGATAAAATCAATGGCAAAGGAAGAAAGCCACGGCGACTGAAGGGCGATCATGCCGAAAGCCAAACCCAGAGCCATTCCGATCAAAATCTGCGTGTGAATAGCGAGTTTCTTCATATTATTAGGTTAATCCGCGCTCAATTTATTCGTTCTGGCGATCAAATAGAAATCCGCTATCACGAGTGCAGCCATAGCCTCTACAATTGGTACTGCTCTGGGAACCACACAGGGATCATGCCGTCCTTTTCCAGACACAACAACCGAATTTCCTTCCGTATCGACGCTATCCTGATCTTGCATAATCGTAGCTACAGGTTTAAAAGCAACATTGAAATAGATATCCTCTCCATTGGAAATACCCCCCTGGATGCCGCCGGAGTAATTGGTTTTGGTTCGCACGGCACCGTCCTCCACCAAAAATTCATCGTTGTGTTGAGAACCCTTCAGCTTTACTCCTTCAAAACCGCTGCCGTATTCGAAACCTTTTACGGCGTTGATTCCGAGCATTGCCTTCCCAAGGTCAGCATGAAGTTTGTCAAAAACAGGCTCCCCGAGACCTACGGGTACTCCCTTGATCACGCCGGTTACGATGCCGCCAACGGTATCCCTCTCTTTCCGAACCTGATCGATAAGTTCAAACATCTTAGCAGCGGTTTCAGGGTCTGGGCAACGAACGTCGTTCGTTTCAGTCTGGCTCAAATCCAGGTCATGCAGGGTCTTTTCGAGCTTCAAATCCCCCACCTGCGACACAAACGCCGCGCATTCGATTCCTTTTGACTTAAGTAGCAGTTTAGCTATGGCCCCTGCCGCGACTCTGGCTGCGGTCTCTCTGGCTGAGCTCCTGCCACCCCCGCGATAATCCCTGATACCATATTTGACCTGATAAGTATAGTCGGCATGGGACGGGCGAAACTTACTTGCAATGTGTGAGTAGTCCTTACTTTTCTGATCTTTGTTACGGATGACCATCGAGATGGGTGTACCAGTGGTTTTACCGTCAAACACACCGGATTGGATCTCGACGGTATCCTCCTCTTTCCGTTGAGTCGTGATTTTTGATTGCCCCGGTTTACGTCGGGCCAACTCCGCCTGTATAAAAGCTTCGTCAACGGAAATCCCCGCCGGGCAGCCATCAATGATCACACCTATAGCGGCCCCATGAGATTCGCCAAATGTGGTGATCCTAAAGAGTCTACCAAAACTATTGCCCATTATTTTCTAAAAATCAGAAATGCCGAAGTGGCGAACATAGCCAAAATAAAAAGGTTGCCAAAAACCCTGGTCCATGAACCCTTTTTTAAAGTGACTAATGTGTTGTCTTCGAAACCAATCCGATCATAAAATGATCCCAGGTCGTTGGCGCTGATATATTCGTTTTTTCGACTTTCGCCGGTGACTAGCACGGTGTAGTTGGAAGCAAGCGTATCGTATGTCTCCCGCTCCGGATCGAAATAGACCCATTGAAGATAATCGCCCAGGTGGTATTTCCCAGGCTCATTGGGGATACCATAGTAACTAAAAGCTTTGGTTCCCGACACGGTATTTTGTGCCCTTCGTACATCCTGCTGAATGTTGGGTTCGTAAAAATCGAAGTTCCCATCCTCAGGTACCTGCGGCGGATTAATAGCACTAATATTTCCTCGTCCCACAACATTAAAAGAGTAATTGAAGCTTTGACCCGTTTCAAGTTCTTTTGTTGAAATGTCTTCTTTCAGCAAATACTGACCCACGGCTACGCTTTCCCTTAGTGGATGTGGTGGCAGTGGCCTGACACTTATCGTTTTGGGTTTCGAGTAGAACGTTTCAAAATCTTCTTGTCTGTTGCGCCCGAAAAAACTAGGGTTTTTAGCTACTCTATATTTTATAAGTTTTAATCCGACTGAGGGAAATTCAATGTCTTGCACATTCAAAGGATAGTACGCAGCCTGGAAAATTTTGTATTGCGTATAGGCTTTCCCCTGGATCGTCACCGGCTGACCATTGATGTTATCGATATTGAAGTTTTCTTCCCAGCAGCTCTCGGGTTTGATGTTCTTGACGATCTCAGTGATCTGCTTTCCCAGATCATAGAACCTCATGTCCGCTCGGTTCGATTCCGCTACGTAAAAAGCCAGTGTTGTCGTGAACCCCTCACCTACAAAAACCTGTGGTTTGTCGCTGGTCAATGCCAGAAATGCCTCAGCCTCGATATCAATGAACTCCTGAGGTTGCGCCTCTCTCCTTCGGTTGTTGAGGAAATCAAAGGGATCGAATGGATCCCGGGATTGTTGCCGTTGAATGGCCGGCCCTACTTTGACAGTTGCCCCAGGGCTCTCATATTGCTTGCCGTTCACGGTAATTGAGAAGGGCGGAATGGTGAAAGTACCCTCCGCGGTAGGCAAGTAGTTTTGGGTAATACTTTGAGAAGAGGTCATGCGACCATTGACAAAGCTGGTGGAGGTGGAAGAGGAGGTTCCCCGCTTAAGGAATCCTTCGATCTCCGGAAAAGGGCTGTAATTTCTCAGTCGCTCATTTTCTAAGGTAACAGAAATTGTAAATACCTGATTAACAGCAACTTCTGTGGAGCCGATCTGGATTTTGACATCTTGACTGACACCCGCTCCTGAAAAAAGTAGAAGCACTATACAACTTAGAATGATCCGCATCGTTATTGAGGTCGTGTTACTTATGAAAACGTTTTCGAAAAGTTAATGGTCCTTGCAAAATAGGATCGAATTTGTTAACTTTTACATTACGATTCTGACACAAAAGAACGTCAAATTTACCGTAACAGTTATTCACTTAACAAAATTTCACGTAGATGTTGGAGTACTTTAAAACGATCTTGCACAAAGTGAGTTTCGATGTGAGTCTTTTCGAAAAAGAGCTGAAAAAGGCTATTCGCTCATTGGTACCTGACGAGGTAACAAAGCTCAAGGATTGGTGCTACCGAGAATTTGGACACCTCCATCAGAGCATCTTAAATCAGTGTTTTACAATAACCTAAAGCAAACCCTCGAAAGAGGGTTTTTTGTTTTTCGGGCTGGATAGATTAAAGTAATTCGTTGGCTAGATTGGCCAGTTCGGATCGCTCACCTTTTTCCAGCGTGATGTGGGCATAGACCGGCTGATCTTCTATGCGGTCTATCAAGTAAGAGAGTCCGTTGGACTGGGAGTCGAGGTAGGGTGTATCGATTTGGTAGATATCCCCGGTGAAAATGATTTTGGTGTTTTCTCCTGCGCGTGTGATGATAGTTTTGATTTCGTGTGGCGTCAGATTTTGGGCTTCGTCCACGATGAAGAAAATGTTGGAAAGGCTTCGTCCCCGGATATAAGCCAATGGGGTGATCACCAACTTTTCCTTATTCACCATTTCGGTGATCCGCTTGTGTTCCTTGTCACTTTCAGGGTACTGGTTCTGTATAAATTTCAGGTTGTCCCAAAGTGGCTCCATATAAGGGTTTAGTTTGGATTTGATATCCCCCGGGAGATAGCCAATGTCCTTGTTACTGAGTGGAACAATCGGCCGGGCCAGGTAAATCTGCTTGAAATTGCGTCGTTGCTCCATGGCACATGCGACAGCCAGAAGAGTTTTGCCAGTCCCAGCAACACCGTTGATGGCTACCAATTTCACTTCTGGGTTCATCATGGCCTCAATAGCAAAAGTCTGTTCGGCATTTTTGGGTTTAATACCGTAGACACTGACTTTTTCTACCTTGTCGACACTTTTCTCTGCTGCATTGTATTTGGCGAGGACGGAATTCTTGTCGCTCCGCAGAATGAAGTACTCGTTGGCAATGCCTTTTCTGCGGCCAAGGATCTTTTTCTTGTCGACTGTACCTTCTTTGAAGATCTTGTCGATATCCACACTATCCACCCCGGTAACGTCCGTTTTACCGGTATGTAATGTGCTTACATTTTTAATTTTTCCGGTTTCATAATCCTCAGCTTGCAGGTCCAGTGATTTGGCTTTTAGGCGTAGATTGATGTCTTTAGAAACCAGGATCACCATTCGATCTTGTTCTACTTCCTTTAGTGCCAGTGCCGCGTTTAATATGCGATGGTCATTCTTCGCATCGTTAAAAACTTTTCGGGCGTCGACCGTGCTTTCCTGGTCCATCAAAACCTTGAACTTACCTTTCGATTTGCCATTCAAAGGGATCCATTCGTGTAACATCTGTCCATCGGCAAGCTTGTCCAGCAGCCTGGTAAATTCCCTCGCTTCGAAGTTTTTCGTGTCGTTGCCTTTTTTGAATTGATCAAGTTCCTCCAAGACAGTAATTGGGATTCCTATATCATGCTCGGCAAAATTCAGGATAGAGTCGTGAGAATAAAGAATAACGGAGGTATCCAGAACGAATATCTTCTTCTTTTTGGTACTTCTTGGCATGTTTTGAGGTCCCCTGTGTTCTTAAAAAGTGGGAATTCAATATTATGATTTTTGCGTCATATTCTTGCTGATTGCGACGTTTTTATTCTGAGAAAACGTACCAGTCTTCTTCTTCTCTGGGCAGGATCTTAATGACATGATTTTGGGCAAGATTGACCACTATGTCAGAGGCTTGTTTTGTAGGGAGGTTGCTCAACTTGCAAAACTCTCCCAAGGTAATATGATCATGCGATCCCAGGTGCTTTACGAGTATTCTTGCCGCCTCATCGTATTGAAACCCTTGGACCTCCGTGGATCGCTCCTTTTGCAGTGTTTTGCGCAGCTCCCGACTTGCTTGGACCGACTTGTCTTGAACCCGGATGTAAGCTCGACCCAGTCGATGATTTTTGTTTAAAAAAGCATAATACGGCTTGGCTTGACCTCCGAATATCTCGTAGTGCAAAACACTCTTGACTTCAGTCACCGGGATGGTCTCAACCTGAAATGAGATAGCCGGTCGGCACAATTCTTCGATGGCCTTGGTCATGGCAAATTCTTCTTCTCCCGGAAAACTGAGGCCATCTATGGCACCATTATCGTCTATTCCGATCAATAAATGACCACCTGTAGAGTTGGCAAAGGCCACTACTTCTCGGACCACTTTTTCGGGATGGTTGATTTTTTTCTTGAACTCAACCCGATCACCTTCTCCGCCACGGACCATCCGCTTCAACTGGATCAAATCCATCTTTCAAGAATCTTTTGCTAGAAAGTAATTATACGAAAAACGGAGGTTCGATGCTAATAATTGTCCTCATCTTCCTCCGAATCCGGCATGCTGAACATCGAACTCAGCAGGTCCTTGAATTGCATACCTTTTTCAAGTGCATGCTTGCTAAGCATGCTATATTCAGCCAAGCCATACAGGGCAAATTCCATCAGGAAAGATCTTTCGTTCCCGCTTGCCTTTGCGTGGTAGGTGGTAACCAGCTCGCTCAACCCAGGTATATTCTCTAGCTCCTGTTGATAGGTTTTGTCAGGGGTATCAAATACCAGGTCTACCATGTTACCATTACCAAACCAGTCGGTAATGGTTTTATATGGATTTGGACCTTCTTTTTTCTTTCGCAGCTCTTCAGGGTCGGGGAAATAGTCCGCAAACAAGGTGCGGATCGCTTTGCCAATTAAGTTATTGGCCACAATGCCGGGTCCTTCCTGCTCTCCCTCGTATACTAGTTCGACCTTCCCTGTTACAGCTGGGACCACACTGATAAGGTCAGAAATTCTGACAGCTGCCTTCGATTCATGGTTGATGAGTTTGCGTCGTTCCGCGCTACTTATGAGGTTTTCGTAGGCTGAGATCGTTAGCCGCGCAGAGACACCACTTTTAGCATCTACATACTCGCTATCTCTTGCCTCAATGGCAATTTGTTCTATGAGGTCTTTGGCCAGATCCAGTACGCTTATTTGTTGCTGCTCGAGTTCGAGACTAGCTTCTTGTGCCGTTATCTTTTTGCCAATTTCCCTGGTCTTTGGGTAGTGTGTGATGATTTGGCTATCAATACGGTCTTTCAGAGGTGTGACAATACTTCCTCTGTTGGTGTAATCCTCAGGGTTTGCTGTGAATACGAATTGCACGTCGAGGGGCAATCGTAACTTGAAGCCGCGGATTTGAATGTCCCCTTCCTGCAATATGTTGAACAATGCAACCTGGATGCGTGCTTGCAAGTCCGGAAGTTCATTGATCACGAAAATGCCCCGGTGAGAGCGAGGAATAAGACCATAGTGTATGACCCGTTCATCTGAGTACGGTAGCTTGAGGCTTGCTGCCTTGATAGGGTCTACATCCCCAATGAGGTCAGCGATGGTCACGTCTGGTGTGGCCAACTTTTCTGTGTAGCGGTCGCTACGGTGGATCCAGGCGATGGTCGTGTTATCACCTTCTTGACTAATCAGGTCATGGGCATAGCGAGAGAGCGGCTTCAGCGGGTCGTCATTCAGCACTGACCCGTTGATGGTGGGAATGTACTCATCCAGCAATGCAGTCATTGTCCGTGCTATACGCGTTTTGGCTTGTCCTCGAAGGCCGAGGAAATTGATGTTGTGCTTGGCGAGGATAGCTCGTTCCAAGTCAGGAATAACTGTATCTGAATACCCCCAGATCTTGTCAAAGATTTTGTGTCCACTCTGTAGGTGCCGGATTAGATTTTTTCGGAGCTCTTCCTTTATTGAAAGGCTTTGATAGCCGGCCTTTTTCAATTCGCCAAGTGTGCTTATTTCCACTAGCTCGCTAGCAGGGATTTTGTCGTAGGTCATTTGTTGCTGGTTAAAGATTTTTTCTTCGATTTCGTCTGTAATCCTCGAAGATCAGGTCGCCAAGTCCCTTCAGGCTGCTGTAATAGGCATTGCCATTATTGACTTTAGTGAATTCGGCGACAAATTGTTTAAGGTAAGGGTCACTGGCTATCATGAAGGTGGTTATCGGGATATGTAATCTGCGACATTGCGCCCCGAGATTAAGTGTTTTGTTCAGGATTTTTGGGTCCAGGCCGAAGCTGTTTTTGTAATATTTGATACCGACTTTGAGGCAAGTTGGTTTGCCATCAGTAATCATGAATATCTGTTTGTTCTTGTTTTTTCTCCTTCTCAAAATATCCATTGCCAGTTCCAGTCCGGCTACGGTATTGGTGTGGTAAGGGCCCACTTCCAGGTATGGAAGGTCTTTGATTTCTATTTGCCACGCGTCATTACCAAACACGATCACATCCAGGGTATCCTTCGGGTACTTTCTGGTGACTAATTCTGCCAGTGCCATGGCGACTTTTTTCGCTGGTGTAATCCTATCCTCACCATACAGGATCATGGAATGGCTGATGTCTATCATAAGCACCGTGGAAGTCTGGGATTTGTATTCTCGCTCCCGAATTTCCAGATCGCTTTCTGTCAACATGAAATCGCCGAAACCGTGATTAATTTGGGCGTTCTTGATGCTTTCGGTCAGTGCTATTTGCTCTGGGGAGTCACCAAATTGAAACTCTCTGAAATCTGTAGAAATTTCGTCCCCATTCCCGGAGAAATTAGTCCTGTGGTTCCCTTTTCCGGATTTTTTCAGTTTACCGAAAATTTCTTCCAACGCGCTTTTCCTAATCTCCTGCTCGCTTTTGGCGGTAAGTTTGAAGCTCCCTTTTTCATTGTCTTCTGTGATATAACCTTTGGATTTGAGATCGTCAATGAAATCGCCAATCCCGTAATCTTCGGAGGATATTTGGTATTGGTTGTCCAAGTTTGTCAGCCAACTGAGTGCTTCGCTCACATCGCCAGAGGTGATCACCATCAATTGCAGGAATATATTGAGGAGATTGTCAAATTCTGATTTGCTTTGATCCTTGTCAGGGATAAACTCTGTGAAGCGATGCCCAATCATATTTCTAATAACCGTGGTAGAAAATATTAGTTCTGACTTCTACAAAAAATAGTGGGATTCCAAGGTGAAATTCGCTCTTTGGCCGTAATGCAAAATAAAATTAAATTTATCCCAGCATAAAAACCATGCCCGGACGCAGACCGATATTCGCCACTTTAATCTCAAATATCTACTACAAGTTAAGGGATACACTTTACAAAGCCACCCTAGAGCCTGAGGCACCGGAAATTAGAAAAGCGAAAGAATCCTTCGATTCAAAAAGCCAGAAAAAGGCAGAAGAGAAAAAGCCTTGGTAGTGTTTACCTTTTTGGCATTGTCCTGAACAACATATCCCAGAAGGGAGAGGATACGCCAAAAGCGTTTTCCGGATCTTTGTAGTGGTGGATTCCGTGATGTACCCAAAGTATCTTCAGAAAATTCTTGGGCGGCTGGTAGGCATGTACTGCGTAGTGTATGGAACTATAGAGTAGATAACCCACAAAGAACCCTGGTAGAAAACCAAATACGTAGGTTCCCAGGAGTAGCCAGAATACACCAAAAAAGAAAGCGGCCAGCAGGATGCTTGGTAGTGGGGGCATTGAGATTCGGTCCTTATCCTTCGGAAACTCATGATGCGCACCATGTACTAAGCGAGCAAATTTTGCCCGACCTGGCGAGGAGGGTTCAATGTGGAATAAGAACCTATGAATCAGGTATTCTGTAAACGTGAAGGCCACCATTCCGGTGAAAAACAGTGCCGTGGCATTAACTGCATTGATGTGTCCATTCCTAAAACCGTAAATAAGTAAAAGGGTAGGAAAGACGGTGTATAGGACGATGGTCACAGAAATGTGAGTCCTTGTCAGCAACTCTAAAACAGGGTTATTAAATAGTTTTTTAGTCCCTGTGTTTGAAGGTTTTTGTTTCGGCTCCATAGTTCACTCAATGATGCATACCTGCTCAATCCGCGAAATTATAGACTCGTAGCGGATACTGTTGCTTTAAAGCGACTTTTTTCATAAAGAGTTTCATAAAGTGGCAGAATTTTGCTCAACTCGAAATCTTTTGCCCGTAAAAGGGCGCCTTCCTTGAATTTTTGAAGGTTTTTGTCATCGAGAATGTGGATGGCTTTTTTGGCCATATCTTCGATATCTCCAATTTGGCAGACAAACCCGGACTGTCCATCTAAATTGAGTTCAGGGAGTCCTCCGGCATCAGTACTTAGCACAGGAACTTCACAGGCCATGGCCTCTAAAGCGGCTAACCCAAAACTCTCTTTTTCGGATGTCATTACAAAAAGGTCGCTCACGGAGAGAACTTCCTCCACCGCTTCCAATTTGCCAAGGAACCGGATGTCATCGCAATGACCCATTTCGCGGCAAATCTCCTCCATTCTTGATCGCTCGGGTCCATCCCCCGCAAGTAAAAGTTTCGCGGGCACAATGGATCTTATTTTGCTAAAAACTGCGATAACGTCTTCGACACGTTTTACTTTTCTGAAGTTAGAAGTATGCACCAGCAGTTTTTCTCCATCTGGGCATATGGCCTTCTTGAAGTGATCTTTCTTTTGTTTCTTAAACCTACTGAGATCCACAAAGTTGGGAATGACATGTATGTCTTTGGTGACGGCAAAGTGCTCGTAGGTATCTTTTTTCAGATCCTCTGAGACCGCCGTGATGATGTCTGATTGGTTGATAGAAAAAGTCACAACAGGTTCATACGTGGCATCTTTGCCTACTAACGTAATATCCGTACCGTGTAGTGTAGTAATAATTGGGATATTGATGTTTTTTGTTGCTAGAATCTGCTTAGCCATATATGCGGCGGATGCGTGTGGAATGGCATAGTGCACGTGCAGGACGTCCAATGCCTCGTGTTGTACTACATCCACCATCTTGCTAGCCAGGGCCAACTCATAAGGTGCATATTCAAATAGCGGATAGTTCTTGGTGGAAACCTCGTGATAAAAGAGGTTCTCATTAAAAAAATCCAATCTCGTTGGTTGGGAATAAGTGATGAAATGTACCTCATGACTTTCCTTCGCCAGAGCCTTCCCTAGTTCTGTTGCCACTACCCCGCTACCTCCGTAGGTCGGATAACAAACAATTCCAATTTTCATGTGTATGGTCTCTTTTCTCTGATCTCCAGCCGGTTTGAACGATCGGCCCGTCTAAACGGTTTAACCGGACCAGGGAATTTGCGACGAAACCTGGTCTAACTTTCATTCATCAACTGGATGACCTATCCGACAAGTGATCATATTCTCTCAACTATTTTGACCACTTCATGTCGAAGGGTTTAACGCCTGGAAAACGCTTTTGTTCCCAAGTCAAAACTTTTGGTCTAAGATCGACTTATAAATTATACTTTGGATCTTACTACGATAATTATGTCTTTGCAATGTATTGTTGGATGATTCAGGATAGATTCTGTTTGAAACAAAAGAATAGACCAGGTCGTGTTCCGGGTCAGCCCAAACCATAGTGCCAGTAAAGCCTGTATGCCCAAAACTTTCAGAAGACACGTGTGGAGAGGCATTTTCGACGTTGTTGTCGTATTTATCCCACCCGAGGGCTCGTCTGTTGCCAGCGAAGTACCGCTGGTTAAAAAGCTCAATGGTGGATGGTTTCAGGTATTGCCTGCCTCCATGGTAGCCGTCATTGGTGATCATTTGCATGATTACGGACAGTTCCTTGGCTGACGAAAATAGACCTGCATGCCCTGCGACACCACCGAATATCGCGGCATTTCTGTCGTGTACCCTACCCCAAATAAGTTCTTTGCGATAAGCATTGTCAAATTCTGTAGGTGCGATCTCGAAGATTTCATATCCTTTCTCCAGGGGATTGAAAGCTGTGTAGTGAAGCCCCAGGGGTCTGTAAAAATTATTGAAGAGGTAGTTTTCGAGGGACATACCTGCCACTTGTTCCACTACCTGCTGTAGCATCATAAAGCCCAGGTCGCTGTATTTGTATTTATCCGCGTCTTTCAGCAACGGCGAGTTTTTTAACCAGTTTCTGATAGAATCCATCATGACTGGGTGGATCGGCATCCCATAGAGCCGGACATCATCAGCCTCATCTTCTTCAGAATAATAGCTAAATGGGTCCAGGAAATCTCCTTTTAGGGTACGTTTCCATAGGGGTTCGTAGGAGCGAAGGCCGCTCTGGTGGGCGAGTAGCTGCTTGAGGGTGATATGACTTTTATTGGTTTGGCGATATTGTGGTAAATAGGTGGATACAGAGTCATCGAGTTGCAAAATTCCCTGGTCATAGAGGTGCATGATGGCGAGCAGCGTACCGGCGACCTTGGTGATTGAAGCCACATCATAGAGGGTATTGTTATTGACTTGAATAAGGCTATCGTAGGTCAGGTAGCCAAATGCACGGTCATAGACAATGGAAGACCCTTTGATTACTGTAATTTGACAACCTGGAGAGGCCCTTTTCTCAATTAACTCCCTCACTATCTCATCTATTTCCCTGAGTTTTTGCGAATTGAGGCCTTCCCATTCGGCAGGGGCATATCGCAGCTTCCCGGCGGCAAGCACGATTCGATTGGTGATACCGGTCAACTCGTTTGCTAGTTCCTCCGACCTGCCATCAATTGCAATGGCCCCGTACACCATTTGTGGTATCAGTACGTCGTGCACTGGATGATTTTCCGGGAAGAAGATGTATTCATCAGCCTCAACAAGATGCTTGGATTCGTTTGAAACCAGCGCGATTACCTGGTGTTGGTCGCGGTAGCTTTCCAGGAATGGCTCTAATACCCTTCCATCAGCCCTGGCGTCCACTAAAATAGTCGTCCCTTTGGCCGGAGAGATATCACGAACATCGGTTACTTCAAAATATTTCTTTAATTCTGATTCGAGGGGTGATCCAGAAGTTTGAGCCAGGAATGCGATCGTCTTGTCGTCCAGGGGCAAGACACTCTTCTCCTTTGAGAAAAAGGCAGCCGAATGATGGTGGAGGGATGTCAACAACTGCGCGGAGAAGTTCGGTACGCCTGCGTTGCCGCTAACTTTTTGATAGTGCGAAAGGGAGAATTTGTCCTTTCGCAGTTTTCTAATGTTTTTTTCCAGTTTGGGCCATTCGGCCTTACCAGCCAACAGGATGAGGTCTTTCTCCAGGAGGCTGCGGACCTCTTTTTTGTTGGTTTTGGCGTCCACGGCATGTAGGTCAGCGCCAGGGATCAGGTAAGCGGGATCCAATTCCATCAGACTAGCCACAAAATCGGAGGTCGCTGGCTCCGGTGCCACCAGATAATCTATTCCTTGATTTTTGCAAAGTGTGAGATATTCCCGGGCAAATTGCTTCACTAGTGATTTGTCGCGAATGGAGGTAAGTGTACTGGTAGTGGGTAAATCATACCCTGCCAGGTCGAGATCCTCGGAAAACTCAACAGCGAGGATAAACCTGCTTCTTTCCACCTCATCCAATTTCTCAAAATGGCTTTTTGTAACTATTAAACCACCGGCGTTGAATTGTGCCAAGTCCTCTTCAACGGCATACCTGGCATCCAGCCAAACATGGTTTCGTACATCATCTGTCCGAAGTAGACCTTTTGGTGCAGGTTTATACGCTTTGCTCACAAATGGGAGAACAAAAAGCAAGGAAAGGAGGGCTATTTGCCTGGAGCTGGTCAAGATTTCTTTCTTTTGCGTTACTTAGTGGAACGACTCACATACCGTTTTTCGTTCATTCCGTTAACCCTGTTTTGTCGTACCTTAGAATACAAAGTGTTGGGAAAAATAGTAAAATCTGAATTTAAAAGTACCAGCTGATGCGATTTCCATCTCTTATTCGTCTGCCAAAGAACAAACAATACACGATTAAGCCTCGATATTACGATCCCATCAAGGAAGAGATTGCTGAACGAACTGCTCGCATTAAAAAGGAACTTGAAGGTGAGCCCGGCTACGCTCCTTCGGGTCGAATTTCTTTTGAACGAAAGACTTCTCCACTACCAAGTACTGGCATCCTGCAACTGCTGATTGCTATCATTCTGATCACCTTGGTGCTGGGTTGGCTCTACCTTGGAAATGACATAATTTACTTTGTATTTGCCATGTTGCCCCTGTACTTGATTTATAGATTTAAAAGCATATTCCGGAGGAAGTAATGCAGGATGTCATTCGGCTGTTGCCTGAAAGTATTGCTAACCAGATTGCGGCCGGGGAGGTCGTGCAACGACCTGCCTCCGTTGTTAAAGAGCTACTGGAGAATAGTGTAGATGCTGGTGGTCAACATGTCAAATTGATCATCCGGGAAGCAGGGAAGTCCCTGATCCAGGTAATAGATGATGGGCATGGCATGAATCCGACTGATGCGCGGATGAGTTTCGAACGGCATGCGACATCCAAAATTCGGCAGGCGGAGGATATCTTCTCCATTCGCACCATGGGCTTTCGGGGCGAGGCGCTCGCCTCTATTGCAGCGGTGGCGCAGGTGGAGCTGAAAACGCGAACCGAGGGAGCGGAACTCGGCACTGAGATTATTATTCATGGGTCTCAATTGAAGCGTCAGGAGCCCGGAGCAATGGAGCCCGGAACATCCATCTGCGTCAAGAACTTATTCTACAATATTCCCGCACGTCGTGGCTTTTTGAAGTCTAATCCGGTAGAATTCAAGCACATCAGCGATGAGTTTTTCAGGGTAGTGTTAGCAAATTCCGGGATTGCTTTCTCCTTCTACCAAAACGATCAGGAAATCTATCGGCTCGATCCTGGAAAGCTGAGCAAAAGGATCGTACAACTCTTTGGAAAGAACTATCAGAATCAGCTCATTCCCTGTCAGGAACACACACCGGATATCCAGATCACAGGGTATGTCGGTAAGCCGGAGTTTGCCAAAAAAACCAGAGGGGAGCAATTCTTTTTTGTAAACGGGCGGTTCATAAAAAACAACTATTTAAATCATGCGGTGAGTGCGGCATTTGAGGGGCTGCTGCCCGATGACTTTTTCCCGTTTTACGTGCTCTTCATCGAAATGGATCCTTCACGCGTAGATGTGAATGTGCATCCGACGAAGACGGAGGTCAAGTTTCAGGATGACAGACTACTCTATGGGGTCATCCGGTCGGCCGTCCGGCAGGCTCTTTCCCAGTTCAATGTGACCCCTTCACTTGACTTTGGTGCCGATATCAATTTCGAATTCGCCACGCGGAATGTTGAAACAACTTCGCGGGAGGATAGGGATTATTCGAATTACCGGAGCCTGGACACTGCCAAAAGGTCGACCGACAATTGGCAAGAGGTGTATGAAGTGGCGCGAAAGGAAGAGGAGGCGACCCTACGCAGGGCGGAAATGGAGATGCCTGCTCCGGAAATATTGACCTTGAAAAGTGATTTGAAGTCGACCAAACCGGATGCAGAATCAAATAAGTCGTTGCAGTTGCATGGCCATTACTTGATTCGGCAGGTAAAATCCGGAATGGTGATTATAGATCAGAATGCGGCTCATGAGCGTATTTTGTTTGAACAATATTTGGAAGCATTGAATGGTACAGCCGGTTCTTCTCAGTCCTGTCTTTTCCCACAACATTTGCAGTTAAATGCTTCGGATTTCGCTTTGCTGGGTGAATTAAAATCGGAAATCAGAAAGTTGGGGTTCGATTTTGAGACTTTGGGAGAGAGAACAATTGTGGTGAATGGTGTGCCCTCTGACCTGGCTGGTTGCAATGAAAAAGAGGTGATTGAAGGCTTATTGGAACAATTCAAGCTTAATCAGGAAACATTATCGCTGGATCACCGTCAGAATCTTGCCAGGTCTCTGTCTTTACGCACAGCTATCCGTCGAGGTAAGGTGCTGGAAGAACGGGAAGCGGATGAATTGGTCGATCGACTGTTTGCCTGCAAGCAACCCAATTACACACCAGGTGGTAATCCAACTTTTGTAGTTTTGGGACTCGAGAGAATAGCTGGATATTTTAAAAAGTAATGCATGTTTAGAGTAACTCCGATGGTCAAAAATCTCCTGATTATCAATATCGGGATTTATTTGCTGGACTCGTTCCTGGGTCTACGTTTGATCGATTTGTTTGGATTGCGAGTGGTTTTTTCGGAGCAATGGATGCCGCACCAGTTCATTGCCTACATGTGGCTTCATAGCACCAGTAGCTTCTGGCATTTATTCGGAAATATGTTCGCTGTTTTCATATTTGGACCGATGCTGGAAATGGCCTGGGGTCCCAAGCGATTTCTTACTTTTTACCTGATATGCGGGATAGGAGCCGGCGTTTTTTATGGGGTTGCCGACTTTTTGGAGAAAAAACCACTGTATGAAGATCGTCAGGAGTATTTGGCAAATCCTAATCCAGAGGATTTTAAAATTTTCATAGTAGATCATCAGCCTAGAAGGGAGATTTTGTATCAGCTGGAGAGTTTTTCCGATGAATTTTTTAAATACCCCAATAATGAGGCGCTCAAGAATGAGAGCAGGGTCTATGTTGATAAAATTTACCAAGCCTACGTAAATATCCCGATGGTGGGGGCGTCGGGCGCAGTTTTCGGAATACTAATGGCTTTCGGGATGCTATTCCCCAATACCGTTCTTTATCTCCTGTTTCCGCCTATACCAGTGAAAGCAAAATATCTGGTGTTTTTCTATGGGGCTTACGAATTATATGCGGAAATTAGTCGTTCTCCGACTGACAATGTGGCTCACCTGGCCCACCTGGGCGGCATGTTGGTAGCCTTTTTGCTATTGAGAATTTGGCGTAGTAACCAAAATAGATTTTACTGAGATGACAAACAGCATCCTCGATGATTTTAAGAATGCCTGGAACAAACCCAACAATGCTCCGGCGCAGCTTATAATTATCAACATTGTTGTTTTCCTGTTTTTGGGTGTCTTGCTCGTTTTCTCCAGGATAGGTGGCGTTGAGGGTCTTTTTGATGTAGTTTATAATCAGTTTTCGATACCTCCAACCTTCGGTGAATTCATTACCCGACCGTGGACATTGATCACATATTCTTTTGCTCACAGCCTTTCGGGGATATTTCATATCCTTTTCAATATGCTCATTTTGTACTGGTTTTCAAGGCTCATTGTGGAATACCTGGGAAATCAGAAGGTCATTAGTCTGTACGTTGTGGGGGCCCTGGCTGGTGGAATCGCCTACCTGATCGTGTACAACCTGATTCCGTTTTACATGGATTCTGCACCCAACATTAGTGGCATGGTCGGTGCTTCAGCGGCAGTGTACGCGATCGTTGTGGCAGCGGCAACCTTAATTCCTAACTACACTTTCTACTTACTCTTTCTGGGTCCGGTTAAGATCAAATACATCGCGGGTTTTTACATCGTGATATCTTTTCTTGGTTCAGTGGGGGCCAATGCTGGCGGAAATGTGGCCCATTTGGGTGGCGCCTTGCTGGGATACATCTACGTTCGGCAATTGCAGGCGGGTAGTGATCCGGGTGCCTGGGTTATAAAGTTTATCGATTTTGTGAAAAGCTTTTTTGTGAAACAGCCGAATATTAAGGTCACACACAAGAAGGAGAAAGTGCGGGCGACTAAAGTAAGGTCAGGAACTTCCAAATCAGGTACCAATAAGTCCGACGCAAGTCAAGAGGAGATCGACGCCATTTTAGACAAGATCTCTCAATCTGGCTATGAGAGCCTTACCAAAGCAGAAAAGCAGAAGCTTTTCAACGCCAGTAAGAAGTAACTAGGCTACCTTATTTTTATTAGCCAATTGGCCACAGGCAGCGTCAATATCTTTACCGCGACTTCTTCGAACACTGGTACTCACTCCCCCTTTGATCAAATGCTGAGCAAACCGTTCGATGGTCTGCGGGTCAGCTTTTGCGAAGGATGCCTCTGAGATGGGATTGTACTCTATAATATTGACTTTGCAAGGGACTTTCCTGGCGTACTTAAGGAGTTTTTCAGCATCTTCCAGCGAGTCATTGAAATCGTAGAAGAGAATATATTCGAAGGTGATCCTGTTCCCGGTTTTTTCGTAGAAAAGGCGCAGAGACTTCATCAGTGCCTGGAGCGTGTTGCTCTCATTAATAGGCATGATCGTGTTGCGTTTTTCGTCATCGGCGGCATGGAGAGAGAGTGCCAGGTTAAACTTTACCTGATCCTCTGCGAGCTTGTCGATCATTTTCGCAATGCCAGCCGTAGAGACTGTGATCCGCTTTGGAGACATGTTGAGTCCGTCTTTGCCCGTAATGCGCTCAATTCCCTCCATGACATTTTTGTAGTTGAGCAGTGGTTCACCCATGCCCATGAAGACGATATTGGACAAAGGCCGATTAAAGTGCTCGGCAGCCTGGGATTGGATATGCACAACCTGATCATAAATTTCACCAGGATCGAGATTCCGTTCCCTTTTCATATAACCGGTAGCGCAAAATTTACAGCTTAGCGAGCAACCCACCTGAGAGGAGACGCAGGCGGTCATTCGTTCATCGGCAGGAATGAGCACACCTTCGATCAGATGTTCGTCATGGAGTCGAAAAGCGGACTTGATCGTACCGTCGTTGGACTTTTGCTCATCGGCGAGGGAGAGGTTACGGATTTCGAAAGTCTCGGCCAGCATTTCGCGCAGCGCCTTCGGTAAGTTGGTCATCTCCTCGAATGAGGTAGCGTTTTTCGCCCAAAGCCATTCCCAGACCTGCTTGGCTCTGAACTTCTTCTCGCCCGCACCTTCAAACCATGTGGTAATATCGGCTAGTGTTTCCTTTCGGATGTCCTTCATTGGTGCAAAGTTAGGAAGAAGCCAACCTTAATTACTATTTTCGAAGCTATGGTCGTTATTGACAGGATCATCTCCTCCATCGGAAAGATCACCTCCTGGCTTACCCTCATTCTGGTATTGGTCATCGTAATAGACGTGTTTATGAGGTATGTTTTTTCAATTACCTCCGCGGCATCCTTCGAACTTGAATGGCATCTGTTTGCCGTTATCTTTCTCCTGGGCGCTGCGTACACTTTGCAAGAGGATAAACATGTTCGCGTGGATGTATTCTACGCGCGATTCTCCCCTAAGACCCAAGCTTGGGTCAACCTGCTGGGGACATTGGTGTTCTTGCTTCCTTTTTGTCTGATAATTACCTGGAAGTCCGTGGATTTTGTTCAAAATTCTTTCGCCGTGAGGGAAACGAGTCCTGATCCCGGGGGCTTGCCCGCCAGGTACCTGATTAAAGCTGCTATCCCTTTGGGGCTGTCCCTGCTGGCCTTGCAAGGGGTATCCATCATCTTTCGGTCACTTAGGACTATCTCCAAATGAAATGAGCATAAGCGGCCAGCATACAAGCCAAGGAGTGAATGGATTTATGCGAATTCCATCGTACCCCTGCACAGCGGGTAATAGAAGAAAACCATCCACATGAAAGAACAGGAAGACAAGAGCCCTGATCACGAGGGTACCCCGCAATGGTTGCAAACGATTCAGCTCAACAGCTGGGAGGCGGAATTGCTGATTTCCGCGCTGGTGCTTTATGCGCTGTTCCAGGTGCCCGACTATTTAGATCGATTGGCGCTGACCAGCTTCGGGCGTGGAAGCGATATCCATGGATTATTTTCCATTGCGCAGCGAGCCATTCAGTTGCTGAGTGCTGGCTACATACTCCATATTCTGGTCCGTGGCGTTTGGGTGGCCACAGTTGGGTTTAGTTATGTGTTTCCGCGTGGCGTGGAAGTGGACAAACTGAAATTTAAGGGGAAGTTTAGGAAAGAGCTTTCGTCAAACGGTTCATTGGTGAAAAATGTGCTGCGATTAGAAGAATTGTCCTCCATTATTTACGGGATTTCATTCATCCTTTTTGGCACATTGCTGGGGTTTGGGATTTTCATCTTTTCCTTCGTGTACTTTATGGAGCTTGTCTCTCCCTTAATGAAGGACAATTATGGGTTTACAGGATTCATAGGCTTTTTGATGATGTTCTACTTTCTGTTAACGCTAGTTGTTTTCATCGATTTTCTGACTAATGGCCTGTTTCGGCGAAAAAGCTGGGCAGTGGATTGGTTTTATCCTGTAGCCGTTTTTTTCCGGGTGATCACCCTTTCCTTTTTGTACCGGAAATCCATGCTCGTACTAATATCTAACTTGAAAGGATGGAGGGCCTATTTGGTACCCATTTTGGTGCTAGGAGTGACCGTCGGCTTTGTTTTGAGTACACGGAAAATGAAAGCTAAGAAGCGACTGGACTATTTAGAAAGCACCTCCGATGCCGTCTACACAGGCATGAATTATGAGAATACTCGGAGTAACAATGATTTGCTCATAGCAACAATCCAGTCGGATATTGTTCAGCAGAATACCTTGAAACTTTTCCTTAATGATCTGAAAATCTTTACCACGATCAATGTTCACGATATGGGGATCAAGGAGAAATGGAAAAATCTGGAGTCCAAAGAAATCAGTGCGCGATTAAATAAATGGCTGGAGGTGAATATAGATGGCCGGTCCGTACCAAATGTGCGCTGGTTCAAGTCTCAACATGGCAGTACCTACCAGTTTGGGTTCGTCGCATTCCTGGACATATCCGATCTGGAAAGAGGGGAGCACAATGTGGCTATTCGATTCAAAGAGGAAAATATGAAGGAAAGGGCGTTTGATCAGATTGTTGATGAAGGCTACGCGGTGGATTATCTAACCAATATTTACTTTATATACGATAAACTGTGATCGCGTACTTACCAATTATTTTATTTATAGCGGTTTTTCTGCTGATTTTGGTAGGATATCCTGTGGCTTTTACCCTGGGAGGCTTGTCAGTTCTTGTCGGGATTATTGTATTTGATGTCGACTTCTTTTACCTGCTTTCACTGAGGATTTTTGGCACCATGCAAAACTTCGTGTTGCTGGCGGTACCTCTGTTTGTATTTATGGGTATGACGCTAGAAAAATCCGGAATTGCAGAGCGTCTGTTGCACACCATGAGTATGCTCTTTGGAAGTATTCGCGGTGGACTGGCCATTGCGGTGGTGGTGGTAGGCGCGATGTTGGCAGCATCTACGGGCATTGTCGGGGCTACGGTTGTCACCATGGGCTTGATCAGTCTGCCAACTATGCTCAAAAATGGCTATGGTACCAGCTTGAGTACAGGAGTAATTGCCTCTTCCGGCACCCTCGGTCAGATCATTCCTCCATCAGTCGTGCTTGTCCTGTTAGGCAGTGTGCTTAGTGTATCGGTAGGGGACCTTTTTTTAGCCGCGGTGATACCAGGTCTGGGCCTTGTGTGCATTTACTTGATTTACATTCTGATTTACGGCCGCATTTTTCCCACGCGTGTTCCCTCTGTATCCAAGGAGGAGCTCTTGCAGTTTAAGGCCAAGGGATTTTCTTCGGAAATCGTAAAGTCTTTTCTCTTCCCGTTTTTTCTTATTGTCATTGTTCTTGGATCCATTTTCTCAGGTATTGCGTCACCCACAGAAGCAGCTGGAGTGGGTGCATTTGGCGCCCTTATTTTGGCGATATTTTCTGGTCGTTTTTCTGTAAAAATGCTCAAGGAGGTAATGAAGGAAACTACGGCAATCACTTCCATGGTCTTTATGATTTTTGTGGGAGCCACGGCTTTTTCTCTTGTGTTTCGCGGATTGGAGGGCGAGAGGTTTTTGTTGGCCCTGGTCCAGCGCTCCGATTTGACACCAATGACCTTTTTGGTGCTGGTGATGGTGGTTGTTTTCATTTCCGGTTTCTTCATTGACTTTATTGAAATCGTCTTTATCGTCGTTCCTGTAGTGGCACCTGTCTTCGTAAGCATGGGAGTGGATCTGGTCTGGGTGGGCATCTTGCTGGCCATAAACCTGCAAACATCGTTTCTTACACCGCCTTTTGGCTTTGCCCTTTTCTATCTCAAGGGAGTAGCCCCTCCGGAAGTGAAAACAAGGGATTTGTACAAGGGGGTGATCCCTTTTGTACTTATTCAATTGGTAGTTTTAGGGCTCCTGATTGCTTTTCCAGAGATTCTGGACCTGCTTTGAGGATGTGATTCACCCACCTATGCGGGAGACAACTAATCGCCAGTGAAAGACTGTTATTAATTTTCTTACCTTTTCCAGACCTTAAGCAACCATCATTGGATGACGATCCGGCATTTCTGTACGCAGTTTCTTTTCATGGTGATCGGGTATGCTTATGCCCAAAACCAGCCGCAGTTCACACGAATTTCGGAAATGGAGGGACTTTCCTCTAAACGTACCAATACGTTCCTGCTAGATTCACGAGGTTTTTTATGGGTGGGGACGGTAGACGGCTTGAACCGTTACGATGGATTTGATTTTCGCGTTTTTCGGAAAGATGAGGAGGATACGACTTCCATTAGTGGGAATTTCATCAGCTGCATTCACGAGGATTCTAATGGGTTGATCTGGGTAGGGACAGAGGCCAGTGGATTAAATCTGTTTGATCCAAAAACCGAGACTTTTCGCCGTTTTTCTTATGACCCTGGCGACACACTTGGCCTACCAGGTGTCAGAATCAGGTCGATCACAGAAGATAGCCACCAAAACGTCTGGATCGGTTTTGACAATGGTGTGTTTTTGTCGAAGTATGATCGTGCGTCCCAAACTTTCAAAAGTTGGGATATTGCCAGCGTCCTACCAGATTGGTATGGGGAATTCAATCGGGCCATCAGGGACATGAAGTTGGACCCGCATGATAATGACAAGTTGTGGCTGGCTACAACCGCGGGGCTTTGTGCTTTTGACATGCGGACCGAGGAGATCAGTTGGTATCCGCATGCTATGGTATCGCACAAGGGAACCCAGTACTCAGTCTGGTGCATAGAATGGGAAGATGAAAATTTAATCAGGGCAGGTTTTTTTGGTTTAGGAACGGACGTTTTCGATACCAGGACTAAAGAATGGTTAGGACATCATGACAAGGATCGGGACATGCGGATTTTTGACCTGGCGAGAAAATCAGACCATGAGTTCTGGGTGGCCGGTCGGAAAAGAGGCGTCGGCATATTGAACACACAGACCAATGACATTAATTTTTTCGAATCAGACCTGAACAATTATAAGCATCCGTACCCAGGGTTTACTTTCAGCGTACTGGCACATGGAGGCAAGCTGTGGGCGGGAGGTCGCTACGGAATATCTTTTCACGACAGCCAGGCCAATCTGTTGGACTACAAAACGCTGCACTTTCACGACAAGGAGTTGGGCAGAGTCTCCTCAGCAGTGGCCACTGAGGGGTACATTCTCGTCGGGGGTATATCTGGAGAAGGTCTTTGGGAGATTGACCGCCAATCGGGAAAGAAAGTGATTTATAATCCTTTGGATGCCGGGCCCTTCACCGTCACAGGGCTTTTCAATCTTTCGTCAGGAATTTTTGTGGTATCTGACCGCACGCAGTTGTGGAAATTCGATAAGCCATTGGGACGGCTGGTACCTGTAGCAGTCAAAGCGACTCCCGAAATATCGTCGAGGCTATTTATCAATGATATGGCGCCTCTGAATGATTCGACGGTTCTTATCGCCAGTTATTATGCCGGCCTCTTGCGATTGGACTTGAATTCCGGCATTGTGAGTGACTATTTTTCGGTTGAGAATGCCCCGCCCGCCAAGGCCCGAACGGAGGGAATTAGGAAAATGGAGAATGGAGACTTTTTGATTGTAGCCAATTCTGGCATCCATGTGTATCACCCGCAATCCGAGACGTTTGATTTCCTGCTGCCTACGTCATTACCAAAAAAAAGTGTAGGCCTCACAGCCATAGAACGGCACCCGGATGGATCGGTCTGGGCGGCCTCTAATATTGGCTTGACCAGAATGGATGAAAACAGTGAGTTGCATTTTAATACTTCCAATTCCGGATTGGACGGGCAATACATTACGGCCATTGAGATTGATGTCCACGGCAATCTGTGGCTAGGGACGGACAAAGGTTTGAGTCGGATGAATCCCAAGACTTATGAGGTCCGCAATTTTGATCATTTGGATGGTGTTTACTACGATGGTTTGCTAGAATCCATTGGTGATGGCGAGTTCTTGATTGGCACCTACGGTGGTTACGCTATTTTCCATCCCGACTCTTTATTCTATTCCCTCGAGGCACCTACTGTTAGTATTACCAGCTTTAGCATTTTCGATCAGGAAGACCAATTACCGCTGGTATTAGAGCCAGCTAGGACCATAAATTTGACACACGAAGAGAACTTTTTCTCTTTCACTTTCACCTCCCCGACGTTTTCCAATGCTCAGAAAGTGCAATTTGCCTATAAACTGCAAGGGTTAAACAAGGACTGGGTATATCCAAAAGGCAGCCGATTTGCCAATTTCACCAACCTATCAAGTGGCGACTATACTTTCCAGGTGAAGGCAGCAAGTGCTGATGGCATTTGGGGAGCCCCCACGAGCATCCAATTAAGGATTTCTCCCCCTTTTTGGGAAACCTGGTGGTTTGTCTCACTGGTTTTCGCCTTTTTGGCTGCCATAGGCACATGGCTCTACAATTGGCGAATAAGTTATGTGGTCAAAGCTCAGGAACTCAAGTCTTCGTTCGAAAAGCAACTGGCGGAGGTGGAAATGAGGGCACTTCGGGCGCAAATGAATCCTCATTTTCTATTCAACTGTCTCAATTCGATTAACAGTTACATTATCAAAAACAACGTTGACCAGGCCACAACTTACCTTTCCAAGTTTTCGCGGCTGATTCGAATGATACTTCAAAATTCGAAATCTTCCCTTGTGGTACTGAAGGATGAACTGGAGGCCCTGCAACTTTATGTCGAAATGGAGGCCTTACGATTCGAGGGTAAATTCGAGTTTGTAATAAACACCGATCCCGGCCTGGAAACTGAGTTTGTCGAAATCCCGCCCTTAATTATCCAGCCTTACGTGGAAAATGCCATTTGGCACGGACTACTTCACAAAGAGTCCAATGCAAGATTGTGTATCCGCTTAGCCAAAAGAGAGGATTTGCTGGAAATAGTTGTCGATGATAACGGCATAGGAAGAGTAGCAGCAGGCAGGCTCAAAAGCAAATCTGCAACTCGTAATAAATCTTTGGGTATGAAGATTACGCAAGATCGTCTGGCTGTTATCAAGAGACTATACGGCAAGGACCCTGTGGTTGAAGTAACTGACAAAGTTGAGAAAGGCCTGCCGACAGGTACAACGGTCAAAATATTAATTCCAGCCTATGATTGAAAGAATAAAAGTTGTGCTCGTGGACGATGAGCAGCATGGACTGGACATATTGACCTGGATGCTGGATCAACGGAAAGACGCTGAAATACTTGCGACCTTTTCAAAACCGGAAGAAGCGCTTTTGTTCTTACAAAAGCAGCAACCGGATATACTGTTCCTGGATATTGAAATGCCCGGAATGAATGGTTTCGATCTCCTGGAACAGCTGGAACAACTGGAATTTGCGGTAGTCTTCACCACGGCCTACGATGAATTTGCGCTCAGAGCTTTCAAGGTAAGCGCTATGGATTTTCTGCTAAAGCCCATCGATAAGGAAGACCTTAATCGGACGCTTGATAGATACCAAGCGAGGGGTCGGCATAGCGATATGGTAAAGCAGATGGATTTGCTTCAGCAGTTGTTGAGAAGCCCTGATATGTCATTGGATAAGGTGGCCTTTCCTACGTTTGAAGGCCTTCAGTTCGTATATGCCCCTGATATTATAAGGTGCGAGGCCGACGACAATTATACTTATGTGCACGTATCCACGGAGCAACCCATCCTTGTTTCAAGGACATTAAAAGAAGTTGAGGACCTACTGAAATCAAAGCAGTTCCTGAGAGTTCATTATTCGCATGTGATTAATCTCAACAAAATCAAAAAGTATGTGAAGGGAGATGGCGGCTATGTCATCATGGATGACGGTGCTATGGTAAATGTTAGTAGAAGCAAAAAAGAAGCTTTCCTAAAAATATTTCGCTAGTCTGTAAGGTACCCATCTATGCCGCTAGCGACTCATTATGGCTAGACTAGTTAGAAGAATCGACTGATCTTCTTCTTCAAAGAAAGACCGAATCAAGGAGTATCGACCTTGTAAAGGAGATATTCTTACCTGCCGTTGTATGATAAAGTTTCCGCTAAACCGTGGGGAATTGCTAGTAGTCCTGTTGCTGGCTGTCGCTACGATTAATATCAATGCTCAACAGAATCCTAGAGGGGTTGGACCAGGGACCAGCAAAGTAGACTCGCTCCTGGAGATCCTGCCCGATTTAACATCCTCAAAGGAGAAGGCTGATTTGAACGTGCAAATAGCAAGACTTCTGGTGAGGTACGACTCCTTACGAACCTCGAAGCACATAGAAGAAGCCATCGAAGCAGCACAAAAAGCAGGTTACGAGCAGGGTATGGCGGATGCCCTGTATGTCCGAGGGCAGCTACTGGCCATGTCCGGTGCATTTGGCGACTCGAAAAAGACCTTTGAGGAGTCCATCTCTTATGCGGATTTAATTAACTACTACGAGGGACGCGCGGTTGCTTACAATGGTATTTCCATTACATATCTAATGCGGGGAGGCTATGATAGTGCCCTGCATTATTCTTTAAAATCAATAGAAAACAGAGAAAAGATGGCTGAGCCTATGGGGCTTGCCAAGAGCTACGGGACCATTGGCAATATCTACTATAAGAAAGGATTGTATACCCCGGCCATCGAATACTATGTCAAGTCACTGGGAGAATTCGAAAGTGAAGGTGATGACATTAATGCTGCAGTGGGGTACAATAATGTTGGTGTTTTGTACGAGGAATTAGATGAAAATGACCGGGCTTTGGAATACTATAATAAGTCATTGGAGATCATGCAAGCAGCTGGTGATTGGGAAGGCATGGCCATGAATTATACCAACATAGGGTCCGTGATGCAACGTCGGGCACAATACGAAACAGCTCTTGAATACTTTCAAATGGCATTGGAAGCGACCTTGAGCGCCAGTAATCGAGCCAGAATGGGTGGCCGTTATCATGCTTTGGGCAACGCCTATCTCAAGCTCAAGGAATATCAAAAAGCAAACGAATTCTTGACGAAAGCGCTGGAAGAGGCCAGTAAGAATGAACAACAGGAAATCATCGCAAAATCCAAGATTGACCTGGGAATACTTTACCAGGAAACGACCAAAAGAAATCTCTCCCTAACAGCACTTCAGGAGGCTTTGACCCTCTCAAAATCAATCGGAAATATGGCATTGGCAGCTGATGCTTCTATCGCACTATCAAATGTCCATTCTGAAATGGGAAATCATAGGGAAGCATATGATTTATATATTGAATATAACGCTTTAACCGACAGTATTGCCAATGTAGATAACGCGAAAAGAATAACGCGAATACAAACGGAGTATGAATACAACCAGAAAGAGGAACAATTAAAAGCCGAACAGGAGATTAAGGAAGCGTCGCTGAGACAGGAGAACCAGCGCAACCTAATCATCGCCGGGAGTGGAGGGAGTATCACTATCGTGATTGCTCTCTTCATTTATTTCCAATATCGACAGAGGAACAGGTATGCCAAAGTAGTCGAAGAGAAGAACGAGCAGCTTTCCGAAACCATGGCATCGAAAGAGAAGCTCTTCAGTATTATCGCACATGATCTCAAATCGCCCTTGTCTGCATTCAGTTCTATCTCCGCTACACTGGCCGATAATATTGATTCTTTTGAAAAGGAGCAAATAGCAACATTCCTCAAAAAATTTGAGAAAAGCAGCCACAACCTGTCGGGTCTGCTCAACAATCTTTTACAATGGTCACTGTCACAAACAGGGTCACTTAAGGTGCAACCAGAAAATCTAAACATCAAGGAATCGATGGAAAGTGCCGTCCGGCCGCTGACAGACCTTGCGGAAAGCAAAGGGGTAAAACTGACCATCGATGTGGAAGCCCAAACAGTATCTGCAGATGCCAGAATGTTGGAAACCATCATCAGAAACCTGGTATCCAACGCGCTGAAATTCACTCACGAAGGGGGCTCAGTTACCCTCTCAACACGTATAGATCGAGATCACCTGCTCATAAACGTGCAGGATAGTGGGATCGGCATGGAGGAAGAAGAGGCCGCCAAACTGTTTGATGTGAAATACGATCCCAGCAAAATCGGAGAGCACGAGGAGAAAGGAACAGGCCTTGGACTGATTTTATCCAAAGAACTCGTGGAAAAAAACAACGGAACCATCGGCGTGAAAACCGAGAAACACAAGGGTAGTGTTTTTTACTTCACAATACCCCTCGCCGCGTAGTTTACCTCCAATGGATCCAATAAGCACGATATTGGTTGATGATCATGAGATTGTTCGCGATGGAATCGAGATTCTGCTTGGTCTACAACCCCACATTGAGTTGGTGGCTAGCTTGCCAAATGCAAGAAAACTCCAGTTATATCTGAAAGAAAACCCAACCCCGGATGTTTTCATTTTGGATATCAATTTGCCGGGAATGTCCGGCATAGAATTAGCCAGGCAATTGGTCTCTGAGTATGGTACGCTGAGACTGATTTTTCTCACCTCCAACGTAGCCAAAATGTTTATGGACGCGGCGCTCAAAACTGGAGCCAGAGGATTCCTGACCAAAGAATGTTCTAAGGATGAGCTGGTCAGCGCCATTGAGCAAGTTTACAATGGTGCGTACTTTTTTGGTAGAGATATCGAGCAAACGCTTTATGAGGGCTATGTCGGTCAAATTTCCTATCAGGACATTGGACTGACAGATCGCGAAATGCAGGTCCTTCGTTGTTTTGCCAATGGTCTCACCTACCAGGAAGTTGCTGATGAACTGGTGATTTCCAGAAAAACCGTGGAAGTGCATAAGAAAGCCATTTACGATAAGCTCCAACTCAATAACCAGACTGATCTTGTCAAATACGCTATCAAGCATCACATCATCGAGTTGTAGCACTCTCTTTTTCATCATAGAATTATCCATGAAACTATTATCCTAAGGGTTATTCCCATCAGATATTAGGATTTATCCCTATTCCAACGGCTGGCTGCGGTTGCCAAATTTGATCAACCAAAAAACCGCATACTGCCATGAAAATAAAACTGTTATTCATGAGGTTGCTGCTGATGTTAGCGGCGATCCTCATCATCCATTTGTCAGGGGCCCAGTCCATCTCCTACAACTCAATATTTGATATATCCTCAGGGGCTACTGTAGAACACAACCTCTCCATTCCTGGGACGCTTCGTGATGTCACATTCAATGATGATGGCTCCAAAATGTACCACATCAACTTCAGGAGCGTGACGCAATACACATTGACTTCCGCCTATCGGGTCGATGCTGGCGCCTCCCAGGACGGGAGTTTTGATCTTTCCACATTCGACACCACGCCGCAAGGTGTGGCCTTTAGCGACGATGGTATGGTCATGTTTGTGATAGGGCGTAGTACCCGAACCATCTATGAGTTCAATTTGACCAATGCTTTTGATGTCACTGTGGGCGTGACTGCCTCCGGAAATACTTTTGATGTCACCGCGCAGCAATCAAATCCACAGGGCATGGCCTTCAACCCTACGGGAAATAAGATGTATGTCTACGGTGTAAATGGCTTGCCTCACATTGATCAGTACAACCTAAACACGCCATTCGATATCACCTCCACCGTCACAGTCGATGGTGTGTTGTCGCTTACAGCGAACGTCAATGTCGCCCGTGATATTGCTTTTAATGCCGATGGAACCAAGCTGTTAGTACTCAACAATGCCAATCAGGTAGAACAGTATAACGTGACCACTCCCTACGACCTGACTGGTACGGTGGTTCAGGAGAGTACGTCCTTTGACCTAACTCCCGAAGATGCCTTGGCGACCGGCATGGTTTTCAATGAGGTTGGCGATCGGATGTTCATCGCCGGGCAAAGTGGAGACGAGATCATTCAATACAGGCTCAATCCTGGCGCTTTTAAGGAATCGCCGGTCAACAATGGAGGGGTGACCGGCCAGGCCAAAATTCAGATCTCAGGCGAAACATTCGCAAATGCCGGCGCGACATTGTCAACACCCGCGGACTATACTATTACCGGAATCCCAACAGGACTAACCCCTACATTAGATGTGGCCGCAGATGGGTCATCTGTTAGTCTGTCTTTCAGTGGGAATGCCAATGCGCACCAGGATGCTCACGATGTGGCCAGTCTGGTGTTTGATTTTGCCAACACTGCATTTACCAGTGGCAATGCAGCAGCAGTGTCAGGCGCGACGGCTACCGCAAGTGGTATAGCCATTGATTTCAATGAAAACAATCCCGTAATCTCTTACGGTAGCGGGTTTGATTTAGAAAGCAGTGCCAGATCTCTAACGGGGACGCTGAGTATCTCGGGCCAAGAAACAACTCCAAAAGGGATTACCTTCAATCCGGACGGCACGAGGGTGTATATCATCGGACAGGAAAACGATGAAATCAATCAATACAGTGTCGCAACACCCTTTGATATTACAGGTGGCATTACTCCCGAAGGTAGCCCGCTAGACATTTCAGCACAGGCGGGAAACTTCCCTGCAGACCTTACTTTCAGTTCGGACGGTACGAAGATCTTTATTGTCGAGCGAGGCAGTAGAGAGGTA
>CBDETI010000025.1:0-11623 GCA_965242775.1 Cyclobacteriaceae bacterium
TGCAAAGATAGTTATTACTTATTAATCACCAACCTTGCCGTCAAAAAAATCAAAACTATTTTCCTTTTTCTCGCAAAAAGGGCATTGAAGATAACAAAATTATTTGGCTACCGGAGAAAAAACCGTTCAAATATTTCGTTTTCAAACCTTTAAAATGGTTTGATCTCTATTTGGTCCTACAGACACCATATTTATAGGTACGTTCAAATAATTTTCGAGAAAAGCGATGTAATTGGTGAGTTCTTCCGGAAATGTCCCAAAATCACTTTTGGAATCAATGGTTTTCCAAGCGGGGAATTCTTGTAATATAGAATCTACTTTATCAGAAAAATATAATGGCACCTCAGATGTACTCACGCCATCAATTTGATAACTGGTGGCGACGGAGATGGTAGAGAGTTCGGCCAAAACATCTGCTTTCATCATAAAAAGCTGAGAAACACCATTCAACATGGTGGTGTACTTCAGTGCTGGTAAATCAAGCCAGCCACAGCGTCTGGGTCTTCCTGTGGTGGCACCAAACTCTCCTCCTTTCTGTCGAAGTTCTTCTCCTTCCTGATCTAGCAATTCGGTAGGAAATGGCCCACTACCAACTCGTGTGCAATAAGCCTTGAATATTCCAAACACTTCTCCTATGCTCTTGGGAGCTACCCCTAGTCCTGCACAAGCTCCTGCAGAGATGGTGTTGGAACTGGTAACGAAAGGATAACTACCGAAATCGATATCTAACAGGGATCCTTGCGCACCTTCTGCCAGCACACTCTTGCCAGCATCGAGTTCCTTGTTAATTAAATATTCCGTATTTCGGATATTCATTGATTGCATAACCTCAATTGCCTCCCAGAAATCTTTTTCAAGGCCTGAAAGTGTTGAATGGTCGCAATTGTGGTAATCAAGTATGGAAAGGTGTCGGCTTCTAAGTTTATTGTATTTCTGCTGAAAGTCTGGTTCCAATATATCACCGACACGTAAACCGACTCGGGCCATTTTATCCTCGTAGGTTGGACCAATCCCTCTTAAGGTCGAGCCGATTTTCTCACTACCTTTTGCTTGTTCGTAGGCCTTATCCAGCAGGCGATGAGTCGGGATGATTAGTTGCGCCTTATTTGATATGACGAGTCTTTGTGAAAAGTCAATCTCAAAGCTTTTTAGGTCTTCCAACTCTTTCTTGAAAGTAACAGGATCCAGGACCACACCATTTCCAATGATATTCAAGATATCTGGCCTAAAGATGCCTGAGGGTATTTGGTGCAGTACGTGTTTGTGACCTTCAAACTCCAAGGTGTGACCTGCATTTGGCCCTCCTTGAAATCTTGCAACTATATCATATTTCGGGGCCAAAAAATCCACAACTTTCCCTTTGCCTTCGTCTCCCCACTGAAGGCCTAAAAGTATATCGACTTTACTCATTAACCGGTGATTTTTGTCATCGCCTCTTCCTGACTTTTGACGATGTTGAAGATTGCCTGGAGTTTAGTAATTATAAGAAGCTTGTTTACATGATCCGACGGATTGATCAAATAAAGTTCCCCTCCTTTGTTCCTAAATTTTGTCAAAATAGTGATGAGCACACCAATCCCCGAAGAGTTGATATATCGCACATCGGATATGTCAACCAGACAGTACCTGGCCTTATCTCCACCGAGTGCATCATTGACAATCTCGACAAGTTCGGGACCTTTATTCTCACCAATTAAGTCTCCCTCAAACCGGATCTTCATCAATTCCCCTTCTAATTGATGGATGTATTGCATATTACTATTTTTTATTAGTTCCTATTTCTTGTTTTCACAATTCACTTTCTTGCAATTCGCATAAAGAATAAGTGAATGGTGTATTACCTCATACTGTAGCAGATTGCCTACAGTATTTTGGATGTTTTGAATTCTTGGATCACAGAACTCCACTACTTTGTTGCAGTCGGTGCAGATCAGGTGGTCATGTTGTCGAAATCCGTATGATTTTTCGAATTGCGCCAGATTCTTACCAAACTGGTGCTTAGTCACAAGATCGCATTCGCTAAGAAGATCGAGGGTATTGTAAACCGTGGCACGACTTACTCTATAGTTTCGGTCCTTCATACTTATATATAAAGACTCAACATCAAAGTGATCTTGTCGCGTGTAGATTTCCTCGAGTATTGCAAACCTTTCAGGTGTCTTTCTCAAGTTTTTCTTCTCTAAGAAAGCCGTAAAGATTTTTCTTACCTCTTCAAGAATATTGGCGGTCTGAATCATCGGCCTCAAAGATAGATCAAAAGTCACTATTGTTAAACCTGCTTACGCTCAGCACTCCTTCCACTCTTTCCAGTTTTCGAATCATCAAATCAAGGTGATTGGTATCGTCCACATAGAGTTGAATTTCTCCCTCGAAAATACCGCCCTCAGTATTGATCTTCATGGAACGCATATTAATCTTTAGCTCGGCAGATATAACATTGGAAACGTCATTTATGAGGCCTATCCTATCTGTTCCGAGGATCTTAATCGCGGCTTCAAAAGTTGAATTTTGCTTGCTTGCCCATTTGGCTTTAACCACTCTGTAACCGTAATTGGCCAGTAACTCTGGCGCATTGGGGCAATTCGTTCGGTGGACTTTGATACCATCAGCTACGGTAACAAAACCAAATACATCATCACCTGGAATGGGATTACAACAATTAGATAGTTTGTAATCAAAGACATCCAACTCTTCGCCGATCAGCAGTAGGTCCTCCTGCACTTTGCGGTTGGCTGATTTGTTTCTCGGACTTTCCACCACAGGGCGATCGATCATCTCGCCTCTCAGGACTTTGGGTGTTTCCGAATCATTGAATTTCTTGAGTTCACTGTGATCGATCTTGCCGGAGCCAACCAGGTAAAACAGCTCCGTGGGTGTACCAGCTTTGAAATGACTGACTACCCGATTTAAAACGGACTGATCAAAAGGCAATTTCATCTGTTTCAACTTCCTCTTGATAATCTCTTTCCCCTCGCCGGCAAACACCTTTTTTTCCTCCTTTAGCGCGTCCTTTACTCCCGATTTGGCTTTGGAGCTCACGACATATTTCAACCAATCTTCACTGGGTTTTTGCTTTTTGCTGGTGAGGATTTCCACCTGATCGCCATTTTTGAATTTATAGTTCAATGGAACTAGTTTTTGGTTCACCTTGGCACCTATGCACCTTTTGCCTATTTCCGTGTGGATGTCGAAGGCAAAGTCCAAGGTAGTGGCGCCACTAGGGAGTGTGATAAGGTCGCCCTTGGGGGTGAATGTAAATACTTCTTCGTGATAAAGGTTTGACCTGAAGTTGTCAACAAATTCAATGGCGGAGGCATCGTTGTTTTCAAGTACTTCACGAACTTTGCTGATCCACATTTCCAAGCCCATCTCGGCGTTACCATCTGAGCTCTCCTTGTACTTCCAATGAGCAGCGTAACCTTTTTCAGCAATATCATCCATCCGCATGGTCCTGATCTGCACCTCCACCCATTGGCCCCGCCCACTCATCACTGTGGTATGGAGAGATTCATAGCCATTGGCTTTCGGAATGCTTATCCAATCTCTAAGACGTTCGGGGTTTGGCTGGTAAAAATCTGTAACGATCGAGTATACCTGCCAGCAGATCTGCTTTTCCAATTCCGCAGGTGTATCGAGAATTATTCGGATAGCAAAGAGGTCATAGACTTCCTCGAAAGTCACCCCTTGCTTTTGCATTTTGCTCCAAATAGAATTGATCGATTTGGGGCGGCCTTTAATTTCATATTGAACGTTGAGCCTATCGAGGGAATTTCTGATTGGTTTGACGAAGTTTCTAATGAATCTGTTGCGAGTTTGCTTTGTGATATTGATTTTGGCTGCTATATCGTCATACACTTCCTTATCGGTGTACTTCAGGCACAGATCTTCCAGTTCCGTTTTGATGGCATAAAGTCCCAATCTATGGGCCAGGGGAGCATAGATATACTTCGTCTCCGAGGCGATCTTTAACTGTTTATCCTGCGGCATGGAATCCAGGGTCCTCATGTTGTGGAGCCGATCAGCGAGCTTTATCAAAATAACGCGTACGTCTTCTGATAAAGTCAGGATCATTTTACGAAAGTTCTCCGCTTGCTGCGATGAACCCTGGTCGAAGACTCCTGAAATTTTTGTGAGGCCATCTATTATCATGGCTACTTTCGACCCGAACAACCTTTCAATATCGGAAAGTTGCAGTTCTGTATCCTCTACCACATCATGTAACAGCGCAGAAACGATGGAAGTGGTGCCCAAGCCAATTTCATCTATACATATCATTGCTACGGAAATAGGGTGATATATATATGGTTCACCGGACCTCCTTCTCATTCCCTCGTGTGCCTTCAGGGAAGTGTTGAAAGCCTTTTTTATGATGCGGGCATCGTTTTTCTTGAGGATAGGCTTAGCATGCCTCAGCAGGGTCCGATATTTCCTTACAATCTCCTTATTTTCATCCTCTACTACGAACTCGGACATTTTTAAATATTCTGCTGTTTAGTTGTTATAGTAATTAATATTTTGAATAATTTTGCACTCCTATTTTGCGGATGTGGCGAAATTGGTAGACGCACTAGACTTAGGATCTAGCGCCGCGAGGCATGGGGGTTCGAGTCCCTCCATCCGCACAAAGGCCCTCTTATCGATACCAATCATAAGGGGGTTTTTAGTTTGTGAGAGGTTTAAACACGTTTCAAATTTGGATATATCACTTGATAAAATCGAGAACAACGAGGCTCTTATTAAAATTAAAATAAACGAGCAGGATTATCAACAAGGTGTTCAGCAAAAAATCAAGGAGTACAGTAAAAAGGCCACCTTGAAAGGTTTTCGTCCTGGTAAGGTCCCTCCAGGGCTTATCAGAAAGATGTACGGGCAGTCTTTTCTAGTCGAAGAGATCAATAAGATCCTCAGCGAGGAATTGACTAAATATGTTCGTGAAAATGACCTTCAGTTTCTTGGGGAACCGCTTCCTGTGCGAGAGGGCTTTGAAGCTATTGATTGGGACAATCAAAAAGATTTTGAATTCCAGTACAATGCCGGTTATGCCGGTGAGTTCGATGTGAAAATCGACAAAAAGGTGAAAGTTGAGTATCCAAAGATCAAAGTTGATGATGCTGTTGTCGATGAAACCATAGAGAATCTTCAGTTTCAGTTTGGCGAACCAGAGGTAGTAGAAACTATTTCCGAAAAAGATACAGTAGCGGGTAAGCTTGCTCCGAAAAGCGAGGAGTTTGAACGGGAAGTAAGCCTTGACTTACGTCAAATGGAAAAGGCAGGTATCAAAAAACTTGTAGGAGAGAAAATTGGAGCAGAAATAACTTTGGATGCGAAAAAGTTCTTTAAGGATGAAGATTACCTCAAGCGGCTCGCGGGTATGACAGAGGAGGATGTCAAAGCTGCGAAGAATAAGTTTCAATTTACTATCCAGGGCATCACCCATACCAAACCTGCTGAAGTCAATGAGCAGTTGTTTGAAAAGACATTTGGTAAGGGGGTAGACAGCCTGGATGCCTTTAAGGAAAAAGTAAAATCGACCATATCCTCTAATTATGATCGGGAGTCGGAGCAGTTTTTTGACTATAAGTTAAAACAGCAGATAGGAGAAAAGGCCAAGGTGAGCTTGCCCGACAGTTTCCTGAAAAGATGGCTGGTGGAGACCAACGAAAATATGACCGAGGAATTGGTCGAGGGGGAATACCAAGTTTACTCACGGGAGTTGGTGTGGTCGCTTATCAGTTCAAAGTTGGCAAAGGAGCAGGAAATAAAAGTCGAACACGAAGATGTGGTGGCTGAGGCAAAAGAGCAGATATTGATGCAATTTGGCGGTCACGGAATGGCGGAGCAGTTGAAAGATCAATTGGACCAATTTGCCGACAATTATCTCAAAGGAGAAAATGGCGATAATTACATGAAAGTGTATAATCAGGTAATGAGCAAAAAGATATTGACGTACGTAAAAGAGGCGATTACCGTTAAGGAGAAGGAGGTTTCATTGGATGAGTTTAGGAAGCTCATATGATATCGAAGTTGCGGAATAGAACTAACCAGGCCCTTGTTGGGTTAATAATGAGTCCCGCTTAGAGGGACTTTTTTATTTTTGTTAGATATTGTATAAATCTGGAATGAACAATAAAGAAGAATTTAGGAAGTACGCAGTAAAGGGAATGGGTATCAGTGGCTCAACATTCGACGCCTATTCGACACGTGTGGAGAATATGACAAGATCTGTCATTGAGGAAAGACCTACCCGCTTTGCAGAGATAGACGTCTTTTCCCGATTGATCATGGATCGAATCATTTTCCTCGGTATGCAGGTGGAGGAGAACATTGCCAATATCATTACTGCGCAGTTACTTTTCCTTGAATCGGTTGATAGTAAAAAGGATATATTGCTTTACATCAATAGCCCGGGTGGTTCGGTTTATGCGGGATTGGGAATGTACGACACTATGCAATATGTAAATCCCGATGTAGCCACCATTTGTACGGGCATGGCTGCCTCGATGGGCGCCGTTCTGATGGCGGGAGGAGCAGCTGGGAAACGATCAGCATTGCCTCATGCCCGTATCATGATCCATCAGCCCAGTGGTGGGATGCAGGGTCAGTCCAGGGACATGGAAATTACGTTGAAGCAGATGCAGGAGCTTCGTAAGGATTTATACAGTATACTAGCCAATCACACGGGCAAGAGCTACGAGGATATTGAGAAAGACTCTGACCGTGATTATTGGATGAGAGCATCTGAGGCCAAAGAATATGGCCTCATTGATGAAGTACTAACTAAAAAATAAGCTATGGCGCAAGTCACTTGTAGTTTTTGTGGCAGGAATAAGAAGGACGTGGACCTGATGATTTCGGGTATCCATGCTCATATCTGCGACAAATGCATTACTCAGGCGCAGCAAATTCTGAACGAGGAATTGAAAGCCAAGGATAGTCCGGAGGCGCCCAATTTCAATCTGATCAAGCCGGTCGACATGAAAAGTCACCTAGACGAATTTGTTGTCGGCCAAGATGAGGCGAAGAAGTACATTTCCGTTGCTGTGTACAATCACTACAAGCGACTTATGCAGGGCAAAGGCAACGATGATGTGGTGATTGAAAAGTCTAACATTATCATGGCCGGTCAGACTGGGACTGGTAAAACGTATTTGGCCAGAACGCTTGCAAAAATACTCCAAGTGCCATTTTGCATTGCTGATGCTACGGTATTAACCGAAGCGGGCTACGTCGGGGAAGATGTAGAGAGTATTCTCACCCGTCTATTGCAAGCTGCTAATTATGACGTAGAACAAGCTGAGAGAGGCATCGTCTACATAGATGAGCTGGATAAAATTGCGCGAAAATCAGATAATCCATCGATCACGCGGGACGTCAGTGGCGAAGGAGTACAGCAGGCACTACTGAAACTATTGGAGGGTACATCTGTTAATGTGCCCCCTCAGGGAGGACGAAAACACCCTGATCAAAAGATGATCTCGGTAAATACTGAGAATATCCTATTCATCTGCGGAGGTGCTTTTGATGGAATTGAGCGGCACATTGGCAATCGGCTCAATACCCGACCAATCGGATTCGTAAACCCAGAGGAAGATGACTTTGGTCAGCTGGACAAAGAGAATCTGTTACAATACATTACTGCTCAGGACCTCAAAAGCTTTGATTGATTCCAGAGCTAATCGGCCGTTTGCCGGTTCTAACACACTTAGATCCTTTAAATGAGGAAGCGCTGAAGAGCATCCTGAAGGAGCCAAAGAATGCTCTTATCAAGCAATATGAGAAACTCTTCGAGATGGAGGACGTGAAGCTGAAATTGGAAGAGGGGCGCGCTAGACTATATCGTAAAAAAGGCTTTGGATTTTAAGCTCGGCGCCCGAGGATTACGTTCTATTTTGAAGCGATCATCACAGATGCCATGTTCGAAATTCCATCCTCCACAGATGTGTCGGAGGTTGTGATATCGAAAGAATACGCGGAAGAGAAGTTCGAAAAGTCGAAATTCAGCAAATTAAAAGCGCGGCTTAGCCTACCCGAAATCCTTGCAGATCAAGTGAGCTGTCCGCTCTGACGCTACCTGATCCCCATTTCTTTTATTAGCGCGTTATAACCCACGCGGATTGCGGAAGTATAGCGCGGGTCCTGCAAAAGCTTTTGAAGTTCCGCATTCACAGATTTAGGGTTGAAATCATCCTGGACCAACTCACGCACCAATGGCTGATCAAGTATAAGGTTTACTAATGACAGGTACTTGATTTTTAAGACCCACTTCGCAAGATGATAAGTAAGTGTGCTGGTCCGATAACAGACTACTTGCGGTACATCGAATAAAGCCGTTTCGAGTGTGGCAGTTCCTGAAACCACTATGGCCGCGTCAGCTCTTTGCAGGATATCATAGGTCCGTTCGGTTAAGACCCTTCACATTGTGTTGCCACTTCCTGTTGTAAATACTGCTTTCCAGGTTGTCCAACAGCCGCCACATAAAAGATTACTTCCGGATTCAGAGAGGCAACCTCACCTATTAAATCAAGTGAACTTTGTACTTCCTGCACCCTACTGCCGGGTAAGCATGCCACCACTTCTGCCCTGTCATGGGTATCGAGTGGTTTATTTCGATGTTGTTTGATGTGTTCAAGGGTCGGGCTTCCAACGTATTCAACATCAAGCCCGAATTGCTCAAAGTACTGCTTTTCAAACGGCAGAATACTGTACACTTTGTCAACATATTTCTTGATTTTAAATACCCGCTTTTCTTTCCATGCCCACGTCTTGGGAGCGATGTAATAAGCAACGTTGAGCCCGATGGACTTGCAAATTTGGCTAATCGTAGATTAAACCCCGGAAAGTCAACGAGTATAAGTACATCAGCCTCATCTCCATAATGACCTGCTTACACTCAGTTAATTTTGCTTTTATAGTTCTTAGGTTTTTGATCACTTCCCAGACCCCCATAAAGGATATTTCGCGATAGTGATGCACCAAATCCAGTCCCGCCATTATCATGTTATCGCCCCCATAACCTTTAAAAACTGCCTCCTTATCCAACTCGGATAGGCTTTTCATAAGGTTTGCCGCATGCATGTCCCCGGACTTTTCACCAGCTACAAGAAAGTATGTCATCAGCTCCCAAAATATTCTACGAAATTCTTTGGTGTCTCATTCAGTCTCAATGAATGCAACTGTGCACTGGGAGCCAATGCTGTAATTTTCGGTGCCAGGATGTCCCAAAAGGCGATGATGAGATTCTCGCAGCTTGTAAGTTTTCCTGCCATAAAGGGAACATCCAAATTGAGATTTTTATGATCTACCTTTTCGATGATTTCATCTTTTATTAAATCCCCGAGTACTTTCATGTCTATTACAAACCCCGTCTCCGAGTCTGGTTGGCCTTTCACGGTTACTATAAGTTCGAAATTATGACCATGCCAGTTTTCATTGGCACATGGGCCGAAAACCGCCTCATTCTTCTCTCTGGACCACTTTTGATTGTAGAGTTTGTGGGCAGCATTGAAATGCTCTTTTCTACTAACGTATACCATCTAGGCACAAAGATATTAATCTAGCAAGTGAATCTATCAGCTATAAAATCAACTTAAATTTGACCGAAAAAAATGATCATCGTCACGGGAGCCGCTGGCTTTATAGGTAGCTGTCTAATCAAAGAACTGAATGCTCACAATTTTAATCGAATTGTAGCAGTTGATGATTTTTCAAGCCCCGCTAAAGCACCGAATCTTGTTGACAAAGTTGTGAGCCAAAGGGTTGAAAGGAATGATTTCTTTAACTGGTTGGATAAAAACGCCGACGAAGTAGAGTTTATTTTCCACCTCGGCGCGCGCACGGATACTACTGAACAGAACAGGGAAATGCTATGGTCCTTGAACACCGACTACAGCAAAAAAGTATGGCAAGTGTGCTGCGAACGGCAGATTCCGATGGTCTATGCAAGCTCCGCCGCGACATACGGAGGTGGGGAAAATGGCTATCAAGATTCGAACGATACGACAAAGGTTTTAACCCCACTAAATGCCTACGGCGACTCAAAGCAAGCTTTCGATTTGTGGGTATTGGAACAAGAGAAAAAACCGTTTTTCTGGGCCGGTTTAAAGTTTTTCAATGTTTATGGACCGAATGAATTTCATAAGGGCCGCATGGCATCCGTCGTTTATCATGCTTTTAGGCAAATTCAGGAGACCGGCAAAATGAAGCTATTCCGGAGCCATCACCCGGAATTTGAGAATGGCGAACAGCAACGGGACTTCATTTACGTAAAAGATGTGGTACAGGTGCTTTACTGGCTTATGCACCACCGGGATCACTCGGGAATCTATAATTTGGGCACAGGGATGGCAAGAACCTTTCTTGATTTGACTCGTGCTGTTTTTGGATCAATGGGTCAGGAGCCACAAATCGAATTTGTAGATACACCTGCCGATATTAGGGACACGTATCAATATTTCACCGAGGCGAATATGGAGAAATTGAGATCTGTCGGCTACACTGATAGCTTTTCCAGCCTCGAGGAGGGTATAGCGGACTATGTCCGGAATTATCTTTTGACTCAGAAGAATTGGTAAATACTATTCGCAAAATCTTCTTTCTATGCGTTTTGCACGCGACGGATTAGTTAGAAAATCTCGATCTATGTGAATAGACGTGGAATCAGCACCGTAAACTCCGAAAAATCCAATAACCTGCTCCTCCGGGTTATTTAGGTTGTATATATTACCCCTAAACCTTGCCTGGTGGTGGATCAAATACTCCCCCTCCGATCGCTACCTGACTTCCCAATCGCCTGTGGAAACTAGCTGCTTCCGGGGTGACTGATAACTGATAGATTTTCCCGAAATAGTGTGAAGTAAACCTGAAGCCATCGTCCTCAAGAAATGAAATTCGTGTCGTTATTTCCGCTCCGGATCTGTTGTCGTCACCTATAATCGCATGGTACTCACGGCGTGTTTCAGGAATAATACAGGTTTCCCCACCAAAATTCAATAATGCCGGATATCGGCCTTCAACGATCCAGTAATAGTTATTTCCGAGCTCCTCAGGATCTGTAAATACACCATATAACTCAACTCCTGGAAGCGGCTGTTCTGTGGCCCGAATCTCCACTCCCTCGATGGGCACAGGTGAAGGTAAAACTTGTGGAATGGAAGAGTAGAGCTCACCAATACTCGTCTCTATGAGTAGTGAATAACTCTCGCCGGGTGTCGCGCTGAAATCAGCTTCGCTTACATAGGTCCCATTGATAATCTCTGTGAATTCGAAGATATTACCCTGACCATCCCGAACGAGCACGGTGGCATTTGGCACCTTGGCAATCACTCCCTCAAACACGGAACCATAGGTCGCAGTTTGGGTAAGTTCAACCACATGAGGACCGTTGAAGTTGCTGATAAAGCCATCCACCACCAATATCCTCTCGCCTTCCGGAGGATTTACTTCAGAAACATCTACGCAGCCGGAAAAAAACAGCGTTATGAGTAATAATATCCATGCTCTCATGAATATTAAAAAACCATCGCTCACAAACCCTTACGGCATTGGTTGTGCCCTGGTAAAAACCCACAGCTTAGGGGTTAAATAGGATTATTTTTACTTAGAAAACCCAGAATTCGGGTATTTC
>CBDETI010000026.1:0-20552 GCA_965242775.1 Cyclobacteriaceae bacterium
ACCGAAACTTCGTCACCGTTGCCGGAAGGTTCGCCGTGAACCAAAATTGCAGGATCTTGATTAGGTGCTAATTGACCGTATGTGATACCACCGAAACTTAGATTTTCCAGGTCAGCAGAATTCGATTTTAGGAAGTCCTCACCACCCAGGTTGTAAATGATATGGCTGGAGCGGGTGCCATTACCTGCTCCAGTGAGCAAAATGTCCGTGTAGCCATCGTTGTTGATGTCCGCAGCATCAATACCTCCGTTGTACGTACCTACGTATTCTGTCCAGAAGGTATGAAATACATTATTGCCGCCGTTTTCAAGTACATATAATCGTGCAGGATGGGTGGAAGACCCAAGTTCCCCACGTGTTCCGGAAAGGGCCAGGTCCATCCAGCCGTCATTGTTGAAATCCAAGGGTGTCATCGTGATGCCGTGGTAGTAGCTGAATCCACTTTGGCCGGTTGCCCAATAGCGTAGCTCAGAGAGGTGAAAGTCACCACGATTGATAAAGGCCTTGAACCCACTAAGCCTGTTACCGAATGCGTAGGCGTATATTAAGTCTTGCAAACCATCTCCATTGATATCTAACCATACCGATTGGCTCCTTGAGAAATTATACCTATCACTTCCATTGGGGCCTAGATGCTCGATGAAAGTGAAAGTTGAATCCGCGTTGTTCCTGAATATTGAGGCAGCGAAGTTCAGGTCTTCGTCAAGTCCGATGAGAAAAATGTCTTTCCACCCATCATTGTCTATGTCCACAATATCTACGCTACCTCGAGACATCTTAGGTAGACTTACACCGATGAGATCCAGTTTGCCGGTACCGTCATTCAGATAAAGATTGGTGACATTGTCACGATTGAATCCGGAAGTGGTGCCGGTTAAAACCATATCTGGAAATCCATCGTTGTTTAAATCGCCCCAATCGTGTTCTCCATAGATGGTCAGGGGTATATGATCATCGGACCTCAACAGTAATTCGCCGTTCTGGTCATTCTCGTACAACAGAAAATGCCGATTACTAGAGGATCCGGTCTTGGTGCCCGACAGTGACAAGTCAAGGTAACCGTCCTCATTGAAATCTACCCATTCGCTGTGGCTAAATCTCACTCCTTTGAGTGCATTGCTGTTGCTGCTTCCAGTGATTTCGGCGTTTCTTTGGATACTAAATGTGTGCCAATCTGATCGCAGTGAATCGAATTCACGCTTAGCCAGAACACGCCACCGGTAAGTTTCATTGGCCACTAGAAAATCTAAATTTTCCAGGTGTATGGTGTCAGCATCCAGCGCAGAAAGCAGGGTATCCACCTGCGGACCTTGAACCTGAACGAAATGGCCTGTGTCGAAAGGGGAAACCCATTCAAATTGAAGTGTCTCTGGTTCGAGCTCCTCTAACCCCAGCACGGCCCCATCGATAGGTTTTGTGGGCTGTAATGTCAAACTATCCGCCGAGGTGACGTAGAAAAGCTGGCTTTCTGAAGTAATGGTATCCAGGTCGTTGAATGCCTCTACTCGCCACTTGTAAGGACTTGTTGAAGGAGGAAAGGTCTGAACGGTGCTTAAAAGATGAGTTTTATCATCGGAGTAGATAAGTGTGTCGAGATTGTTGGGCTGAGTGATGATCACATTGTATTCAACTTCAGGGTCCGTATTGCGATCGTCCCAGGTGAACGATATGTCCGATCCAGTGGTATATGCATCATATGGTCCCGGTGCGATGGTCGCGGGTACTTGCAAATTCCATTCGTCAATTGTAAGGGTCGCCGTTTCTGTTTTGATTCCCCTTTGTCTCCACTCGATGTAGTACTCATACGTTTTTCCTTTTTCCAGCCAGTTTTCCGCCGGTAGTGTTAAAGAATTGGTAGTTAAGGGGCCGAAAACGGTATCCAAACCAGTAGACTGCAGATGAAAATATTGGTTGAATGGCACTAGTGAGGGTGGCTCACACCAGGAAAAGTCGATAGAGTCATTGCTGGGCCGGAGTTGGTGAAATGGCTTACCCTCATCTTCGATAACTGTGACGGAAATGCTTTGAGTCCAGCAATAAGCACCATTCGCTTCCTCGACCTGGGCAGTATACTGACCCGGTTGATCAAACTCACGGTCGTGGTAATAGCGGCTAATATGATCCTGAGACTCATCAGTCCATTGGATGCGAAAACTCCCAAATCGAGGTAGATCAATACGGGCCCAGTAGGGTCCGGAACCACACCCCCGAATTGTATCCTCCCGAAGGACGGCAATGGGTCGGCCACCATCGGAGAATGGGCGTTTGTAGTTAATCAAAATTGCCGATGACTGGCACCCTTCTGCGGATTCATAGCGGACCTTCGAAGGCATGAAATCGTCAGAGAAGACAACCTCATCATGGTCGAAATACTCTTCAGGATACTGCAGGGGACCCCTTCTGCCGATTCTGACGCCATCTCCCCAAAGGATTCTGGCACCTGCCGGAACATTTGTCAACCGCATGGAATCACCAATGCAGTAAGCGGATTGCGCGTATATTGGGTCTATCTCAGGCGTAGGGACCGCTTCAACTATTTCAACAGTAACTGGGGAGCTTACTTGGATCACTCCACTACATGTCATTGCCTCGAGGTGGTAATCACCGGTTTCGGTAACCAATAAATTCCGATAGGTACCATTGGTAATTGCTGTGCCGTCTTTGAACCATTGGTATTCCTGATCACTTCTATTAAAGCGTTCGCGCAGTGTCACAGGTCTGCAACTGACCACATTGGTGTCCGGTGTGATCACGGCGGTCGCATTTACATCTTCTGCCCATCTCGCCCATGTAATTGTGTCACTAGTATAGCAACCTGTGTATATCTGCTTATAAACCCCTGGTTCCTTTACAATTACGCTATTGTCAGTGGCTCCTGGGATAATTTCGTCGTTCAGAAGCCATTGATATTGAAACTCAGATCTGCCCAATCCCCATTGCCTTTCACCAGATTCACAGAATAGTTGGTTGCGGTAATCATTCCTATGCCCCCCATAACTAGGTTGCTGGTTTTCAAATTCTATTTCAAACAGGCCATCATCGGTGGCAACCCAAATCGTATTGTCGCAGAACGAGTGGCTAACCGAGTACACTTCTCTGCTGCCGACAATACTAACCTTTGTTGTCTGCGTGGACGGTAATTGGGAACCGGGATCGTCGATAACGTGTAGTCCCTTGTCGGTCCCGAAAAAGTAGAATGATGGTAAGCCATAATTACTGACTTTTGGATAGGTGAAGATGTCATTGACTCTACGTTTTGGGAGGAGGGTAACTATTTGTCGGGGATGGCAGTCGTGCTGGTGGACTTTTACGCCGTTGTTAGTCGCGTAATAAATATAAGAGGCATAGGTATTGAGACTGCCACCAATTCTCCAGAGGGTATTTCGAGAAAAGGCATCATGTATTTCTACGGCTTGAGGGTCCGGTTCGTCGGTAGAAAAATAATTTTCATAGACACTGCTGACGAGGTGATTGGCAAATCCCATAGGAACATTCCCACAGGTGCGTCTGGATCGGTTTAGCAAACGAAATGAGGTCGAGCCATAGTAGCTTTGTTCTCCTAATTGACTGTATTCGCGACTGTAACCTGAACGATCAAAGTAGATGATATCCTTGGCGGAAGCAAAGACGCCATGGCTGGTACTCACATTGACGACTTGGAATCCCACCTCAATAGCCGTAACCTCGCGGCCTTTCAGACCAAATTGCTCATCAATTTTGAAGAGTGAATCGCCCCGGAAGCACCAAAGAAAATTATCCTTCGTTCCGAGCAAAAAAGCATCTATTCCCAGCGATGCAATGGCAGTCACTGAGGAGAAATCAAAGTTTGTGAATTCGCCGGAGACATTTATAAATCCCCTATCCGCCGTGTAAGAGAGAACCTCATTGGAGGCTGTGATGACGACACCATCTGTACTGAAAAAATGGGCAAATACCAGATTTTGGCCGGGTAGGTGTTTCTTTTTCAGTTTTAGATCTGGTTGCGCGGTAACCCACATCAATGTGGCCAGCCACATCAAGAGTGTTAATCCGCTTCTTGCCACCGTATGAATAGTAGTCAAAAGATGTTTTGGTTTTGCTTGATCGTGAAAGTAAAACACTTTAAAAAACCGAGGCCATTTTTTAGGAGTGATCGATGTGTTTTAAACAAAAAAAAGCCCCGAATGACGGGGCCTTGATGATTCGAGATGATTTTTTACTCAAGGGTCACTTGGCGTTCAACCGAATTGAATGGTCCGGGGATGAGCTGGCCATTTGCATCTAACAATTCAAGCTTCACGGTTACCACGCCTTTTGGTAGATTCTCCGCATAGAATGGCGCCCACTCGTCAATTATGAATTCTTCGCCATTGATGGTGGCTTTTACTTTATTTCCATCCGGAGAAATAGTTGTGTTCAGTAGATAAAAATCTACCATCAACTTCTCAGTGTCCCCGCCTTTGTACGTCCCCTTTGGACGGCTATAGAACAGGTGGGGTGCAGTCAAGTCTATTTCTTCAACATCTTCAGGATCACCAACTGTTACCACGTCTATCCAGAATGCATCGGGATTTTTCACACTTTCATGATAGGATCTTGATAGAAAGGCCAAAAGCACGTACTGTCCTTCTTCCATGTCTTTGGTGAATCCGGGCTCGTAGTGTGCTGAGTAAGGGCCATTGTTGACAATAAAATGGATATGTTGACCTTTGCCTGAGTTGGCTATGCCTCTATTGTCTGCGCCTTCAGTTTGGATACCGAGCTCATAGTTGTTTACTGCAAAATCGAAAGTTGCGTTAAATGTCGAGTCCCCTTGCTCGAGGCTCATATTATTCAATGAGAGCGATGCGTCGGCATATGCGGGCGAGTCGGGAGTGGCCTTAGTCAATGTGATTGGCTTGACTTCTTTTGCCTCATCACTTGCACTTTCACTGCCGGATTGTCCCGGACCACAGGCCGTAATGACAGCTGCGATGACTAAAGTAGCTAGGGAGCATTTCGCCATTTTGATGATTTCCATGTCTAGATTAGGTTATTGGTTTTTGTTCAAAGCTATACAATTCCATTTTGGCTTGTTTTGTTTCAATTCCAAAGTGTTCCGGATAAAAATTGGTACCTGCAAGCTAGCCTCGAAAAGCTTAATCTGTCAGAAACTTCCTTAGTACATAATGAAGAATACCACCATGTTTATAGTATTCGACATCTACACCAGAATCGAGACGCAATCGAGCTTGGAACTTAGTTGTGCGACCATCGGGTTTTTCAGCTGTCACTTCCACTATTTTTCCCGGAGTAAGATCTGAGGAAAGACCTTTGATATTGTAGGTCTCTTCACCAGTGAGACCGAGGGTCTCCTGATTTTCCCCTTCCATAAAGACCATAGGCAATACACCCATGCCGACCAGATTAGAACGGTGAATACGTTCGAAGCTTTCCGTAAGAACCGCTTTCACGCCCAATAGATTGGTGCCCTTGGCCGCCCAGTCCCTTGAGGACCCTGAACCGTATTCTTTTCCTCCTATAACCACTAACGGTGTATTATCGGCTTGATACTTCATTGAAGCATCATAAACAGACATTTCTTCGCCCGTGGGGTGGTACGTGGTGTATCCTCCTTCACGACCGGCAAGCTTATTTTTGATCCTAACGTTGGCAAATGTGCCACGCATCATCACTTCATGATTGCCTCGGCGTGATCCGTAGGAGTTGAAATCACGTTGCTGGACGCCATTTTCTACGAGATACTTGCCCGCTGGGTGCTCAGGCTGGAATTTGCCTGCAGGTGAGATATGATCTGTTGTGACCATGTCACCAAGTTGCAAGAGTACCTTGGCTCCTATGATATCCTCCGGGTTTTGCACTTCAGTTTCGATATCCTTGAAAAAGGGAGCCTCCTGAATGTAAGTAGAATTGCTATCCCATTCGTAGGTTTTTCCGGTAGGAGCGTTGAGTGTTTGCCAGGCTTGATCGCCATCGAATACAGCGTCGTAGGACTTTTTGAAATCCTCGGGTGTGACCACTTGGTCCATCATTTCGTTGATCTCCTGCTGTGATGGCCAGATATCTTTCAAATAGATATCGTTTCCGTTAGGATCTTGTCCAAGGGGCTCGTTGTTCATGTCAAAATCCATTCTTCCGGCGATGGCATAGGCCACCACCAACATCGGAGAAGCCAGGAAGTTCATTTTAATGTTGGGATGGATTCGCGCCTCAAAGTTTCGGTTGCCAGATAATGCCGAGCAGACTACCATATCGTTTTCAATGACTGCCTTTTGCACATCTTCCATCATATCGCCGGAGTTACCAATGCAGGTGGTGCACCCGTAGCCAACCACGTGGAATTTTAACGCCTCCAGATAGGGTAGGAGCTCAGATTTTTTCAAATATTCTGTCACGACACGGGAGCCGGGAGCTAATGAAGTTTTCACCCAAGGCTTAATATTCAGCCCCAACTCCACTGCCTTTTTAGCGACCATGCCGGCCCCAATCATGACGCTCGGGTTAGAAGTGTTGGTGCAGGAGGTGATGGCGGCGATCACGACAGCACCGTCGCTCAAGTTGAATTTCAAATCCCCCTTTTGCATGGAGATGGATTTGATTTTGCCTTCCGCGGCGGAGGCGAGTACTTCGTCCCGATCCTCTACCGCTACATAGTCGCGATCGTACGTTTCGCTGAGCAAGCTTTTAACAGTATCCTTGGCTTGGCGTAGCAGTACTTTGTCCTGAGGTCTTTTAGGTCCGGAAATTGTTGGTTCTACGGTGCCTAGATCAAGGTGGAGGCGGTCTGTGTATTCGATTGAGGCATTGGGATCTCGCCACAGCATGTTGGCTTTGGCGTATGCTTCCACCATATCCACATGAGCATCGCTACGATTAGTTTTTTTCATGTAAGCCAGGGTCTGCGCATCGATTGGCCAGTGCGTGTCGGTGCAGCCAAATTCTGGAGACATATTGGAGATGGTAGCTCTGTCCGCCACCGTCAATGTATCGAGGCCATCACCAAATACTTCCACGATCTTGCCTACCACGCCATAGTCTCTCAACAGCTTGACGATAGTCAGCACCAGGTCGGTGGAGGTAGCTCCTTCCCGCATCTCTCCCGTGATTTCCAAGCCAATCACCTCCGGCAGGATCATGTAAATAGGCTGTCCGAGCATGGCAGCCTCGGCCTCTATGCCACCGACACCCCAGCCTAGCACGCCAATCCCATTGACCATAGGTGTGTGGGAGTCAGTACCAACCAAAGTGTCCGGGAACAAGTAGCCGTCGCGGTTGATCACTCCCTGGGCAAGGTACTCCAGGTTCACCTGATGGCATATGCCCATGCCAGGAGGCACAACGCTAAAGTTTGACAGTCCCTGTTGGGCCCATTTAAGTAGTTTATAGCGTTCTTCATTTCTTTGATATTCCAGGTCTACGTTCTTTCGGTAGCTATTTTGTGTCCCAAAGTATTCCACCATCACGGAATGGTCAATGACCATGTCAGCTGGCACTATTGGGTTGGTCTTGCTCGTATCCTTACCCTTGCGACCTACCTCAGCCCTGATCGAAGCAATATCTACCACGGCAGGAACCCCAGTAAAATCCTGCATTAATACGCGGGCGGGAGTATAAGGAATGTCTTTTTTGCCGGCTGTATTTTTCCAGTTGAGGAGGGTCTCGAGGTGTTCTTCGGTCACTGCAAACCCATCGTAGTTTCTGATGGCATTTTCAAGTAATATCCTGATTGCGTAGGGTAATTTGTGTACTTCCGGTCTTTTTTTGGCCAGGTCGAAAATACTGAAGTATTTGTGGGCTCCCAGGCTGCTGGGAATCTGCTTTTCTATACCAAAGAAGTCCTGAGGCATGTTAGTACGAGTTAAAAGTGAATGACTTGTAAGAAAGAAACAGCCAAAAATTAATTTAGTTTCTTGAATTCACAAGTGAAATGCCGGGAGTTGAAGGAATAAAAAAAGCCCAAGTCGACGACTCGGGCTCAATTTATACTTAGTAGTTTCTCACTTACTTGACTAACTGCTTGCCAGAAGGCTTAAACTTGGTCAAGTTGATGCCCTCCACGGCAGCTTCGTACTCCTCCAGTCTGGGTGTTCTACCGAGAATTGTCGAGAGCACTACCACAGGCGTTGAGGAGAGCAGAGATTCTCCTTTTTTGTCTTCACCATCTTTTACCACTCTTCCCTTGAATAAACGGGTAGAAGTAGCCATTACTGTGTCTCCAGGCTCAGCTTTTTCCTGATTTCCCATGCAGAGGTTACATCCAGGGCGTTCCAGGTACAAAATGTTCTCGTATTTCGTTCTTGCAGCACTTTTGGGTGCATTATCATCAAACTCGAAACCCGAATACTTCTGCAATACCTCCCAATCGCCTTCTTCCTTGAGTTCGTCAACGATGTTGTAAGTGGGGGGAGCCACGACTAGTGGTGCCTGAAATTCGACTTTTCCTTGTTGTTGCTCCACATTCTTCAGCATTTGCGCAAGGATCTTCATATCTCCTTTGTGCACCATGCAGGAACCAACGAATCCGAGATCAACTTTCTTTTCCCCTCCATAATAGGAAAGTGGTCGGATCGTGTCGTGCGTATATCGCTTAGAAACGTCCATATTGTTTACGTCCGGATCAGCAATCATTGGTTCTCCGACCACATCTAAATCGACCACTACTTCAGCGTAGTATTTGGCGTCGGCATCTGGCGTTAGTGCGGGCTTCTCACCTGATTTGATTTCTGAGATTCGCTTGTTGGCTATGTCGATCAAGCCTTGCAGTACTTGCTTGTCATTGTCCATTCCCTTCTCAATCATGATCTGAATTCTGCCTCTGGCGATCTCCAGGGACTCAATCAAGGTCTCATCTTCCGAGATACAAATCGAAGCTTTTGCCTTCATTTCAGCGGTCCAGTCTGTGAAAGTGAAGGCTTGATCCGAAGTAAGCGTCCCGATGTGTACTTCAATTACCCTTCCCTGGAAGACATTCTCACCATCAAACTGGTGCAACATCTGCGCTTGCGTAGCATGGACAATATCACGAAAATCCATATAAGGTTTCATCTCTCCTTTGAAGGTCACTTTCACTGATTCCGGTATGGGCATGGAAGCCTCGCCGGTAGCCAGCGCCAAAGCAACCGTTCCTGAATCCGCCCCGAAAGCTACCCCTTTGGACATTCTTGTGTGAGAGTCACCACCGATGATCACTGCCCAGTCATCTACGGTAATGTCATTGAGTACTTTGTGGATCACGTCGGTCATGGCGTGATATTGACCTTTTGGATCACGGCCTGTGATAAGTCCAAAGTCATTCATGAACTTCATCAGTTTTGGAATGTTGGCTTGGGCTTTTTTGTCCCAGACTGAAGCGGTATGGCAACCCGATTGGTAAGCACCATCCACAATAGGAGAAATCACCGTGGCTGCCATGGATTCCAGTTCTTGAGAGGTCATCAAGCCTGTAGTGTCCTGAGACCCAACAATGTTTACCTCAACACGGACATCCGAACCAGCGTGAAGTGTGGTATTTGGCGTGGTGCCAACGGCGTTTTTGTTAAATATTTTTTCTACGGCGGTAAGGCCTTGTCCCGCTTGTGTAATCTCTTTAGAGGGAGCGTAAACTGTAGGTGCTTCAATTCCCAAGGTCTTTGCAGCAAAAGTTTGAAGTTTTTTGCCAAACACCACGGCGTACGAACCGCCGGCTTTGATAAATTCCACTTTTTGTGGGGTCAGCGAACTTGAAATGTCGATCAGTTCCTGGTCGCCATTGTAGAGCTTCTTCGTTTTGGTATTGATCGTGAGCACTGTACCTGTCGTCACGGAATATGCTTCTTCGAGAATTGGCTCTCCGTCTGCATCAACTACTGTATTACCTTCGGCATCTTTTTTCTTCACCCAGTTTTTAAGATCTATGCCGATCCCACCGGTCACACCAACAGTCGTTAAGAAAATCGGCGAAATTCCATTGGTCCCGGCAATGATGGGAGCGATGTTGATGAAGGGAACATATGGGCTGGCTTGAACACCTGTCCAAAGGGCCACATTGTTTACTCCCGACATCCTTGACGAACCGACGCCCATGGTGCCTTTTTCGGCAATCAGCATGACGCGTTTGTCGGGGTGCTGTTCTTTCAAAGCAGCCAGCTCATTTTGCATATCCTTATTGTGCTCGAAAATGCACTGCCCGTGCAATTCGCGATCAGATCTGGAGTGTGCATCCGCGCCTGGCGAGAGTAAATCCGTGGAAATATCTCCTTCACCAGCGATAAACGTGACTACCTCAACTTCTTCAGGTACCTCTGGCAGCTTGGTGAAGAACTCAGCTTTTGCGTAACTCTCAATGATTTCCTTGGCGATTTCGTTGCCTGATTTAAAAGCCTGTTCCAAGCGCTCTGTGTCCGCTTCATAAAGAAAAACTTGTGTTTTAAGGACATTTCCGGCCTCCCTTGCGATGGCCGCATCGTCGCCTAACGCCAAATCCAGCAAGACCTCAACAGACGGGCCTCCTTTCATGTGTGAAAGCAACTCGAAAGCAAAAGCCGACGTGATTTCCTCCACCACTGATTCGCCAAGTATTATTTCCTTGAGAAACTTCGATTTGGCACCTGCTGCGCTGGTAGTCCCGGGCAATGTATTGTAGATGAAGAAATTCAGGGAATCTTTGCGATGTGGACTTTTCTCGTCCTTGACCTGATCAATGATTTCGTTCAGCAGTCCTTCATCATCAATGGGCTTTGGATGAAGACCCTGGCCTTTTCGTTCTTCAATTTCCTGGATGTAATCTTGATAAGCATTCATATTTTAGTTCCTCAACATTGTCGGCTAACACAAGAGTGTAGTACTCAATGGATCTGCCTTATGGTTTCCATGCTAACCTGGGTTGTTAGCAATTGGTTTTTAATCTCATTTTCAAAAGCAGGCCAAATTTAACGCTACTTTGTCAAGTTAGAAATAGCGTTTCGTCCGGCTCTACGTTTCGTCGAGCTCTACGTTTCGTCAAGCTCAACATTCGCCCTTTGTCTGATGGGATATGCCGACGCGGTTGTGGTTTGGTGCGAAATAACCACCAAAAGGAAGCTGTCAGGACTTCAGTAGGCGGGAAAGCACAAAAATCAATACAGGTAATAATACCAGTGGTGCCCATGAGGGTACGAATTGCCATTTGAAATTTACGGCCGCAAACAGGAGGGTTATTCCGCAAGCGATCTTATAGGCCTTTGAATTGGTTGTGAAAAACAATGTTAGTCTGGTATTTTCAGGAGAAAATCGAGCGTATCCACATTATCTGCATAGTCCGCCACGCCTGGTAATTGGGCTTGTCCGAAACCGATATGCTCGTTTCGGGAATTGGAGATGATACACTGAATTTTTGATTCGTTTTTCTCCAGTTTGCTGCGTAGCTCATTTGCGCTTTCATAAGTATCGTAATAGATAACGGAAATAGGAGAGACCAGCTCCTCGCTTTCGGTCCAGAGGCTAAAACCGGTATCAAGATGAGGTACTTTGTTAACCAGGTAAATGGACTTATTGTAATCGTAATTATTCCGGAACTTATGATGGTCACCAAGGTGGGCGTATTTCTCCAGAGGTGGAAAAACCTTAGTCAAATCGAGGCCTTGTGGGATATATACTTTGGAGACGTTGCGGCAACCCAGGCCAAAGTAAAGGAAAATGTCATCAGCAAGTTGCTGTAATTCCTCAGGGGACTCCTGACCATCCAATACCGCCACGGACGTTCGGTTTTTGCGAATGATATGTGGGATATCACGAAAATAATACTCAAAGTACCTGCTGGTGTTATCGCTTCCGGTAGCTATAACAGCATCGATATTTTTGAGCAGTTCCCTTATTTCTAATTGAGGACGAAACTCGGGTGCAATCTCTACTAACCAATCAATAAGGGTCTTCATCAAGACCTGATCGTGGGAACTCAATTTAAGGGCAGCCTTATGCCCGGCCATGAGCGTGCAAAGTAAATCGTGGAATCCTACCATTGGAACATTGCCCGCCATGACGATGCCAATGACTTTCGGTTTATAAGACTGAAACTTGTAGTCGGCAGTCCAGTGCCGGAGGCTTTTCTCGTCGAGGATGGTGGCAATACCTCTGAAGGCCATCTGCACGTTTTCCGGGGTGAACCAATTGTTTTCATTGGCGGCTTTCCTTGTCAAGGGTTCAAGCACTTCCGGTTGCAGTTCCTGTATTTGTTGGCCCAGTTTTGAAAAGGCGGTAATGCGTTGCTCAATCGTCATGATGATGCAAAAGTAATTCCGAGAACCCGGTAGTTTGTAGTCCAGCCTATTACTTAAAAAGCTTCGGGAGGTGGAATTTGAACCTGAGCAAAATAGCCCCGACTGTGGGCAGTGCGAGGGGTATTGGTGGAAGGCGGGACCAGCCTTTTGCCCGAAGGAGTATCTGTTCGCTCCAAAACATTTGGAAAAAGTTTATTATTCAAACAAATCTTTAATCTTTTTTGGGCGTTTATTGGTTATTAATTTCGAGCCAAATTTGAAAAAGACATAGTACGATGGCAATAATGATAACCGATGAGTGCATCAATTGTGGTGCCTGCGAGCCGGAATGCCCAAATACAGCAATATACGAGGGGGGTGTGGAATGGAAATGGTCCGATGGCACTGACTTGAAAGAGGTCGAGCTGGAGGATGGGACGGTACTTGATGCCACGGAATCACAAGAACCCGTATCAGACGAATTTTACTATATCGTGTCAGGTAAGTGCACGGAGTGTACCGGTTTTCACGAAGAGCCACAATGCGCAGCAGTCTGTCCGGTGGATTGCTGTGTCGACGATCCGGATTATGTAGAAACAGAAGAAGAGTTGACAGCCAAGAAAGAGTGGTTACACTTATGAGCTGAGCATCAATAAAATGATAAAGGCTCTTTCGGGAGCCTTTTTTTGTGCTTCACTCTCGCCGGAAGATACCTCGACAAGTACCTATTTATCATTAGCCGTTAAGGCCTTCCCGATAGGTATTCAGTGCTCGTTCTCTTGCCAACTTGTGATTTACGATTGGTTTTGGGTAATCCGGAGTTAGTAATTCAGGAATCCATTTCTTGATATAATGGCCCTGCGGGTCGAACTTTTTTGATTGAGCGGCAGGGTTAAAAATCCGAAAATACGGGGCAGCATCCACCCCTGTTCCGGCGGCCCATTGCCAACCTCCGTTGTTGGATGCCAGGTCGAAATCAAGTAGTTTCCTGGCAAAATAGGCCTCCCCCCATCGCCAATCGATCAGCAAATGTTTGGTCAGGAAACTCGCCACGATCATACGCACGCGATTATGCATGAATGCTGTTTCATTTAGCTCGCGCATTCCCGCGTCAACGATGGGGTAACCGGTTTGTCCTTTGCACCAAGCCTGGAACTCTGATTCGTTGTTTCTCCAGGATATCTGATCGTATTTTGGTTTGAAATTTTCCTCGACTACTTTCGGAAAGTGCCATAGAATGGATTGGTAAAAGTCCCTCCAGATGAGCTCGTTGAGGTACTTTTCATTGGTTTTAACAGCATTGCGAACGAGGGTTCTTATGCTGACGGTTCCAAAGCGGAGGTGAAGGCTAAGTCTGGAGGTACCGACTATTGCGGGTATGTCCCGTGTATTGTGATAGTTCGCAACAAGTTGACTGGGGAATTGACGCTCGGGAAAAGTCAAAGCAGATCGTTGGAAGCCGATGGCTTTTAGTGTGGGTATGGGCGTCGCAGGTCGCCGATTCCAATTGGAAAGGGTAACAGAAGGATAGGATTTTTGATAAAAATCGTTGAGAAGGCTCTTCCAGACTTTGCTATAAGGGGTGTACACGGTATAAGGTAATCCATCCTTCTTCAGGACCTCATTCTTTTCGAATATGACATGGTCTTTTTTGGCGATGAAAGGTATGTCCTGTTCTTGCAAATACTCGAAAACGGCCTTATCTCTCTCCCTTGCGTAGGGTTCATAGTCTCGGTTGGCGAAAAGTTTGTGGATGGCGTATTCCTGTGTAAGTTGCTGCCAGACCTTTAGCGGCTCTCCAACGCGCACGTCCAGTGAGGCACCGTAGCGATGAAGTTCTGTATGAAGTCTGGAGACTTCCTGGTGAATAAAGGTGACCCGGGCATCGTCCTTATCCTCGAGTTTGTTGAGAATATTGGTGTCAAATATGAAGATAGGTTGCACTGGAGCTGCGCTTTTTAGTGCATGGAATAGGGCCGCATTGTCTTCTAATCGCAGGTCTCTTCGAAACCAAAAAAGGGTTACCCGGGGTTTGGTCATGTAGGTCTTACTTCTGAGTTCGGCTTGGAATTAGCGGCTATTTTACATTCCAACTGCTGAGAATGTGCAAATGTTCTGAGAGTCCTATATCTTCATATCCAGATGTCGAAAATACCTGGAAAGGCAGTTTTCGATATTGATTTGCTTCAAGCTTACACACCGTTGAAAAAGACCTTTAAAATATCCAGAACCGCAAGTTGGCTGATCATTATCTCGATCACCGTAGTATGTCTGATTTACTTTCGGAGCCTATTGGAACCGTTTGTGTTGTCCCTGTTCATTTGGTATTTGATCAGTGCCTTTCGCAATGCCATCGGCCGAATCAATATCAAGGGAAAGACCCTGCCCCTGTGGCTACAAGCCTCCATGGCCTTCATGATCACCTTTGGTGTACTCTGGGGCTTTTGGGAGATCCTTTCTTACAATGTACAGTTGATCATTGAAAAGTCAGGCACCTATAACGAAAATATCAGTGGGATGGTGCAGGCTCTGGGCGCAGTGCCCTTCCTGGACAGGCTACCTGGAGTAGAGGACGTGGACAAGTTCATCCTGGATAACCTTTCCAATTTGGATTTGCAGTCTTACGTTGGTTCCTTCTTCAACTCATTGAGTTCTATTGTAGGCAATTTCGCTTTAATCGTCGTTTATGTGATATTCATGCTCATCGAAGAGAATCTCATGCCAGCGAAGATTGAGGCAATCTTCAAGAATGAGGACCGCAAGGGAACGATGTTGGATATTCTTAGGCATATCGGGCAGTCAATCAATACTTATTTCGCTGTGAAAACTTCGATGAGCCTGTTGACTGCTATTTTGAGCTACATCGTCATGCTACTTTTCGGGTTGGATTTTGCGGTGTTGTGGGCTTTTTTGATCTTCCTCTTCAACTACATTCCCTATGTAGGCTCGCTCATCGCCACCTTGTTGCCGGCCTTGTTTGCTATCTTCCAATTTGCTTCATTTTGGCCGTTTTTGTGGATTCTTATTGCGGTGGAGTCGGTGCAGATTTTTGTTGGCAACTATGTAGAGCCCAAGGTCATGGGTAAAACACTGAACTTGAGCCCGTTGATTGTTGTGATGGCACTTTCCTTCTGGGGAGCGATCTGGGGCATTGTTGGGATGATTTTGTCTGTACCTATTATTTCAGTTTTGGTGATCATCTTATCACACTTTCCGTCGACAAGAAACATTGCGATTTTCTTCTCTGAGCAAGGAAGTATTGAAAATTATTCTGAAAAGAATGGGACATCTGCCTGAAAAAGTTGTTATTACTTTAAGAAGTTGATGGTATGAGAAGAAATCTTGGGATTTTAATGGTTGTGGGTTTGATTGTTGGCCTATCGGCATGTAACAACAACGACGGAGAGGAATTGAGAGAATCGACCTATTTGTTGCATCGGGTGGGTGCGACACCAATCAATGGCATCGTGACATTTACCGAGTTGAGCCCGGAAAGGGTTCAGGTTGACATTTCATTAGAAAACACAGTGGAAGGGATTCCGTTTCCGGCTCATTTACATTTTGGGACTATTGGTGAAACGGGGGAACTGGCCTTCCGGTTAAATGATGTAGAGGGTGCTTCAGGAAGTAGTACCACCATTTTAGACAAGGCTGAACTTAGCAATGGTGAGGTCTTTACTTATGAGTTGCTGGAAACTCTGAATGGCAGCGTGAAAATACACCTCAATGATTCTTATTTCAAGAATGTGGCGATTGCCTCTGGCAACATTGGAACAAACAGCAACTCCGCGAAAGGCGGAATTTCAATTTGTACAGGGCATTAGGGCCTGACCAACGAGTAGGCCCGGGGTTTCCCCTCAAACATCATTTTGGTTGCGGTCCAGGTTTTTCCGAAGAAAGCAGATTGTCTGTAATTTTCAAGGGCATCAGCATCATTCCAATGACTCAGCGTGTAGTAGACATTGGCCAGTCGGTCATCCACGAGTAATTCCACATGTTGACACCCCTCGAAAGCCAGGATTTTTTCTCTTCTCTCATTAAAGAAGTCAACAAATTCCTCCACTTTTTGAGGTTGAAATTCCATCCTGACGATCCTTATTAACATGCTCTTTCGCTTTTGAGATTACTATTTAGGTATTAAAAAAAATGGATATCGGTGTATCCAACTTTAGCCCCAATAATTCGGCTGCATTTCCCTTATTTATACCAATTTGGAGGAGACCTTTCGAGTTCCAAATCAGGAAGCAGTTACCGGAATCTACCTCATGGTAATTTTGATGAAATTCATGAAAGGACTCTCGTCCTACCTGTACTTCAATGGGCGCATTGCCGATCAACTTTTGGATGGTCTCGTATTCCTTTTTTTCAATATTAGTAATGAGGTTCCCATATTTATCCACGCGTATAACATTCCCTACAATTTCTCGCTTGGTCGCTTTCACCTTTCGACTAAACAGTCTTTGTAAATTGTCCACGGTGGTACCCATGTCGTGGATGTTTTTGCCGCTGGCAATATTAGCCGCAGCCGGGGCCAATACATCTTTACCAGGGAAAGTTGTCTCGACTTTCTGGATGCCGTTGAGATCGACGCAAGTAGCGGGCATTTCGGAAAGCAGGCTAAATAGTCCCGAATCAAAGCCCACAAAATAGTGATCCTCCAATTTTACCGCCAATAGTCGGGAGCTTTCGCTGCTGGCAGTGTCCAGGCACACCAAGTGTACTGAGTCCTTGGGGAAATCTCTGAAAACGCTGTTCAGGACATAGGCTCCGTGTCCTATATCAAACGGGCGGATGTTGTGGCTGATATCTACAATGTTCAGGCTGGGATTGACCGCCAGCATTGCAGCTTTGACAGCTGCCACATAATGGTCTTCCCATCCATAGTCCGACATAAATGTGACAAGAGCCATGCTAGCCTCTGGATTATTTATTTATTTTGTTAGAAAAGCACAAATTAAAAGTAGGTAGAGCAACCTTCAAACTAAATAGAACACTCGTTTGCTAGAGAAAGTAATTACCCTCGATAATGTCTCCCTGGTAGATTTCCTGGGGGTCGAAAACGAAAACATCAAAGAGATTGCCTCAGCATTTCCTGATACCAAGATCATTTCAAGAGGCAACGAGATCAGAATCAAGGGTTCCGGCGATCAAATATTGCGAGTCAATGAGATCGTGACATCTCTGATCCGACACTATGAGAAATACGGCAACGTAACGCAGGAGAATGTGGTAAATGTTATATCCGACGATCACCAGAATCCACCAAAAGTTGAAAAAGACGAGATTTTAGTTTTTGGCACAAAGGGTGCGAAGATAACACCGAGGACATTGAACCAAAGAAAACTGGTTCAGAGTGTAAGGAAAAACGACCTGGTATTTGCTATAGGTCCGGCTGGGACTGGGAAAACTTATATTTCAGTGGCGCTGGCTGTTCGTGCTTTGAAGAACAAGGATGTTAAGAAGATAATCATCACCAGACCGGCTGTGGAGGCTGGGGAAAATCTGGGCTTTTTACCAGGCGATCTCAAAGAGAAAATTGACCCATATCTACGTCCGATTTATGATGCATTGAATGACCTGATTCCGGGTGAGAAGCTCAAATATTACCGCGAAAACGGCGTAATTGAGATAGCACCCCTCGCATATATGCGGGGACGGACCCTGGACAATGCCTATATTTTGCTCGACGAGGCCCAAAATACAACGCCCATGCAGATCAAGATGTTTCTGACGCGGATGGGGCCTAATTCTAAAGCCATCATCACTGGTGATCGCTCGCAGATAGATCTACCGCCCAAACAGCGGTCGGGTTTGATTGAGGCCCTGGAAATTCTTCGCGATATTCCCGGAATTGGCTTCGTAGAACTCAACGAAAAGGATGTGGTACGTCATAAGCTTGTAAAGCGGATCATTACGGCCTATAACGAAAGGTCGGAGAAGACCCAATCGAAATAAGCTCTTAACGGGCAAAGGGGTGTTCTTCAGTAGCCACAACGTGGGTGGTTTTCCCCGTACTGACTTGTCTATTCCCTAAGCACGAAATGTAAGTTTTTGTGGTGTTGCTATACAAATTACCCGGAATTGGGTATTGGAGGAGCCGGTTATTAGCATGTAATTTGATGTAGTACCATGTGACACTTCAATGAGACTATTTTGGTCTTATAGGGCATGCTATGCCCTTTTTTGAGGGGGACTGACGATGTTTCGGTGGTCCCCCTTTCCTTTCATTCGATTCAGCCTGTTCCTGATTCTGGGTGTTATAGGCTATGAACACTTTCCGAGCGCCTGGGAGAATGCTGTTTGGGTTGCTGGCGGCTTGTTGGGGTGTGTTATTACATTCCAAGTAATTGGCAATATGCTCGTATGGCATCACTTTCGACTTGCTAGTGGAATAGCTACCTGGTTGTTGGTGGCATGGCTGAGTGGCTATAACACATACCTTGTTCAAGCGGCACTTCGGCCTGACCATTACAGTCAAAGAGAATCTACCGACGCTTTTGTAGGCGTAATTAGCAGTGGCTATCTGGACAAGGAGAAATATTACCGTTTTGATATCAACATCGAGCAGATATCAGAGAAGGGAGCATTTCTTCCCGCTACCGGTGTGGCACATTTATACCTGAAAAAACCAACTGACAAGCTGCCTGTGTTTGGTGACAAACTTTACGTGAAAAGCGCTTTATTGCCAATTCCTCCCCCAATGAATCCGCATGAATTTGACTACCGACAGTACATGCAGCGAAAAGGTATTTGGTCCCAGAGCTTTGTGTCCTCGGAACAGATATTGGTGCTGGATTCAATGCAAACTTTCTCCTTAAAGGGGTGGTGTCTCGATGTTCGCGAACGGCTAAGGAATCAATTGGTGCGCTATTTTCCCGAGCGGCGAGAGCGACAAATTGCCATGGCATTGATTGTTGGGATAAAAGATTATTTAGATCCTGACATGAAAGTGTCTTATAGCACCGCTGGTGCGACCCATGTCTTAGCTGTCTCGGGCCTGCATGTTGGGATTCTCTTCCTGTTCCTTTCCATACTGCTGAGGCCGCTGAAAAAAAATAAGGTCGGAAGGGTTACGGCCTCGCTGACCAGTATCACTGTCATTTGGCTATATGCAGGAGTGACCGGACTGTCCCCTTCCGTCTCACGAGCAGCCATGATGTTTTCGATAGTTGTTTTTGGCGAGTTGTTGGGCAGGCAAAGAAGCATTTATAATTCCCTGGGTGTTGCCGCATTTGTTTTGCTCCTGATCAATCCCAATTACGTATTTCAGGTTGGATTTCAATTGTCTTTTTTGGCAGTGCTGGGTATTGTTTACCTCTTTCCCAAAATCTACAATTTGCTCTACGTGCCCAATGCGCTTCTTGAAAAAGTATGGAGTGTAACCTGTGTTTCCATTGCAGCCCAGATCAGTACAGCTCCATTGTCCCTTTACTACTTCAACCAATTCCCTACCTATTTCCTTTTTTCAAATTTGGCAGTGATCCCATCCGCCTTTCTAATCTTGATTTCAGGTATACCGATGTTGGTTGCTGGGTTCATCTTTCCTACGCTGGGGCAATTAATAGCGGATGTACTTGGGCAATTTATTGGACTTCTCAATTATGTAATTGCGCTTATTGAGCAACTGCCATTCAGTAGGTTGGATTGGTTGTTTATGCAATGGTGGGAAATACTCATCTTGTATGCCGTCTTTTTGGCGCTCTTCTGGGCCCGTCAATATCGGACGTTCTCAAATTTTGCTTTTGCCATGCTTTGTCTTCTTGCCATGCTGGTTTCTATAGGATGGAGAAAGGTCCGAACCATGGACCGATGCGAGCTGACGATCTACGAGGTGAAAGGTTTTTTGGCCATTGATTTATTTGAAAATGGGAAGTCGAGATTACTACTTGATAAGTTACCAAAGGACTTGGATCTACTGCGATTTCAAATTGATCCCCACCGGCTGAGATCTGGGTACGGGTCGATTTCGGAAGACTGGGCGTTGCTCAGTTTAAATACGACCTGCACAAACTTTTACTGCCTGGGGGAGTGGAGAGGGAAGCGGTTGCTCAATATCAGGAACATGGAAAACATGAAGTTCTTTCGGCCTGTTACAGCAGATATCGTGATAATTTCGAACAATGCCTTTCGCCCCGAAATGTTGCGGTCAATTAATTTCGAATATTTGATTTTCGATGGGACCAACAGTAGCCGATTTCTGAGAAATACAAGAGCGCAACTGATGCAATCTGAGGTGGAGGCCCATTTTGTACCTTTTGATGGTTATTGGTCCATTACTTTGAAGTAACGATGGAGCCGCCGCTGAACTCTTATTCGTAGCGTAGCGCACGTGCAGGATTTCTATTGGCGACGGTTTTGATT